>RAZD01000001.1 GCA_003612525.1 bacterium C-53 | reverse complement strand
GTAAACTCTACTTATGCAGAGGTAAATGCTACTGTAGTTGGAGAAGGTGGAATTTAAGATTTCATTTCAGGTGAACACAAGGCTTAGCGGAACCCTCTTGACAAATTCGCAGACCTCACATTATAATGTGTGATGAAAAGATGCAGACGAAGACAGTAGGCTGTTTATGAAAGCAAAAGCGAGCCGGGGATGGTGGAAGACCGGTGCAAGTAGATAACAGCTGAAAATCACTTCCGAGTCGCAGCGGCGAAAATAAGTAGCAGCTGACGGTTTCCTTCCGTTATCAGGGGCGTGTATGATAGTACATTTGTAACAGGTGGTTTCGGGAGTCAGCCTCGTCCTTTTACAGGACGGGGCTTTTAATATTTCACATGAACTTAGAATGGAGGAGCAGGATGTACGAAAAAGTAGATACGAATCTCAATTTTGTGGACCGTGAGAAAAAGGTAGAGGAATTTTGGAAAGAAAATGATATTTTCAGAAAAAGTATGGAGCAGCGAAAAGAAGGTGAGACCTACACGTTCTATGACGGACCGCCGACTGCAAACGGAAAGCCGCACATTGGCCATGTGTTGACGCGTGTGATCAAAGATATGATTCCGCGATACAGGACGATGAAGGGGTATATGGTTCCAAGAAAAGCAGGATGGGATACGCATGGGCTTCCTGTCGAGCTGGAAGTTGAGAAGGAGCTTGGGCTTGACGGGAAAGAACAGATTGAGGGATATGGCCTTGACCCGTTTATCTCGAAGTGCAAGGAAAGCGTCTGGAAGTACAAAGGCATGTGGGAAGATTTTTCCGGCACCGTAGGTTTTTGGGCGGATATGGACGACCCTTATGTAACGTACCATGATGATTTTATTGAGTCTGAGTGGTGGGCTTTAAAGCAGATTTGGGACAAGGGACTTTTGTATAAGGGCTTTAAAATTGTACCGTACTGCCCTCGATGCGGCACTCCGCTTTCTTCACATGAAGTGGCGCAGGGATATAAAGAGGTAAAGGAACGCTCAGCGGTTGCCCGCTTTAAGGTGATTGGAGAGGATGCATATTTCCTTGCATGGACAACAACACCGTGGACGCTGCCGTCAAATGTGGCGCTCTGTGTGAATCCGGATGAGGATTACTGCAAAGTAAAAGCAGTGGACGGATATACGTATTATATGGCAAAGGCGCTTCTTGACAAGGTGCTTGGCAAGCTCGGCGAGGAAGGAAAGAAGACAAAAACATACGAGATTCTTGAGGACTACAAAGGAAAAGATCTGGAGTATAAAGAATATGAGCCGCTTTTTGACTGTGCGGTACAGATTTGTGAAAAACAGCATAAGAAAGCGCATTATGTAGTATGTGACACATATGTCACTATGTCGGATGGTACCGGCATTGTTCATATTGCGCCTGCATTTGGTGAAGACGACGCGCAGGTTGGACGCAGGTATGATCTGCCTTTCGTACAACTTGTAGACGGAAAAGGAAATATGACGGAGGAAACGGCGTATGCCGGGACTTTCGTGAAGGATGCCGACCCCCTTATCCTGAAGGACCTTGATGCAAAGGGGCTTCTCTTTGACGCTCCGAAATTTGAACATGATTATCCGTTCTGCTGGAGATGTGACACGCCGCTGCTTTATTATGCGAGAGAATCCTGGTTTATCAAGATGACGGCAGTGAAGGAAGACTTGATACGCAATAATAATACAATTAACTGGATTCCGGAGTCAATTGGCAAAGGACGTTTCGGCGACTGGCTGTTAAATATTCAGGACTGGGGTATTTCGCGAAACCGTTACTGGGGCACACCGCTCAATGTATGGGAATGTGAATGCGGGCATATGGAGTCGGTCGGAAGCCGCGATGAGCTTGAAAAAATGAGTGGGAACAAAGAGGCGCAGTCTGTGGAGCTTCACCGGCCTTATATCGATGAAATCACGATTCCGTGTCCGAAGTGCGGGAAACCGATGAAGAGGGTGCCGGAGGTGATCGACTGCTGGTTTGATTCAGGCGCAATGCCGTTTGCCCAGCATCATTATCCGTTTGAGAATAAGGACAAGTTTGAAGCGCAGTTTCCGGCGCAGTTTATTTCCGAAGCCGTAGACCAGACACGCGGATGGTTCTATTCTCTGCTTGCGGAATCAACACTGCTCTTTAACAAAGCGCCGTATGAGAATGTTCTTGTTCTGGGACATGTGCAGGACGAAAACGGACAGAAGATGAGCAAGAGTAAAGGAAATGCCGTAGACCCGTTTGATGCTTTAAAGACTTATGGAGCCGATGCAATCCGTTGGTATTTCTATATCAATTCCGCACCCTGGCTGCCGAACCGTTTTCATGGAAAAGCAGTACAGGAAGGCCAGCGTAAGTTTATGGGTACGCTCTGGAATACGTATGCGTTCTTTGTGCTTTATGCGAATATTGACAGTTTTAATGCGGCAGAGCATAAATTGGAATACGATAAGCTTGCTGTTATGGACAAATGGCTTTTGTCAAAACTGAATTCCGTTGTGGCAGAGGTGGACAGTGATCTTGAAAACTATAGGATTCCGGAGGCAGCGAGAGCGCTTCAGGAGTTTGTCGATGATATGAGTAACTGGTATGTCAGAAGGAGCCGCGAACGTTTCTGGGCGAAAGGCATGGAGCAGGATAAGATCAATGCATACATGACACTCTATACGGCGCTCGTTACGATCAGTAAGGCGGCGGCGCCCATGATTCCGTTTATGACGGAGGATATTTACCGAAATCTTGTATGCAGTGTTGATCAGAGTGCGCCGGAGAGCATTCATTTGTGTGATTTCCCCGTTTCTGATTCCGGATGGATTGACAGAAAGCTTGAGGAGGATATGGAAGAGGTTCTCAACATTGTAGTGATGGGACGGGCATGCAGAAATGCAGCGAATATCAAAAACAGACAGCCGATCGGACAAATGTTTGTAAAGGCGCAGGAGCCTTTGTCCGAGTTCTACAGGAATATCATTGAGGATGAGCTGAATGTGAAAAAAGTGATTTTCACTGATGATGTGAGAGAATTTACGACATATACGTTCAAGCCGCAGCTTAAGACGGTCGGGCCAAAGTATGGAAAACAGCTGGGCGGTATTCAGAAGATGCTTGCTTCACTTGATGGAAATGCTGCAATGGATGATCTAAAAGCAGCCGGTGTCATCCGTTTTGATGTAAATGGCACGGAAGTTTCTCTTGGAGAAGAGGACCTGCTGATTACAATGAGCCAGAAAGAAGGTTATATGTCGCAGGAGGACCGTGGAATGACGGTTGTGCTTGATACGAATCTGAGCGAAGCACTGATTGAAGAGGGTTATGTGTACGAGATCATCAGCAAAATCCAGACAATGCGTAAAGACGCGGATTTCGAAGTCATGGATCATATTACCGTATATCTGAACGGCAATGATAAGATTGCAGGAATTGTGAGGGCAAATGAGAGCTCAATTGCCGGTAAGGTGCTTGCGGATACGATTGTGACAGGAGAGATGGACGGAATTAGTAAAGAATGGAATGTAAATGGTGAGAATGTGACGATTGGTGTGAAAAAAATATAGTAGCAGTTCTTGAGGCTTCTAATTGTGAATAAAACAGGGCTGTTGCATATAGGATTTAAGACCTATATGCAACAGCCCTGTTTTAATTTCAGTGTGTTGTTTGCAGGCACTCTAAAAAAATTTCTTTGAATATACATTTCTACGAAATAACTATAAAGTAATTTTACTAAATGACATATTTTTTGTCAATATGTGCTATTTTTTAATTACTTTCAGGGTGCATTTTGATTTTAATATACAATTAATTTCACAATAAGGAGGAAAAAATGGAACATAGTTTGTATTGGGAAAATAATTATCTTCCAACATGCTTTGTGGAGATGGCAAATGAGTGGATGATTTTAAAATCTTATAAAATAAAAAAATCCACATTAAACAAATATAGGTATTTATTTAATAACTATATATATCCTCAATTTCATACTGTAAGAATTGAGGATATAAATACATTAACGATAGATAGAAATATGTATTTGATATACGAAAAATATAAGGACATTTTATCATACAGTACACTTAAAAGTATTATTTATCTCATAAAAGCAGTTATTATGTATGCGATAAAAAAACAATATATATCACGAATATATATTAATTTTGAAATGGCGGAGCACACGATACAAAGAGAAATAAATGTATTGAACGAGGAACAGGAAAAAAAATTGGTTGCGGAAGTAATGGCAAAGAAAACGGCAAATCATTTAGGAATTCTATTATCTTTGTACACTGGAATTAGGTTGGGAGAGGTATGTTCATTAAAAGTGAGTGATATAGATTTTGTTTTCAAAGCAATATATGTGACTAAAACAGTGCAAAGGTTAAGTGACTTTTCTACAAATACAACAAATCTGGTTATTACAAATCCCAAAAGTCGGCATTCAATTCGTACTATACCATTGCCAGATTTTTTGTATGATATATTAATCTCCTATGGAATAAAAAATTTTCCTGAAAACAGTTATATTTTAAATAATAAGGAGCAGCCATATGAACCCAGGACATTGCAATATGCATTCCAGCGAATAATGAAAAGATGTGGATGCTTTGGCTTTCATTTCCACTGTTTACGGCACACTTTTGCAACAAAATGTATACGTTCAGGTTTTGACATAAAAACACTTAGTGAGATATTAGGCCATTCGAATGTCTCATTTACTATGAGTAGATATGTTCATTCTGATATGGACATAAAGAGAAAACAAATGAATATTTTGAATGAAAATTGGGAATTCGCAAATATTTTTATTTCGTAGAAATGTATATTTCAAGAAATATTCTACTATTTTTTTTAGGCTTACTAAAGACAAATTAAAGATAATTTATACAAAAATATTTGAAATTATGAGAGCGAAAATCAGATGAGTGGTCCGAAATATAGCGAAGCAGAGCTTAAGCGAATAGAAAAAGAACGTTTACAAGCAGAAAGACAAAGAAAATTGGAAGAGATGCGGAAAGTACTGGAAGAGTCTAAAGAAAAACTCAGAAAAGAGTACGCTGATTTATATGATATAAAAAGTGAAATCAAGAATTTGAAAGCGCAGATATCTGAAACGGATGATGTATATTCTACAACACAAATTCACAAGTTGGATGAGATTATTTCAACAGTTAAAGTTGATATGTCAGGCAGCAGGAAAGAGATTGAGAATAGAATTACTTATGTCAGAGACAGCGTGGAGGATGCCAGAAAGCAGGTTGAGGCAATATTATATAAATATAAAGAAAATATGTATGTGAAGCATATAAAAGCATCTGTTTGTGAACAGGAAAAAGAATTGGGGAATATTTGCATGTCCCAACAACAGTCATTTGAGAAATATTATGGACTGTTGGATGAATGCGATTGTTTATATGACATTTCGTCTGAGGATAAAGGTGTTATTACGAACATAGCTGCGAGATTAATTTCATTACTCAAATGTAAGGAAGATATCTTAGAGATTGAAAAAATATATGAAATTCTTAAAAACAAAGTTCACAACTCAGTTAAAAAACAAAATATGAAATGGGATCTATATGACGATTATGTGATAAAGGCAGAAACGATGAAAGAGAAAATAAGAGGTATGGAAGAGTTTCAGTCGCTTACAATGTTAAGAAGGGAAATTGATAGACTAAATTCTGATATAAGGGAAAATGATAAGCTGGAATATATTTCAAAAGTAATAGAAGAAGTAATGTCCGAATACGGTCACGAAGTATTGCGAAGTGACGTTATGCGAAACGCCTCTGATTTATATAAAAATAGTTATTTTAAGTTTGATCCTGACAGTGTTATCAATGTAAAGCAATCATCTAACGGTGCGATTGTAATGGAAATTGCAATAACAGGGGAGGACGAAACGCCTGATGAGTATGAACGTGAAAAATCTGTGGGTAAAATGATAAGTTTCTGCTCACAATATCCTGAGCTGGTAAATCGTTTGAAAGAAAAAGGTGTCCAATATAATCAAATTAAAAATATGCCTCCCGATAAATGCTTTGCTAAGAAAGTTGACAGAAAAAAATTAAATAATATGAATAGAAAGAGCAGGACAAAAAACTATGGGAAGATATATAAAAATATGTAGTGGGTGTGGAAGAAAAAATGAAGTAAATAGTGATAAGTGTTCTTGTGGAGAATCAATGTTAATGGTGATTCCTATGGAGGAAGAAAATGATGATGAAGGCTTATGCTTAGCAGCAAAAGAAGATTCGACGGAAGATAAAGCAGAAAAAAAGTTCAGGCGCTGTAAAGTATGTGGAGCAAAAAATTATTTGGTAAGTGGAAAAGATGTAAGAAAATGTAGGAATCCAGATTGTCTGAATGATGAATTGTATCGTTCCAGGATAGAAACAGAGCACAGGGAAGAATCTGGCGATGAAGTTGAATTAGAATCAGATGATAAAATTGTCATGAAGTTAATAGCAAAAGGAACTTCACATGTGCTTAATATATCTTCGCGAGGTGCTATTCTTGGAAAAATGGGAACGGAATATGCTGATTTTTTTTCGGATTATGAATATGTTAGTCGAATTCATTGTGAAATCAAATTTGTAGATGGTTATTGGGTGGTAAAGGATATGAGTACAAACAGTACGCGCAAAAATGGTAATATACTTCCTAAGAAAGAATTTGTTCCTTTAGAAAACGGTGATTTGCTATCGTTAGCAAATGTTCATTTTGAGGTTGAATTGTAATTATGTATGTTGAAAGAATGGTTTATCCGGTTTTTGTTTTAGGTGTTGGAACAAGAATTGGAATATGGATGCAAGGATGCCCACATCATTGTCATGCGTGTATTAATCCTGAACTATGGGATCAGAAAGAAAAGAATAACGTTGATGTACATAAAATTTTAAATAGTATAAATTCAATCTGTATAGGAAATGAAGTTGATGGATTTACCATAACGGGAGGAGAACCTTTTTATCAAATAGAACAATTGTATCGATTATTGAAAGGCCTTAGGGCATTTAATAAGGAAATATTAGTTTATACAGGATATACGATACATGATATTCACAACATGGATAAAGGCTATCAGTTGTTGGAGCTTATAGATGTCCTGATAGACGGAAAGTATGAAGAAGAACAGAATGTTTCAGGATTGGCGCTTAGAGGTTCGGAAAACCAGAAAATATATTATAGGGATTCGGCAATCGAAAGTAGGTATGTGGAATATTTGAATCAGGGAAGAAAGTTGCAGCATTTTTATGATAGAAAATATATGTTGTCGATAGGGATTCATGACAGGAGCGAGTAGATGAATTATCAGTCAAAGTGGCAAAGAGAACTTGAAATATTTAGTGACATTAAAACAACATTTATTCTGGAAAATAATATTTATGATACTTATCCATTAGTGACAGAGTATGATATTTCATTTGTAGAGATGGATGAATATCTAAATAAATATTTATCTGCACAAGGGTATGAAAGAATCATTTATTACGATCCAATGAACGGATTCTACAATCGTTTTTATGATTCGTGTGATATTGGGAATGTATTAAAAGAATGTGGCTGTGACATACACAGGCTTCCCAAAACAATTAGTGATTATTTGGGGGTGGTTTATTCGCCAGCAGATACATTAAGTGCCAGTGAAATTATTAAAAATGTAATAATATCAAATCATTTAGCCGCATTTGTAATGTTTTTTGCATCGCAATATTGTGCAAAACCAGATCATCTGGAAGGAGATGAAAGATTACTGTTCATGAATTTGATGTATGCATCATTGAATTCACAAATGGTCAGTCTTGGAAAAAGGAAAATAAAAAAGAATATGCTGATTTTAGTCGTAGATAAGATAAATGATATTCCATCCTGGTTTTTTATTAACAATCCATACTCCAAAAACATATCAATACCACTGCCAGACTCTGATACAAGGGAGGCATATGTTAAATATCGTCAGGATGAATTTTTTGGATTTAGTGAATCTTCTGAAGACGAAAAAAAAGAATTTAGCAACAGACTGCTTCATTTAACAGAAGGTATGAGGTGTATTGAGATGAATAGTTTGAAAAACTTGTGTAGAAAGGAGAGCATACCAATCCGTCAAATTGAGAGTGCTGTTTCCCTTTATAAATACGGAATCAAAGAGAACCCATGGGAAAAAATACCCCAAAAAGTCCTGAGCAATGCTGAAGATACAATAAAACAACGTGTGAAAGGGCAAGATGCAGCTATAACAAGAGCTGTGGATATCATAAAAAGAGCGGCCGGAGGAATGTCGGGTTTGCAGCATTCGTCAACGCAGGCTAAACCACGAGGAATTTTATTTTTTGCGGGACCAACTGGAACGGGAAAAACAGAATTAGCAAAAGCGATTGCAGAACTATTATTTGGAGATGAGAAAAATTGTATACGATTTGATATGAGTGAATATCAGCAGCCACAATCTGATCAGAGATTATTAGGGGCTCCTCCGGGCTATGTTGGATATGAGGCAGGAGGACAGCTGACAAATGCAGTTAGGGAGAGGCCTTTTTCTATTTTATTGTTTGATGAGATTGAAAAGGCACATCCGTCGATTATGGATAAATTTTTGCAGATTCTGGAAGATGGGAGGATGACAGACGGTCAGGGGAATATTATTTATTTCTCAGAAACAATTATTATTTTTACAAGTAATTTGGGAACATATATTGAGGACGAGTATGGAAAAAAAACAAAAAATATATCTCGTGATCATACATATGAAGAACTGGAAACAAATATTATTGAAGGCATAAACGAATATTTTAATCTAAAACTTGGAAGACCGGAAATATTAAACCGTATCGGCAATAATATCATTGTATTTAAGTATATAGACATTGACTCTGCGAGAGAAATTTTAGAAAAACAGCTGAATAGTATTAAAAAGAATTTGCAGATTCATAGGGAAATCAGCGTTCATTTTGATTCTGTAATAGATAAGCTTTTGACGGTTGCAATGCAGAACATTGAATACGGTGGAAGAGGAATTGGGAACATTGTTGAAGAATATATAATCAATCCATTGTCACGGCATTTGTATGAGATTGATTATCAACCAGGATTAAATATCAGAGTAAAAGATTTTAAGAAAGATGAAGGTATTGTAAGCCTGATTTGTGGATAAGGGGAGTGTTATTTTTGTTTAAGGTTGCAGCAATTGTTGATAAGGGACTGTATAAATCCAATAATGAAGACCGAATTTTAATAAATAATCGGGTATATGATGAAGTGCAGCTTATGGATGAATTAAGCGTTTCAAATATTTTGTTGGCTGTTGCAGATGGAGTTGGCGGGGAAAATGCAGGTGAAGTAGCAGCCGATGAAACGCTCAAAGAAATGGTACGACATTATTCTTTGATAGATGCCGATTATAAAAAAGGCCTGGATGAGGTAATAAGAAAATGTTTTATGCGTTTATTAGAGATTGCTTTAAGCAGAAGTGAGTGTGAGGGAATGGCCACAACTTTGACGGGGCTATTCATGCGTCAAAATCTTGTTGTAACGTTTAACCTGGGGAACAGCCGGGTCTGTCGTTATCGCAACGGAATGTTAAGACAATTGACGCATGATCACTCCGGTATACAGGAGATGGTCGATACTGGGATGGTTAGTAGAGATAATTTGAAGGATGTTTCAGAGAGAAATGTTATTACAAAGTATATAGGCAGTAATGGAAAAATATTTCACGCAGATATTATAAAACATGATATTACTATGCAAGCAGGGGATGTATTTTGTTTATATTCAGATGGCATTCATGATTATGTTTCGGAAAGCGAAATAGAAAGTATATTAAATAAAAAAGAGATTCTAATCAATAAAGCCAGAGAAATAACGGATATTGCAAAACTAAAATTGAATCATGACAATATCAGCATTGTGTTATTAGAGGTGTTGTGAATATGGATAAAAGAACGGAAGAGAATATTGTAAATACAAGTATTATGGGTGAAAACAGCAAGGGGTTCACAGCAGTCATGAACGCTACCGAAGTTTTAGGAGGCAGGACGGAAGAAAGGGCCTTTGATTGGCTGCTAGGAGTTGACTTAATCGGAAACGATGCAAAATATCGTATTCAGGAGTTTTTAACGCAAGGCGGGGAAGCAGTATTATTTTTGTGTAGTGATGGAGAGAAAAAATATGTCGCCAAGATTTATGACAGAGTACTGGTGATAAATGACAAGAAAAGACAGCGTTTTATCAATCTTTTATATAAACAGAAAAGTCCATATATTGTGCCATTAGAAGATTATGGAGTCTATAAAAATTTAACATTTGATATTTATCCGTATATGAAAAATGGAAATTTATTGGAAATCTCTTCAGAAATAACGCCGGAGTTTATTAAGAATGTGATCGTCCCTGACCTGAATGAGGCTTTGGCTATTGTACATTCTCAAGAGGTGAGTCACAGGGACATAAAGCCTCAAAATATATTATTGAGTAATGATAAGAAGCATATTATGCTGACTGATTTTAGCATAATGTCGATTGTGGAGTCCGCGACAGGAGGCGGAATTACTCAAACGGCTCATAGAACAAATGGGTATGCGGCACCGGAAATTATTTCTCTGACACCGCATGTGAAATCCGACTATTATGCATTTGGCATTGCATTGCTTAGTTTAATACATAGTGGTAAAGATGTTTATGAGGGAATGGATGAGGAAACGATACGTCAGTGCACGATGTATAATGAAATTCCATATCTAAACCCGGAGAAGTTTGTAAATGCAGATGGTCCATCATTAACGTTGAGGGATTCCATTGAAGGATTAATCTGTGGACTGACGATTCATGGAGTAAAAGAACGCTGGGGATATAAGGAAGTAAAGGAATGGTGTGAAGGAAAGAGATATTTTCCGCCAATTCGAACAAAGGGAAGTGTGGGAGAGTTTAAGTTTCCTTTTACATGGAATGACTCACAGTTTTATACACCGATAGCGATGGCGGAGGCATTGGCGAAAGATTGGAATAACAGCCGTAAAAAGGGGTCTATCTTTGCGGGGTGGTTAGAAACGGAAAGGCCTGATCTGGCATCAAAAGTATATGATGTTATAGAGAGTTCACAATGGGTAACTGAGGAGCAGACAGATGCCAGCTTTTTCAAACTTATTTATATGATTTCCCCAGATCTTCCCTTTATATATTGGAAAGGGAAGAAGCATGAGGATTTTAATGCTTTAGCGCTTGAATTAGAGAGGAAGAAATATGATCCGTCATTTGCAGAACTAATGAAACAAGGTGGTATCTCGTGGTTTCTTCAAAACAGTAATCGGATAGATCAAATCAGTGAAAATATAAAATCAAATATTCAATCAATGGAAGTGACTGCCGGTGTTAACATGCGAAAGGCATATGCTATGTTTTTGGTGCAGTTTCTGCCTGTAAATGTTGAACGATATTTTTTGTTGAATAACCAAAAAATTTATTGCACCAGCCAGATTGTGGAATGGATAGGACAGTATGAAAACAATATGGGGGACAGTATTCGTAATGACTTTTTTTACAACGACAGTTGTGCTGCCTGGATGTGGTTTCATGGATATGAGGAGTTGTTTCAAAAGGCGTCAAAAGGAATAGAAGCTATCAGCGCTGAGGACTGTGTGCGGCGTATGCTGATACTGCTTGACCAGATAGCGGAGGATACGGATGAAGTCAGAGAGCTAGTTTTTAGAAGAGAGGAGTATGCTCATATTTTATGGTTGAAAAATAATTTGGATAAATATGCATACATCACTGATTTAGGTCGGGAATATCGTTTGGCAATAGACTCTGAGCTTGTGGATAAGATATTGTCCGTTGAAGAATTGTATGCAGTGTTCATGAAGTTGTCTGGTGTTTATGGCAATTTTGCAAAAAGCACATTTAATGCTCCGTATAATATTCTTTATGGGATAGCAGATGAAAAAAAGTATGATATTATTCCGAGAACGGCATCGGCAGCTTTTATATTTCAAAAAAAAGGACAGCTTCTTCCAGCAGGATATGTTGCAGAATTAGCGAATAGGGATGGAATAAGAAAAACAGAGGGCCTCTCGAGCGCAGAGGTGGAAGAAGAAAACATGTACAGACATGAAATGGCATCATCTATATTGTCAGATATAAGGAGGGGAACAAGTACAAAACAACATCGGTATTTTAGGCACAATAAATTATGGATTTTTGTTTGTGCAGTTAGTATTGCAGTTTCTTTGTTTTCGGGAGTGTTATTAAAGCAACCTGTTTATTTATGGTGTGGGATATTAGCAAGTGCTTTTCCCCTGGTTTATGGGATCTTTGAATTTATAAATATGAATAACAGAAATTCTGTAAATGAGAAAATAACAAAAATTGATTCACTTCAAAATACATTAAATCAAATGGAGAACACATATAAAAATTTATGTGCAGATCTGAAGTCTTATTATTCAAACTTTAAGCAAGATTTGGAAATTGGACAGAATAAATTAACGGAACTGTATGCTGTTATATGGGAATTGGATGGGAACAAAAGGTTATTGGAAGAAAGCACTTTAAAAATGTGGAGAACGTTAACATTCATTATTTCCGGTATTACTTGGGGAGTTCTTATATATGGCTATGCTGATTTATATTTAATTCCTGAAGTTGTGGGCACCCCCGAATTTTATCAATATACAGATGATGTCAAATCGCTTTTGATTATAGGAATAATGTTGGGGATAGGAGCTGGATTTTATTTGGCATTTAAAAAAAACGAGATTATTTATACAAGATTTATGCAGCTGATCGTATTTGCCATAGCAGGAATTTCATGTCTGGCAGCGGTAGTGGCACTTATCTATATTTTAGTAGTAATAAATGGTATCATACAGGCCTTTCTGATCATTGCCGGTTTTCTATTGGTAATATTATTGCTTATATGTTTTGCCAGCGCACTGTTTAATGGATAGCTATAAAATGTTTTGTGGTATATTATCAAAACTGGCCATAGGGAGGAGCGATGCAAGTGACTGATTTAGAAAGAATAAAGGAAAATCTGACTAAAAACAAGACAGATGCAGTTAAAATACAAAGATATATGGAGAGGTGCATAGAGGAAGAGGAGAAGGTGAGGCAGGAATTAAATCAAGCAGTATCCTCAGAAAACACTTCAATTCACGATCTGGAGTTATTAAAACAGAAGTTATTAGATTGGAATTATGAAAGAAATGAATGCCTAATAGGGTTGCATGCAATATATAGAAAATTAGAATCTGACATGAATCAAATCAAAGAAGACATACATAAAAAAGAAAATAATAATGAATTATTAGGTTTATTGTCATTCAGAAATGTATCGCCAGACCATTTGCGTGTGATGGAAGAAAAAAGTATATGGGATTTTCGGTATACGTTAAATGAACTCAGGCGATTTTCAGAAGAAATAAAAAGTTATTTTATGGAAGATACTGAAGAGGATACAGATCATGACCATGGTCAAAAGGTCAAGACATATAGAAAGTACAAAAGAGGGTAGGAGTATGGCAAAATTTAAAGAAACCAAAAAGCAACAAGCGTTGGAGCAATTTAAAGAAGGTGACAGTATTATAAGTGAAAGTAGGACACAGGTAGATGAATTAACACAAATCAGTCAAATTATAGGGAAACTGGAAGTAGCCGATGATACGGATTTAAAAATAATTGAGACAACTACTGATATGTATAAACGTGAAGGAGAGAAGGCACACCGGGAAATTGAGTATAGGATGGATACAGTGGATGAAAAGATAAATAACGTCAAAAAGGAGATTGCTGAAGAAAGAAAAAAGGTGGAATATGCAAAAGAATCTGCAGATAAAATGAGGCAAATTTCTGATATTGGAACGTCAGCGGCAGAACGTGCATTGTTTGAGTTTGAAAAAAGCGCATTAGAGTATCAGAATATGGAAGACAAAAATACGGTGAAAATGGAAGCATTGATTAAGCAGGAGCATACACATAAGGGCATAATTGACAGTTTGTTCTAAAAATTAACGTTCGTTAAAACACGCAAGGAGTATACTGTGAAAGAGGTCTATTATTCTTTAGAAAAAATTCCTGATTTATCTTTAAACCGGTATGGTTTATTAGAGGAAAATGGGGTAGAAGGTGTTTTAAAAAGACATCTCGAGTTTTTGAGACAGATCAATTGTATGGGTATTTTAGCAGAAATCAGTATGCATCTGTTCTATCAGTATGACCAGTCAATGACTCCAGGCCATCGATTAAAAATTATGCTTATGTTCTGCGCGCAAGATACATCGTTGAATTATATGGACCATATATTAAAAGCGTCTCCACTAAGTGAATATTTTTGCTTCAGAAAAGAAGAAAGTTGTACTCTCACGCACAACCGGTTTTCTGTTGTGTCTACAATAACAAAGAGAGAATATTTCATTAAATCTTCGTTGGGAAATATGCCGGGTGTGGCGGAAGAAGAGTTTCATTTCATAAGTAAATGGAAAATGAAAGAAGATGCACGATTGTACAATATGTTTAAGCTGATGTGCAGCTTAAATCAAAATTGTATGTACAGAGTAGATATTTATCCTGTGGACTATTCAGAGCAAGTGAAGGACAGGCTTGATACAATTCTTTCCAATCTTAAAAAAAGAACGGAATTTAAGATGGGTAAGACAGCAGGACAAATGTTTGTACAAAGAGACAGCAATGCTGAAAACATATTACGAAGGTATGAGGATTACATAGAAGAAGTACAGACAAATCCACATTTTATTGTTAATGTACATACATTTGCAGAAGATGAACAGTGTGCGAGGGTCATATTAGATTCGGTGTGTGCGGAAGCATTGGAGGAAGGGACTTACAAATTATATTCGAGGTATGGAGCGTATGAATATAACTCATTTATTGGGATAGAACAGGCAATTATCTCAGATAATAAAACATTTATAAAATTAAGAGAACTTCCTTGTCTGTTTACATTAAAAGAACTGGCTCCCTTCTTCGCTTTGCCGGCACTGTATGATGGAGAATCGATCGAAGTTCCAAAAGAAACAGCGCCTCTGTTTCAAAGTAACCGTAAAGATATCGTGCTTGGCACAGATCAAAGGGGTTATGAAATCAAGTTTCCGATTCATTTGTTTGGAAAGCATGCGTTTATTGCAGGGGTTCCGGGGTCTGGCAAGACAAACAGTATGCTTCATCTCACATCGACTTTATGGATAAAGTATAGGATACCGTTTCTTGTTCTGGAACCCGCAAAGCAGGAATATCGAGTTCTGACTACTATGCCGGGAATGGAGAGTCTGCTGATATTTTCACCTGGAGCGGGTACAAAATTTCCGCTTCATATAAATCCATTTGAGTTTCCGCAAGGTATGCCATTGGCGGAGCATATCAGGAGATTAGTTGATGTATTTGAAGGCGCGTTTCCATTAGAGCCGCCCATGCCGTTTCTTTTGGATTATTCGATAGAAGCGGTATACAGGGAAAAGGGATGGTTTCCGGAGACTGTCAATGATGGCAGCATACTTGAATTTCCGACAATGAGCGAACTGTATAATCGTTTGGAGAAAGAAGTGGAAAATACGGAGTACAGCGATGAGGTGAGCGGCAATTTAAAATCTGCTCTTCAGGTAAGAATAGGTAGCCTGTTACGACGTGAGATGGGGGATGTATTCGATGTGCCAAAATCTTCATTGAGGCCGGAAGAATGGCTGCAGTATCCTGCATTGATTGAACTTGAAAATATGGGAAGTGGGCCAGCTAATTTTCTGAATCTAATGTTGGCAACAATTATACGTGAATGTTTAAAAGCAAATCCTCTGGGAGAGCGGGAAAAAGAGGTCCGACATATCATTTTTTTTGAAGAGGCACATAATCTGATAGGGCCTGAAGCGGGTGAAGTAAAAGGGGAAAAGGCAAATTCCAAGACTGCAGCGACAGCATTTATTGTAAAGATGTTGGCTGAGGTCCGTGCTTTACGAGAGGGGATTGTCATTGCCGACCAGCTGCCTACGGCTATGGCTCCGGAAATATTAAAGAATACGGGCTTAAAGATTGCGCATAGGATTACATCAATGGAAGATCGCAGTCTATTGGGAGGGACAATGTCCGCTGATGAAGGACAATTGGAAGAATTAGCATTGTATGAGCAGGGATATGCTTTAACAATTTACGAAGATTTGCTGAGACCTTTTAAGTTAAGAATCTGTCAATGGGCAGACGGAAAGTTATCGTATGACTCTCCGAATAATGAAGAATTGTATCATATTATTCGGAAAAATTCCCACTATCATTTTATCTGTCAAAGAAGCTGGGAAATTAATAATGAAAAGTTGGAAAGGAAATTTAGGGGGTTCGCAGATGAGGTGAATGATTTAATAAAGAGCAATCATTTACTCTATAGAGAATGTTTATCCATGCAAATAAAGTTAGAACAATATAATGAAATAAATTTTACATTGTCGGATGTGGATGAAGGACTTAGAAGCAATATTTATTCTATCTTGTCTATGAAAAATGAATTATATAAACAGTTTGAAAACATTGTAGACCAATTGTCAGAGCTTCGTTTGAAGGTGGCATCATTATTGAGTCAGAATATTCTGTATCGTGCGCATTATGAGAAATGGATTGTCATTATAAATAATCAGATAAAGGTATTGGCGGAAGAATTTAGGAAGACAAAAATCATATATTCGGAGGACAAACGTCGAAGGTATCGTAATACAACGGCGCATATTTTGTGGAAGAGTAAATCAAATGAAACATAATCTGGAAAGATATGAGCAGGACACGTATAAGTTAAAAGAAACGCGCAGCGAACTGATGATACGCAGGGAACGAATTACTCAGGACCAAGAAATCAGTAATTTTATCAGGGAGTGGTTATTGATTCAGGATGATTCGGACATGGAAACTGCTTTTAAACTTGATGAGCAGGTAGAGCATTATGCGTATGAGAATCAGGAAGAAATACGGAATAATAAAATTCAGATTGATCAGTATATTTTGGAAGTTAAGGATTATATGTTTTGCTTGCGGAGAAATATTGAATCTGCGAAAAGAATTCCCGAGGGCTATGGAAATGAGTACAAAAAATATATTGACGATGCGAAAGAAAGATGTAGAAGAATAGAAGAGATTCTTAAAAGTTTGTCAGATGAATGTGATTCTTTGGACTTGGAAGATTTGGCTGCGGTAAGACAGTTAAGTGTAGAGTATGGAGAATTGAAAAATACTATGACAGTCGAGCGTTTTGCTAAATCACAAAATTCAGATTTAGAGGACAGCACTTTGGTGGATATACGGAAACTGCTGGACAAAGAGAGATTATCAGATACAGATAGGGCGAATATACGCAAAGAAATACAAAAAGGGCGGATTGGAGAATGCGAACTTCGTATGATTGGCTCAAAAGTGCGGGAAAAGTATGATCAGATGGTTAGTGAAAGGAATCGAGAATATGATGATATATACAGCAAAAAGAGGGAGTTGGCGAAGAGGATAGAGGATGTGGGTGATGATGAAATACGAGTATTGAAACAGAGAGAGCAAAAATACAGAGATCAATATTCCAAATTAGGGATGCTGAAACAGCTTTTACAAAGTTACAGGGAACTTGGACCGGAGAAAAATGACAAGGGGCAATTGTATGAAAGTGGTTTTTGGCATTCTTCTTCCGAGGTCATAGAATCCATCAACAGCATTCGCGAATATCTGCCGACAGATTGGGTGATTCAGAGCAATGAAATTCCAATTATTACAAAGCATGTAAGACGCGGCTACTTTAATATAAAAGATGGGAAGCCGACAATTGCGTTGAGTTCTTCAGGGCGTATGATGCAGAGGTGTGCATTTCATGAGATGGGGCATCTCTTTGAAAGTATGTATCCTGAGATCAGAAAGATAGAATATCAGTTTTATAATAGAAGGACAGAAGGTGAAAAACTGAAGTGGCTTGGGGGGAATTATCCTAAAAGAGAGGTGACCCGAACGGATAACTTTGTGGAAGCATATATGGGGAAAGACTATGGAAATACGGAAGACAGCGGTTTTGAAATATTTAGTATGGGAATGGAAGCTATTTTTGCGGACTCTTATAATTTAACCAGAGATGCGGAGTATCAGGATTTAATTTTTGGAATTTTGGTCAGCATTTGAGGAGAAAATTATGTTTAAGATTACAGGAAAGATCGATAATATGGTTCAATCGATATCGTATGAAAATGAAAATGGAAATGGAAGATTAGAAGGGGATAGTGGCATTCTTTTTTTAGTGCGGTGGGAGTTAGAAAATAAAAGCATTGTTGGACCGGTGGGGCAGTATATGGAGGCGGATATCAATCATCCGTTGGCAGTGTATTCTGTAATAGAGACCTGTTTTGATTCAATAGAATTAATTGAGGGGGAGATTCCTGAAGCGGACAAAATTCCAGAGGGTTGTATTGGTTGAATGAAAAGTATAGTTTTTAGCAAAAGAGAGGGATCTGTATAAAAAATACATATAAGGAAGATTTTTTATACGTGCATTTGCGTTTGTGCTCAAATGTGCAGGCTGAGCAATAATGGGAGATTATTATGGAAAAGAAGATAGATTGGACAAAAGTGAATCAAATAGAACCAAAGCATCTCATTTGGTTGATAGATAATCGAATAAAAGAGTTTTATACAGTATTTCGTTCTGAAACAGACAGACAGGATAATCTTAAGCATTCGATGGAAAAAGATCAGGAAAAAGAAAGAGCTGATTTCAAAACAAAAGTAGCCCGGAAACTTGAATTTATCAGGATTGAAAAAAGCAATTTAGAGGATGAAATTTTATCGGAAAAGCAATTAGTGTTACAGGAAATAAATTCGTATAAAAAGCAATTAAAAAACGAGCGAAATGAAGTATATAGACGTATTGAGGCGGCGAAAGCAGAAAGGCGTAAACAGCTGGAGGCTGAATATGACAGGTTAAATCAATCTGGGAATGACAGAGTAGACGGAATATTATCTTCTTTAAAACGGTCATTAAATGCTGAAACGATTGATGAACTTCTGACCCAAGAAACAGACTTTACATTTATGCAAAAAACTGCTATCGAAGATATAAATTTTGCTACGGTTGAGAAAATGGCGAATCAATTAGAGTATATGAGAGGTTTTTTCGCCCGAAAGAAGGCAAAAAAATATGCGTCGGAATTAGGAAAGTTTTCGCAATGGGTATTGGAACAAACAAATCGGGAAAAGAAAGAACTGAAAGAGATTTGTGATAAAGATTGTTGCGAAATTGGATTAGAAATAAAGAAGTACGATAAAATATTCTGTGAAAAAATGAATCAAGCGGGAGCACATATAAAAGAAATTGAAAATAAATATGAAAAAAGGATTCATCAGTTGAATGAAGAGTATCAGATAAAAGTACAGAAATATACGGAACAAAAACGAGAACAGGAAATAGAGTTAAATCAAAGGCTGGCAGATGAACGAAAAAAATTGGATACATCCAACTCGGAAGCACTTTTGGCGTTATACCAAAAATTTTATAGTGATTTCAGGGAATTCATACCACGCAAAAACCTTACAGAGTATTTGAATTATCATCTGAGTATACTCAGGCCAAATTATGAAAGGTATAGCTGCAGAGAGCAATTGCCAGAACAGATTGAGATAGGGAAATTGTGTGTTGATGCCATGCCTTATTTTGAAGATGATGCCATAAAGGAGTTTTTGATGACTGATTATGGGGAATTATTTTCAGATGGTTATTTAAAATTGCCATATGCGATTGACCTGTCAGAACAGGGAAATATGGAATTTGAATATGGTGCGGATGATGATAAACATGTGGTTCGGGATATACAGTCAATTGTAATCAGCATTTTACTGGAAATGCCGGTGATGAAAGTCAATTTTGTGCTGATTGACCCACTGAAATCCACGAATACATTTGCACCTTTCAACAAATTTATAGAAGTAAATAAGTCAAGCGCTAAGCTGTTAACAGGAGGCATTGTAACTTCTGAGGAGGCCATACTGGGGAAGCTGAAAATTGTGAATGATCATATGGAAACGATTATATCCACCTGTTTGAAAAGTAATGAGATGTCCATTCAGGAGTACAATGAAAAAGCAGGACCCAATGCAGAGCCGTATCAAATTGTTACAATTATGGATTTCCCGGCCAACTTTACGCCGGAAGCTGTTAAATATTTGGAAAAGATTGTAGAGATGGGGCCAAGATGCGGAGTATATACGATTATTATGATGTCGAAGGAGCAGATGGATTCGGCAGAACCCAAAATAAAGGCTGTTTATGGGAACATCAAAAACAGGTTGTATCCATATCGATTTGAAAATGGTCGATATGTGGTAATGCAGAAAACCTCCAATGAGATGAAGTATATGGCAGAATTATTTGATATGATTACGGATAAGCAAATTGATGCAATTGCACCTGTTTATAAGAAAGGTATTGCGGATGCCGGCAGAACTATCATTGATTTTAATTATGTGCAGATTCCGAGAGAGGAATGGTTTCAGGCGAGTACAGCAGATACGATTTCTATCCCTATTGGTATGGTGGGAGCTGACCAGATTCAGTCAATTCAATTAGGTGCAAAAGGTGTCTCACATCATGCCTTGATTGTGGGACAGACCGGTTCAGGAAAAACGACGTTGCTTCATGCAATGATTATGAACGCATTAATGAAATACTCTTCCAAAGAACTGGAAATCTACCTGATTGATTTTAAGCGCGGAGTTGAATTTAAAATCTATGCAAACTACAATCTACCAGGCTTTAAAGTCATAGCGGTTGAGAGTGAACGGGAATTTGGGCTCAGTGTATTGGAGCATCTTGAGAACGAACAGAGGAGAAGGTCTGGTTTATTTAAAAGCAAGAAGAACTCCAGGTGTGAGGATGTGGCGGAATACAGGGAATTAACAGGAGAAACAATGCCCAGAATACTTCTTGTGATTGATGAGTATCATGAATTATTCAGCGCGAATCATGAGGATACAATCACGGCTCAGAGTGCAGATCTGTTAAGTAGGATTCTGGCGCAGGGAAGGGCCTTTGGCATTCATGTGGTATTGGCAACACAAAGCATTGCAAATGCAAGAGGTTTGGATACTGCTATTTATGAGTTAATCGCAATCCGGATTGCACTGAAATGTTCAGAGGCAGAAGGAAAACTTATTTTGGGTGACAGTGCGGATGCAGTCAATATGATAGATGCATCGGACAGTGGCAAAGCAATTTATAATGCAAATTGCGGGGATAAAGATCTGAATAGTATATTCAGAGTTGCATATATGGACTCTGAAAAGCAAATGAGGCTGCTAAGCGAGATTTCTGAGGTGTATAAGGAATTAAATATAATAGCAGATACAAGAGTAATGCTTTCGAATGTTGAGGATGATCCGAATAACCGCTATATAAAATATGCGGATGGTTCTGATTTGATTTCGTCGGAGGCAGTATTATATCTTGGAGAGTCGTTAAAAGTGTCGGGGAAATTTAGAATTCAGTTACATCCTGGATATGGGAGCAATTTATTAATAATAGGAAAGAACCAAAAACAGGCACGGGAAATGTGTTTTTATACACTGCTGAGTCTGATGATGTATCAGAAATCAAATAGAGAGAGGGCAATTGAAATCTATGTGTATGATTATGGCATGCCGGAGAGGGGGGATACGGATTTTTTCATTAATATAGATCGTCAAATAAAATCAGACTGTTTTTACTATGCAAATAAAGAAAATGCATTGTTACAATTCAGGAAAATGTATGAGCGTATTATCTCAGAGGAGGCTGAGGAAACGTATTTTATATTTATAGGCCTAAAACAGGCAAGAGACTTTCGTAATGACCGTATTTATTCTTCCGAATATTATGATATGTTTGTTGAATTGATTCAGAAAAATGCACTTCTTAATTGTCATGCGATAGTTTGGGATGACAGCATAAAGATATTCCATAATAATTATCAGGGATTGCTATCATACTTTGATGAACGCATTGCGTTTAATATGCCAGATGAGGATGGTGAGTTCTATATTGATGAGACGAATTGTAGTAAACTAAGCATATCAAATGCCATATATTTTTCGGCTGGAGAAGGAAATCAAAAATTCAGGCCATACATACTGCCAATGGTTGAATATCAGGAGAACTGGGTGTATCGCTTTGCTGAAAGGTGGATGAAGGCATGATAATAAAGAAAATATAGAGATAAGAAAAACTCATGATACTTTTTTTGATTAATATAACAGAGAATTACCTTGACGAAACATGTCATATAACATGAAATGAATGAAATCGGTGATTGTATTTGGCAGCAGCTTGATACGTTTCGTAATATTTCTGATATTGTGGATTTTTTTATACAGTCCTTTTTTGAAGATGCTGATTATTCTGAAATTTATAATGATGTTGAATATCGTCCTTTATCTCTTTGCGGGTGCGCACGTTCATTATGCGATGGCGGCCATTGCGTAAAGTCGACATATAGTCAAAATCATTAGCGGAGAAGGATTAAGTTAGTGTAGGTAGATGTATACTGATGGCAAAAGTGTAAGGAGAAGGAACTGTTGCAAAAGCAATTGAAAAAATTGCCGGAGCAGCAGTATTTTTCGTGTCCGAATGTTCTACCGGATAAGGTTTGTAATTTCGACTTATTTCATCCGGCGCCGCGACATAATCAAAGCCTCCCGGCACGCCGATTCTCCCATTTCATAATAATCGGTCCCTGTTCCGTTCAGCCGCTCTATAGATACGCTGCGATTAGCTTTTTTCGGCTGGTCTGTGATAAAAGAAATTTCCTCGCACATATATTCTTTATCCAGATCAGGATCATCTATTTCTTCGTAATAGGGGTCAAAGAGCAGAATTCTGTCATTTTCAATTCCTGTAAGCAGGACATAATGCGCGACTTCCAGAAATACGCGAAGCACTACAATGCTTCCCTGCTTCAGCGCGTCGGTAATCCGGCATTGCGGTGTGAGGGATACGGATTCTCCCGAGAAGAATTCACAGTGAATCGGGAATTGCCGTACCTCGCTGAAATGGTTCATCCAGCTCGCCATGTAATTCATGGCAGCGGCAGAAGTGCCATGTTTGCATAATTCTCCCGCTTCGTTATATGTATCCATACAATAGAGCATAATAAATTTTATGATATCGGGATAGATTTCTTCCCGTTCAAAGAGATAGCGTATTCCATTTAGCAGACAGATGGGTCCGCAATCATATTCTGAGGACTGGTAGTTTAAGAGATTTTTCATTATGGTAAGCCTTTCTGTCGTAAAATAAGGGTGATTGTAATATACCGCTCCTGTTTGTGTTTGTCAATTGCCGTAGATAAAATATTATTGGCAAAGAAAGGGATTTTATTTGAGAAATCTTGACATTTTACATCAGTAACAGTATAATGAACCGACTATTTGAAAAATAGGTATCTTGTTCTGTACTGCCGAATATGCAGTTTATAGAAAAAGGAGGAAGATTATGAAAAAAATGTGGAAGAATGTTCTAAGTTTACTGTTGGCATTGTCTCTTACCGTATCCATAACGGGCTGCGGCTCACAGGAAGCGGCGCCGGGAACAGAGAATACACAGACGGAAGGGGCGGAAAGCGCGGAAGCATCTGCTTCGGACGGAGAAAAAATTATAAACATTGGAGTTACGGATTCGCTTGGCGGTGTAAATCCATTTGTGATTGATCAAACTGAAATCAATAAATACGCAGTCGGTCTGATGTTCCTGCCGCTTATGGAACTGGATTCGGAGCTGAATTTTGTTGGAATGCTTGCAGACTCCATTACCACTGAGGATAATCTTAATTTTACAGTTCATATTAATGATGAAGCGGTTTGGTCCGACGGCACGCCGGTTACGGCCGCTGATGTGGAATTTACAGTGCGGCGTCTGGCAAGCCCTGTGGTGAATAATACGACTCTGATGCTTTATGCATTTGAGGGGATTGGTGATGAC
Organism: bacterium C-53; assembly: GCA_003612525.1. Classification (GTDB taxonomy): domain Bacteria; phylum Bacillota; class Clostridia; order Lachnospirales; family Lachnospiraceae; genus C-53. The sequence continues at coordinate 345,522 of RAZD01000001.1, read as the reverse complement.
GGCTTTGTGACGGCAGGGGCGGAAAGCATTGACGGTATCCAGATTATTGATGATAAGACGGTTCGGTTTACTTCGAAAAATCCGATGGCGCTTACGACATTTGAAAATACGTATGCAAGATACATTCATACATTGCCAAAGCATATCATTGAGAAGTTCAGTGAGGAGGAGCTTTTGACAACGGAATGGTTTAATAAGCCGGATGTGATAAACGGACCGTTTTACCTGACCGATTACGATAACAACCATTATATTTCCTATGAGGCAAACCGGGATTACTGGAAAGGCGCTCCAAAGATTGACAAGCTGAATATTAAAATAGTGGATGCCAGTCAGGTTCTGGCCGGCCTTCAGTCAGGGGAAATTGATATCACGCATCATACTCTGACAGCGATACCCCAGAAGGATTATCAAAGTCTTGAGGCGCTTGAAAATGTAGATGTTGTTTATGGAGCGCCTATAACAAACCAGTCGGCATTTATCCAGACTGCAAATATAAAGGATGCAAGAGTCCGTCAGGCTCTTGTCTATGCAATTGACAGACAGAAACTGGTTGACGAGCTTTTGCAGGGACATGGCGAGGTTGTGGACGGATTCCTTTCATCGGCGAGTCCATTCTTCGATGAAAGCCTTTCGGTGATTCCCTATGACCCGGAAAAGGCAAAAGCGCTGCTTCAGGAAGCAGGATGGGATGGCTCACAGACGTTGAGATTTTATGTAAATGCCGGGGATACCACATTTGTGAACGGCGCGCAGGTGCTTGTGGCGCAGTGGGCGGAAGTCGGAATCAAGGTGGAAGTGCAGACGGTAGATCTGGCTACGCTTATGACAATCGCCGGATCCACGGATTATGATATCATGGCGGTGCAGTATACGTATGCGCCGGTAGACCCATATCCGGATATCGACTGGCTTTTAAATGGCGAGGGAAGCTGGACCGGATATCTCAGTGATGAGATTAAGACAGCGCTTGCGGATGCACAGAAGACAAGCGATGTGGATGAAATTACGAAACTGTACTCTATTGTAGATAAGAAGGTACAGGAGGATGTCCCGATGTTTTCTGTTTATATCATCAGTGCACAGGGAGCGGTCAGCAAACGCATCAAAGGTGCACAGCCGAGTGCGTATGGTTTCTTTAATGATGTGCAGAATTGGGACATATCGGAGAATGCATAAGCGAACGGGTTCGCCTTGAAACAAGGTATTCTCCGCACCGATTTGTGCTGCTGTAAGGCTGAGAATGGTATGGAGGTTGGTTATGGCGCATTTGCTTGAGGTAAGGGGGCTTACGACTGCCTTTACCGGAGATTATGGAGAAAATATTAGTGTGGACCACATTGATTTTCACGTGGATACAGGTGAAGTGGTCTGCATTGTCGGAGAATCAGGCTGCGGGAAAAGCGCAGCCTCTTTGTCCATCATGGGACTTCTGAGAAGGGATGGGAAGGTTTCGGAGGGAGAGGCTTTTTTTGACGGAAAAGATCTGTTGAAAATGACAGAGAAAGAGCTTGATAAAATCCGGGGAGATCAGATTACGATGATTTTTCAGGACCCTCTTACTTCCCTGAATCCGGTCTTTTCCATAGGAAATCAGATTACGGAAAGTATCATGGCGCATATGCATTTAAACAGACAGCAGGCGAGGGAGCGTGCTGTTTCATTGCTTTTCAAAGTTGGAATGCCGGATGCCCAGGGTGTGATGAAAAAATATCCGCATACGCTTTCCGGCGGAATGAGGCAGCGGGTTATGATTGCAATGGCGCTTTCCTGCAATCCCCGTCTTCTGATTGCGGACGAGCCGACGACAGCGCTTGACGTGACGATTCAGGCCCAGATTATGAAACTGTTAAGGGAGCTTCAGCAGGAAAAAGGAATGTCCGTGATTTTGATTACGCATGATATTGGCGTAGTTGCAAATATGGCGGACAGGGTGCTTGTAATGTATGCCGGACAGATTATAGAAGAGGCGTCTTCGGAGGAGCTTTTCCGGAATCCCAGGCATCCGTATACACGTGCGCTCCTTGATTCGGTTCCGACAATACGTGATGGTGCGGACCGCAGGCTTCAGTCGATTCCGGGCATGGTCCCGGAGAGCTATGATGGCATTACAGGATGCCGGTTTGCAGACCGGTGTTCTTTTCGGAAGCCTGAATGTGAGAAAATGCAGGAGAATTTTGAATTTGCACCGGGACACAAGGCAAGATGCATTGTGAGCAAGGAAGGGGAATTACCGCAATGAATCAGGATAGAAGCGTTCCTCTCGTACAAGTAGAGAATATGAAAAAATATTACTCCGTAAAGGGCGGCATCGTAACGCATACAACAGGATTTGTGAAGGCGGTGGACGGGGTAAGCTTTTCCATACAGAAAGGAGAGACTCTGGGACTGGTAGGTGAATCCGGTTGTGGAAAGTCGACGATTGGACGGCAGCTGGTCGGATTGGAGCAGCCGACGGAAGGGAAAATCTACTTTGACGGAAATGATCTGTCACAGCTGAAGGGTGAGAAGATGAAGAAGATACGGACAAAACTCCAGATGGTGTTTCAGGACCCGTATTCTTCATTAAATCCAAGAAAGCACATTTTTGAGATTCTCTCGGCGCCCATGCTGTATCACGGAATTTCCACCAAAGAAACCGTAGAAAAGGACATTGTGGATATTCTTGAGATGGTCGGACTTGGCAGAAACGTTCTTGGGCGGTATCCGCATGAATTTTCGGGTGGTCAGAGACAGAGAATCGGAATTGCGAAGGCATTGTCATTAAAGCCGGAATTTATCGTGTGTGATGAGCCGGTCAGTGCGCTCGACGTATCAATTCAGGCTCAGATTTTGAATCTGCTGAAGAGCCTTCAGAAAGAACTTGATCTGACGCTTTTATTTGTAGGACATGGCTTGGGGGCCGTCAATTATGTCAGCGATAGAATTGCGGTGATGTATCTTGGGAAAATTGCAGAGATCGGTGAGGCGAAAGAAATCTTTGCACATCCGGTTCACCCGTATACGAAAGCATTGCTTGAGGCGGTTCCGGTTCCGGACCCGGCGGAGAAAAGCAGAGAACATGCCCTGCTGTCCGGTGAAATTGGAAGCAGTACGAATCCGCCTTCAGGATGCAGATTTCATCCGAGGTGTCCTTACGCGAAGGAAAGTTGTACAACAGAAGAGCCAGAGCTTATGAAGATTCCGGCGGAATCCGCTCATCATGTGGCGTGCCCTGTTGTTTTGACAGATAAGGAGGGCGTGTAAATGGGTAAATATATAATAAAACGTATATTAATTGCAATTCCGGTTCTGATTGGGATTACGATCATAGATTATGCGATTATGTGTCTTGTCGGAAGTCCGCTTGAACTTCTGAGGGGACCGCGCGTTTCGGAAGCGGCGCTGGAAGCAAAGGCAATTGCGCTTGGACTCGATAAACCTTTTTACGTCCAGTATTTTATCTGGCTCTTTCAGCTTTTGCAGGGAAATATGGGATATTCCATTAAATCATATCAGTCGGTGAGTTCCATGATCGGAAGTCATTTGGGGCCTACGCTTTTGCTTATGGGCGTATCTTTGATTGTCGGGCTCTTAGTGGCGGTGCCGGCAGGAATTTACAGCGCCGTTCACCAATATTCGGCGGGGGATTATACGGCGGTGACACTGTCCTTTTTGGGAAGCAGCATTCCGAGCTTCTTTCTGGCGCTTTTGTTGATTTTTATCTTTACAATCAAACTGAACTGGCTTCCGTCGAGCGGTATGACGACATTAGGCACAAAAGGCGGTGTGGCAGATGTCGCGCGCCATATGGTAATGCCTGTGATCGTACTGGCCGTTTCCATTGCAGGGAGGAATATCCGCTATATCAGGAGTGCGATGCTTGAGATTCTGCAGCAGGATTATCTTCGTACCGCAAGGGCAAAGGGAATCGGACGGTTTCTCGTAATTAACAAACATGCGCTTCGCAACGCGCTTGTTCCGATTGTGACGGTTATCGGCATGGAGATTCCGGTGCTTTTCGGCGGTGCGGTGATTGTGGAGCAGGTGTTTTCATGGCCGGGACTCGGGCTTATGACTATGAGCGCTATCACAAGCCGGGATTATCCCGTGATTATGGGTGTATGTCTGCTTTCGGCGATTGTGGTTCTGGCGGCAAATATTATCACGGATATACTGTATGCGCTGGCTGACCCTGCGATTCAGCTCGATTAGAAAGGCGTGGCGATGACTATGAAAAAGAACGAGAGGGATATTGCAAGCGAAAGTTACTATCAGACAGTGATACGACGCTTTAAACGCCATCATCTTGCGGCGGCAAGCCTTGTGATTTTGGTGATTCTGGGTGGTGCGGCTCTTTTTGCACCGCTGATTGCACCTTATCATCCGGATGAGATTGTCGGTACATTCGGCGGCGCTCCGTGCAGGGAATTCTGGCTGGGGACCGATCCGATCGGAAGAGATGTATTCAGCAGGCTTCTGTATGCGATGCGGGTTTCTCTTCTGGTAGGTATTATGGCAACTTTGATTTCCACGGTAATCGGTGTAATACTGGGACTGCTTGCCGGATATTTTGGCGGCATAGCGGACATGATTATCATGCGCTTTACAGATATGGTGATGTCATTTCCCTATATTTTGCTGGTGCTGGTTGCAGCAGCCATTTTTAAGCCGGGAATGTGGAGCATTATACTGATTCTCGGATTTGTGGACTGGCCGGGAATTGCAAGGCTGGTCAGAGGAAATGTCTTAAGCCTTCGGGAGACAAACTTTGTAAAAGGGAGTATTGTGGCAGGCATGCCGCTTCCTCATATATTATTTTCGGAAATCCTGCCGAATACGGTGGCTCCGATTCTGATATATGCGACGTCCGTGCTGGCGTTGTCGATGCTTGATGAGGCGGCGCTAAGCTTTCTGGCGCTTGGTGTGCAGCCTCCGACGGCAAGTCTCGGGAATATGCTGAACGGGGCACAGTCGCTTACGGTTCTTACACAGCAGCCCTGGCTCTGGGTTCCGCCGGGACTTCTGATCGTAATACTTGTTATGGCAATTAACTTCATCGGGGATGCGCTTCGCGATGCACTTGACCCGAACAGTGTGAAAGGATAAAATTTTGGGTGAGCAAAAAGGGCAGATAGAGGAGAGCCTGATCCGCTGGTTTGAATGGTTTCACAGCCATCCGGAACTGTCTTATCAGGAATATGAGACAACGGCGAAAATCAGGGCGATTCTATTAGAGAATGGAATTGAAATTTTGCAGTATGACCTTGAAACGGGTCTTGTCGCAATGATCAGAGGAGAGAAAGAAGGCCCGGTGCAAATACTCCGTTGTGATATCGATGCGCTTCCGATTCAGGAGGAGACTGGACTTTCATATGCATCGGAATGTGAGGGGAGAATGCACGCATGCGGCCATGATTTTCATATAACGGCGGGTATCGGCTGCGCGCTTTTGCTGCAACAGAAGAGGAAGGAACTCTGCGGCACGGTGAAAATTATTTTTCAGCCAGCGGAGGAGTCTTCACTCGGTGCGCTTATGATTCTGAAAACGGACGTGATGCATGATGTTGATTTTGCGTGGGGATTTCATACGGACCCGACAAATGACGTGCGGGTTTTCGGCATTCGGGAAGGATATGTGACAGCGGCGGTAGACCGGTTCGTGATCAGGATAAAAGGGGCAGGCTGTCACGGCGCACACCCGGAAGACGGCGTTGACCCGATTCCGGTGGCAGCGGCAGTGGTGCAGGCGCTGCATACGATCCCGGGCAGAAATATAAATGCATTTCACCCTTCTTTAATCAGTGTCACACGAATGCAGGCCGGCAATACATGGAATGTCATACCGGAGACAGCGGAACTTGAGGGAACTGTTCGAACGATGGATAAAAAGGACAGGGCATTTTATGAAAAGCGGCTTTATGAAATTGCGCATAATACAGCGGAAGCATACGGCGCTTCGGCGGAAACAGAATGGATAGCAGGGCCGCCTGCAACGTATAACGATGCGCGGATGGCCGGTTACAGTATAAGAAAGGCACAGGAGTGTGGATTTAATGTAGTCCCGGAGGAGTCTTCATTAGGCGGAGATGATTTTTCCTTTTATGAGGCAGAGATACCGGGATGCTATCTGAAAATCGGTACAGGGAAAGGCGCGGCAATACATCAGCCGGAGTTTTCGGTGAGCAAGGGCGTGATCTGTATGGCGGCAGAGTATTTGGCAGTGCTTATGCTTGACATAAGGGAGCTGGTATTATAATCAATACTGCTTTATTGGAACGAAGAATCCCTGCCAATAGTGCAGCAGTGCTTATTGCAGGGATTTTGTATGGAATAATTCTCTTCTTTGTATTAAAAATAATCCGAAAAATACGGTTTTTCCACAGGTATCAGACGTTCCAGCCATGTGAGCATGTAATATTCTGTTATGATTTTTTCATGGTCATATAAATAGGTAGGGCGTTTGTAGCCCATCATCATGGTTGTGAGTGTGTTGATGTTTAATTCCACTACGTTGATTGACTGATTGTCTTCTACCTGTTCACAGATTGTTTCGCCGTTGTGCCAGGATACCATATAATCGCCCTCATTCCACAACGCCATTTCATCATGAATTTTAAAGTGAATTTTAAAATCCTCCGGTTGTGCCTGATAAGGGTAGTCTTCCAGAAAATCACGCACATTTATAATGCGCGCCATAATGTACGGTGAAATTGTTTCCGTAATCTCACTGTCCTCAAACAGATAGGCCATCGGCTCTCCCGAATAATTGTCGCCCTGTACCTGTGTGATCATCGAAAAGTGTGCACTGATATAGTTCCACAGTCCGTAATTGGCTTCTATGTTCAGATAGACCATTTCTTTGATATGGAATATTTCATTGGCAATATAGTAGACAACATATCCCAGCGGCTTATGCTCTTTATTATAGTAAACGGCTGCGATCATATCATCGTTATCCCAGCGCCAGTATTCTTCCCATGATAAATTATCGCGTATCAGACAGCCATGCCGCTGCAGGGCGAAGTAGGAATGTACGTTGTGGTAATCTTCGGAATCAAGACTGACACGTTCCACCATGCCGCTTACAGAACGGGGTTTCGGGAGCTGTGTGTCTTTTACGGTAAAAGAAAGCTTATCGGAAACGATTTCCCATCCCATTTTGCGATAGAAAGGAATGGAATAGGGATAGAGAAAGGAAAGAGTCATTTCCTGTTCGTGCATATACTGGATAACATGTTTCATTAAGACGTGAATTAATCCTCTGCCGGTGTATTCGGGATAGGTCGCGACACCGGTAATGCCGCCCATGTCCATAATTTCATCGTGAATATTTACTTTCATAGAGTAGACGACGATCATAGACGCAAGTTTTTCTTTATAAAACCATCCCAGAACGTAGGCTTCTTCAAGAATCGGCCGCTTGGCATATTTAATTTCATCCTGTTGCCATCCTGTTGCGAATAAATCGTAGGATGTTACCTGAAATGCGTATTGGAGCAGTGCATTAAACTGTTCAAGGTCGCGCTTGTCCAGTTCCCGCATCTTAAAATCTCCGTTTGTTTCGATATAATGGTGTACTTCGTTCGTTTCATTCATAATGAATCCCCTCCGCGAGCCGTAGATATGGCTCTTCTTTTTTATTTTACACCAGAGGGAGTCGTGCGTCTATGGCAAATTTGGATAACGATTCAGACGAAAACGAAAAGAATATAATTTAAGTAACCGAAAAAATAAATAAAAATCTAGGCAAATTTCATGAAATGAGATATAATAAAACAGTATGTGAACTTGTAAATAGATTTCAGGATAAAAGACAGGAGACAGTGAGGAGGAAAAAAGATGCCCAGAGTTGATTTTGACAAGGAAACTTTCAAAAAAGAAGTGAAAGATAACGTCAGGGTTCTTTACCGGAAAAACTTGGAGGAAGCGACGGACCAGCAGATATTCAGCGCGGTCTGCTTTGCGGCGAAAGAAAGAATTATTGAGGAATGGATGGAAACCCAGAAAGCCTATGAAGAGAAGGATCCGAAGACCGTTTATTATTTGTCAATGGAATTCCTTATGGGACGTGCAATGGGGAATAATCTCATCAATCTGCAGAGATATGATGATGTGGCGGAAGCTCTTTCAGAGCTTGGAATTGATATTAATGTAATTGAAGATCAGGAGCGTGACGCGGCGCTTGGAAACGGCGGTCTCGGCCGGCTGGCAGCATGTTTTCTTGATTCTCTTGCAACACTTGGATATTCCGCATATGGATGTGGCATCCGTTATCGGTATGGTATGTTTAAGCAGGAAATCCGGGACGGGTATCAGGTGGAAGTGCCGGATAACTGGCTGAAAGATGGAAATCCATTTGAACTGCGCCGTCCGGAGTATGCAAAGGAAGTAAAATTCGGCGGTTATGTGCGTGTGGAGACAGATTCCAGAGGAAGAAACCACTTTATTCAGGACGGATACCAGTCCGTAAAGGCAATCCCTTATGATATGCCGGTTGTTGGATATGGGAATGGTATTGTAAATACGCTGCGTATATGGGATGCGGAGCCGGTTGAGTGCTTCCAGCTTGACTCTTTTGATCAGGGCGATTACCGCAAAGCGGTAGAGCAGGAAAATCTTGCGCGCAATATTGTGGAAGTGCTGTACCCGAATGACAATCATTACGCAGGAAAAGAACTTCGTCTGAAACAGCAGTATTTCTTTATCTCCGCAAGCGTTCAGGAAGCGATTGAAAAATATATGCGTAATCATAAGGATATCCGCAATTTCCATGAGAAGGTAGTGTTTCAGTTGAATGATACGCATCCTACGGTTGCAATTGCGGAGCTGATGCGTATTCTTATGGATGAACATATGCTTACATGGGATGAAGCATGGGATGTTACGACGAAGACATGCGCATACACGAATCATACGATTATGGCAGAGGCGCTCGAGAAATGGCCGATTGAACTGTTTTCAAGGCTGCTTCCCCGTATTTATCAGATTGTGGAGGAGATCAACCGCAGATTTGTACAGAAAATATCCGAAATGTATCCTGGCAACCAGGAGAAGATTCGCAAGATGGCGATTATCTATGACGGACAGGTGAAGATGGCGCATTTGGCTATCTGTGCAGGATTCTCTGTGAACGGTGTGGCAAGGCTTCACACGGAAATTCTCAAAAATCAGGAATTAAAGGATTTCTATGAGATGATGCCGCAAAAGTTCAATAATAAGACGAATGGCATTACACAGAGAAGATTTTTACTTCATGGCAATCCAAAACTGGCGTCTTGGGTGACAGCTCATATCGGTTCCGAGTGGGTGACGGATTTATCCAGAATTTCCGGGCTGAAAGTATATGCGGACGACAAGAAGGCGCAGAAAGAATTTATGAATATCAAATATCAGAATAAGCTGCGTCTGGCAAAATATATTATGGAGAACAACGGAATTGAGGTAGACCCGAGATCCATCTTTGATGTACAGGTGAAGAGACTTCATGAGTATAAGAGACAGCTTTTAAATATTCTTCATGTCATGTATCTGTATAATAAATTAAAAGAGCGTCCTGAAATGGAGTTTTATCCGAGGACATTCATCTTTGGCGCAAAGGCGGCGGCCGGATATAAGAACGCGAAACTTACAATCAAGCTGATCAATGCCGTGGCAGATGTTGTGAATAATGATGCGGCGATTGACGGGAAGATTAAAGTTGTATTTATTGAGGATTACCGTGTGTCAAATGCGGAGTGGATTTTCGCGGCAGCAGATGTTTCCGAGCAGATTTCTACGGCAAGTAAGGAAGCTTCGGGAACGGGCAATATGAAGTTTATGTTAAACGGCGCTTTGACACTTGGCACAATGGACGGAGCGAATGTTGAGATTGTAGAGGAAGTTGGCGAAGAGAACGCATTTATTTTCGGGCTGTCTTCTGAGGAAGTAATCAATTTCGAGAATAACGGCGGTTATAATCCGATGGATGTCTTTAACAACGATCAGGATATCCGAAACGTATTAATGCAGCTGATCAATGGATTTTACGCACCAAATGATCCTGAGATGTTCAGAGATTTGTATAATTCATTGCTGAATACGCAGTGCACAAGCAGAGCGGATATGTACTTCATTCTGAAGGATTTCCGTTCCTATGCAGCGGCTCAGGAACGTGTGGAAAAGGCATATCGGAATGAAAGCGGATGGGCAAGAAGCGCTATCCTTAACATAGGAAGCTGTGGTAAATTTACTTCCGATCGTACGATTGAGGAATACGTGGACGATATCTGGCATCTTGACCGGGTAGTACTGCCGAAGAGGAAAATAAGATTAAGATAACAGGGAATAAGATACTAAGATACGGGGCTGTTGCAAAAGTAGATGAAACATCTACCGGAGCAACGGCTCCATTTATGTTGCAAAAAAAGAATTTAGAAGGTCTGGTTTCTGAGGATGATTCTGGCCGATTGTTGAGTCACGAACTGGAGGATTTAGACTACAGCTTGTGAGAGAATGGGCTGACCCCGTATATAAAGCCCCAGCATCAATAGACTACATGCAAAGATACAAAAAGATCGGATTTTTTATTAGGCTATCTCATTTTGTTGATTTAATCAATCATTTAAAAAGGGGGCCTGAAAAACAGATTTTTTGGAATCAGATAAGAAGTTGCCCCGATTCTATGTGAAACCGGGGCTGATGGTTAAATATTATGCTTGTATTTTGGAGAGAAGAGCTTCCTGTAATACCTGTGAAAAGTTTATCCCCATAGAAATGGCGAGGTCATTCAGCCATGACGGTATGGTTAAGGTCTTTTTTACTGCCTTCGTGTCTTTATACTGGTTAATGTCACAAGACACAAGGGAGGAAAAACCATCATCCGTATGAATGGAAGAAATATCAGAGGAAGCGGCAATCGCTTTCTCCTGCTCCAAAAGAGTGAGAAGATAGGCGGCTAAAGCCTCCTGTGCCGCTTCCATAGTTTCATTGATGGAACAGCCGTAGGTGTGGCAGCCCTCTAAATCGGGAAATTCAACCTAATATGCGTCCTCTTTTTTGTGGAAGATTGCGGGATACACAAACAGCATAAACATACCTCCTTAAGAAATACTATTGAGTAAGCCGATAGGAACATCTTTACCATGTAAGGGAACAACAGTAGTTTTCCCATCTTTTTGAAGAACATGATGGCTGCTGTTGATTCTGACTATGTTCCATCCATTTTTCTTCAAAAGTTTTAGCAGGTCTTTGTCTTTTCTATGTTGTTTTATCCGGTTTACAGGTACTCATTCCGGTTGCAAACCTTCAGATTCTCAAGTACTTTTTTGATATCAGCGGTACACGATTTATCGCAGATCAGGGTTGCGTCATCGGTGTCGACGATCACGAGATCATTGACGCCGACTGTGGCAATCAGTTTCTTCTGTCCCTGTATGATACAGTCAGCGGTATTGATGGTTATGACATTACCGTCCACAATATTTCCGAATTCATTTGTTTTCTTCGTCCGTTCCACCGCAATCCAGGAGCCGACATCGTCCCATCCGAAAGTGCCTGGGACCGTATAGATATTCTTACTTTTCTCCATAATTCCGTAATCGATGGATATGGAGGAGAAAGACGGGAAGACTTTTTCAAGTACGCTTGTTTCTTCATCCGTACGTATGGCGTCCTTAATTGTTATCAGCCCCTCGTACGTATCCGGCATCAGGGTTTCAAAGCGTTTCAGAATAGAGGAAGCCTTCCAGATAAACATTCCGCTGTTCCAGAGATATTCATCACTTGACACGTAATCTTTTGCAAGCTCTAAAGAAGGTTTTTCTGCAAAATGAGCGACTTCATAGCCGCGTCCTTTAATGGAATCCGGATTGAACTTAATGTATCCGTAACCTGTTTCAGGATAATCCGGCGCAATGCCGATGGTTACAAGGTTGTCGTCTTTTGCGGCAATATCGCAGGCGTCTTTCAGTGTACTTACGAACATCCGGTTATATTTCACCATATGATCGGAAGGAAGAACAATCATGAGTGCATCTTCGTATTTTTTTGCAGCATAGATGGCTCCGAGGCCAACACAAGGGGCTGTGTTGCGTCCTACCGGTTCGCACAGGATATTTTCCGGCGGTATGTCCGGAAGCTGTTCTGACACGAGAGGCCTATAATCCTGATTTGTGGATATATAGATATCTTCCATGTCAACAAGTGGCAGGATGCGTTCCACCGTCAGTTGTATCAGTGTTTTCCCATCGTCGGTGAGCGAGAGAAACTGTTTGGGTAAATTTTTCCGGCTGCGCGGCCAGAATCGTTCGCCGCGTCCTCCGGCCATAATCAGTGCTGTAATTTTCATGAAGTATCCCCTTTCCATATCTTATGTGCTTTCGGACACTGTGCCGCATTGCGGCAGGATTCTGGTCCCCTGACATCAGTATTGTTCAAAGTATAGCTTGATTATACACAAGTTGACGGATATTGGCAATCCGGTGAAGCAATTCGCTTCTTTCTTGTGTAATAAGTAATTTTATGGTAAGATGCAGAAAGCAGTATAATGTGCCGTCTGACGGCGGCGGAATGAGAGGAAATATGAAGTGGAATAAATATACGATCAGGACAATTGACCAGGCGGAAGATATCATCAGCGCAACACTGGCAGAGCTTGGCATTGAAGGCGTTGAGATTGAAGACAAAGTTCCTCTGACCGAGGAGGAGAAGAAACAGATGTTTGTGGATATTCTTCCGGATGCCCCGGAGAATGACGGAACAGCGTACCTGAATTTTTATCTTGACCCGGATACGGATAATGAGGAGATTCTGTCGCAGGTCAGGGAAGCGCTTGAAGATCTGCGTACATTTATGGAGATCGGGGATGGGACAATCACGACGTCGCAGACCGAGGACAAGGATTGGATCAATAACTGGAAGGAATTTTTTCATCAGTTTACGATAGACGATATTCTCATTGTGCCCTCATGGGAAGAAGTAAAGGAAGAAGATCAGGATAAAATGATTATTCATATTGATCCCGGAACGGCTTTCGGCACAGGCATGCATGAGACGACGCAGCTATGCATCCGGCAGCTTCGCAGGTTTGTGACGCCGGATACGGTAATGCTTGATGTGGGGACGGGAAGCGGGATTCTTTCGATTATGGGCCTTAAATTCGGGGCGAAGTCATCGTTTGCCACAGATCTTGACCCGTGTGCGGTTGACGCATGCAGGGATAATATGGAAGCGAATGGTCTGAGCGAAGCGGATTTTAAGCTGATCATTGGTAATATTATTGATGATAAAAAGGTGCAGGATGAGGCAGGATATGAGAAGTATGATATTGTTGTGGCAAACATTCTTGCAGAAGTTTTGGTTCCGCTCACCCCTGTGATTGTAAAGCACTTAAAACCGGGCGGCGTTTATATTACGTCGGGAATTATTGACGATAAAGAAGCGGTTGTAGTGGACGCCGTAGAGAAAGCAGGTCTTACGGTGGATTCAGTGACGTATCAGGGAGAATGGGTGTCAGTCACAGCAAGGCTGGCGTGAGAGAGCGTCTCATACTGGAGAATGCCTGAAGAGCGGCATTTTCCGCACAGCTCCCTGCCGCGGTGGAACTGTAGCAGGAGGCCAGTATAAGGATTTCCGCCGTCGCAGACGGCGGGATGGGAAGCGTGGGAATGTGTATCAGTTTTTTGTAAAAAAAGAGCAGATTCAGGGGCATGACATTGTGATTACGGGCAGCGATGTGAATCATATAAAAAATGTTCTTCGAATGAAAACCGGTGAGGAAATTGCAGTGAGTAATGGAGAAGACGGCAGGGAGTACCGCTGTCAGATAGAAGAGTTCCGGGAGACGGATATTCTGTGTAAGCTTAGATTCGTGAAGGAGGATGGCGTAGAGCTTCCTTCCAGAGTTTATCTGTTTCAGGGACTGCCGAAAAGTGATAAGATGGAATTTATCATTCAAAAGGCGGTAGAGCTTGGTGCATTTCAGATTATTCCGGTGATGAGTAAGAGAACGGTTGTGAAGCTTGACGACAGGAAAGAAAAGAGCAGGATATTGAGATGGAATGCGATTGCCGAGGCTGCCGCCAAGCAGAGCAGGCGCGGAATTATACCGGAAGTGACGCGTGTTTACAGTTTTAAGGAAGCCGTACTGTACGCAAAGGACATCGGCGTCAAGATCATTCCCTATGAACTTGCGGAAGGGATGGGGAAGACAAAAGAAATCTTTGAGCATTTAAAAGCAGGAGAGGACATTGCGGTGTTTATCGGTCCGGAAGGCGGATTCGAGGAGTCTGAGGCGGCATTTGCGAAGGAGAATGGCGTCATTCCGGTGACACTTGGGAAACGGATTCTGCGCACAGAAACTGCGGGGCTTACGGTATTGTCATGGATTATGTATCAGTTGGAAGCAGTCGGGTGCATGGGGGCGTAGTGTGAAAAATGAATTTTTCACACGCAAATTTGTGTCTGCGCCCAAATTCGCAGGTTGCGGAAAGGCATGGTTATTAATATGGAAGCTTATTTGGATAATTCTGCGACGACTCCGGTATTTCCGGAAGTGGCGGAGCTTGTATTAAAAATAATGACGGAGGATTATGGAAATCCCAGCAGTATGCACCGCAAGGGATATGGGGCAGAAACATATCTGAAAGAGGCAAAGGAAATTTTCGCTGAGATTTTGAAGGTGAATCCAAAAGAAATTTATTTTACTTCCGGCGGTACGGAATCCGATAACCTGGCGTTGATCGGCGCAGCGATGGCGAACAGAAGGAGCGGGGATCATCTGATTACGACACGGATTGAGCATCCCGCGGTTAAGAATGCGATGAAATACCTTGAGAGTCAGGGATTTTCGGTTGATTATCTGGAAGTGGATGAAAACGGCCTGATTTTGCTGGAAGAGCTTGAAAGGAAGATCACGGACCGGACGATTCTTGTCTCTGTCATGCATGTGAACAATGAAATCGGTGCCGTCGAGCCGCTTGAGGAGGCAGGGGCGCTGATTAAACGTCGGAACCCCCGCTGCCTGTTTCATGTGGATGATATTCAGGGGTTTGGCAAGTATTGCATTTATCCGAAGAAACAGCAGATTGACATGCTTTCCGTCAGCGGGCATAAAATTCATGGTCCGAAAGGAATCGGGATGCTGTATGTATCGGATAAGGTGAAGATTGCGCCGATTCTTTATGGAGGCGGGCAGCAGGCCGGACTGCGCTCTGGGACGGAGAACGTACCGGGAATTGCCGGAATCGCGAGGGCTGCGAAGATCATATATACGGATATAAAAGAAAGAACAGCGGAGTTGTACCGTCTGAAAAAAATCTTTACGGACGGCGTGCAGAAGCTTCCGGATGTGACGGTAAACGGGTTTACGGATGAGAGGAGCGCGCCTCACATTGTGAGCGTATCGGTGAAGAATGTACGCAGTGAGGTTTTGCTGCATGCGCTGGAGGACAGAGGCGTTTATGTGTCGGCCGGTTCTGCATGCGCATCCAACAAGCCGGCGGTCAGTGAGACATTAAAGGCAATCGGTCTGCCAAAAGATCTTCTGGAGTCCACGGTGCGTTTCAGCTTCTCCGTTCATACGACGGAGGAGGAAATTCGTTATGCGCTTCAGATGATGGAAGAGATTATTCCGGTTTTGCAAAAGTTTGTGCGCCGGTAAAGGACGGCAGGATTAGGGAGGAAATATGTTTTCAGCATTTTTGATAAAATATGCCGAGATCGGCATAAAGGGGAAGAACCGTTACTTGTTCGAGGACGCGCTTGTGCGGCAGATTAAGCATGCGCTGAAGCGGATGGAAGGGGAGTTTAAAGTAAGTAAGACACAGGGGCGCATTCATGTGGAGGCGCTGGGAGAATTTGACTTTGACGAAGCTGTGGAAAATCTAAAGCATGTATTTGGCATTTCCGGCATCTGTCCGGTGGTTTATGCAGAGGAGAATGGCTTTACAGCTTTGGAACAGGATATTATTCATTACGTGGATGAAGTATATCCCGACAAACATTTTACATTCAAAGTAAATGCGCGCCGGGCGGATAAGAAATATCCGATTCATTCGATGGAAATCAATCAGCGTCTGGGCGGTGCAATTCTTGACGCCTTTCCGGAAACATCCGTTGACGTACATGAACCGGATGTGATGCTGAATGTGGAAATCCGGGAGAAAATTTATATTTATTCGCAGATTATTCCCGGACCCGGGGGCATGCCGGTGGGGACAAATGGAAAGGCCATGCTTCTCCTTTCCGGAGGAATCGACAGTCCGGTGGCCGGATATATGATTGCAAAACGCGGCGTGAAGATCGACGCAGTCTATTTTCATGCGCCGCCGTATACAAGCGACCGCGCGAAGCAGAAGGTCGTTGATCTGGCGAAACAGGTTTCTGTATATACGGGGCCGATCTATCTGCATGTGATTAACTTCACGGACATACAGCTCTATATATACGAAAAGTGTCCGCATGAGGAGCTTACAATTCTCATGCGCCGCTATATGATGCGGATTGCGGAAAAAATCGCATTGGATACGGAGTGTCTGGGTCTTATTACCGGAGAAAGCATCGGACAGGTAGCAAGTCAGACTATGCACAGTCTTGCTGCGACGAATGAAGTATGCACAATGCCGGTTTACCGCCCTTTGATTGGTTTTGACAAGCAGGAGATTGTGGAGGTATCCGAAAAGATTGGAACGTATGAGACATCGATTCTTCCGTATGAGGACTGTTGTACGATTTTTGTGGCGAAGCATCCGGTCACAAAGCCGAATTTAAATGTGATTCGTCACTCGGAACGAAATCTGGAAGAAAGAATTGATGATCTTGTAAAGGCGGCGCTTGAGTCGGACGAATTAATGATTGTAGGTTAGGAAACGATGGCTTTTGGGAAAAAGGAAGAAAAAATTTTATTTCTGTGGGGACTGTTTGCGGGATTTCTGTGTTTTTTGCTCATGTTTGGCGTAAAGGTGCTGGATGTAACGTATGATGCATGGATTTTTTACGGTGATATTGACCTGCGTCAGCATTATCTGGGATGGTGCCATTTCAGGACAAGTGACTGGCATTTTCCGCTGGGAATGATCGACAGTCTCTCTTATCCCCATTCCGTGTCTGTAATCTGGACGGATGCGATACCGCTTTTTGCGCTGTTTTTTAAGATATTTCGGGAAATACTGCCGGAGACTTTTCAGTATCTGGGATTGTTTACTTTTCTTTCATTTGGGATGCAGGGGGGGCTTTCCGCTGTGCTGCTTCGGCGGGTGACGGATAAAAGAGCAGTCTGTGTGTGCGGAGTGTTTCCGTTTATCCTGAGTTTTCCGATTTTGCAGAGGTGTTTTTATCACACGGCGCTTTCGGCCCAGTGGCTGATTCTCCTTGCGCTCTATCTGTGGCTTTCTGACGCGGCGAAGGGCAGGCGAATGCGAAAAGTTTTACTCTGGGGCGGCATGTCGGCTCTTTGTGTGTTGATTCATTCGTACTTTATTCCCATGACTGCCCTGATTATGACTGCGGATTTTGTGGAAGACTATGTGAAGAACCGGGAGTGGAAGAGTTCTCTCTGGGGATTTGGCTCGTTTGTTGTGAGCGGTCTTTTCACACTGTTTGCTTTGGGAGCCTTCTCCGGTTCGGTAAATACCAATTATGGGATTGGCGGTTTTGGCTGCAATCTGAATACATTTTTAAATCCTTTGCAGTATGGGGGACTGTTTCAGGCTATGCCGCTGGCATCGGATTTTCAGTATGAGGGTTACGGATATCTTGGTGCTGGAATCCTGTTTCTTTTGGCGATATCCGGAGCGATTGTGCTTTGCAAGCTGTTTGTGAGTAAGAAGGCCGTAAGATATTTTGTGAGATATCACAGGCGGTTTGTGATAGCGGGAATGCTTTTCTTTGTGTTTCTGGCCGCTGCGATGTATCCGGAACTGTCATGGAATGAGACAATGTTTTTCAGTCTTCCGGTTCCGGGAATCATGAATAAAGTCCTGGGATTTTTCCGCTCGAATGGCCGGTTTATCATGCCCGCTGTGTATCTTCTGATGCTTTTTGGATTTGCCGTGGCAGGGCGGTATCTGAACAGAAGGACTCTTTATCTTATGATGACAGTGGTTTTGGTCCTGCAGGCAGCAGATGTATCGAAACTGCTTGTAAAAAGGCAGAAGAAATATAATGGAAGCGTGAAGGAATACCAATCCGAATTGCTTGAGCCCCGTGTTCTGGAGGCTTTGTCCGGGTTCCGTCATTTTGTGATGATGTATGATGATGTGACGGATATTATGGATGTGGAGTATTGCGCATATCGCCTTTCCATAACGAATAACCGGTTTTACTATGCGAGGGATATTGATGCGCAGGTGGAGGAAAGCCTTGAGGCGTACCGCCGCAAGATTGTGGAAGGAAATGCAGAGTCAGACTGTATATTTGTATTTAATAAAGAGACTTACGGGGAAATGCAAGAGAGCGGTCTGAATTTTTATGAAGTCGGCCCTTACATCATTGGAACCAAAGAACCGCTTCCTGGTTTTTGAGAGAATGAAACACAAAAAACAAGGCAAATGCAAATGCATTTGCCCCCCGAATACGATTTATAGCTGATTTTATACCATGTACGGTTTTAATACGTTAAGAACATCTTCAACATTGTCCTCTGCATGGATATTCAGATCAATAGGCTTTGATAAATCCAGACTAAAGATACCCATAATGGACTTTGCATCAATTACGTATCTGCCAGATACTAAGTCAAAATCATAATCGAATTTGGTAATGTCATTAACAAAAGATTTTACTTTGTCAATGGAGTTTAAAGAAATCTGTATTGTTTTCATTGGAATGACCTCCTTTTCTTCTTTGATTTTCTTCAAATCTAACTATAAAGGCAGGGGTATAAAAAGTCAATACGCAAACATCACGAAAATTATAGGAGTTTATTATGAAAAAAGTAGCATTACATAATTTGGGATGTAAAGTAAATGCATATGAAATGGAAGTAATGCAACAAATGTTGGAAGAAAACGGTTTTTTGGTTGTACCTTTTGAACAGGAATCTGACATATATATTGTGAATACATGTTCCGTTACAAACATAGCGGACAGGAAATCAAGGCAGATGCTTCACCGTGCAAAGAAAAGGAATCCAGATGCGGTGATTGTGGCTGTCGGCTGCTATGTCCAGACGCGTGGGGAGAAGGAGGTGCTGGAAGACGGAGTTGATCTTGTCATAGGAAATAACAGAAAGAAAGACCTGGTTTCCATATTAAATCATTATTTTGAGGGATTAAAGGAAGAGACCGTCATTGATATTAACCAGACAAATGAATATGAGAATATGATGCTGACAAGACCGGCGGAACACACGCGTGCATGCATTAAGGTGCAGGACGGATGCAATCAGTTTTGCAGTTACTGTATTATACCGTATGCGCGGGGACGGGTGCGCAGCCGTGCGCGTATCGATGTTCTCAGAGAGGTGGCGCATCTGTCAGAAAAAGGTTATAAGGAAATCGTACTGACGGGGATTCATTTGAGTTCCTATGGAAAGGATACGAATGACAGTCTGATCGGACTGATCAGGCAGGTGCATTGCGTTGACGGTATAAAACGTATTCGTTTGGGCTCTCTGGAGCCAAGAATTGTAACGGAGGATTTTGCACGGGAACTATCCGGCCTTGAAAAAATATGTCCGCACTTTCATCTGTCGCTTCAAAGCGGATGCGCGGAAACGCTTCGCCGGATGAATCGTCATTACACACCGGAAGAATACAGCCGGGGGGTGGAACTTTTAAGATATTATTTTCATAATCCTGCGATTACTACGGATGTGATTGTCGGTTTTCCCGGGGAAACCGATCAGGAATTCGAAGCGAGCAGAGCTTTTCTTGCGCAGACGGAGTTTTATGAGACCCATATTTTTAAGTATTCAAAAAGAAAGGGTACGCGTGCGGCGATCATGGAGAATCAGATACCCGAAAATATAAAAGCGCAGAGAAGCGAGAATCTTCTTTTATTAAATCAAAAAAATAAACAAAAATATGAAGAGGCCCTGTGTGGCTGTGAAGCGGAAATGATTGTGGAGGAGGACGCCGATCTGTCCGGACAACGGTTTCAGACCGGCTATACGAAAGAGTATGTGCGTGTCTATATGAACAACAGAGGGATTACGGCAGGAGAGATTGTAAAGGGCGTCGTTTCAAAACATATGGAGAACGGATGTGTAGAATTTCTGCCGTCAGAGGGCGGCCCGGGCGATAGATAAGATGAAAGAATATTGAATTTTAGGTATTTATGGGGTAAAATAGATGTAATGTATTTTGTGAAGAACATCAGTACGGACGAAAGACTTATGGATAAAGGGAGGACAAGATGAAAGATTTGGGAAATACGCAGTATTTTAAAGTGGAAACCGAACCGGAAACCGGCGTCAAAGTGGTTTTATCGACGGTTTATGAGGCGCTTACGGAGAAAGGATATAATCCGATTAACCAGATTGTGGGTTATATTATGTCGGGAGATCCGACGTATATTACAAGCCATAATAACGCGAGAAGTCTGATTATGAAAGTGGAGAGAGACGAACTTGTGGAGGAACTTCTGACAAATTATATTAAACATAACGGTTGGAATTAAACATATGGAAGAAACAAGAATTATGGGACTGGACTTTGGGTCAAAAACAGTGGGGGTCGCTATCAGTGATCCTTTGTTGATTACTGCCCAGGGAATTGAAATTATCAGGCGCAAGCAGGCAAACAAACTGCGTCAGACGCTTGCGCGTATCGAGGAACTCATCGTTTCCTATCACGTTCATACAATTGTACTCGGACTTCCGAAAAATATGAATAACACGGAAGGAGAACGTGTGGAAAAGACAGAGGAGTTTGCCGAAATGCTGAAACGGCGTACGGGACTGCCCGTCGTCTTCTGGGATGAGCGGCTTACAACCGTGGCAGCGGATAAGGCGATGATCGAAAGCGGTATACGAAGAGAGTACAGAAAAGATTATGTAGATGAAATTGCGGCAATACTTATTCTGCAGGGGTATCTGGATTATCAGAAAAACAGTGGAAAAACAGAGCCGGCAGATCAGGGAAGGGCATAGATGGAATGGACAAGGTATCATTTGTTTTGAAGGATTGTGACGAGTGCGTGGATTTTTATGTATTGGAGCAGACCAGAGTGAGCGGAGTGAATTATATTCTGGTGACGGATACGGAAGAGGGAGACGGCGAGGCGTTGATTTTAAAAGACCTGTCGGACAGCGAGTCCGCAGAGAGCCTTTATGAGATCGTGTCAGAGGACGTAGAATTAACGGCAATTGCAAAAGTATTTGAAGAAATACTGGAAGATGTGGAATTTGAGCGTGAAAAAGAATAAATATGGAGGTGTCATTGTTTGAGAGGTACGGACAAAAGGGCGCATTCAAAGCTTAAGGTTATTCCCCTGGGAGGTTTGGAACAGATCGGGTTGAATATGACGGCGTTTGAATACGAAGATAGTATTATTGTAGTGGATTGCGGGATTGCATTTCCGGAGGACGACATGCTGGGAATTGATCTCGTGATACCGGATGTTACTTATTTGAAAGAAAATATGGAAAAGGTCAAGGGATTTGTGATCACGCATGGACATGAGGATCATATTGGCGCCCTGCCTTATATACTGAAGGAAATAAATGTGCCGATTTATGCGACAAAGCTTACAATCGGGCTGATTGATCATAAATTAAAAGAACATGAACTGCTGAAAGGAACGAAACGAAAGGTAGTAAAGCACGGACAGTCCATAAATCTGGGACAGTTCCGGATTGAATTTATAAAAACAAATCACAGCATCGTTGATTCATCAGCGCTTGCGATTTATTCTCCGGCAGGAATTGTAGTCCATACGGGCGATTTCAAGGTAGATTATACACCGGTATTCGGCGATGCGATTGATTTGCAGCGTTTTGGTGAGATCGGGAAAAAGGGTGTACTTGCCCTGATGTGTGACAGCACAAATGCGGAGAAGCCTGGCTTTACCAATTCCGAGAAAACGGTAGGCCGCACGTTTGACAATATTTTCGCCGATCATATGAATACGCGGATTATTATTGCAACGTTTGCATCAAATGTGGACAGGGTCCAGCAGATTATTAATTCCGCACAAAAATACGGCCGGAAGGTTGTGATCGAAGGCCGAAGCATGGTAAATGTCATACAGACCGCGGAAGAACTCGGATATATCAATATTCCTGACCATACACTGATTGATATTGAACAGCTGAAAAATTATCCGGATGAGAAGACCGTTATTATTACGACAGGCAGTCAGGGTGAGTCTATGGCTGCGCTCAGCCGTATGGCAGGCAGTATTCACAAGAAAATTGCAATTCAGCCGAACGATACAATTATTTTCAGCTCAAATCCGATTCCCGGAAATGAGAAAGCAGTGTCAAAGGTTATAAATGAACTTTCCATGAAGGGTGCGGACGTCATTTTTCAGGATGCACATGTGTCCGGGCATGCATGTCAGGAGGAGATCAAGCTGATCTATTCTCTGGTCAGGCCTAAATACGCGATACCGGTGCATGGAGAATATAAACACAGGAAAGCGCAGGCAGGCATTGCATATGAATTGGGGGTACCGAAAGAAAATATTTATATGCTGGCATCCGGAGATGTATTGTCCCTCGATGAAGAATCGGCGGAGGTTACGGATAAGGTCCCGGCAGGTGTTCTGTTTGTAGACGGTCTGGGCGTTGGGGATGTGGGCAATATTGTTCTTCGCGACAGGCAGCATCTTGCGGAGGACGGCATTGTGATTGTGGTGCTGACGCTTGAGAGGGGGTCGGTGCAGCTTCTGGCAGGGCCGGATATCGTTTCAAGAGGATTTGTCTATGTGAGAGAGTCGGATGAGCTGATGACGGAGGCTACGGAACTTGTGGAGGAGGAACTTATGGGACTGCTTGACAGGGGGATTACCGACTGGGGGAAAATGAAAAATACGATGCGTGATACGCTGGGTGATTTTATATGGAAAAAAACGAAGAGAAGACCTATGATACTTCCGATCATTATGGAAGTAAGTGTGTAAAGGAAGACACGGAGGCAGCAATGGAAAAACTGGACAGAGTCATAGATGATTTTGTGGATGCCATTAAGAGTACAAAAGAATATCAGGAATATGAGGAAGAAAAGGAAAAGATGAGGCGTCTGCCGAAGCTTAAGGCCCAGGTGGACGATTATCGTCTGCAGAACTTCAGAATCCAGCATATTGAGGATGAGAATCGTTTAATTGAGGAAACGGAGCATTTCACAAAACAGTATGAAAAATTCCGGGCGGATAAGCGGGTAAATGACTTCCTGGCGAAAGAGCTTGCATTTTGCAGAATGATGCAGTATGTAAATAACAGTATTATGGAAAGCCTTGATTTTGAATAAAATCGGAACGGAGAATGGTGATGAGCGGAAAAAAAGTAATATTAGGTATCATCGGAACGTCCCTTCGTGTAATCGTGATGGCAATTATCATAATCTATGTCTACCGCCTGAGCATGACCGCTTATGAATTTGGTTTCAGGGTCTTTGCGGAGCCGGCGGTTGCACATGGGGAAGGCAGAGACGTGGAAGTGACCGTTCCGATGGGAAAGAATACGCTGGAAGTCGGCGAACTTCTGGAAACAAAAGGGCTTATAAAAGATGCCAGATTATTTTATGTTCAGGAAAAACTGTCTGCGCACCAGGGAAAAATGAAGCCGGGAGCCTATACGCTGAATACATCAATGACAGCGGCGGAAATGATAGAGGTAATGGCGAAAGATTCGGAGGAGGAGAGCGGTTCGAAGGAGGATGAGAAGTGATTACGGATGAGAGAACGACATCTTACATCAATTCATTGGACCGCGGAAATTCGACATTTTTAAATACTCTGGAAATGGAAGCCCAGAGAGACGGCGTGCCGATTATACGGCGTGAAGCGCAGGCGCTGCTTCGGGTGCTGCTTTCCATGCATCGGCCGTTAAGAATTCTGGAAGTGGGGACAGCAGTTGGATTCTCAGCGCTGTTTATGGAAGAATATGCGCCGGAGGATGCTTCTGTTACGACGATTGAGAAATATGAGAAGAGAATACCTGTTGCGAAGGAGAATTTCAGACGGGCCGGAAAAGAGGGGAAAATCACGCTTCTTGAAGGAGATGCGGATGAAGTTCTAAAAAGCCTTCACGAACCGTATGACTTTATATTTATGGATGCGGCAAAGGCCCAGTATATTCATTTCTTTCCGGAGGTAATGCGTCTTCTTTTACCGGGAGGAGTGCTTGTGTCTGACAATGTGCTTCAGGACGGGGATATTATCGAATCAAAATTTGCAGTAACGAGAAGAGACCGCACCATACATAAGAGGATGCGGGAATATTTATATACACTGATGAATCATGGGGAGCTTGTGACGACAATTCTTCCGGTGGGAGATGGAATGACCGTCAGTGTAAAGAAAGGTCAGCGGTAAATGAAAAAACCTGAATTACTTGTTCCGGCAAGCAGCCTGGAGGTACTGAAAACAGCGGTGATATTTGGGGCGGATGCGGTTTATATAGGCGGAGAGGCATTCGGACTTCGTGCAAAGGCCAAGAATTTCAGCCCTTCGGATATGAAGGAAGGAATACGTTTTGCACATGAACGCGGAGTCAGGGTTTATGTGACAGCCAATATTCTTGCGCATAACGGAGATCTTTTACAGGCGTATGATTACTTTCGGGAACTTAAGGAAATGGGGCCGGATGCGCTGATTATTTCGGATCCCGGAATGTTTCTGATTGCAAGGGAAATCTGTCCTGATATTGATATCCATATCAGCACCCAGGCGAACAATACCAATTATATGACATATCGTTTCTGGAAAGAACAGGGAGCGGTGCGGGTTGTTTCCGCCCGGGAATTATCACTGAATGAGATCAGAGAGATTCGTGCGAACATTCCGAAAGAGATGGAGATTGAAACCTTTATTCACGGGGCGATGTGTATTGCTTATTCCGGCAGGTGCCTTCTGAGCAATTATTTTACGGGGCGTGATGCAAATCAGGGCGCGTGTACGCATCCGTGCCGCTGGAAATATGCCGTGGTGGAAGAAAAAAGGCCCGGGGAATATCTTCCGGTATATGAGAATGACAGGGGGACGTATATTTTTAATTCCAAAGACCTGTGCATGATTGGATATATACCTGAATTAATCGAGGCTGGCATAGACAGCTTTAAGATTGAGGGACGTATGAAAACGGCGCTTTATGTGGCGGCTGTGGCAAGAACGTACCGAAGAGCGATTGACGATTATATGGAATCACCGGAGACATACCGTGCAAATATGGAATGGTATCGTGCGGAGATTGCAAAGTGTACTTACCGGCAGTTTACAACCGGATTTTTCTTCGGAAAACCTACGGAAGAAACGCAGATATACGATCATAATACGTATAGAAAAGAGTATACGTATCTGGGTATTTGCGAGGAAGCAGATGGACAGGGCCGTGTAAAGATTGAACAGAGAAACAAGTTTTCGGTGGGTGAGTCGATTGAGGTGATGAAGCCTGATGGTACAAATGAGCAGGCTTCTGTTCTCTCGATTGAGGCAGAGGATGGGGAGATCATGACGAGCGCTCCGCATCCGAAGCAGAAGCTTTGGGTGAAGCTTGACAAGCGCCCCGAAGTGTTTGATTTGCTGAGAAGGTGTGAAGACCAGGCTGTCGTGTCGGATGTCCGGGCAGCAGAATGCGAGGCGCTATGAAACTATTGACAGCAATTGTTCCCTGCTATAATGAGGAACAGGCCATCCCGTTTTTTTATGACGAGATGGAAAGAGTGATCAAAACATTTCAGGAAAAATACAGAGATGTGGAATTTGAGTTTCTCTTTATCGACGATGGTTCCTCAGATGGAACGATGGAGGCGCTCCGCAGCCTTCGGGAGAAGGATAAGAGAGTCCGGTATGTATCCTTTTCAAGAAATTTTGGCAAGGAAGCGGCCATGTATGCGGGGCTTGAGAAGAGCAGGGGAGATTATGTGGTGATTATGGACGCCGATCTTCAGGACCCTCCGAGCCTGCTTCCTGATATGTATGCGGCAATATGCGACGAAGGGTATGATTCCGCTGCGACGAGAAGGGTAACCCGTAAGGGGGAACCGCCGATACGTTCTTTTTTTGCGAGAATGTTTTATCGTCTGATCAACAGGATTTCCAGAACGGAAATTGTGGATGGCGCAAGAGATTACCGTATTATGACGAGGCAGATGGTAAATGCTATATTGAGTATTAAGGAATACAACCGCTTTACGAAAGGCATTTACGGCTGGGTGGGATTTCGCACAAAATGGCTGGAATACGAGAATGTAGAGCGTGTGGCAGGAGAAACCAAGTGGTCATTCTGGAAGCTTTTTCTGTATGCACTGGATGGAATTGTCGCATACAGTACGACGCCTCTTTCGATCGCAACGTTCAGCGGCCTTGTATTGTCGATGCTTTCAGTGGCTGCGATTCTGTTTATTATTGTCAGGAAACTTGTGTGGGGCGACCCGACGAATGGATGGCCGTCTCTTGTATGCATAATGCTTTTTATCGGCGGACTTCAGCTGTTCAGCATAGGAATTGTGGGGCAATATCTGGCAAAAACTTATCTTGAGACGAAAAACCGTCCGATTTATATTTCAAGGGAGGAAATAAATGAAACTGATTATACAGATTCCGTGTCTGAATGAGGCAGAAACTCTGGAAATTGCGCTCAATGATCTGCCAAGACATATTGATGGTATTGATGAGATTGAATATCTGATTATAAATGACGGAAGCAGAGATAATACGGTGGAAGTGGCAAAGAACTGGGGTGTCAATCATGTAGTAAGTTTTCCGCAGAACAAAGGGCTTGCAAAGGGGTTTATGGCGGGGCTTGATGCATGCATTCGGAACGGCGCGGATATTATTGTCAACACGGATGCAGATAATCAGTATTGCGGCGCAGATATTGAGAAGCTGATCCGGCCGATTCTGAACGGTGAAGCGGAAATTGTTATCGGTGAGCGTCCGATTGATGATACGGCGCATTTTTCTCCGTTGAAAAAGAAATTGCAGCATTTTGGGAGCTTTGTTGTCCGCAAAGCGTCGAAGACCGATATACCGGACGCCCCGAGTGGATTCCGGGCTTACAGCAGGGAGGCGGCGCTTCATATCAATGTTGTGAATAATTATACGTATACGCTGGAAACGATTGTACAGGCAGGTAGAAACCGTATGGCAATTACTTCGGTGCCGATTCGCACGAATCCTGAGCTTCGCAAATCAAGGCTGTTCCACTCCATGTTTGGATATGTAAAGAAGTCAATGCTGACCATTATCAGGGCTTACATGATGTATCGGCCGCTTGTTTTCTTCTCTGTAGTCGGGGCAGTTCCGTTTGTAATCGGCATGGGCATTGGCATCCGGTTTCTTTTGTATTTCTTTCAGGGTACGGGGAACGGCCATATTCAGTCATTGATATTTGCGAGTACGCTGATGCTGCTTGGATTTATGACATTTATTGTGGGCCTGCAGGCGGATATCATAGCTGCAAACCGCAAGATTCTGGAAGATATCCAGTATCGTGTGCGCAGAATGGAAGTGAATGAGGAGTCTGATGAAAAAGACAAAAACAAATCGTAAAAAGATCGTATTAATCGGGCCTGTGTATCCTTATAAGGGAGGAATTTCCCACTACACAGGTCTATTATATCGGGCGCTTGAGAAAGAACATGATGTGACGATGCTTTCTTATAAAATGCAGTATCCGAAATTTCTCTTTCACAGGGAACAGAAAGATTATGCCAATGATGGATTTAAGGTAGAGCGGACGGATTACGGAATTCATACCGCCAATCCGTTTAACTGGATAAAGGAAGCGGCGAGAATCAACTCTCTGCGTCCCGACCTTGTGATTCTGCAGTGGTGGCATCCGTATTTTGCGCCGTGTTATTTTACGATGGCGCTTTTGATCCGTGCGAAAATCATGTTTACCTGTCATAATGTATTTCCGCATGAACGCTTTCCTATGGACCGTTTTCTCACGAGAATGGTACTGAGAAGAGGCGATACGTTTATACTGCATTCCAGGACGGAAGCGGATGAACTGCTTTCCATCCGAAAGAATGCCGCATACAGGATTCATATGCATCCGACGTATCATGCGTTTCGCTTCGAGGATATGGGAAAGGAAGAAGCGCGCCGGAAGCTGGAAATCGAACCACGGGAGAAGATACTGTTGTTTTTCGGGTATGTGCGTCCGTATAAGGGGCTTCATTCTCTCCTGGATGCCATGAGGATTTTGAGAGAGAAGCAGTTTGATGCAAAGCTTCTGGTGGTTGGGGACTTTGACGGGAACCGGGAAGAGTATCTTACACAGATCAAAGAAAATAAAATTGATTCAATGGTGGAGATTCATGACGGTTATATTCCTGATCGGGAAATAGAGAAGTTTTTTGCTGCGTGTGACGTGGCTGTTCTGCCGTATGAGTCAGCGACGCAGAGCGGGATTGCCCAGATCGCTTACGGATTTGAAAAACCGGTGATTGCAACAAATGTTGGAGGGCTGCCGGAGGCGGTGAAGGATAAGGAAACAGGATATATAGTGGAACCGGGAAGCCCGGAGGCGCTTGCAGAAGCTGTTGAAAAGTTCTTCTGCCGTCCGGAATGCGACCGATTCCAAAAAGGAATCAAAGAAGCAGCCAGTCGCTTTTCCTGGGAAGGGATGGCAGAGACGATTGATGAGCTTCAGGGATGGGAAGAATGAGGGATGTGTAGATGAAGAGACGCCAGACTGCACTTGCACTGTCCATATTGTTTTTGGTTGTCTTTCTGCTGTATGATTTGTGGATGGAGTACGCCGGCCGCCATTCAACCGTAGGATTCACGTCAGACAGGGAACTTGCAGAGGTCATAGTGCCCGTATCGGAAAATCCTGCGCTTAATTTTGATATAAAGGGATACTTTAAGGAAGACACCGTCTGGCTCTTTATGCCATGCCGTGCGGACTTGTCGGAAGTGGTTTATTATGCCGTGGATGATGAGGGGAATTATATGGAACGGTTTGAGACGGATTTTACCCAGGAAGAGGGAAGGATTGGCAGCCGGAGAATTGTTGCAATGCAGTCGCCGCTTCCTTCTATGAACATTGAAATTGCGGAGGGTGTCAAGAGCATTGAGGAGATTGACAGTGAGGAGTTTCACGAGTCTTTTACGTATGGAAAGATGACGCTTGAGGTGACGGACGCGGACGCGGCTTTGAACGGGTGGTCCCGAATTTATAAAAGCATTGAAAATGATGAAGATTCCCCGGAAAGTCTGAAAA
Source organism: bacterium C-53 (assembly GCA_003612525.1). Taxonomy (GTDB): domain Bacteria; phylum Bacillota; class Clostridia; order Lachnospirales; family Lachnospiraceae; genus C-53. Next base: position 316,229 of record RAZD01000001.1, on the reverse strand, counting down.
TGCGCGGACGAGGCAATCTGACATGGATGGCGGACAAGAAATCTTATCAGATCAAGCTGGAAAAGAAACTTGATCTGCTTGGAATGGGTAAGGCAAAGAAGTGGGTGCTGCTTGCAAATGCAATGGATTATTCACTGCTTCGAAACGAGGTGTTTCTTGATCTGGCCCGCGAAGTCGGAATGGCATATACGCCGGAAATAGAGCCGATTGATTTGTATATTAACGGAGAATATCGTGGAAATTTTGCGCTGTGTACAAAAGTAGAGATATCCAAAACACGTGTGGCCATCGATGAGAAGAGAGATTATTTCTATCGATGGGGAATGGAAGGGCAGGATTACAGTTTTCCTCTGATCAGCAGTACAATCAAAGATGATGTGAATAAGATCGCAGGGCTTGAGGATACGGAGGACATGGATAAGGTGGAACCGGCAGGCGTTATTGCGCAGAGGGTTCTGTCTGCAATTGAGGATGTGGATTCGGATGAATACCTTTCACTGATTGATTTAACTTCATGGGCGAAGTATTACTGGGTACAGGAATTTTCCAAGAATACGGATGCGACGCTTCGAAGCGTGTATACGTACTGGGATGATTCGGAGCAGAGAATGTATATGGGGCCGGTATGGGATCTGGACCGTACAGCCGGTGCGGTGGAACCGTTTGACAAGGAATATGATTATATCTGGCCGGACGGGTGGTCTGTGAAGTATGAGGAGTGGATGGGAGCATTATTCCAACATGAAGAGTTTGTAAATGAAGTGAACAGGCTTTATTTCACGGGCGGTGTGAAAGGGGCATTCGACACGATATGTGGGGATTTTCCTGACAAAGCCGGCCGGATTCTGCAGTCCGCGAAAATGAATCAGATTCGATGGGATTTATTTACGGAGGAAAGTCCGCAATACAATGTCCAGATTGTAAATGTGATGGGAGAGGACAGCTTTGAGGCTCAGACGGGATGGCTTGAAAAATGGATTACTATGAGACGGGATTTTATCGCTGCTGAAATGGAGGCCTATAATGGAGTACCGCAATGAGCTTAAATTTTTAGTTACAGAACAGGACCTTGCTCTTCTCAGGTTCCGGCTTCTGCCTGTGATGGCGTATGATGTACATCAGGATGGGGACTGCTATAGTATCAGGAGCCTTTACTTTGACGATATGGAGGATTCCTGCATGCGTGAGAATGAGGCCGGGGTGGATGACCGGAGAAAATACCGCATTCGTATCTACAAAAAGAGCAGTGAAAAGATCTCGATGGAAATAAAGGAAAAGTTCCGCGGCTTTACAAAGAAACGGAGCTGTCTGATCAGCCGTGAAGAGTGCGAACGCTATATGGCCGGACAATGCCCTGCTTTCCGGGGAGATATGGAGCGTGTGGCGAAGGAGTTTTACGCGGCGCATGCGGCCAGAGGGATGCGGCCGGTGAGTATTGTGGAATATGAGAGAACTGCATTTACGGAAAGGGTGGGGAATGTCAGGGTAACATTTGACAGAAATATCGGTGTGTCGGACAGAACGAAAGATTTCTTTTCGGAATCCCTGCCGCTGACTCCTGTTCTTCCAGCCGGTCTGCATATTCTGGAAGTGAAATACGACGAATTTCTGCCGGATTATATAGCCGGCCTGCTGGAGATTGGAAGCCTTCGAAGGACTTCGTTTTCAAAGTATTATCTTTCGAGAATCAATGCCATACAAAATTTAGTGTGAAAGAAACACTTGCATGATACGAAAGAATCTGCGTCCGTGCGGTATCCGCAGACTTCATGGAAACAGAAAGCCGCACAGAAATGAGGAAAAAGATGAATTTTTCGGATGTAATTAAAAAATCAGTATTGCAGAGTTTTTCCTATTCTGATATTACGACGATAACGATTCTGGTGACACTATTCATAACGTTTGTGCTTGCCTGTTATATTTTCATGATATACCGGCTGGTGACAAAAAGCGCTTTTTATGTGAAATCCTTTAATGTCTCAATGGCTGTGATTTCGGTTGTAACGGCCGGCATTATACTTGCGATGCAGTCGAGTATTGTGATTTCCCTCGGTATGGTAGGTGCGCTTTCGATCGTGCGGTTCCGTACCGCGATCAAGGACCCGATGGACCTCTTATTTCTGTTCTGGTCAATCGGTACGGGAATTATCTGTGGAGCCGGCCTTTTTAATGTAGCGGTGCTTCTCTGCATTCTCGTGACAGTCGGAATTCTGGTTCTTGATCTGTTTCCGGTGAAAAAGGCGCCGTATCTTCTGATTGTAAACAGCAGCGACGGAGATCTGGAAGAATCGCTTTTAAAGATTGTAGAGGAGATGGCAAGCCATCAGAAAGTAAAGTCAAGAAACCTGACAAAATCAGGACTTGACCTTATCATAGAACTGCGCACGGACCGGGGGCCGGAACTTGTGAAAAAGATCGGCGGTCTTGAAACAGTGAAGGCCGTGTCATTGATGGCGCATGATGGAGAGGTACGTTCTTAGTGTGTAAAACGCCTGAGCGTATCATATACAATACGTTCCAAATAGGCAAGTCCGTAGGCCGCTTCAAATATGAAATTCTGTATGGCATTGGTGTGCAGATATTCCCTGTTATATAAGCGGAAGCTGTCCCGAAAGTGGTGGAATGCTTTTGCTTTTGAGGAATGGTACTCCTTTTTTATACTGACGGAGTGGAAATGATCGTACCGTGCGTCAGGGAGAATTCCGATCAGGAAACCGGCGGATTTCATTCTTCTGGAAAGCATAATTTCTTCTCCGTACAGAAAGGTACGTTCGTCAAGCCCCCCGGCAGCCTCATAAGCGGCGGACCGGATGCATAGGAAAGAACCTTCCACGACGCCGACTGTCTCAATCTCATTTGATGAGGAGAGAAGCTTCTTTTTGATCGAACGTTTGTGAAGATTGAACCATATAAGAAAAAGACTTTCAATAATGCCCCAAAATCCGGGCAGGTTCCATACATTATACCCCTGATTTACGAGTGCGGTGAGAATGCCGTATTGAGGATGAGAGGACATGGAGGATAGAATCCGTTCCGCGTCCTTTTCCTTTATGAATGTATCGGGATTTGCGATAAAAACGGAGTCGGGACGATAATTTCTGATGGCATGCCGGATACCGTAATTATTTCCGCATGCGTAGCCTTTGTTGGCGGGCGCTTTTATGACGTCAATTTTAGCGTCTGACAGTGGAAGCAGTTTTTCATAAGAACCGTCAGGAGAGCAGTTGTCTACAAGGATGATTTTATGAAAGCAGTTGTAATTCCTGATTTTGGATGTGAGTTCGGCAGTATGCGTACTGTCGTTATAATTTAAAATAATAATGGCGGATGACATGGAAGGCTCCTTTCTGTTTCCCTCATTATAGCTGATCAGGAGGAAAAAGTATAGCAATGAAATTCGTCACGCTTTTTCTGAAAACTGAAAATGTGCACCTGCAGAAAGATGTAGGTATGATTCCCTTTCTGCTTCATAAATATTACGGGTATGACTCGGGTATCGTAACGTACCGGAATGGAGCGGACTATCCGTATGCACGAAACGAGGTAAAAGGGCTTGGACTTTGGTTCCTGAAAAAAAGACTGGGAATCATAGCGGACGGGTGCTTTTATTTAATGCGCAATGCAAAAAGAATTGATATTTTAAACGTATATCATTTAAATTTATCTTCCTTTTTCTACCTTTTCACATATCGCATTTTCAGAAAAAGAGGAAGCATTGCCTATCTGAAACTTGATATGAATCCGGTTGGATTAAAAAATGCTTTTTTGCGGGGCCCGGTTGGATGGATAAAGAGAAGAACGATGGCTTTTGCAGATATAATGTCGGTGGAATCAACGCTTCTCTTAAGAGAGCTGAAGAAGCATTATGGCGATAAAGTGTTTTATCTCCCGAATGGCTACTCGCTCCCGGAGCGGAAGGTTACGGTGAAGAAAGAGGATGTGATTTTAACCGTGGGGAATCTCGGAACAAGAGAAAAGGCAACGGATGTGCTTTTGGAGGCGTTTGCCGACTGTGCGGACAGGCAGGGTTTTACACTCCGGCTTGTGGGAAGCGTTACGGAGGAATTCCGTGCGTATCAGGAAGCCTGTTTCGAAAAGTATCCGGCGCTTCGGGAGCGGGTTGTATTTTGCGGAAGCATTCAGGACAAGAATCTTCTTGCGGCGGAATACGACAAGGCGAAGATTTTTGCCTTTCCGTCAAGGAGTGAAAGTTTTGGTATTGTACTGACCGAGGCTTCAAGCAGAGGGGATTATATTATTACAACGGAAGGCGTTCCGGCGGGATATGATATCAGCTGTCAGGGGAAATATGGTATGGTGATTGGAATTGATGACAGAAAAGCGCTTTCGGAGGCATTTGTGAAATTATGGAATATGCCGCTGGACTGGGAAGGGCAGGCAGAAGAAATCAGACATTATACGGAAGAACACTTTCAGTGGGAAAAGCTGTGTGCAGTGTTGCAGTCAGCGCTTGCGGCAGAATGCGGGGAGAGAAAGAATGAGTAAAAATCCTTTGGTATCCGTAATTACGGTCTGCTTTAATGAGAGAGAAACCATACGTAACGTCATGGATTCGGTACTTTCGCAGACATTTCACGATTTTGAGTATATTATAAAAGATGGCGGTTCCACAGACGGCACGGCGGATGTTGTTGAATCCTACCGCGGTAAATTTGAGAAAAAGGGAATTTCGTTTATGGTTATAAGCGGCAGGGACCGTGGGCTTTACGATGCAATGAACATAGCAGCGTCTAAGAGCCGGGGAACATGGATTAATTATATGAATGCGGATGACCGCTTTTTTGATGAAAGGGTATTGGAGCGTGTCTTTGATGGAAAAGAATATGGTGATGCAGCGCTTCTCTATGGTGATGCGCTTGAGTGTGAATTTGGTGAATATTACTATTACCGCAAGTGTCCGGAGCTGATTGAGGAGCGCATGCCCTTTAATCATCAGACGGTTTTTGCGAGGAGAGACGTGATGCTTTCCTGCCCCTTTGAATTGAAATACCGCATAGGGGCGGATTACAACTTCCTGCTGACTGTTTATAAGAAGGGACTTCCCATGAAGGATACGGGAACGCTTGTGAGCGTGATTGCAAAGGATGGCGTATCGACTGTCCGCCTTAAGGACACGTTTTTGGAGAGCATTGAGATCAGGAGGAGTCATGGAATTCCCCAGATGACGGATGAAGAGATCAAAAAGGCGCTGCGTTTTGTGAATCTCAAACAGTTTGGCATGGATCATTTTCCGGGGTGGCTGAAGTTTCTGATTCGAAAAGTACAGAGAATCCTGCGGCATCAGAATCAGAGGGTGGATATCAGGCGATGAAAAGTTGAATCAGTGTGCCGCATAAGCGGCAGAACAGGAAAGGAAATGTTTCGAAGAAAATTAGAAGAAATAGGGTCCGCTGTATACCGGACATTTTGTTATCCTTTTGTGCGTATGGGAATTGAGAGAAGGACGAAAAGTATTTTGAAGCCAAAGTCCTATCTTATCCGTTCCTCTTTGCGGGGAAGGAATTATCTTGGAAAGAATGTATATCTTAAGAATACGACACTGGGATTTGGCTCTTATATCAATGACAATGGCAATTTTACAAATACATGGATAGGAAACTATACTTCCATAGGCACGGATGTGAAAGCCGTACTCGGAAGTCATCCCGTTCACGGTCATGTGGCGATGCATCCGGCCTTTTATGCGAAGAGCGGTGCGATGGGATTTACCTATGCGAAGGAGGACACGTTTGAGGAGTTTCGTATGGTAAAAGGAAAGGAGCCGTATCAAATTGTAATAGGGAACGACGTATGGATTGGGAATGATGTAAAGATTATGCAGGGGGTCACGATCGGGGACGGAGCGGTAGTCGGAGCGGGAGCCGTTGTAACGAAGGATATCCCTCCTTACAGTATCTGTGCGGGGGTTCCTGCCAGAGTGAAAGGATACCGGTTTGAACCGGGTGAAATTGAAATGCTTCTTGCATTGAAGTGGTGGGATAAGGAAGAAACTTTTTTGAAAGAACATATTCAGGAATTTTCGGATATCGGAAGTTTCCTGAAGGGGGAGAAAGAAAGGCGGCAGCATGAAACCGGCAATTGTAGTCGTGGCTTATAACAGGCCGCGTTCACTGAACAGGATATTGGATTCAATCAGACGTGCGCAGTATGAAGAGGAAAATATACCGCTCGTGATCAGCATTGACCACGGGGACAACCGGGAGGTAGTAGAGGCGGCAGAACGTTTCTCGTGGGAGCACGGAGAGAAGAGAATCATCCGTCATACCGAGAACCTGGGGCTGAAGCGTCATGTTTTATCCTGCGGTGATCTGGCATGGAAATACGGCAGCATAATTATGCTCGAGGATGATCTGTATGTGGCAAAGGGATTTTACAACTACGCAAAACAGGCGCTTACGTTTACAGAGAACGATGATAAAATTGGAGGCGTATCCCTCTATAATCACCGGTTTAACGTGCATAAGAGGGAATGTTTTGAGGCGATTGACGACGGATATGACAACTGGTATTTTCAGTTTGCGTCTTCCTGGGGACAGGCATTTACGGAGAGACAGTGGGAAGGGTTCAGAGAATGGCTTTCCGAGAATGACGGCAGGGATGTGGCAGGTGCGGCGGTTCCCGAAAATGTATCCGGCTGGGGGGAGAAGTCATGGCTGAAGTACTGTATCGCATATCTGATCGAAACCGATCGTTATTTTCTGTATCCACGTATGTCGCATACGACGAATTTCTTTGACGAGGGTACGCATAGCAGGAGGGCTCAGACCGATTTCCAGGTTCCTTTGGGAGCAGGGAGGAAGGAATATTGCTTTTCCGGTCTCAGAGAGTCACAGTCTGTGTATGATTCTTTTTTCGAAAATAAGCGGCTTGCATATGCCGTGGGAATGAAGGAAAAAGAGGTGGAGATTGATCTGTATGGTTACAGACCGCTTACGAAGAGATATTGTCTTACGATGCGTTCTCTGCCATTTGATGTGAAGAAAAGCTATGGATGTATGCTTCGTCCGCTTGATCAGAATATCATATGTAATATTCCGGGCGATTCTTTTTTCCTTTATGACAGGGAAAAGCCGGCAAAGGCTCCAAAGGAAAAACGGGGGGAGAGAATCCTTTATTTTTACCGGGGATTTAAGGTAAAGTATCTGTTTGAGATCATTAAAATGAGATGGAAGGAAAGAAAAGGATAATCTTATGTGTGGAATATTTGGAGCGCTGAATGTGAAGCTTTCGGAAGAAAAAGCCAGGGTATGTTTAAGCCGCATCCGGCACAGGGGACCCGACGATGAGGGACTTTGGCAGGAGGGCGGTGTGACGCTCGGGCACAGACGTCTGTCGATTCTTGACCTTTCTGAAAACGGACGCCAGCCGATGTCGTACTGCGATGGACGGTATGAGATGGTATATAACGGTGAAATCTATAACTTTATAGAGATCAGGGAGGAGTTGATACGGAAAGGATACCATTTTCAGAGCGATTCCGATACGGAGGTCGTACTTGCCGCATATGCCGAGTGGAGGGAAGACTGTCTGCTACGGTTTAACGGTATGTGGGCAATTGCCATATGGGACAGAAAGGACAGGAAAATGTTCCTTTCCAGAGACCGTTTTGGAGTAAAACCGCTGTATTATACGGAGATTCGGGAAAATGGATACGGGGTTGCATTTGCTTCTGAGATGAAAGCTTTGACGCCGCTTTTAAAGGAGGTGCATGCGAACCGCAAAATTGTGATGAATCCAGCTCTTATGGTGCATTATGAGCATACGGAGGAGTGTGTCATTGAAGGGCTGAAGCGTTTCCCTCCCGCATCATATGCCTATGTGGATGAAAACGGGATGCGGATTACAAAATTTTATGATACGCTTGACCATATTCATTCGGTACCGGCATCGTATGAGTCGCAGGTGGAGGAATTCCGTGCACTGTTTCTCGATGCATGCAGAATCCGGATGCGCAGTGATGTTACAATCGGAACGGCGCTCAGCGGCGGGCTTGATTCCAGCGCGACGATCTGCGCGATGGCGCACCTTGCAAGGAGCGGTACGGACGCCAGAATGAATCATGACTGGCAGCACGCGTTTGTTGCATCCTTTCCGGGTACGGCGCTTGACGAGACGATGTATGCCAAAAAGGTAACGGACTATCTGGGAATTCCAAGTACCTTTGTGGAGATCAATCCGCTGAAAATGGTCGATCGGTTCGAAGACTGTCTTGCCATGTTTGAGGATGTCTATGTGACGAGCCCGATTCCCATGATGATGCTTTACAGCGCCCTGCGTGAACACGGAACGCTTGTGACAATTGACGGGCACGGCGCGGATGAACTGTTCGGAGGCTATACGTTTGATTTTCTTCACGCGCTTGATGACGCAAAAAATAAGGAAGAACGCCGCCTGATTCTCTCAGCCTATATGGACAGTTTTCCGAAAGACAATTCGAATACGGCGCTGCGCAGGAACGAGAGACAGATTCTGATGAAATACTACCGCCGGAAAATCACAGGAAGGCTTCGCGGGGATATTGTAAAACCAGAGGCCGCCCAAAACCCGAAATTCCGCCGGCTCGATCATCTGAACCGTATTCTGTATGCATCAACACATGAAAATATTCTGCCGACGCTTCTTCGCAATTACGACCGGTATAGCATGGCGAACGGCGTGGAAATCCGAATGCCATTTATGGATTACAGGATTGTGGAATATGCTTTTTCAATCGGATGGCGCTCAAAACTTCACGGAGGATATTCAAAATCGATTATCCGTGACGCGATGGCTCCGTATATGCCGCCCGAAATTGCATACCGCAAAAGCAAGATCGGTTTTAATACGCCAATTGTAGAATGGATGCAGGGACCAATGAAGGAATACTTCCTTGATATCGTACATTCGTCGGGCTTTTCTGGGTGTACGCTTCTGGAGCCTGAAAAAGTAAGAAAGCAGGTGGAGGATGTGATTGCGAATCCCCATGCTTCATTTGCGGAGGGGGAGAGCGCATTTCGGAGCCTCTATCCGTATCTCTGGCAGAAGTCGGTGATTGACCGCACGGGAGGTTTTGCATGAAAGATATTTTGGGAAAGATGAATTATATTTTTGACCGGAAACAGAAACGCCGGCTGTCCGTTCTTCTGGCAGCGTTGTTTATCGGGGCGATTCTTGAGCTGATGGGCGTATCCTTGTTCATGCCTCTGGTATCTCTGATTTCGAAACCCGGGATGATCTACGAAGACGGTATGATGCACCGGTTCTATACGGCGCTTCAGATGACGTCGCCGGAGGCGTTTTTTTCATTCCTGATCTGGGTGATTATCGGTGTCTATGTGGTGAAAAATATCTTTCTGATCGCAATGTACTATGCACAGTACAGCTTCATCTATAATAATCAGTTAAAGGTTGCAGGCAGCCTGATTGACTGTTATCTCAAAAAGCCGTATACGTACCATCTGGATAACAATTCCTCGGAGATGGTGAGAAATATTATGCTTGATACAGAGCGTCTGTTTCAGCTTATATTGTCAGTGCTTTCCGTGATTTCGGAAGGGCTGCTCTCGCTTCTGATCGGGATTTATCTTCTGATTACAGACCCGGTTATGACCCTGAGCGTCGGTGCGGCGATGGCGCTCACAATGGGAATTTATCAGAAAAATGTGAAAAAGCGCGTGAATGAGTACGGAAAGATCAATCAGAAGTATGACGGGAAAATGCATCAGTCGATTAATCAGGCGCTTGGCGCGGTGAAAGACATTAAAATTCTGCACCGTGAAAAATACTTTGTGAATGCTTTTGTAAATTGTGGAAAGAAGAAGATGAAGGCTCTGATTCACACGAACTTCTTTGGACAGGTGCCGAAATATCTGATTGAGACGGTCTGCATCAGTACGATTCTCGTGGTGATTTTGATGAAGCTGAATTCAGGAACCGATCTGACTGATATTCTGCCGCAGCTTACGGCTTTTGCCGTGGCAGCGTTCAAACTGCTTCCGTCGCTTGGAAAGATCACAAATTATATCAATTTAATCGGATTCCTAAAGCCTTCGATTGATCTGATTTACCGCGATCTGAAGGAAACGGAGGATATGATTCATGTGGAGCTTGTGGATAAAGGGGAGTCGCTTTCACACGAGGACGGTATTCATGAGATTCAGGTACGCCACCTGACATACCGATACCCCAATACACATGAGGATGTGCTCAAAGATGTAAATTTTTCGATTCCGCTCGGCGCGTCTGTGGGATTGATAGGCCCTTCGGGAGCAGGAAAATCTACAATGGCGGATGTGATTCTGGGCATTTTATTTCCGAGGGAAGGGCAGGTTATGTACGGTCATATGAATGTGCACGAGTATCCTCTTGCATGGTCGAAGAAACTTGCCTATATTCCGCAGGCAATTTATCTTGCGGATGAGACAATCCGAAGTAATATTGCGTTTGGCATTGATGAGAAAGAGATCGACGAGGCAAAAGTCTGGGAGGCGCTTGACGAGGCGCAGCTTAGGGAGTTTGTCGAGAGTCTTGAGGACGGGCTTGACACGGAGGTCGGTGAGCGGGGTGTGCGCCTGTCAGGAGGACAGCGTCAGCGTATCGGAATTGCCAGAGCGCTTTACGGGGATCCTGAAATTCTTGTTCTTGACGAAGCGACTTCCGCGCTTGATAATGAGACGGAAAAGGCTGTAATGGATGCGATCGAGAGACTACATGGCAAAAAAACGCTGATTATTATTGCACATCGTCTGACGACAATTAAGGATTGTGAATTCGTATTTAAAGTGGAAAACGGACAAGTCCGGCTTGCGGACCACGGAAAGGCTTCGTAAATGATGAAAGATAAAGTAACTTTAAGTGTTGTTTTCATTACCTATAATCATGAATCGTATGTGAGGAAGGCGCTTGACAGCGTGCTGATGCAGGAGACGGATTTCGACTTTGACATCGTAGTGGGAGAGGACTGCTCCACAGACCACACGCGTGATATCCTGCTTGAGTATAAAGAAAAATACCCGGATCAGATCACGCTGCTTTTCCGTGAAAAGAATCTGGGAAGGCCTACGCTCAATGTGTATCAGACAGCGATGGAATGCAGGGGGGATTATATTGCATTTCTTGAGGGAGATGATTACTGGACGGATGTGCATAAATTGCAGCGCCAGGTAGACTTTCTGAAAAGCCACAGCGACTATATGGGTGTGACGCATACTTGCTGCGTTGTGGGAAAAGAAGGGGAGAAGGTCTTTGATGCTGAGGCGCTTTCTCTGTATGAGTGGAGCGGGAACTATACATTCCATGATTATCAGGTGCAACCGAAATGGCCGGGACAGACGGCTACCGTAGTCTGCCGGAATATTTTCAAGGAGGGGAAATACGATTATACGATTCTCTATAAGGCGCATGATTTTCTTGACGACGGTGTGATCCTTCTGTTTTTGCTAAAGCAGGGAAAGATTTTTCGTATGGATGAGACGATGAGCGCATGGCGTTTTGTGAAGAAGGAAGGAGAGGGAAACTGGAATTCTCTGAAATTGAAGCGGAATGCAATGGTGGAGGACTGCTATACGAAACAGCGGCTGCTGCAATGGTGTGAGGAGAATTTCGGACTGACCGAATTTGGAAAGGGCCTTGCGAAAAAAGATTTTATAACGGCGCTTTCTGTTTTCCTGAAAAGTCCCAATGCGAAAAACGCGCAGTTTGTAAGGGATATGTATGAGTATAATATTAGGCATGTGGTCCGAAAGGATAGGCCGGCAAATTTATATGTTTACAGTTTACGGACGATCATCGGGCAGCTATGGAAGAAATGCAGCGGTGGAAAGGGAGGAAGAAGATGAAAGACAGTGAAAAGCCGATTCTTGTGACGCGTTCTTCGCTGCCGCCTTTTGAGGAATTTATGGAGGCGGTGCGTCCGCTTTGGGACAGTGTGTGGCTTACGAATTTTGGAGCGAATCATGAGAAGTTAAAGGATGAATTAATAAAATATATGAAGGTGCCGTATGTCTCTCTTTTCGTCAATGGACATTCGGCGCTGGAGCTTTGTATTCAGGCGTTGGAACTTACCGGTGAAGTAATCACAACGCCCTATACATTTGTCTCAACGACGCATGCAATTATAAGGAACGGCCTGACTCCTGTATTCTGTGATATTCATCCCGGGGATTATACAATGGACGCAGATCAGATTGAGGACCTGATTACGGAACGGACATCGGCCATTTTGCCGGTTCACGTATATGGCAATGTCTGCAATATAGAAAAAATAGAAGCTGTGGCGCGCAAGCACCATCTGAAAGTTCTTTATGATGCGGCGCATACATTTGGAGAGACTTATAAGGGAAAAGGCATTGGCAGCTTCGGAGATGCGTCCATGTTCAGCTTTCATGCGACGAAGGTTTTCAATACGATCGAGGGCGGGGCTGTCACAACCTCCGATCGGGAATTGTATGAGAAACTGCACCGGCTGAAAGATTTCGGAATCCGCGACGAGGAAACCATCGATGGAGTCGGAGCAAATGGCAAGATGAATGAGTTTCAGGCGATTATGGGACTCTGCAATTTAAAGCATCTGGAGGAAGAGATCGAAAAACGTAGGCTTGTAGTGGAGCGTTACCGGGAGAATCTTTCCGGTGTGGAGGGACTTAAGCTGAATGCAGTGCAGAAAGACGTCCGGTCGAATTACGCGTATTTTCCCGTGGTCTTTGAAGATGCGTTTGGAGAAGACAGAAACCAGGTGTTTGAGCGGTTAAAACGTCATAATATTTTCTCCAGAAAATATTTTTACCCGCTGACGAGTTCACTTGCCTGTTTTGAAGGAAGATTCCGACCGCAGGATACCCCGAGGGCGCTTGACACGGCCAACCGCGTGCTTACGCTCCCAATATCGGCAAGCCTGTCTTTGGAACTGGTGGATCATATTTGTGAAGTGATACTGGAAGGGCACAGATAGGGGGAATCCATATGATTATTGTTCGTTTCACAAGCGGTCTCGGAAATCAGATGTTTCAGTATTCACTCTATGCTCTTTTGCGTGACCGGTTTCCGGAAACGGAGGTAAAGGCGGATGTCACGTGGTTTCGTACGAACAGCGAACACCAGGGATATGAGCTGAAACGGATATTCGGGAGGGCGGATAATCCCCTGTTTCATCTGGATGAAGCTTCTGCTGTGGATATTCTGTGTGTCAGAGGGACAATTCCCTGCATGATATCGGGAAAAAATGCAAAGAAAGCTGAAAATATCCTTTATTACCCGAATCGGATTCTTCGTCTCTTTACGGAAAAGCATTTTGAAAAATACCGGATTGAGCAGACCGGTTTTGAGGATAACGAGGAAATTTATCGAAAGATCGAAACGATCAATCCCCGAAAAAACTGGTATATTACAGGGTTTTTTATAGAGGAAGTCTATTACCGCGACCGTATTGCGAAGCTTCGGAGAGAGCTTTTGTTTGATCAGGGCGGAGGGGATGCGTTTCAAAGAATGCTTCATGAGATACGCAGCACAAATTCCGTCAGCATTCACGTCCGAAGAGGCGACTATCTGGCAGAGAAATATAGAAACAGTTTTCTGTGCCTTTCGGATGAATATTATAAGAAAGCGGTGGAATATATCTGTGAACGTGTAAAGGACCCTGTTTTCTATGTGTTTTCAGATGATACCGAGTATGTGCAAAAGGCATTTACCTGGCTTTCGGATTACAGAGTGGTGGAAGGGAATACAGGAAAAGACAGTTATCGTGATATGCAGCTTATGAGCGAATGCCACCATAATATTCTTGCTAATTCAACATTCAGCGTATGGGGAGCGCTGTTAAATGATTCGGAGGATGCGATTGTAGTCTATCCGAAGGCTTACATGAGAGAGAAGGACAGTGAAATAAAAACAATCAGGGGATGGGTGCGTATATAAAGCGGAAAGGAAAAGATAAGTATGGGTGAGAACTTTAATGTAGCGGAGATTTTCGGCGAGGATGTGTTTAATGACAGTGTCATGCAGGAGCGTCTGCCGAAGAAAATCTACAAAGAATTAAGGAAAACAATTGACGGCGGGAAAGAACTGGATGTTCTGACAGCGGAAGTTGTTGCCAACGCAATGAAAGACTGGGCAATTGAAAAAGGTGTGACGCATTATACCCATTGGTTCCAGCCCCTGACCGGTGTTACCGCCGAGAAACATGATTCGTTTATTTCTCCAATGAACAGTGCAGGAAAGGTGCTGATGGAATTTTCCGGGAAAGAGCTGATTAAGGGTGAGCCGGATGCGTCTTCGTTCCCGTCAGGAGGCCTTCGGGCTACGTTTGAGGCAAGAGGATATACGGCATGGGACTGTACTTCGCCTGCATTCGTGAGGCATGATGCAGCGGGCGCGATTCTCTGCATTCCTACTGCTTTTTGTTCGTACACAGGTGAAGCGCTGGATAAGAAGACGCCGCTGCTGCGTTCTATGGAGGCGATCAATATACAGTCATTACGGCTTCTTAAGCTTTTTGGCAATACGACTTCACAGAAAGTGACGCCTTCGGTGGGTCCAGAGCAGGAATATTTCCTAGTGGACAGGAAAAAGTACCTCCAGAGAAAAGATCTGATCTACACGGGACGCACTTTGTTTGGCGCAATGCCTCCGAAGGGACAGGAGCTTGAAGATCATTATTTCGGAAGCATCAGAGAACGTGTCGGCGCATTTATGAAGGAAGTGAATGAGGAGCTGTGGAGACTTGGCGTTACGGCGAAAACACAGCACAACGAAGTGGCACCCGCACAGCATGAGCTGGCAGAGATCTACTCCGAGGCCAATATTGCGGTAGACCATAACCAGCTTGTGATGGAAACCTTAAAGAAGGTAGCGGGGCGCCAGGGGCTGACCTGTCTGCTCCATGAAAAACCGTTTGCAGGCGTAAACGGTTCTGGAAAACATAATAACTGGTCTATTGTGACAGATGACGGCATTAATCTGTTAGACCCCGGCAAGACGCCGCATGAAAATATCCAGTTCCTGCTTGTGCTTACCTGTATACTAAAGGCGGTTGACGAGCATGCGGATCTGCTCCGCGAATCCGCGGCGGATGTTGGAAATGATCACAGACTTGGTGCAAATGAAGCGCCGCCGGCGATTATTTCCGTATTTTTAGGAGAGCAGCTTGAGGATGTGCTAACACAGCTGATCAGTACCGGCATGGCGACAAGCTCAATTCAGGGCGGCACATTAACGACAGGCGTAAAAACGCTTCCGGACTTTAAAAAGGACGCTACGGACAG
This sequence comes from bacterium C-53, assembly GCA_003612525.1. Taxonomy (GTDB): domain Bacteria; phylum Bacillota; class Clostridia; order Lachnospirales; family Lachnospiraceae; genus C-53. The sequence goes on along the minus strand of RAZD01000001.1, from coordinate 300,972 downwards.
AAACAGGACGTCGCCTTTTGCTTTTACGGGCAATAAATTTGAATTTCGTATGGTTGGTTCTTCTGATTCGATCGCAAGTCCGAATACGGTGCTGAATACGATTGTTGCGGAAGCTTTTGCCGATGCATGCGAGATTCTGGAAAAAGCAGATAATTTTGACGAGGCTGTACATGACCTGATTAAGAAGTATGCGACGCAGCATCAGAGAATTGTCTTTAATGGAAACGGTTATTCGGATGAATGGGTGGCGGAAGCGGCAGAGAGAGGGCTTCCGAATATAACATCAATGGTGGATGCGATTCCGGCCCTCGTCACGGATAAGGCGGTCGCACTGTTTGAAAAATTTGGAATCTTCACGAAAAAAGAGCTTGAATCACGCGCGGAAATCCAGTATGAGGCGTACGCGAAAGCGATCAACATCGAAGCGAGGACAATGATCGATATGGCGGGAAAATCGCTGATTCCGGCAGTAGTACGTTATACGAAGAGTCTTGCCGACACGGTGAACGCGGTTAGCGCTGCTGGCTCCGATTTCTCTGTTGCCAAAGAACTGCTTGACGAATCCTCAGCGCTCCTTTCGGATGCGAAGACGGCGCTTTCCAAACTGACGGATGTGACCGTGAAAGGCGCTTCAATGGAAGAGGGAAAAGAACAGGCCACTTATTACAGGGATTATGTAAAGGCAGCGATGGATGATTTGAGGGCGCCGATTGATGAGCTCGAAATGATTGTGGATAAAGAATTCTGGCCGATGCCTTCCTACGGTGATCTCATTTTTGAAGTTTAGACTGGAATGTACAGGCTGTATCGGTAGATACATAGCTTTGCGGGGCGTGGGAAATACGGACTCTGCGCCCCACATTTATGTGTATGACAAAAAAATTTAAAAAAAATAAAATTAATGCTTGCAATTGGGATCAGTCTCATGTATAATAACCATTGTTGAAGGGCTATCGCCAAACGGTAAGGCAACGGACTCTGACTCCGTCATTTCAAGGTTCGAATCCTTGTAGCCCTGTAGAAGACCTCAGTAGATAATTCTGAGGTCTTTTTATTGATTCACATGAGGCGTTAAAACGTGCGCCAGGGCTGCCACGGTTTTTCTGGCGGTATGGTTTGAAGGCTCTTGCCAAGTGGAGGATTAGTGGTTATAATGAGTAAGCAAAGAGCGCTTCTTAAGGAGGATGGAAGCATATGTATGGATTTGACAGCAGGGTCCGTTACAGCGAGGTGGATGATAAAGGGGAAATGATGCTTTCATCGGTTCTGAATTATTTTCAGGATTGCAGCACATTTCATTCTGAAGACCTCGGGGTAGGAATGAGATATCTGAATGATATCGGGAAACTGTGGGTGCTTTCTTACTGGCAGATTGATATTGAACGATACCCTTCTGTCTGTGAGACAATACGAATCAGCACATTTCCGTATGACTTTAAATCCTTTTTTGGTTCCCGCAATTTTGTCATGGAAGATTCTGAGGGGAACAGAATTGCACTGGCCAATTCAATCTGGAGCTTTCTCGACAGAGAAACCGGCCGGCCGGAGAGAGTTCCGGCAAAGCTTATAGATACATATCAATTGGAGGAACGTCTTCCGATGGAGTACGAATCACGGAAGATACTTCTTGCGCAGGGCGGAAGAACAGAGGAGCCTTTTCAGGTGAAGAGATTCCAGATTGACAGCAATCATCATGTAAATAACGGGCAGTATGTTCAGATGGCTATGGAATATCTCCCGAAGGAATTCAGGATACGTCGGATGAGGGCGGAGTACAGGAAGGCGGCTTTGCTGCATGATACCATCTCTCCCGTAGTGTATGAGAAGGATGGATGTGTGGCAGTAAGCCTCAACGGAGCAAATGGCGCATATGCGATAGTGGAGTTTAAATAAATGTTGGAATTAGGTAAAAAGCAGAAGCTGACAGTTATAAAGAAAGTGGATTTCGGGGTCTATCTTGCTGCGGAGGAAAATAAGGATGAAAAGGTTCTCCTTCCCCGCCGGCAGGTTCCGGAAGGGGCAGAGTATGGGGATGAAATTGAGGTTTTCATTTACCGTGATTCGAAGGACCGTATTATAGCGACGACGGCGGAGCCCTTTATCACAATTGGGGAAATTGCCGTGCTCAGAGTAGCGCAGACGGGAAAAATAGGTGCATTTCTTGATTGGGGGCTTGAAAAGGATCTTCTGCTTCCTTTCAGGGAACAGACATATCTGGTGCAGGAAGGCGACGAATGTCTGGTTGCCCTTTATCTTGACAAAAGCTCACGTCTCTCGTCAACGATGAAAGTCTATCATTATTTACGGACAGATTCGCCGTATCAGAAAGACGATATGGTTACGGGGCTTGTCTATGAGATCAGCCGGCAGTTTGGAGCATTTGTAGCGGTGGACAATCAGTATTCCGCTCTGATACCCGCAAAGGAATTCGCAGGTGAAGTGAATGCCGGGGACCGTATCCGCGCGCGCGTTACTGCGGTGAAGGAGGACGGAAAGCTGAATCTGAGCGTCCGCGAAAAGGCGTATATGCAGATTGAAGTGGATGCGCAGACGATTCTTGATGTGATTGATGAATTTTCAGGCGCGCTTCCATTTAACGATAAGGCGAATCCGGAAGTGATTAAGCGGGAAATGAAGATGACAAAAAATGCATTCAAGCGTGCAGTGGGCAGGCTTTTGAAGGAAGGTAAGATTGAAATCACGGATACGTCAATCCGAAAGACTGCAGGTCCCGTCCAAAACCGGCACGAATAAAGAATGAATGCTGAAGGGAGATCATATATTTATGGAAAAGAAAATAATTCACACAGACAAGGCGCCGGCGGCGATCGGGCCATATTCGCAGGCAGTGGAAGTAAATGGCATTCTTTATACGTCGGGGATGATACCTGTCATACCGGCTACGGGAGATGTAGTGGAAGGCCTGGAAGCGCAGGCGGAGCAGGCTCTCACAAATGTAAAAAATCTTCTTGAATCTCAGGGCAGCAGTATGGAAAAGGTAATCAAAACAACTGTATTTATCAAAAATATGAGTGATTTTTCGAAGATTAATGAAATATATGCAAGATTTTTTGACGGAGCATTTCCGGCAAGGAGCTGCGTGGAAGTGGCAAGACTGCCAAAGGATGTATTATTGGAAATTGAGGCTATTGCCTTAAAATAATAAGCAGGCACGAAAGGTGCCGGAATGGAGGAAATAATGAAAGTACAGAACATTACAAACATTGACAAGTTTTTTGAGGTAATTGACAGCTGCGGCGGAAAGGTAGAGCTGGTTACAGGCGAGGGCGACAGACTGAATTTGAAGTCTAAATTATCCCAGTATGTGTCTATGGCAAATATTTTTTCAGACGGAACAATCGAAGAACTTGAAATTATAGCTTACGAGCCGGAAGATATCGATAAACTCGTAAACTTTATGATGAATAATTAATGGACAGCAGAAAAGCGGGAGGACTATTTCTTACGCAGACCTTAGTTTCAATCGGGGGATCCCTGTGGCTTTCTTTTGGGAACCCCGGTTTTGCTTTGGATATCATTCCGAATCTGATGGTCAGCCAGATGATGCTTTTGCTTCCGGCCCTGCTGTTTCTGGCGGTTGTTCGGGAGAACCCTGCAAAGGTAATGAATTTCCGCCCGGTAAAATTTACGACGTGTCTCTGGATATTTCTTTTTACTTTTCTGATGACACCTCTGATTGTAACGGTGAATGCGTTTTCCATGATTTTTTCAGATAATGCGGTAATGGGAATCAGCAATGAAGTCCTGGCTCAGCCGTTTCCGGTAATGGTTATGCTGATGGGGATATTCGGTCCCTTTAGTGAGGAATTTGTATTTCGGGGAGTGATTTTCGGAGGGCTTCGAAAATCAGGCAGAATCCTCCCGGCAATTCTTTTACAGGCATTTTTATTTGGACTGATGCATATGAATTTTAATCAGTTTTGTTATGCGTTTGTAATCGGAATTGCGCTTGGCGTGCTTGTTGAAGTGACAGGAAGCATTTGGAGCGGTTTTGTGATGCATGCGGCGATCAACACATCTAATGTAGTAATGCTATATGTATCCTCTTCACTGACAGATCAGATGGAAGCGGCCCTGGATGAATCCTATACTTCAGACATGATGGTTGTGGCGATGTGTGTTTATATGGTAATTGCACTTGCGACGACTTCTATTGCTGCCTGTGTTCTGGTAGCAATTGCAAAAAATGAAAACGGAATGGGCAGGCTTAGAAATATGTTCACGGCACAGAAAAGGAAGGAAAGCGGTTCCGCTGTATTGTTGGAACCTGTAAGAAAAGAAAGCCTTATATCAGCGCCGACAGTGATTGCAGTTATTCTCTGCTGCGCATTTATGATTGCACTGGAAGTGATAAAAAGAATGATTCCTTCCTAAATAAAGAACAGCAAAGCAGAATCATGCTGTTGCACTGACCCGCCACAGGCGGAGAATCCTGCATTGCAGGATTCTTTTTTGTCACAGTGAAATATCAATATTTGCACCGAGATCAGGGTTCACAGAAAGCTCCATCATTTTTGTGAGATTGTCGCCGGTCTCTTGCACATTGTCAAGAGATTTGCTAAGCATTGCGACGCCAAAGTCTGTCTGGAGCCGTGACTGTGCCATTGCCATAGATAATCCGGGAATGTCCATAGACTCATCTCTCCTTTCCGTAAATACCCTTACTCTATTATATCGGAAGCGCTGTCTGCTTTCTTTAGACGATACAGATGGAAAGTGTACCGATCAAATGAGAAGTCGCCTTTGGATTCGACATCATATCCATACGACTGCGCTTTGAAACGTTCTTTTTCATAGCCTGGAACTTCCAGATACCATATGTTCCCTTTAATCTCTGCGACAGAGTCCCAGTCATATTTTTTCAGCTCAGGGAAGTAGTAACGAAAACAGATTTCGATCTGATAGTTGTCTTCATAAATCAGATAACCGTCGTCTTCTGCAACATTTGCATGAAAGTAATCAATCATGTCTTCTGCGCCGCTTTTATATTCCAGACTGAATTGAGCCGTATATGATTTTACGGTGACAAGCGTGAGCAGAAGGAAAACAAGAGGTATCGCCTTTTGGCCAATATCTTTGCAGAATACAGCAAAACCGAGCCAGAACAGGCCGAGGGAAGGAACCAGATAACGGTCCGAGAAAATATTTGATGCCAGAAAGAGTGATGCGGCTGCGCCAAAGGCAAGTGTTCCCAGATAGACAGCAGGTCCCAGAATGCCGGGGAGCAGACATTTTACCGAGCGGGATTTGAAAACCAGTGCGGCCGGTAGAATCAGGAAAACAGCCAGAAGCAGAACAGACAATGGCGTAAACTCCGTTACAAATGGATAACGGAGACATTTGAACAGGAAAGAGGGGGTAATATCGGGCATTGAGAAGTATCCGCTTACCTTCTGCATCTGTTTTAATGTTGTTAAGAGACAGGGGAAGTACAGAATCATAGTTGCGATCAGGCCGTAAATCCAGTGAAGTACACGCTTTCGGTCGGATAGTACGAATGCGGTCAACAGGAACAGATAGACAAAGCCAATGCTTACAAATGCAAAATGGTGGGTATACCCTGCGCCGACACTGAAAAGAATAAAAAGGCACCAGGATAATTTCCGGTTAGACATGTAGACATCGTAGGCAAAAATCCCCCCTGCCGTGACAAAGAAGAGCCCCCAGCTGTACATACGAATCTCTACACCATAGTAGAGAAGACAGGGCATTCCCGACAGACAGATCAGATAAATGGCGCAGACAAGCGTCCCGAAATATCTGCGTACAAAACATATGGCGAGCAGCATGGTCAAAATCATGGGAACTACGGAGTTCAGCTTCATAATATAAGGATGAAACCCAAAAAGAACGGTCATGGTTTTATTCAGGAGATTATAAAGAGGAGGCAGTGTATCATTAGCAGAAGCTTTCAACACACCGGCGTAGTCCTGCCTTACAAGAGCGGCGGAAAATGCTTCGTCAAGCCATAAATTATTGTTGAAAATCAGAGAAAGATACAGTGCGCTGCCAATCAGGAACAGCAATATCAGAAGAGAAGTCTCTTTCTTTTTTGCAGACATGTTTTAAATAATTCCTTCCCGCACCCTCATTTTATGGTGTGAGGACGCTGTTAAATGCCATTATAGCAAGGGTTCATAATGAAAGCAAGCATGCTGTGTTGAAATTTTCTGCGTTTATTGCTATAATGGAAAAATGCAAATTGACTGGGGAGCTGCAACAGAGGAAGGCGGATTTTGTCCTATGAAGAGAATAAGCGTATTAGGAGTAGAGCTGCGGGATTATCCGGTGAAAGAATCAATGAAGTTAATCCTTCAGTATCTGAACAGCGGAAATCTTGATACGGTGGCGTTTCTGACAACGGGTCTGCTGTTGGAAGCAAAAGATAATGAAGAGCTGAAAAACTGTATTGAGATGATGGATATGACGGTTCCCGTGACGATGGATATTTTGAATGCGGCAGGTGTGAACAGCCGAAGCAGAGAAAAAGAAATAGAAAACAATATGTTTTTAAAAGAACTGCTCAGGCGGCTTGCAAAAGATAAGAAGAAGATTTTTCTTCTTGGTGAAACAGAGAATGACCTGATTCATATGAGAGAGGCGCTGCTTCAGTTTGATGATAAGCTTACTTTTTTTGGCTCCTATGCTTATGAGAATCTGACGGGAGAGGAAGATGCCATTATAAATGAGATCAATAATGCGATTCCGGATGTTGTCATTTCAACTTTGTCAGCTTCCAAGCAGGTGCATATCATATCGGAAAATAAAATGAAAGTGAATGCACGGGTATGGATTTCACTGACGGATGTGAGCATGAAGGCTTCGGGTTCCGGCGAATTAAAGCGTGGGAAATTGCATACAATCATTGACAAGACAATTTTCAGGCGTATGGTTACAAAATATGAAAATAGCAGGGAAGGAAGAGATAAGTGAAGCTGAGAGTCAGATCCGGATTACGGGATTTCGTATATATTATGATCGGGACGGCATTAATGAGTCAGGCGATCGGAAATGTGTTTGGCTCGGTGAACCTGGTTACTGGTGGATTTTCAGGCGTGTCGATTATTATAAGGGGAATGTCGGAGCAGTTTTTGGGGACCGGCATTCCTTTGTGGTTGTCTAACTTTGCGCTGAACATCCCTCTTTTTGTGGCAGGCGGGATTATAAAGGGATGGCGTTTTCTGCAAAAAACATTTCTGGCTTCCGTAATGCTGTCGTTCTGGCTGTGGTTCTTTCCCGAGTATGTGTATGTGGAGAATGATCTTTTTCTTGCATCTGTTTTTGGAGGAATCCTTATGGGACTCGGCATTGCGCTGGTGATTATGGCCGGCGCTACAACAGGGGGCACTGATATGATTGCAGCGCTGATTTGTACAAGAGTACGCCATGTGTCGCTTGTATATGTCCTGCAGATTATAGACGCCGTGATCATTGCCGCCGGTGTGTTTTTCTTTGGACTTCCGCTTGCGTTGTATGCGATTACTGCCGTGTTTGTGGCTACGCGGGTTTCGGATTCGCTGATTGAAGGTGCAAAATTCGCAAAAGCGGTATATATCATAACTTCCAGGCCGAAGGAAACAGCAGAGAAAATACTGCATGATATGGACAGAGGACTGACCGGGATACGTGCGACAGGGATGTATTCGGGTGATGAAAGAATGATGCTTTTCTGTGTGGTTTCGAAAAAAGAAATTGTACAGGTAAAGGATATTGTCCGGCAGACGGACCCAAAAGCATTTGTTATCGTAAGTGATGTGAGAGAGGCGCTTGGTGAGGGATTTATAGAAAATTTGTAAAAACTGCATAAAATTTATCTTTCCTTTTTTAGCTATTTATATTAAAATAGAACATGGGTTATAAGTTTTTTCGAAAGGCAAGTGGGGTACTTTTGTGTAAATTGTATAAAAAGGAGTGGGGAAGATGATTTCAAATCAAATTTTACAGACAACGATCGACGGGCTGAAATCAATTACGAGGATCGATTTATGCATGATTGGGACGGACGGAAAAATTTTAGCATCAACATTTCAGAACTTCTCTATCAACGAGAGAGATGTAGTGGCTTTCATAAAATCTCCGGCAGACAGCCAGGAGATTCAGGGATATCAGTTCTTTAAAGTATTTGATGATGCGCAGCTGGAGTATATACTGCTTGCGAACGGCGGCAGCGACGATGTGTATATGGTGGGAAAAATTGCTGCTTTTCAGATACAAAATCTTTTGATAGCATATAAAGAACGATTTGATAAGGATAATTTTATTAAAAATCTTCTGCTTGATAATCTGCTTCTTGTGGATATTTATAATCGGGCGAAGAAACTTCATATTGAAACGGAGCGGAAGCGGGTGGTTCTTCTGGTTGAGACTTCCGCAGAAAAGGAAGTGAATGCACTGGAAACCGTGAGAAATCTTTTCGGGGGAAAACCGCATGATTTTATTACGGCAGTAGATGAAAAAAATATTATTATTGTGAAAGAGCTTGAAAATGACGATAACTATGATGAGATAGAAAAAACTGCGTCACAGGTGCTTACAATCTTTGCGAAAAGCGGGCAGCCGGAAGCGCACGTCAGTTACGGAACGATCGTCAATGAGATAAAGGAAGTCAGCCGTTCTTATAAGGAAGCAAAGATGGCGCTTGATGTCGGAAAGATTTTTTTCAGCGATAAAGATGTGATCGCATACAGTTCTCTGGGAATCGGACGTTTGATTTATCAGCTTCCGATTCCGCTGTGTAAAATGTTTATCAAAGAATTTTTCGGAGGAAAGTCGCCCGACGACTTTGATGAGGAAACCATTACGACGATTAACAAATTCTTCGAGAACAGTTTAAATGTTTCCGAGACAAGCCGTCAGCTTTATATACACAGAAACACGCTGGTATACAGATTGGATAAGCTGCAGAAGACGACAGGACTTGATCTGCGCGTGTTTGAGGATGCGATTACGTTTAAGATAGCGCTTATGGTTGTAAAATACATGAATTATATGGAAACAGCAGATTATTAAATTTGGGAGAAAGCGAATGATAATATTGGAAGATGTAAGTAAATCATATTCAACGGGCGCTCCTGCGCTCAACGGCATCAGTTTGCATATTGAGCCGGGTGAATTTGTATTTATCGTAGGTGACAGCGGATCGGGGAAGTCAACTCTGATTAAGCTTTTGCTTCGGGAACTTACACCGACAAGTGGTAAGATTTTTGTAAATAAGTATGACCTGAGTAAATTGAAAAGGCGGAAAATACCGAAATTTCGCCGTAATATTGGGGTTGTGTTTCAGGATTTCCGGTTATTAAAGGACCGGAATGTATATGAAAATGTTGCGTTCGCGCAGCGTGTGATTGAAGTTCCGCCCAGAGAAATGAGGAAAAATGTTCCGAGTATGCTGTCTATGGTAGGGCTGGCGGAAAAGTATAAGGCACGGCCGCGTGAGCTTTCCGGCGGGGAGCAGCAGAGAGTTGCGCTTGCAAGAGCTCTTGTAAACAAGCCTCCGATTCTGCTTGCGGATGAGCCGACCGGTAATCTTGACCCAAAGAATTCATGGGAGATTATGAAGCTTCTGGAGGAAATCAATAAGAGTGGTACAACGGTTCTGGTAGTTACTCACAACAGGGAAATTGTAAATGCGATGCGTAAGCGTGTAATTACGATGAAGAAGGGCATCATCGTAAGCGACGAGAAAAAAGGTGGATACATCGATGAGGATTAGTACATTTGGTTATACCCTGAAGCAGGGGCTTAAGAATATATTTCGCAATAAGATATTTTCTCTTGCGACGATTGCAACAATCGGCGCGTGTGTGTTTCTGTTCGGGCTTTTTTATTCGGTAGTAATGAATTTTCAAAATATAGTGAAAGAGGCGCAGTCGGGTATTGCCGTAACGGTATTTTTTGATGAAGATATTTCAGATGAACGTATCCGGGAGATTGGAGATCTGATTTCCCTCAGGGCCGAAGTTTCCAATATTGAATTTGTCTCGGCGGATGAGGCATGGGAGACATTTAAAAGAGAAGAGCTGGGAGAATATGTGGAAACGTTTGGCGATGACAATCCGTTAGACACCTGTGCAAATTTCGAAATCTATCTGAATGACGTATCCATGCAGGATGCGCTGGTTACTTATCTGGAATCAATTGATGGAATACGGGATATTAATAAGTCGGTAATTGTAGCAAATATACTTTCCAGTATGAATTCTTTGATTTCCTATGTATCGATCGGGATTATTTTTATTTTGCTGGCAGTGTCCATATTTCTGATTAGCAATACGGTTGCAATTGGTATTACGGTCAGAAAAGAAGAGATCTCAATTATGAAACTGATCGGTGCGACGGACTTTGTAGTTCGTTCCCCGTTTGTGATTGAAGGTATTCTTCTTGGTCTTGTAGGAGCGGGTATTCCGCTTGTCGCGATTTATTTTATTTACAATAATGTGATTGAGTATGTGGTAGGGCGTTTTACAATTCTGGATTCACTGCTGACATTCCTTTCGGCTAAGACTGTATTTTCGACGCTTGTTCCGATTTCGATTATAATGGGTGTCGGAATCGGCTTTCTGGGAAGTTTTGTTACGGTGAGAAAGCATTTGAAAGTTTGATAGAATGTCCAAAGGTGTATAGACTGCAAAAAGGAATGGTTATAAAATTGAAGAGGCGTAATTGTGCGGTTTTGATATCGTGTATAATACTTGGTTTATCTATGGCAGCGGCAGAGATGCCGCTTGCTGTTTTTGCAGAGGAAGAAGTGCCGGATACGGAAGATATGGTTAAGGAGGAAGAGGAAAATGCCGGGGAGAAAAAGTCTTCGTCGTCCTCCAAAAAGAAAAAGTCTTCTTCCTCTTCTTCCAAAAAGAAATCATCTGCTTTGACAAATGAGACAATTAAGAAAAATGAATCGGAGATTTCTGATGCGAAAGAGGAGAAGGATAAGCTTCAATCGGGAATTAATGATGTAATGCAGATTTTGTCCGGACTTAACAGTCAGAAAAGTGACCTTAAAAATTATGTGATGCAGCTTGATTCGAACTTAAATCAGATCCAGAAAGACCTGGAGGGACTGGAAGAGCAGATCGAAGAGAAACGGGAAGAAATCGAAGAGACGAAAAAAGAACTTCAGAAAGCGGAACAGGAGGAAGCCCGCCAATATGCGGATATGAAGAAAAGAATCCGTTTTATGTATGAGCGGGGGAACAGTACATATCTTGAAATTATATTCAGCTCTACCGGTATCGGAGATTTTTTAAATAGAAATGAATATATTAGTAAGATTATGAAATATGACAAGGAGCTTCTGGAAAAACTGGTCTTACAGAAGAAAAAAGTAATTGCTACGGAAGAGAGGCTCTTAAAAGAACAGGAAGAGCTTGAAGAGCTGAAAGCAGTGCAGGAGCAGAATGAGGAATCAATGGAAACACTGATTTCTGCGAAAGAGCAGGAAATTAAAGAGTATGATTCTGATATCAGCAGTAAGGAACATCTGATTGCTGAATATGAGGCCGAGATCGCTGCTCAGGATGCGACGATTAAGGCGCTTGAGGAAGCGATTGCAGCGGAGAAGAGGAGGCTGATTGCAGAAAACGGAACCGTCATTACGTATGATGGCGGACAGTTTACGTTTCCATGCCCTGAATACACAAGGATATCGGATGATTACGGCAACAGAATTCATCCGACATTAGGGGTGGAACAGTTTCATAATGGCGTAGACCTTGCGGCGCCGAGCGGGTCACCGATTCTGGCTGCTTATGACGGGACCGTGATTGCAGCGTCCTATTCCAGTACTATGGGAAATTATATTATGTTAGATCATGGAGATGGTCTGATTACGATTTATATGCATGCTTCAAGCCTTCTTGTCTCGAATGGCGCGGCAGTGGCGAAAGGAGATAAGATTGCGCTGGTAGGTTCGACCGGGAGAAGCACGGGTCCTCATCTCCATTTCGGTGTACGTTTAAATGGAAGCTATACCAGCCCGTGGAATTATATAAAATAAGTTTGGGTATTTTGGGAAGGAGTATTATTTGGATATGGAACAGGAAAAGAGACAATATTGGAGAGGGCTTCTGACAGGTCTTTTTCTGGCGGTGATTATGCTCTGCTTGATTTTACTTGGAAGTGAAGCGTACCAGCTGGTGACAGGAACTAGCGGTTTCCGCGCGGGATTTGGACTGATAGATAAAAAGGTCAGGGATAAGGTCAGCCTGATTGAAGGGGTGATAGAGGGTTACTATCTGAATGATACCGATGTTACATTAATGAAGGAAGGAATCTACAGGGGGATTATAGATTCTCTCGGAGATCCGTATTCTTCCTATTATAATGAGGAAGAATTTAATCTTCTGATGGAATCTTCTTCCGGAGTTTTTTACGGAGTCGGAATGTATTTAAGTCAGAATCCGGATACGATGGAAATAGAAGTTGTCCGGCCGATCTCCGGTTCCCCGGCGCTTGAGGCGGGCATTGAAGCAGGAGATAAGATTATAAAGGTGGATGGCGAAGATATTTCGGGAATGCAGCTTACCGATGTTGTTGCAAGGGTGAAAGGACTTAGCGGAACGAAAGTAAAGCTTACCATGCTCCGCGAGGGAGAGCAGATGGAATTTGAGGTGGAGAGGCGCGAGATCGAATCTGAAACCGTAAGTTATGAAATGAAAGATAAAAAGACGGGCTACATTATGATAGCGGAATTTGATGATGTCACATATCAGCAGTTTAAAGATGCACTGGATGATCTGGACAGCCAGGGAATGAAATCATTGATTCTTGATCTCAGGGGCAATCCGGGCGGGAATTTAAGCACGGTTGTAGAGATTGCGGAATTGCTGCTTCCGAAAGGGATGATTGTATATACGGAAGATAAAGACGGGAACAGAGAAGAGTATAAATGCAGCGGTGCGAACCGGTTTACGAAACCGCTTGTTGTTCTTGTGGATGGAAACAGCGCAAGCGCGGCGGAAATTCTGGCCGGTGCGGTTAAAGACTACGAAATCGGCACGCTGGTAGGGACAACGACTTTTGGAAAAGGCATTGTCCAGAGGATACTCCCTCTGGATGACGGCAGTGCGGTTAAGCTTACAGTGTCCAAATACTATACCCCAAAGGGACAAAATATTCATGGAATAGGAATTGAACCGGATATTGAGGTGATGTTTGACGCGGATGCTTACCGTAAGGATGGAACGGACAATCAGCTGAACAGGGCGCTTCGAATTCTGGAAAAGTAATTTTCAGAGGCAGGAAGCCGTGTAAACGGATGAAAGGTCTGCCCTGGCGGATCGAAAATCTGTTAACAGAAGAGAAGGAGAAGGAAAACTATGGATGCACAGCTTAGGTTTGAGGAGATGGAACTGCTGCAAGCGGAACTTGGGGAGGAAGCCTGCGTTCCGGATCTGCTGGGGGAGCAGATTATACAGAACGATCTTCAGTTTCGACTGGATGAAGAGGATGAGGTTTATGAGGGGTATGGCAGATGCCAGAATGCTTACCCATACAGGCGGCTTAACTGTTATTCACGACAGCTGAAGCAGGGCATCGTTAAAGCGGTTGTTCTGGAAAATGATTTTCTGAAGGCAGTATTCTTGCCGGAATTTGGCGGACGGCTGTGGTCGCTCTGGGATAAGGAAAAGGACAGGAACCTGTTATTTACCAATGATGTGCTGCGTTTCAGTAATCTGGCAACCAGAAATGCGTGGTTTAGCGGGGGCGTGGAATGGAATCTCGGTATCATAGGACATACACCGTTTACTGCTTCGCCTTTATTCACAGGATCACTGGAGGATGAACATGGAATGCCGGTTCTGCGGATGTATGAATATGAGAGAATCCGGCAGGTGACGTGGCAGATGGATTTCTGGCTGGAAGGACGTTTTCTGAATGCCAGGATGCGGATTGTTAATTTCGGTGAGGCGGTTGTGCCTATGTACTGGTGGAGCAATATTGCTGTGGCGGAGCATGAGAACGGCCGGATTATTGTCCCGGCAGAGAAAGCATATACCTTTGGGGAAGGTGTTGTGTATAAGGTTGATGTTCCGATGGTGAATGGAGTGGATATCACAAAATATCAGAATATTGAGAAATCCGTGGATTACTTCTTTGAGATTTCGAAGAATGAGCCGAAATATATAGCCAATGTGGACGCAGAAGGATATGGACTGCTGCATTTGTCAACGGACAGACTGCAGTCAAGAAAGCTGTTCTCCTGGGGGCATACATCCGGCGGAGACCACTGGCAGGAATTCCTCACACAAAACGCAGGCAAGTACATTGAAATACAGGCAGGAATCGGAAAAACACAGTATGGCTGTGTTCCGATGGCGCCTCACACGGCATGGGAATGGTTGGAGCGATACGGCGCGATTCAGTTGAAGGAAGAGGATCTGGGAGATTCTTTTGAAACGCTGAAGGAAAAGGTCACAGGTTTTGTACGGAAAAATAACCTGTGCGGTGAGATGGATGCGGCGCTTGCGGCCACAAAAGAGATGGCAAAACGGGAGGCACGTATTTGGCAGCCGGGAAGCGGGTATGGCGCTTTGAAAAATAAGATCAGGAAGGCAGGCGGGAAGACGCCGGTCTCATGTCATCTTGATTTTGGCGAATGCACGGAGGAGCTGAAGTTGTGGGAGCGTTTTGTGGAGACAGGAGAGCTGGCGGAACCGGATGTTACGTCAATCCCATCAGCATTTGTGTCAGATGATTTTATCTATAAGCAGCTGCGGGCAGGAATTGCTGACAGATATAAAGATAACTGGTATGCACATTACCAGCTGGGTATCTTTTACTTCCAAAAAGGGGAGTATGGGTGGGCGAGAGAAGAATTCCAGCAATCTCTCGCGCTTGCGGACAATGCATGGGCCAGACACGGAGTGGCTGCCGTATGTACGATAAATGGCGAAAAGGAGGAGGCTGCCCGGTCAATTCTGCATGGGATGGAAATGCAGAAAGGGAGTCTCTCTTACCAGAAGGAGGGCTTCCATATTCTTCATGTCAACGGAATGTCTGATGCGGTCGTGAAAGAATATGAACGGTTGACGCCTGCGTTTAAAGAAGATAAGAGAATTCTTCTCTATTATGTGCAGGCACAGGCCGCACAGGGAGAATACCGGAAGGCGTACGATCTGCTTTGCGCGGACGGGGGACTGGTAGTTCCAGATCTGCGTGAGGGTGAGGCTGTTCTTGGCGAGCTGTGGATGGAACTGCATGAGAAACTCTATGGGGCGCCAGGCGATATTCCGGCGGTCTTTGATTACAAGGCGATTGATTTGTAAAGTAAAATTTTATAAATGAGAGGAAGTATTTCCACAAGGATGGGAATACTTTCTTTTTGTGCGGAAGAGAATTTATTGAAAGACAGAGGGCGAACTAATGTTTGTTTTTGTGTAGACAAGACAGAGAGAATGTGGTATAATACATTTCGATTTTATTTCGTTTTGCTGTGTCGACTCGACAAGTTTTCAGACGATATATTTTGGAGGTGACTTTGAGCCTATGTTGTTTAAATTGCATAGTGAATATCAGCCGACAGGCGATCAGCCTCAGGCTATAGAAGCGCTTGTGAAAGGTTTTAAGGAGGGAAATCAGTTCCAGACTTTATTAGGCGTCACCGGCTCCGGCAAAACTTTTACAATGGCAAATGTTATACAGCAGATGGGAAAACCTGCTCTGGTGATTGCACATAATAAAACTCTGGCCGGACAATTATATGGAGAGTTTAAGGAATTTTTTCCTGAAAATGCAGTAGAATATTTTGTGAGTTATTATGATTACTATCAGCCGGAGGCGTATGTGCCTTCGACGGATACTTATATTGAAAAGGATTCTTCGGTGAATGAAGAAATCGATAAGCTGCGTCTTTCGGCAACGGCATCTCTGACCGAGCGCCGGGATGTGGTTGTGGTTGCCAGCGTTTCCTGTATTTATGGCCTCGGAAGCCCTGACGATTATCAGGAGATGATCGTATCGCTTCGGCCGGGGATGGAGAAGGACCGGGATGATGTGATCAGAGAACTGATCAATATCCGGTATGAAAGAAGCGAGATGGATTTTAAGCGTTGTACATTTCGGGTGCGTGGAGATGTGCTTGAGGTATTTCCGGCGGAAGGGACGGATACGGCGCTTCGACTTGAATTTTTTGGTGATGAAATTGAGCGGATTACGGAGATTGATGTGCTGACTGGGGAGGTTAAGTGTGAACTGGGACATGCCGCTATATTTCCGGCATCGCATTATGTTGTTCCGAAGGAAAAGATTGAGCGGGCAGCTGTTCTGATTGAGGATGAACTGGAGGAGCGTGTCCGTTATTTTAAATCGGAGGATAAGCTTCTGGAGGCACAGCGGATTTCCGAGAGGACGCACTTTGATATTGAGATGTTAAGGGAAACAGGATTTTGTTCCGGAATCGAGAATTATTCCCGCCATATGAATGGCATGCCGGAAGGCGCTCCGCCTCATACATTGATCGATTATTTTCCGGATGATTTTCTGATTATTGTGGATGAGTCCCACATGACGATTCCCCAGATCAGGGGAATGTACCACGGAGATCAGTCGAGGAAATCAACGCTTGTGGATTATGGATTCAGGCTTCCCTCCGCGAAAGACAACCGGCCGCTTAATTTCGAAGAGTTTGAGAGTAAGATCGATCAGATGATGTTTGTGTCAGCTACGCCGTCCGACTATGAGGAAGCGCACGAACTGATGCGGACGGAACAGATTATAAGGCCGACAGGACTGTTGGACCCTGAGATAAATGTAAGACCTGTGGAGGGTCAGATTGATGATCTTATTGGCGAAGTCAATAAAGAAATTGCGAAGAAGAATAAAGTTCTTGTGACTACGCTTACAAAGCGTATGGCTGAGGATCTGACGGAATATATGCGTGAAGTCGGAATCCGGGTGAAGTATCTTCACTCAGATATTGATACGCTGGAGCGAGCCGAGATCATCAGAGATATGAGGCTTGATGTATTCGATGTTCTTGTTGGAATCAACCTTTTGCGGGAGGGCCTCGATATTCCTGAGATTTCTCTTGTGGCGATTCTTGACGCGGATAAGGAAGGGTTTCTCCGGTCTGCGACGTCTCTGATTCAGACCGTGGGCAGAGCTGCGAGAAATGCTGAAGGGCATGTAATCATGTATGCGGATACAATTACGGACTCCATGCGGGCGGCGATAGATGAGACGGAGAGAAGGCGCAGGATTCAGCAGAAATATAATGAGGAACACCATATCACGCCGCAGACAATCAAAAAGGCGGTCAGGGATTTAATCAGTATATCAAAGGCAGTTGCGAAAGAGGAATATGAACTGGCGAAGGATCCGGAATCTATGGATCCGAAGGAGCTTGAGAAGCTGATTTCGCAGCTGCAAAAGAAGATGAAACAGGCAGCTGCAGAATTGAATTTCGAGGCGGCGGCGGAACTGAGAGACAAAATGATTCTCTTAAAGAAGCATCTTAAAGACTAAAGTGTGAAGGGAAGAGAGGATTCCCTGTACATTGTCTGGAAGGAAAAGGTCAGATGAGTAAAATTTCAATTGTAGTTCCATCTTTTAATGAAGAGGATAATGTGGGCAATCTGGTGAAGCAGATTGGAGATTCCCTGTCAGGAATCGATTATGAAATTGTTTTTGTGGATGACAGTACGGATGGAACGCCTTCCAAGCTTCAGGAGATTATGAAGCGGGATGACCGGGTACGCATGAAGCACCGCACAGGTGAAAAGGGACTTGCGACGGCGGTAATTTGTGGATTTCGTATGGCGCGCGGAGACTACCTTGCGGTGATGGATGCAGATTTGCAGCATCCGCCGGAAATTCTCCGCTCTATGTATGCAGTGATGGAAAGCGGTGCAGATTTCTGCATACCCAGTCGTTTTATTCCGGGCGGAAGTGACGGAGGGCTCAATTTATACAGGAAGCTTGTATCAGGTGTAGCCCGATATATAGGGAAGATCTGCCTGCCAAGCCTTCGTAAAATTACAGACCCGACAAGTGGTTTATTTATGTTTCGAAGAGAAGCATTGAAGAATGCGGATTTAAAGCCGATTGGCTGGAAGATCATGGTGGAGGTTCTGGCGCTTGCCGATTATGGAAGCGTTGTGGAGATTCCATATAAATTCCAGGCACGCCCCGCAGGTGAATCGAAACTTTCTTCGAAAGTGACGCTGCAATATCTGGAGCAGGTTTTTGGGCTGATCTTTCGAGGCAAAAAACAGAGAGGAGTTATAGTGGAGCACTGGTCTGAGCAGAAGACAAATGAGATGGTAAAGAAATATGGAAAATAGAAAAGAGAGAGAATATATTAAAGTCCGTGGGGCAAATGAGCATAATCTGAAAAGCATCAATGTGGATATTCCGAGAAATGAGTTTGTCGTGCTTACCGGTCTCAGCGGTTCCGGCAAGTCGTCACTTGCATTTGACACAATCTATGCGGAAGGACAGAGGCGCTATATGGAATCGCTTTCTTCCTATGCAAGACAGTTCCTGGGACAGATGGAAAAGCCGAATGTGGAGAAGATTGAAGGACTCTCCCCGGCAATTTCCATTGATCAGAAGTCGACAAACCGGAATCCGCGTTCCACGGTTGGAACCGTAACTGAAATATATGATTATTTCAGGCTTCTATATGCAAGAATCGGCATTCCGCATTGTCCCAAATGCGGGAAGATCATCGAGCGTCAGACAGTTGATCAGATGGTGGACAAGATTATTTCGCTTCCGGAAGGGACAAAGATTCAGCTTCTTGCTCCTGTGGTACGCGGGAGAAAGGGAGAGCATGCAAAAGTGCTTGACCGTGCAAAGAGGAGCGGTTATGTACGTGTGCGTGTGGACGGAAGCCTTTATGAACTTTCTGAGGAAATCAAGCTTGATAAAAACAAGAAGCATAATATAGAAATTGTGGTAGACCGTCTGGTTGTAAAGGACAGCATTGCCAAAAGACTTGCCGATTCCATAGAGAATGTGATGGAAGTGTCGGAAGGTCTTATGATTGTGGATATCATCGGGGATGTACCGATGAACTTCAGCCAGAGCTTTTCGTGTCCTGACTGTGGCATCAGTGTGGATGAGATAGAACCCCGAAGCTTTTCTTTTAATAATCCGTTCGGTGCATGTCCCGTCTGTTACGGTCTGGGATATAAGATGGAGTTTGACCTGGATTTGATGATACCGGATAAGAGCCTGAGTCTCAGTCAGGGAGCAATTTCCTGTATGGGCTGGCAGTCTTCGAATGATCCGTCAAGTTATACGTATGCAACATTGAAGGCATTGTCAGAACGTTATGGCTTCAGCATGGATACACCGTATGAGGAACTGCCGGAGCAGGCCAGGGATATATTAGTATATGGAACGAATGGTGAGGAAGTCAAAGTTCATTATAAGGGAATGCGCGGAGAAGGCGTCTATGATGTTGCTTTTGAGGGACTGATAAAGAACATGGAGAGACGATACCGCGAAACCGGCTCTGATACTATGAAGCAGGAGTATGAGAGCTTTATGCGTATTACGCCGTGCAAAGAATGCGGCGGGATGCGTTTAAAGAAAGAGTCTCTTGCAGTTACGGTGTGTGACAGGAATATTTACGAGATTACATCCATATCAATTGAAAAACTTATGGACTTTCTGAACCATATGGAGCTTTCAAAACAGCAGGAGTTGATCGGGCATCAGATTTTGAAGGAAATACGGGCGCGGGTAGGGTTTCTGGTAGATGTGGGACTCAACTATCTGACGCTTGCGCGTGCGACGGCGTCATTGTCAGGCGGCGAAGCACAGCGCATCCGGCTTGCGACACAGATCGGCTCCGGACTCGTAGGCGTCGTCTATATCCTCGACGAACCCAGTATCGGACTTCATCAGAGAGATAATGATAAGCTTCTTACAACATTAAAGAACCTTAAAAATATGGGAAATACATTACTTGTTGTGGAGCACGATGAAGACACGATGTTCGCTGCCGATCATATTGTGGATATCGGTCCGGGGGCGGGGACGCATGGAGGCAGGGTGGTAGCGCAGGGGACTGCGTATGAAATTATGGAAATTCCCGAGTCTGTTACCGGTCAGTATCTGAGTGGAAAAATCAGGATTCCTGTTCCTTCAGAACGAAGGAAGCCGACAGGATTTCTTACGATAAAGGGTGCGCGTGAGAATAATCTTAAAAATATAAATGTGAAGATACCGCTTGGCGTTATGACAGTTGTGACGGGAGTGTCCGGTTCCGGGAAGAGCTCGCTTATTAATGAAATTCTGTACAAGCATCTGGCGAAGGTCTATAACCGTGCGAGAACAATACCAGGGAAACATGACAAAATTCTTGGGCTGGAGCAGCTTGATAAGGTAATTGCGATTGACCAGTCTCCGATCGGCAGAACGCCTCGTTCCAATCCTGCCACTTACACCGGTGTGTTTGACTTGATACGTGATTTATTTGCCGCTACGCCGGATGCGAAAGCAAAAGGATACAACAAGGGCCGGTTTAGTTTTAATGTAAAAGGCGGACGGTGCGAGGCGTGCGGGGGCGATGGAATCCTGAAAATAGAGATGCATTTTCTGCCGGATGTCTATGTTCCGTGCGAAGTGTGCGGCGGAAAAAGATATAACAGGGAAACGCTTGATGTAAAATATAAAGGAAAGAGTATTTACGATGTGCTTGATATGACGGTGGAGGAGGCTCTTCCGTTTTTTGAAAATGTTCCGACGATTCGAAGAAAGATAGAAACTTTAAATGATGTAGGGCTTTCCTATATTAAGCTCGGACAGCCTTCCACGACGTTGTCAGGAGGTGAGGCACAGCGGATTAAACTGGCTACGGAACTCAGCAAGAGGAGTACGGGCAAGACAATTTATATTTTGGATGAACCTACAACAGGGCTTCATTTCGCTGACGTGCACAAGCTGATCGAGATACTAAGGCGGCTCTCTGATGGTGGAAATACAGTTGTGGTAATTGAACATAATCTTGATGTGATCAAAACAGCGGATTATATTATTGATATCGGGCCGGAAGGCGGAGATAAAGGAGGAACCATTCTTGTTCAGGGGACGCCGGAAGAGGCGGCTGAATGTGAAATGTCCCACACAGGATGTTATATTAAAAAAATGCTGAAAAAGGGTTAAGTTTACTTTGGTTTTGCCGATATATAATAACGGAAGCACGGACGCGCCAGTTATGGAATGCGTCCGTTTTTTCTCTTTCATTTGGAAACATTTTGTCTATTGACAGCGTTTGAAATATGAAAATATTTTTAAAATGCGAAAAATGGATTGAAAAAGTGTCGGTTTCGTTTATAATAAGACTATATGCGTATTATTTGAAACGATAAGTTGGAGAGATGATTAAGATCAGATTAGGAAGAAACCGACCGATGAAAGGGGAAAAAACATGGTTTATACAGATATAGGAATTGACCTCGGAACCGCCAGTATTTTGGTGTATATCAGAGGCAAAGGTGTTGTATTAAAAGAACCTTCCGTTGTCGCATTCGACAGGGATACAAATAAAATTAAAGCGATCGGGGAGGACGCCCGGTTAATGTTGGGAAGGACACCTGGAAATATAGTGGCGGTAAGACCTCTGCGTCAGGGTGTTATTTCTGATTATACGGTGACGGAAAAGATGCTAAAGTATTTTATTCAGAAGGCATTGGGAAAGAAGACATTCCGCAAACCGCGCATCAGTGTATGTGTTCCAAGCGGTGTTACGGAAGTGGAGAAGAAAGCGGTTGAAGATGCGACTTATCAGGCCGGAGCCAGAGAGGTATCGATTATTGAAGAACCGATTGCGGCTGCGATCGGAGCCGGAATTGATATTGCAAAACCGTGTGGGAATATGATTGTGGATATCGGAGGAGGAACCTCGGATATTGCGGTTATTTCGCTGGGAGGAACGGTTGTCAGCACTTCAATTAAGATTGCCGGGGATGATTTTGACGAGGCAATTGTTCGTTATATGAGAAAGAAACATAACCTTCTGATTGGTGAGAGAACCGCGGAAGATTTAAAGATAAAAATCGGTTCTGCATTTAAGCGCCCGGAAGTGGATTACATGGAAGTGCGAGGACGGAATCTGGTGACAGGTCTGCCGCGTACGGTAAAAGTATCTTCGGAGGAGACGGAGGAAGCGTTGAAAGAGACGACTTCGCAGATTGTGGAAGCGATTCATAGCGTACTAGAGAAGACGCCGCCGGAGCTTGCGGCAGATATTGCAGACAGGGGAATTGTTCTGACGGGAGGAGGAAGCCTTCTTCGCGGTCTGGAGGACCTGATTGCAGACAAAACGGGAATTAATACGATGACTGCCGAAGATCCTATGACGGCAGTTGCGATCGGCACAGGAAAATATGTTGAATTCCTTGCCGGATATCGTGATGATATAAGTTAAAGGAGCAGATTTATGGTAAAAGGATTATATACCGCGTATACCGGTATGCTGCATGAGCAGCACAGAATGGATGTTTTGACAAATAATCTGGCGAATTCCGCAACGACGGGATATAAAAAAGAAGGCGCGACGGCGCAGGCATTTGACGATGTGCTGGGATATAAAATTAAAGATACTTCCGAGTATAATATCCCAAGACGTCTGGGGTCGCTGCATATGGGCGTTAAAATCGGCGAGGGATATACGGATTATGATCAGGGGTCTTTCAGAGAAACCGGCAATACTTTTGATATGGCATTGTCCGGCAGTGGTTTCTTCACAATTGAATTTACGAATAAGGCGGGAGAGACTACGATTAAATACGGAAGAGACGGCGCATTTACATTAAACGAAGCAGGATATCTTGTAACGAAGGACGGAGATTTCGTGCTGGATACGGCAGGGAACCATATTCAGTTAGATCCGCTGCATGGGGCGTCGATTGACCGGATGGGAAATATCTATCAGGGCGACCAGCAGATCGCACAGCTCCAGATTACGGATTTCACGGATTATAATTACCTTGAAAAGTACGGAGAGAATCTTTATCAGACAGTAGAGGGAGCAACGGAGCAGCCGGCGAATGCGAAAGTCTATTCCGGATATCTGGAGATGTCCAATGTAAAGGTAGTTTCCGAAATGGTTGAGTTGATTAATGTCACAAGAGCATACGAGGCAAACCAGAAGATTATACAGGCGATGGACGAGACGCTGGATAAGACCGTAAATAATACGGGCATGCTCTGATAATATTTTTGATTTGGCAAGTTTGCGAATATATGGAGGTTCGATATGGTAAGATCATTATGGTCAGCGGCATCGGGAATGATTGCTCAGCAGAATAACGTTGATACGATTGCAAATAATCTGGCAAATGTTAATACAACCGGGTATAAGACAGAGGCGAATGAGTTTAAATCACTCTTATATCAGACTTTGCAGACAAAAACAACAACTGCAAACGGCGAGCAGAAACCGATCGGAGCACAGGTTGGACTTGGTGTCAGAAATGCATCAATTACCTCTTTATTTCATCAGGGTCCGTTTCTGGCATATGAAAGCAATTATGCGTTTGCGATTAATGGAAAAGGATTTTTTGGAGTTCGCTGTGAAGATGGCAATACATACTATACGAGGAACGGAGATTTCAACATTGCAGTGGGCGTGGATGGAATGACACTCTGTGATTTCGATGGAAATCCGGTTCTTGATACGGAGGGTGAGCCGATTGTATTTGAAGACTGGATTATCACAAGCCGTCTGTCTGTAAGCCAGGACGGACAGTTTATGTATCCGGATGAGGATAATAATCCTCAGCCGATCGGAATACAGATCGGGTTATTTCAATTCCTGAATCCGTCGGGACTTGATAAAGTCGGTGACAGTATGTATGCGGAGACGGAAGCATCAGGCGAAGTGATTAACGAAGCCGACAATGATGATGTGGAAAAGAGTGAGGTTCGCCAGGGATACCTGGAAGGTTCCAATGTTCAGGTGGCGGATGAGATGGTTAATCTGATTGTGGCACAACGTGCTTACGAGATGAATTCAAAAGCAATTCAGGCTTCGGATGAAATGCTACAGCAGGCAAATCAGCTAAGACGCTAGTGTGAAAGGAAGAGCGTAGTGTGAAAAATAAGTTTTTCACACGCAAAATTTGTGCCTGCGGCCCAAATTCGCAGGCTATGGAAAGGCATGGTTATTAGTATGAGCATGGATATTAATTCTGTTTATTCTCAATATATGAATCAGGCAGCGACAGATTCTTATACGAAGAAGCTGGAAGGAAAGACAAGCGACGATTACAAAAATGCATCTGATGAGGAATTGATGGATGCCTGTAAGGAATTCGAGGCCTATTTTGTGGAACAGATGTTTAAGGCGATGCAGAAGACGGTTGTGAAAAGTGACGGCAGCGAGGATAGTATGCTGGTTGACTATTTCAAAGGAAATCTGATGCAGGAATATGCGAAAACAGCTGTGGAGCAGAATGATCTTGGAATTGCGAAGATGTTGTATGAACAGATGAAAAGAAATTACAGTGTGGAAAGCATAGAATAGTTGTATCTTTGTTTATTCTGTGGTAGAATATAGAAAACATAAAAAGAGGGACTGCGGGCGCAGTCTCTCTTTATTTAACAGAAGAGACTGTCAGGGCCGAACGTTTCACAACCGACAGGTGGGGGAGGAAATTCTATTTTGGAAACAATTGAGGGATTTGTAGATCACATCATTTACAGAAATGAGGAAAACGGATATACGGTTCTCGCCTTAGAGACACAGTCAGGTGAGGAAACACTTGTTGGGAGCTTTCGGTTTATTGAAGAGGGAGAGTCCATAAGGGCAGAAGGCGAGTATGGAAGCCATCCGGTATATGGTGAGCAGTTTAAGGTAAAAAACATCGAGATCAAAACGCCGGATGATGTTCTGTCGATTGAGAAATATCTGGCATCCGGGGCTGTGAAAGGGATTGGGGAATCACTTGCGAGAAGAATTATTAAAAAATTTGGGGAAGACTCTCTCAGGATTATGGAGGAGGAACCAGAGCGGCTTATTGAGATAAAAGGTATCAGTGAAAGAATCGCAAGGCAGATTGCGGTTCAGATGGAAGAGAAACGTGAATTGCGTAAGGCAATGATTTTTCTTCAGCAGTATGGAATATCAAATGCATTGGCGGTCCGGATTTATGACGCGTATGAAAATAAAACGTATGAAGTGATACGGGAAAATCCATACCGTATGACGGAGGAAATCGCAGGTATCGGATTTAAGACGGCAGACGAGATTGCAGTGAAAGTCGGGGTGCCGTGGAACTCTGATTTTCGGATTCGGAGTGGTATATTGTATACGCTTCAGCGTGCAATGGGAGATGGACATATTTATCTGCCAAAGGAAATACTTCTCAAAAACAGTTCCGAGTTAATGGGAATAGAGGAAACGTATATTGATCTGCAATTACAAAATCTGACAATAGAAAATAAAATCATGCTGAAAACGTCGGAAGATATGGTGCAGGTTTATTCTTCTGTGAATTATTATACGGAGCTGAGCTGTGCAAAGATGCTTGAGGATCTGAATATTCATGAAGAACAGGAAAAGGATGCGGTTCTGAAAAAAATACATGGGATTGAAGAACGGACGGGGATATGTCTTGAGGAGAAGCAGAGAGAAGCGGTATTCGGCGCAGTAAAGAATGGCGTAATGATTATTACGGGAGGGCCGGGAACCGGGAAAACGACGACAATCAATATGTTGATTCACTACTTTGCCGATGAAGGAATGGATATTATGCTTGCAGCGCCTACGGGAAGAGCGGCCAAGAGAATGACGGAGGCGACAGGATATGAGGCGAAGACAATTCATCGTCTGCTTGAGTTAAACGGCGGCAAGGGCGGCGAAAGTTATGGAAATGCTGTGTCATCAGGATTTGAGCGCAATGAGAACAATCCGCTTGAAGCGGATGTGATTATTGTGGACGAGATGTCAATGGTGGACATCTATCTGTTTTATTCTCTGCTGAAAGCGGTTACGGCAGGGACACGGCTTGTGCTTGTCGGTGATGTGAATCAGCTTCCGTCGGTTGGGCCGGGAGCGGTGCTTAGGGATGTCATCAGCTGCGATGGATATTCTGTGGTGGCGCTTGAGAAAATTTTCCGTCAGGCAGCGGAGAGCGATATTGTGGTAAATGCACATAAAGTGCATGAGGGAAAGAGTATTGGTCTGAATAATAAAAGCAGGGATTTCTTCTTTCTTGAGCGGGATAATGCCGAAGTTATTATTGAATCCATTGTGTATCTTGTTATGAAGAAGCTGCCGCCATATGTAAATGCTCAGCCATACGAAATTCAGGTAATGTCGCCGATGAGAAAGGGAGCGCTTGGAGTCGAAAATCTGAACCGGTGTCTTCAGGGAAGGATGAATCCCCCGGACGCGTCGAAAAAAGAGCGGGAATCCGGAGAAGTTGTCTTCAGAGAAGGCGACAAGGTAATGCAGGTGAAGAATAACTATCAGCTTGAATGGGAAGTGAGCAGCAAGTACGGAGTGGTAGTGGATAAAGGACTCGGTGTGTTTAACGGTGATATGGGAGTGATTGAAAGTATCAGCGATGCAACGGAGACTGTGACCGTGATGTTTGATGATAACAAGGCAGTACATTATACGTTCTCTCAGCTGGATGAGCTAGAGCTTGCCTACGCGATTACGATTCATAAGTCTCAGGGCAGTGAGTATCCGGCAGTTATTATGCCTCTGCTTTCCGGCCCGGCCATGCTTATGAACAGGAATCTTCTCTATACAGGAATCACCAGGGCGCAGAAATGCGTCACCATGATCGGGAGCAGTCAAACAGTCAACAGAATGATAGAGAATGAGAGCGAGCAGAAACGATATACGGGATTAAAAGACAGAATTGAAGAATTTATGGAGGTGAGATGAGTATAAATAAGATATTGGATCTTTTATATCCGGGCAGATGTCCGGTTTGTGACAGAATTCTGGCATATCGTGAAACGCTGGTGTGCCCGGACTGTATCGGAAAACTTGCCTATATCAAAGAACCGAAGTGTATGAAGTGCGGAAAACAGATGATGGATAACGAAACTGAATACTGTGCGGGATGCAGAGATAAGAGACGGTATTTTCGTAAAGGCTTTTCTGTTTTCCTGTATAATGATGTTATGAAAAAGAGCATCTATCGTTTTAAATATGCGAACCGAAGGGAATACAGCCGGTTTTATGCAGAGACAGTATGCCGGTGTCTGGGAAAAGAAATTCGGGAATTTTGTGCGGATGCGATTATTCCGGTTCCACTTCATCCAAAAAGGTTCAGAAAACGGGGCTATAACCAGGCCGGCCTGATCGCCAATGAAATAGGCCGGCGGATGAATATTCCCGTCAGAGAAGAAATTCTGATCAGAGAGAGGAATACAAAGGCGCTGAAACTGATGACTCTTACAGAACGGGAAAATAATTTGAAAAAGGCTTTTAAAATGGTGAAAAATGATGTAAAATTAAATACAGTTATTATCGTTGATGATATTTTAACAACGGGCAGTACAATAAATGAAATTTCAAGGGTACTGAGAGAAAACGGTATAAAAAATGTATATTTTGTGGCACTGGCATCCGGTGCCGATGTGTGACACTATAGGAAAGGTGCGAGAATAGTATGAATGTAAGAAATTGCAAAAAATGCGGAAGACTGTACAATTATATTACAGGGATTAATTTATGTCCGGCTTGCAGAGAGGAGCTGGAAGACAAGTTTCAGGAGGTAAAGGAATATATTTATGATCATCCTGATGCAAGTATACAGCAGATATCAGAGGATTGCGAAGTTGAGATTGCGCAGATCAAGCGTTGGATTCGTGAAGAGAGGCTTACTTTTTCTGATAATTCTGTTATTGGAATTGAATGTGAGGTTTGCGGCGCACTGATTAAGACGGGAAGATTCTGCGATCGGTGTAAATCTGATATTGCAAAGGGGTTAATTGACGCAACCAGGATTCCACAGAAAGAGGAGCCGGTTACAAGTTCGTCAAAATCAAAAGGAAAGGATCGCATGCGTTTTCTCGATAAACACTAGTGTGTGAACGTTGGTGATTTTTTGTATGTTAAATGAAGAAAGAATCAAACTTATGACCAGAATGGCTTCCTATGAGGCTGATGAGGGGAAAAGGATGATTCCTGTCGGTAATTATTTCAGAAACGACTATATCAGTTTTCAGGTAGTGAAGACGGCAATCAGCGCAACAATTGCATTTGGGCTGATTTTTGCCATGTATATATATTATGATTTTGAGGCGTTTCTGGCGGATATTTATAAAATGGATGTGGTAGCCTTCGTAAAAACACTGGTTATGCTATATCTGGCGGCAGTCGTTGCTTACATGCTTATAGCATATATACTGGCTTCATATCGATACAATAAGGCAAAAAAAAGCCTTCGCAATTACTATGCGGCTTTGAGAAAGCTTTCTCAGATGTATGAGGAAGAAGATTAGCAGCGGGCTGTAAAAATAGGAGCGATAATGACAAATTTACTTGTAATGAAGGAGCATTTGAAGAACTTTTATGGGAAATATGAAATTTATATTACGCCCGTAATGAAATTTTTACTTGCTTTGGTTTCACTGATTACGATTACGAAAAATCTTGGATTTATGTACCGTCTGACAAATCCGGCGATATTGCTGATAACAGCGTTATTATGTTCGTTTCTTCCTGTGAATATAATTCTTCTGTTCTCGGCGGGATTTATTATACTTCATCTCTACGCGCTTTCTCTGGAATGTGCAGTAGTAGTGTTGGCTCTTTTTCTGCTGATGTTTCTGCTTTATTTCCGATTTTCACCGAGAGATGCGGTGGCGGTGCTGTTGACTCCGCTTTGCTTTGCATGCCATGTGCCATATGCGATGCCGCTTGCAATGGGGTTTGTCGGTACACCATTATCAGCAGTTTCAGTCGGATGTGGAGTAATTGTATTTTATGTTCTTGATTATGTGAAACTCAATTCAAAAGCTCTGGGAAATCTCGAAACGGAGAGTAGAATTCAAAGATTTCAGTACGTGATTGACAGCATTATGGGAAATAAGACGATGATTGTGATGCTGGCGGCATTTGCAGTGACTGTGATACTTGTCTATCTGGTGCGCAGGCTTTCCGTGAATTATGCATGGAAGATCGCAATGGTAGTTGGCGCGATCACGAATGTTATGATTATTTTGATTGGTGATTTGATGATGGATATAAATATTTCTATCGTTAAAACAATAATTGGAACGGTGTTATCCGTATTATTAATAATTGTACTTGAATTCTTTGTTTTCAGTGTGGATTATTCGAGAACCGAATATGTCCAGTTTGAAGATGATGAATATTATTATTATGTAAAGGCAGTGCCCAAAATGATGGTTTCAGCGCCGGAGAAGAAGGTGAAGAAGATTAATTCTCAGAAAAAATTATCATCTGCATCTTCCTATCATGGGACACACGCAGATACGCGGGCGAGGACATCTGCCAGAAAGCTGGATGATGATTTTGATGTCAGATAGGTGTGATTCTATATGGAGAGAATAAGTTCATTTGTAGGAAGATATATATCACCAATGTCTATCCCCAGGATTACATGGACCGATATTGTAGAAATATTGATTATTTCATTTCTGGTCTATCATATACTGGTGTGGATTAAAAATACGAAGGCATGGTCCCTGTTGAGGGGGCTTATTGTAATTGGCGTCTTTATCTTTCTGGCATACGTATTTCGTATGAATACGATTTTGTGGATTGTAAAAAACGCTTCCGTGGTTGCGATTACGGCAATGATTGTTGTCTTTCAGCCGGAACTTCGGAAAGCGCTTGACATGCTGGGAAGAAAAAATATTTTTTCTTCGCTTATTCCGTTTGACTCTAACCGAAATCTGGATGAACGATTCAGTGATAAGACAGTTGGCGAGATCGTGAAAGCCTGTTATGAGATGGGAAAAGTGAAAACGGGCGCATTGATCGTAATTGCACAGAACGACCCGCTGACAGAATATGAAAGAACAGGAATTGAACTGGACTCGCTTGTATCAAGTCAGTTATTGATTAATATTTTTGAACATAATACTCCGCTTCATGACGGAGCAATTATTATTCAGGGAAACAGAGTGGTTTCGGCGACATGTTATCTTCCTTTGTCAGATAATATGGCACTTAGCAAGGAATTGGGAACGAGACATCGTGCCGGTGTCGGTATTTCCGAAGTTACGGATTCTATTACGATTATTGTGTCGGAAGAGACAGGAAGGGTCTCCGTTGCCTATGAAGGCGAATTATATCGAAATATTGATGCCGATTTCCTGAAGGAGCGGCTTGGCGGTGCGCAGAACAAAACAATAGAAGAACGCAGGTTCAGGCTATGGAAAGGCAGGTCGAAGAATGAAAAAGAAACTAACAAATAATATCGGCCTGAAAATTTTATCCGTTGTATTTGCTTTTCTGCTATGGCTTATTGTAGTCAGTGTGGATGATCCTGTTACAGTAAAAACATTCAGTATGATTCCGGTGGAACTGACGAATGAACAGGTCATCACAAGCCAGGGGAGCGTATATGAAGTTGTGGACAATTCAGACGTAGTCAGTATAAGTGTAACCGCGAAACGGTCCGTGCTTGATACGCTGAGCCGTGATAATTTTAAAGCATTTGCGGATATGTCAAGACTTGACGGAACTATGATACCGATTGAAGTGAAAGCAACGAAATATGCAGACCGGATTGATAATATTACGCTAAGAAACAAAAATGTAAAAATAGCGATTGAGGGTCTTCTCGCCAGACAGTTTAATATAAAAGTCAGGACTTCGGGAGATATTTCTCAGGGATGTATTATCGGAAATATGTATACGGATAAAAATGTAGTAAAAGTTTCCGGTCCGGAATCAATTGTATCACAAATTGACAGTGCGGTTGTGGATGTAGACGTATCAGGGATGACTTCTGATATTTCAACCGCAGAGAATATTGTATTATACGATGCGCAGAATAAGGAAATATCACAGAATGAACTTACATTGAGCCGTGAGTCTGTCAATGTTACGGTAGAGATCTGGAATACGAAGGAAATTCCGATCAATTTCAGTTACACAGGAGTGCCGGCAGTGGGCTATGGTACGACAGGTATTTTGACAAGCAGCCTGTACTCCCTCACTGTTACCGGAAGGAAGTCGGCGCTTGACGCTGTTTCAGGTATTTCGATTCCGGCGTCGGTAGTGGATATTACGGATGCGCGGGGGCCGGTGGAAGTGCAGGTTGATGTCAGCAGATATCTTCCGGAAGGAATTATTGTGATACCGGGAGAGGCGGGTACGATAGCAACCGTTACGGTAGAAGTACAACAGCTTAATGCGAAGAATGTTGAAGTTCCGACATCGAATATCACGATTGTAAATGTGCCGGAGGAAATGGAGGCTTCCATAGGAGGCGTCGGAGAAGTGATTGCAGTCGGAGTCCGCGGAATGGGCGCAGCATTTGACAATATCAATCCGGCTGAGATTACCGGCATTGTTGATGCAGCTTTGATTGCAAAACCGGAGGATGCGGAGGCACTTCCGGAGGGTGTATACGATGCGGATGTTGTTTTTGCTTATCCGATTGGCATCATTGCGGGTGAAGAGAAAGTGACGGTAAAGGTAATATTAAAAGTAAAAGGGGTAGAATAATGGGAAGATTATTTGGAACAGACGGTGTGCGTGGTGTCGCAAATACGGAGCTGACTCCGCTGCTTGCGATGCAGCTTGGCCAGGCAGGTGCATATGTTTTGACGGAAGAGAGATCTTACCGCCCTACGATTATGGTCGGATGTGACACGCGTATTTCAGGTGATATGCTGGCCAATGCGATGATGGCAGGTATCTGCTCCGTGGGAGCAAACGCAGTGTATGTAGGCGTTCTGCCAACGCCGGCAATTGCGTATCTTACAAGGAAATATAAGGTGGACGCTGGTGTTGTGATTTCAGCTTCTCATAATCCGGTGGAGTTTAATGGAATTAAATTTTTTAACGGAGATGGCTATAAGCTTTCGGATGAGCTGGAAGACCAGATTGAGAGCCTGATTAAGAACAACTGCAAGGGCGTCCCCAAGCCGACAGGTTCCAGAGTTGGAAAAATCAAATATCGTTCCGATGCAAAAGAAGAATATATCAATCATGCGCGCAAGGCAGTTCCCCTTGATCTTCGTGATATGAAGATTGTGGTGGATTGTGCGGAGGGGGCATCGTTCTATACTTCGATAGAAACGTTGCGTGAACTTGGCGCGGATGTGGTTGCCATTCATAATAATCCGGATGGCACAAACATTAATGCAAATTGTGGATCTACCCATATGGAGGAGCTCTGCGCACGCGTCGTATATGAAAAGGCGGCGTTGGGCCTTGCATTCGACGGCGATGCTGACAGGCTTCTGGCGGCGGACGAAAACGGAAAAATTGTAAACGGTGATGAAATTATGGCAATCATCGGAAATTACATGAAAGAAAAAGGAACTCTGAAGAAAGATACGATTGTAGCGACAGTGATGAGTAATCTTGGATTTTTCCTGATGGGGAAGGAGAAAAAGATTAAGATTGATCAGACGAAGGTTGGCGACCGTTATGTGCTGGAGCATATGCGTGAAATAGGCGCGAATCTTGGCGGAGAGCAGTCCGGACATATTATTTTTCTGGATGAGAATACAACCGGCGACGGTTTACTAAGTGCGCTTCATTTGCTGCAGGTAATGGTGGAAAGCAAAAAGCCTCTGTCAGAGCTTGCCAAAGTCATGGAAGTGCTTCCGCAGGCGCTTTATGGCGCCAAAGTGCCGAATCACAAAAAGGAAAGCTTTATGGAATATACGGAAATATCGGATGCGATTCAGGCGCTTGAGACAAAATATGCCGGTGACGGCAGAGTATTAATCCGTCCTTCAGGAACGGAACCGCTTGTACGTGTTATGATTGAAGGCAAAGATCAGAGCATGATAGACAGGGATGCAAAGGCTCTGGCAGAACTGATTGAAAATACCGTAATGTAAAGAAATATCGTAGATATTACTAAAAACAAGTACAATTTTATTAAAATACTTGTGAAATAAATCATAAGATGGTATAGTAGATATAGGTAATTTTTACTATGCCTAGTGATTGGAGGAAACTGGAATGGTAAGCCAAAAGGTAACAATTAAAAATCCAACAGGTCTGCACCTACGCCCGGCTGGGATTCTATGTAAAGAGGCTATGCAGTTTAAGTCTCTGATTACATTTACATTCAAAGAGAATACGGCAAATGCTAAGAGTGTTCTAAGCGTATTGGGCGCATGTGTAAAATGCGGTGATGAGGTGGAGTTCGTCTGCGAGGGCGAAGATGAAGAAGAAGCACTTAAGGCATTAATTACAGCGATTGAAAATGGCTTGGGTGAATAATAGAGATAGAAATGGCCTTTCCTTTTCGTGGGAGAGGCCTTTTTATGTCTGTCAATCAGAAAATGCTGCAAAGCAGCGGATAGGAGAAGAAATATGTTAAATTATAAACGTTATAAGAAGAACCCGATTCTTCATTATCCCGAAAGGGAGTGGGTCAATAAGGAAATTGAACATGCGCCGGTTTGGTGCAGTGTTGATTTAAGGGATGGGAATCAGGCGTTGATTGACCCGATGGTAGTGTCGGAGAAGATTGAGTTTTTTCAGATGCTTGTAAACATGGGCTTTAAAGAGATTGAGATCGGATTCCCGGCGGCGTCTCAGATTGAGTATGATTTTTTAAGACAGCTTGTGGAGCGGAAACTGATTCCCGACGATGTGCGGGTACAGGTTTTATCTCAATGCAGAGAGGAGCTGATAGACAAATCATTTGAGGCGATTCAGGGGATTAAACAGACTGTGTTCCACATTTATAATTCGACTTCTACATTGCAAAGGGATGTCGTATTTCATAAAGATAAGGATGCAATCAAGCAGATTGCGATTGACGGCACAAGAATGGTCAGGGAGAGGGCGAAAGATTTTCCGGGCAAAATTATCCTGGAGTACTCTCCGGAAAGCTTCACCGGTACGGAGCCGGAATACGCGCTTGAAGTATGTAATGCGGTTGTAAAGGAATGGGGTGCAACAAAAGAAAATCCGGTGATTATTAACCTTCCTGCGACGGTAGAGATGACAACACCGAATGCATATGCCGATGTGATAGAATGGATGAATAAGCATTTTGACAATCGTGAAAGCATAATACTGAGCGTGCATCCTCATAATGACCGAGGAACAGGTGTTGCGGCAACGGAGCTTGCGATGCTGGCAGGCGCTGAGAGAGTGGAAGGTACTTTATTCGGAAATGGTGAGAGGACCGGTAATGTCGATCTTTTAAATGTCGCATACAATATGTTTTCGCAGGGGATTAATCCGGAATTGGAAATTGAGCATATCAATGATATTATAGAAGTGTATGAAAGGTGTTGTAAGATCCCGATTCATCCGAGGCATCCATATGCAGGAAAACTTGTTTTTACGGCATTTTCCGGTTCGCATCAGGATGCAATCAATAAGGGTGTGCATGCGATGAATGAGCGCCATCCGGATACATGGGAAGTTCCGTATCTGCCAATTGACCCAGCAGACATTGGAAGAGAGTATGAGCCGATTGTACGAATCAATTCGCAGTCCGGAAAGGGCGGAGTGGCATTCGTTATGGATACTTATTTCGGATTTAAGCTGCCGAAGGGAATGCATAAGGAGTTTGCCGATGTGATTCAGGCATTGTCAGAGAAGCAGGGCGAGGTTTCCCCTGAGCAGGTAATGCAGAAATTCCGCGAGAAATATCTTGATATGAAAGAACCGATTCATTTCCGGAGAATCCGCATCGATGATTTGAGCGGGGAAACAGAATCCGAATTTGATACAAAGGTGACTGTGGTTTATACCAATCATGGAAATGAAAAACGGTTTGAGGCTGTCGGAAACGGACCGATTGATGCGGTTCAAAGAGGGTTGCAGGAAGAACTTGATGTGCGTATTAAAGTTCTGGATTATGAGGAACATGCGTTACAGGGTGGTTCGAATGCGCAGGCTGCCGCATATATCCATATGCTTGATGCAAATGAGGGGCGCGTAACCTATGGCGTCGGCGTGAGTTCAAATATAACGAGAGCTTCGGTACGGGCAATATTCAGTGCAATTAACAGGCTGGGGCTTAGTGGAAAATAGACTTATGTATCAGAAGGAGTTCTAAGGCGTATTTCAAGATTACGCCCCAGGACTCCTTAGTCATGCAAGAAGGTTTCAATACACAGTGCAGAAAGTTATTGACAACTAATATTTATTAGCGTATACTAACTAAAAGAAAACATGAAAAGACACAAAGATTGATTTCGGAAAGAATAGAACAAATAAAATTGTGGCATGAAGGAGGCATAAGAAAGATGAAAACATTAAGAGAGGCAGCCTGCAAAACGACAGTGCGGGTGAAGCGGCTGACTGGCGAGGGGCCTGTAAAGAGGAGAATTATGGATATGGGGATTACAAAAGGCGTGAGTGTATTTGTGCGGAAAGTCGCACCTTTTGGAGATCCTATTGAAGTGACGGTACGGGGATATGAATTATCCATACGAAAGGCAGATGCGGAGATGGTAGAGGTAGAACCATTTTTTTTACCCGAAGATTAGTAAATGCTAACCAATGATAGAATAGACAAACTTAAATAGGTAAAGGAGAGATGATATGTCAGTGAAGATAGCTCTTGCTGGAAATCCCAATTGCGGGAAGACAACATTGTTTAATGCATTGACCGGTTCCAACCAGTTTGTGGGAAACTGGCCCGGTGTAACGGTTGAAAAAAAGGAAGGGCGGTTAAAGGGATATAAAGATGTAGTTCTTATTGATCTGCCGGGAATATATTCATTGTCGCCATATACGCCGGAAGAGGTAGTCGCGAGAAATTACCTGGTTGGAGAAAGGCCGGATGCGATCATCAATATTATTGACGGTACAAATATTGAGAGGAATTTGTATCTTTCCACACAGTTAATGGAACTTGGCATTCCGATGATTCTGGCAATCAATATGGCGGATGTACTGGAGAGAAGGGGAGATAAGATTCATTCTGGCAGGCTTTCGGAAAAGCTTGGCTGTGAAGTTGTTGAAATTTCGGCTCTAAAAGGAATCGGAATTCAGAAGACGGCAGAGAAAGCTGTGGCATTGACACAAAAGGAGAATATGACGGTTCCGGTACATGAATTCACAGATAGTGTAGAGCAGGTAATTCGTTCCGTTATCAGTAACAAACTGGTGGGAAAGGTTCCGACGGGACAAGAGAGATTCTTTGCGGTTAAACTTCTGGAGAAAGATGATAAGATCAGAGATCAGATGTCGACAGCGCCTGATGTGTCAGAGGAAATCAAAGCGCTTGAGGAGAGATTTGATGATGATACGGAGAGTATTATCACAAACGAAAGATATATGTACATTTCAGCTGTGACAGATGAGTGCGTTACAAAAGTCCGATCGGAAAAGATGACAGTATCGGATAAAATTGACAGTGTTGTTACAAACAGGTGGCTGGCGCTTCCGATTTTTGCAGCAATTATGTGGCTGATCTATTATGTTTCTGTCACTACTGTCGGTACATGGGCGACGGATTGGATGAATGACGGAGTATTTGGCGAAGGGTGGAGTCTTTTCGGGCTTGTGGATGTGCCAGGAATTCCGGTTCTTATGGGAAACCTTCTGGATGCTATCGGATGTGCGGACTGGATGCAGGGATTAATTCTGGATGGAATTGTGGCAGGTGTCGGGGCTGTGCTTGGGTTTGTCCCCCAGATGCTTGTGCTCTTTCTCTTTCTTGCCTTTCTGGAGGCGTGTGGGTATATGGCACGTGTCGCATTTATAATGGACAGAATTTTCCGTAAGTTTGGATTGTCAGGGAAATCTTTTATTCCGATGCTGATTGGCACAGGATGCAGTGTGCCGGGGATTATGGCATCCAGGACAATTGAAAGTGACCGTGACCGCAGGATGACCATTATGACGACAACATTTATACCTTGCGGGGCGAAACTTCCGATTATTGCTTTGATTGCCGGCGCACTGTTCGGCGGTGCGGCGTGGGTGGCTCCCAGCGCTTATTTTGTAGGAATTCTGGCAGTTATTTTCTCGGGTATTATTTTGAAAAAGACGAAGATGTTTGCCGGAGAACCGGCTCTTTTCGTGATGGAGCTCCCGTCCTATCACATGCCGGGCTTTGGAAGTGTGATGAAAAGTATGTGGGAGAGAGGATGGTCTTTTATTAAAAAAGCAGGAACCATTATTCTCCTGTCTACAATTGTACTCTGGTTTCTGATGCGTTTTGGATGGGTGGAAGGGGCTTTTCAAATGATTGAGGCAGAACAGCTTGACAGAAGTATGCTGGCGACAATTGGAGGAGTGGTGGCCCCGCTGTTTCGACCTCTTGGGTGGGGTGACTGGAGAATGGCGGTTGCTGCAGTATGTGGGCTGATTGCGAAAGAAAATGTAGTGAGCACCTTTGGTATTCTGTTTGGATTTGCAGAAGTTGCGGAGGACGGCGCTGAGATCTGGGGGCAGCTTGCAGGAAGCATGACGGCTGTCGCCGCTTATTCTTTCCTTGTGTTTAATCTTCTCTGTGCACCGTGCTTTGCTGCAATGGGAGCGATAAAACGTGAGATGAATCAGGCCAGGTGGTTTTGGTTTGCCATCGGATACCAGACACTGCTTGCGTATGTGGTTTCGTTTTGTATTTATCAGATCGGAACAATGGTAACAACAGGCGCATATGGCATAGGAACGATGGCAACCGGTGCGGTGGTGGCAGGCATTGTTCTTTACATCATAAGAAGTATGGTGAAAGACAGGAGAGATGGAAAATCCATTCAGTGCGGCGGATGCGATCGGTGCAGCGGCCAGTGCCGCTGAGTGTTTATCGCGGAAGCTGAGCGGTAAAAACGGTTCCGCCTCCCTCCCGATTTGCGACGGATATCATTCCGTGGTGCGCTTTTACAATTTCATATGCGATAGACAGGCCAAGCCCGAAGTGATCTTTTGTACTTCGGGCTTTTTCAGCGCGGTAAAAACGATCAAAAATTTTTTCCTTATCTTCGTATGGGATTCCAACGCCCGTATCTGCCACAGAGAGGGAAAAGCCGTCTTTTCTTAAACCAGCGGACAGAAAAATCGAACCTCCGGAGGGAGTATAGCTGATTGCATTGTGCACAAAAACAGAAAGAAGCTGGCGGATTCGTTCCGAATCACACATGCATGGGGGCATTGCTTCTTCCGGAATATGCACATACAGATGAAGTCCGTGTTCTTTCGCGAGCGGTTCAAACGTTTCATATGAATTCAGGAGAAGCGTATCAAGCTCCGTTGGTTTTTTATCGAGCGGGAAGTTATGCGCATCTGACTGAGAGAGCAGAAGCATGTCATTGATCAGTGTGGACATCCTTTTTCCTTCCTGGCGGATCGTTTTTAAGAAGAAATTAAGCTTTTCCCCGGAAGCGTTCGCACAGCATTCCGTGCAGGAGAGGATGACAGCAAGCGGCGTTCGGAGTTCGTGGGAGGCGGAAGAAATAAAATGAATCTGTTGTTCCCTGTTTTTTTGAATCGGATGGAGCAGGATTCCGGTAAAAAGCCATGAAAAGGCCAGTAAGAGCAGAAAAGAAAATCCTCCGATAAACAGAAAACGTATCCGCTGGGCAGAGATCTGGTTTTCAAGCGTATCAAGAGATGAAATAATTACAACCTGCATTCCTGCATTGTTTCTGTTCAGCTGGATAACAGAACTGAAGTAATCCCTGTTTGTGGATGGGGAATGAAATTCATATTCTACATGCTGTGCAAGATAGGCGGAAACATTCTGCTCAGACAGGAAGTCAGGGAAACGTGTTTCACAGGCATCCAGGCATTCTTCCAGAAGGGCGCCGCGGTCAGGGGAAGAAAGTTTGTTGTACAAAAAAGGCACGCTGTTGTCGAGGACAAAAAAGATATAGCTGCCCTGTGCTTCCATCTTTGAGAGCCACTCCATCGATATGACAGACTGCTGCTCCAGATTTGCTGTGATTGTATTCATATCATTCTGAAAGGATGTATATCTGCTTTCATAAAGAATATTTTCTGAGAGATGCAGGTAGAGCAGGGACATGATGAGCATAATGGAAATCGTGATGCCTGCACTTAAAATTGTGAGGCGCAGACGTACTTTCTGAAACATGGATGCGGTCCTGCCTTTCCGGTTACTTTTCAATCTTTTCCATGAGACAGTAGCCAATGCCGCGTATGGTTTTAATCTGCATTTTGCTGCCTGCATTTTTCAGCCTTCTTCTCAGGAAATGAATATAGTTGTCGAGGTTGCCTTCCTCAATATCGCTGTCCGGCCCCCAGACTTTTAATAAAAGCGTGCTTCTGGGAAGCGTCTGTTCCTTCTGGCGCATAAGCGCTTCGAACAGAGCGGCCTCTCTGTTTGAGAGCGTACAGCTTCCGGCCGGTCCGCAAAGCTTCCCTTCACCGAGCTCAAAGGTAAGATCAGACGCAGTCAGTATATTGGGATTTGTAAGGATAGGGGAACGTCTTGTGACACATCGGATTCTGGCAAGAAGTTCTTCAAATTCAAATGGTTTTACGAGGTAATCGTCGGCGCCAAGATTCAGACCGTCTACTTTATCATGAAGCGTTCCGAGTGCGGTAATCAAGATGACCGGGGCGGTAATCCCTTTTCTCCTGAGAGAAGTGAGGACATCCGTGCCTTCCATACAGGGCATCATCCGGTCAAGCAGGATCGCATCATAGATATTCTGCTCCCCATAGAAACAGGCGTCGTCCCCGTTCTGACAGGCGTCAACGGTGAAGCCGGCAGCTTCGAGCTGGCAGGTCAGGGTTTGGTTTAAATTTTCATCATCTTCAGCAAGTAAAAGACGCATAAGCTGTCCTCCCTTATCATTTTATGCGATTTCTCTGTTTTATTAATCGTGCGAACCGCTTTTTTATTTTACCATAGAATTCTTTAAGTTTTCTCTAAGGAATTTATGAATAATTCTTTAGAATCTTATTTTCGACTCGGCTGTTTTGTTGTATAATTATAAAAAATATACAGGATCATGTCACTGGTACGGCATGGTGAAGTGATTTTCACAGTCAGAAGAAGGAGGCAGGAATGGAGAGTGTATTCTTAAAGCGTTTGCTTGAGCCATTAGGATATAACAGAGAGTATTTTTCACAAAATTATTCGGTACAGATGAATGGCACTTCTGCGGTTAAATTCGATTATGTAGTGTTCAGCGACAAGTATTTAAAAGATATTTCAACTTCATGTATAGCAGTAAAAGGGGTGCGAAGCGATGAGGAAGAAAATCAGTATGTAGAGGGGGCAAAATATCTGGCTGCTCCGATTGCAATTATCTCCAAAGATGAACGCATACGTATCTGGGGGATAGCATCTC
Source organism: bacterium C-53 (assembly GCA_003612525.1). Classification (GTDB taxonomy): domain Bacteria; phylum Bacillota; class Clostridia; order Lachnospirales; family Lachnospiraceae; genus C-53. The sequence continues at coordinate 260,580 of RAZD01000001.1, read as the reverse complement.
GCAAAAATATTCTTTTAAAAGATGGCGAAGAGAACATAATTTATTTGTACTTTGAACAAAACAGATTTCAGTTCATGCCAGACAGCCTGATTCATGCCAAAATGGGGTATAAGCAGTTGGATATTTTTGAGGTTTCAGGCCTGATAGATTTTTCGAGAGAGGCAACCTGTAAAATATTAAGTGAGGAATTTGAAAGAGGCCTGACTGCCGCTCAAAATTATATACAAAAGAAAGGAAATGTGAAGAAACAGGATTTGAATCACATTACCAGTATCACGATGCATGTGATATCAGCATTGATCATTCACAGCAAGACGACGGAGGTGGAAACAATTCCGGATATCTTCGAGCTGATTGATGATTTATCGAAAAAGTATAAGGACTATTTCAGTGGTGAGCTGATGATGAAATATGGAGAAGGACTGATTGCTGAAATATATGAAAGCTTGAGCAAGAGCATAAATTATCAAAGTGTGGATCATGAATTACTGGGGTATTTTTATGAAACGACATTGTTAAAGTTTGATGAAAAAAAAGCAGAAGCAGCCAGAAAGAAATTCGGAATTTATTATACGCCCAGAGCGCTGAGTGAGGAAATGGTTTGGAGCATTCCGTTTGAATGTATTCCTGTAGATAAAAGATATGTGTTAGATGGTACATGCGGGTCGGGGAGCCTGCTTTTAAGTGCGTGCAAAAGGTTAGAAGAGCTGGTCAAATATGACAGAGAAGACGATGACTGCCACCGGTATTTAACAGAAATGATAGAGGGAAATGATATTGACAGATTTGCTTCCGAAGTGGCCAGATTGTCGCTCCTGTTATATGGTCTTCCATACGGCAACCAGTGGAAAATTCGTACGGGTGACTTATTAACGATACGAAAATCCGGTTTGCGTATGCCTTATATTATTCTGGGAAATCCTCCTTATGAAGAGAAGAATGAAAAGGGTAGAAAAGAACAGAAAGCAATGTTATTTTTCGACAAATATTTAGAGTGGATTTGCGAAGGCGGGTATATAGGAATTATTTTGCCTCAGAGTTTTCTGCAAAACGAAAGTTCAGCCAAACAGCGGGAAAAACTATTAAATGAATTTGATATCATTGAACTTTGGATGCTTCCAGGACATATTTTTGAGAATAATTGTGCAACAGTTGTTGTAATAGCACAAAAGAAAAAGTCTTTTGAGAATCTTACAAAAATTAAAATTCTTACAAAAAACAGTGATTCAGTCGGGGACTATTTTCAAAAACATAAATGGGATTTTGAATTCTTTGTGCAGATGCAAGACTGCTGGAAGAAAGAAAAAGATTTTAAAATCAGTGTATCTCCGATAGAAGATATTCTTCAAAAGATTATAAAAGACAACCGGATGCTGGGAGATATTACATACAATATTACAGGAATAAAATACCCGAAAGAACTGGAGCGCTTTGAGACGGAAAGAGATGGATGTGTACCGTTTCTTGGAGATGCAAAAGATTTCACAAAATATGTAATATCGTCTCAAATTCAGAAAAAGATAAAATATATCCGTTATCATATTTCAAAGGAAGAGGAAAGAGAAATATATAAAGACGGGAATCGGTTACGGCTACGCAGAGATTATGAGTCAGTCCTTAAAGCATCAGAGAAGGTGTTGGTAAAAATGAGTTCCACACCAGGGAAAATAGATGGTAATGGTGCATGTATAGATGAGAGGGGATATTATCCGAGTTCTTCTTTTTTTGTTTTCGTTACAAAAGACCAGAGGATTTCAAATCGTGTGATCTGTATGCTGATTAATAGTAAATTAGTGAATATGTTTTTGCGCAGGAAATGCGTGAAAAGAACAGCGGTAACAAGTGTCTTAAGAAGCATACCGGTGCCTGAATTCAGCGATATTCAAATAAGGGAATTAGAGCGGTGCTATGCAGAGATGAAAGCGGCATATTTTTCAAACGATAGGAAGGGGGCGGGTGAAATTGAGGAGAAGGCGGATCGTATTATCTTTGATGCCTTTGAACTTAAACCGAATGAGCGGGATCAGGTAAAAATGAGCTGGTCCATATATGCCGGAAATAAGTTGAATCAAAATGAGGGAAATGCAGATCAAAAGGATTATTCCTATGTAACCGGAGAGGTCCTGGAGATTGATACAGAAAATATGTACTGCAATGTTTACTTTGTAGAATTTGGAGAACAACAGGTGAAAATTGAAAGTTCTATGCCGGGGTGGTTTCTGCGCACAGGCGCTGAGTTTTCAGCAAAGTATTGTGGTGGTAATCTTATGGATATCAAACCATTGGTGTATTCATACCTTGACGATGAAGAAATAATGGCATTGTCAAACAGCGAATGCAGCAGAAGCAGAGGGGGCGAACGGTAATGGGGTTGGAAAATGGGAGAGTAAAATTTCTGGATGTCGGGCATGGTGACAGCTCGGTAATCTATTTAAAAGGGAAACAGTCCGGGAATGAAAGCGTGATTATTATCGATATTGCTGACGCTGAAAAATTGTTGGAAGAGTTAAACAGCAATCATGTGAATGTTATTGACTGGCTTATTCTGTCTCATACAGACGAAGATCATTGCAGGGGAGTGAACAGTTTTATAGAGAAATACATACAGAAGGGGAAGATAGAAAGAATTTGTTATAATTTTGACCGAGAAAAGCTTACAAAGCACATGAGACTTTTTCGGAAGAAATTTGATGAGCTTTATAAGGGAAACAGGATTCATTTAGAACCGGGTGAATTCAGCACATCAGAAAGCTATATTAAACTGATTTCAAATAGAAAAGCGAATTTTATCATGCTATATCCGAATAAGGCAGAGCTTGATGAAGCCCTTGAAAAACATAGTACAAATAATGCTTCAATTGTTTGCCTGCTGGAAACTAACACATGCAGGATATTGTTTTCGGGTGATTTGGAAGAGGATGGATGGAGGAGCTTATTACGCAGGATGCCGGATTTGAAATGTGATGTTTTGAAGATGCCGCACCACGGGGCTTTTTATGATGGAAAAAAGGGGATTGGTTTAACAGAGATTTTGGATGTGTTAACCCCCCCCCCGGGATGCAATTATTTCATCTCGAAATCATGAAGGATACAGGCATCCGGATCAGCGGACGATTGATCTCTTAAAAGATAAACAGATTCAAATCTATTGTACAGAGTATACGAAGCTTTGCAACTGTGATATAGGTAAATATGATAAAAAGTGTTATGGCTGCATTGAAGTTGTAGCGACAGATTTCGGCTATGAGATAAAAACCGAAACAGATAACCGGCCTTTATTCGACCATGCGGCCTGCGGTGGCTGAATATTAAAATGGGAAGTGATGGGAACACGTTTGATAACGTCATCACTTCCTTTTTTGTTTTCAGGAAAAGAATCGTTTAGAGATTTCTTAGAGATTGCCCTGCTATGATTGGAATAACAACATGCAGGCACGAATCATAATGCCTGTATGTTACAACAAAAGAAAAGGGGAATATTTATGAAAAACAATTGGGTTACAGCGGCTATGGCAGCAACCGTTCTGGTGACGGCAGTGGGATGCGGCGCAGCGGAGCCGGAGCCGGATGTGGTTCCGACGATTCAGGTGGAGGAACCGATACCAGAGGAAAGTGCACCGGAGAAAGGCATTTCGTCAAATGAAAGTGTGGAGACGCAGGAGGAAGGGCAGGTCTATCTTCCGGGAAAAATAAGAGAAATAGGAGATAACAGTGTTGTCATCAGCAGAACCTTTGTGGAGGACAGCGTGGTATATATACCGGAGGAAGGCAGTCCGGACGAAGAACTGGTAACCGTTCGGTTCATGGATGATACGGAATTTGAACATTGGACAATCGTAGGAGGCGGAGCCGATATTAAGAGAAGGGAGGCATCATTTTCAGATATTACGCCGGATTGCGGACTTGAGCTGTATGGATATTATGAAAACGATGAGTTTGTTGCAAAGAGAGTCCTGATAGAAATAGATGTATAAAGAAAAATGATAGAAAGGAGTGTTTGCTATGAAAAAAATGATATTTAAGGGGTGGAAAAAAATTTTGATCTTCACACTGATGACAGCCATCATTGGTTCTTTCTTGACCGGATGCGGCAGGGTTCCTGTTGTGAAAGGAAAGGGAGAGGTATCTGACAATGAGATTTTAAATGGTGAGAAAGACGTGAAAGAGGAAGATGCGGCGGATTCAACTGCGAAGGGGCGTTATGTGGAGCAGGAGATTGAGCTTCCAATGTCACCGTCCCGCCCGGTGGGAATCGTGAAATTATCGGACGGTACCCTTGTAATTCCGGATAAAGAGGGTCCGCGCCTGATTTCAAAGGATGGAGGCGAGACATGGGAAACAGATCAGCAGGGGTGGTTTCAGGAGATTCTGAATGATTATTATATTATAGATATGGCGGTTCTTCCGAATGGAGATACGGTCATTGCCGGCAGCGAGCATGGCGGGGACTGGGATACGGCAGAAAAAATCCTGGTTCTTGTCAAAGAGGACGGAACGAAAGTTTCATTTGATATGCCGCCATCATTAAACAATGGGTATATCAATCATATTTTTGCAAGTGATTCGGGACGTGCCTTTGCGGTGGGGTTGGGGTCCGACATGATCTATGAGTTAAATCCTGAAGACGGGAGTATGAAGGAGTATTTGAAAACAGAGAGTATAATGGCGCTGGCCGCTTTTTCGGGACATACGATGATTCTCTGTGATACCAGAGCAAATATGTGGATGTATGATATGGATACGGAATCTTACATTGAGGATCCTGTGTGGAAAGATTTCATGGAAGAGCAGTATGCAATGAATTCGTTTTCAGGCGGCGATAACGCCTATGAGTTTTATGTTTTTCCGGGAGAGGAGAATACCTTTTATCTGGCTGGTAAGAAAGGGCTTCACCGTCATGTAGCAGGCGGCAGTGCAATTGAGCAGGTCATTGACGGTACATTGTCAAGTTTCAGCTCTCCGCTTCTTGCTTTACAGGGAATGGTCATGATTGAGGGAGAGCAGTTTTTAACACTTTTCAGTGATTATTATAAAAGTAAGCTTGTGCGTTATGTATATGATCCTGACATTCCAACTGTTCCGGGTCAGAGGATAAAAGCGTACAGTCTCAAAGAGAATGATACGCTGCGTCAGGCAATTTCTGTATTACAGAGCGCGGATTCGGATGTTTATGTCGATTATCAAATCGGTGTGCAGGAAGGCTCTTCCACGACAAGGGACGATGCGCTTAAGAAACTGAATACGGAAATCATGTCAGGGGAGGGACCGGATATCCTGATTCTTGACGGGCTTCCTATAGATTCTTACGTAGAAAAGGGGATTCTGAAAGATTTAGGCCCGCTTCTTTCAGAGATGACAGGCAGTGGTGCCCTGTTTGAAAATATTACGGATGCATTCATAAAGGATGGAAAACTATATTATATTCCAGCGCAGGTGAGTCTATCGGCTGTTGCCGGACATGAGAAAGACGTAGCCGGAATTAAAGACCTTGCGTCATTTGCAGATGCGGTGGAAACGCTTCGGAGGGAAAATCCGGAAAAGGATATTCTGGGATTATACTCCGATCGAATGGTGCTCAAAATGTGTGCTTTATCCGGTGAAGTGATGTGGAAGAAGGAAGATGGGACGATTGACGAAGCGTTATTGAAGGAATTTTATACGCAGGCAAAACGTATTTATGATGCGCAGATGGATGGCCTGCCACAGAAATATATAGATAAATTTAATGAGTTGGACACCAGATATTGGACAGATTTTGGTTATCGGTATGATGAGAGCGATTATGGTCTTTCGATGATTAAGAATACGATGGAGTTTTGTGCAGGCAAAGAACCGATGCTTATGGTGGGGAAACTAGATAATGATTATGATTATCATAATATAATATCGGTGAAGAGGACGGATGGGAATGATGACGTGATTCTGCAGTCGCTTGGGGAAAAGGGAAATTGCGTGTTTGTGCCGGCTTCTATGATTGGAATATCCGCTTCAACGGAAAAAGAAGAAACAGCACAGTCGCTTGTGGAGATTATGCTTGGAACACAGGTGCAGGCAATGATGAATTACGGGCTTCCGGTAAATAAGGAAGCGTTTGAGAAAAAGATGGAGGATAATGCGGAACAGAATAAGGTGGAAGGACAAAGCTATGCCGGTATGTATACATCGGATGAAAACGGAGTCGGTATAGGGTTCGATATTTACTGGCCTGATGCGAAGGAGAAGGATGAATTTCTAAGTCTGATGCTCGGATTGAAATCTGCTTATATCAATGATTTGGTACTGGAAGAAGCAGTGATTGAGGAGGGCGAAGCGCTCCTGCAGGGAAGGAGAAATGTGGATGAAACCGTTTTGGCGGTTATGGAAAAAGTCTCACTGCACATGGCGGAGTAGGGAGAGGAGGAGTTTTCTCCTCTTCCTGGCTCCCAGCTTTCTTGGCGTGCTGATTTTTGTGATTTTTCCATTTATGGATGTGGTGAAACGGTCTTTTACCACGGCAGTGACAAGTGAATTTGTTGGAGCTGCCAATTACCGGACTGTTTTTGCGAATGAGGCGTTTCGTCTTGCGGTAAAAAATACGGCGGCGTTCACCATTGTCTGCATACCGCTGCTTGTTGTAAGTGGATTTATCGCGGCAGTTCTGTTAAGCCATATTTCCAGTTCCGGTGCAGTAAAATCTTTTTCTCTTCTTCCTATGGCGATGCCGACGGCAGCCGTTGCGATTGTCTGGGAAATGATTTTTTATAAGCCTTCTTTTTCTGTGCTTGTGATCAGTTATATCTGGAAAAATATCGGATATACGATCGTATTATGGTTTGCCGGGATTCTGGCAGTGTCGAAGGAAACGATAGAAGCGGCGCAGATGGACGGAGCCGGTGGGATAAGAATATTCCGGTATATTATTCTGCCGGATTTAAAGGGGAGTTTATTTACGATTGTCATTTTGTCTGTTTTAAATTCTTTTAAGATCTACAGAGAAGCATATCTGGTTGCAGGGTCTTATCCGCCGAAGGATATGTATCTTTTGCAGCATTTATTTAATAACTGGTTTGTGAATCTGGAGCTTGACAAGATGGCGGCGGCAACTGTATGTACGGGAGTTGTACTGTTTGTGATGATTTTTATCTTACAGAAGTTATGGGACAATGAAATATGAAAGGGGGGGACGGACATGAAGCTGTTTGAAGGGATTGAGAAGGGATTTTGCAATGTGATATTAGGAATTTTGTGTGTTATCATTTTAATTCCTGTGTTTCTGTTAATCACAGGTTCTTTCATGGACAGTTATGAATTAAGTGATTATTTATTGCCCGTATTTATGGGAGCGGGTGGAATGAACGGATGGAGGCTGATGCCGGATTATCCGACGTTTCAAAATTATAAAAAGCTTCTTTTTGAAACGCCTCAGTTTTTTGTGCTTTTCTGGAATTCCATGAAGATTGTGTGTTGCATTCTTGCCGGACAACTTCTTGTGGGAGTGCCTGGCGCATGGGCTTTTGCGGTTTATCGTGTGCGTGGCGCAAAGAGTCTGTTTCTGCTCTATGAAGTGCTCATGCTTCTTCCGTTTCAGGTGATGATGATGTCGAACTATCTTACGCTGAAGCGATTATCGTTGCTTGATTCGCATGCTGCCGTGATACTCCCTGCCGTGTTTTCTGCTTTTCCCGTTTTCTTATCTTATGGGGGATTCCGCCGTATTCCGATACAGCTTGTGGAAGCGGCACGCATTGACGGTGCGGGGGAATGGGCGATATTTACAAAGATTGGTCTGCCGCTTGGAAAAAGCGGTCTGGTATCCGCCCTCGTGCTTGGGTTTCTTGAGTATTGGAATATGATAGAACAGCCAATGGCTTTTCTGTCGGACAAGACGCTCTGGCCTTTGTCCATGTTTTTTCCGAAAATCACGATCAATCAGGCAGGCGCATCTTTCTGTGCATCCGTAATTATGCTGATACCGGCTGTGTTTGTATTTCTTGCCGGACAGGATGCGCTGGAGGCGGGAATTATATATTCAGGATTGAAAGAGTAGAAACTATGAGTAAAATAAGCGGAATAAGAAAGAAAGCGTTCATTGGATTTGTCGTTTTTCTTGGCCTTATGTGGATTTGTACATTTATATCAAAGAGTGTTTATGCTTACCGTCTGCCGATTGTGTCATGCGTTGTGCCGGAGTCAAAATCGCTTGAACATTCTGTGAAGGCGGACGGAGTTGTTGTGGAAGGCGGCAGCCGCGCCGTGACGTCGCTTGATGGAATGCGTGTGGAAACGATATTTGTGAATGTTGGAGATGTGGTTTCTAGCGGCGATGTGCTTTTTACCATTGATCTTTCGGATATTGAGAAAAATATAAAAGAGCAGGAAAATGAGGCTGAAAAACTGCGTGTGAGAATAGATACGCTTGCAAAGAATCAGGAAATACGAAATCAGCGGAAGTTGTTGGAGCAGGCAAGAGCGATGGAGGATTATGAGAGCGCCCGATGGAAGGAAGAGCAGGGTAACCGCCGTGCGCAGGCCCGGTATAATAGTGCGGGAAGCGCATTGAAAAGTTATAAGGATGATACGCCCGCCTCTGCAATGAATGGTTCCCAGAAGGCATCTCTTGAAAGTTCGGTGCAGAGCGCCGAATTTGACAGAGAGGAGGCTGCAAAGACCGGGGAGGAGAATGTGAGAGCGGCGGCGCGGAGTGTACAGGATTCCTTGCTCCCGGAAGAAGTGGATTCCACTTTGGATGTGTATCGTCTTGAGCTTCGGGAAATCCAGGAGAGAATTCGGGTTTATCACGGTATTCAGGACAGCGGTGGAGTTGTGATGGCGGAGGCGGACGGGATGATTACGGATATTTTCATCACTGTGGGCGCGAGGGTGCCTGACACGGCTGTGATGCTGATGACGGATGAGGGGAAATCCTGCCGATTCAAGGCAGTGATTGAAAAAGACCAAATCCGGTATTTTCGGATTGGAGGCGCTGTGTCATTAGATCTTTCCGGTATAGGAAAGGTCGATGCGGTAATTGAGAGCCTCATGGAAAGTAAAGTCCAGCCGGGGATGTATGAGGTGATTCTTTCTCTCCCGGAGAGCGCAGGAATGCCCGGTATGACGGGGACGCTTACCTGTACGCAAAGCGGGGAGAGAGAGCGCTGCTGTATTCCGATCGAGGCGCTTTATGAGGAAAACGGAAGGTATTATATCTATGTGATGGAGGAGCGCGAAGGCATCATGGGGCAGGAATATTTCGTGCGGCGCGTCAATGTGGGGCTTCGCGATAAGAATGAAAAGTGGGCGGCGCTTGAGGAGGGCGCTGTCAGTGCCGATCAGATGATTATAACGTCTGCCACAAGAGAATTTCGCCAGGGAGATACGGTCAGGTATGTGAAGGCTCTGTAAACGCTTTAAAATAAAAAACAGGATGAAAAGTTCAGAGGAAACTTTTCATCCTGTTTTTCTACACCAGAAACGATACGTGTTTACTGGAGCCGTAGGCCCTGTATGCCGCTCCGATCAGAAGCAGAATCAGGTAAAAGTACATAGTCATGTAAATCGGGAAATAATATTTAAAATAGGATGCCGGGGCCAGGACAAATACAATGAGCCAGTGGCAGCAGAGTCCCGATGTCATAAAAAACGTAAAAGGCTTTCGGCACAGGATTGAATAAATCCATAATCCAAGCAGAATCAGGTGAGGGATATAGAGATTGTATGCACACACCTTGATGATACTGATTCCAAAAGAGAGGAATCCTGCCACGCCGCCTGCCGGCCATACGATATCGTATGGTGTGGCGGCATAATGGAATGCGCCGATTCTTGTCTTTAAAAGAACGATGGGATTATGAATGAAGATACGTTTGCAGGCATCAACATAAGCCTTATAATCTTCGGGGGATGCGTCGGCGCGCGTTCCGGTATATCCTTCGTAATAGAGAATCAACACATCTTCGTAGTTGATATCTTTCAGATCGTTATTGATCGCCTCGATCGTGTCAATGGAAATATAACGGTCCACCTCTTTTAAATCTTCCGCATTTTTGTCAAGATCAAGTCCATTCCGGTACATGTTTGTGATCGTATATGCGTAAAAAGGCCCCATACGGTTTTCTGCCTGAGCGTTCAGCCGGTCGGGAAAGAGGGAGCCGTTTTGCGGAATGGTGAGCAGATACTGTATTGCTAGTGAGGCAAGAACCACGGACAGCGCATATTTTCTGCATCTTAAATTTTTGTAAGAGATAAAAAGCAGAATGGGAACAAGCGCGAAAAGGTAGATACCTTCCGTCCTCCACTGGGTAAGCACGGCGCCGAGAAAAAGCAGTGAGACAGTTTTCCCGAGTGAAGCGGCTTTCTGCTCAAGCATGTCCATCAGCAGTATGAAAATCATCAGCAGGTACAACAGATAATAAATTGGGATTCTGTGCGCTGAAGTCGTATAAGCGAGCACAGGGGGAAGAAGGAATGCCAGATATAGAAAACGCCCGAAAAACCGGCCTGTTTTTGATGCTTTCAGGATACTGTTCTGGTCAATGGAATCAAGATACCGGCACAGGCGGTAAACACAGTAACCGCATACGGCAACTTGCAGTACGACTTTTACAAGAATCGGCCCTAAAAAACAAGGGATCAGCATCATAGTCACAATATAGTAATAGGTCGTCAGATAATAAAACCAGGTATAACTTGCAAGCCGTGACGCTTCACCGAAAATCAGCGTTTCATCATTGCTTAAGAACCCTTCGGGGAGCTTGATAATCAGAACAGCGGCAATCGGAATCAGATAGATCAGCGCATATTTGGCAACTTTATATTCCACATATTCCTGTTTGTCCTGGGAAAGAAAAATACGGTATACCGTGCGGTAAATGAAAAAGAGCAGGATATAGAGAATGATTTTGCATATACTGTAATTAAAGATTTCTTCTGTCGGTTTTTCCGTAAAGACAAGACGGTCGGTGAAGAATGTGATACACCAGTGTATTGTTGTAATAAGAAGTAGAATCCTCGTAATTCTTTTGTTGTGCTGATATTGTTTCATTTTCAAAACCTCCGGATATTATGATCGTTCTACTCTATCGTATCAGAAAGAGAATAGAATTGCAAAAGAATAGTAAAAAAACAGAACGACTTTTTCCAAATGCGAAAGAAAGGATTGAATTAGAGGCCGATTATGCTATAATATCACATAGTAATTGATCGGAGAAACCATATGATTCACTTTAATGTTCCGCCTTGCACAGGCAGCGAGATGATCTATATAAAAGAAGCGGTTTTGAACCATAAACTTTGCGGAGACGGTGAGTTTACAAAAAAGTGCAGCGCCTTCCTTCAGGAGATGACGAAGTCGCCGAAAGTTCTGCTTACGACTTCATGTACCCACGCTACGGAAATGGCAGCGCTGTTGTGTGATATAAAAGAGGGGGATGAGGTAATCATGCCCTCTTATACTTTTGTATCGACGGCAGATGCTTTTGTGCTGCGCGGCGCGAAGGTAATCTTTGTGGATATCCGGCCGGATACGATGAATATAGATGAAACTCTGATTGAGAATGCCATAACGGAGAAAACAAAGGCGATTGTCCCGGTTCATTATGCAGGCGTCGCATGTGAGATGGATACAATTATGGAGCTTGCGGCACGGCATGGCATTTCGGTGGTGGAGGATGCCGCTCAGGGAATCATGGCAAGCTATAAAGGGAAAGCGCTTGGGGCCATTGGCGATTTTGGATGTTTCAGCTTTCATGAGACGAAAAATCTGAGTATGGGAGAAGGCGGGGCCCTTTTAATAAAAGATCCTGCAATGACGGAAAAGGCGGAAATTATACGTGAAAAGGGCACGAACAGGAGCAAATTTTTCAGAGGCCAGATCGATAAATACACCTGGGTGGATGTTGGTTCTTCCTACCTGCCAAGTGAACTGAATGCCGCATATCTCTGGGGGCAGCTTGAAAATGCGGAGAAGATCTTTGACAGCAGGATGGCTGCCTGGAACTGTTATCATGAAGTCCTGAAAGAGCTTGAAGAACAGGGAAAGATCGAGATTCCTCATATACCGGAGCATTGCAGTCATAATGCACATATGTTCTGGATGAAAGTGAAAGATGTAACAGAGAGAAGTGCATTGATTGCATACCTGAGGCAAAAGGATATTAATGCAGTCTTTCACTACATTCCTCTCCATACGGCGCCGGCCGGAGTCAGGTTCGGAACGTTTGCCGGTGAGGACAAATATACAACGAAAGAAAGCGAAAGGCTTCTGAGGCTGCCTTTATGGTATGGTCTGACAATCGGGGAAGTAGAGTATATTTGCAGGGAGATAAAAAGATTTTATGACAGATAAGCCGGTTTTATATATAATTATACCCTGTTATAATGAACAGGAAGTGCTTCCGATTACCAGCAGAATGTTTCTTGAAAAAGTAGAGGAACTCGTCATGAAAGGGGAAATAGATGCGAAAAGCCGTATCCTGTTCGTCGATGACGGAAGCAAAGACCGTACATGGGAAGTAATCGGCTCTCTGGCTTCGGAGGAAGAAAGATTCATGGGGATTCGCCAGAGCCGGAACAGGGGGCATCAGAATGCTGTTCTGGCAGGACTGATGGAGGCGAAAGACCTGTGCGACATTACAATTTCTATTGATTGTGACGGTCAGGACGACATAAATGCGATGAATCAGATGATAGAGGGGTACAGAAACGGCTGTGAGATCGTTTACGGAGTGCGCAGCAGGCGAGATACAGACACCGTATTTAAGAGATTTACGGCGGAATGTTTCTATAAATTATTAAATCGGATGGGTGCGGAGGTTATATTCAATCATGCGGATTATCGGCTGTTATCCGCAAAGGTGTTAAAAGAACTTGCAAAATACAGAGAAGTCAATATTTTTCTGCGTGGGATGGTTCCGCTTGTAGGATTTAAAAGTACAAGCGTTTTTTATGAGCGCTTCGAAAGAATTGCAGGAAAAAGTCATTATCCGCTTCGGAAGATGCTTCTGCTCGCTTTTGACGGCATTACGAGCCTGAGTGTGAAACCGATACATATGATTACGGGGATTGGCGGGATTATGGCCATATTCAGTTTTGTCGGTGTCATCTGGTCCGTTGCGGTGCAGCTGATGGGAAAGACGGTGGCAGGATGGGCAAGCATGACCTGTATCATGTGCTTTATTGGCGGTGTGCAGCTGGTCTGCCTCGGTGTTCTGGGTGAATATATCGGGAAAATATATCTTGAAGTAAAGGCAAGACCCAGATATATTATCAGTGAGAGGACATTTGACAGGGCAGATCAGGAATCAAAAGAATGACAGAGGGAGAATTTCATGATACGGTTCAGACAAAGGATAAAAGAATTATGTGGGAATAAGAAATTATTGTTTATTTGCGGTTTGAACATTCTGCTTGTCTTGGCTGTGCTCTGCTTTTTTATCCCTTTATATGAAACAGATGATGATTTTACCTTAGGAGTGATTGCTTCCGGAAATTTTGGAAGAGAATATATGCAGTATCTAATTTATTCAAATGTGCTGTACGGATATGTGCTGAAATTTCTCGGAATTGTATTCGGAGGTGTAAACTGGTTTATCGTGATGCAGTATCTGCTGCTCACGGCAGCGGTTATTTCGATTTTTTATGTGACGACGTTCTATGTTCCGGTGCATGTGGCTGTATTTGCCAATCTGATCTTCTGGTATGCGGGATTTTTTGAACTGATTCAGAGGATTCAGTATACCCGTACGGCGGCGCTGCTTGTGATTGCAGGGTTTCTTTTGATATGGAATGCCGCTGAATTCCCGGGTAAGGCGAGAAATATACTGGGGATTGTCTTGTGTGTATGCGGTGCGTGTCTCAGATTCAATTGTTTTGCACTTTGTGCAGTCTTTTTCTGTCCGCTTCTGTTTCTTTTTTGTTTTTCCAAAGAAGGATTTCGGAAAACGGTTTTTAAAAAATACGTTATCCGTCTGTCTGTGCTGTTTTGCATTGCAGGCCTGCTTATGGCGTCGGATTTTATCTGCTATTCCATGAATGAAGAGTGGTCTTATTACAAGGATTATAATGATGCGAGGACGCAGCTTCTGGACTTTGGCATTCCTTCTTTTCAGGAGAACAAAGAGAGGTATGAGGAGATTGGATTTTCGGAAAATGATATGGAACTCTTATCCAACTGGGTGCTGGCTGATTACGATAAATTCAATTATGAAGACTTAAAGAAAATTGCCTCATGGAAAGAGAAACCAAAGATAACGCTGCTGCTGATTAAGCAGTTTGTGAAAGAATTTCTTGCACAGAAACATTCCGTGCTCGTACTTGACTTGTGGCTGGCTCTGGCTGTCGCGGCGCTTCTTGGGAATAACAGATGCCGGATATATGTCATTGTGAATGCCGGATTGCTGCTGGGTGAATATTTCTATTTGTTTTATATCGGGAGGACGCTTCCGAGAGTGGAATATGGAATTCTATGGTCTGCTGTTCTGAGTCTCGCAGCGTGCCTGCTGAATGATTACGGAAAAAGGGAGCCTGTTTCCGTATATAACAGTAAGAAATATATTGCGGGAATGCTTATCTTTGTTCTGCTGTTTATGGGAAATGATTACATGAGCAATTACAGGGATTATCACAGAGGGATAAAGGAAAAGAAATGGGAAAAGCAGGGGCAGATACTGGAAAGCCTTTCCGAAAATAAGGATAATGTATATCTGCTGGACCCATTCAGCTTTTCGGATACATGCAGTTACTATACGCCGTACCGAAAGGTGCCTTCGTACTATCAGTCCAATTTTTATTTTATGGGCGGCTGGACTTCGGGATCGCCTCTGAACAAAAGTTTGTTAAGGAAACTGGGCCTGGAAAATCCGATGAGCGATTTGATTCACAAAGAAAATGTTTATTATGTAAAGGCGGCAGAATTTGGTATGGAACGCGAACTGCTGTTTTTGCAGGAAAATTATGACAGAGATATAGAGATTCAAGTAGCAGACAGTGTGAATGGTTATAATATATATAAGTTTTCCGGCGACAAGGAATGAATGAGGAGGAACACAATGGAGATTACGGTGGTGGTTCCGGTCTATGGGTGCAGGGCCGCGCTGATGGAGCTGTACCGGCGCATTAAAGATACAATTGGCAGGATTTCAGACGAGCATGAAATAATTTTCGTAGACGATTGCTGCCCCCAGGATTCCTGGGAAGTGATTGTGGAAATATGCGGTATGGATAAGAAGGTAAAAGGCATTCAGATGTCCAGGAATTTCGGGCAGATGAAGGCGATTACAGCGGGACTTGATGCAAGCAGGGGGAATTGGGTTGTTGTGATGGACTGTGATTTGCAGGATTCGCCTGAAGATATTGCAAATCTTTACAAAAAGGCGCAGGAAGGATACGATATTGTATTTTCGCGCAGGAAAGAAAGACAGGATAATAAGCTGAAAATATGGATTTCAGGTCTGTTTTATAAATTATATTCATGGGCGGCAGATGACTGCTTTGACCCGGCCATGAGCAATTATTGTATTATGAAACGAATCGTGGTGGACAATTTCTGTAAGATGAGGGAGTACCATCGGGCATTTACCATGTATCTGAAATGGCTTGGCTTTCACACGGCGACGATTGATGTGAACCACAGTACCCGGAAAGAAGGGAAAAGCTCGTATACGATGAAAAAGCGAATCGGTCTTGCAATGGATATTATATTGTCGCAGTCGGATAAAATCCTGAAGCTGATCGTCGGAATGGGAATGCTGGTATCCGGACTTGCTTTTCTGACGGTGATCTTGCTGATTATTCAGTATTTTACGATGGATATTGAACCGGGATGGACAAGCATTGTGGCCACGACCTGCCTGATAGGAGGTCTTCTGATGACGGCAGTCGGATGTGTGGGCATTTATGTGGGAAATATATTTATGCAGACCAAGCAGAGGCCGTTATATGTTGTGCGTGAGACCATAAATGAATAAAAAAGGAGAAGAAGAATGGAAAGAGAGTTAAACAATCAGAATAATCAATTATCGGGAATTGAATTTATGGGGGACAATCTGAGAAAAGATTTGAAATTCTGCGGTGAAGGCGTTGTGCTTTACCCTCTCTGTAAGATGATCAGAGCCTGCAATGCGGAACTGGATAACTATTGCAGGATACTGGACAATACGTTTATTGACGCAGGCAAATCCTTAAAGATTGGCAAACATTCTATGATTACATGGTTTGTATTGATAGAAGGAGGCGCGAATACGAAGATCGGAGACCGCGTATTTATTGGCCCGGGTACGAAGGTATTGACAAGCACATATGAAATTGAGGGTTATTTTTCAGCAGAATTTATTCCGGAAGGCTGCCGTGCAACGAAGTATGGAGATATAACCATTGAGGATGACGCTTATATTGGAGCGGAATGCGTTCTGATGCCGGGCGTGACGATCGGCGAGGGCGCCGTTGCCGGTGCAAATTGTCTTGTAAATAAAGATCTTGAACCGTGGGGAATTTACGTTGGAAGTCCCTGTCGGAAAATAGGAGAGAGAAAGAAACCGCCGAAGGAGATGCGAGAGAAACTATTTAAGGAAGTGGACTGGAGCAAGCATCTGTAAAGAGAAGCGGCAGGGGGAATGGAAGAATGATAACAGCGGTCGATCAGCCCAATTATATACCGTGGAAAGGGTACTTCGATTTAATTCACGATGTGGATTTATTCGTGTTCTATAATGACGTACAGTATACGTCAAGGGACTGGAGGAACCGTAATAAAATAGTGACTCCGGGCGGCTTAAAGTGGTTATCTGTGCCAGTAGGCCAGAGCACAAGCAGATTAATCTGCGAAGTGGAGATTCCTGATTCTGAGTGGCAGAAAAAGCATTATGACACGATACGCCATGCGTATGGGAAAGCTCCGTATTTTAAAAAGTATAAGGATTTTCTGGAATATGTTTATCTGGAGCGCAGATGGGAATATCTTTATGAGCTTGATCAGTATATGACGGAGCATATAGCAAGGGATTTCCTGGGAATCAGGACAGAATTTGCAGACAGCAGAGATTATAAGACGCATGGCGCAAAACATGAGCGGCTGTTAAATCTTGTCCTGGATATCGGCGGCGATACGTACGAGTCCGGCCCGGCGGCGAAGGATTATATCGTGGCGGGGGATTACGCGGAGCGCGGCATACGGCTTACATGGAAAACTTATGAAGGGTATCCGGAGTATCCTCAGTTTTCGGAAGCGTTTACGCATCAGGTTTCCGTGCTTGATCTTCTGTTCCATACAGGCGGGGACGCTCCGTATTTTATCTGGGGATGGAGAGAGGAAAAGGGAGCAAAGTCCTTTCTGGAGGAATAAAATTGTCAAAAACAAGAGTGAAAACATTATTTTTGCTGCATTTGATGCTCATGGTATATTCCATGAGCGGGATATGCAGCAAACTGGCTGCAAAGCAGCCGTTTATGAGCGTGAAATTCTGTATGTATTATGCGGTGATTCTTTTTTTGCTGGGGTTCTACGCGATTGCATGGCAGCAGATTATCAAACGGCTGCCGCTCACAACGGCATTTGCCAATAAAGCGGTGACGATTATCTGGGGGATTATCTGGGGCGCTCTGTTTTTTCACGAACCGGTAACCGTCGGAAAAGCCGTGGGAGCGTTTCTCGTGATCGCGGGTGTTGTGATTTATGCAGGAGCAGATAAGGAAACAGTCTGATATGAACAGTATGGAAATAAAATATGCATGCATCCTGCTTTTGGGAGTGCTGATCAGTGCAGTCTCGCAGGTAATGCTGAAAAAGGCGGCAATGCGTCATTATGATTCAACGATACGGGAATATATGAATCCGATAGTTATAATTGCGTATATCATGTTTGTAGGAACAACGTTTTTATCAATTCTGGCATATCGGGTGATTCCTTTATCCATGGGGCCTGTTCTTGAGGCGACAAGCTATATCTATGTAACCTTTTTTGGAATTCGGATTTTTAAGGAAAAGATAAATGCCCGAAAGATAATTGCACTCGGATTTATCATTACAGGAATTATTGTTTATTCAGTATGGGGCTAGGGTGGGAAAGTCTGTATAGCAGATTTTCTTACGCTGGAGAACACCCATGAAATGGGCATTCTCATCACAGATGTCCGCAGTATGGGAGATAGTGTATGGAAGTAAAAACACGGCAGACAGTAGTACGGGAAATTGCAAAGGCGCTTTTTCCGGCAGCGATAACGGCGGGGATTCTGTTTTTGGCGCTTGCTTTGAAGCAGATTTATCCGTTTGGCGAAAACACGATTGATTATTATGATATGGGTCAGCAGGAGGCTGCACTTTATTATCATGCATGGGACTTTCTGCATGGTGACAAGAGTGCTTTTTTTGACTGGTATTCCGGACTTTCCGTGAATATGTCGTCTGTAACGACAGGATTTAATATCATAAGCGGCCTGTTCCTGCTATGTGTAGAAAGAACGGCCGTTTTCCGGTGCCTTTCTCTTCTGGTTGTACTGAGGCTGTCCTTGTGTGCGCTTACTATGTATCTGTGTTTGCGGGAAGAATCGGGAGCGGATTACAGGAATCAGGTGCTTTTCAGCGTTCTTTATGCATTATCCGGCTATTGTCTGCAATACTATGTAATATCTACCTTTAGTGAGATCAGTATATTTTTTCCGCTTTTGTTTCTCTTCTTTATGAGGATGTTAAGAGGAAAAGATTATATACCGTATATTCTTCTGCTTGTATGCAGCATGGTGACAAGTTATTATATGTGTGCGATGGTTCTGATTTTCTTCATTATGGCTGCCGGGCTCTATCTCCTTCTTTTTGTGGAGAAATCTCAGAGAAAGAAAGTGATTTTAAGACTCGGGCTGTCGACGGCAACGGGGATTCTGATCTCCTGTTTTCTGTTTGTTCCGCAGATCATGCAGACTTCGTCTTCCAGCCGCTTCACAAATGATGCAGGAGGAATCTCCCAATATCTTAAAATATTGAAAAACGAATATGGGAGCTATACGTCAAGATGGTGGCATCTGTTGAATATGACGCCGGCGGTTGTGATTACGTGTATCGGGTGTTATACGCATATCAGAAAAAAACAGGGCAGAAAACAGGTCGTATTCCTTCTGGGCATGACCGGCCTTGTGGGAATTGCTCTGGTATCGGAAAGCGTCAGTCTGATGCTGCATTTCGGTTCGTATATTCAGTTCCCGCTTCGGAACGGATTTATTCTCTGCTTTGCCCTCTGCCTGTCCGGCGCCGTTTTTTCGAAAGATCTTGTGTGGAAGGGGGAAAAGGAAGGTATTGCGGGCGGCATAAAGATTGTGGGTGCGGGAATGATCTGTATTCTGGCGGCGGCGCTCCTGCTTAGAGGCTATTTTTATTCGGACACATGGGAGTTCCGCAGAATTTTTCACGTCTCTGTTCTTTGTTGTGCCGTTTTGTCCGTCTGCTATTTTATACTGATTTTGCTGAGCAGAAAGATGGCGCTTTGGTCTGTATTTGCGGCCGTGGTGTTTACGGAAGCTTTTGTAACGTCGATGCTGCTTGTCGGAAAGCCGCATTACACAACGGGATATGCGGAGGAGCCGGAACAGGACGGAAGTTATGTGGAAACAACTTTGTCGCTTGTAAAGAGCCTTCCAATTGAACCCGGAGAGGTGGACAGAATTAAGAACCCCGATACGTCATTAAATGCCAATTATCCTTTTGTGATGAGACGTGCGGCGCTTTCGAACTGGACGCATTTGATTGATCAGGATCATCAGAAGAGTGTGGAGAAACTTGGCTATACGACGCATTTTACACGTCTGCTTGATAGCGGAGGCACGGTGTTTTCAGATGCGCTGCTTCGTGTGACGCAGGCAGTGAGCCTGGCGGAACTGGATGAAAGGCTGTACGATGTCCGGTCTGAAGCGATGGGGTATCGTCTCTACGATTGCAGGTATACGCTCCCGTTCGGACTTGCCGTCTCAGAGGATGTTCAGGATCTGACATTAAAGAAAAAGAATTTCATTTCGCTTCAAAATGATCTGTATGCACTGGCGACAGGTGACAGTGACCTGATAGAAGTCGTTTCGACGGATGAAGAATGGGAAGAGACGGAGGATGGAGGTCTCAGACTTACAGTTCCTGTAACGGAGGAAGGAATTCTGTATTTTAAATGCGTCAATGGCACGGAGGATGAGGATTATCTGAAAATAACCGTAAACGGAACGGAACTTAAAGTTCCTACGATAACAGAACCATCGCACACAAAGTATCCGGCGCATTTTAATAACGGAGTGCAGAATCTTGGGATTTATGAGAATGAGAATGTGACGGTTGAAATTGAGCCACTGATGGGGGTAAAGCCGGAAGACCTTCATATAACAATGGGGCTTCTGAAGCTTCAGAAACTCCGGAAGCTGTGTGATGCTGAGGCGGGTAATGATACAAATGCAGCGGTGTCGGGCAGAAAGCTTACGCTTACGGCATCCGGGGATGCTGACAGAAACAGACTTTTGATTCCGGTTACCTATCATCCGGGATTTCGTGTGAAGGTGAACGGAGAACAGCAGCCGGCATATAAAGTGCTGGGCGCATTTACCGCGGTTCCGCTAAAGGAGGGAAACAACGTAATTGAGATTACGTTTGTGCCGAAGGGGATTGCAGCCGGTATATGTCTGTCCCTTACAGGTCTTTTGCTTCTTTTGGCGGCGGTTCTTATCAGACGCCGGTATGGGACAATCGACCCGGGGCCGGTGCAGGCAGTGGCGGGCATATGCTTTTGGGCGGTGTTTGCCGGAATCGGTATTTTTGTATATGTGATACCTGCGATTGCAAATTTCGCCGCTTTTATTTTGAAAATTGCAATGTGACCGGAAAAATGATATGATAGTCGGAAGACGGATTCAGGAAGAGAGGACGTAAGGTGATGAAAACACTTATTATAACAGGATGCAATGGACAGCTTGGAAGAGCGATTAATAAAGAACTGGAAGGAAGCAGTGAATATAAACTGGTGAATACGGATGTGGAAGAGCTTGATATCACAGATGTCAACGCTGTTCTTGCATTTGTCCGCGAGCATAAGCCGTATGCAATTTTAAACTGTGCCGCTTATACAGCGGTGGAAGCCTGTGAGACAGAAAGAGATCTGGCTTATAAAATTAATGCGGTCGGTCCGAGAAATCTGAGTCTTGCCGCAGCTGAGACGGGGGCAAAGCTTGTGCAGGTATCTACGGATTACGTTTTTGCAGGCGATGGCGATCATCCGTATGAGGAATTCGATCTTACGTATCCGCAGGGCGTGTACGGCGCGTCAAAACTTGCGGGAGAGAATTATGTAAAGGAATTTGCCGACCGTTATTTCATTATCCGGACCGCGTGGCTTTACGGGGAGGGCAAGAATTTTGTCAGGACGATGCTGCGTCTTTCTGAGACAAATGATAAGGTGCGCGTCGTAAATGACCAGTTCGGATGTCCGACGAGTGCGAAAGAACTTGCGAAAGCAATTCTCTATCTGCTTCCGACGGATAATTACGGATTATTCCACGGCACCTGTGAGGGCTCGTGCAGCTGGGCCGATTTTGCTTCCGAAATTTTCCGTCTGGCAGGAAAATCGACGGTGGTAGAGGGGATTTCCACAGAGGAGTATGGCGCGAAGGTGAAGCGTCCCGCATATTCTGTACTTGACAATTATATGTTCCGGCTGACAACAGATTTTCAGTTTGCGCACTGGAAGGATGCCCTCAGAGAATATATGGAAGAGACGGTATAAAAAGATACTTTTGAACCGGAAACAGACAGACCGGCGAACGGGGGATGGGAAATTATGATTATGGCAAACAGACTGGACAGAGGATTCTTCCGTTATCAGGAGGAATTTGAGGCGAAAGCGCTTTCTGTGCTTCGTTCCGGCTGGTATATTATGGGGAATGAGTTGAAAGCTTTCGAGGAGGAATTTGCGTCCTATACGGGTGCGAAGTATTGTGTGGGGCTTGCGAGCGGGCTTGATGCGCTCTGGATGGCTTTCCGCATTCTGGGAATCGGAGCGGGCGACGAGGTAATTGTTCAGGGCAACACATATATTGCAAGTGTCATGGGCATTACAATGAATGGCGCGACACCTGTATTTGTGGAGCCGGATGAATACTTTAATATAGATACGAAGAAGATCGAAGAAAAGATCACGGAGCGGACGAAAGCAGTTCTTGTGGTTCACTTATATGGGCAGGCATCAAAAATGGATGATGTGGTATCTCTCTGTGCAAAATACGGTTTAAGGCTGGTCGAGGACTGTGCGCAGTCTCACGGTGCGGCTTACAATGGCCAGGTAACAGGGACGTTCGGAGATATCGGCTGTTTTTCCTTTTATCCGTCCAAGAATCTCGGCGCTTTCGGTGACGGCGGGGCCATTGTAACGAATCATAAACAGATTGCGGATGATATGCGTGTATACCGCAATTATGGAAGCGAGAAACGATACTATAATAAGGTAGTCGGTACGAATTCAAGACTGGATGAGATTCAGGCCGGGCTGCTTCGGGTCCGTCTTTCACATATGAAGGAGCTGGAGGAGGAGAAGGCCCTGATTGCGAAGCGTTATCTTGCAAAGATCGATAATCCGTGCGTGAAACTTCCAGGAGTCAGAGAGAACGCGTCGATGATCTGGCACCAGTTTGTGGTGCGGTGTGAATATCGTGACGAACTGGCGGCTTACCTGTCGGATCATGGGATTGGTTCTATTATACATTACCCGATTCCCCCTCATCTTTCGGAGGCTTATCAATATCTGGGATATAAAAAGGGAGATTTTCCGATCACGGAGAAATGTGTGGATGAAGTCCTTTCCATACCGATGTACAATGGTATGACGGAAGAGGAACAGAGTGAAGTTATAGATGTCATAAACAGCTTCCGGCGGTAATTCGGACAGGGGGTTATAAAAATGGATAATAGAGCAGATATTAAGAAACAATACAAAGTATTGGAATTTGATGATTTTGGAGATGAGCGGGGAAATCTTGTTGTGGCGGAAGGCGGCATCGATATTCCGTTTGAGATAAAAAGGGTATTTTATATGTATGGTTCCGATTCTGATATTGTCAGAGGACAGCATGCAAACCGGAGAACGGAATTTGTGCTTATTAATGTCAGCGGCAGCAGTAAAGTAAAGGTGGATAATGGATTTGAAACGGACATTATCGAATTAAACAAACCGCGGATGGGGCTTTATATCACCACAATGGTATGGAAAGATATGTATGATTTTTCATCGGATTCCGTATTGCTGGTGCTTGCAAGCGAGCATTATGACGCGGAGGAATATATCCGCGATTATACTGCATTTATAGAAGAGATACATGGTGGCGCGTAAGCGGTACGGAAAGAGGAGAAGATGAGCAAGATTTCGATTGTTGTTCCTGTTTATTATAATTCCGATACTTTAATGATGCTTTATGAGGATATGAAAGAGAAAGTTCTCGGAAAACTCGGTGCGTATGAAATCGTTTTTACCGACGACGGTTCCGGTGACAATTCTTTTGAGATCATGGAGCAGATACGGGCAATGGACCCGAATGTAAAGTGCGTGAAACTGTCAAGAAATTTTGGCGAGCATGCGGCTCTTCTGGCGGGGCTGTCTGTCTGTACCGGGGATTGTGCGGTTACAAAACAGGCAGATCTCCAGGAAGATTCCGAGATTATTCTGGAAATGTATGAAAGCTGGAAGATGGGAAACAAGGTCGTGCTTGCGGTTCGCAGCGACAGAGACGAGCCTGCTCTGAAGAAATTTTTTGCGAGTCTGTATTATGCGATTATACACAAATGCGTGGATAAAAATATGCCGGTCGGGGGATGCGACTGCTATCTGATTGACCGAAAGGTGATTGAAGTTTTAAAACTTCTTGACGAGAAGAATTCCTCGCTTACAATGCAGGTGTTGTGGTCGGGGTTCCGGACGGATCACATTTATTTTCACCGAAGGGACCGTGAGGTCGGAACATCGCGATGGACGCTTGCGAAAAAGGTGAAGCTCGCGATGGACTCTATGATGAGCTTCTCCTATTTTCCGATACGTTTTATATCAGGGGTCGGATTTGTGTTTTTTCTGATTTCCATTGTATGGATTCTGGAAGTGATATATGAGGCAGTCGCTATAGGAACGCCGATTCGCGGGTGGGCATCCTTAATGTGTCTCATTCTGTTTTCTTCGGGAATGATTATGGTGATGCTTGGAATGATCGGGGAATATATCTGGCGCACGCTGGATGCATCACGCAACCGGCCGCCGTTCATTATAGATGAAATCAGAGAATCAGGGGAAGACAATGGCATAAAATAGGCAGTTTATTGACTTTTCCGAAAGAAAAGCTATGATTTTGACAGATTCATGGTATAATGTGCATAGTGCAGGATGAACTTCAAAAGACGTCTCATAACAGGCGGGACGCTGACGGGTGAGGCTGCATGAAAGCAAAGATAAAGATGAGGATAGAATAAAAGGCCAAAGACACAGGCAGAATATAAAATCATGGAGGTATCGAATGAGAAACGTTGCATTAATTACAGGAATCACGGGACAGGATGGTTCTTATTTAGCGGAACTTTTACTGGAAAAGGGATATGAGGTACACGGAATTATCCGAAGGCATTCAAGTATAAGCACAGATCGTATTGATCATTTGTATTATGACAGAGAAGTCAGGGACAAGACATTTTTCCTGCATCATGGTGATCTGACGGATTCGTCGAACCTGAATCGTCTGATTGAGCAGATACAGCCTACTGAGATTTATAATCTGGCAGCGCAGTCTCACGTGGCGGTTTCGTTTGAGGTTCCTGAGTACACGGCGGAGACGACAGGAATCGGAACATTGAGACTTTTGGATGCGATTAAGAAAAACGGTGTGAAGTGCAAATTTTATCAGGCATCCACATCTGAACTTTTTGGCGGACTGCCGGAAACGGCGCCACAGAGCGAGAAGACGCCGTTTTATCCAAAGAGCCCGTACGGAGCTGCAAAATTATATTCGTACTGGATTACGGTAAACTATCGTGAAGCGTATAATCTCTTTGCCTGCAACGGAATTCTTTTCAACCATGAGTCGCCGAGGCGGGGGGAAACATTTGTTACCAGAAAGATTACGAGGGCGGTTGCCTCAATTGTTGCGGGAAAACAGGAAAAACTGTCTCTCGGGAATCTGAATGCGAAACGTGACTGGGGATATGCCGGTGATTATGTAGAAGGAATGTGGAGAATTTTACAGCAGGACAGGCCCGGTGATTATGTGCTTGCAAGCAATGAGACGCATACGGTGCGCGAGTTTGTGGAGATTGCATTTAAAGAAGTTGGCATTGATCTGCGCTGGAAAGGCACCGGCGTTGGTGAGAGAGGAATTGATGCAAAGACAGGACGTGTGCTTGTGGATGTGAATCCGAAATATTTCCGGCCGGCCGAAGTGGAATTCCTGTGGGGAGATTCAAGCAAGGCGGAGAAAGAACTTGGCTGGAAGCGAAAAGTAAGCTTTCCGGAACTCGTTGCAATGATGGTCGATTCGGATATGAAAACAATTTACGGAGTTGGTACGAAGGAATACCTTCAGGACAGGAAAACTTCGGAACATACAAAAGAATAAAGAAAGCGGATGGGGATTATCATGGAGAAAAATGCGAAGATTTATGTGGCAGGCCACAGAGGGCTGGTAGGCGCTGCAATTGTGAGAAATCTTGAGCAGAAAGGATATATCAATATTGTGAAGCGCACACACAGAGAGCTTGATCTGACCGATCAGGCGGCTGTGGCAAAGTTTTTTGCGGATGAAAAACCGGAATATGTGGTTTTGGCGGCCGCGAAGGTCGGAGGCATCAATGCCAATAATACGGCCCCGGCAGACTTCATCTATATTAATTCTCAGATTCAGTGCAATGTAATTAAGTGTGCGCATGATTTTCAGGTGAAGAAGCTGCTCTTCCTCGGAAGCACCTGCATATATCCGAAAATGGCTCAGCAGCCGATTGTGGAAGATGCGCTCCTGACAGGGCCGCTCGAGGAGACAAATGAGGCATATGCAGTAGCAAAAATTGCGGGGCTTATGATGTGCAGATTTTTTAAGCGGCAGTATGGAGATGACTTTATAAGTTGTATGCCGACGAACCTCTATGGACCTGAAGACAATTTTGATCTGGAAAATTCTCATGTTATGCCGGCAATGATACGGAAATTCCATGATGCAAAGATGGCGGGCGCTCCTTTTGTGGAACTGTGGGGAACCGGCACGCCGCTTCGCGAATTTCTTTATGTGGATGATATGGCGGATGCCTGCGTATTTCTGCTTGAGAATTACAGCGGGGAGCAGCATGTGAATATCGGCACCGGGAAGGAAGTTACGATTAAAGAGCTTGCCGACACGGTGAAAAAAGTGGTTGGATATGAGGGGGATATCAACTGGAATCATGATATGCCGGACGGTACGCCAAGAAAGCTTACGAATGTGGATAAGCTCCATGCGCTTGGATGGAAGCATAAAGTAGAGCTTGATGAGGGAATAAAGCTTGCATATGACTGGTTTGTAAAATCAGATCATAAAAAGCTGTAATAGATGCAGGATAGGAGACTGCCGCATGGATTTGTTTCGTGTGGCAGCTTCTTCTGATTTGCGCGGACAATGAAAGGGCTGGTGATAAGATGACGCTTGTTCTGGCATCTTCTGTGATGCTGTTTCTGCTTGAAAAAGATAATTTGAAAAAAACATTTCTTTTATTGTCCTCCTTTCTTTTGCTGGCGGTTTATCAATGGGATTATGTTCCGGTATGTATCGTTCTTTTCGGCTCGGCTCTGTGGCTTGCGGTGGAGCATTTAAAGGAAGAGCCTGTCACTGCCAAAATTGTTTTTGGTCTGGGTGTGCTTCTTCTGCTCATCATGAACGGCATCATTATGGAAGACTATCGTGCGATTCGCCTTGAGGCAGTTTTATATGCTTTATGCTATGCGGGCGTATCAGCCATTTTATGCGGAATAAACCGTAAAAATGCAAAAACCAGACTGGCGGTATTCGTGTTTATTTTAGCAGCGGGACTTATCATCGATCGGAACAGCATCTTTTCCATATTCATTCCGGCAGCGGTATTTTTCGCTGTTCGCTTTGGAGCAAAGCCCTTTTTGCGCGTGGCGGACGGCATAAAAGAATGGATGTGTGACAAGAATAGAAAAGAAGAGTATGCAGAAGAGGGAGATACGTTTATGACAAGTAAAAGGGGAAAGCTGGTTTTTGGCACGGTTCTGCTTATGATTCCTGTTATGGCGGCATTTGTTTTCTGTATTTATAAGTTGAATCATAAAATTAACAGTGTTTATTTGATCACGCAGCAGATTATGGACGAGATGGAAAAGCAGAAAAATTCGCAGGCAGAGGACGATTTTGCAGCGGACCGGACCGGAACTTATATAGGAAATAAGCCGAAGGATTTTACGATCAGCCGTTTCACGGAAGCGGATGGCATGAGCTTTGTCACCTGTGATACGGGCAGTGAGGAAACGTATCGGCTTTATCAGCTTAACCTGAATGAGGAGGCGGGCGGACTTGGATACGTGCTGGAACTTCCGTCCGGCGGACTTGTGGTTTTTGACGGGGGATATGAGGGGGATGGTCCCCGGATTCGCGATTTCATTGTGGAACACGGGGGAACTGTGAGCGCATGGATACTGACGCATCCGCATTACGATCATATTGGCGCGTTCCTTTATTGTATGACGGAAGCAGCGGATGATATGGAAGTTCAGAGCGTCTATTATTCGCCGTTTACCGCAGAATTTTTTGAAGGTGAGGAATATGCGGATAATGAGCTTGAAAACGAGGCGCTGCGTTTTGAGGAATTTGAGAAACTGAGAAAAGAATCATCTGATATTCCCTATATAGCGGTATCGGCGGGAGACAGGATACAGGTGGAGAATCTTCTGTTTAAATGCCTGTCAGGTTTTGATGCCGGCAGAAAAGGGGTGAATGATAATTCGCTTGTGCTTCGAATCGAGATGAATGGCGTATCCATGCTGATTACAGGGGATATGACAGAGGCAACGGTCAAGAGTATGATATCAGAGATCGGAGAGGACAGTGCGGACTGGGACGTCGATTTTGTTCAGATTCCGCATCATGGATATACCGGAACAGGAAGAGAATTTTATGAACTTACGAACCCCAGGTTTGCGCTTCTTGACTGTTCGACACAGGAGTATGAGAATGACGTGCTGAATATCAAAAGTGAAACGATAAAGGCGCTTCATGAGATGGGAGCGGGTGTTGTGAAGCGGTTTGAGGGGACGAATGTGGTGGTGATTAAGTGAAACTGGCAATTTGTATTCTGATGGTCATCTTTAATTTCATATTGTACTTCGGCATTGGTTCGCTGATTACGGGGCGCATGAAAAAGACCGGATTTTCGATACCGCTCTCTGTTCTTGCGGGTTTTTTTCTCTACTATAGTTTGTTTACCCTGTTTTGCGTGCCGATCATGTACCGCTGGAGGCCTCTTTCCATGTTGTCAAAGGCATGGGGAGGTTTTGTGCTTTTTCTGCTTGTACTGTCCTGTATCGTGAATTACAGGATATGGAAGGAAAAGGGCGGCGAATTTGTCCGGTTTGTGGCAGAAAACAGGTGGTTTATAGCAGCGCTGTCCGCAATTGTGCTGGCGCAGGTTATCATTATTGTGTATTCCTATCAGTTTACACTGGATGCGGCTTATTATGTGGCAAATGTGACGACTTCCATTGAGACGAATTCGCTGAATATATATGATCCATATACGGGTGACTGGCAGGATCATTTTGAAATGCGCTATTTCTTTGCGACATACCCTATGAATGATGCGGTCATATGCCAGATTTTTAAGATTCATCCGCTGATGCAGACCAAAATCGTTATGTCGTCGATCACGGTTCTTCTTACAAATATGCTGTACTTTATGATCGGAAGAGAGTTGTTTGAAGATAAGAAAGAATCCATCGTCTGGATGATGCTGTTTTCGGGAGTGATTCACTTTTTCTTTATTACCATTTTTACGTCATCCAATTTCCTGATTACACGGAGTTATGAGGGAAAAACGCTGCTTGGCAATGTGGTTTTGCCGGCGATACTTTACATTTATATCCGAATGCTGAAAAAGAAGAAGAATACGGCGGAGTGGGGATTCCTGTTCCTGATCTGCTTTGGCTCCACGGTTTTGTCAAGCTCTTCGAATATGCTGGTTCCGGCGGCGATGTCTGTGCTGATGCTGCCGCTTGCGGTGTTTAAGCGTGACTTCAGGGTAATTCCGAAATATCTTGTCTGTATTCTGCCGTGCATTGTTCTGCTGTTTGTGTATGTCGCTTATGTAAAGGGAATGTTTGTTTTTTATACGTATCCAAGATAGAAGATAGAAAGGTGTGGTCTGGAAGCATGCAGACATTATCGATTTCGGAATACGGATTTCAGTATATGCAGAAATGCCTGGAATATTATACGGAAAACTGTGCCTGTTTTCTTTTTTATGTGATGGCCCTGATCTATATTGTCGTGAAGGGCAGCCGGAGAGAAAAGCAGATTTTTCTTCCGGGGGCGCTGCTTTTGCTTCTGAGTGTGTTTAATCCTGTGTTCCCTGTTGTGATCAACAGTCTTTTCGATGTGAATAAGGAGTATTACCGCCTGTTCTGGATACCGCCTGTTGTGCTTCTGACTGCGTGGTTTGCCGCTAAAATGATCGGTACGGTAAGGGGCGCGAAGAAGTGGTTTACAGCAGCTGCACTTCTTGCAATTGTCTGTATATCCGGCAGCTTTGTTTATAAAGACGGTTATATAAGGGCGCAGAACATTTACAAAATGCCGACGGAGATTCCTGAGATTTCACAAATGATTCACGAGGATTCGGATGTAGAGTATCCTAGAGTTATGTTTGAATATGATTATCAGATGCTGATTCGACAGTATGATGCGAAAATCCTGCTTCCTGTTGACCGGGAAGGATATATCAATGCGGTGACCGGGAATCTGACGATGGAGGAAATCAATGCGGAAGAGAATTTCTATAATCGTCTTCTTGCTGTTGTCGCATTGAACATTAAGATTGACAAAGAGGAATTTCTCCGTGGGCTTGACGAGACGAATACGGAGTATGTCGTTGTCTCAACGGCGAATAATATGAATGAATATCTGGTTGATGCGGGGCTCACGCTGACAGGGCAGACTGCCAATCATTCCGTGTATCATTATGATTTGAAAGATCCTGTTTTGTTTGAGCTTCCTGATTACAGTGATGTATGGGAAAATTACTGAATGCAAGGGGTGGCGGGATGCTGACTGTATTTACTCCTGTATATAACCGCAGGAAATTGCTGAAAAGAGTATACGAAAGTCTTTTATGCCAGACGGACCGGGATTTTGTCTGGCTTATTGTCGATGATGGGTCTTCGGATGGTACGGGCGAGCAGGTGCATGAGTGGATGGGGGAAAAACGGATTTCCATTCGCTATATCTATCAGGAAAACGGAGGAAAGATGCGCGCTCATAATACGGGTGTAAAGAATTGCGAGACGGAACTTTTCGTATGCCTGGATTCGGATGATTTCTTTGCTGAGGATGCCGTAGCGTCCGTGAAGAGGCTGTGGAAGGCAAAGGGAAGTGAAACGTATGCGGGAATTATTGCACATAAGGGAGAGAGCAGGGAGCGTGTGTTGTACGGGCAGGAGTTTCCTAAAGTGGAAACGTCTACGCTTCGGGCATTGTATAAAGGCGGTTTTGCCGGCGAAACTACGCTGGTGTTCCGCACGGATATATTAAAACAGTTTCTCTTCCCGGAGATTCCGGGTGAAAAGTATGTGCCGGAAGACTTTATTTATGATAAAATTGACAGCAGATACATAATGCTTGTGCTGCCGGAGATTTTGACGGTGTGTGAAATCGTATCACAGGGATATACGGATCAGGCGCCAAAGCTTCGCAGAGAAAATCCCATGGGCTGGTATCTGTATTACGAACAGCGGGCGCAGCTTGAGGAAATGTCCGTGCTAAAGATAAAATATATAAGCCATTTGATTCGATTCTCCGGAGAACTTGGAAAAAGTATTTGGAACCTTCCTCTGTCAAAGGGGTTGATTCTGCTCGGAATTCCGGGTGCAGTCCTGCTCAGGATGGCAGGAAAAATGTGAGACAGGCTTTCAGTATATGGAGGTTCAGAGTTTGATAAGTAAGGAAGCATTTCGCAGATTCTACGTACTTGCCGGTGCAGCGGTTATGATTGCGGTGCAGGCGGTGATGATCTATTTGATACTGCATAATATATACAATCAGGATTTCAGGACCCAGCTTTATACAAGGGGACATCTGCTTGTTATGGGGATTTATCTGGGCGTTTTTGTATTGCTGGGAAAGGTGTTCGGAGGACTTCTGGTTGGCGGCAGACGAAACGGAGAGGTAATGTTTTCACTGTTGTTTACCTCGCTTTTGTCAAATGCGGTATTTTATATGATTATGATGATGTATTCTTTTAAATTCCCGACGCCCGTGCCGATTCTCGGCGTGACAGGACTCCAGATTTTTTTCGGTTCATTCTGGATCTCGGGTACCGGAAATTTGTACCGTCGTCTGTTTAAACCATATGATGTGCTGCTTGTATACTGGGGAAAGGCAACGGATAATTTTGTCGCAAAGGTAAAGACGAGAAAAGATCAGTTTCGTATTGTGGATTCGATTGAGGCGACGGAAGATCTTTCGGAAATCTACAGTAAAATCAATAAGTGCGGCACCATAATGCTGTGGGATTTGCCGACATCCATACGAAATACGGTTTTTAAATATTGCTATGAGAATTCGAAACGGATCTATATTATGCCGAAAATATCGGATATTATATTAAACGGTTCGAAGCCGGTGCATATGTTTGATACGCCCCTTCTGCTTACGGAGGGGAGTCCTCTGCAATATGAAGAACGTGTTCTGAAACGGGTGATGGATTTTGTGCTTGCGCTGCTTCTGATTATTGTAACGTCACCGATTATGCTTGCAGCGGCTTTGGCCATTAAGCTCTATGATGGTGGTCCGGTTCTGTATAAACAGGTACGATGCACAAAGAATAACCGTACATTTGAGATCTATAAATTCCGGAGTATGATTGTGGATGCGGAGAAGAGAGGCACGGCAGTCCTTGCGAGAGAACATGATAACCGGATTACACCGGTTGGCCGGATTATCCGGAAAGTCCGTATCGATGAACTGCCGCAGGCATTTAATATTTTAAGGGGCGATATGTCATTTGTAGGGCCGCGCCCGGAGCGTCCGGAGTTTATTCAGAAATATGTTCAGGACATGCCGGAATTTGCCTATCGGACAAAGGTAAAAGCCGGTCTGACCGGTTATGCGCAGCTTTACGGGAAATATAATACATTGCCGTATGATAAACTGAAGCTTGATCTTTATTACATTGAACAGTATTCGTTCTGGCTGGACTTACAGCTTTTAATACTGACGGTCAAAATTCTTTTCACGATGGAAAGCACAGAAGGGGTAAAGGAGAGTACGGCAGATGGAAAGGAGAAAGACGGGAATGGATGAAATTGCGGTCAGCGTAATCATTCCGGTCCATAATGCGGAAGATTTTATAGAAGATACGATTTTATCTGTGAAGAGTCAGGATTTTACCGACTGGGAGATTGTTCTGGTGGATGACTGTTCTACAGACAGGAGCAGAGAGATTATAGAACGTTTCGAGGATGAGAAGATTCATCTGATTGTGCATTCGAAAGGGCGCGGCGCGGCGGCAGCACGAAATACGGGACTTTCAAAGGCGCGCGGCAGATATATTACCTTTCTGGATGCCGATGATTTGTGGGACCCGCAGAAATTGTCGCTTCAGATTGATTTCATGGCGGAAAAGCATGCGTCGTTCAGCTTCACCGGATATGAATTCGCCGGGTTCGATGGAGTAGGAGTAGACAAGATTGTGCAGGTGCCCGAACGTCTGAACTATCGTCAGGCATTGAAAAATACGACGATATTCACGAGTACCGTGATGTTTGACACGACAAGAATCCCTAAGGAAATGATATGTATGCCCGATGTTCCAAGCGAAGATACAGCGACGTGGTGGAAAATTTTAAGAAGCGGGTATACGGCGTACGGATATAACCGTGCGCTCACGCTCTACAGAAGAAGCGAGGGGACGCTGTCTTCCAATAAATTTACGGCGATTCAAAGGGTATGGAATCTGTATCGCAATGTAGAGAATCTGAATCTGATTTACAGTGCATACTGTTTCTGTTTCTATGCCGTACATGCTGTATGGAGGCGATTATGAAATTACAGGTTTTGCTTTCCGCAATGCATCTCTCAGATTACACATATATTGACAGATTGAAGATTACCGGGGATACGGTGATTATCAATCAGTGCGACAGGGAAACGGATGAGTTTGCAGAGGTGTCAGGGCGAAGCATCCGGTTCCTGTGTACGAAGGAGCGCGGACTCAGCAGGAGCCGTAACCGTGCAATCCGGGAAGCGGATGCGGATATCTGCATTTTGTGTGACAATGATGTGGTGTACTGTGACGGATATGAGCAGAAGATACTTTCTGCATTTGAGAAGTATGAGAATGCTGATATTCTTGTGTTTTTTATCCGCAGGCCGGAAAGGGATAAGCCTGTTTTTGACAGTGTGAAGAAGATGAATTATCTTTCTGTGATGAAAATATTTTCTCCTGAAATTGCATTCCGGAGGAAGTCGGTTTTGGAACTGAAGTTTCATGAGCGCTTTGGCGCCGGAGCCGAGTATGCGATGGGAGAGGAGAACATTTTTCTTTATGACGCATTGCGCGCAGGGCTTAAAATATTGTATGTACCGGTTCAGATAGCGGAGCTTATGCATACGGAATCAACTTGGTTTACCGGGTATACGGACAAATTTTTCAGGGACCGCGGAGCAAATTATTATGCAATGACACGCCGCTTTTACTGGATTCTGATTTTACAATTTGCACTCCGAAAGTATGGAATCTATAAGAAGGAGAACCGGCCGCTGCATGCTCTGAAAATGATGTTTCAGGGAAAGAGAGAATATAAAGCACATGAAAATATTTCTGGTTGGTGATTATACCAGCGGGACGGGTCCTGCAAATGTGACAAAACATCTGTTGGATGTTCTGCCGAAGGATACGCTGCGTCTTCGCACATGGAATAAGATTACAAGGACGTTTGAGATACTCCGGAAAATGAAAAAAGCGGATATCTGCCTGATCTCGGGCTATTCAAAGCAGAATGTTCTGGCGCTTCGCTGGGCAAAGGTTCTGAAGAAGCCTTCCTGCTATCTGATGCATGGCTGCGTCGAGCATGAAAATGAGATAAATGGTGTGCCCGATGCACTTATGAACAGAATTGAACGTGAGACACTGCGTTTATCCGACCGGATTCTTGGTGTGTCAATGCAGTTTGCGGAGTGGTTAAAGACCTATTACCCGGAACATGCGGATAAGGTAGGGTATCTTACAAACGGGATTGACTGGAAGTGCATGAAGGAACGTCCGAACGGAGTTGAGCGCGATGCAAACCGGATATTGAGCGTCGGCGGCGGAATGCCGAGAAAGAGGATTGTGAAGATCTGCGAGGCGGTTGGCCGTCTGAATGACAGAGGATATGATTTGACGCTTTCAGTGGCCGGCGATACGGGAAAGGATACGGAGAAGATTCGCTCCTATCCTTTTGTGAGAGATCACGGGCTTTTGGGAAAGAAGGATATGGAAGTGCTTTATTGTTCTTCCGGAATTTTTGTTCAGAACAGCTGTTTTGAGACCTTTGGACTGGCGCCGCTGGAAGCGCTTTTATGCGATTGCGACGTGCTTTTATCAAGGCATGTAGGAGCGTTGTCGGTATTGTCAGGCATAGAGCCGGAAGATGTGATTGAGGATTGTGAGAATGTGCAGGAAATCGAGGAGAAAATAGAACGTCTGCTCGAAAATGGAAATCATACCAGGCTGCTGGTAGAACTTGATAAGGAGTCAACTTCATGGGAAGCAAGAGCCTCGGAATTACAGACTATATTGAGACAAATAAAAGAAAAGAAGCTATAAACTGGACAGCGATTGTTCTGATGATGATCTTTTACGGCGGGACCTGGCTTTCACCCAGATTTTATCACGTGACGGAGATCTACAATACGTCAATCATACTTGTGATTTGTGCGATACTATTTTTGAACAATATCTGCTGGTGGAAGGAATTAAAAGAGAAGAAATGGGACATCTGGCTGTTGGGCATTGTACTTGCCGTTGCGCTTGTCAATCTTTTCGTGATCGGTTCGCCGAAGGGATGCTACCTCATTATTGCCGATTTCCTGCTTATTTTTTATATGGGAGGCAAAATACGGTTCACGGGACGACAGATGGACGCTTTGGCTGTTTTCTTTTTTCTGATATTTGGCGTATGGTTCTGTAAAGATCTCGCTTTCAGCTATAATGCGAATACGGGAGCGACAGTTACGGTATTCTCTCTTCTTGCGGCAATGATATTTCTGACGGCAATAACAGGGAAACAGGAGATTCTGGGACTGCTTATCGTGCTTGCTATGGTACGTACGACAAACCTTGTGCTGTGGCATCTGGCAAGGGGAGCGTTTCTGGCTCTGGCTCTGTTTCTGTTCTTCTATTATATCGCTCCGAAAAAATGGTGGGCGTCAAAGGGGCTTTACAGGTTCTTATCCTGCTTTGTGTGTCTGGGTTCCCTGTTGTTTGTATTTTTGTATGTGGCGATGGCACAGACAGGCTTTAATATGGAGATGCCTTTCTTTTATAAAAGTCTTTTTTCGGGGAGAGAAAAAATATGGATGGAAGTATTCCGTATTTTCCAGACGATGCCGGTGACGGGGATTGGTTCCGGATATCATCTGGAATCGTTTTTCGAATATAATATGCATAACGTTATGTATGATATATTAATTGTATATGGGATTCCGGTATTTATCGGAAGCATCATACTGATTATCGGAAGGCTTTTTGCCGCACAGAAGTTTATTACCGGTGACAGGATGCGGATTTGCGCTGCAAGCGGATTGTTTGCCATATTTTTGGAGTCCTTTATTGACATGGATTTGATGTGGGCAAATTATTCGCCGGTGCTTTTGTTCCTTCTGCTCGTGATTTTTTCGGGTAAAGGACATGGGTGTGAATATGAAAAAAGGTAAGTATCAATATCTGTTTGGCAATATGGCGCTGTTTACCGTCAGCAATTTTGTATCAAAAATACTTGTGATGCTGCTGGTGCCGTTTTATACGAATGTACTGACGACTTCGGAGTATGGGATTGCGGATGTTATGCAGGCTACGCTTCTGCTGCTGGTGCCGCTTTTGTCTTTGAATATGGGGGAAGCGGCTCTCCGTTTTGGTTTGGAAGAGGGAGAAAATCACGCAAATATTTTAAAAACAGGGTTTAAGTATGTCGGGCTGGGGATTCTTGGCGTTTCGGCAGTCTGCTGTTTTCTGGCATTTGTCCTGCCAGGCAGGGAGCTGAAAAGCTATGCAGCGTTTTTTGCCGTTCTGTTTTTCTGCGACAGCGTCTATGAATTTATGCTGCTTTTCTGCCAGGGAGCGGAGAAAGTAAAGGTGATGATTACAGGGAGCGTGTCGTGTACGCTTCTGGTCATATTGTCCAATCTCTTTTTCCTGCTTGTATTAAAGATCGGGTTATATGGGTATCTGGCGGCGCAGATGATCTCATTTCTGGGCGCGGCAATGCTTATGTTTGTTCTTATGGGAGGATTTTCTCTGCTGAAGGAGGGAAGGTGTGATCCTGTCCTCGAGAAAGAGATGACGCATTATGGAAAGTCCATGCTTTTGTATTCTACATCAAGCTGGGTGAATAATGCAATTGACCGGTATTTTGTGCTTGCAATGCTTGGGACGGCGGTCAACGGACTTTATGGCGTCGCGTATAAGATTCCGGCGATTCTCACGGTATTCCAGCGGATTTTTGCACAGGCATGGCAAATGTCCGCAGCGAAGAATTACCGGGAAGAGGACAGCGTTTCTTACTTTTCGAATATGTATATTATGTATAATGCAGTTATGGTGACAGGCTGCTCGTTTCTGATTCTGACCGTTAGAATCATTGCAAAGCTGATGTTTGCAAAGGAGTTCTTTGCAGCTTGGAGCCTTGTGCCGCCGCTTTTAATTTCCGTGATTTTCGGAGCGCTGACAGGTTTTCTGGGTTCTATCTGCCTTGCATATAAGGATGCAAAGAGTATGGGATGGGCGACAGGAATCGGCGCATGTGTGAACATTGTCCTGAATGCGGTTCTGATTTCCTGTTTTGGGGCATTCGGAGCGGCAGTCGCAACTATGATTTCTTATTTTACGATGTATGCGGCATCCTTTTTCAAGGTGCGTAAACATGTAAAATTACTGGTACATTATCGTAAAGATTATTTTGCCTATTTGCTTTTGATCGTTCAGATGTCTGTTATGGTTTTCAGAGCGCCGCTTGATTTGATCTGGGCCGGTCTTTTGTTTATGTTTATTCTGATTATTTATGGAAAAGAAGCGGCAGAATTGGTGAAAGGATTTATGGGAAAACGGAATTGATGGAAGAAAAGACAAAAGTCATGGAAATTGGCAGGAGCTTCTTTATTCTGCTTGCGGCAGTTCTTTTTTGCGGATGTTTTGTAAGTCAGGAGATTTACGCGGTGACGGCAAAGTATGCAAGTCTTGTGTCGTTTGCCGCTTTTACGGCGCTTTTTTTTGCACACAGGAATCCGTTTCGCAGTCTGCTTGAGCGAGATATGGAATTTCTTCTGATGGCGTCGGCAGATTTGCTTACGTTGTTGAACCTTTTTTTGATTCATTCGAATAAAGGGGCGTTTCTTACAGTTGTCAATCTTCTTATGGCAGTATATCTTGCAGATAAGGTGAATTTTACGAGGAGACAGGCCATGATATTTTCAGGCTGCATGACTGTTTTCCTGATTCCGTGGTTTGCATTCGTGAAATGGGAATATAATTTTAATATGGCAGGTCTTGTATTTATGATGCTTACGGTCATGGGAATTCTTTTTCTGGAGTTCGTAAAGGAAGTATATGCAATGCCTTATATGGGATGGATACAGATTCTGCTTTGTGTGACAGGGACGCTTTATACGATTCTCTACCACTCGCGATGCGCGATGGCAGGGATGTTTCTGTTTATGATCTTTCTGGCATGCGGGAAAATAATCCAAAAAAACAGAGTAATAAAGCGTATGATTATTATAATGACAACTGCAGGAAGCATTGTTTTTACTTTATTTTATGTATGGCTTGGCTCTCTTTCCGTAGAGATTACATTTCTTTATAAAAGCATTTTGTCAGGAAGGGAAGAAATCTGGGGTGAGCTCTGGCAGGCGCTTCTTGAGAAGCCTGTTACCGGCATTGGTTCAGCCTATCAGATGAAGAGTTTTTTTATTTTTGAGGTGCATAACGGTTTGTTTGACATACTTGCGGTGCATGGAATTCCTGTTTTTCTGCTTGTTATTTTTTTACTGGTTCGCAAAATATGGTTGTGTCCGTCCGGGAGGGAACAGACGGCAGTGGTACGGATTGCCCAGTCCGGCATATTTGCAATGCTCTTTGTATCGTTCTTTGAAAATTTTTTTATTGTTCCGCCGTATTTGCTTTTGTTTTTTTTCCTCTTCACAATAGTGGCGCATGCAGGGAAAAGTCCATGAAATAATAGTTGACCTGTAAGTATGGATTCATTATAATTATAGTGGTTTGTAAAAAATGGATATATATAGATGAATAGAATCGGAAATAAGTGAAAAACCTGCGTGGAAAGGAGAGGCAACGTGAGACAATTTTTTGGAATGAGCAAGCAGGGAAATTTAAAGGAGGCGGCAAAGGGCTTAGATCGGCCACAGATGATTCTGCTGCTGTCGAATAATGAACAGTTTGAGGAACATGTTCAGGGGTTAGAGGCACTGTATCCAGGAGTGCCAAGCATAGGATGTATCGGAATGGGGTATGATACTCATGTGGTGGAACATGGTGTGGTTTTGATTGCATATTTTGACGGCATTGTTGCAGCAGCAAATGTACTTGAGGAAGTATCGGTGATGCCGGTGAAGTATATCGAGCGGTTGGAACAGGATCTGAGAAAGGTAAACGGTTCGCACCGTGATACGGTATGCATAGACTTTTGTGCGGGGAATGATGCGTGTGTGTTGACAACGATGCATGCGGCGCTCAGACGTCAGGATATTTCTCTGGTTGGCGGTACAGGAGATGCGGGAAAAGTATCTGCGAACGGGAAGGTTTACGAGGATGCGGTAGCATATGCGCTGGTCCGAAATCAGAGAGGACGCGTGAAAACATATAAAGAAAATATTTATCAACCGATGGATGAACATCGGTTTATTGCATCGAAAACAGATAAAAAGAATTATGTGCTCGGTGAATTAAACGGACATTCGGCAAGGCAGGTATATCAAGATATTTTGAAGGTAACAGAGAGGCAGATTTTGACGCAGACGTTTCAGAATCCTTTTGGCAAACTGAATGGCGACGATACCTGTATTATTTCGATTAAAGAGGTGCAGGGAAACGCTCTTGTCTGTTTCAGACAGGTCAACGACTCGGATGTGCTGGTTTTGCTGAAACTTGCTGATTATAAAGAGGTTGTCCGTGACACCATACAAAAAATACGTGCGGATTTTCCCCGCCCGTCAGCGGTATTTTCGGTGAACTGCCTGTTTCGGTATAAGTTGTTTACGGAACATGGCTATATGCAGGAGTATTTGAAAGAAATGAGCGCACTTGGCAAACATGCAGGCCTGGTTGGTTACGGGGAACACTACAATGACCAGTTTGTCAACCAGTCTATGACGTGTGTTGTTTTTGAATAGGAGGACCAGTATGCAGTTTAGAAAGAAGAAAAGCCAGAAAACGGAACGTGCCTCCAAAAAGAGAGGGTTATATCCGGTTATATTTGTTATGGACAGTCTGAAGGATTACCACAGAAGACTTGTACAGAAGGAAGTGGATTCTCTGGTTGAACTTGGCATGGTGAACCACTCTTTTAGCGGTGTTATGTCAGAGGCAGACAGCTTCCAGGAACAATTGATGGAATTTCGGCAGACATTTGAAGAGATCAACCAGGTATCCGGCTCGTTCGCACAGGTGCGTGAGAAAATTATTGAGTCGGTAACACAGGCACAGGGCGGTGTAGAGGCTCTGGAAGGCAAATCAAAGCAGATGGAAGCAGACTTTGATGAGATGGAGGTTGTATTTGAAGAACTTCAGGCCGCAGTCGGAAAGATTAAGAAACATATGACGAAAATTGTTTCAATTGCCGATCAGACGAATATTCTTGCGTTAAATGCCAGCATTGAGGCGGCGCGTGCAGGAGAAGCGGGGAAAGGATTTGCAGTTGTGGCGACTGAGGTAAAGATGCTGGCGGATGAGATTAAGGAGCTTGTTGGGGAAGTACATACCGGAATTGAGGAAGTGGAGCATGACAGTGAACGGCTGAATGCGAGTATTGGCACTTCTAGGGAAGCGCTCGGACAGAACCTTAAATACGTGGACGAAACGGGTGAATTGTTTGACCAGATTACGGAGGCGGCAGATGGTGCAGTTTCCGTACAGACCGAAATATCCGGTGTAATCGACAGATCTCAGACGGCTCTTGAGACGCTGCACAGCTTTTTCGACAAAATTAAAGGGCAGTATCAGCAGGTTGTAAAGCATATTAACCGTGCAAGCCGGCTGGGTACGACAAAAAGCAGTATGTTTGAGGATATTGACAATTTGATGGCGCAGATTCCGCCGCTGATCAGAGAAGAAGCCCCGGAAAGCTTCTGAATGATTCGGCCGGCTGCTCTGAGAGGCAGAGCGGCCGGCTGTTTTCTTGTAATTTATTTAAAAATAAAATGGTTTAATTGTATCATAAAGAAATATTTGGTATAATACTATGATATCTTTATTTATTATCAACATTCGTCCCGGACAGCGGGCAGATAGGTATGGATATGAAAAAACTTGTGACAAATAAAGCATTGCTGATAAGAAGAATCGGATTAATGACATATGATGTTGTGGCAATTCTCGCTTCAAGCGCACTGGGACTTTTGATGCGCTTTTATTTCGATTATGAGAGCATTTCAAATCCGATGTGGATTGAGTATATCTGGTATTATCTTCCAATCAATATCGTTACGACAATCATTATCTTTTATCTGTTTCATCTTTATCAGAGCCTCTGGACTTATGCTGGTGTGGCTGAGATGGCAAGCACGATTACAGCATGCATTTTATCTTCTATCATCATGACAGTCGGAATGCTTCTTCTCCACTATAATATGCCGAGAAGTTATTATTTTTACTATGCGTTCTGCCTTCTGGTATTTGTGGCGCTGAGCAGATTTGCATATCGCGTTTTCCGGACATTTGTGCAGAAGCGCACAGAGAAAGCGATCAGTAAGAATGTTATGGTCATCGGTGCCGGAGAAGCGGGGAATTCCCTGATTCGTGAAATGAATACAAGCAAATTTATCCAGAAGAGCGTGCTTTGCGTCATTGATGATGACCGGACAAAGATCGGAAATTATATCCACGGGGTAAAAGTGGTGGGCGGCAGAGAAGATATTCTGGAGTGTGCGGCTCAGTATGATATAGATGAAATTATAATTGCAATGCCTTCGGCGTCGCGTCATGAGTTAAAAGAAATTCTTGAAATCTGTAAAGAGACAAAGTGTGAATTGAAAACACTGCCCGGAATCTATCAGCTTGTGAATGGCGAGGTGAATGTAAGCCAGCTGCGGAAAGTGGATGTCATTGACCTGCTGGGTCGTGAGCCGATTCAGGTTGATCTTGATTCGATCATGAATTACGTAAACGGAAAAGTGGTGCTGGTTACGGGCGGCGGCGGTTCAATTGGAAGTGAGCTTTGTCGCCAGATTGCGACGAAGAATCCGAGGCAGCTCATTATTGTTGATATTTATGAAAACAGCGCATATGATATTCAACAGGAATTGCTGCATAATCATCCGGGTCTGGATTTAAAAGTGCTGATTGCGTCAGTGCGGAATACAAATCGAATGAATGATATTTTTGCCGCATACCGTCCAAACATTGTCTATCATGCGGCGGCCCATAAACATGTTCCGCTGATGGAGGATAGCCCGAATGAAGCGATAAAAAATAATGTTATGGGAACATGGAAGACCGCTCAGGCGGCTGTCGATAACGGTGTTGATAAATTTGTTATGATTTCTACGGACAAGGCAGTGAATCCAACCAATATCATGGGCGCCAGCAAGAGAATTTGTGAGATGATCGTACAGTCCTATAATAATCGTTCGAAGACGGAATTCGTGGCGGTGCGTTTTGGAAACGTGCTTGGAAGCAATGGAAGTGTGATTCCGCTGTTTAAAAAACAGATTCAGTCAGGCGGCCCGGTTACGGTTACGCATCCTGATATCATCCGGTATTTTATGACGATCCCGGAGGCGGTTTCGCTTGTGCTCCAGGCGGGCGCCTACGCAAAAGGCGGGGAGATTTTCATTCTTGATATGGGAGAACCGGTTAAGATACTTGATCTGGCAAAGAACCTGATTCGTCTTTCCGGGTATGTGCCTGGGGAGGATATTGAGATTGAATTTACGGGTCTGCGTCCAGGAGAGAAGCTGTATGAAGAGCTTCTGATGAAAGAAGAAGGGATGCAGGAGACCGCAAATAAACTGATTCACATAGGAAAGCCGATTGAATTTGACGAAAAAGAATTTTTCGTCAGGCTGGAGGAACTGAAAGAAGAGTCAAAAGAAGAAAAAGCAGATATAAAAGCATGGGTAAAAGAGCTTGTCCCTACGTACCGTTATCACGGAAAATGACGAATCGGCGGCAGGGCGGAAAGGAATATGGTGAGAGAGATGGATAAGAA
The DNA here is from genome assembly GCA_003612525.1 of bacterium C-53. Lineage (GTDB taxonomy): Bacteria > Bacillota > Clostridia > Lachnospirales > Lachnospiraceae > C-53. The sequence goes on along the minus strand of RAZD01000001.1, from coordinate 217,723 downwards.
GCGTATTTTCCTGAGCAGTCCTACAATGCATGGGGAGGAGCAGGAATATATCAGAGAGGCATTTGAGACGAACTGGGTGGCTCCTCTGGGGGCGAATGTGGATGGTTTTGAGAACGATATCGAGAACTATACGGGATGCGGTTACGCGGCGGCTTTATCAAGCGGTACGGGAGCCATTCATCTGGCGTTGAAACTGTGCGGTGTGAGAAGGGATGATGTCGTATTCTGCTCCGATCTGACTTTTGCTGCAACTGCAAATCCGATTGCGTACGAGGGAGCGAAAGCCGTTTTTATTGACAGTGAGGAAGAAACATGGAATATGGACCCGCAGGCTCTTAAAAAGGCGTTTCAAAAATATCCCGAAGCGAAAGCGGTAATCGCAGCAAATCTGTACGGGACGCCGGCCAGACTGTCGGAGCTCAAAGCAGTCTGTGAAGAGTATCATGTGCCTTTTATTGAGGATGCCGCAGAGTCGCTTGGCTCTACATACAAAGGACGCCAGACAGGGACGATCGGAGATATCGGAATCTACTCATTCAACGGGAATAAAATCATTACGACCTCCGGCGGGGGAATGCTGGTGAGCATGGATGAAGCGAAAGTAAAGAAGGCACGTTTTCTGGCGACACAGGCGAGAGAACCTGCAAGACATTATGAGCATAAAGAAATCGGATACAATTACAGGATGTCAAACATTGTGGCAGGCATCGGAAGAGGTCAGATGAAACATTTAAGCGAACATGTGGCTCTTAAGACGAAAATTTATGAAACGTATAAGGCGGCATTTTCCGATATTCCGGAAATATGCATGAATCCGTATCTTGAAGATATGGTTCCGAATTTCTGGCTCTCCTGTATTACAATAGATCCTGAGTGCAGCGTAAAGCCGATTGCAGTTATGGAGGCGCTTGAAACAGTGAATGCGGAGAGCCGCCCGATCTGGAAGCCGATGCATTTGCAGCCGGTGTTTGAAGAGAACGATTTTATTCAGGTTGCAGATAAAAAATCAGTGAGTGAGAGAATCTTTGACTGTGGTGTATGTCTGCCGTCGGATATTAAGAATACAAAGGAAGAGATGGATATGATGATAGATACGATAAGGGGATTGTTTGGAAAATGATGTATCGCAGATTTTTTAAAAGATGTTTTGATTTCTCACTTTCCCTTACAGCGATTGTCCTGCTGTCACCAGTGTATCTGGCGCTTGCCATTCTGGTTCGGCTCAAACTGGGAAGTCCGGTTCTGTTCCGTCAGAGGCGGCCGGGAAAGGACGGCGTGATCTTTGGAATGTATAAGTTTCGCAGCATGACGGAAGAGCGGGACGAGAACGGGGAATTGCTTCCAGATGAGAAGAGACTGACTTCATTCGGAAAGAAACTTCGCGCGACAAGCCTCGACGAATTGCCGGAGCTGTTTAATATTCTGAAGGGAGACATGTCGATTGTGGGGCCGAGGCCGCTGCTTGTGCAGTATCTTCCGTTATACAATGAAGAGCAGAAGCACCGCCATGATGTCCTGCCGGGCCTTACGGGGCTTGCACAGGTTAACGGACGCAATGCCATAAGCTGGGAAGAGAAGTTTCGTCTGGATGTGGAATATGCTGGAAATGTGACATTTATGGGCGATCTTAAAATCATTTTGAAGACGGCTGTCAGCGTGCTGCGTCATGAGGGAATCAGCTCGGATACACATGCGACGATGGAGCCGTTTACTGGAACAGAGCGGAAAGAAAAGGGCTGAGAGGAGGCCGTCTATGGAAAATATTTTGATCTTAAGCGCAGGGCGCAGAGTGGAGCTTGTGAATTGTTTTAAACGTGCAAAGGAGCGGCTGAATGTTCAGGGGAATATTGTGGCGGCGGATTGTTCCGATCTGGCTCCGGCGCTTTATTTTGCCGATCGAAGCGTAATTGTGCCCAGGATTGATACGGGGATGGAGTACGTGGATGCGGTGATTGATATCTGCAATCGGGAAGAGATCGGGTTAATCGTGCCTACGATCGATACGGAGTTGATGCTGCTTGCCGAGCAGAAAAAATATATCGAACGTCATACAAGGGCGAAAGCGCTTGTTTCGGATCCGGAAATTATAAAAGTGTGCAGGAATAAGACGAATACGCAGGAATTTCTCGAGGAGCATGGATTTAAGGTGCCGCGCATGCTGACAATGGAGGAAATCAATACCGGAAATGTAGAATTCCCGTTATTCATCAAACCTCTCGACGGAAGCTCAAGCATCAATGCGTTTAAGGTGAGAAACGAAAAGGAGCTGTTTAGTTATCTGGAACTGATTGACAATCCAATGGTTCAGGAATTCATGGAAGGCGTGGAATATACGATAGATGCGTTCCTTGATTTTGACAGTACACTGATTACGCTTGTACCGCGTATCCGCATTGCTACCAGAAGCGGTGAGATCGCAAAAGGCAAGATTGTGCGGGATAAGGAGATTGCAGAGGATGTGGGACGGCTTCTTAAGGAACTGAAGCCGATCGGACATATTACCGTGCAGTGCATGAAGACAAAGCGAGGGGTAGAGTATATAGAGATTAACCCACGGTTTGGCGGCGGCGCTCCGATGTCGATTATGGCAGGAGCCGATTCGTGTGAAAATTTGTACCGCCTGCTGCGCGGGGAAAAGCTCTCCTATACGGAAGACTACCGTGCAAATGTGACGTTTCTCCGGTTTGACAGCAGCATTATGCTGGACGAAAATTTAAAGAGACAGAGGTGCGGTGATGAGAGCGGTCCTGTTTGATCTTGATGATACATTGATTTCAGAAAAGGAGTATGCAAAAAGCGGCTACCGCGCTGTAGCAGGGAAGCTTGCATCCCACATTGAAGAAAGTGAGGAAGCAGTCAGTCATGCGTTGTGGACATTGTTTACAGAGGACTCGCGGTATGTTTTCAACCGTTTTTTCGAGAGCAGAGGAATTGCATACCAGGAAGAGGATATCGCTGCGCTGATTGATATTTACCGTGGGCATCTGCCTGTCATACAGTTTTATGAGGATGTTTTGGAAACGCTTTCGGAGCTGCGCAGAAGGGGCTGTTTTCTTGGCATTATTTCCGACGGATATGCAATCACGCAGCAAAGGAAGACAGAAGCGCTGAATGCGCAGGACTATTTTGACAGGATTATTCTGACGGATACGCTGGGCAGGGAATACTGGAAACCATCTCCAAAGGCATTTGACCTGATGGCGGAAGCTTCAGGTGTGCCGCTTGATGAGACTGTGTATGTCGGCGATAATCCGGTGAAAGATTTTTATATCAGTACGATACGCCCGGTAAAGACGGCAAGAATTTACCGTGAAGACGGGGTGTACAGAGAAAGGGAATACAGGGAAGGCGTCAGGGAGACGTATTCTCTGCATGATTTAAGGGAATTGCTGTCATTATGAAAATACTTTGTTTATTTCAAAGATTCAGTTTTCGCTCTTCTACCATTTATCTTGATCTTGTGGAGGCGCTTGTGAAGGCGGGGCACGAAGTCACTGTGCTTGCGGGAACGACGGAAGAAGAGAGCGGAATGCGGGAGGAGTGCGGATGCAGAGTGGTCTACATGAAACTTCCCGACCAGTTTAAGGCAGGAAAGATCAAAAAGGGTCTGGTACAGCTGTTCATGGAGCCTTTGATGCTTTCTCTGATTCGGAAGTACCTATGGAAGGAATCATTTTCTATGATTCTGTATCCGACACCGCCGATCACGCTTGCGAATGTGGTATGGAAATGCCGCATTCATTACCATGCGCTTTCTTATCTGATGCTAAAAGATATTTTTCCGCAGAATGCGGTTGATCTTGGCATGATGAGAGAATGCGGACTTATCCATCGTTATTTCCGGTCCGTTGAGGCGAAACTTTATCGGGCGTCGGATGTAATCGGATGTATGTCGCCTGCAAATATGGAATATATGAGGAAGATTCTCCCGGCGGAGCAGCATGCGAAACTGGAACTTTTCCCCAATACGGTGCGTATAAAATCTTTCGCAGGACAAAAGCGGCACAGTAACGAAGAGGACAGTACGCGTTTTGTGTTTGGCGGGAATCTTGGAAAGCCGCAGGGACTTCCTTTTCTTCTTGAGGGAATGGAGAAGCTGAATGATTATGAGAAAGCAAGGTTTCTGATTATCGGTGACGGTACGGAGAGCGCTTATGTGGAAAATTATATAAGAGACCATAAGCTTTTCCGTGTGGAGTATCATAGAGAGCTTCCGCGGGAAGAATATGAAGAAATCCTTGCGATACAGGATATCGGGATTGTGAGCTTAAGCGCCCGTTTTACGATTCCGAATTTTCCGTCCAGAGTCTTATCATATATGCAGATGGGAAAACCCGTCTTTGTCGTGACAGATGAAAACAGCGATATCGGCGATATGATCGAAGAGGCGGAGTGTGGATTTTACTGTCCGGCGGATGATATGGACAGGTTCGTAAGAACGGTGAAAGAGATCTGCGAAAATCGGGACAGGCTGTCTGCGATGGGCGTAAATGGCAGAAAATATCTTGAAAAATATTATGACGTGAAGCGCTCCGTGATGATTCTTGAAAGACATGGAAAACGGTAAGATATCCGGGAGCGCCGGAAAGGATGTTTATGAACAAAGAAAGTATATTTAACGGAAAGACATTACTGATCACAGGAGGTACGGGGTCCTTTGGCAATGCCGTGCTTCGGCGGTTCCTTGATACGGATATCAGGGAAATCCGTATTTTTTCAAGAGACGAGAAGAAACAGGATGATATGCGCCATCAGTATAATAATGACAAAATAAAGTATTATATCGGCAATGTACGCGATCAGGAGAGCGTAAGGGGCGCGATGTACGGTGTTGACTATATTTTCCATGCGGCGGCGTTAAAGCAGGTGCCAAGTTGTGAGTTCTTCCCTGTTGAGGCGGTGAAAACGAATGTGATTGGGACGGACAATGTCTTAAGCGCTGCAATCCAGGAAGGCGTTAAGAAAGTGATCTGCCTTTCCACGGATAAGGCGGCGTACCCCGTCAATGCAATGGGAACGTCGAAGGCGATGATGGAGAAAGTATTTGTCGCAAAAAGCCGCACGGTGGACCCGGAGAAAACACTGATTTGTGGTACGCGTTACGGAAATGTTATGTGTTCGCGCGGCTCTGTTATCCCGCTTTTTATTGAGCAGATCAAGGAAGGAAAGCCGCTTACGGTTACGGAACCGCAGATGACGCGTTTTATCATGAGTCTTGAGGAAGCGGTGGAACTGGTCCTCTATGCATTTGAAAATGCGAAGAGCGGGGACATCATGGTACAGAAGGCGCCGGCGTGTACAATTGAAGTGCTTGCGCAGGCTGTAAAAGAACTGTTCCATGCGGAGAATGAAGTGAAGATAATCGGTATCCGTCACGGTGAGAAAATGTATGAGACGCTTCTTACAAATGAGGAGTGTGCAAGGGCTGTGGATGAAGGCGGTTTCTACCGCGTTCCCTGCGACAGCCGTGATCTGAATTACGATAAATACTTTAAAGTCGGAAATCAGGAGAGGACGAAGCTTACCGAATTTAATTCAAATAATACAAGAATCCTGAATGTGGAAGAAGTAAAGGAAAAGCTTTTGGAACTTGATTATATCAGAGAAGAAATAGAGGCGTGGAAATGAAAGTATTAGTGACAGGGGCAAAGGGGTTTGTCGGAAAGAACCTGATAGCCGAACTGAAAAACAGAGGATATGAGACGATCTTTGAGTACGACCTGGACACTCCTTCGGAACGGCTTGACGAATATACGAAGGAATGTGAATTCGTGTTTCATCTGGCAGGTGTGAATCGTCCGAAAGATACAAGCGAGTTCATGGAGGGGAATTTCGGTTTCACCTCCGAACTCCTTGCAAAATTAAAGAAGGCTGGAAATAAGGCACCTGTTCTGATCACTTCATCGATTCAGGCGGATCTTGACAATCCGTACGGCCAGAGCAAGAAGGCGGGAGAAGATCTGCTGTTTTCCTATGAACAGGAAACAGGGGCGCGGGCTATCGTATACCGTCTGCCAAATGTGTTCGGAAAATGGTGCAGGCCAAACTACAACAGTGCAGTTGCGACTTTCTGCAATAATATTGCATCGGGCCAGGAGATTGTTGTGAATGACCCGAATGTCACCATGCATCTTGTTTATATTGATGATGTGGTGGATGAATTTATTCGCGCGCTTTGCGGCGAACCGACGCCGCTTCCGGAAAACCCCCGTTTCATGGGCGTTCCGGTTGTGCATACGAGAAAGCTCGGAGAGATTGTTGATCTGATTTACTCGTTTCATGAGAGCAGGCGGAATCTTTCCGTACCGGATATGGCCGACCCGTTTACAAGCAAGCTCTACAGCACATATTTAAGCTATCTTCCCCCAAATGAATTTGCGTATCCGCTGAAGATGAATGTGGATGAGCGCGGTTCGTTTACGGAATTTCTGCGTACAGCAGACAGAGGGCAGGTTTCCGTGAATATCAGCAAGCCCGGGGTGACAAAGGGAAATCACTGGCACCATTCGAAGAATGAAAAATTCCTTGTCGTAAAGGGAGAAGGGCTGATTCAATTCAGAAAAATTGATTCCGATGAGATTATAGAGTACCGTGTATCGGGTGAGAAACTGACAGTTGTTGACATTCCAACGGGTTACACTCATAATATTATCAATGTCGGGACGGAAGATATGGTGACGGTGATGTGGGCAAATGAACCGTTTAATCCGCAAAAGCCGGATACGTACTTTATGAAGGTGGAAAAAGAAAGGTAAGGATGCCACTATGAGCAATAAACTGAAACTTATGACGATTCTTGGGACAAGACCGGAAATCATCCGTCTGTCAGCGGTCATTAAGTGCTGTGACAAATATTTTGACCATATTCTTGTGCATACAGGTCAGAACTATGACTATACATTAAACCAGGTTTTTTTTGAGGACCTGAATCTTCGTGAACCTGATTTCTTCCTTGAGAGTGTGGGGAAAGATCTGGGTGAGACAATGGGAAATATCATTGCAAAATCGTATGAACTGATGCAGAAGGAGAGGCCGGACGCCGTTCTGATGCTCGGAGACACAAATTCAGCGCTTTCCGCTATTTCCGCAAAACGCCTGAAGATTCCGATTTTCCATATGGAGGCCGGAAACCGCTGCTGGGACTGGAATGTGTCGGAGATGATCAACAGAAAGATTGTGGACCATATATCGGATATTAATCTGCCCTATACGGAACACTCGCGCAGATACCTTTTAAGTGAAGGAATCGACGGCAAGACAATTTTTGTTACGGGTTCCCCGATGCGCGAAGTTCTGCGCGACCATATGGACGCGATTCGGGCAAGCGACGTTTTGTCGCGTCTTTCGCTTGAAAAGGGTAAGTACATTCTCCTTTCGGCACACAGGGAAGAGAATATTGACCTGGAAGAAAACTTTATGGACCTTATGAATTCGGTCAATCATATTGCGGAAAAATATCAGATGCCGGTGATTTATTCAACACATCCAAGATCGCGGAAGTTTATTGAACAGAGAGGATTTACATTCCATCCGCTTGTCACGAATATGAAACCGTTTGGTTTCCTTGATTACAATCAGCTTCAGATGAACGCGTACTGTGTTCTGTCCGACAGCGGAACGCTCTCGGAAGAGTCCGCTATGCTGCATTTCCCGGCGGTATTGATACGTACTTCCACAGAGCGTCCGGAAGTGCTTGACAAAGGCACGATCGTGATTGGCGGCATCCGGGGAAAAGATGTGGAACAGGCGATGGAACTTGCGGTTTCGATGTTTGAGAATGGTGAAGAGACCGTAATGGCGGAGGACTACGCGGATACAAATGTGTCGGTTAAAGTCGTGAAACTGATTCAGAGTTATACGGAGATTGTGAATAAAACGGTCTGGCTGGTGTGAAGAATTTCACACTCAGATCTGACGTTTGCAGGCGGGATGGAGATATTGGATGCGGATTGTGGTAAATGATATTGCGGCGAGTAAGACGGGTGCGCTGTCCATATTAAAAGATTTCTATGCGTATATAAGGGACCACGACAGGGAGCATGAGTGGATTTTCCTGATTGGAGGTCCGTTCCTGGAAGAGACGCAGCGGATACATATCATCATTCGCGATGATGTGAAAAGCGGGTGGAAAAACCGCCTGAAATTTGAATTTTTAACGGGAAGCAGGTTTATTGAAAGCCTGAAACCCGATGTCGTATTCTCAATGCAGAATACACTGACGTGCGGGAAAATCAGAGATGTCAGAGGGCGGAAAATCCCACAGGTTCTGTACGTTCATCAGCCGTTAGGCTTCCAGAAGACCAAGCGGTTTTCTTTTCTGAAACAGGAAGAGCGGGAATACGCCGTGTATCAGTATTTAATCGGCGCAATGATTGACGCTTCGGTGAAAAAGGCGGATAAGGTCATTGTACAGACCGAGTGGATGAGAGACGCGGCTGCTGAGAAGACCCGTCGTGCGAAATCGGATATAGTGAATATTCTGCCTGATGTGGAAGACCTTTCCGGATTTCGCAGAGAGGGGGCCTTTCGTAACAATGAATTCTTTTTTCCGTCCGGTGAAATTCTTTACAAAAACCATGAGTGCATTCTGAAAGCGGCGGCGATTTTGAACCGGAAGGGGATAACGGACTTTAAGGTACGATTTACCTTAAAGGGGCTTGCGGATGTGACGAAGCGTACCTATGATGACCCATGTCACAATATTGAATGGATGGGGCGTATTGACCGGGAACATGTGTTTTCTTACTACAATACGGGAACACTGATTTTCCCTTCCTATATTGAGACATTTGGAGTGCCGCTTGCGGAAGCGAGACAGATGAATACTTTAATACTGGCTTCGGACTGTCCGTTCTGCCGCGAGGTATTGAAAGGATATGAGAATGCGTATTATTTCAATCCGTTTTGCGAGGAGGAACTGGCGCTTCTGATGGAAAAAGTCATTCGGGGAGAGATTACGGTATGTCCCGGTCATGAAGCAGGTTCCCATGAAAAGAAAGAGGACAGCTACGGACAGATTTTAAAGATATTATTTGAGTATGGACAAAGATGAGGAGCAGGATGGAACTTAAGCGAAACAAAATCAGATTGAGTGAATGGTACTATCTGATTGTCATGATCGGATATAGTATGACTCTTGTATCAGGAAAAGTGAGACCAGGTATTATAGCGTCTGCTCTTCTCATTTTAATAGCGGGGCAGATTGTAATAAACAGAGACATCCGCCTGAGCGGGACGATCGACTGCCTGATGGCATCGTACCTGATCTATAATCTTTTGTCGGGCGTCTGGTGCGTATACTATGGGATGCCTGTTTCCGTATTTCTCGGAGAGTTTTCAACGGCGGCTCTTACGATGGTGTTTTACTATGTTGGGAGAAGTATCGCGGATGAAAATGTGGACGGGTTTTACCGCAAGTATATTGCCGCGGTGCTGCTGATCGGCCTTTTTGGATTTCTTCTCTATCTCTGGGCGCCGCAGTGGTATCTTGATTATTTGCTTGAGTATGGCTATATCTCGAAGGCGGATGCGCCGACAATGCGTATTCGTATGATTTCGGTTATTGGTAGCATTCTGATGGGATATCTGGCTGTGACGGCGATGCTGGCAAGCGCGCATATCATATTGAATTCCGAAGGGAAAAAGGGAAAGGCATTGCTTTTTATCAATTGCTTTCTTGCATTTATGAGTAATCAGCGTTCCGCGATGGTGGTCGCCGTGCTTGTGCTTGTGTATGTGAATTATCTGATTTTCTTTGTCTTCCACATGCTTGCGAAGAAATATTTTGTGATGGAATGTGCGGGGATTGGAGCGGCGTTTGCAGGACTCTGCATTGTATATTTCCGGGCGGTGTTAAAGATTTATTACCGTCTGGTATCGCTTCCCGGCGCAATCGGGCAGCGGAGCGATTCATGGGTCAGCGCTGCCAATAATATGAAAAATATCTGGCTTGGAAACGGACTGGGAGCGAACGGACACCGGGCAGCGGGCATTCAGCCGTATATCGTTGCGGACGGAGGCCTTGCGAAGGTCTTTTGCGAGATGGGAATTATCGGTACAAGTATTTTTATTTTTATGATGATTCTGTTATTTAAAAAAGGAAGCAGGAAGCTGTTGTTCTGTGCGGCCGAACTTGGCATTGTGGGAATTACGCTGCTTCAGTGTATCGGTTCCAATATGCTTGAATTCCAGCTTTCAACACCGATTTTCTGGTTTGCAGTCGGAAGGTGCGCCTCCGTAATTGCACAGGATACCTTAACAGTCAGGGAACAGAAACGAGGAACGCTATGAAAGTCATGTGTATGTATCTGCCGCAGTATCATGCATTCAGAGAAAATGATGAGTGGTGGGGAGAAGGCTATACGGAATGGACCGCGGTGAAGCGTGCAAGACCTCTCTATAAAGGACATATACAGCCGAAAGTCCCGCTGGGCGGAAATTATTATGATCTTTCGGATGAGAGCGGCATGACATGGAAGTGGCAGGCAAAGCTTGCCGAGACGTATGGAATCTATGGTTTCAGCGTTTATCAGTACTGGTTTACCGGAAAGCAGCTTATGGAGAAGCCGCTTGAAATTTTATTAAGACATCCCGAGATACCGCTTCGGTATAATATCTGCTGGGCAAACGAAACATGGACGCGTACCTGGTATCAGCTTGAGAATGAGATTCTGATGAAGCAGGAATACGGCGGAGAAGAGGAGTGGGAGATGCACTTTTCCTATCTGCTGCCATTCTTTAAGGATGAGAGATACATTAAGATAGACGGGAAACCGGTGTTTCAGATTTACCGGACCAAAGATATTGAGAGGCTTGCTGAGATGACGGCGTATTTTCGAAAGCGGGCCCGCGAGGAAGGATTTTCCGGTATTTTCTTTATTTCAGGCAATACGGCAGGAGCGCTTGAGGACAGGGAAGGCCTGATGGACGGATATTATGATTTCGAGCCGGGATATACACTGAAACACGATTTTTCATCCTGGCAGAGAACGTGGTATAATGGCACGGTATTTCTAAAGACGCTCCTGAATAAATGCCGTAAGAAAAAGATTCTGGAGAGAAGTATTCCTTCAGACTGGATTTTAAATGCGGTTGAGAGACGCAGGTATGGAGAGAAAGAATTTCCGGGACTGATTGCCGATTGGGACAATACACCGAGAAGGGATTATAAGGGACTTGTCTATAGGGGAACCAATCCGAAGCGGTTTGGGGAAGTCTTAAGAACGCTTGCCCGGAAAGTGGAAGGGCGGGAGGCGGATTTTGTCTATATTAACGCCTGGAATGAGTGGGGAGAAGGAGCTGTACTTGAACCGGATGAGGTAAAAAAGTATGCCTATCTTGAGGAAGTAAGGCGTGTTACTTCGGAAAGGCTTGGTTGAGATCATGCAGGAGAAAAAAATCAGTATCATATCAATTATTTATAAGGTGGAACCGTATCTTCGCCAGTGCATTGAGAGTATCGTGAATCAGACCTATAAAAATCTTGAAATTATTCTTGTAGCCGGAGAAGGCGACGATGGGTGTTATAAGATCTGCAAAGAATTTGCGGATCAGGATAGCAGAATCAAGCTTGTCACCTGTAAACCTGCCGGTGTCAGTGATGCAAGGAATCATGGACTGGAGGTTATGACGGGAGATTATCTTGGCTTTGTTGACGGGGACGACTTTATTGAGCCGGATATGTATGAGACGCTTGTGAAAAATCTGGAAGAGTATGCGTGTGATATTGCAGTCTGTGGAAGATTTTATGAATTTATGAATGTGTCTGAAAGGGATGAGGCGAAACCGCCGGTTATTCTGAACCCGAGCCAGGCGCTTGACATGATTCTCTCGGGAACGGGATTTTTCCTCCACTGTTGGGATAAACTGTTTACGCGGAAGGTATTTGAGGGCCTGTCCTTTCCCGTAGACAAGCACGTGGAGGACAGAATTGTTGTAAACAGGCTGATTGACAAAGCGGACCGCATTGTGTATGATTCAACGCCGAAGTATCATTTTAGGGAGCGGGCGGACAGCCTTTCAAAAGAAGAGAAAATGACGAAGATGAATACGATCGCAAATGAGGAGCTTGCTGCTTATATTTTCAGGGTGCATCCTGAGCTTCGTGATGTATGCGAGAGTTTTATGATCTATGAACATATTACATGTATTCAGAATCTTATGCTGAAGGGAAGCAGAGACAAAGAGCAGATTGCACTTCATAAGGACTTTCTGAAAGGAGTGGCGCCGAATCTGAAACAGAATGCAAGAATCAGCAAAAAGGTGCGGTTAAAGCTGTGGCTTGTGACATACTGCCCGCATCTTCTGCTGATGTTTACGAGGAGCCATGTGAAGAAACAGAATGATGAACATGTGAGGTTTAAACTTTAATGGGTGAGAGCAGCTTTAAGAATAAAAGAGTCCTTCTGATCTGCCGTGAGACGTATTCAAAGCCTCTCTGGTTTGTGGCGGAAAGGCTTAAGAAGGAGAACGAGGTAGCCGCTTTTTATATTATGTCCTCGGAATCTGCGTACAATAAATGTTATTATAACGAACATACGATTTACGAATTCAGGGAACATCAGCCGGATGTAAAACTGTATGACGTAAAAGATATGTGCGACACGTTTGTAAAAGGTATGCAGGAATTCAAACGCACAGGCAGAGCTCCGATGGATATGGCGTACTTAAATAAGATCGACGAGGAGTATACGCATTATAAGAATCTGAATATGCAGCTGATGAGCTCGCAGATGAATACGAGGCATTATCACTGGCGTATGTACTGGTCGGTGACTTCGTATGAGGAGAACTGTTACTGGCTGGAGCTGAATTATAAAAAGATTATCGGAATCCTCACGGAGTTTCAGCCCGATGTGATTCTGGACCTTGATAATGCGGAATTACAGAGGACGATACTTTGTGAAGTTGCATACAGGATGGATATACCGTGTATGACAGTCGAGTATTCCAAATATGGGTATTATAAATATCCGAGTTTTCAGAATGCATTTGGAATTGACCCTTATATCCGGCGTATGTATGAGAGAAACCTCGCAAAGAGCAATGAAGAGCTTAAGGAATCGATTGAGTATATATTGAATTACCGTCGGGAAAATTCGATTATGAATCAGGAGTTTGCAGGTTCTGTGACAAGCCAGTACGAGCGCGACAGCCTGATCTGGATTGCGAGGGTGATGCACGGGAAGTGGAACTACTTCTGGGACCAGGATATTTCAAAGAAGAATCTGAAGCGGAAGAAAACGTGCCCGATGATTTATGCGCCGTCAAAACCGTATTTGTATTATTATCTTCACACGGAGCTCACGAAACGGATGCTCTACGGAAAGAATAAGTATTTTGAAAATCCTGTGGAGGGGGAAGCTTATGTCTATATGCCCCTTCATCTGATACCGGAATCTTCCGTATTTGTCAAGGCGTCTTACTATGTCGATGAGTGCAATCTGATTGAACAGATTTCAAAGTCACTGCCGATTGGCTGGAAACTTTATGTGAAGGAGCATCAGGCGATGCTTGGGGAACGCGGGCTTGAATTTTACAAAAAGGTATCTGAACTGCACAATGTCCGCGTCGTACAGGTGAATTATTATAAAGACCCGAAGCCGTGGATTGCAAATGCAAAAGGTGTGGTCACGATCACGGGAACGGCGGCGTACGAAGCAGCGCTTCTGGGAAAGAAATCAATCGTATTCGGCGAAGTGCCGTTTAGTATGATTGACGGCATTACGCAGATCACATCCTTTGATGATCTGCCGAAGGCAATACGTGACTTTGGGGAGACGGATAATCTTCATTCCGCAGCGGCTTATATTGAGACTGTGAAAGAGGCGGGAACGGAGATGAAAATCTTTTACCTGATGGATGAGGCAGAGCGTATTTTTTCGGGACAGGCGGAGCGCACGCCGGAATTTGAAAAAGAAATGGATAAACTGATGGAGTTTTACGAAAAAGGATACGAGCGTTATTTGAAAGGAGAAGTGAGATGAAAGAAAGTACAATCATAAAAAGAATCAGGGAGAATCAGTTTGTGTTGATCGCGGAAGTGGGCGTCAACTACTATGATATTGCAAAAAAATTAGGGATTTCCGATATGGAAGCGGCAAAGCTGATGGTGGAGGAAGCGGCAAAGGCGGGAATTCATGCAGTGAAATTCCAGACATATAAAGCCGGAACGCTTGCGGCAAAAGCTTCTCCTTATTACTGGGATATCACGGAGGAACCGACGCGTTCCCAGTATGAATTATTTCAGAAATTTGATCGATTCGGATATGAAGAATATAAGGAAATCAGTGAGTACTGTAATGAGATCGGCATTGAATTCTTCTCGACGCCGTTTGATTTTGAGTCGGCGGACTATCTTGACGAGCTGATGGATGTTTATAAGATTTCCTCTTCTGACTTATCGAATCTTCCGTTTATTGAGCATCAGGCGAAAAAGAACAAACCAATTCTTCTTTCAACAGGCGCTTCGGAGCTTTCGGAGATTGAAGCGGCAGTTGCGGCGATTCGTAAGCATAATGAAAAAGAGATTGTACTGATGCACTGCGTACTTGAATATCCGACGCCTTATGAAGACGTGAATCTGAATAAAATTGTATCATTAAAGGAAAAGTTCCCGGAGTTCTATATTGGATACTCCGACCACACGAAGCCGACACCGGAATGTGATGTTATAAAGACGGCATACAATCTTGGGGCTGTCTGTGTGGAAAAACATTATACGCTTGACAAGACGCTGAAAGGGAACGACCATTACCACGGAATGGACCCGGAGGATGCAAAAAGAATTCTTTCAGGAATCGATAAGATCAATATGCTGCGCGGCAACGGGGAGATTCGGTGCCTTGATACGGAGCTTACTGCGAGAAAAAATGCGAGGCGTTCTATCGTATCCAATGTGGATATCAAGGCAGGCGCCGTGGTTACGGAGAATATGCTGACATTTAAGAGGCCAGGAACAGGAATCTCACCTGCGAAAATTGACTGGGTGATTGGAAAGACAGCGGTTTCGGATATTGCTGAGGATACGATTTTAACAGAGGAAATGTTTCGTTAGCCTGGAGGATGAAGATGGCGGGACAGGAGAACAAGGTAATTAAATCGGGAATCTGGTATATTATTTCCAATATACTGATACGGGCGGTGGGGATTATTACCTCACCGATCTACACGAGAATTCTGACGCCGGCGGAAAAAGGAGTTGCGGATGCGTTTAATTCCTATATCAGCATTTTTACGACTGTGACATGCCTGTGCCTGATCTACAGCGTAGGCAGAGCAAAACTTGACTTTAAAGACCGTTTTGACGGTTATATGTCATCGATTCAGACGCTTTCAAGCGGGTTCGGCCTTCTGGTACTGGCGGGAGTCTGCATGAATATGAAGTATGTGCAGAGGCTCCTGCCTTATCAGAAAGCCGAGATCTTTCTGATGTTTCTCTATCTGATTCTTTACCCTTCTCTTGACTACATGCAGTATAAGTATCGTTTTGAATATAAATATAAAGAAAATATTCTGATATCGGTTATCATCTGCATTTCAACGGTTGTATTTTCAGTCGGGCTGATTTTTGCGATGCCGGACGACAAAGCGTTTGCGAAGATTTTAGGAACCGTGCTTCCGGGACTGATTGTAGGCGTGTGGTGTTATATAACGTTGCTTTGCAGGGGAAAGGTGTTGTATAATAGAGAATATTGGATTTATGCGCTGAAAATCGGACTGCCGATGATACCGCACGGTCTGGCGCTTGTGCTGCTGAATAAGATCGATTCAATTATGATACAGAAAATGTGCGGGGAGACGGAACTTGGAATTTATACGACCGGATATTCGTTCGCTGTGCTGCTGTCCGTAGTCACAAATGCAATTGGTCAGGCGTGGCTTCCGTGGTTTAATGAGAAGCTTTACGGAGGAGAGAAAGAGGCCGTAAAGGAGAAGAACCTGCTTCTCATGCAATTAGGGTGTTTCTTAACGCTTGGTTTCGTGGCGGTCGGCCCTGAGGTGATCAAACTTCTGTGCAGTCGGAATTTCTGGGATGCAATGTGGATTATTCCCCCGGTGGCAGTCGGAACGCTCTGCCAGTATTTTTATACGAATTATGTAAATGTGGAACTATTCTATAAAAAAACATTTATTATAGCGTTGAATTCGATTGCAGCGGCGGTTATAAACGTATTTTTAAACTGGCTGTTTATCGGAAAGTATGGATATCTGGCGGCAGCTTACACAACGGTTGCGGGGTACTTTATTTTGATGATCCTTCATTATATTGCCGTCAGGTGGATTTTGAAGGAAAAGATCTACAGGGACGGGGTTTATTTTGTCCTGCTTTTGTGTACTGGTACGGCAGGATGCCTGTTTCTGTTCACATATCAGACGATACTGCTCCGTTATGCCGTCATTACAGCATTGACAATTGCAGCGCTGTTTTTTAGGAAGGATGAACTGCTGATGCTTTATGCATCGGTCAGGAAGAGAAGAGGAAAAGAATAGATGAAGATATTAGTTGTCATACCGGCAAGGGCCGGCTCAAAACGGATACCGAGAAAAAATGTAAGACTCCTCTGCGGGAAACCGCTGATTCTTTATTCTGTTGAAAATGCCTGGAGGCTTTCAAAGGAATACGACACAGATGTTGTGGTCAGCACGGATGATGATGAGCTTTCCCGTATTGTGGAAAAGCGGGGGATGGAGGTTGTAAGAAGAGGAGAAGAACTGTCTTCTGATAAAGTGACGCTTGACCCTGTTATCTTTGATGCGATGATGAAAATGGAGAAAAAGCATAACATTCGTTATGATGTGGTCATTACGATGCAGGCAACGTCACCGACACTGAAACCGGACACGTTGACCGGTGCGGTGGACTATTTTCTCTCGCATTCCTATGACACGCTGATCAGTGTTGTGAACAGGCCGCACCTGTCGTGGACCGAACGGGATGGCGTGATCGTAAAAAATTATGACAAACGTTTAAACAGCCAGGATCTTCCTCCGAACTATCTGGAAACAGGCGGCTTTTTGATTACGAGACGTGAGTGTGTCATGGAAGATACCCGTATCGGAAGGGAAATCAGTGTATTTGAGATTCCGGCGGATGAATCCGTGGATATTGACACGGAAGAAGACTGGGTGATCTGTGAGAGCATTTTGAAAAGAAAACGCATTCTGTTTCGTACGGTAGGCCATAATAAAATCGGAATGGGACATGTATATCGGTGCCTTACCATTGCCTATAAACTAATGGGGTATGATCTGATGTTTGTGCTGGACCGGGAAAGCGATATGGGGATTAAGAAGATTGAGGAATCCTTTTTCCCGATGCGCGTAGTTGGCAGCGATGAGGAATATGAGGAGGTCATGAAAGAATTTGCCCCGGATATCATTGTGAATGATATTCTCGATACGACGGAAGCGCTGGTGCTTCTTGAGCGTAAATACGCGAAGAGAATCGTGAATTTTGAGGATGTGGGGCCGGGAGCGAGACTTGCCGATGCGGTGATCAATGCGCTTTATGAAAACAATACAAAGAAGATGAACAATGTCTATGAAGGCATTCGGTATTTCTGCATACGCGACGAATTTCTTGAGGAGGAGCCAAAGAAATTCTCAGATAAGGTGACGAATGTTATGATTATTTTCGGCGGGGCAGACCCGGCGAATCTAACGGGCAGACTTTACGACATCTGTAAAGTGCTTCATGAAAAGCATAAAGAATTGGAATTTCATTTTATTACCGGATTTGCCTATGAACATAAAGACGAAGTGGTGACGGATGAAGCATGCAATATTTTCGTACACCATGATGTGAAGCGGGTAAGCGACTATATGAGCAAAGCAGACCTTGCGGTCACATCACAGGGAAGAACGATCTATGAACTTGCCAGCATGGGGGTTCCTGCGATTGTGATGGCACAGAATGAGCGTGAGGCAGAGCATGTGTTTGCGGGCATAAAGAACGGGTTCATCAATCTGGGGCTTGGTTCCGGAACCGATGCGATTACAATTATACAAACAATGAAGTGGCTGATTGAAACTCCGAATGTGAGGAAAGAGATGCGCAGTCTCCAGCTTGCGAAAGAATTTGAAAAGGGGCAGCAGAGGGTCATTCAGCTGATATTAGATGAGAGTGGTGGAGGCAGCAATGCTTAACGAATCGGATAACAAAAGAGTTTTTTTTATCAATTCCACATGTGGAACAGGCAGCACGGGACGGATTGTAACCGGGCTTATGGGGGTTCTTACTTCCTACGGTTATACATGTATGGCTGCGTATGGACGCGGAAAGGCGCCGGAAGGATACGAAACATATCGGATAGGCTCTGATTTTGATGTTGATTTTCACGGAGTATGCAGCCGCATTACCGACCGCCACGGATTTTATTCCCGCGGTGCCACACGCAGGCTGATTCAGAAGATAGAAGAATTTAATCCCGATATCATCCACCTTCATAATCTTCACGGTTATTATCTGAATATAGGAATCCTGTTTCACTATTTGAAGAAATCAGAGCGCAAAGTAATATGGACGCTGCATGACTGCTGGAGTTTTACAGGGCATTGTACGCATTTTGAATATATCGGGTGTACAAAATGGCAGACAGGATGCTTTCGGTGCGATCAGCTTGGCGAATATCCGAAATCCGTATTGTGTGATGCCTCTACATCCAATTATAAAGCCAAAAAAGAGCTTTTTACCGGACTTCCCAATATGGTGCTTGTGACGCCTTCCGAATGGCTGAAAGGGAAGATTAAACTGTCGTATATGAAGGATTACGAGGTGACGGTAGTGCCGACAGGAATCGATTTGTCACAGTTTTATCCTCTGGAATCTGATTTGCGTGAAAAGCACAATCTCGGAGATTCCTATGTTGTACTCGGCGCGGCAAATCCCTGGAGAGAACGCAAAGGTCTTTATGAGTTTGCAAAAGTGGCGAAATCGCTCAATCACAGGTACAGAATCGTTCTGATCGGTTTGAATGAAAAACAGATGGCGGAACTTCCGCCGGAGATCATTGCGCTGCCGAGGACGGATAGTGTCGAGGAGATGGCGAAATGGTACAGTACGGCGGATGTGTATGTGAATCTGACGCTTGAGGATACATTTCCGACCACGAACATTGAGGCCCTGGCATGCGGCACACCAGTTGTTACTTATCGTGCAGGAGGCAGTCCCGAAAGCATTGACAGTACATGCGGGATGATTGTGGAGAGGAGCAATCTGTCCGGCGTTACGGCGGCAATTGACCGTATGAAAGACGGAGGGGACAAAAAAGAGGCATGTCTTAGGCGTGCTTCTATGTATAGCAGTGAAAAAAGATTTACAGAATATTATGAGAAGGTTTATGCAAAGCTATGAAAGATTTTTGCGGGCGGTTTCAAAAAAGTATACTGTTTTTGTTTGAACTCATTATTTATCTGGGGAATTACGCAGTCTTTTTTCTGCTGCTTGGGATTGACAATAAACAGCTTCTCGTTTTGTCACGTACATCGGTAGTTATTACTTTTACATGGATTATTATCAGTGCGCTTTTGACTGTGATTTATGGAAAATACGATGTCGGGGTGAGAAAGAGCCGTCCGATTGTGATTTCGCTTTCGCTGACGGCTGTTATGACGGATGTGGCGGCATATCTTCTTCTGAATATTATGAACCGCAACGAGGACAATAACCAGACATTTAAGATTGAATTTGTCGGATATTTTCTGTTGATTCTCGCAATTCATATTGTGTTGATTACGCTCATGACTTATGCAGGCAACGGTTTTTACTTCTGGGTGAGTGACCCTGAGGCCGTACTGCTAATTACGTCGTCGGATGCTTCAGTTGCAAAACTTAAGACTGTGATTGGAAAATATCATAAAAGGTATCGGATTGAACGCATTGTGGATTACAGGGATGCAGATTTGAAGGAGAGGATACGCAGCGCGGATTCGGTATTTCTCTATGATCTTCCTGTTAGTGAGAGGACGGAGATCGTAAATTACTGTTATAAGCACTTGATTAATGTGTATTTCAATCCGGAGGTTGCAGATATTGTGGAGCAGAATTCACGCCAGGCGATGTTTGACGATGTCACTTTTCTTGCGGCGGAATTTAAGGGGATGACGTTTGAGCAGAGAATCTGCAAACGTTTTATGGATATTCTGGTTTCGGTTCTTGCGCTTGTGATTGCAAGCCCTGTTTTCCTGGTGAGCGCCATATGGATAAAAAAATACGACGGCGGAAAAGTGTTCTTCCGTCAGAAACGTGCGACGATTCACGGCAAGGTGTTTGAAATTTACAAGTTCCGTACGATGAAGGAAAATGTGGAGAACCATTCGGCGACAAAGGATGATGACAGAATTACGCCGGTTGGAAAGATATTAAGAAAATACAGGATTGATGAACTTCCGCAGTTTATTAATATTTTAAAGGGTGAAATGAGTGTGGTAGGTCCGCGTCCGGAAATGCTTGAGAATGTGAACGAGTATACGAAAGAGATGCCGGAGTTTAAATACCGTCTGCGCATGAAGGCAGGACTTACAGGTTATGCTCAGATCATGGGGAAATACAATACATCGTCAAGAGATAAGCTGATGCTTGACCTGATGTATATTGAAAATTTTAGTCTGTTAAAAGATATTCAGCTTATTTTCCAGACAGTTACCGTATTATTTCAGGCAGAGGACAGTACAGAGGCATTTTAATGAGGATATTATTAGTCAGCCAATATTTTTATCCGGAGAATTTCAGAATTAATGATTTGGCATTGAGGCTTAAGGAACGCGGGCATGATGTGACGATTCTGACGGGTATACCGAACTATCCGCAGGGACGTTTTTATGACGGCTATACGATGTTTCGAAATCGCTATGAGATTTGGAACGGCATGGAAATTCACAGGGTTCCCATATTTCCTAGATATCACGGCGCGGTTCGTTTGTCGCTTAATTATCTGAGCTTTGTTGTATTTGGATGCTATAAGGCGAAGGTGATGAAGAAGCATGAATTTGATGTGATTTATGCGTTCGGGACTTCGCCAATTACGCAGGCGCTTCCGGCTCTTACCATGAAGAAGAGAATTCATGCGCCGGTGATACTCCATGTACAGGATTTGTGGCCGGAAAACGTTCTTGTACTCACGGGTATAAAAAATAAACTGCTCATAGACGGACTTGACCGGATGGTTGATTCGATTTATAACCGCTGTGACCGGATTCTTGGCACCTCGCAGAGCTTTGTCGAAGCGATCAGAGCCCGCCGGGGTCTGAGAAACAAAAGCAAAGTAGGGTACTGGCCACAGTATTCGGTAGTTTCCGGAACGCAGGAAACGGTGGATGGGATGTTCGACTCTTCGTGTTTTAACGTGGTATTTACCGGTAATGTGGGTGAGGGACAGGGGCTTCCCATGCTGATAGAGGCTGCGCACATCTGCCGTGATACGAAAATCCGCTGGCATATTGTCGGAAGCGGGAGAGATCTTCTTCATATTCAGAAGCTTGCGAAAGAAAAACAGGTGGAAAATCTTGTGACATTTCATGGCAGAAAGCCTGAAGCTGAGATTCCGGCAATTTTGAACGGTGCGGATGCGGCGCTTATGATTATCAATCCGAATCCGATTTTCGAGAAGACGATTCCGGCGAAATTCCAGACCTATCTGGCATGCGGTTGTGCAGTGCTTGGCTGCATGGAGGGTGAGATCAAACGTCTGATACAGAAAAACCATGTCGGAATGTGTGCAGATCATATTTCCGCGCGCAGCCTTGCCAGGTGTGCGAAGGAAATGTCCATGTGCAGTCAGGATGAACTCCTTTCGTTCCGTGAGAATGCACTGGAACTTTCGAAAAGGGAATTTGACTGTGACAGGCTGATTGACGGACTTATTGAGGATATGAAGCGATTATGCAGATAACTTTTTTTTCGAATTATTTCAATCATCATCAGAAGGCGCTGTGCGATGAACTCTTCCGGCAAAGCGGCGGAAACTTCATTTTTGTCGAGACGGAGCCGATGGAGGAATTCCGTGCCGGTATGGGGTGGGAGATCACGGAGTTTCCCTCCTATGTATTGAGATCTTATCTTGGCGAGGCAGAAGAGCGCGAGGCATGCCGGCTGGGAAATGAGAGCGATGTGGTGATGATCGGGAGTGCGCCGGAACGCTTTGTGGAACAGAGAATTGCGAAAAACCGCCTGACTTTCCGGTATACGGAGCGTCCGCTGAAAGAGGGGACGGTGAAAATGTTCATTCCTCGTCTTGCGAAGAAATTCTATTATCTGCATTACCGCAACCGTAAGAAAAATATCTATATTCTCGGCGCCAGCGCATATGCGGCGGCCGATTATAAAAAACTGCACTCCTATCCGGGGAAATGCCTGAAATTCGGTTATTTTCCGTTTATTAATTCTACGGATGCAGAGGAACTGATGAGAAGGAAAAGGAAGAACAGTCCAATAAAGATTCTCTGGACAGGAAGGTTCTTAAAGCTAAAGCGGGCCGATCTTCTTCTGAAAGCCTGCGGAATGCTTCGGCGCAGGGATATCCCTTTCTGTTTAACGATTATAGGCAGCGGAGAAGAAGAGGCAATGCTTAAGACAATCGCGCAGAGGGAAGGGCTGGAAGGACAGATTACGTGGAAAGGTTTTCTGAGTCCGGCGGAAGTCAGACACGAGATGGAAGATGCGAACATTTACGTCATGACAAGCAATTTTCTTGAGGGATGGGGTTCCGTAATCTATGAAGGACTGAGCGCCGGGTGTGCGGTGGTTGCGAGCCATGCCTGCGGTTCGGCTCCCTGGCTGGTCAGGCCCGGCGGAAATGGGTTTTTATTTGAAAATGGAAAAGCGGACAGCCTGTATGATAAGTTGTACCGCCTTTGTACGGATGCAGAACTGACGGAACAGCTTGGCAGAAATGCATACAGGCAGATGCAGGAGCTTTGGAACCCGTCGGTAGCGGCAAAACGCGTGATAGAACTGTCGGAAGCGCTGCTTGACAACAGGAAGACAGAGTATGCGGACGGGCCCTTAAGTCCTGCGCCTGTTCTTAAAAATAACTGGTATAAAGAAGGTTGAATGTGAAAACGAAAGTAATGTACCTGCTTGAATATCCGATTGATCTTCCGGGCGGTGCGCAGATGTCTACGGAGAGTCTCTGTGAGGGGCTTGGAAATACGGAATTTGAGCCTGTAGTTGTCTGTCCCGGGCTTTTAAAGAAGAAAAAGGAAGCGTATCCGTTCCGCATTATCGAATATCCGATGGGAGAAGGACGGATACGGAATTTGGGCATGCGCTTATGGGCTTTTTTTAAAATTATAGGGAAAGAAAAACCTCAGGTGGTTCATATTCAGATGCCGGAGTCTTTGATTACTTACGGGCTGCTCCGCGGAATGGGATGTTTTCGAAACAGCCGTCTTATATTTACGGACCGTGGGTTGTTCTATGGTTACAGAAGCCATTCGATGGCTCTGATGAAAGCGGCGCTGCGCCGTGCGGATCTGATGCTGACGACGACACAGTTTAATAAATCTCTGTGGGAGAAGGGCAGCCGTATCCGGCCGGTCAGAGTGGTTGCGAATACAATCAGCGGAGCATTTCTGGAATATGAACCTGCAAAGAGAAACGGGGAAGGGTTTGTGCTTGGCTTTGCGGGCAGAGTCTGTGAAGAGAAGAACTGGCCGCTTGCCGTCCGGCTGGTGCAGATGGTCAGAGAGGCCGGAGTTGAGTGCCAGGTTGAGATTGTGATGTCAGTCTTTGAATCCGGCGATATGGATGTGGTGAATGAGACAGTCGGCGGGATGAAGAGAGCGCTTGGTGAAGAGAATGTCAGGAGTCATCTTGATTATACCCAGGCACAGATGGCCGATTTTTATTATAATGTGGATGTCTTTGTGATGACATCACAGTTTGAATCGTTTGGAAAAGCGGCGGTAGAGGCAATGAGCCGGAAATGCGCGGTAATTTCTACCGACGTCGGCGGGCTTTCCGAGGTAATCGGAAAAGCGGAAAATCTCTATCAGGCGGACCATCCTGAAAAGGCGGTAGCCTATATCCGGAAGGTGTGGGAAGACAGAGAAAAAAGAAAAGAAGAACAGGAATATTTTTACCGGCGTTACAAAGAGGAGTATTCGCAGGAAAGGTGTCTTGCGGACCATCTTAAAATATACAGACAGCTGGTATAAGCTTGGAAAGGAGCATATTGGAGCAATGAAGTTAAGTGAACGGATTGTTTCGGGGGAAGATAAGATAGCAGTGACGGGGCTTGGGTATGTGGGCATGCCGCTTGCCGTAGCGTTTGCAAAGAAAGCAAAGGTCATAGGATTTGACTTGAATAAAGCGAAAATAGAGGCATATGTAAGAGGGGAGGACCCTACGGCTGAAGTGGGCGATCAGGCGATCAGAGAGTCGTCTGTTGAATTTACGTACGATGAGACGAAGCTTCGGGAGGCCAGATTTCATATTGTGGCTGTGCCAACGCCGATCAATCAGGATAAAACGCCCGATCTTGCTCCGGTTGAGGGTGCAAGCGCAGTAGTCGGGCGGAACCTGCAGAAGGGTTCGGTTATCGTATACGAATCTACGGTATATCCTGGCGTTACGGAGGATATCTGCGTGCCGATACTTGAAAAGGAATCAGGCCTTAAGTGCGGTGTGGATTTCAAGGTAGGGTATTCGCCGGAGCGTATTAATCCGGGCGATAAAGTACATCGCCTCGAGAATATCAGGAAAATTGTTTCAGGAATGGATGAGGATACGCTGAATACGGTGGCCGAAGTTTATGAACTGGTCATTGAAGCGGGCGTTCACAGAGCAGGAAGCATAAAAGTTGCGGAGGCGGCTAAAGTCGTAGAAAACAGCCAGAGAGATATCAATATTGCATTTATCAACGAACTGGCTATGGCGTTTGATAAGATGGGAATTGACACGCATGAAGTGATTGAGGCAATGAATACAAAGTGGAATGCGCTTGGATTTTACCCGGGACTTGTCGGAGGCCACTGCATCGGGGTAGACCCGTATTATTTTGTATATGAGGCGGAGAAGCTCGGATATCACAGCCAGATTATTTCATCGGGCAGACGTGTCAATGATGATATGCCGGAATTTATTGCAGAGAAGATCATACGTCAGCTTGTGATCGCCAATAAACAGGTAAGACAGGCAAAAATTGCGTTCTTTGGCGCCACATTTAAGGAAAACTGCCCCGACGTGCGGAATTCCAAGATTATGGAGGTCGTATCGCATGTCCGTAAATATGGAATCAATCCTCTGATTGTTGACCCGCGTGCGGATAAAGATGAGGTGCACAGGGAATATGGGTACGAGCTTTCGGATATTGGTGATCTGAAAGATTTGGACTGTATTGTCCTTGCAGTTGCACATGATGAATATAAAGCGATGCCGATTGACGATCTGGACTGTTTTTTTGGCAGGATGCCGGTAGAGGAGAAAGTAATCATCGATGTAAAGAGTATCCTTGACCGAAAAGAGACGGAAGCGAGAGGGTATTGCTATTGGAGATTGTAAATGAGTGAGGAAAAGAAGTCTTCGGCATTCAGTGGCTTTCTGCGCTACTTTTACGGAAATTTTGTTGTGCTGCTGCTGGGATTTATTTCTCTGCCGCTGATTACGCGCTTTATGTCTACGGATGAATATGGCCGTTCGGGAATGTTTACATCAGCCGTGACGGTCATTTACATTTTCGCTATTTTAGGCATGGACCAGACATACATTCGTTATTACTATAAGGAAGGGATTGACAGGGTACATTTGATGAAGCAGTGCCTGTATCCTTCTGTGACTATCGTTGCGGTCCTTGCATCTGTCTATACTTTGTTTGCGGAACCATTGAATGTATTTCTGTTTGGAGAGAGTGACAGCCTGATCACATTGCTTGTGATCGGGTATACGGTGATTTCCGTGTTTGAACGTTTTATGTTTCTCGATATCCGTATGCAGCAAAATGGCAGGCTTTATTCAAATCTGAATATTCTTTCAAAACTGCTTTATATTGCGCTGATTCTTGGGGCATTTTATTTTATGGGAGATGATTTCAGAGTTGTCCTGACTGCAATGACCGTCTCACTGGGAATTGTCACTGTTTTCATTACCGTGCGGTATCTTGCGATTCATAAGGATTACCGTCCGAATGCAGGCGGTGAGGCAGGCAGTGTCCGGTATTCGCAGAGAGAGCTTGTCTCTTATGGACTCCCTTTTATTCTTGTGCTGTTGATGGAATGGCTGCTTTCTTCCTGTGATAAATGGGCGCTCCGCATCTGGACCGATTATGATGAACTGGGAATTTATAATTCGGCAATGAACATTATGTCGATTCTTCTGACTTTCAAAGCGACTTTTGTTGCGTTCTGGTCGCCGGTTGCGATGGAAAGATACGAGACAGATACGGAGGAAAACTGCTTTTCCTTTTTTGAAAAGGCATTTGAGATTACGCAGTTTCTATGTGTGCTTGCCGCATTCGGGCTGATGATGTTCCGCGGAGTCATAGTGTTTATTCTGGGTGTGTCTTACAGAAGCGCTTCGTCGGTGATTCCCTTTTTGACTTTAATGCCGATTTTCAGTATCATGTTTGAAATTACGAACCAGGGCATTAAATTTAAGAAGAAAAACAGATATTTAAATTATGCATCGGCGGCTGCCATTCTGTTTAATGTGAGCGGAAATGCTATCCTTGTGCCAAAGTATGGCGGGGCAGGCGCTGCTATGGCTACGGGAATCACATATATTGCATATTTTTCAATCGGAACATATTTTTCGAAGAAATGTTATCCGGCAGGGTACCGGTTCAAAAAGACGATGTTGTTTGCGGCAATTCTTTTGCTCTATGCAGCGCTTACAACATTCTCAGACAATTGGCTGTACTGTATGGCAGCAGGCACAGTCGGCATACTGATTGTATGTATTGCTGACTTTGCGGTAATGAAGGAAATACTGCTTTTTATAACAGGAATCATAAAGAAAAGGATATATAAATGATGGCTGGAAACGATGAAAAGGGTGTTGCAAAACGGTCTTTTTCAAATTATATATCAATGGCGGCAATTATCATTTTGCTTTTGGCTGCGCTTCTGATTTCATCAGGTAAGACCCGGCTTGTATTTACGGCAGTTTCAATTGCAGCGTTTCTGACGCTTCTTTTAAGGGAGCAGCGGAGAAAACAGGCTCTCTCCGGCTTCTTGCTGCTTTTTCTGATGCTGAGTGTATTCTATAATGTTCAGAATCTTGACAGAATCAATCCGATGACAGAAGTGAATACGCAGACTCTTTATCAGGAAGAAGATTATGTAAATCAGTATTATCCTGACAGTTTTCTTCGTCTTTTGTTAAAGGAGCATGCGGTGAAAATACCATACGAGATTAAACATGCGGATGAGTATCTCACAGATGAGCGAAGAGAGCAGGGCTTTTATGCAAGATATTATAAAGAAACAAATTATGGGCGTTTTATGAGGGCTTATGCGAAGGATTGCTCCATAAGCACAGATCTGCCGGACATGAAAGAGACAGACCAACTTGTGGGACAGCTTTCGGCTTTTCCGTGCATCGGAAGGGCAAATGACATGCTTCGGTATACCTTTCTGTTAAATGAAGATAATGTGCAGGAATCTGCGTATTTCTGGTATTCCTGGTATTATTACAGTTATATGGTGGATGAGAGGGCAGAAGGTAAGTTTTTTCTGTACGTGCGAACAGAAGATATAAAAGAAGGCGATACGCTTGTGGCTCTGTGGGACAGTGCCCAGAATCTTTATTTAATGACAGAGCAATATTATGAGAATGAGGTGAGAGGGTATGAGTGATGTGTCACAGTTCATAACATCCCTTTCCGAAGGGTACTATATTCATCAGGCGCTTACGATTGTGGGAATTTTTGCTTTGGGTCTTCTTTTGCTAAGGCTTTGTGTGAGAAAGGCGGATGCGGGATGGCAGTATCTGCTTGCATTTCCGATGGGGCTAACTTTGTGGAGTCTGTCCGGATTTCTGCTGTTGGTTTTTGCAATTCCCTTTCGCCTTCCGTTTCTGTTGATTTTACCTGGCTGTTTATTCTCTGCGTTTGCATTTTTCTGTAAAAGAGAAGAAAAGGTGCGGTTTTCGGCCACGGATATTGTGGTTATACTTGCTGTTGCATGTCTGGCGCTTGTTGCATGCAGCGGACTGCTCAATGTAAGCATCACGAATGATACGGTATATTATTATTCGGTTTATCCGCAGATGATAACAAAGTATGGTGAGTACAGAAAAGCGTTTGACGTTTTTCTGACCGATGTGGGTCAGACAACGGCGCTGATTTATTGTCTGCCGTATTTTTTTGGATTTAATGAGACATTCGGAATACAGCATTTTCTGAACTTTAATTTTGCAGGCATCTTTTATCTGTCGGTATATGAGACAGCGGCACAGTATTTTACGAAGAAAAGAGCCGTGGGAGCAGGCGCTGTTTCTGTCCTGTTTCTTTTCACCTCCACTCCTTTTCTGATTACGGCAAAATGGGTGCTTGCGAATGTTTATTTTATGGATTTTCTGTTCATCCTGTTTTATTTTGGGTATAAGTGCAGTCATGACAGGGCGGAGTTTGAACGTTATAAGTGGGTGATGTGTTTCCTTACCGCTATGCTGTCCATGATGCGGATGGAGGGGGGAATGATGGCCTGTTTCCTGATTTTATGCCTGTCCGTACTCGCATATACGAACAGAGAAATGATCGGTTACTTTCTGTTCCCTGTATTCGTTATGCAGGCGGGGTATTATGCTATGTTGTATCTGAGACTGGAAGTAGACCCTCTTTACAGTTTTCTGGATATTAAGAAAGCGCTTTTAATGCTGGCGCTTATATTGGGATTGTTTTTTTACTTTCTGCTGATTCGGAACAGGAGGTTTCAGAAATTGCTGACGTATCCGGAAGCTTTTATTCTGGTAGGACTGACGCTGGGCAATCTTGCACTTTGTGCCCTTAATGCAGAGAAGTATCTGACGAATCTTGTATGCTTTGGGAAAAATATGATTTTGCAGAGCGGATGGGGGTATTTTGGGTTCATAGTGTTAATTCTGCTGCTTCTGCTGCCGGGGAATACAGGCAGAATCTCCTATCCTGATTTTTTCTGTATGGGCTATATTCTGCTTACGATTGCCGTATGCTGGGCGAGAGGGGGCAGTCTTCGCGTTGGAATCGGAGATTCGGGGAATCGCATTATGATGCAGATTGCGCCGTTTGTGGTATATGCTTTGGCTATGCATGTGATAAAGTGGTATTCATCGAAACAAAATGAAATGATTTAAGCTGCGCAGATGCGGCGGAATGGAGGAAGTGTGAAATATTTTATTACGGGAGGAGCCGGATTTATCGGCTCGAATATGGTCGACAGGCTTCTGATGGAGCCGGAAAATGAAGTGGTTGTTTATGATAATTTTCGTACCGGGAGAAAAGAATTTCTGGCGGATGCGGTGAAAAATCCGCGGTTTTCTCTGGTAGAGGGTGATA
The DNA here is from genome assembly GCA_003612525.1 of bacterium C-53. Lineage (GTDB taxonomy): Bacteria > Bacillota > Clostridia > Lachnospirales > Lachnospiraceae > C-53. The sequence continues at coordinate 188,252 of RAZD01000001.1, read as the reverse complement.
CGCTTGATGAAAGCAGACTCACAGAGTCTATGAAAGGCTGTGATTTTGTGTTTCATTTTGCGGCAAACGCGGATGTTCGGATGGGGTGTGAACATCCTTCCAAAGATCTTCAGCAGAATACGGTTGCAACCTTTCATGTACTCGAGGCAATGCGTACAAACGGGATTAAAAGAATCGGTTTTTCATCCACCGGGTCCGTATACGGAGAGGCGGAGGTAATTCCGACACCTGAAGATGCGCCCTTTCCGGTTCAGACGTCCCTGTATGGAGCAAGCAAGCTTGCCTGCGAGGGGTTGATAGCAGCATATTGTGAAGGGTTCGGGTTTTCCGGCTATATTTTTCGCTTTGTATCAATTCTGGGCGAGCGTTATACGCATGGACATGTCTTTGACTTTTACCGGAAACTGTCTGAAAATCCGGAGACATTGCATGTGCTTGGCGACGGGCACCAGAAGAAGTCGTACCTGTATGTAAAGGACTGCATGGAAGCAATTCTGACGGTGATCAGAAATGCGAATGAGAAGGTAAATATTTACAATCTTGGAACAGATGAGTACTGTGAAGTAAATGATTCCATCGGATGGATTACAAAAAAACTTGGCGTAACGCCGTCTCTTACGTATGAGGGCGGGGAGCGCGGATGGATTGGAGATAATCCGTTTATCTATCTTGATACGAAGAAGGTGCGTTCTCTTGGATGGAAGCCGCAGTATACAATTGAGGACGGCATCATAAAAACAGTGGAATATCTTGCGGCCAACCCGTGGGTATTCTCGAGACAGGATTAGGTTCTGTGGAAAGGAACAGAGAAGATGATTATTGCGAGAAGTCCGTTAAGAATTTCGCTTGGGGGCGGAGGAACCGATCTGCCGTCGTATTATCAGGAACATGAAGGGTTTCTGATTTCCGCGGCAATTGATAAATATGTGTATATAACGCTGCATGAGACATTTGAAGAGGAAATTCTTCTGAAGTATTCCCGTTTTGAGAGGGTGTACAGCGTAGAGGAGATTAAGCATCCGATTATACGTGAGGCGCTTAAGCTTTTGAATGTGCCGGCGAAGCGTCTGGAAATCTGTTCGATGGCGGATATTCCGGCGGGGACGGGGCTTGGGTCATCGAGCACGTTTACCACGGCATTGTTAAAGGGGCTGCATGCCATGAAGGGGGATATTGTGAGTACCCGGACGCTTGCTGAGGAGGCATGCGAGATTGAGATGAACCGTTTGAAACAGCCGATCGGAAAACAGGATCAGTACATTGCTTCTTATGGAGGAATCACATGCATGAATTTTCACAAGGATGGCTATGTGTGGGTTGACCCGCTGAATCTGTCTCAGGAAACATTTTATAATCTTGAGGATAATCTGATTCTTTACTTTACTGGATTTTCGCGTTCTGCCGGAAGCATTTTAAAGGAACAGGATGATAAGAGCAAAGAGCATGATTCGGATATGGTGAAGAATCTTGATTTTGTAAAAGAACTCGGCTATCAGAGCAGGCGTGCATTTGAGAAGGGCGACCTGAAAGAGTTTGCGGATATTATGAATGTGCATTGGGAGTATAAGAAGAAACGTTCCGGCGGCATGAGCAATCCGCAGATTGATGAGTGGTATGACCTTGCGCTGAAGAATGGCGCTCTGGGAGGCAAAATGATCGGAGCCGGAGGCGGCGGATTCTTAATGTTCTATGCAGATAATAAAGTGAAGCTCAGAGAGGCGATGAAACAGACCGGAATGAGCGAAGTGCGTTTCCGTTTTGAGAAAGAAGGGGCGAAAATTCTATGATAAGGCCGGAAGATATACAGGTGGCAGTCCTTATGGGGGGCCTGGGTACGCGGCTTGGCACATATACGAAGCAGTGCCCGAAGCCGCTTGTGGATGTGTGCGGCAAACCATTTTTTCATTATCAGCTTACGTTGATGGCAGGACAGGGGTTTCGCAAATTTCTGTTCTTGCTTGGATACAAGGCGGATATGATCGAAGACTATTTCGGAGACGGGAGCGCCTATGGCGTCTCTGTCCGGTACTGTTATGATGGAAAGGAACTCCTCGGTACGGGCGGTGCTATCCGGCGTGCCTTGCCGTATCTTGAAGATGATTTTCTTCTTTTGTACGGCGATTCCTTTATGGATATTGATTTTTCGGAAAGCCTGCATCGCTACGAAGAAGGAAAAAGGCATGGAGCCAAAGCGCTTATGACGGTTCTTTACAATCACAATCAGTATGATAAAAGCAATGTGATTATGAGAGAGGGCAGACTCGTCCTGTATGACAAGGAACATCCGGTTTCCGAGATGAATGCAATTGATTATGGAGCCTGTATTTATGAAAAGTCCGTTTTTGAGACTTTTGAAGAGAATGTAAAATTTGATGTATCAAAGGTCCAGAACCTTTTAACGCAAAAGGAAGAGATGGTTCCGCATGTGGTAACAAGGCGCTTTTATGAGATCGGTTCGCCGGAATCGCTTAAGGAATTTACCGAATATGTCAGGTACCGTTTTTATGAGCCTCATCCGGCGGTATTCCTTGATCGTGACGGGGTAGTGAATGAGATTGTGTTTAATGAGGATACGGAACAACTGGATTCCCCTCTTTGTGTGGAAGAATTCCGATTTCTTCCGAAGGCGGTGGAAGCGCTTCACATTTTGCAGGAAAAGGGGTATTATATATTTATTGTGACGAATCAGCCGGCGGCGGCAAAAGGAAAGACTACGTTGTGCAGACTTTATGATGTGAATACACATATGATACGCCTGCTTCAGGAGAAGGGCATCTTTATAGAGGAAGTGGAAATGTGCCCGCATACCGATAAGGAACCAATCCGTACGAAATACAGGGAACTTGCGGTAAAGTGCAGCTGCCGTAAACCGGGGACGGGCCTCTTTGAGAATATAGAGAGAAAATATAAAATTGATAAGGAAAATTCCTATATGGCCGGCGATTCCTTTACGGATATTGCGGCCGGCCGGAAGTTTGGAGTAAAAACAGTCTTTATAGGGAATTATAAATGTGACGTATGTGCAAAGCTTGAATATAATAAGCCGGATTTTATATTCGGTGATTTATATAGTTTTACGGACAGTCTGTAAGACTGTGGCAGCCATTAACATGTTCAGGTGAGAGAGGGCGGCGAAAGCCGCGAAAGAGGAGAACGAACAATGAAAGACATGGATTATGTAAGCTTATACTTACGGGAGACACAGAAAATTGTGGAGACGGTTTCCAAAGAGGAGATCAGCAAAGGAATTCAAATTCTGAGAGAAACGAGAGAAAACGGCGGGCGGCTGTTTATTCTCGGTGTCGGCGGAAGTGCTGCGAATGCATCGCATGCGGTGAATGATTTCCGAAAGATCGGTGGGATTGAGACATACGCACCGACAGACAATGTCTCAGAACTTACGGCGCGGACAAACGATGAAGGATGGGAAACCACTTTTACGGAGTGGCTCAAAGTTTCCCGGTTGAATGAGAAAGATGCGATTATGGTTTTCTCGGTCGGAGGAGGCTCAGAGACAACATCCCTTAACATTGTAAACGCTTTGAAACTTGCAAAGGAAAGGGGCAGTAAGATTCTGTCTGTCGTGTCGCGCACAGGAGGATATGCAAAACAGGTATCGGATGCGTGCGTGCTGATTCCTGTGATTGCAGAGGAACGCATTACGCCTCATGCAGAAGGATGGCAGGGGGTAATCTGGCATCTTATGGTGAATGCACTTACGGAGCAGGAGGCATAAAAGATGAAGTTTGAAGATTTAACGATTGATATCTATGCAGATGGGGCCGATATTCAGGAAATGAAGGAAGCGTATGCGAAAGGCTGCGTAAAGGGGTTTACCACGAATCCGACTCTGATGCGAAAAGCGGGAGTCAGGGATTATGTGGCATTTGCGAAAGAAGCGTTGCAGGAAATTCCCGATCTGCCGCTCTCATTCGAAGTATTTGCGGATGATTTTAAGACAATGGAGCGGGAAGCGGAAGTCATTTGTGCGCTTGGAAGTAATGTTTATGTAAAAATACCGATTACGAACAGCAAAGGGGAGTCAAGCATCCCCTTGATTCGGAATCTTTCTGAAAAAGGCCTTCAGTTGAATATAACGGCGGTTTTTACGCCGGGGCAGGTCAGACAGGTTGTGGATGTGCTTACGCCGGGAACGAAGAATATCGTATCCGTATTTGCAGGGCGTATTTTCGATGCAGGGGAGGACGCATTGAAAATTATGCGTGAGGCGGCTGAAATCTGTCATGAGAAGCCCGGCATAAAATCTTTGTGGGCGAGCTGCCGTGAAGTATATAACATTGTTCAGGCAGAGCAGTGTGGCGCCGATATTGTGACGGTGACAAATGACATTCTTATGAAACTTTCAAATCTGGGAAAAAATCTTGAAGAATTTTCTCTGGAGACAGTGCAGATGTTTGTAAGAGACGGGCAAAGTCTCGGATTTTCAATCGTATAATTAAAACGGTCAAATGACGGTCGGATAGCGGTTGACGCGAAAAGCTCTTTTTTGTATACTATAGATAAGTATCGTATGTACTATTTATAGCTGCAAAGGAGGGCTTTTTATGACGGTACAGGAAATGAAGAGAAAGAAGAAGGAAAAGGGTTACACTTATGCACAGATCGCGGAGCTTTCCGGCGTTCCGCTTGGAACGATTCAGAAAATTTTTAATGGTGAGACGATAAGTCCCCGATATGATATGCTGCAGGCGTTGGAGAAAATATTTGTGGAGCCGTCGATGGTGTGTGAGGCAGCACTCGATTACGGTACCCGCATGCAGGGTCAGTATACGGTGGATGATTATCGGGCGCTGCCGGAAGAACGGCGGGCGGAGCTGATCGACGGGCATTTTTATGATATGGCGTCTCCAACATTCCTTCATCAGAGAATTGCGGGTGAAATCCATCGTCAGATTGCCAATTATATTATGGATAAGGGCGGAAGCTGCCAGCCGCTTATGTCTCCGGTTGATATTCAGCTTGACTGCGATGATAAGACAATGGTTCAGCCGGATGTTGCAGTGTTGTGTCAGAAAGATAAGGTGAGAAAGTGGGGCGTGTACGGGGCGCCGGATTTTGTGCTTGAGGTTATTTCCCCATCTACGAAACTGAAAGATTATACAAAGAAGCTTTCAAAATATATGGAAGCGAGGGTACGGGAATACTGGATTCTTGACCCTTATCAAAAAAAGGTGCTTGTATATTTCTTCGAGAGTGATGCATTTCCGGTGATTCATGGACTGAGTGAACCGATTCCGGTAGAAATATTTAAAGGCGGGCTTGAGCTTCGGTTTGAGTATATTGAGAAGTGGATTGACGAAGAAGCCCTGCTTTAATCTGAAAGAAAGACTCAGGAAAGGAACCTACGGGGCATGGGTCCCCGCAGGTTTTCTTAATATTGTTCCTCTTTCAAACGGAATGGTTTCATAGTCGTGTTCAGTCACATAATTGAGAAGCCATCCTCCGATTTCATTCTGGTTTGGAGCAGGGTCTGCCACGACATCACCGCATGTGTCGTAGGAGCCGACTTCTTCATCCAGAATAAAGATTAGGCCGGGGATACGGTCCGGATTTGCTTCGTAGTAGAGATCAAGGCGTTTGCTGTTAAATGGGGTGCGCCATGTAGTGGGCGCCCCGCAGCGCATGTCGGTTGCAAGGTATCCCCAGGGCATGAGTTTTGTAAAGAAAATACAGCCGTCCATATCGGCGTATTCCTGTATTGTAGTATAAATTTCATCATAGCTTTGCCTGTGCTCCGGCGTCGTATAGAGTCCGGCTGCAGGGCCCTGCGTGATTTCTGCCGTAAGTTCGGAGAGAGGCGCGTCGCGGTAAATATTGACGAGACGCAGTGTCATGGTCTGTACGACGACGATACCGGTTACCATCAGGCAGAGGATGGAAAGAACCGGTCCGGCTGCTTTCAATGTAGGATCGGAAAATACCTCATGGCGGAAATCATGCAAAAAACAGATGGCGCCGACAGCAGAGATGCTGTGCCCCAGCGTCATGATATAGAGGTAGCCGTTTGAGGAGTAGCTGAATACCATTGCAAAAACAAGTCCGGCGCAGTAGAGCAGGAAGAAGAGCGGTTTATTCCTTTTCTGCGTCATAAAGTAGAGCGGAAGCGCAAATAAAATAAGGGCGGTGCTGATATAGCCTGTGTGTCCAATGCTGAATACAAAAAAAACGACAAACAGAAGCGTGTCTATAGCAGTCAGAATTATTTTCCATTTTGCGGATAGTTTCCGGCCGAACAGGAGGCAGAATAGAATCAGCAGGTAGCTTGCGTACGTAAAACGTCCGTATTCGTCATGGACGGAAATAAAAAATTTTTTAAACGGATAGACAAGGCTGGTGGTATGTTCTTCATCGGACAGGATATAAGGCAGATTATTGATTAAATCGGACAGATGTACCCGGGAGAGGATGAAGATCATGGTGACGGCGGCAAGTGCACAGATGCCAATCAATGTATATGGAAAGACCGGACGGATCTTTTTCTTCCGGATGGAACATACGACTAACAGGGCGGCGCAGAGAAAGTATGCGACGGCCATTGTGGGAAGGCATATGACGGACGCCGCAAAAGAGATTCCGGCAAGAATATAATATTTTTTATAAGAAACAGCCGCGTGTTCCAGTGCATAATAGATCAATAACATTGCCAGCAGATAAAATCCTACGGAAAGGGTATAGTATGACATAGTGGCAATATTCAAATGAGAGTAGAAGAAGTAAAATAATGCGCAGCACAGAGAGGTGAATTCCTTGTAATCCTTCTTTAAAATCCGGTAAATGATGATCGAAACGGCAAATGAATAGATCACATAACAGATTCTGAAATAGAGAAGAATCCCGTCGACAGAGCCGGCGGCCGCCTTGAATGCTGCCTGGAATGGCATCAAAATCAGAGACACAAGCTGGGTTGGAAACCATTCATGCAGAAAGATGCCGTCTCCCCTGAGGAAACGTTCCGTGGTGGAAGCGTAAAAAGTTTCATCGGACCAGCAGAAGCTGTAACGTGTCCTGATCAGAAGGATTACGGCGCAGAGGCCAAGAATAATATAGGGAAGATATTGCCTGATTTTTTTTGTATTCATAGGGAAATTCAGCCTTTCTGTTTGAGTCGTATTCCGAATGGAAATTAAAGTATACCAGTTAATATAACAAAGAATTGGAAATAATTCAACGAGACTATTGAAAAACAATGTTATTATTTGTATTATAAAAAGGGGAAAAATGCCCGATTACCGGAAGGAGTACAGATAAGATATGAAAATAGCAGTGGCAGGAACAGGATATGTCGGATTGGTAACAGGTGTATGTCTTGCAGAAAATGGTCATTCTGTGACTTGTGTTGATGTGGATGCATCGAAGATAGAGATGATGCGCAGGGGGATTTCTCCGATCTATGAGCAGGGACTTTCTGAATTAATGCGCAAGAATAAGGAGAAGCTGACGTTTACGCTTGACTTTAAGGAAGCATATGCAGATGCGGATGTTATTTTTATTGGTGTCGGCACTCCTGAGAAACGGGACGGTTCGGCCAATCTTGCCTATGTATATGGTGTGGCAGATCAGATTGCCGAGGTGGTTACAAAAGAGTGTGTAGTAGTTGTCAAGTCTACGGTGCCGATTGGTACCAACGACAAGATAGAGCAGTATTTTGCGGACAGGCTTCAAAACAGAGTGAAAATCCATGTCGCGTCGAATCCTGAATTTCTTGCGCAGGGGACAGCCGTGCGGGATACTCTTCATGCGTCAAGGATTGTAATAGGTGTGGAAGATGCGTATGCGGAAAAAATGCTCCGTGAAGTGTACAGGGGCTTTGATGCGCCGCTTCTTGTGACAAACCGAAGAAGTGCGGAGATGATAAAATATGCATCCAATGATTTTCTGGCATTGAAAATTTCTTATATTAATGAAATCGCCAATCTCTGTGAGATCATTGGCGCTGACATTGAGGATGTCACAAAGGGGATGAGTTATGATACAAGAATCGGTTCCAAATTTTTGAATGCTGGAATCGGATACGGCGGTTCCTGCTTTCCGAAGGATACAAAAGCGCTTAGCTGGCTGGCCAGTTACAATGATAATGAAATTAAGACGATCAAGGCCGCCATTGAAGTAAACGAAAGCCAGAAGCTGAAACCGGTGAAAAAAGCATCCAAATATTATAAGGACTTCAGGGGACTGAACGTTGCCGTGCTCGGATTGACATTCAAGCCCGGAACGGACGACCTGAGAGAGGCGCCATCGCTTGTCACGGTGCCGATTCTGGTGGATGACGGGGCAAATATCAAAGCATGGGATCCTGTCGGATGTGATAATTTTAAAAAACATGTTCCGGAAGGAATCACATATTGTGAGACGATTGAGGAAACACTGAAAGATGCGGATATTTGTTTCATTTTTACGGAATGGCCGGAAGTGAAAGTATTGAATCCCAGCGTTTTTGTTGAAAAGATGAGACATCCAATTGTAATTGACGGCAGAAATTGTTTCAGTGTGAAAGATATAAAAGGGGTTCCTATGGTATATGAAAGCATTGGACGGGCCGTTATCGATAATCGTTGACATGGAATGTCTGTGAAAGCAGGCCAGAGGTAGATTTATGAAAGTTGTTATTTTAGCAGGCGGGCTCGGCACAAGGATATCGGAGGAGAGCCACCTGAAACCAAAACCGATGATTGAAATCGGTGGAATGCCGATTATGTGGCATATCATGAAGGAATATTCACATTACGGGTTTAATGAATTTGTAATTTGCCTGGGGTATAAACAGCATGTTGTGAAAGAATTTTTCGCGGATTATTTTCTGCATACTTCGGATGTGACGTTTGATCTGGCGAATAACGGGATGACGGTGCATAATAATTATGCGGAGCCGTGGAAGGTTACACTTGTTGATACCGGATTAAAAACAATGACAGGCGGCAGGATTGCCCGTATACAGGAATATGTAAAAGATGAGACATTTATGCTCACTTACGGGGATGGCGTCGCAGATGTGAACATTCAGAAACTTCTTGAATTTCATCAGTCACATGGAAAAATAGGCACGCTCACGGCGATTGAAATTGATCAGCGTTTTGGGGTGCTTGGCGTTGATGATGCGAATAACATTCATACTTTCAGTGAAAAGACTGATAATGAGAGCAGGAGCGTCAACGGCGGATATATGGTATTTGAACCCGCGATCTTTGAGTATTTGAGAGGAGACCGTGTTCCTTTTGAAAAGGCGCCGCTTGAGAATCTTGCAAAGGACGGCCAGTTAAAGGCATACCGCCATCATGGGTTCTGGCAATGTATGGATACGCAGCGCGAGAAAGAAAAACTGGAAGAGATGTGGGCTGATGGAAATGCTCCCTGGAAAGTTTGGTAATAACGTAAGGGGCGGGCATCTTTCTATGGAGGTTAGATTGAAAAATCAGGATTTTTCAATCGTCAAATTTGTGCCTGCAGCCCAAATTCGCAGGCTATGGAAAGGCATGATTGTTTTTATGTTTGATATTTCGTTTTACAGAGGGAAAAGGGTTTTGGTGACAGGGCATACCGGTTTTAAGGGCGCCTGGCTTTGTGCAATGTTAAAGGAAGCCGGCGCCGATGTGACAGGGTATGCGCTGAAGCCGCCGACGGATCCCTCTTTATTTATGCTGTCCCATATGGATGAGCGGGTACGTTCCACGATTGGCGATATCAGAGATTACGATTCGCTTCGCGCTATATTTCATGAGGTACGCCCGGAGATTGTATTTCATCTGGCGGCACAGCCGATCGTAAGAGATTCCTATAAGGAGCCGCGGTATACGTTTGAGACAAATGTTATGGGTACGGTGAATATTCTCGAATGCATCAGAGAATGTGAGTGTGTGAAATCCTTTCTCAATATTACAACTGATAAAGTGTACTATAATGATGAGAGGAAGGTTGGATTCACCGAAGATATGATGCTTGATGGGTTCGACCCTTATTCGAACAGTAAATCCTGTTCCGAGCTTGTAACCCACAGTTATAAAAATTCTTTTTTTGAGGATGGGCGTACAGCGGTATCAACTGCGCGTGCAGGGAATGTAATCGGGGGAGGCGATTTCGCGGTGGACCGTATCATTCCGGACTGTATAAGGGCAGCCTCCCGGGGAAAGAAGATCGTTGTGAGAAACCCTCATTCCATACGTCCGTTCCAGCATGTACTTGAGCCGCTTTACGTGTATCTGATGATTGCAGAAAAGCAGTATGAAGACATAAGATTTTCGGGATATTACAATGTAGGTCCGGATGATGTGGATTGCGTAACGACAGGAACGCTGACAGATATATTCTGTGAACTGTGGGGCGAAGGACAGTCGTGGGAGAATCAATGGGACGGCGGGCCGCATGAGGCAGGATTTTTAAAACTGAACTGCGATAAATTAAAGCGGACGTTTTCATGGTTGCCTGTGTGGGGAATCCGTACGGCGGTGGAAAAAACCGTGGACTGGAGCAAAGCCGTACTGTCCGGTGAGGACGCTTATGAGATTATGGTAAAGCAGATGCGGGAATATGCGCAGGATGCAGCAAAGCAAAAATAAGAAAAGAAAGGATTGCCGTATGGCAGTGTGAAATGGAGGAAGGTATGTTTGAAAATCAGTCGGAAGCGCAGGCAAGAGAAGAAATTCTTGCTATGGTAGCGCAGTACTGCAAAAAGTATCACAACACGGGGACGGAATTTAAGGAAGGGGACAGGGTGCCCTATGCAGGCAGGGTCTATGATGAAAAGGAAATGGTAAATCTTGTAGACAGTTCTCTTGAATTCTGGCTGACTTCGGGCCGGTATACGGACGAATTTGAAAAGAAGCTTTCGGAGTATCTGGGAGTACGGTTTTGCTCCCTGGTGAATTCAGGGTCTTCCGCAAATCTTCTTGCGTTTATGGCGCTGACGTCTCCTCTTCTTGGTGAGCGCAGGGTAAAGCGCGGAGATGAAGTGATTACGGTGGCAGCGGGCTTTCCGACTACGGTTGCGCCTATGATCCAATATGGGGCGGTTCCAGTTTTTGTGGATGTGACGATACCACAGTACAATATTGATGTGTCAATGCTTGAGGAGGCCTGCTCCGACAAGACGAAGGCGGTGATGATTGCGCATACGCTTGGCAACCCGTTTGACTTAAAAGCCGTGAAATCGTTTTGTGATGAGCACGGGCTGTGGCTTGTGGAGGATAATTGCGATGCGCTGGGTTCAAAATATTGTATGAACGGAGAGGAAAAATTTACAGGCACAATCGGCGACATCGGGACAAGCAGCTTTTATCCGCCGCATCATCTGACGATGGGAGAGGGCGGCGCCGTGTATACGAACGATGCCCTTCTGAATAAATGCATCCGTTCATTCAGAGACTGGGGAAGGGACTGTGTGTGTCCGTCAGGAAGAGATAATATGTGCGGACATCGGTTTGACCGCCAGTTTGGGGAACTTCCTTTCGGGTATGATCACAAATATGTCTATTCCCATTTCGGATATAATCTGAAGGCGACAGATATGCAGGCCGCGATCGGCTGTGCGCAGATTGACAAGTTTCCGTCTTTTGTGGAACGAAGAAGGGAGAATTTTGCCCGTCTTGAATCTGGTTTAAGCGATCTTGAAGACTGCATCATTCTTCCCAAACCATGTGAGAATTCGATTCCGAGCTGGTTTGGGTTTATGATAACATGTAGGGAGGGGTATGACCGGGAGGTGATTGTCCCCTGTATTGAAAGTAAGGGAGTGCAGACAAGAATGCTTTTTGCCGGAAACCTTACAAAACATCCGTGCTTTGATGAAATGAGAGAAAGCGGGAAGGGGTATCGCATTGTCGGTGAGCTCACAAATACGGATCGGATTATGAGGGATACATTCTGGGTGGGAGTATATCCCGGAATGACAGAGGATAAAATAAATTATATGATTAAAGTCATTCGTGAGGCGGTGAAAGGGGCAAAGCAGTCATGAGAACGGTAAAGTTACTGGACTGTACGCTGCGGGACGGCGGTTTTATCAATGACTGGGAATTCGGACACGATGATATAATTAATATTTTCGAACGCTCTGTCAGCGCTGGTACGGATATAATAGAAGTCGGTTTTCTGGATGACCGGCGTGAATTTGACAGAAACCGTACGATTATGCCGGATACGGCGGCCGTGAATGAAATCTTTAAGGGGGTTGACTGCGGAAACTCGATGATTGTAGGCATGATTGATTATGGGACATGCAGGGCGGAGAACGTGTGCGGGAAAGCGGACAGTATCCTTGACGGAATCAGGGTAATCTTTAAAAAGAAAAATCGTTTTGAAGCGCTTGAGTATATTCGCATTCTGAAAGAGAAGGGCTATAAGATGTTTGTACAGCCGGTGTCTATCACCGGTTATTCCGATGAGGAAATGACGGACCTTGTAAAGCGGGTGAACGAGTTAAAACCATATGCGATGTCAATGGTGGATACGTATGGATTATTGCATCAGGGAAATCTGCTGCACTATTTTGAGATTATGGACAGACATCTGGACCCGGGGATTTCGCTTGGATATCATGCCCACAATAATTTCCAGCTCGGATATTCCAATTCACTGGCGTTGATTGAAAAGAATACGGAGCGTGATCTGGTGGTGGACGGCTCTGCGTTCGGAATGGGAAAGGGCGCGGGGAATGCTCCCCTTGAACTGCTTGCGATGTACGCAAATGACCATATGGGAGCCAGCTATGATATCAATCAGATTTTGGAGATGATTGACGTGAATATCATGAAAATTTATCTGAAATCGCCATGGGGGTATTCTGTAAAGTATTACCTTGCTGCGTCAAACGACTGCCATCCCACATATGTGCAGCATCTGATGCAGAAGCGGACGCTTTCCATTAAATCGGTGAATGAGATCCTGTCTATGATTGCGCCGGAGGAAAAGCTTGCCTACAATAAAGAGCATATCGAGGAACTTTATTGCAGATACCAGAGGCAGGAAATCAGGGACGAGGAATCTATAGCGCGTCTTGGGACTGAACTTTTGGGAAAAAGTCTTCTTGTGCTGGGGCCGGGAAAGAGCATGCAGAAACAGAAGTCAGAGATCCAGGCATTTATAGCGAAATGGAAACCGACTATTATTACAATTAATTACGAACCGAAGGATTTTTACACGGATTATATTTTTTTAAGCAATGCAAAACGGTATGTGGGACTGGCCAACCGGCTGCAGAGGCAGGGTCAGGATGACCAGATAAAAATTATTGCAACTTCCAATGTGACAAAGGCGAGTGGAAGTTTTGATTATACCATTGATTACAGCAGTTTGATTGATCCGGATTTTGAAATTATGGACAGCTCTCTTTTAATGCTTTTAAAGCTTCTCCAGAAGCTGGGGGTCAAAGAGGCAGCTCTTGCAGGATTTGACGGATATTCTTCTTCGGAAGGAGAAAATTATTTTAATGTGGCAATGGAATACGCTTTTGTAAAGGATTATGCGGATAAACTGAATGCTTATACGAAAAAGGCGTTGGAAACGATCAGGCATGAGCTGAAAATTTGTTTTGTAACTGAATCAAAATACCAGAATTAGAAAGGGCCGCTTAAGCGGAAGGAGAGAGATATGAATCGCTACGATATAGCAGTTTTTGATGTGGACGGCACATTGTTAAATACGAAGGAAGGCATTGTAAATGCAATCCAGGAGGCATTAAGATGCTGCGGCATCAGAAAAATCAAGCCGGAGGAAGAAGCTTTGTTTATTGGTCCTCCGATTCAGGACAGCTTTCGGGAAATACTTGGGATAAGCAAGGAGGAGGCGAAGAAAGCCGCTGATGTCTTCCGAAGCATATATAAGGAGAATGAATATCTTCTTAGCGCATACGTTTATGATGGAATGATGGAGCTTATGGAGGAGTTAAAAAACCGGGACGTGCAGATTGCGGTGGCGACTTATAAACGTCAGGATTATGCGGCGAAAATCTGCAGTCATTTTGGGTTCAATAAGTATTCGGGTGTGGTTCACGGTTCTGACCATTCGAACAAACTCAAAAAGACGGACATAATAAAATTATGTCTGGATGATTTGGATGCAAAGGATTACAGGAGAGCGGTAATGATTGGGGACAGTTCTTTTGATGCTCTGGGAGCAGAACAGGTCGGATGTGATTTTATCGGAGTTACATATGGCTTTGGGTTTGCGACAAAGGAGGATGTGGAGAAGTATACGTCAGCAGGGAGCGCCGCTTCTCCAATGGGTATTTTAGAATATTTCTAGAGCTTTAAGCGGAGGTTTAATGTGAAGATAAAAGTAGCACAATATATTGCCGATTTTCTTGTGGAAAAGGGCGTGGAACATATTTTTACCGTGACAGGCGGCGGAGCCATGCATCTGAATGATGCTTTCGGGCATAAGGCGGGGCTGTGCTGTGTGTATAATCATCATGAGCAGGCGTGCGCAATAGCGGCGGAGGGGTATACAAGAGACTGTGGGAAGATTGCGGCAGTTTGCGTGACGAGCGGCCCGGGCGGGACGAATGCGCTTACGGGCGTACTGGGCGGATGGCTAGATTCTGTGCCGATGTTTGTAATTTCGGGGCAGGTGAAAAGAGAGACGACTTTGCAGGCGTCGGATGTGCCGCTTCGTCAGCTTGGCGATCAGGAATTTAATATTGTGGACTGTGTGTCTGTTATGACAAAATATGCCGTTATGGTGAATGAGCCTGAAAAGATACGGTATTATATGGAAAAGGCGTGGTTCTTATGCAGAAACGGAAGGGGAGGCCCGGTGTGGCTTGATGTGCCGCTTGATGTACAGGCATCTGTAATTGAAACGGACGAGCTGGAAGGATTTTGTGAGGAAGAACTTCTGAAACAGGAGAAGCCGGTTTATGACCAGAAAATGACGGACCGGATTTTAGAAGAGATCAGGAAGGCGAAACGCCCGCTCATTTTTGCAGGGACGGCAATCCGGCTGGCGGATGCCCACAAGGAATTTATGGAGTGCGTGGAGGCGCTTAAACTGCCTGTTGTAACAGCATGGAATGCGCATGATGTACTTAATGATGACCATCCGTATTTCTGTGGACGCCCGGGAACCGTGGGAACACGCGGTGGGAATTTTGCGGTACAGAACAGTGATTTGCTGCTTGTGCTTGGGTCACGTCTGAATATTCGTCTGGTCAGCTATAATTATAAAGATTTTGCAAAAGATGCATTGAAAATTATTGTGGATATTGATGCAAATGAACTAAGAAAACCGACCGTGACGCCGGATATTGCGGTTCATGCAGATGTAAAGGATGTGATGAGCGATCTGGCTGCGAAAGGAAGAGGAAATGCCGGCTGTCATGAAGAGTGGCTCCGGTGGTGCCGGGATACGAATGCAAAGTATCCGGCCTGCCTTCCGGCGTATTTGGAGACAAATACGCCCCTGAATCCATATGCATTTATCAGGAAGTTTTTTGAAGGGCTGTCGGAGGGGGACAAGATTGTCTGCGGAAACGGCAGCGCCTGTGTCATCACATTTCAGGCAGCGGTAATAAAGAAAAACCAGAGACTTTTTACGAATTCGGGATGCGCTGCAATGGGGTACGGATTTCCGGCAGCAATCGGCGTCTGTATGGAGAATAAAGGAAAACGGGTGATCTGCATTGACGGTGATGGAAGCTTTCAGATGAATATTCAGGAGCTACAGACAGTTGCGTATCACCAATTAAATCTGAAACTCTTTATTCTGAATAATAACGGATACCACTCCATACGCCAGACGCAGACAAACCTGTTTAAACCGCCGCTGGTTGGCGTATGTGACGGCAATGGTCTGAGCTTCCCTTCGCTTGAGAAGATTGCCTATGCTTATGACATTTCATATGAAAAGATCAGCGCCCTGTGTGAAGTGGATGAAAAGACACGGGCCGTTTTGAACAGGCAGGGTCCGGTAATTTGTGAGGTCGTTGTGGACCCGGCACAGAACTTTGAACCGAAGCTTTCTTCAAAAGTCCTGCCTGACGGGAAGATTGTATCGCCGCCGCTTGACGATATGTTTCCGTTTCTGCCGAAGGAAGAGTATGAGAAGAATAAGGAGGTAAAGGGTGTTAGCGGATGAAATCAGGGCAGGTGAAGGAGGAGAATGAGGATTAAAGAGGCACATATAGATGTGCCGAAAAAATTCGGACAGGAGAATTGTATGATAAAAAAGGCAGTCATTACAGGCCCCACCGGAGCAATCGGCATGGCGCTTTTGGAGTATCTGATTACGCAGGAGATTGAGGTTCTTGCGATTGTCCGGCCGGATTCGGGGCGAAAGCACAGGCTTGATCGGTTTGCAGGGCGGTTTTTAAGAATAGCGGAATGCAGCATTGACGATTATGCAGCGATACGATCTGAGGAGTACGGCAGTGATTATGATATTCTGTTTCACTTTGCATGGGAGGCGACAATAGGCGATGGAAGAAATGATCTGTATTTACAGAATAAGAATGTAAAATATACACTTGATGCAGTCCATCTGGCAAACAGGCTTGGGTGTCATACGTTTATCGGCGCCGGTTCTCAGGCGGAATACGGACGTGTACAGGAAAAGATTACGTCAGACACGCCTGTGCACCCTGACAATGGGTATGGAATGGCGAAGCTGTGTGCAGGAATGATGAGCCGCGTGGAGTGCCGGAAGCTTCAAATGAAACATGTCTGGGTTCGTATATTGAGTGTGTATGGTCCGTATGACGGTGAGAGAACCATGATGATCTCAGGTATCCGCGCCATGCTGAAAGGCGAGAGGCCGTCTTTTTCAAAGGGGGAGCAGCTCTGGGATTATCTTTACAGTAAGGATGCGGCAAGGGCTGTATTTCTTGCGGGAGAGCGTGGAAGAAACGGGGCTGTTTATCCTGTGGGGAGCGGGATTGTACGTCCGTTGTACGAATATATTGAACGGATGCGCGATACGGTTTCAAGAATTTCGGGGAAGGCGGCAGCGGCGGGAATCGGCGATCTTCCTTACCGGGAGCAGCAGGTCATGTATCTTTGCGCGGATATTAAGGAGCTTACGGCAGATACGGGATTTGTACCCGAGATTTCTTTTGAAGAAGGGATTGAACATACGGTGAGATGGTGTGAGGCGGGATTGTTGTAATAAATCATATTTTGGTATATAATGGATAGAACGTCGTGATTGTTAAAGCCATTTTTACTTGGGAGTCTTTTTGGAATGTCATATAATTCGCTTACATTTATTCTTTTTTTTGCAGTGTATCTTGTCATATATTTATGCATGCCGCGTGTATGGCTCAGACAGGGTGTGATTCTTGTCGGCAGTCTGGTTTTCTATCGGTATGCGGGAAGGTTAACACCGCTCGCTATTCTTCTTTTGACATCAATGATTGTCTATGCTGCGTCCCTGCGCATAGCGAAAATATATGATGGTTATGAAGTGGAGAAAGAGGGCTTAAGCGCAAAAGAACAGGCAGTTTTATTTGCAGGATATAAAAAGAAGAGCAGAAAATATTTGTGGGCGGCGCTTGCATTGATACTTGGCATTCTGATTTATACAAAGGCTGGCCGGCTTCTGCATTGGACTGAGGCAGGAAAGCTTTCGGAGTTGTTTCAATGGAAAGCGTATATCGTGCCTTTGGGTATTTCTTATTACACATTTTCTTCCGTAGGATATCTGCTTGATATTTATTGGAAGAAAGCGAAATGTGAGCGGAACTATTTCAGCCTTCTTGCATGCATGTCTTATTTTCCACATATTGTGCAGGGTCCGATCAGCCGTTACGACAAGGTTCTTAAACAGTTCCACACATTACCGGGATTTTCCTATGAGAGAGTATGCTTCGGGCTTCAGAGGATGCTGTGGGGATACTTTAAGAAGATGGTGGTTTCCGACCGGATCGCTTTGGTAACTTCCAATGTGTTTTCGGCGCCGTCAGAATATGCCGGAGTCGAAATTCTGATATTTGTAATACTGGGAGCGGTGGAGTTATATGCAGATTTTTCAGGATGCATGGATATCGTAATCGGTGCGGCTCAGACGATGGGTGTCACATTAGAGGAAAACTTTAAGCGTCCTTTCTTCTCAAAAAGCGCCGCTGAGTTTTGGCGCAGATGGCATATGACGCTCGGCGTGTGGTTTAAGGATTATATATACATGCCGATTGCGATGAATCCGAAATTTATGAAGCTTGCAGTCAGTGTAAGGAAAAAATCCGGGAATAAGGCAGGGCAGATATTTTCTGCCGCCATACCGCTTGGCGTCGTATGGATCCTGACCGGATTATGGCATGGAACAGGAGCCGATTATGTTGTGTGGGGCTGCTACTGGGGCACTTTGATTATTTTAGAAACTGTTCTTGCGCCTGAGATGAAAAAGTGGACTCAAAAATTACGGATTGATACAACCACTTTCGGATACAGGCTGTTTCAAATGATAAGAACGTTTCTGCTGTTCTGTATTGGACGTATGATTACGGTGACAGGTTCTCTGGAAGGATTTGCTTTGATGCTCACAGGATTGTTTCGGGAGCATAGACTGTGGGTTCTTTTTGATGGGAGTCTGTACTTGCATGGTCTTGATCAGAAAAACTTCGCGGTCGTTTTCTTTGGGATACTTCTGATGTGGGGCGTGGATATTATGCAGGAAAAGATGAAAATCAGGGAGTCTCTGGGAAGACAGCCGATTGTATTGCGATGGTTCGTATATTATGGCGTGATAGCGTTTCTGCTGATTTTTGGTATGTATGGCAGCGCATATGATTCAGGCGCCTTTTTATATGATGCATTTTAAAAAAGAAAAGGAGTGTGTGATTTATGAGAGAAAAAGTGAAAAAGGTCTTGGAAGAAAATTATCCTGAGATTGATTTTGAGAGTTCAACTGAGTTAGTAGATGATGGGATTTTAGATTCCCTTACAATGGTGGGAATTATTTCAGCACTTTCCATGGAATTTGGAGTGGTGCTGCCATATGAAGATATTATACCGGAGAATTTTAATTCGATTGATGCAATGGTTGAACTGATACAGAAATTTTCTTAATTTCATGAAGACGGAAACGAGGATTGGGATGTTTGATACACTGGTAAACAGGATTTTGCGACTGGCAGAAGATCAGCCGGATAAGCTGGCTGTTGCATTTAAAAAAGAACAGCTTACCTTTCGGGGACTTGCGGACAAAATGATTTCCATAGGGAATCATCTTGCGGCGGTGAATGGAGTGAAACAGGGAGACAGGGTACTGTTTACCGCACTGTCAAAGCCGGAGATGGCGGCGGCATATTTAGGAATTCAATATTGCGGAGGTGTGGCTGTTTTTGTTGATAAAAACAGCACGTTTGAAAGCGCGGTCAAAATCTATGATGATGCCGGAGCAATACTGTTTTTAACGGATAAACCTATGAAAGATAATACCGGTAATATGAATGTATTTTCTCTGCGACAGCTGTATGAGGCGGATTTTCCAAAGCGGTATCTGGAGTATTCCATGCCGGAACCGGAAGAAATGGCGGAACTGTTATTTACCACAGGCACTACCGGTACGCCGAAAGGAGTCATTCTGACTTATAAAGCGGTTTATCACATATTGTCAAACACGATTGAGGGAATCGGAATCTCAGCAGATGAAATCCTCCTGCTTCCGCTCCCACTGAATCATTCGTTTGCACTTCGTGTACTGAGGGCGGTGCTTTACCGGGGAGCATCCGTGGTTTTACAGAATGGTTTTGCATTTGCAAAGGAGATTGAGAATAACAGGATTGCTTATCACTGTACGGCATTGGCAGCGGTTCCGGCATCAATGGAAATTCTGCGCGGGCAGATGCAGGACAAATTTGAAGAGATTATGCGTGGATTCCGTTATATCGAGATTGGAGCAGGAAGTCTGACAATGGAGCAGCGTAAACGTCTGACGAAACAGCTGCCGGATACGGTTCTGTACAACACATGGGGTTCTTCGGAAACAGGAGGGGCCCTGTTCCTGAATGTATCGGAGGCAGCCGATCATCCGGTGAGGATAGGTGCAGTTGGAAAACCTCTCTCCTGCGTAGAAGTAAAGGTTTTGGATGAGAGCGGAAGAGAAATGTCAAGCGATGCCAGACATCCGGGCCGTATGGCGTTAAAAGGGGATATGCAGATGGCCGGCTACTGGAACCGCGAGGAACTGACAAAGGAAACGTTGCGTGACGGCTGGCTTCTTACGAGCGATATGGTATATACGGATGATGAAGGATATGTGTATATGCTGGGGAGAGCTGACGATATAATAAATGTCGGAGGAGAAAAAGTCTCTCCGATTGAAGTGGAGAACATCGCAGGTCAGTATGAGGCGGTCAGAGAGTGTGCATGCATTGGCGTTCTTGACCCGAAGGAAGTATTAGGACAGGTTCCTGTCCTATTTGTTGTGGTAAAAGATGCTGCTTTTACGGAAGCCGGAATAGCGAAATTCCTTTCGAATCATATGGAGCGCTATAAACTTCCGCAGCATTATATTCTTCTCCCGGAGCTCCCAAGAAACCATATGGGGAAGATCGATCGAAAAGAATTGCATAAAATATGGGATGCGCAGGGCGAAAATGATCTGATGAACCCTGTGATGCAGGCGTTGCTTACGCGGCGCAGTATCCGTAAATTTAAGGAAGAGCCTGTGCCGAAAGACATTCTGAGTATGATTTTAAGCGCAGGATTTCATGCGCCGACCGGACATAATATGCAGACGTGGCGGTTTACTGTCCTGCAAAACAAAGAAAAGATTATGCACCTGAAGAATGTGATACAAAAGGTGGCCGGGGAGCAGAAAGTGCATGTATATGGATTCAACGAACCGCCATGTCTTATCCTGATCTCAAATGATGTCAGGAACCCGAATGGATGTCAGGATGCATCATGTGCGGCCGAAAATATTTTTCTTGCGGCACATTCTTATGGCCTGGGTTCCACATGGCTGAATCCACTTTTTTATCTGGGAGATGAAACAGAAATCAGAGAACTTTTGGATAGCTATGGAATACCGCGGAATCATAAAGTCTGGTGTATGGCAGCGTTGGGGTATCCGTCGATGGAAGGCACACTGCTGGCAAAGAAAAAGGACGTAGTATTTTATGTGGACTGATGAACGGAAGGAAAAGATAAGAAAAATTGCAAAAGCATTGGTTTTTGCGACAGGATTATGTCTGGTTGTCAGCTGTATGGATAAAATATTTACAGCAAAAAATTCCGCGTCAAAAATGACTTCTTTCTTTGATAAAAAGGAAGATTACGATGTACTGTTTGTAGGTATCAGCCATATGAAGTATGGCATTTATCCGATGGAGCTTTGGCAGGACTATGGAATTGCCTCTTTTAATCTCGGAGAAGCGGGAACAAGAATGCCTACGAATTACTGGATATTAAGGAATGCGCTTGATTATGTTTCACCGGAACTGGTGGTCATTGATTCACGTAAAATTGATGTAGATGAAATGACATACGAGACGTATGTCAATGCGGTGTTTGATGAAATGCCGCTGACCCGTACAAAGTATGAGGCGGCTGTTGATCTGTTTCATACATGGGAATTGCGTATGGAATTCCTTTTTCCATTTTTAAAGTATCATGGGCGTTGGACGGAATTGAATAAAAATGATTTCCTGACGACGGAGTATCAATTAAACAGGGGCGCCGATTTTTATGAGGGAGACCAGCTTCGTGTGGCTATTCCTGAAGAACATTCGTACATTCCAAAGGAGGACAAGACGGAGGGAGGCGCACTGTCCATTGCCTACCTTCGGAAGATGATTGAATTGTGTCAAAGCCGGGGTATAGAAGTTATGCTGGTTGAACTTCCGTTTCCGGCGGATGAGGAGTCTCAGAGACTGGCAAATGGCGTAACCGATATTGCGGATGCGTATGGAATTCATTATATTAATTTTCTTCAAATGAAAGATGCGATTAATTTCCGGACAGATATGAGAGACTCCGGGGCGCATGTGAATGATTCCGGTGCAAAGAAAGTAACTTCTTATCTCGGAAAATTTATAACGGAAACTTATGATATACCGGACAGAAGGAATGAGAGTAAGTATGATGCATGGAATCGGGATGGCCAGATTTATACGGAATATAAGTTTGACCGGATTCGGGAACAGAGTGATCTTGACAAGTACCTGATGCTGCTCTCAGATAAAAGGGTAGAAGCGGAAATCGGTATAAAAGAAGGAAGCGCGGTCTTAGAGGATGAAAGGCTTATGGAACTTATAAGAAATGTATATTTCTATGAAAGCGAAGATACCATGTGCATTCAGCCTTTAAAAAACCAGGAAAAGGATACGGCGGATGTCTGGATTCGGGTGACGGATGCTGTGACAGGAAATGTGGAAGATGAGGCGTCTTTTTGCATAGATGAAGGAAGCGGAAATCTAAAAGCGGTGCGTGTAAAGGAAAATCAGGAGTGTCTGCAGACAGAAACGAGGATGTCGGTTGAATGAAAAAGATAAGTATAATGATTCCCTGTTATAACGAGGTGGAAAATGTTGAGCCAATGAGCGAAGCGGTAGTGAAAGTGATGACGGAGGAACTCCCGCAGTATGATTATGAACTGCTCTTTATTGACAATTGTTCTCAGGATGGAACAAGAGAGCGTCTTGAAGAGATCTGCGCCCGTAATAAAAAGATCAAAGCCATTTTCAATGTAACGAATTTCGGACAATTCAATTCGCCGTTTTATGGTATGTGTCAGTCTTCGGGAGACTGTACGGTTTCCATGTGCTGTGATTTTCAGGACCCGGTTGAGATGATTCCGAAGTTCGTGGAAGAATGGGAGAACGGCTATAAGATTGTGAGTGGAATCAAAACATCAAGCAAAGAAAACGGGTTTATTTATTTTCTGAGGACAATGTACTATAAATTGATTAAAAATATGTCTTCCGTAAAGATGATTGAGCATTTTACGGGATTTGGCCTGTATGACAGGAGCTTTATCACGCTGATTAGCCAGCTTGATGACCCGATTCCGTTTTTAAGGGGAATTGTAGCGGAGTATGGATTTAAGCGAAAGGATATCGAATATGAGCAGGCGGAACGGCGTGCCGGGAAGACCAGCAACAACTTCTATTCACTGTATGATGCGGCAATGCTGAGCATTACTTCTTACACAAAGGTAGGATTAAGGCTTGCGACCTGGCTTGGTTTTTTAAGTTCCGGAGTCAGCCTTGTGATTGCATTTATCTATCTTGTCTTAAAGTTGACGCACTGGGATGATTATGGAGCCGGGTATGCACCGATGGTAATCGGCGTGTTTGTGTTAGGCTCTCTTCAGCTTTTCTTTATCGGATTGCTGGGGGAATATATTTTGAATATCAATACGAGAGTGATGCATCGTCCGCTTGTGGTGGAAGAAAAGAGGATTAATTTTGATGAAGATTGATGTGCTTTATCAGTTTAATGAAAAATATGCACCCTATGCAGGGACGTCTATCACTTCACTGTTCGAAAATAACAGGCATTTTGTCGAAATTCGGGTTTTTATACTTGGAGAAAACCTTCTTCCGGACAGCGTGAAAAGGTTGGAAGAAACAGGAAAACGTTACAACAGGCAGATTGTATTCGTGGATACGAAACTATTGATTCAAAAAATGCAGGCAGCTCAGATGCCGTCTTACAGAGGTTCTTATGCAGCGAATATGAGATTGTTTCTTTCAGATCTGTTGGATGATTCTGTAGAACGTCTGTTATATCTTGATGCGGACACGATTGTAGCCGGAAAATTAGACGCATTAGTGAGCATGCCAATGAATGGCTATCCGGCTGCAATGGTACAGGATTCCCTGGTACGTCTTCACAAATTAAGAATCGGTTTTTCGAAGGAGGAGTTCTATTTTAATTCAGGCGTAATTCTGTTTGATATGGATCGATGGAGGGAAAAGCGGTGTTCCGAAAGAATTGCGGAGCATGTCAGAGCGGTAAGGGCGCATTATCCTTCACCAGATCAGGACCTTTTAAATGTGGTGTGCAGAGGACAAATTATGGCGCTGCCGCCTGAATATAATTTTCAGCCGATTCATCTTGCATTTTCAATAAAAAGTTATTTTCGTTGTTTTGGACGCAAAGGGTATTACGGATTGGAGGAGCTGAAACGTGGGAAGGAAAATCCCGTGATTTATCATTTCTTTCGGTTTGTAGGGGAGTTTCCGTGGAATCGGGGAAATTTGCATCCGGATAATGACATTTTTGATGAATACCTGAGAAAATCAAGTTTTCATGATTATGTCAAAGAGCCGTCTGAAGCAGGTATTATATTAAGGGTTGAGAAAGTTTTATATCGTATTCTGCCGCGTGGACTTTTTATTTATATGTTTCGTGTGGCATATGAATGGTTTATATATAGAGCAAACAAGGATTCCTTAAAGAAGAAAATCAATAAGATGATGTAGAGATGGCTGGACAAATGGAAGCAAATAAGGAAAGAAATTATTCTATTGATATGATGCGGATATTTGCAAGCTTTATGCTTGTAGTATTTCACGCGGCATCCTATATAAAAGCGGATACGGGGGTGTCGGATTTTGACAGGGCGGCGGTGAGCGGTTATATGACAGCCATCTGTTTTCCGGTCCCTCTGTTTTTAATGATCAGTGGTTTGTTTTTTCTTGACACAGGGAAAGCGCTGTCGGTTCGAAAGATTTATAAAAAATATATGTTTCGTCTGCTTACGGCATATGTATTCTGGTCCCTTGTGTATGCGGTTTATGAAGTAGCGCTTTCAGGAGATCCGGTCAGTGTGTCAGTGTTAAAAGCAGTTTTGATGCTTGCAAGAGACAGCCATTATCATTTGTGGTATTTGCCATATTTATGCGGAATCTATATTCTGCTTCCGCTGCTTAGAGGCGCGGTTGGAGGAAATCAGAGAAATCTGCAGTATGGCTGTCTGGTATTTTTCGTGTTTGGAATCTTGCAGAAGAGCCTTTTGCTGATTGATCTGCCATTTGACACATGGGAAATAGTAATAAAAAAGATTTCCGTTCCTTTCTTTACTACGATTGCGGGATATTATTTATGGGGATATTATATTTCTAACAGACAATGGGGAAGGAAAGCCCGGTCTGCGATATATGCAGGAGCCGTTCTTTCACTGTTTGCAAGCGCTTTTTCAGATATAAGAAGAAATCTGGAGATGAACCAGGGTGAGGTGCAGATATGGGCGGGCAATTATATGTCCCTTACCAGTTTTTTGATTATAACAGCCATTTTTTGTTTTTTCTTTTTTGAGGTTTCCCGGATCTCGTTATCGGAAGGAATGAAAAAAAGGGTTTGTCGGATATCGGAATGTACATTTGGAATCTATTTGATTCATGATTTGAGTTTATGCCTTTTGGAACAGGCCGGGCTGAAGCCAAACAGTATAATGCCTGTCCTTGGTATCCCGGTTATGGCAGGTGCGGCATTTATTCTTAGTTACCTGATCGTTCTGTCAGTAAAAAGAATTCCTTTGCTGAGCAGATATATTGTATAGAGAGAATTTATGAAGATATCAGTGATTACCGTATGCTTTCAGGCGGAAAAGACAATAGCAGAGACAATTGAATCGGTGAAACGCCAGACGTATCATGATCTTGAGTATCTTATTATAGATGGATGTTCAAAAGACGCAACGGTAGAACAGGCGAAAAAAGCGCTGGATGGCTTTGGAGCATGCCTGATTTCGGAACCGGATGGTGGGATTTATGATGCCATGAATAAAGGTGTGGGTATGGCCACCGGGGACTATATACATTTTCTGAATGCGGGTGATACGTATTTTTCAGAGGATGTGATCGAGAGAGCAGTCTGTGAGATCGAAAGAACAGGCGCGGATATCGTATATGGAGATATTGAATACCGATACCCTGACGGAAAGAAGGAGCGCAGGAAGTATGACAGCAGATGTGCGAGACAGATATACTATCTTACCGGTGACTGCATTAACCATCAGGCAATGTTTGCGAGGAAAACATTGTTTGAAAAAGAGTTATTTGATACGGAGCTGAAAATCTGCGCTGACAGGGACTGGATGATGAAAAAGAGCAGAAAGGGCGTATCCTTTCACGCGATGGGATTTCCTGTGTGTGCATATAGCTATGACGGCGCAAGCCTTCAACAGAAAGATGTGTATAACAGGGAGGCATCCCTATGCATCCGGCGTCACTATCCATGGGGGTATCCGGTCTTTGCAGCATTTGAGTTTATGAGAAATCATAAGGTACTTGCCGGAATGCTTCATGCAGTTTACAAACGGTTATTTATCAGGGATGGAAAATGAAAGAATTTGATTTATGGGATTTGAACAATGAAATTGTAAAGAAGGCATATCAGCAGAAAAATTACAGGATTTGGGACAGAGAGATAGAGGGAAACAGATGTCTCATTCTTTTTTCCGGCAATGGACTGTTTTATCCGAATACGGAAACAATATTTTCAGATGTTATTCTGAAGAGAGACCGTTATGAATATCAGAATCTTGCAAAGTCAAATTATCTGCGCGGGTTCCGGCGTATTATTTTTGTGAGGGATATTCATAAACAATGGTATATTACGGGAATTAATGAAGAATGTCCGGATGTATTCACAACGGCAGAGCTGCTGAAAAAAGAGACAAAAGGGTATACGGTGACAGCAGCGGGGAATTCAGCAGGCGGATATGCGGCAGTTCTTTTTGGATTGCTGATAGATGCGGAAATGATCTTTTCCTTTTCCGGACAGTATGACATCACGGGAAGAAAGTATGCGCCGTTTATTGAACAATATAAAGAAGATGAGTTGAAAAGCCGTTTTTATAATTTAAGGTCCCTTTTTGACCACGGGGATGCCAGATCAAAAATATATTATTTCTGGCCTGACAGATGTGAGGATGACAGACTTCAGCATGAGCTTGTGAAAGGAGCAGAGGCAATTCGATCCTTTGAATTTATCTCGGAAAAACACGAGCGTACGGTGCTCCCATTTCAGATTCCCTATTTGTTAAGCCTCGATAAGGAGCGTATGGAACAGCTTTACCGGAAATACCAGGGAAGAAAAATTCATGCATGGCATTTTTTGTTTTCTTCTATGGGAATTCTCAGAGGAATTGCGGAAGTATATCACTATCTGCGGGTAAAAATTACGAGCCGGAGGGGATGCGGAAATTGAAAGCAGTGCACATAACGACGACAGACTTCGGCGGCGCGTATCGTGCCGCATCGAATATAAGTGAAGCTATGAAGCGCCAGGGGATTGAATCATCTCTGCTGGTAAGGGAGAGAAGCGGACAGGAAACAGTGATACCGGCAGTGAAAACAACAGGTTCCCTTTTTTTTTCAAAATTGCGGAATTTTATAAACTTACAGCTTTCGTACGGTGATGTGGTAAACGACCGGCTCGGTTATGCGATTCACAGGCATCCTCTTGTCAGAGAGGCAGACATCATTGTGCTGCATTGGGTCAATTCTTTTGTATCCTATAAAGGTGTTGAAAGACTTCTGGGTCTGGGAAAGCCTGTGATCTGGGTGATGCATGACATGTGGCTTTTTACGGGAGGATGCCATTATGATAAGGAATGCGGGAAATATAAAGAGGAATGTACGAAATGCCCGCTGATGAAAGGAAGCAGGGGCGGTCTTACGCGTCGTCTGCAGAATCGCAAAAAGAAAATGCTTCTGCATGGGAATTTTACCGTAGTTGGCTGCAGCCGGTGGATTACGGAATGTGCAAAGAAAAGCAGGATACTGGGACAGAAAAGGTGTGTCTGCATCCCGAACCCGGTAGATACGAATATTTTCAGGAGACAGGCAGAGAAGCAGACAGAAAAGAAGAAAAAAACAATTCTGTTTGGGGCTATGATTCTTGCTGATGAGAGGAAAGGGCTGGATTTATTAATAAAGGCGCTTGCCAATCTGCCCCGGGAACAATTTACGCTGTCGATTGTCGGGGAGGCAGAGCGGAGAATCTTTGAGGAACTTGAATTTGAATATCATTTTTATGGAAGAATAGATACACAGGAGCATATGGCTGAGATTTATAATCAGGCCGATGTCTTTGTAATCCCATCGCGTCAGGAGAACCTTTCGAATGCTGTGACGGAGGCAATGGCCTGCGGAGTACCCGTCGTGGCTTTTGACATTGGCGGAATGTCGGATATGATTGTGCATCAGGAGAACGGATATCTGGCACAAGCATTTGACTGTAACGCTCTTGCGGATGGAATCGTATTTTGCGTGCAACATCGGGACAGGCTTTCTGCTAAGGCGGAAGAGACAGCAACAGAGAAATTTTCGATGAAGGCTGTCGGCTGTCAATATCATCAATTACTGATAGGAATGTCTGAAACATGAAACTGAAAAATGAGAGATGTACGGGCTGTGAGGCCTGTGTGAGCCGTTGTCCTTTTGGAGCGGTTGAAATGGAAGCGGATGAAAAAGGTTTCTTTTATCCGAAAATTCTGGAAGAAAAATGTACGGAATGCGGGCTGTGTGAGCGCATCTGTCCGATTGAAAAGCCGTTGGGACGTGGCAAGTTTACGCAGGAGGTCTATTCCTGCTGGGTGAGAGATTCGAAGCTTCGCTTAGAGAGCACGTCGGGCGGTATGTTTACGGCGCTTGCGGAGTATGTGCTTAAGGAGGGCGGAGCTGTATTTGGCGCGGCTTTTGATGAAGGATTCTGTGTAGAGCATATCTGCATGGAAAACAGAAAAGAACTGAAAAAAGCCCGCGGCGCAAAGTACGTGCAGAGCCGGACGAAGGATGCATTTCAAAAAGCCGAAGAATTATTAAAGCAGGGAAGAAAGGTTCTGTATACGGGCACGCCCTGCCAGATAGACGGACTGTATGCATATCTTGGAAAGGAATACGACGAACTTCTGACAGTTGATTTAATCTGCCACGGTGTTCCGTCCCCGGTTGTTTTCCAGTCGTATTTAAAGGAAATCAGGGAAAAATACAAAGCGGAAATTACTTCTGTCAGATTCCGGTATAAGAAGCCGAGCTGGTCCTTATACAGTATGAAGATCGATTTTCAGGGGAGAAAGCCTTATATTTGTTCCAAGTTTAAAGATCCATATTTAAGAGGCGTGGGGAAGAATCTGTTTCAGAGAGAGGTTTGTTTTTCCTGTAAATATGCATCGACAAAACGAGTCGGTGATCTGACCATTGCAGATTCATGGCGTTATCGCGCTTATGAGCGGGAGAGCAGAAATGACCAGAAGGGTGTTTCTCTGGTGATCGTGAATTCACCGAAGGGAAAGCAGGCGTTTGGGAAAATCAGAAATGGTTTATTTGTGAAGAAGCAGAGCATTGAATATGCGGTTGACGGGAACCCGGGATTGAAAGCCCCGTGGCCGAAACACCCGTCGTCAGAAGCATTTTACCGTGATTTTCTCGCAGGGAAGAGCTGGAGTGAACTTGGCCGAACGTACTTTCCGTATCATCCTCCGGGAGTGAAGGAAAGATGTCTTCGATTTGCTGAGAATTACGGGCATATGGTTCCACTGCCGGTTATCCGGTTTTTGAAGGGAATACAAAATAGAAAGGTTTAGGTATGGAAATGGCAGGAAATATAATAGAAAAACTGAGAAATAACAATATCATACGAAAAACCATACGGCCGGTCTATTTTTTTTATATTGACATTCTGACCGGGCTCCGCATCCGTATGGATATCAGGAAATTGAAAAGGCTTCCCAAACTGCAAAAACGTATATACCTGCTGGGAATTCCAACGGCGGCAAATATGGGAGATATGACGCAGTACCTGTTGATTCTTGAGTGGTTAAGAAAGAATTATCCGGATTATGATGTGGTGGATTTTCCTTCGCGGAGCATACTTTATAAAAACTGCCGTTTTCTTGATATTTTAGAAAAAAAACTGAAGCCGGAAGATTATATCTTCTTCCAGAGTGGATATGACACGCATGATCTGGGCGGGGAGGAAGATATCATGCATAAAGCGGTAATTCCCCGTTTTCCGCGGCAGAAGATGATCATGATGCCTCAGACGGTTTTCTTTCGGTCAAAGGAAAGAGAGAGGCAGTCGTCAGAGGCTTATTCGAAAAACAGGGGAATGCTGTTTCTCGCAAGAGATCAGGTTTCCTATCAGAAGGCACAGGAAATGTTCCCGGACTTAAACGTCGTCTTATACCCGGATATCGTGACAACGTTAATTGGGAAATATCATTTTAAAAGCGAAAGAAAAGGGGTTTTGTTCTGCCATAGAGCGGACGGCGAAAAATTTTATTCCAAAGAGGAGCTTGAGGCGCTCAAGACGCGTTTGCGGAGGAAAACTGTTGTTGACAGCGCGGATACGACAATATCGGCGCCGAATATGTTTGTAAGAAGAGACGTCAGGAAATATCTTCACAAGATGCTCTTACAGTTTTCGCGTTACCAGGTGATCATTACAGACCGTTATCATGGGACCATTTTCTCATTGATTGCAGGTACGCCGGTCATTGTAATAAAGACGACCGATCATAAAGTGACGACGGGGCTTGACTGGTTTGCGGGAATTTATGACGAATATATTTATTTGGCGGAAAATTTGAAAGATGCGGAGACAAAAGCCTGTCAATGGCTTGAACAGATGCCGCAAGGAAAGATTCGCCCTTATTTTGAGAAAAAGTATTACGCGCACCTGAAAGAATTTATAGAGGAAAACTAAGAGATGTTTCATGACAGATTGCAGACGCCGGTCGTAATGATTGTATTCAACCGGCTGGATACGACCCGAAGGGTGTTTGAACAGGTTCGTATGGCCAGACCGTTAAAACTTTATATTGTCTCGGACGCTCCCCGAAAGCATAAGGAAGGGGAGAAGGAAAAGGTAGAGGAGGTACGTCGCTATATTGAATCAGGGATTGACTGGGAGTGTGAAACAAATTTTGACTATGCCTCCGAAAATATGGGATGCCAGCATCGTGTAGCAAGCGGACTTAATTTCGTATTCCAAAAGGAGGAAATGGCAATCATTCTGGAAGATGACTGTGTGCCGAGACCTGAATTTTTTCGGTTTTGTGACGAGATGTTGTTTCGCTATAAAGAGGATGAGCGGATTATGCAGATCTCGGGATGCAACCTTGTCCCTGAATACAGAGCAAAGGAACCCTACCTGTTTTCGATGTTTTGCAGTATCTGGGGGTGGGCTACGTGGAGGCGCGCATGGGAGAAATTTGATTTTTCGATGAAAGAGTATCCGGAGTTTCGAAGAAAAAAAATTATATATCAGTTATTTCCGGAAGCGGCGGCGCAGATTATTGAGGGAGAGATGGACCGCGTTTATGACAGGCGGATGAATTCGTGGGCATACCGCTGGCTGTTGAGCCGCATGGTAAACTCAGGACTCGGCATTACACCTCCCGTGAATCTGATTGAGAATGTCGGGTTCGGCAGTGAAGACGCTACGCATACGACACAAAGCGCAAGCTATCAGTTTGATACGGCAGCTATGGATTTTCCGGTTCCGCCTCGCAATACGGTTTACCGTGATTATATCTATGAAAAGAACATGGCGTCAAAGCACTATCGGGTAAATCCGGTGCAGAGGCTGGTTGTCCGTTACCTGCCGGATGAGGCAGTATTAAAAATAAAAAAGATGTATTATAAGATAAGGCGGAAAAGTTAAATATGGGAGACTTGGTTTTTATCGTGCCGGGAATTATGGCGGTTTTGCTATTATTCAGCATATTTGTGAGAAAGCAGATTGGTTTTTTACGAAATACACTGATGCCGGCAAGTATTATAGCCGGTGTGCTGGGATTTATATTGATGAATACAGGATTCATTCATATAGACAGGAAAATTTTTGAAGATCTGGCATTCCATATTATGAATTTAAGCTTTATGTCAATTACCTTGGCGTCCACGAGAAAGGAAGAGGGGAATCAGAGTAAGAAAGCCTTTCGGGGCGGTTTGTGGCTTGCGCTTATGTGGAGCGGTCTTTATTCTCTTCAGGCTTTGTGCGGCGGTCTGGCAGGAGAGTTATTCGGCGCTGCCGGGTTTGAGTTTTCCGGATTTCTGGGAAGCCTGAATGCTTCCGGATTCGCGCAGGGGCCGGGACAGGCTCTTGCAATCGGGCGGACATGGGAAAGCTTTCAGATTATCGATGCTGCTCAAATCGGCTGCTTTTATGCGGCGGTCGGATATCTTTGCGCGACGCTTGTCGGGGTTCCCGTCTGTAATGCTTTAAGAAAAAAGGGGGCGATCACGAACAGCGGCGGAGAGTATGAGAAAGAGATGAAATATGGCGTATATTTCGGGCAAAACAAACATATGGGCTATCAGACGACGCATCGGTGCAATCTGGATACACTGACGACACATATAGCAATTCTTATGGCTACATATCTGCTTACTTATCTTGTAGTAAAGGCGGTCTGTTCTGTGATACCGGATAAAAGTGCGGCAGATAATTTATATAATATGATGTTTATCTGGGGAATTTTTGCTGCCAATATTGTAAGGGCTTTTATGCGCATAACAAAATGTGATGTTTTGATTGACCGTGAATTGCAGACAAGCATAACGAATTTTATGACCGATACTTTAATTGTGGCCTGCATGATGAGCATTTCCGTTCAGATGATCCTGCGGTATATGATACCGATTCTTGCAGTATGTATTATAATCGTAGCGGCTACGGCGGTGATCGGTTATCTGCTGGCAAGGCGAAGCGGCGCTTACTATGCGGAACGGTTTATGGCGCTGTTCGGATTTGCTACGGGAACGGCGGTTACGGGAATGCTGCTGCTTCGCATGGCGGATTCAGAATATAGAACACCTGTAGCGGAGGAAATTGTCTGGTGGAATATTCTCCAGATGCTGACAGCGGTTGTTATGGGAATTGCGGTGACGGCTCCTGCGGTCGGGTTTTGGACATGGATGGGAATCAATGCAGTGATGATGCTTCTTTGCTTTGGCGGGGCAGAGATCTGCGGCAGGAAGATGAAAGGTTAGGGATTTTGGAAATGGAATCACGGGTAGAACGGATAAAAGCGCGTATCAGAGCGGTAGGGGGATGGTATTTTCCGAAGTTTGCAAGCAATTATCTGTTTCGGGAAAGGTTTGGCCGGAACATTGATTTTAAACATCCGAAATATCTTGATGATAAATTGATGTGCCTGAAATTTGGACTGTATAAGGAGAATCAGCAGATTGCTGATCTGGCGGATAAAATAAGGGTGAGGGATTACGTAAAAGAATGCGGGCTGTCGGATATTCTCGTGCCGGAAATTTCGGAGTATGGAAGCGCATATGAAATTATCTGGGAAGAATTGCCGAACCAGTTTGTTCTGAAGTGCAATCATGGATGCGGATATAATATTATAGTGGATGATAAGCATAAATTTGAGGAAGAAAAAGTGAAAGCGAAGCTTGACCGGTGGATGAGGGAGAAATACGGAGGCTTCACTGCCGAAATACATTATCGGAAAATCAAACCGGGTATTCTGTGTGAAACGTTCATTAAGGGTCTGGGGAGTTTTGGGAATCTTCCTGTAGATTACAAGTTTTTCTGCATTCATGGAAAAGTGGAATGCATTCTTGTAGTTGCCGGAAGGAGCGGGGGGCAAAACGAGAATTTGCTTCAGCGCTTCTTTGTGGACAGGGAATTCAAGCTGCTTGATATCTGCAGGGAAAAGATGCGCGATGGTTTTGACTACGAAGCATTGAAGCCTTCCTGCCTGAAAGAAATGACAGAGGCGGCGGAGAAATTGTCAGAACCATTTCCATTTGTGAGAGTAGATCTCTACAATAGTGACGGAAAAGTGTTGTTTGGTGAAATGACCTTTACTCCGATGGGCTGTGTGAACGGATATATTACGGATGAAGGTGAGCAATGGCTTGGGGATAAGCTTACGATTTGAAAAGGAGTGGCGCAGTAATGTCAAGGATTCTGATAAAAAATGCGAATCTTATTACAATGGATGAGAATGCAGCAGGAGATTGCATGGTGATTGAGAATGGGAAAATTCTTGCTGTCGGAAGGGGAAAGAAACTGATTGCGGAGTCCGTAAGCGGCGCCAATGTTATCGATATGGACGGTGCGTGTATCGTTCCGGGATTTATCGATCCTCACGGTCATTTCTTTATCTCCGCAATGGCACGTAAGCTTTTTGCCGATGTAAGCTGTTATCCGGTCGGAAAGGTCAGGAGTGTTTCGGAATTAATAGAGAATTTGAGACAGTATGGAAAACAGCATTTGGGAAACAGCGCGATTATAGGTTTTGGGTTTGACGATACGCTGGTGAAGGAGTATCGTATGCCTACGGCAGAAGATCTGGATCAGGTGTCATCCGGAAGGAGCGTGATTGTATTTCACACATCGCTTCACATGCTGTCTGCGAATACAGCGGCCATGAAAAAGGCCGGAATTGTGGATGATACATTTCAGCCCGAATGCGGAAACGTATATTATGAGAATGGAAAGCCGACAGGTGTCTTTGAGGAGTCTGAGGCAATGCTGCCGGTTGTAAAGAAAGTATTTTCTCCGAAGATGGCGCTGAGTATCCTGAAGGCGATGGAAGAGGAGAGTGAAAGATATCTTGAAAAGGGCATTACGACGGTGTGTGAGGGAGCCGGGAATATGGCGGCTCTCTATAAGCTTGCATATCGCATGAAACGAATGAAAAACAGGGCGATCGTTTGCCAGAGCCTGAAACCGGATGGAACGCTGCCCGGGAAGATCTCGTTCAGAAACGGTAAGCAGTTAATTGACGGACCGGTAAAGCTGATTGCTGACGGAAGCATCCAGGCGTACACGGCGTATGTGACACAGCCTTATTATAAAAATCATCCGTCCCGGCCCAAACCCGAAGGATATTGCGGAAATCCGGGAATGACACCGGAGAAGCTTTTGCAGGCGGTAAATGAGATTGGCAGGGCAGGGAGGGCATTCGCAGTGCACTGTAATGGTGACGCGGCTCTTGATATGGTACTTGATGCTTTTGCAAAAGCGCCGAATGCGAATCATGATGCAAGAAATCTGATTATTCATTGTCAGATGGCACGGGAGGATCAGCTGGACCGTATGAAAGAGCTTGGGCTTCTGCCGTCGTTTTTCCCTGCGCACATTTATGTATGGGGGGATAATCATGTTCATACATTTCTCGGGGAAGCGCGTGGCAGCAGGATTGACCCTGTCGGGTCCGCGGTAAGGAGAGGCATGTGCTTCTCACTTCATAACGACGCGCCTGTGACGGAACCCTCCCCGTTATCCTTAATCTGGAATTCTGTGGCGCGTATGACGCAGAAGGGAGAAGTGATTGCCCCCGAGCAGAGAATTTCCGTATATGAGGCGTTAAAAGGAGTCACCTGTAACGCAGCGTATCAGTATGGGGCAGAGGGTTTTCTCGGTTCTTTGAGCCGCGGAAAAAAAGCGGATTTTGTTGTGCTTGACCGTGATATACTGAATATACCTGTTGAAGAGATTCCGAATATCCGTATCAGAGAAGTCTGGCTGGAGGGACGGAGGGTGAGATGAGTGAGAATAGAAAACTGTCGATTATTATTCCCCATTTTAACAGTCCGCACTATCTTCGAACACTGCTACTGTCGATTCCCGACCTTTCGGAGATACAGGTCATTGTTGTAGATGATAAGAGTACGCAGCACAGGGAAGAATATAAGCGGCTCAGGGAAGAATTTGGAAAGCGCAGAATAGAATTTTATGACAATGACGGTATCAAAAGCGCCGGAACCTGCCGGAATATCGGCCTTCGCCACGCAGCCGGGGAGTGGCTTTTATTTGCCGATGCGGATGATTACTTTATGGAAGGTTTTTATGAGGGGGTAAGCCGCTATTTTGATTCGGATTACGATATTATTTTCTATCCGCCGACAAGTATTGTGCCGGAAACCGGCAAACTTTCTGACAGGCATGTCGGAACTGCGAAAAAGGTTCATGATTATTGCGAGAATCCTGACTGGAAGAATACGCTTGAGCTGCGGTATAAGTATCAGAGTCCGTGTTCCAAATTGATTCGAAGAGCAATGGTTGTGGAAAACGAAATATGGTTTGAAGAGATTTTGGTGTCAAATGATGTAATGTTTTCGATGAAATGCGGGTATGCGGCAAAGCAGATTACAGCTGACCAGCAGGTGATTTATTGCATTACAATGAATAAGGGTTCTCTTACAAATCGAATGAGTGAGGAATTGTATGATATCAGAACCGGTGTTTTCTTCCGGCGTTTTTCATTTCTGAAAGAACGGCTGACGAAGGAAGAAATGGATTACATGGAGATTAACGGGCGCATTAAGGTTTTCCAGGCATTACAGAATGGGTATGGGCTTAAAAAAGTATTTGGACTTTTAAGAGAATATCGCAGATATGGTGTCAAAATATGGGGATGGGATTTGATAACAAAAGCATTTCATTATGTTTGGGTTGTTTTTGACCAGATTAAAATTCGAAAGAGAGATAAAAAATATATTGTCAAATGAGTAAGGAGTGATTTTCCGATGGGAAATGTGATTATTACCGGTGGAGATTTAAAAAATAAGGGCGCTCAGGCAATGACATTTATTACGGTTGACGAAATAAAGAAACGCTTTCCAAAGGAAAAGATTTATCTGGCATCTGGTACGGGAACCATAGAAGATAAAAAAAATTCGGAGCCTTTTCAATTTGAGATTCTTGATGCCGCAATTTGTGATGTGAAAGGGATGGCATGTGGAAATCGTCTGCTGCGTTTTTTCCTGAAACTGCGATACGGTAAACATGTTTATCGTGAAGAATATAAGAAAATCTGGCAGGAAACAGATGCGTTGATTGATATCAGCGGGTATTCGATTGGCACGGACTGGGGCGTCCGGGGTTCCCTTTTATCTGCATTGAAGGCAAGGATCGCTTCCTCTCTGGGCGCAAAGGTTTATTATATGCCTCAGTCATTTGGTCCATGTGATTTTGGCGGTTTAAAAGGAAGCGTCGTGAATTTGCTTCTGAAAAGATGGCTGGCTTGTGCCGATATTTTGTTTGCAAGAGAAAAACAGGGATATGATCTTCTGGTAAAAAAATACGGCTTGAAAAATGTACGTCTTTCGTGCGATCTTGTATTGCAGAATAAAGGAATTCACCTTTTAAATATATATAAAAAGGCGCCCTGCATGCAGGATTTGAAAGTTGAAAAACACAGCGTTGCTGTGATACCAAATGCCAAGACATTCCGATACGGCAGAGAAGAGAAATTAATGTCCGTATATCAATGTATAATTAATGATATGCTTAGAAGAAATTATCATATTTATTTAATGTATCATAGTACTGAAGATCAGAAAATCTGCCAGAAAATCAAGATTTTGTTTTCCGACGATGAGAATGTTATTTTGGTTGATAATGAGCTTTCCTGTATTGAATACGGGCAAACGATAAAACAATTTGATTTTGCGATTGCGTCCCGCTATCATTCCATCATTCATTCTTATAAAGAAGGTGTGCCCTGTATTGTACTGGGCTGGGCTGTAAAGTATAAGGAACTTCTTTCTATTTTTGGACAGGAAAGATATGCATTTGATGTCAGGGGAACGATAGATCAGAAAAAAATTTTAAAGATGATTTCCGAAATGTGCAGCGGCTATACGGACAATTCGGTGAGTGTGAAGAAAAAGTTAGATGAAATTCAAAAAGAAAATGTGTTTGATGCAGTGGAGATTATAGGATGACTGAAACAATAAAAGAGGTGACGGTTGAAAAAGGGTTGTGCGTGTCGTGCGGGATTTGCGCGGGGGCATGTCCGGTGCGTTGCATTTCATTTCAGAAACGTGAAGGACAGTATCTTCCGGTTATTGATAACAGTAAGTGTATTCAATGCGGAGTCTGCGCAGATGTATGTCCGTCCTCTGTACATGGAGAAAATTATTCGGAATATGCAAGGACAAATCAATGTGAGTGGACAGAAGAAGAATATTTATGGGGATCGCAAAAAGGGTGTTTTTCGGCATATTGTAAAGATTCTAAGGTCAGGAACAATGCTGTCAGTGGGGGTATTGTCACTACAATGGTAAGCAGGCTTCTTTCGGACGGGGCCTATGATGCTGCATTTATAGTGGGAGAAAATTCATATGAAGCGCAGGTAGAAACCCGAAAATATACGGTTGATATGTCAATGGCAGGCACAGCAAAATCCAGATACGTTCCTGTCAGTCATGCCGAAACAATTTATTATATGAGGAAACATCCGAAAGAAAAGTTAATCATTACCGGAACATCATGCGC
The DNA here is from genome assembly GCA_003612525.1 of bacterium C-53. GTDB lineage: Bacteria > Bacillota > Clostridia > Lachnospirales > Lachnospiraceae > C-53. Next base: position 150,099 of record RAZD01000001.1, on the reverse strand, counting down.
CGTACATGGTATCTTAAGGGCAGTCGACCGTTTTCAGTTGAATCGTTCGAATTATCTTTTACTTGGATTATTTTGTGATCGGTGCGAACGGGACAGTATTGTAGATTATTTTAAAAACATGAGACCGGAAAGAAAAGTTACAGGTTTCTATTTTCGCACGAAGGAACAGGGCAGTTGGCCAGGAAATGTTAAAATTGAGTATGAAGGCGGGAAAAATCAATTTCTTCCAGCAGAAAAAAGAATGCGTGTGAAAGAAGTTTTTCAGCTGAAACGTTGTTTGTATTGTCTGGACAAGCTAAATCAGTTTGCGGATATATCCTTTGGGGATGATTATGTGAACCGGGAGAGGAGTCTTGCGGTAAACGGAAGGAGTCTCGTTATTCTTCGGACGAAAGCAGGAAAAGAGGCATTCCAAATGATACAAAATGATATCGTGTCGGAACCTGTGTCTTTAGAGGAAATAAAAAAATCGCAGGGTATTGAAAAGCGGGAAAAAAACTGTGCATATGCGGTAATTGCGCGGGACGAGCTAGGTACACAGTGGTATCCTTTCCTGAAACAGGAGGTTTCGGAAGAAAGAAAAAAAGAGTACATGCGGGCCTGTGAGACACTTGAGATGGGAAGGAATTATCCTGACTCAGCAGGTCAAATAAGAAAAAGAAATGCAGAAAAGGAACGAAAACTGTTCTTTCGAAAATTGCTTGCTAAGATAAAGGGTTGAGACTATGAGAACAAAGAGGTTTTTACAAAATCTAGTAACCAGTGCGGGCGGACAATTTCTAAGTATTTTGCTGCAATTTGCTGGGCGTACGGTATTTATATATACTCTTGGTGCGCAGTATCTGGGCATTTCAGGTTTGTTTACGAATATTATCAGTGTTTTGAATGTAACGGAGCTGGGTCTTGGTGCGGCAATCGTATATTCGCTTTATGAACCTCTTGCAAACAATGATAAGAAAAAGACTGCTTCTGTGATGCAGCTTTTAAGAAAGGCATATTTCTTTGTCGGTTTGTTTATTTTGATTGCCGGAATTATTTTAATACCATTCTTGCCATATATAATGAAAAAAACGACTGATCTTGTAAACATACCATTTGTTTTTATGCTTTATGTGATGCAGTCTGTCTCTTCTTATTGGTTTTATGCATATAAATCATTGATTTTCAAGGCAGATCAGAAGTCTTACATGACGAATTTAATTACTTATCTGGCCAATATTATCGGGGTTATTGTACAGATTCTTATTTTGCTGACTACAAAATCATTTATTTTGTATACAGTAACCGGAATTTCGATTAATATACTTGGAAACTTTATGATTGCAGGAAAGGTAGATAAACACTACCCTTACTTAAAGGAGAAAGCGGAGCCTCTGCCGAAGGAAGAACAAAAGGAAATATTCAAAAGCGTTGTTGGAACTTCGGTATATAAGGTGAATGCAGTTATTGTACGTTCCACGGATAATATTATCATATCCGCTTTTATCAGTACGATAGCGGTAGGATTTTATGATAATTACAGGATGATTACGAATACATTGGTGACATTCGCAAAAATGTTGTTTGGGTCTGCAACAGCGGGAATCGGGAATTTCGTGATTAAAGAGGACCGGAAACAGAGTGAATTCTTATTTCGTGTTATGAGTGTTATGGCTTTTTGGGTGTATGGATTCTGCACTATATGTTTATGGGTGTTGATAAATCCTTTTATTTCGCTAAGCTGGGGAGCGGATTATGTATTCGGACGTGAATTGGTTGCAATCATTGTTCTTGATTTTATGATGGATGGATTCCAGACGATTTCTATTATATATAAAGATGCATGCGGATTGTTCTGGCAGGGGAAATACCGCCCTGTGGCAACGGCAGTTTTAAATCTTATGATCTCTTTGGCACTGGTGAAAAACATGGGCATTATGGGGGTTGTTCTGGGTACGATTATCAGTCGTTTTCTGACAACATGGTGGTTTGAACCCTGGCTGGTATATCACAATGTATTTAAAATGTCCTGCAAAAATTATTTTATAAGGTATGCTATGGCCTGTATTGTTGTTTTATGTAATATTGTTGTGATAGATTTTCTTACCGTGCCTTTTTCAGACACTACATTTGTGAATATGATGGTGAAAGCGGTTTTTTGTTTTCTGGTACCGAATTTAACGGCTGTATTGATTCTGCACAGGACGCCGGAATTTCAATATTTGCGAGACATGGTGATGCGGTTTTTAGACAAATTGCGGGGAGAAAAAGTATGAAAACTATAAAGTATTATGATATTGGACTCAATCTTTTTTGCAGACAGTTTCCGGATCCTGAAAAAGTGATTCAGGAAGCTGAAAGTCATGGTGTGTGTTGTATTCTGACCGGAACAGACAATAATGAGAATAAGAAAATCAATGAGTTTGTAAAAACACACCATGCTTTTGGGACGGCGGACATACATCCTCATAACGCAGATCGTGCCAAACAGGACGATTTTAAATTTATGGAGAAAATTTTGTCCGAAAATGAGAAAATTGTCGCTGTGGGGAGAATGCGGTTTGGATTATGACAGGATGGATTTGTGATGATCGCCGTGCAAAGTAATTGCGTGCGCACGCATAATATGATAAAATAGTTTCGATTGGAGGTAAGCGATCTATGAAACTATTAAAATGGCTTTCGGTTGCAGACCGTTTTTATAAAATTTATTTGGATAAACAGTTTGCACCTTTTGGAATCAACAGCAGCCAGCATATGATTTTACTAAAAATATGTGATTCTCCCGGCATTTTGCAGGATTCTATGATGGACATGTTTTATATCCATCCAAGCAATATTGTGCGGACGATTGCGGCATTGGAAAAGCAGGGAATGATTACGCGTTCTCCGAACGATCAGGATAAGAGGACATGGAAGCTGTATCCGACGGATCATGCATTGTCCATAGTGGAAGAGATACGGGCAGTCTGCAAAAAGGCGGAGACTCTTTTGCTGCAGGGCATCAGCGGGGAAGAGAAAGATCTTTTGATAGATTTGCTGATGCGGGCTGGCAAAAATATTACGACGGAACTTCACATAGAGAAAAAGGAGGGGGAATTTGATGACTGACAATCCTCTGGGGTATGAAAAAATCCCCAAGTTATTGAAAAGTTTTGCCATTCCCAGTATTACGGCATCTCTGGTTGGCTCAATCTATAATATTGTGGATCAGATTTTTATTGGTCAGGGTGTAGGATATCTTGGAAATGCCGCGACCAATGTCTGTTATCCGTTCTCGACGATTTGTCTTGCAATTTCTCTGCTGATTGGAATCGGGAGCGCTTCCCGTTTTTCCCTTTATCTTGGGAATAAAGAATCCGAATCGGCGGCTAAGGCAGCCGGAAATGGCATAAGCCTGATGGTAATTTTAGGACTTGCTTATCTGGTCATAGGTGAAATCATGCTGCCTCAGCTCCTGAAGTTGTTTGGGGCTACAACGGATGTATTTCCATATGCACAACAGTATGCCAGCGTTACCTTAGTGGGGATGCCGTTTCTGATTATAACAAATGGCATGAGCAATTTAATTCGTGCGGATGGAAGTCCCGGGTATTCTATGACTTGCATGGTTGCAGGCGCCATTGCAAATACCATTCTTGACCCGATTTTCATTTTTGTTTTTCATTGGGGCATCTTTGGGGCGGCTTTGGCGACGATTTTGGGGCAGATTTTGTCTTTTGCTTTTGCTGTGCGTTATTTATGGCATTTTAAAACCATCCATTTTGAAAGAAGCCATTTTCAGCTGCATGTCAGGGAAATTTTGAAAACATGTAACATGGGAGTCAGCAGCAGTGTGAATCAAATTGCAATTACCGTCGTACAGATCATACTGTATAATTCATTGACCCATTATGGAGCGCAGACAGTCTATGGTTCTGATATTCCTTTAGCTGCCTGCGGAATTGTAATGAAGACGAATGCGATTATTCTTGCGATTATTGTCGGAATCTCACAAGGGGTTCAGCCGATTATAGGATTTAACTATGGGGCGAAACAATATTCCCGCGTGCGGGAAGCATACCTGCTTGCAATAAAATGCAATATGATTGTCTCAGCAGTCGGCTTTTGTTTTCTACAGTGTTTCCCGGAACAGATCATTTCTCTGTTTGGAGATGGAAATGAGTTATATCTTGAGTTTGCAGTTCTGTTTATGCGTACATTTCTTTTTATGGTACTGGTGAATGGCGTGCAGCTGCTTTCGTCCAGTTTTTTTACGGCCATAGGAAAAGCGTTGAGGGGAGCTTTACTGGCATTAACGAGGCAGGTATTCTTTCTGATTCCGCTTCTTCTGGCGCTTCCGCTCCGATTTGGAATCATGGGAGTCTTATACGCGGGACCAATTGCTGATTTTACGGCATTTCTGCTGTCTGTTGTATTGGTAAGCAGGGAATTAAGAAGACAGAGAATCATTTCACAGGAGGAGGTATCTTCTGAAGCATAGAATACGGCAGATAAAGACGGCTTGCCATGCTGTCTTTATCTGTCTTCTGCATAAGTCACGTCTTTCAAATACATAAATATGCAGATTACCGATAAAACTGTTTCAACAACAGGCTGTGCCGCAATTACACCATTTAATTTCCAGAAGTGATTCAAAGCGATAACGCCCGGAATAAATAATACCGCATTTCTTAGCAGTGTAATCGTCAACGATTTCAGCGCTTTTCCCAGTGCCTGAAAATAACTCGTCATCGTATTGATAATACCAAGCAAAGGAGCTGACAGGCAAAGGATTTTCAAAAAGTGTCCTGTTTGTTCGATCAAAGCATCGTCCTGCAAAAATATAGCGGCAAGCGGCTTCCCGCAAAGCACAAAGGCAGCAGTAAATACTGCACCCATAAGAACCCCGTACAGTATCAATGTCATTTAGATAGTTTTTTCTGCATTAAGTTAAGCAAAAACATGGAAGTTTAATAGTTTTTGAGACTTGCACTTGTTAAAAAACAAATTCAATCGGCACAAAATCAAAATGGCTTGCTCAATCTTGAGCAAGCCATTTTGATTTTGTGCCGATTGTCTATTATGGTACTCTGTTGCTTCCATCTGATTCGGAACTTTAATTACCTATTCACGTATAATAGTTTTATGTCTAATCCATAATAATGAGAACTGCTTAAAGCAGTTTCGAATTCTTCATTTGTATATGATTTGCCTTTATAAATTATTGTTATCCTGTCATTTCCTGAAAATACATTATGTTCCATTCCATTTACTGAATCTGGAAGTATTATTTCTGTCAAATTTCTACACTCCCCAAAAGCATCTGTGTAAATTGTTTCCAAATTATCTGACAGTTTCACTTCTGCCAAGTTTTCGCAATTATAAAATGCTCCTCTGTCGATAAATGTTACCGAATTTGGAATTGCTATTTTTGTTAGATATTTGCAACTGTAAAATGCCCCTAGTCCAATCTCTGTTACAGAGTTTGGAATTGTAAATTCATTCAAACTTGTGCAATTATAAAATGCACGATGCCCTATACTTGTTATTGTATCTGGCAATACTACTTCTGTTAAATTTTTGCAATCTGCAAATGTTTTTTCACCAATTGTTTGTATCTTGCTCAAAATTACTGCCTTTGATAAATTACCACAACCGTCAAATACACCGATTCCCATACTTGTTACAGATTCTGGAATTACTATTTCTGTTAAATTCCTACAACCAGAAAATGCAAAATCATCTATGTTTGTTACCGAATCGGAAATCGTCACTTTTGTTAAATTATGGCAATAAGCAAATGCACTGTTTCCTATGCTTGTTACTGAATCAGTAATTACCAGTTCAGTTAAGCTCTTACAATCGGTAAATGCTCCTTTACCTATATTTGTTACAGATTCTGGAATTATCAGTTCTGTCAAATTCTCACAGCCATGAAATGCATTATTCCCTATACTTGTCATAGTATCGGGCAACGATAAGGTTGTTAAATTTTCACAATCATAAAAAGCAAATTCACCTATTGTTGTTGCCCCCTCGTCTATAATGACATTTGTAATCACATCTTTTAAATCATCCCATGGTGTATAATAATTACCATTATCATATTCATTCATTTTTCCAAAGCCTGTAATTACAAGCACTCCATCTTTATAGTACCATTTTAAATCAGCGCCGCAGACACCATTTGTTTCTGATGATTCTATTGTTGCTTGCAGTAAAGTATTTTCTTCATTGGTTGGTTGTACAGTATCTTCTGTTGAATCCGAAATTTCTAATTGTTCTTTTAACTCCTCATGTTTTGCTTCTGTTTCTTTTTCCAACTCTGCTATTCTAGACACTTCAGAATTATTGCTTGATGTAGGTGTGCTGCCACAAGCTGTTAAACTAATCGTAAATATGCATATTATAGGTAATAAAATCAATTTTCTTTTCATTTTAGTATCTCCCTCATTTTTCATATATGTATTGGTCGGAATCATGTGGTCTATATTAACATAGATGTGTGAATATTTCAAGTATAAAAATAAGTGAAATTTCAGCGTGTATAATATCGTGATGTTTTAAAGTATACTATGCACAAGAAAAACAAGGTGGTAGTTAATATGCTAAAAATTCAGAAAACAGAATATCAAAATAAAACATTTAGATTGCCAGTTGCATTAGTCGAAAAATTAGGTGAAGCCGCTCAGAAAAATAATATATCAATGACAAAGTTAGTTATTGAATTATGCGAATATGGTTTAGAAAATCTTGAGGAATCCGATTCTTGAACTTTTTTAACTTTTATTGAATTGCAAAAACGTGAATAAGTTATTTTTGTGCCGAAATAGCAACTTTCTTTTGATTTGTATATTAATTATTTTTATAAATCTATATTTGATTTACAGAAAAATAAATATCTTAAATGCTTTATTTATATTTTAAGAAAATTTTATTAAAATATAGGTTATTACCTACTTTTAAATTATTTGTATACTCTAAAATCTGCTGTTATTAATAGTTTTTTACACAAATTTGCTAAATAAAAGAAAGCTGGCTTAAATAACATCATTTTAAGTATTTTTTGCAATATCATTTTAGTGATTTTGCAAATTAGTAATTATAATTCAAAATGAATATATACAACCAATCAAAGTAAATACGATATATAAGGGCGGAAACTTTTTCCGCCCTTACTACTGCTATGCAGAAACCCTATAGGTAAATCCGACAAATGATTTTGCTTTTATGTTCCGCTCGTCTTTACGGTTAAGGCGGACGGGTTCGGTATACTTTGCAATATCACACATAAGTTGCTTCCCATTTCCCTTGTTAGTTCTGTAAAACTTTTTGCAAAGATAAATTGCCATTTGCATATTGACTTTATAAGTATGTATGTTTGATTTTTTATTTTCTATTATAACTTGATTCGCAATGCGTGAAGAAAAATTTGACATAATCATTGCCGCATAGATTTCTTGTTTTACAAATTCATCTTTCTTTCCATGAAGATTTATCAGACCTAAACTGTACTTGAGTTCACGGAAAGCAGTTTCAATACCCCAACGGGAATGATATAATTCTTTGATTTCAGACAGTGTAAAACTATTTGGAAGACTTGTTGCCAATGTTTCATATTCGCCAGTATCCAGCATAAATCGTACAACACGAAACGACATATGGTAAGGACTTGGAAAATCCCATCTTCCACTTTTAGTTTTTGTGCTGTATAGTCGGTTTTCATTTTTTCGAGTCTGCAAAAAGATATAATCGTTCGCTTTATCACTATTGGTTTGAGTGGTGGTAATAGTAAAAGATATTTTAGTGTCTAATTCTTTCATTGGAAGCTTGCGTATTTCTCTCATAGCTGACCTGTCTTGCTTAACTCTAATAAGAAAATCAATATTTGTTTTTTCCAATAGATGTCCCAATAGATTATAGCTTTCATATCCGCGGTCACCGGTAATTATTGTTTTTTCCTTATAATCATACCAATTCAGCAAAAAAAGCAAAGCTCCGATTTCATCTTGTTGTGGTTGCGGCTGAATGTGACAGTGAACATATGTTTTATTTAGGACATCATACAATGGGTTGATATGAAGCTGATTATAACCCTTTGGAGTTCCTGCATGTTGCATAAAACTTGATGATTTTGGGTTTCTCGCCATATTGATAGCACTGCCATCTACGGCAAGAACACGGTAGCCTTTATACTTCACCATATCTTGATGCAAAGCATTAAAGTATTCTAAAATATCTTCAAATATTGTATATGAAATCTTATCACGCTGTTGTACAAAGGCAGATTTTGTGACATTAATTCCGGCTTCATAGAGTTCTTTGTCAAGACTTCCACCTTGCATAGACAACAACAAATTAACCATTTTTTCTGCTGTTAAAATACGATTGCGGGAAAAACTACATTCCTGCTCCCCAAACTCCCTGTTTTGATTTTGAATTGCCCGAGTAATAGCGGTATTTAGTTCTGACTTTATTGCATTGGGTGTGATATTTTTCATCAGCTTTCTCCTTTTTGATATTTGAATCAAATGAAAAAGGAAAGCTTTCGTAACAAATTCAGCTTTCCTTTTGTATGGTCATATAATGTCAAATTTCATCTTCTGTCTTTTAGTTGTCATTTTTCAACTACCTTCATATTACGAAAATCTTTTGAACAAACGATATCCATTACAATCTCTTGTCCAATTTTTGAACAAAGTTTATCTGCTGCCCTTTCTATCTGTATGCTAGATTGTTCTATACTCCCAAGTTCAAAGCTTTCGTAAAAGTCATAAACTACCGGAGTAATCAATCTGACATGCATTTTAGCAGATTGATTTTCGTTTTTAAATTGTTTCCATGCCTCCATGCTGAGTTGGTATTTAATTCTATCCGTATATTGATGAATTTGCTCCATCAACACGCCTGGATTTAAATCAATAGAGTAAAAAACACATTTTTTCTCCGAAACATATGCATAAATTGCTCTTGAAAGTGACATAGTTACCTCTCTCCTTTTCCTTTTCAATTTGTTTTTTAAGTATATTGGATTATTTTTGCGAGATGTAACTTATGATTATCTGAATAGTATCTTAATTGACATTTATATTTATATATCGGCAGGTTATCTAAAAACTTTACAGCATTTTTCAATAAAAGCAGACTAAAATAAACGCACAACGACGGAAACTGAACAAGAGACACTCTAAGCTGAATGACATTGCGTACAGTATTGTATGTTTTATTATTTCATACATTCTTTTTCTGTCATTTCCTCCATAGCAATATCCCACCAGGGGAGCAACACCCTGTGATAATCCTACTGACAGCAGGATTGGAACCATATCAAGTTTATATGCAATCCCATAGGAAGCGACTGCATCGGACCCGTAGATGCTGATGTAGTTGTTAAGTACAATATTCGAGACACTCATAAGCACTGTGATGAGCGCTCCGGGGATACCGATACTGATAATATTACGAATCATTGCTGCATTTGGAGAAAAACGTCTGGGGTTCAGCGGTACGAGTGGGTTTCCGCTGTACTCTTCACGAATCATGCAGGCGATATAATATATCGTTGCACATACAAATCCGAGGGATGTTGCAAGCGCGGCTCCCGCTGTTCCCCATTCCAGGATAGCGATAAAAACATAATCCAGTACCATGTTGATTATGTTGCCAAGCACCAGTCCAATGGTACTTTCTTTAATCATGCCGACCGAACGGAGTAAATGAACAAATCCATTTGCCAGCATAATAAAAGGAGCGCCGATAAAAATCCATTTCAAATAATCACAGGTATAAGCAAAATTATCTGCATCTGCGCCGGATATGTTTGCCAATGGCTGTAAAAATATCAGCCCTGAAACAAGTGTAAAAATGCCCGCAATTGCTATCGCATATATACAAAAATTTATTGTTGTCCCAGATTCTTCTTTCTTATCTTCTCCTAATAACCTGGCAATGACACTACTGCCTCCCATTCCGAAAATACAGGCAATTGACATGATAATAAGCAATATTGGCGCGCATAAGGTCACAGCAGCAATCGTAGCAGGTTCTTTTGTCAAAGAAACAAAAAATGTGTCGGCAATATTATAAATCAGTGTTGTAAGCTGCCCCAGCATGGCAGGAAGTCCAACTCTCATAATGGATTTGGAGATATTTTTTTCTTCAAAGACTGATGACATAGTTTCTTTTCCTCCCTTGAATTTTTATATATTATAATGTAGAATAAATTTTAAAAACGAGACATATGTCCCGCTTTGGGAAAAGCTTATGGAAAGAATATATGATAAAAAGAAAATCGCAGCCTGTATCGCGAAAAGTAAGTACCATGCAATACTTGATGCATTGGACATTGATTTTTACCTGATAAAATATGAAAAAGGTGAATTGGTGAGTTCCCCTTTTCAGAATGAATGTTTATTTCAGATTGTGGAACAGGGGTCTATAGACATCTACTTCATTCGTGATGATGGTACACGTTATTCCCTGTCAAGTGGAACTATGGACTACTTTCTCGGAGATATGGACATCTTTTATCCTAAAAGCCAGAATATTTATGCGGAGGCAGCCGAAAGTTTGACCTGTATTTCATTTTCTATTGAGGAATACAGGGAGGTACTGCTTGCTGATAACAGATTTCTGGCGCTTATTTGTAACAGTCTTTCAACTAAAATTGGAGTCATGACTACGATTGACGCCGCTCCTTCTTCCCTTACAGAACGGGTTATGTCCTATATGAAGTATAAATGTGACGATGAAACGTTAAAAGGAATAGAGCAGGCAGCATTCCATCTTCATTGCAGCGCAAGGCAGCTTCAAAGAATTTTGAATCAAAGTGAAGCCGCGGGACTGGTCAGGAAATTGGGGAAAGGGACATATAAACTGATCCAAAGCGCGGATGAACAGAACAGATAACCTTGCAAAGCTGTTAGATGAAAAACAAAATTAAATATTTATGTGCTATGTGCATACAATATATTGACATAGCACATTTTGAATAATATAATATTGTAAGAAAGGAGTTGATACTATGGCAACAACTAATATAACCATGAGAATGGATGAGGATTTAAAATCTCAGCTTCAGGAACTTGTTTCTAATCTTGGCATGGATATGACTACTTTTTTTACAATATCAGCAAAACAGGCTGTAAGAGAGCAGCGGATACCGTTTGCAATTTCTATGAATGTTCCTAATGCAGATACAATCAGGGCCATTGATGATGTGAGACATGGAAGAAATTTAAGTCGTTCTTTTTCCTCTGTGGAAGAATTGATGGAGGATTTAAATGCTCAAGATTAGGTATCATACTTCTTTTAAGAAGGATTATAAAAGGGTTGTTAAAAGAGGATATGACATAAAGCCGTTGGAAGAAATTATTCAGAAACTGGCAAGCGGCGAACAGTTACCAGAGAAAAATAAAGATCATTCTCTCAGTGGAACTTATATTGGATGTAGAGAATGTCATATTACACCAGATTGGTTGCTGATTTATGAAATCAATGAGGGAGAATTAGTATTATATCTGACAAGAACAGGGACACATAGCGATTTATTTTGAAAGAGAATAGATGTGGAAGTTAAGAGCATTTGGAAAATAAAAATCCAGATGTTTTTTATTATACGTTATCGTTTATGTGCTTTTGAACCATTCCAACCTTACAAAACTGAAAGACAGAAAGAAGAAATGTAAGCCAAGATAAAGGCAGTGCATTTCTTCTTTTGTTATAATAAGGTCAAGATAAATGAGGAGGTTAAACAGATGGCATTATTGGAAGCAAAAAATATAAAGAAAGTTTATACGACAAGATTTGGCGGAACGAAGGTGCAGGCGATTGATGACGTCTCCTTTTCTGTGGAGGAGGGGGAATATGTCGCAATTATGGGGGAGTCAGGCTCCGGAAAGACAACGCTTTTAAATATGTTAGCGTCCCTTGACAAGCCGACAAAGGGGGAAATTCTTTTGGACGGAAAATCGTTTGCCGCAATACGCCAGAGGGAGCTCAGTGCGTTTCGCAGAGACAATCTGGGATTTATTTTTCAGGATTTTAATCTGCTGGATACGTTTTCACTGAAAGATAATATTTTTCTGCCCCTTGTGTTACAGGGCGTAAGGTGGGAAGAGATGGAGAATCGTTTGATTCCGCTTTCCCATAAACTGGGTATTACGGAACTGCTGGACAAATATCCCTATGAGGTATCCGGTGGACAGAAACAGAGAGCAGCGGCGGCAAGGGCGTTGATTACGAATCCCAGGCTGGTGCTCGCAGACGAACCGACCGGCTCGCTTGACTCAAAAGCATCGGGAAGCCTTTTAAGACTCCTTTCCGAGGTAAACAGGGAAGGTCAGACAATCCTGATGGTAACACATAGTATCCAGGCGGCAAAGTGTGCGGGAAGGGTTCTTTTTATTAAAGACGGAAATCTGTTTCACCAGATTTACCGTGGAAACAGTAGTGACGAAGAAATGTATCATAAGATTTCAGATGCATTAACCGTACTGCAGGCAGAAGGGAGGAAGGAAGCATGAGTCGCACATTGCTTATGCCGCGTCTTGCGGTAACGGGAATACGAAAGAATCGTATCGTATATCTGCCTTATATCATAGTTATGGCAGTTTCTGTTGCAATATTTTTCATATTCAGTTGTATTTCACAAAATCCTATGATGGATAATGTTCCTCATGCCGCGTATGCATCTGTGATGCTGACTATAGGAAAAGGATTGCTGGGGATTATTCTGGTTCCGTTTCTTTTTTACACAAACAGTTTTCTGATTAAGCAGAGAAAAAAAGAACTGGGTTTGTATACGGTTCTGGGGCTTGAAAAGAAACATATCGGAATTATGATGATTATTGAGTCGGCGATTATTTACTTTTTAGCGATGGCGGGCGGCATCCTTTTATCGGTTGTATTCGGAAAGCTGGTATTTGCTTTTATGATGAAGATGAGCTCTCTGCCCGTGGATACAAAATACACGATGGATTTGCAGAGTTTTTATATCACGGCAGTCTTTTTCACAGTGGTATCTGTCCTGAATCTTACAACCAATTTGTATCAGGTTACGCTGGTCAATCCGGCGGAACTCTTAAGGGCATCCAAAAAGGGCGAAAAGGAACCGAAGCATTTAGGCATTTATTCCATACTGGGCGTAATGCTTCTGGGAACAGGATATCATATGGCAATTACCAGTAAACTCGATTCCATGATATTTATAGATTTTTTTCTTGCTGTTATCCTTGTGGTATTTGGGACATATTTTCTGTTTACATCGGGAAGCGTGTTTATTTTGAAGACAATAAGGGGAAGTAAATCGTTATATTATCGAAAGGAAAATTTTATCTGCATTTCAGGGATGATGTACCGTATGAAGAAGAATGCAGCAAGTCTCGTAAATATCTGTATATTCAGTACAATGGTCATTATCACGCTGTTGTGTACGGTTTCACTAAGATTGGGGGAAGAAGATGCAATACGTTTTTATAATCCTTATGATTTTGGGTATAGTTTCACCGGCAGTCCTGATTCTGCTGTTTCTGGCTTTAGGGAGGGTCTTTTAACATCCGCTTCGGAATACGGAATCAGAGTTGAAGACGTATTGGAGTATCCATATGGAAGCATGGATGTGTTCTGGAATGGGAATTCGTTTGCGAAGGATGGTGATGCGGGAGAGTGGATTACAGTCCGCATTTTGTCTTTAGATGAGTATAACCGGATGGAAAACAGGGAGGAAACGCTGGCGGATGGCGAGATTTTCATATATTCATCTCAGGAGGATTTGGGGTACCAGGATGTGACGCTGAACGGGAAGAAGTATGAGGTGAAAGCAGAGATTGATAATCTGAAAATAGATCCGAAAGAAACCGAATCATTGGGACGCCTGCATTGTTACATGGTTATGAAAGACATGGATGCGGTCAGGGAAGCGTCAGGAGAATATATATATTATTCTCTGAATGGAAATCTGGTCGGGGAACAGGAGAATGCGGAATGCTTCCTGAAAGATATGAATAATCGATTCAACGAGCTTCCAAATCATCTTGAGAGAATGGATTACTATGAATATGGTGCACAAATGAGGGCAATAAACGGAGGACTTCTGTTTATTGGGGTATTTTTCGGATTATTATTTTTCTGCTTTCTGGTACTGGTTATGTACTATAAGCAGATATCGGAAGGGCTTGAGGACAAGAGCAGCTTTGATATAATGAAGAAAGTAGGCATGAGTGATGCCGATATCCGGTCAACGATTCGAAAACAGATTCTGATGGTATTTGGTTTTCCGGCAGCCGGCGCCGTAATTCATACGCTTTGCAGTATAACTATGACGATTCACCTGTTAAGGACGCTGAATCTGTTTAACACAGTGCAGATTTACCAGGTAACGGCAGGTGTGATTGGAGTATTCCTGCTTTTATACGGAGTGAGCTATATGATTACGGCACGGACTTACATGAAAATTGTTAAATAAATTTCTTTGCTTCTTTTACCGGTTCACAGGTCAGATCGACGCCGAGCTTTTTAAAAATGCGGATGTCCACATCAGAAAGCATTACGGAGGTATGTGCCTGACACCCTTTCAGCTTCGGAAGCTGCCGCATGGCTTTGCCGGCGGCTTCGTCGCTTGTCGCACAGATTGAGAGTGCAACCAGTACCTCATCGGTGTGCAGCCTGGGATTCCTGCCGCCTAAATACCCTACCTTTAATTCCTGAATCGGTTCGATGACGGAGGGGGCAATCAGGTGTTTATCGTGCGGCAGACCGGCAAGGTGCTTCAGGACATTTAAAAGCAGTGCGGCGGAAGCGCCGAGCAGGTCTGATGTCTTACTTGTAATGATGTCGCCGTTTTCAAGTTCCATTGCAGCGCATGGAACCTGGAGATGGGCAGCTCGCTCTTTTGCTTTTGTTGTAACACGGCGGTCATCCGGGGTGATTTTTGCCTGTTTCATCAGGAGTTCTATTTTAACCACTTCATTTTCCTGACACTGGTCAAGCGCCAGACGGTTTAAAGAATTGTAATAGCGGCGGATGATTTCAGCGTCGGATGCCCGGCGGCAGGCTTCATCGTCAACAATGCAGTTTCCGGCCATGTTGACGCCCATATCCGTAGGCGATTTGTATGGATTCTCTCCGTAAATTCCCTCAAAAATTGCATTCAGAACAGGGAAAATTTCGATATCTCTGTTATAATTTACCGTAGTTTCACCATATGCTTCGAGGTGGAACGGGTCAATCATATTGACATCTGCGAGATCTGCCGTAGCAGCTTCATAGGCAAGGTTGATCGGATGCTTTAAGGGGATATTCCAGATGGGGAATGTCTCATATTTGGCATAACCTGCTTTAATTCCGCGCTTGTTGTCATGATACAACTGTGAAAGACAAGTAGCCATCTTACCGCTTCCGGGTCCGGGCGCTGTTATCACTACAAGTGGCCGTGTCGTCTCGATATAATCATTTTTTCCGTATCCGTCGTCACTGACAATTAAGGGAATATTGGAAGGATACCCTTCGATGGAATAATGCAGGTAGATTTTTATATTTAATTTTTCGAGCTTCATTTTGAACAGGTCTGCAGAAGACTGCCCTTTATAGTGTGTGATTACCACACTTCCGACATAGAATCCTCTGTTTTTGAAGGCGTCAATCAGACGCAGCACGTCAACATCGTAAGTGATACCCAAATCACCGCGGATTTTATTCTTTTCGATATCGGAAGCGCTGATTACGATTACAATTTCCGCCTGGTCGGAAAGTTGCATAAGCATTGTAAGCTTACTGTCGGGAGCAAATCCGGGAAGAACTCTGGAGGCGTGATAGTCGTCGAATAACTTGCCCCCGAATTCCAGATAGAGTTTATTGCCGAATTTACTGATACGTTCTCTGATATGCTCAGACTGCATTTTAATGTATTTTTCATTGTCAAATCCTCGTTTCATTTGTTCCTCTCATTCTGCCGGTCTATCGGTCTTCTGACAATTTATCATAATTTTATACCTTAAGAAGCTGTTGTACGGATATATACTATCCACACAACAGCTTCCGGAAAGCTCACTCTTATTGTATAAAACCTTTGGAAGAAAAACAATAGGTTTATTCGTAATAATTAAAATCTTTTTTTATTTTTTTAGGAACAGAATCGGAAGGGAATTCGAAACGACAGCTATTTACGAACCCTTTCGGTGTATCTTTATATATGACTTCTATGTTCAGATTGCCGTCAAAGGCAAGGGATTGGGACAGACCCGTTGCATAGAAATTATCGCTCGGAACCAAAGATTCCATGAATGTGGCTATCACCTCTTTGTCGGTGTAGGTTTTTTCTTTTGTGGAAGATTCGAAATCGTCATAATTGTAATATGTTACGTTGATACTGGCTATGTTGTCAATATCCATATAATCATAAATCGGAATCTTATATTTTTCGAGCAGCGCAACTGTTTCCTTAAAAGAAGGGAATACATAACCCTGGTTGTATTCCATATTAAAGCCGGCTCTTGAGTTTTGCAGATTCTTTCTGCATGCAAAACGTCCGATTGGATAAGTTTCGAAAAGAGAAGAAAAATCCTGTGCCCGCAGTTCCTCCTGGTAAGTTTCCAACAGTTCTTTAAATTCTTCATCCGTCAGGTCTTTCAGCGTATAAGCGCCAAGAGGACTGTAGTAGTCGAAGTTCACCCTTTCCGGACTGCTGTCAGAGAGTGTGAGAACCGGATAGGCGACTTCCTTAAATTCATTTGAACTATAAATCTGATTTAATAAATCGATGTTCTCCGTCAAGTCAACATAATACCGCCGATATACATTTTCTCCATTCTTAAGGTGATAACAGTATGTGATATAGGAATACCTGTGTGTGTCGTATTCGTCTGATGTATCCTGGTTCAATGCACGGAATCGGGAATCTCTGGAAGAGTACACTTTTTGTGTATACTCTATGCCGTTTTCCGCAAGCGTGAGGCATGTTTCAATATCCGTAAGTTTTATGTTTTCAAGAAGGTAGGTTTCCACATCCCTGTAAACGGAATTATAAAATTCGGAATCGGAAAGATCTTCCGTCAGGCTGTCAAGATTGTAATACGTATTTCCGGTATTGAGAATGCCGATTTCCATGCCAATGGAAGCAATGGAAGCAGTTTTTGGAACATAACTGCTATACCTCAGAATATCAAAGCGGAAGATGACAGCAATGACTGCCGTGATTACAAATGCCAGAATCAGATGAGGCATATTTTTGACAGCTGCTTTAAAGTCGAACCGGAATATGATTTCCATAACAGCGTGTGCAAGCGCAAGGGCAAAAATAATGCCGAAACCAAACCATATATCTTTTTGGCTTCCTGTCGTAACGAGCTCTCTGAAAAATATCCCGCTTGCCAAAGCTGCCGGTATAATAATCAAAAATTTAATAAACGGGCACAGCTTTGGAAAGGCAATTGCGCGTCCGGCGGCTTCGGAAGGCCGCTTGCGATATACGATCATACTGAGCACGGCGAGGATAATTGTGACAATGACTGCTTCTATAATGCGGCTGGTTCTGGTGGCAGTGTGCTCTGTAACAGCATTCACAATATTCGAGTAAAGCGCTATCGGCGAATAATATCTTGTGTCGTCTAACATGGAGGGATAACTGTAAAAACCCCAGAAGAAGATTTCATGGTATCCCCAGTAAAGAACCTTCACAATGGGTCCGTAAGCAAAGAAGGTTCCTGTGGCAAGAATTGAGATAATGACATTGCCGGTAAGCATGGAAGCAAGGATGGCTGTTGAATATATCATAATATAACAGAGTATTGTGACGAAATAAGATGTCACAGCTGTTGCAAGGGCTGCTCCGTTTACCAGGCCGTACATTTTCCCCATGATAAGTGTAAATGCAAGCATTACCGCGTAAGGGACAGCAAAATAGAGAATACCGTTGATATAAGATACAAAAAACATGGTATCGCGCCTTACCGGAATGCTGTGATAAAGGTCAGTTTTCTGTTTGGAGAACAGATAACTGAACCCATTAATACCAATCAACACACCAAACAGGAGGACGAGTGCGACCAGAAAGGGATTCTCCATCCCGATGACCTTGACCGAGAAGGAGGAAATGATATCCTCATACTTCGTAAGCTCTACCTCCAGACGGCTCATCCAGATATTGACGGATAAAGCGCCATAGATCGGCAGTGCAAGGAACATAGCGAGAATGGAAAGTGCGATGACTGCGATTCTGCGTTTGCTGTCTTCTTTCATTAATTTAATAAATAAGTTTTTTGATGTCATATCCGACTACCCCCGTTTCACTGATGAATATTTCCTCCAGGCTCAGTGGAAGCGCTTCCAAAAATACGGGATTTTCTTCCTGTATTTTCGCAAGGATTTCGTCCCGGTTTCCTCTGACTGTCAGGGTGAGGAGAGACCCTCGGCGTTCTGATTTTATGATTTCAAGACAAGTAAGAAGTCTGGACTCTTTTTCCATATCGAGAACGCACTGTACTTTATGGATATTGCTCTTCATGTCTTCCAGTTCTTTGGAAAGCAGGATTCCGCCTCTGTGAAGAAGACCGATATGATCACAGATATCTTCAAGCTCTCTTAAGTTATGAGAAGCGATGACCGGTGTGAAATCGCGTTCTTCCATCTCACCTGCGAATATGCTTTTTACTCCCTGGCGCATAACCGGGTCAAGGCCGTCAAATGTTTCGTCACAGTAAAGGTATTTTGTGCCGGAGCAGATACCCAGAATAACGGAAAGCTGTTTTTTCATGCCTTTTGAAAAGGTGTTCACTTTGCGTGTTATGCCAAGTTCAAATCGTTTCATCAGGTCATAAAAGCGGTTTACATTGAAATCGGGGTAAATTACCATATAGTATTTCAGCATATCCGAGGGCGTAGCATTTGAAAAGAAATGCTGTTCGTCTGAGATATAAAAAAAGCGGCTTTTCGCACCCGGATTTTCATAGACTTCCATGCCGTCTACCATGATGCTACCTTCGTCCGGCTTCAGGACGCCTGCGAGCATTCGGAGGAACGTACTTTTCCCGGCTCCGTTAGTGCCGATCAGTCCGAAGACGCAGCCTTCTTTGATGGTAGCGGTGATATTGTCTACCGCTTTAATATCATCGAAGCTTTTGCTGACATTATAGGTTTCAATCATTTTAACTTCTCCTCCTCTTGTCTTGTCTTGATATGGAAAATCAGCCGTTCATAAGTAATGCCGATTCCGAGCGCCTTGTCTGTTATCGCATCCAGTTCTTTAAACAGGGCGGCTTCCTGCTGAGGAATTAAATTCCGGATATCGGCGGCAAAATTTCCTTTTCCTTTTACGGAGTAAATATATCCGAGTCGTTCTAATTCGCCGTAAGCACGTTGTATGGTGTTCGGATTGATCGATAATTCGATTGCAAGGTTTCTTACGGATGGAAGCTGTGTATCCGTGGGAAGGATACCTTTTAAGATCAAAGCCTGAAAACGATCTACAATTTGCTCATAGAGTGGCCGGCGGTCTTTGTAATCAATAAGTATCATGGGCAGTCCTTTCTGAATATAGTGTACTATTCGTGTTAATACAGTTAATATACAAAAGGAAATCTCTTATGTCAATAAATAATTATAGAAAAATTATTAAGAGTTTTTTAATTAAAAATACGTGGAATGTTTGACATTTGCTGTGTTTTGATATAAACTGACCCTAATAAATGTATAAATAATATAGAATCCATGCATATTTGGAGGGAGAAAAATTATGAAGGCTGATTCACCAATCACCAATAAAACGTCAACGGAGAAAAAAGTAGCGGCAGTAAAAGCGGCATCAGACGCAGTAACTGCGGCGGATGTCAAAAAGGCAATTGCAGCGCCGAAAGTAGATGCACCAAAGAGGGGACCGAAGAAAGCAGCGGCACAGAATGAAGAGACGGCAGCGTCAGGAGCAGCGCAGGGAAAGACGGAAGAAGCGTCGGCACCGAAAAAGCGTGGAAGAAAACCGGGCGCAAAGAATGCATCATCCAAGAAAGAGACCGTGAAGAAGACAGCGGCCAAAAAAACATCAAAGGCTGTGTCTGCAAAGAAGGAAAGTGAAACGGCAGCAAAAGGCGCAGCAAAGAAGGAAAGTGAAACGGCAGCAAAAGGCGCAGCAAAGAAGATGGAAGAACAGATTGTGATTCAGTTTGCGGGAAAAGAATGTACAAAGGATGACTTAATGAACCGTATTAATGAAATCTGGACGAGTGAATATGGGAAAAAAGTTTCTGAAATGAAGAAAGCCGCATTTTATGTAAAAACGGAGGAAGCTGCTGTTTATTATGTAATTAATGATGATATTACCGGAAAATTTGACATATAATATAAAGTGGGTAAAGGAAGCTGCCGGATGCCAAGCATCCGGTAGTTTGCGCTTTACAGGAATGAATAAACGGTATGGAAAGATACGGGTACTTTATGACATTAAAAGAACGATTCAGGAAAGAAAATTTATTATATAATCTGCTGTCTCTGCCGGTACTGCTCTATACGGTATATCTTCTTGCCATGATAATCAATGCGTCTTTTGGCGGGGCGTCTTATCCGAATGAATACAGGGAAGCGGCGAATGTTCAGCTGACTCAGTGGTTTATGAATGGGAAAAATCCGTACTCGACAGCGAATCTTTCAGGAGAGGTTCCGGGGATGATTTATTTGTACGGTCCGTTTTATTCTGTTGTGACTGCGTTGCTGGGGTTCTTTATAAGAACGGATATTGTAGTGCTTCATCACATTGTAACATTTCTTGCAGTGCTGCTCACAGGAATTATGATGGCTAAGATCGTGTGGGAGCATTCTCTGACCATTACGGCTCCGCTGACGGCATTTCTCTTTGGGATTTTGTGTCATTGGCGCTGGGGGAGTTATGTGAGTGCGGCGCCGGATTCTTTCGGATTAATGCTGCTGGTTCTGGGACTGTTCATACTGACAAGAGAGAAGCTGCGTGGGCAACCATATGCCGCGGCGTTTGTCACTGTGGCTGCCTTTTTCACAAAGCAGTATTTCGTCATGATTTTTGCTACATCTTTTGCCTTCTTTTTCTTTCTCAAAAAGAAGGATGTTGTAAAATACCTGATTGCGGTTGCAGGGATGTTCGCATTCATGGCGGTGGTTCTGACACTTACCTGTCCGATGTTCTGGTCTTATACGATTTATTTAATGAAGGGAACCGGAAGCGGCGTAAGCAAGGGAAAGAGCGGGACTTCATATAGCCAGTCACAGACGATGTATATCGGTGGAATGTTCTTTTTCCTTTTTCTGGCGGCGGCGGTTGACTTTTTCCGAACGGCTGTCTGGAAGCGGGGAATCAGAATCGGGTTGCAATGGAAGGATGGGGACAAGCCTTTATTTCCGGTGAAAGTCAGCAATCCTGAAGAGTACGGCCGACGTGATATTCTGGTGGATATTCTGCTCTGGGGACATATGGCGGTGGCAGGAATCTGTCTTTTATATATAGGAAGAAATAACGGGGCGTGGATTTCCTACTATTTGCAGTTGTTTATGCCTGCACTTATGATGGAGGCGTTGATGGCAGTCGATAATTTTCAGACGGAAAGACGTTTTCGGTTTGCGACATGGTTCCGGTCCGCTTCTTTTGTTCTTTATTGCTGTCTGATTTTTGTGACAATCAGTAAGACAAGCACGAGGCTTGTTGTGGATGTGTTAAGCGCCGAGGAGGAGGCTGCATGGGAAGAAGCATACGAAATACTGGACGATGCATTGCCAGAAGGAGATACGTATTATATGCCTGTTTTGTGCTTTCACGCATTTGTGAACGATCGGTATGCCTATAATACGGGACAGCCATTTGTCGTGTCAGAGCATTTCTATGACGAGTGGAAGGGGTCAGAAACCTATCAGAAACTTTTTCCGTATGCGGGGGATATTTTTGCGCAGAATCTTGCCTTTCGTGAGACAATTATTGAAAAGGTAAGAAACGGAGGATATGCTCTGGTCACAAATATTAAAGAAACAGATGTTGTATTTACCGAGGAGGACCTGTCCGTAAGATATGAAAAGTCGCGAACCCTTTCACTGCGTACCGGACGTCAGACATGGGAGGTAGATTTCTGGACATTAAAACAAAAAGGAATGTGAAATAAAATCCGTGCTGCCGTATGTTTGACGGCGGCACGGATTTTTCTTTATAAATTGTTTATAATTATATTTTATTTGCGTGTTGACAAATAGAAAGGCCGGTGCTATCTTAGTGTATGTAAATATTAGCACTCTTAAAGGGTGAGTGCTAATAAAGAGAGGAGTGACGGAATGCAACTGGATGAGAGGAAAGTGAAAATTCTTCAGGCAATCATCCGAAATTATCTTGAGACCGGAGAACCGGTAGGCTCAAGAACAATTTCCAAGTATACGGATTTGAATTTAAGTTCCGCCACGATTCGGAATGAGATGTCAGATTTGGAAGAAATGGGTTATATTTTGCAGCCGCATACTTCCGCGGGACGTATTCCCTCTGATAAGGGATATCGCCTCTATGTCGACACAATGATGGAAGAGAGAGTAAGAGAAGTAGATGAGATGCGGGAACTTGTTCTGCAGAAGGCGGATAAAGTTGATCTGGTATTAAAACAGGTGGCGAAACTGCTTGCCGCTAATACAAATTACGCCGCAATGATTTCTTCTCCGCAGTATCATCACAACAAAGTAAAATTCATTCAGCTGTCTAAAGTCGATATTAACCAGATTGTTGCAGTCGTTGTGGTGGAAGGCAATATTATAAAAAATAAAATTATTGATGTGGAAGAGGAGATGGATGACCAGACGCTTCTGAAGCTGAATATCCTGTTGAATACGAATCTGAACGGCCTCTCTCTTGAAAATATCAATCTTGGAATTATCACCATGATGAAAGAGCAGGCCGGTATCCACAGTGATGTGGTGGGAAGCGTAATTGACGCGGTGGCGGAGGCTATCCGGTCTGATGAAGATCTGCAGATCTATACGAGCGGAGCGACGAATATATTTAAGTATCCTGAACTTTCCGATCATGAGAAGGCGAGTGAACTGATCAATGTTCTGGAGGAGAAACAGCAGCTTGCGGGACTGGTGAATGAAACGCTGGCAAATGGCGAACAAAACAGGGGAATTCAGGTATATATCGGAAATGAAACGCCGGTACAGACAATGAAAGATTGCAGCGTCGTCACGGCAACTTATGAATTGGAAGAAGGAATGCAGGGGACGATAGGAATTATAGGGCCGAAGCGGATGGATTATGACAAAGTAGTAAGTACATTGAAACAGCTTATGGAACAGCTCGATTCCTTGTATAAAAAAACATAAAGGAGGCTCTTCATATGTCAGAGAATGAAAAGGATTTGGAACCAGGCCAGGAAGCGGCACAGGAGCCGGAAGTGGAAACAGCCGAGGCGCAGTCTGAAGAAACTGTTTCCGGGACCGGAGAAAAGGCAGAGAAGAAGGAAAAGAAGAAAAAAGAAAAAAAAGATAAAAAGGATGAGAAAATAGCGGAGCTTCAGGACCGTGTGACGCGCCAGATGGCTGAATTCGAGAATTTCCGCAAGCGTACGGAAAAAGAAAAGGCAGCTATGTATGAAATCGGCGCGAAGGGTGTGATTGAGAAAATCCTCCCGGTTGTTGACAATTTTGAAAGAGGCCTTGCGGCTGTCCCGCCCGAGGAGAAGGACAGCGCATTTGTGGAAGGCATGAATATGATATACAAACAGCTTATGACAGAGCTTGAGAGTATAGGAGTAAAGCCGATTGAGGCTGTGGGGCAGGAATTTAACCCGGATTTCCATAATGCGGTGATGCAGGTGGAAAGCGAGGAGTACGAGTCAGGAATTGTTGCTTCGGAGCTGCAAAAAGGTTACATGTACCGTGACAGCGTTGTGAGACACAGCATGGTAGGAGTTGCACAGTAAAGTATGATTTTTTATAAAAACAGGAGGAAACTATTATGAGTAAAATTATTGGTATTGATTTAGGAACAACAAACAGTTGTGTAGCTGTAATGGAAGGCGGAAAGCCGGCAGTTATTGCAAATACCGAGGGTGCGAGAACAACACCGTCCGTTGTGGCATTTACAAAGACAGGGGAAAGACTTGTCGGCGAGCCGGCAAAGCGCCAGGCAGTGACAAATGCGGAGAAGACAATTGCTTCGATTAAGCGTGATATGGGTACGGACAAAGGACGTACAATTGACGATAAGAAATATTCCCCGCAGCAGATCTCGGCTATGATTCTGCAGAAGCTGAAGGCGGATGCGGAAAGCTATCTGGGCGAGAGCGTTTCGGAAGCGGTAATTACGGTGCCTGCTTATTTTAATGATGCGCAGAGGCAGGCAACCAAAGATGCCGGTAAGATTGCCGGTCTTGAAGTGAAGCGAATCATTAATGAGCCTACGGCGGCAGCGCTTGCTTACGGCCTTGATAATGAACGCGAGCAGAAAATCATGGTATATGATCTTGGCGGCGGTACATTTGACGTATCGATTATTGAGATTGGCGATGGCGTAATCGAAGTGCTTTCGACAAACGGTGACACACATCTTGGCGGAGATGATTTTGACCAGAAAATTATTGATTATATGCTTGTCGAATTTAAGAAAGCCGAAGGCGTAGATCTTTCCAATGATAAGATGGCAATGCAGAGATTAAAAGAAGCGGCGGAAAAGGCAAAGAAAGAACTTTCTTCCGCTACGACTACCAACATCAACCTTCCGTTTATCACGGCTACCGCAGAAGGACCGAAACATTTTGATATGAACCTGACGAGGGCTAAATTTGATGAACTGACACATGATTTGGTGGAGAAAACGGCAATTCCGGTACAGAACGCGCTGAAAGATGCGGGTCTTACCGCAGGTGAACTGGGCCAGGTGCTTCTTGTGGGCGGTTCCACACGTATTCCTGCCGTACAGGATAAAGTAAGACAGATTACCGGAAAAGATGCATCCAAATCTCTGAATCCGGATGAGTGTGTGGCGCTCGGCGCTTCCATTCAGGGCGGCAAGCTTGCAGGTGATGCAGGCGCAGGCGATATTCTTCTGCTTGATGTCACACCGTTATCACTTTCCATTGAGACGATGGGCGGCGTGGCTACAAGGCTTATCGAGAGAAATACGACAATTCCGACAAAGAAGAGCCAGGTATTCTCTACGGCAGCGGACAATCAGACGGCGGTTGATATCAATGTCCTTCAGGGTGAGAGACAGTTTGCGAAGGATAATAAATCACTCGGTCAGTTCCGTCTTGATGGTATCCCGCCGGCAAGACGCGGTGTTCCTCAGATCGAGGTTACGTTTGACATTGATGCGAACGGCATTGTAAACGTGTCTGCAAAGGATATGGGAACCGGAAAAGAGCAGCATATTACAATTACTGCAGGTTCAAATATGTCAGACGAAGATATTGAGAAGGCAGTCAAAGAGGCCGCTGAGTATGAAGCGCAGGATAAGAAGCGTAAGGAAGCGATCGATGCGAAAAATGAAGCGGATTCATTCGTATTCCAGACCGAAAAAGCTTTGGAGGAAGTTGGCGATAAGATTGACGCAAATGACAAGACAGCGGTTGAGGCAGAATTAAACGCATTGAAGGAAACGCTTGCAAAATATCCGAATGCCGAAGAGATGACGGAAGACCAGGTTACGGAAATTAAGGCGGGCCAGGAAAAACTGATGCAGAGCGCTCAGAAGCTGTTTGCAAAAGTTTACGAACAGGCACAGGCGGCAGGAGGCGCAGGCCCTGATATGAGCAATATGGGACAGAGCGCAGGTCCTGATGACGGTGCGGCAGATGATGTGGTGGATGGTGACTATAGAGAAGTATAATTAGCGGAGGCCGGTTATGGCAGAGCAGAAAAGAGATTATTATGAAGTGCTCGGCGTTGATAAGAATGCCGATGATGGAGCAATAAAAAAAGCATACCGTGTGCTCGCGAAAAAGTATCATCCTGATATGAATCCGGGAGATGTGGAGGCTGAGAAAAAGTTTAAGGAAGCAAGTGAAGCCTATGCAGTGCTGAGCGACCCTGACAAACGCCGCCAGTATGACCAGTTTGGTCATGCGGCGTTTGAGAGCGGCGCCGGTGGCGGTGGTTTCAGCGGATTTGACTTTGGCAGCGGCGATTTCGGAGATATCTTCGGGGACATCTTCGGAGATCTGTTTGGCGGCGGAAGAGCAAGAGGCAGCCGGAGCTCAGGGCCGATGAAAGGAGCCAATATTCGTACGCAGGTGCGGATTACCTTTGAAGAAGCCGTATTTGGAGTCGATAAGGAAATTGAGCTGACGCTGAAAGACGAATGCGGCAAATGTCACGGCACAGGAGCGGCGCCTGGCAGCAGCCCGGAGACATGTTCAAAGTGCGGCGGCAAGGGGCAGGTCGTATTTAATACCCAGACTCTGTTCGGAACTATGAGCAATGTGCAGACGTGTCCGGATTGTGGCGGCTCTGGAAAGGTAATTAAGGATAAATGTCCGGAATGCTATGGCTCAGGGTATATTGCGAATAAGAAGAAGATACAGGTATCCATTCCGGCCGGAATTGATAACGGCCAGAGTGTGCGGATTCGTGAGAAAGGGGAACCGGGAAGAAACGGTGGTCCAAGAGGGGATCTGCTGGTAGAGGTTGTCGTATCAAGACATCCGATTTTCCAGAGACAGGATTACAATATCTTTTCCACAGTGCCGATCTCTTATGCGCAGGCAGTGCTTGGCGGTGAAGTTATGGTTGATACTGTCGACGGAAAGATTATCTATGAAGTGAGGTCAGGAACGCAGACCGATACGAAGGTACGTCTGAAAGGAAAAGGCGTCCCCTCCCTGCGTAACAAGGCGATTCGTGGGGATCATTATGTAACACTCGTAGTTCAGGTGCCGGAAAAGATTAACAGTGAGGCGAAAGATCTGCTCAGACAGTTTGATGCGCTTACAGGCGATTCACTGAATTATGTGAAGAAGCATGAAAAAGATGCGAAGAAGTCGGATGATACGGGCAGCGGCGGAAAGAAGAAAAAAGGATTGTTTGGCAAATAGAATGGAAATGAGAAAGCTGTTGCAAAGGCAGAGACCTGCCGGAGCAACAGCTTTTTGTCTGATTGGTTCAATGATTCGAATTTGTATTCACTGAACGGTTCTGCGCTTCAATCACATGAAGATACAGCTCGAATAACTGCCTGTGCTTCTTTGCAAGCACTTCGAGTATAAGACCGCAGACCAGAAAGATAAATCCCATAGTTGCAAGTGCGACGGACACGATAACACTCGGAAATTTAAGGACTTCTCCTGTTGATAGAAAACCGTAGAGCGGCGGAAGGAAAAGAATCAGCGCAAACAGTTCAAAGATAAGTGTAAGGACCGAGAAAAACGCAAGCGGTTTATAGTCCCGGAACAGGGAAGCAATGGTCATCAGGACTTTGAAGCCGTCGCTGAATGTATTGAGTTTTGAAACACTGCCTTCCGGACGGTCGCGGTAAGTGACCGGGATTTCTTCCAAAAGAAAATTTTTGTCAAGCGCATGAATGGTCATTTCAGTTTCAATCTCAAATCCTTTGGAAAGTACGGGAAATGATTTGACAAATGTACGGCTGAATGCACGGTATCCGGTCATGATATCGCGGATATTACTATGAAAAAGGCGGTTAATCAGATAACGTACGATCTTGTTGCCGCTGTTGTGAAAGGGTCTTTTATTCTCCGTAAAATAGGTGGAGGACAGCCTGTCCCCGATTAC
The DNA here is from genome assembly GCA_003612525.1 of bacterium C-53. Taxonomy (GTDB): domain Bacteria; phylum Bacillota; class Clostridia; order Lachnospirales; family Lachnospiraceae; genus C-53. The sequence continues at coordinate 122,427 of RAZD01000001.1, read as the reverse complement.
CATATCAACGCCTTTTTCTAATACGAGGTCGGTCATCTGTACGGCATTTTCCGCCGGGTATGTATCATCTCCGTCGATCATCAGGTAACAGTCCGCATCAATATCACGAAACATGCTTCGAATGACATTCCCCTTTCCCTGACGGTATTCGTATCGTACAATCGCTCCGGCGTTTTTAGCGATTGTGTCAGTTCCGTCTGTGGAATTGTTGTCATAGACGTAGATATCAGCATGCGGAAGAACTTTTTGATAGTCTTTAATGACTTTTTCAATCGTGAGACTTTCATTATAGCAGGGTATCAGAATAGCAGTTTTCATATGTGAACTCCTTTAGTTTCTCAGTAATTTGTTTATTATATCATATCTTATGACATGGGAAAAGGGAGAGTATTGGTAATCGGACGAAAATTGAAATATTACTTTACAAAATTTGTCATTTAGCGTATACTAATGGTGTAAGATGTATAATACTGTAATAAACAATAAAAAATGGAAAAGAATGGAGAAGCGTATGACGGAAGAGAAAAAGGATTTACAGTTAGAAATAAGCGTAACAAACATTCTGAGGGAGTTCGGGGTTCCTGCTCATTTAAATGGTTATGTTTATTTGAGGAAGGGTATTATCTATCTTGTGAAAGATATGGGGATGGCACGTTCTATTACAAAAGGCCTGTATTATGATTTGGCAAAAGATTGTGACTCGACGGTGAATAAAATCGAGCGTTCTATCCGCAATGCAATTGAAGTTGCATGGGAAAGAGGCAATGAGGATACTTTTGATAAGTATTTTGGATATTCACAGCGTAATGGAAGAAACAGGCCATGTAATTCTGAATTTATGGTGCAGATTGCGGACTATATCAGACTGAACCAGATGGCAACGATGACTGCATAGAGTGAAAAGAGCTTCCCGAGGCAGCCATGAAGGGTGGTACATTTAGGAAATTTTGATCACGCGCAGATAAACGTCAGAGAAGTATTTTGGATTTGAAAGATTTGAGCAAAGAAAGAAGACCGGCATGGAAAGCCTATTCCGTGTCGGTTTTTCCTTCTTTTTGAAATCTTTTTGTATGTCTGGCAAAACGATAATGTGTTATATTTGCATTCAGGAAGGCAGGATCGGTCAGTTTACGGCGAAATATTTCACGATCGGTAGGCAGCATTGTACTGTAATCTTCAAACGAAATTTTTAATTCTTTTATTGCGACAGAACAGCGCGGGCATTCCTGCTTATGACCGTTCAAGATAAAAATATTCTGACAGTTACTGCAATAATGTATGTACATCATGGCTTTGCACTTCCTTTCGCTTTTGTTGACATTGTTATATTTTTGCACAAATAGAAATAAATGTCAACTATGAAAACAAATATGAAAGGCATTATTATGGGAATAATGAGTATAGAAGATTTCGAAAAGAAGAATGCGTTTGTGTTTTTGGGGAAAAAATGGTATAATAATCGTCAAATATAACCAAAGGAGATCAAAACAGGAATGAAGACATATCTTGTAACGGGTGGAGCAGGTTTTATTGGTTCCAATTATATTCACTATATGTTTCGCAAATATAACAATTCCATTCGAATACTGAATGTGGATGCATTGACATATGCCGGAAATCCGGAAAATCTGAAAGATGTGGAAAACAGGGAGAATTACAGCTTTATTCACGCAGATATCCGGGATAAAGACGCGATTTCTAAAATTTTTCGTGAAAACGAGATTGACCGTGTCGTTCATTTTGCAGCGGAGAGCCATGTGGACAGGAGTATAAAGAATCCTGAAATATTCGTAGAAACAAATGTTCTTGGCACGCTTGTGATGCTTAACTGCGCAAAAGACGCATGGGAGCTTCCTGATGGAAGCTTTAAGGAAGGAAAGAAGTTTCTCCATGTTTCAACGGATGAGGTATATGGTTCTCTTGATAATTTGACGGATTATTTCTATGAGACAACTCCGTATGACCCGCACAGCCCTTATTCGGCAAGCAAAGCTTCCTCTGATTTTCTTGTAAAAGCTTATATTGACACGTATCATTTTCCTGCAAATATTACAAATTGTTCGAATAATTACGGACCGTATCAGTTTCCTGAGAAATTAATCCCTTTGATTATTAACAATGCGCTTCAGGGAAAGGAACTTCCTGTGTATGGGGATGGAAAGAACGTGCGCGACTGGCTTTATGTTGAGGATCATGCAAAGGGAATCGACATGGTGCAGGAACTTGGACGGCCTGGAGAGACTTATAATATCGGAGGCCATAACGAGAAGCAGAATATTGAGATTATTCATATTATACTGGATACACTGAGAGAGATGCTTTCGGATGACGACCCGAGAAAAGCGCTTGTAAGTGACGACCTGATTCGGTTTGTAACGGACCGCAAGGGACATGACAGACGATATGCTATCGCGCCGGATAAAATTAAGGCGGAGATTGGCTGGGAGCCGGAGACAATGTTTGCCGAAGGCATTAAAAAGACAATCCAGTGGTATTTTGAACATGAAGACTGGATGAGAAATGTAACGAGCGGTGATTATCAGAAATATTATGAAGAAATGTATAAGTAAAGTTGTAAAGAGCAGGCAATGGCAGATATCTGTGATTGCCTGAAATTTAGTGAATGAGTTCGCAGAGGGAGAAGCTGCGGATATAATGGAGGGCGCTTATGAAAGGTATTATTCTTGCCGGCGGGTCCGGCACGAGACTTTATCCGCTGACAAAGGCTGTATCCAAACAGATGATGCCGGTATATGACAAACCAATGATTTATTATCCTTTATCTACGCTGATGCTGGCGGGCATTCGTGAGATTCTGATCATTTCAACGCCGCGGGACCTTCCCATGTTCCGTGAACTTTTCGGCACGGGTGAGCAGTTGGGACTGACAATGTCCTACGCGGAGCAGGCGGAACCGAGGGGATTGGCGGAAGCATTTATCATTGGCGCTGACTTTATCGGAAATGACAGTGTGGCGATGGTTCTTGGAGATAATATTTTTTATGGACAGAGCTTCTCCAGAGTGCTTACAAGTGTTGCAAAGCGGGAAAAGGGAGCTACGATTTTCGGATATTATGTACGTGACCCCAGAGAATACGGCGTAGTGGAATTTGATGAGGAGGGGAAGGCGCTTTCCATCGAAGAGAAGCCTCAGAATCCGAAATCGAATTATGCAGTTCCCGGACTTTATTTTTATGATAATAATGTAGTGGATATAGCAAGGAATGTAAAGCCTTCCGCGCGTGGGGAACTGGAAATTACAAGTGTGAATAATGAGTACCTTAAGAGAAATATGCTTTATGTAGAGACGCTTGGAAGGGGATTTGCATGGCTTGACACGGGGAATCATGATTCGCTGCTTGATGCGGCGGATTTTGTTGCGGCATTTCAGAAACGCCAGGGGCTTTATATTTCCTGCATTGAGGAGATTGCATTTAAAAGAGGATTCATTGACAGAGATCAGCTATTGAAGCTTGCGGAGCCTCTGAATAAGACTGATTATGGAAAATACCTGACAGATGTGGCGAATGGACTATAGAAAGGCAGCGTTTATTGTTTTGCTTCTTCTTCTGATAGATGGCTCCCTGATTCTGGTTCTTTTGGGATACCGGACGCAGCGTATTGCGCAGCGCGCGGCTTTGGCGGAGGAGATGGAACGGGAGGCAGAGGCGGCTGAAAGTGTTTCACAGCCTGTGATCCGGCTTACCGACATTGCAGAGGTAAAAGAGAGGGAAGAAGAAACAGAACAGAGTGCATCAATACTTCTCTCCTCCATCCAGAAAGATATTAAAGTAATGCTTGCTGACGGAGAGGGAAAGAGGAAATCAGGCGTATCTTTTAAGGTCCGGCTACAGAATGAATCGGGCGTTGAGACATACTATGAAGATGAAGATAAAGACGGAATCATTTCGATTGCTCCTCTGAGCAGCGGAAAGTATACAGTAACGCTGCTGCCGGTTCCGGAAGAGGGAATTTGGGAGACGAAAGCTTCCGTAAATGTAAAAGAACAGATTTCGTATCGAACGATTCCGATTCTTGCGCAGATTAAGATGGAGTCGGAGATTAATGTGGCTTTGGAAGATACGGCGGATATTGAAGAATTTGATGAGGGAGTTACATCTGCGATCGGAAAAGTCGGAGATTTTGGAATTGATGTTTCCAAGTGGAATAAGGAAATCGACTGGAGCCGTGTAAAAAACGACGGAGTCAGTTATGCAATTATTCGTCTGGGGTATCGTGGTTCGTCAAGCGGAGCGCTGGTGGAGGACCCTTATTTTGCATATAACTTCAGTCAGGCGAAGGCGAACGGAATAGACAGGGGTGTGTATTTCTTTACACAGGCGGTTACGGAAGCGGAGGCGGTGGAAGAGGCAAGTATGGTTGTGGCGCTTTTAAACGGGGAAGCGCTTTCTTACCCGGTTTTCCTTGACGTGGAGGGAAGCGGCGGCAGAGCGGATTTGCTCGATGCGGATACGAGGACGAAAAATATACTTGCATTTTTGCGGACAATTGAATCCGCCGGTTACGATGCTGGCGTATATGCGAACAAAAACTGGTTTACGAATAAGATTCATACGGAAGAACTTTCAGGATACGCTGTCTGGCTTGCACAGTATAATGTGACAGAGCCTGATTATGCAGGAAATTATCATATGTGGCAGTATTCATCACGCGGAAGCATTGACGGAATTGAAGGAAATGTGGATGTGAATCAGAGCTTCCTGAAAAAGTAGAAAGGATTGGAGAAAAATGGGCAAAATCACAGTAGAGACATGTCAGATTGAAGGACTGAAGATTATTACACCGACGGTATTTGGCGATGCCAGAGGCTATTTTATGGAAACATATAATTATAATGATTTCAAGGAAGCAGGGATTGATCAGATTTTCGTACAGGATAATCAGTCAGCCTCGAAAAGAGGGGTCCTTAGAGGAATGCATTTTCAGAAAAACTATCCTCAGGACAAGCTTGTACGTGTGACAAAAGGAGAGGTTTTCGATGCTGTAATTGACTTGCGGGAAGGTTCTGAAACGTTTGGTCAGTGGCATGGCGTACTGCTTTCGGAGGAGAATAAAAAACAGTTTTTTATTCCGAAGGGATTTGCACATGGATTTCTTGTGCTTTCTGAATATGCGGAATTTTGTTATAAATGCACGGATTTCTATCATCCGAATGATGAAGGCGGAATTCTCTACAATGATCCAGAGGTTGGCATTGAGTGGCCGATTCCAGAGGGAATGGAACTTATCATGTCTGAAAAGGACCCAAAATGGAACGGAATTGCTGCATATAAGGAAGAGAGAAATTTATAATTATGACAAAGAAGCAGAAAGTGATTCTTGTAAGTCTTTTGGTGGTGGTTTCGGCGAACGCCTATATTATTTTTCACCATAATCCGCTGGCAGATCAGAATCAGGAAGTAATGAAAAAGATAATCTCATGCGTGATTCTGGATGCGGCATTTCTTGGATTTGCCCTTCTGTATGATAAGATTGTGATTTTGCCGATTGAGCTCTGGCAGAATCGGGAACTGATCTGGAAATTATCGCTGAATGATTTTAAATCAAAGTATTCCGGGAACTATCTTGGGATTTTCTGGGCATTTGTGCAGCCGATTGTCACGGTACTCGTATACTGGTTTGTATTTGCAGTGATGCGGGGGGACTGGGGACTGGAGAGCGGAGGCGAGTGCCCTTTTGTGCTGTGGCTGATTGTCGGCATTGTGCCGTGGTTTTACTTTTCCGAAGCGCTGAGCCAGGGGACGAATGCACTGCTTTCTTACGAATATCTGGTGAAGAAGGTTGTGTTTAAAATCAGCATTCTTCCGATCATTAAAGTGATTTCGGCTATGTTTATCCACGGGTTTTTTGTGTTGTTCACATTAATACTGCTGTGTTGTTACGGGTATTTTCCGGATTTGTATACGATACAGATTTTGTATTTTACATTTTGTATGTTTGTACTTGTACTTGGACTTTCCTATATTACATGTTCCGTCATTGTATTTTTTCGCGATTTGGGACAGATTATTTCGATTGCGCTTCAGGTGGGAATCTGGCTGACACCAATTATGTGGAATATAAATGTACTTCCCAGGTGGCTTCAGATTGTATTTAAGCTAAATCCTGTTTTTTATATTGTGGACGGGTATCGTATGGCGCTGATTGACAAAATGTGGTTTTTCGAGCATTTCTATTCGACGGCGTATTTCTGGATTTTTACCGTCTGTATATTTTTAATTGGCGCGCTTGTGTTCAAGCGGCTTAAGGTGCACTTTGCAGATGTACTGTGAGAAAGGAAAACAGGATGGAAGAGATAGCGATTCAGGTAGAGAGCCTTGATAAAGTTTATAAATTATACGATAAACCGATGGACCGTCTGAGAGAGTCCCTGGGGCTTTCGAGAAAACGGAAGCTTTATAAGGAACATTATGCGCTGAGAGATGTAAATCTGAGTGTGAAAAAGGGAGAGACTGTCGGCATAATCGGTACGAACGGTTCCGGTAAATCTACGATTTTAAAAATAATAACAGGTGTTTTGAATCCAACCATGGGAAATGTGAAAATTAATGGCCGCATATCGGCGCTGCTCGAATTGGGTGCGGGCTTTAATATGGAATTTACCGGCGTTGAGAATGTGTATCTGAACGGAACCATGATCGGGTTTTCGAAGGCGGAAATCGATGCGAAGCTTCAGGACATTCTTGATTTTGCCGATATCGGCGATTTCGTATATCAGAAGGTGAAGACATATTCAAGCGGTATGTTTGTACGGCTTGCATTTGCGGTTGCCATCAATATTGAGCCGGAAATTCTGATTGTGGATGAGGCGCTTTCTGTGGGGGACGTTTTTTTCCAAAACAAATGTTATCATAAGTTTGAGGAGTTTAAGGCACAGGGGCGTACAATTCTTTTTGTCAGTCATGATTTATCAAGTATCAGCAAATACTGTGACAGGGTGATTCTTCTGGAGCGCGGCAGGAAGCTTGGAGAGGGAAAACCAAAAGAAATGATTGATATGTACAAGAAAGTGCTTGTACATCAGTTGGACGACAACGCAATGAATCAGAAATCAGTGCAGAAGAGCGGCGGGAATGCATGGAAGGATAAGATGGTGCAGAATCCTGACCAGGATGTGTATGGAAACGGACTTGCGGAATTTGTGGATTTCTGTATTGTGGATAACAGCGGGAATATAACGAATACAATCATCAAGGGAGAACCGTTTACTGTGAAAGTAAAAGTACGCTTTTCAGACAGCGTGTCCGAGCCGATTATTGCGGTTTCCTATAAAAACCGGCTTGGGGTTGAGATTACGGGAACGAATACGATGTTTGAGAAGATCAGCACGGGGACGCCGAAAAACGGGGATGTGATGGTGGTGTCTTTTACGCAGAAGATGTCGTTGCAGGGCGGGGAATATCTGATTTCACTTGGCTGTACGGGATATCGAGGGGGTGAATTTACCGTATATCACAGAATGTATGATGTTTTCAATATTCAGGTTATTTCTTCCAAAGATACGACAGGATATTATGATATGGATTCGGATACGGAGGTAGAATTGTTTGAAAGTGATGGAGAATGAAACGATAGGGAATGTGGTTCTTGATTACAGCAGTTACCCGGGGGAGGATTTTTACAGTGAGGGAGCCGGGGAGGATGAGCTTCTTGAGATTGTAAAGAATCATACGGAAGAGGAATACAATCATATGATTCAGGAGAAAAGAAAGTGGTCCGTTCTGTACCATCTGTCGCATATCCGCGGGAATATCGTTGATTTTCTGCCGATTCGAAAAACGGACAGCGTGCTTGAGGTGGGCGCCGGGTGCGGAGCCATTACAGGGACGCTTGCAAAGAAGGCCGGCAAGGTGACGTGCATTGAGTTGAGCCGGAGGCGGAGTCTGATTAATGCGTACCGGAATCAGAAATATGAGAATGTGGAGATTAAGGTAGGCAATTTTCAGGATATTGAGAAGAAGCTGACACAAACGTATGATTATATCATGCTGATCGGTGTTTTTGAGTATGCTGCAAGTTATATTTCGGGTGAGTCGCCATATGAGAAATTCCTGGAGATTCTTTCACGCCATATGAAGAAGGGCGGCAGAATCGTGATAGCGATTGAGAATAAGACGGGCATGAAATATCTGGCCGGCTGCCGGGAAGATCATGCAGGGCTGTTTTATGAGGGTATGATGGGTTATGCACATACGAGCGGTGTGCGGACTTTTTCAAAGGATGAATTGACCCGCATTACAAAAAAGTGTGGATTTGAAAATGAATTCTTTTATCCGTATCCCGATTACAAGCTGCCGATCACGATTTATTCAAACGAGTTTCTTCCTAGGAACGGGGAGCTTAATGAGAACATGCGCAATTTTGATGCGGACCGTTTTATTGCATTTGACGAATCCCTTGCGTTTAACGAGGCGCTTCGCGTCGGGAGGTTTCCCGAGTATTCCAATTCTTTTCTTTGTCTTCTGACAAAATCGGCGGATGGAGATACTGTTTTGCGCCGCCGTCCGATTTATTCAAAGCATTCCAATGAGAGATCGGATGAATATTGCATACGCACTGATATTGAAATTGACCGTGACGGAAAGCGCTATGCGGTGAAATATCCTCTTACGCAGGCAGCGGAAAAACATGTTGCGGCGATGTTTGACTTCTATAAATGGCAGAAGCAGGAATATGAGGGCACAAAGCTGAAACCGAATCACTGCCGGCCGTTGGAAGATAGACCGAATGCTGTCGAATTTGAGTATCTTACGGGAAATACGCTTGAGACTGAACTGAATCTTTTATTCGGGCAGGGCATGGACGAGGCGGCGATCGCCGTGATACGGGAGTTTATGGACATTATAAGGAATCTTCCCGGAATGGCGGTTTTTGAGAAAACAGAGAGATTTCAGGAATTTTTCGGGGATGCGGACCTTCCGGAGGGGCAAAAAAGCCTTAAGGTGACAAATCTTGATTTGATTTTTTCAAATATTATTATTAATAACGGATGGAATGTAATTGACTATGAATGGACTTTTGATTTTCCGATTCCGCTTCATTTCCTGATTTACCGTGCGCTCTTTTATTATTTCAGAGGGGAGCGGGAACCTCTTATGGAAAAATATCATTTCTATGAGATGTTTAATATCACCGAGGAAGAGCGGGCTGCGTTTCAACAGATGGAAATTAAATTTCAACAGCGGATTATCCGTGGAAAGGTGTCGCTGATCGGCATGTATGCGCTTATGGGATGCAATGCGCTGGAGATCGACAGACTGATGAAACTTGCGGCGCTTCTCCCGAAAGCGGACCGTGTGAAGGTGTACTTTGACCGCGGACAGGGATTTTTCGAGACAGACTGCTGTTACTATCAGGCGCAGCTTACGGAGGAGGACCGTGTGGTATTTGATCTCGAGGTCGGAGCAGATGTACAGGGGCTCCGCATTGATCCGGCGGATTATGCCTGCATGGTGAGAATTCATGAGATGCCGGTTGAGGAGGTACTTGTGAATGGCGTTGTCCTTCCGGAAAATCTTGTGATCTATAATACGGATGATCCACAGATCCTGTTGAACGCACCTGAAATGTCCGGGCGGAAAATCCATGTGGAATATACAATCAGCCGCTTGCGGGATGATTTTTACCAGACAATTGTTGCCTTTATAGAGCAGAATAAGAATACGGAGCGTCATTTATTCAGAAAGAAACGGCAGGAGCCTTATGAAAAAGTCAGAATATCGCTTGTGGAAAAATAGAATAGAGCGTCCGTATGAGGCGTTTCTTCTGGAGCGTCAGGCGGATTATCAGCCGAACCGGAAGGAGACGCTTCCAGCGGATTATTGTATGGCGGTCAAAGCTTCCGGGAAACTCCACGAACACGCAGAAAGTCTGATTGCGGAGTGGATTGCAAAACAGTCCGGCCCCGATTTTATTTACTGTGACGAAGACTGTATTGACGAGAAAACAGGAGAACGGAGCCATCCGTTTCTGAAACCGGAATGGTCGCCGGATACGCTTGAAAGCTTTTTCTATCCCGGCGGACTTGTGGCCATGAAGAGGGAACTGGTTGAGCGAGCTGTCCGGGAAAGCGGAATGGCGTGTGATCTCCAGTCGCCGGATTTTCTGTACGAATGTGCGGTGCGTGCAGAAGCGGTATCACATCTGCCTCTGATTCTGTATCACAGTTATGAAGTGTGCGGGTATCAATACAAACGAAAGCATCATGTAACAGACGGGCTTCAAACAGTGCCTTATGATCGGACGCAGAAAATTTCGATTGTTATTTTATCGAAAGATAATCCTTCGATGCTGGAGCGGTGTGTTTCTTCGATACGAAAGTATTCCGGGGAGGCCGTGACGGAACTGATCGTAATTGATAACGGGAGCAGCAGAGAAAATACAGGAAAGGCAGAGGCTCTTTCGGCGAAATTTGATTTTTATTATGAGAGAATACCGATGGATTTCCTGTATTCATCGCTGTGCAACATCGGCGCATCAAAGGCTTCCGGCAGTTTCCTTCTTTTTATGAATGACGACGTGGAAGTTCCCTGTGAAAATGGTTTCCTCCTCAAAATGCTGGAGAAGGCTTCTGACCCGCATACCGGTGCGGTGGGAGTGAAGCTTTTATATCCGGAGTCGAAGCGGATACAGCATGTCGGAATCACGGACCTTGCAGTGGGACCTTCCCATAAACTTGCAACGTTTCCAGATGATTCGGACTATTATTACGGGCGAAACCGCTATACCTACAATGTGCTTGCGGTAACAGGCGCCTGTTTGATGGTAGAAAAGCAGAAATTTGATGAGATCGGCGGTTTTGATGAAGCTCTTTTTGTATCTTACACGGATGTGGATCTTTGCACGGATTTGCTGGAAAGAGGGTATCGAAACGTGGTTTTAAATGATGTCTTTCTTTACCATCACGAGTCGGTGTCCCGCGGGAATGATATTCTGGATGATGCAAAGCGGCGGAGAATGAACCGCGAACGGGACTATTATTATGGGAAGCATCCGTTTCTGAAAGAGAAAGGGGATCCGTACTATCACAGAAATTTAACGCCGTGGAAACTTGAGTATGAACCTGATGTGCTGATGCCGTGGGAAGATATCCGGCAGATGGCAGAGCCGGTGGAGGGCAGGCGTATTTGTGATGCGGGCCCGTCTGTCTGTGCGAGTGTTGATTCTGTGAGGCAGACGCCGGATTACTATGAAGCGGAGGGATGGATTTTCCGTAAGCAAAGAAGCGGACTTCGGTATGAACCGGGGGTGGTTCTCTTAGCGGATGGCAAAGAGGTCTGTTATACGGCAGTAAGGAGATACAGAAAAGAGCTGCCGGAAGTTTTCCCGGGAGAGAGACAGATAGACTTGTCGGGATTTATCTGCCGTATCCCGCGGCAGAATATTGAGGATGTGCGAAGCGCGGGAATCGAGGCATGTCTTTATCCCATGCATTCCCGTAAATGTTACGCTAAGAGGGAATCACTGAAAGGAGTTATAGACGGATGAGTGAAGGAATGGAACGTTACTATCGTGACCTTTACGAGAAAGAACGAAAGAAAAACGAAGCATTGACAGAACAGCTAGTGGAGGCGGAGAACAGGGCGGCTGATCTGGCCTATAAGGTAGATCTGGTGAAAAACAGCCTCCTGTTCCGGATGGTAAAACCTTTTCGCACGGCGTGGGCAAAATTTAAAAATCTTTGTATCCGTATCAGACGTTATAAGAATCCAAAAGATCTGATGCGCAAGATAAAGAGTAAGATGATTGAACGCAGCGCCTATAAGTATCATGGGACCGAGAGCTTTCCCTCACCCGAAGAGGCTGAAAGGCAGAGAAATCAAACATTCCGTCATAAGGTGAAATTCAGTGTTCTGGTGCCGCTTTACAATACACCGGAAAATTTCCTTCGGGAAATGATTGATTCCGTGCTTGCGCAGACGTATGAAAACTGGGAGCTGTGTCTGGCGGATGGTTCGGATGATGCGCATTCTTACGTTGCGGATGTTGTGAGACAATACATCGAAAAGGATGGAGCAAAGCGTATTCAATATAAAAAAATTGAAAAAAATCTTGGCATTTCCGAAAATACGAATGTGTGCTTTACGCTGGCAACAGGAGATTATATAGGACTGTTTGACCATGATGATCTGCTCCACCCCTGCGCTTTATACGAGTATGCAAAAGTGATTGACGAGACGGGCGCGGACTTTATCTATTGCGATGAGGCAACGTTTCAGGGAGACAGCGTGAACAATATGATCACGCTCCACTTTAAACCGGAGTTTGCAATCGATAATTTAAGAGCGAATAATTATATCTGCCATTTTTCTGTATTCAAAGAGTCGCTGCTTGAAGAAGCGGGGCTGTTTCGGAAGGAATTTGACGGAAGCCAGGACCATGATATGATTCTTCGCCTTACCGCGGCGGCGCAGAATATCCGCCATGTGCCGAAAATTCTCTATTACTGGCGTTCTCATGAGCTTTCCGTTGCCGCGGACATTAATGCGAAGACGTATGCGATTGATGCGGCGAAAGGAGCGGTTGGGGCGCACCTTTCCTTATGCGGGTTTCAGAATTTTAAGATTGAGAGTACAAAGGCATTTGCAACCATTTTCCGCATCCGCTATGAGCTTCTTGGAAATCCGAAGATTTCAATTGTGATTCCGAATAAAGATCATGCGGATGATTTAAGAAGATGCGTGGAATCGATTCAGACCCGGGCATCCTATGAAAATTATGAGATTGTGATTGTAGAGAATAACAGCACAACCGGTGAGATAAAGGAGTATTATGAAATTTTGGGGAATTGTCCCAACATAAAGATTGTCGAGTACCAGGGGGGATTTAATTATGCGAAGATCTGTAACTTTGGAGTAAAACATTCGGACGGCGAGTTTATTTTACTGCTGAATAATGACACGGAAGTAATTACGCGTAATTTTATCGAAGAACTTTTAATGTATGCACAGCGCAGAGATGTCGGTGCAGTCGGATGTAAGCTTTACTACGGCGACCATACGATTCAACATGCGGGAATCGTGCTTGGGCTTGGCGCGCACCGTACGGCCGGACATACGCATTACAGGCTGGCAAAGGAAAATCTCGGGTATATGGGACGTCTTTGCTATGCTCAGAATGTGTCGGCGGTGACAGGGGCCTGCCTTATGGTGAAAAAATCTGATTATGAAGCGGTGGAAGGTTTGTCCGAAGAATTTGCCGTTGCGCTCAATGATGTGGATTTCTGCCTGAAACTGCGTAAGAGAGGTCTTTTGAACATATTTACACCGTTTGCCGAACTGTTTCATTATGAATCAAAATCAAGAGGGGCGGATGTGAAGGAGAAAAATTCGGAAAATGCGAAGCGATACGAGGAAGAATCAGACAGATTCAGAAAAAAATGGAAAACAGATCTGGAGAATGGAGACCCTTATTACAATCCGAATTTTTCCCTTGACCACAGCAATTACACTTTAAGAGGAAATGCAACAAGCATGGTGGAATAATAGTACAAAATGTGATATGATAAAAACGTATATGGTTCAAAATGGAAAAGAACCGGAAAAATTAAGAATGGAGGCTTTGGAATATGAATTACAAGGAGCAGTATGAATTTTGGCTTAAGGATTCCTACTTTGACGAGGAAACCAAAAAAGAACTTCAGGAAATTCAAGGAAATGAAGCGGAGATTGAAGAACGCTTCTACAAAGAACTCGAATTTGGCACGGGCGGACTGAGAGGTGTGATCGGCGCAGGTACAAACCGTATGAATTTGTATACCGTGAGAAAAGCAACACAGGGTCTTGCCAATTATATTTTAAAGCAGGGCGGTGCGGATAAGGGTGTTGCCATTGCTTATGATTCCCGTTTTATGTCTCCGGAATTTGCAGATGAGGCGGCTTTGTGCCTGAATGCAAACGGAATTAAAGCATATGTGTTTGACTCTCTTCGTCCTACTCCGGAACTTTCCTTTGCCGTACGTAAACTGGGATGTATTTCCGGTATTGTGGTGACAGCAAGCCATAATCCTCCGGAGTATAACGGATATAAAGTATATTGGGAAGACGGTGCACAGGTTACAGCGCCGAAAGATAAGGAGATCATTGACGAAGTTAAGAACGTGACGGATTATCATACAGTTAAGATCATGGACAAGGATACCGCCGTATCACAGGGACTTTACAATGTGATTGGAAAAGAGATTGACGATGCATATATGGAAGAGCTGAAAAAGCTGATTGTACATCCTGAAGTGATCAAAGAGGTAGCGGACGACATTAAGATTGTTTATACGCCGCTTCATGGAACAGGAAATCTGCCGGTAAGACGTATTCTTTCCGAACTTGGATTTAAGAATGTATTCGTAGTGCCTGAGCAGGAGCTTCCCGATCCGAAATTCACGACGCTCGAATACCCGAATCCGGAAGACCCGAAGGCGTTCGCACTTGCGCTGAAACTTGCAAAAGAGAAGGACGCTGATATTGTGCTTGCGACAGATCCAGATGCGGACCGTCTGGGAATCTATGCAAAAGATGCGAAGACAGGGGAATATGTATCCTTTACCGGGAATATGTCAGGTATGCTGATTGCCGAGTATATTCTGAGAGAGAGGAAGGCAACCGGAACACTTCCGTCGAATGCCGCTCTGATAAAAACAATTGTTACAACAAATCTTGCGGACCCGCTTGCGGAGAGTTATAATGTAAAATTAATTGAAGTTCTCACAGGATTCAAATATATCGGAGAGCAGATTAAGTGGTTTGAAGAGCAGGGAACGTATGAGTATGTATTCGGACTGGAAGAAAGCTATGGTTGCCTTGCCGGAACGCATGCGAGAGACAAGGATGCCGTAGTTGCGGTTATGTGTCTCTGTGAAGTTGCCGCATGGTGTAAGAAACAGGGCATCACCGTATGGGATCAGATGCTTAAAATCTATGAAGAGTACGGATACTATAAAGAGGGAATCCATACGATTACCTTAAAGGGAATTGACGGCGCAGAGCAGATTAAGGCGATTATGGAGAAGATCAGAAACAATCCTCCGAAGAGCTTTGGCGATCTTGAGGTGCTTGAGTTCCGCGATTACACGAAGGACACCGCAACGGATATGAAGAGCGGTGAAGTGAAGAAGACAGGCCTTCCGGAATCAAACGTACTGTACTTTGATCTTTCGAATAATTCATGGTGCTGTGCAAGACCATCCGGAACAGAGCCGAAGATCAAATTCTACATGGGCGTAAAGGGAACAAGCCTTGAAGATGCGGAGAAGAAGCTCGAAGACTTGAAAGAAAAAGTGATAGAATTATCGAAATAAAAGCCCTGTTTTCCGGCAATGCGGGCGTTGTGTGCCCGCTGCCGGAAGCGGGGAAAAAGATGAGGTTTCAATGGTTTTAAGAGGTAAGAGAGAAAAATATTTGAGAGTGGTTTTATACGGTATTCTTGGGCTTCTAGCGGCGGTGTCCATAGTGCAGGGGTGCCGGAATGCGGAGGCGTACAGTCAGGATTTTCAGTGGGATGCGGCTAAGGCGCTTGTTCTGCGGGTGAATCCATATACGGAATCTCTGAATCCGACGGGTGCGCTTGATGCGTACGGATTTGAGGAGTATTTTAAACAGATGGAGGCGAATCAGTTTCCGTCCCTTTTGTTTTTACTGTTCCCTTATACGCTTCTTACGCCGCTTGCTGCGAGATATGCATGGCTTATATCAAATCTTGTATTTACCGGAGCTATGGTCTGGCTTCTCAGAAAGACTTTTTTTAAGGAGATGCAGGCGCAGGTATTTTACCTTCTTGTACTTCTGATGATCGCAGGTACACCGTGGCGGAATCAGATCGGGGTCGGGCAGCATACGATTTTTTCATTTTTGTTTTTTCTGCTTGCCGTATATTTTACGCAGCGGGAAAAAACGGTTTTGGCATCTCTGAGCCTTGTGGTCTGCTATTTCAAGTATACATTGACCGTACCGCTTGCCTTGTATTTTGTCTACAAAAGAAAATGGAAAGAGCTTGTTATTTCGGTGTCCATTCACATTCTGCTGACAATCGGCGCTGCCTTCTGGCTGAAGGAGAGTTTTCTCGCCATGATTATTGAACCGCTTAAGGTATCAAGCGCTCTTTCCGGAGAGGGAAGCATGGATATCGGCGCGTTGATGGGTGGGGGGCCATACGCATTTGTGCTTGCTGGGCTTGTGATGGCTGGTCTTTTGTTTCTCTCGTTTGTGATGCCGAAAGACCAGGAGCCGCTGCTTGTTTCAATTCTCCTTTTGTGGTCCCTGATTGTGACTTACCACAGAAGTTATGATTATTTTGTTATGATTCTGCCGTTCTGCTATTTCAACGGCCTGACAAATGACAGGAAGTGGGAAAATGCAGTATATACCATTCTGGTATTTGCCGTATTCTTTGTGTTGAGGCTCTTTTCCGAATCGCCCGCATCATTGGCCGGTGTCGGCATATTTTATTATCTTGTGACATTTGCTCTGACCGGAAGAGGAATCCGTCATTGTATCTTAAACAGGAGGTAAACAATGGAGGTTAATTATGAATAAGCTGATGAAGCAGATTTTAAAATTTGGTGTGGTCGGCGGAATATCGTGTATTATTGATTTTGGAATTTATACGTCGTTGATTAAGCTGTTCGGTGTCAACTATCTGATTGCCGGATTTTTCGGATTTACAATTTCTTTGATTTTCAATTATCTTGCCAGTATGGCATTTGTATTTGAACGTAAGGAAAATGCGGATAAACGGAAAGAATTTATCGTTTTTGCCGTCTTAAGCGCGATTGGGCTTGCTCTTACAGAGCTGATTATATGGGGGATTGTGGAAAGTTACAGAAACCTGCCGGTGATTCAGTTCGCGCTGATGGATGAGTGGATAGAAGTCTTTGCGAAAGTTGTAGCTACAGGAATTGTTATGGTTTATAATTTTATAACCAGAAAAATTTTTTTGGAAAAAAAGGACTGATAATTTGAACAGGCGTTTATCCATAGTATTTATACTGCTGCTTGCATTGGCGGCCGCCGCTGCCGCTTTTGTCTACCGGACGGGACGGACAGAAGTTCCGCCGACAGTCAGTGATAACAGATCGGAGATGATTCTGCTGGAGCCGGAAGAGGAACCGGTTGAGGAACCGGAAGATATTGAACCGGAAATTAAAGAACATCTGGAAGAGGCTGAGGTGCTGGACTTTACCGGGTCGAATTCTGCTGCGGAATCCGTTTCGCAGGATTTTGCGGTTTCTGAAAATCAGGTGTCGGAGAATCAGACGGACAGCGGTTCCAAAGAGGCTGTTACGGTAGATTTGATTCTATTTGCAGGACAGAGCAACATGTCGGGTTACGGCGGAGATGTGACACAGGTGCCGCCGCTTACGGAAGGCGCCGGCGGGGAGTTTCGCTCTGCATCAAATCCCACCTGTCTGTATACCATAGTAGAACCTTTTGGATTTTATGAAAATACGCCGATCATGAATGATCTGTATTTAAAGAAAGGCAGTCTTGTGACCTCTTTTGTAAATGCTTATTATGAGGAAACGAAGGTTCCTGTTGTGGCGGTTTCCGCTTCGAAGGGTGGAATGCCGTCGCCTTACTGGGCATCGGATGCTGTGTGCGGGGAAGTCGTAACCCGGTACCGCACGGCGTACGAATGGCTGAAGGGAAACGGATACCGGGTGAGGTTTAAATATCTTGTTTTTCTGCAGGGGGAAAATAATGTAATTGAAGGGATTCCGACGGAACAGTATCAGTCGGATATTTATAAATTTTCTGAGGCGCTTTATCAGGAAGGCCTTGATAAATTTTTCATGATTCGTATCGGGAGCCGCAAGGATGATCCGGATGCATTTAATGATCTGATTGCGATTCAGACGGAGCTATGCCGCAATAATCCGAATTTTGTACTGGCATCAACGGTGCTTTCCGCTTACGGCGGAAACGATATGGTGGACGATTATCATTACACCCAGCAGGTGCTGAATGATGTCGGAGATGATGCAGGAAAGAATGTGGGAAAGTTTTCCAACACATGGATAGAGCCTTCGATGTATGATTATAAGTATGGAACAACTTATGAGCCGGAAAATTATTAAGACGGTTTCATATGTTCAGAAAGGACGGACAGGAGTATGGAGAAACCGAGAATTCTACTTTTTATTCCGGGATACAATTGTGAGAAGCAGATCGGGAGAGTGCTTTTACAGCTTGATCAGGAAGTAATGGATTACATTGCGCAGGTAATCGTTGTAAACAACCGGAGTACGGACAATACGGAAGAGGCGGTTCGCATGTTTCAGGGAGAGCATCCCGAAATTCCGATAAAACTGCTCCGGAATTGTGAGAATTATGGACTCGGCGGTTCGCATAAGGTGGCGTTTTCCTATGCGTTAGAACATGGATTTGAGTTTGTATGCGTGCTTCACGGTGATGATCAGGGGGACATTCATGATTTTATGCCGGTTTTCAGACAGAGACTTTATAGAAATTATGACTGTGTACTCGGCGCGCGTTTTATGAGAGGTTCGCGGCTTGAGGGGTATTCGCTGTTCCGGACGTTTGGAAATATTGTCTACGATTTTTTGTTTGCCGCTGTGATCAAAAGGCGGGTATTCGATCTGGGTTCAGGGTTGAATCTGTACCGTACATCGATGCTTGAGACCCGGTTTTATGAAAAATTTCCGGATAACCTGATGTTTAATTACTGTATGATACTTGCAGCTGATTTTTACAATTGCAGAATGCGGTTTTTCCCGATTTCATGGAGGGAGGAAGATCAGGTATCGAATGTAAAAATGGTTAATCAGGCGCTTACCGTGCTTAAGATTCTGTTCCGGTATCGGAGAGAAAAAGGGACAATTCTTGCAGATTTCAGGGAAAAGCGGATTGATGTTTATGAGGCGCAGGAAGTATGACTGGCCTGTATGTCCTGATTCCACTGTTTCTTCTGGGATTTGTGGTGGTTCATGCGGCGAAAATGATACGTCTTTACCTTGTTTTGATGGAGCGCAGAATTGTATTCCGGCGGTTTGTGCTGCTATATTTAAAGACAACATTCGTCAACCTCATTGTTCCGTTTAAGCTGGGAGAGGTATTTCGCATTTATTGTATCAGCAGAGAGACCGATAAGTTTCAGATTGGAATTTTAAGTGTTCTCATTGACCGTTTTTTTGATACGGCAGCGCTTTTACTGTTTCTCCTTCCGGTACAGATCTTTGTGACAGGACATATTTCCGGCGTTGCGGTTGTTCTTCTTGCGGCGGTTCTTTTTCTTCTTCTGCTGTATCTTGAATTTCAGCCGGTATATATGTACTTAAATCGATATATTATATTGAATAAGAAATCAAACCGTTCTATGATGGTCCTAAAAGGACTGGAATTTGCATGGAACTGGTATGAAGACGCAAGGGAACTGGTTACAGGAAGAAGCCCGCTTATATTTTTCTTCTCCTGTGCGGGCTGGCTGCTGGAACTGGGTGTGCTTAAAATTTTTTCGCGTGTGATCGGAGAAAATTTTGGAATTATCGGGTTTACAGATTATATTGAAACGATATTTCTGGCCGGAAGCAGCTGGCTTTTGGAAATGTATACGGCGGTGGGAGCAGTGATTCTGGGCGCTTGTGTGGTTCTTGGCTATATTCCGTATCTGGGCGCGAAGGTGAGAAGGACAAAATGAGGCAGGTAATCGTAGTTTATGATGACAGAATAAAACCGAATAGAGAAATTGCAGCGATCACGGGGCAGAAGAGCTACGGGAAAACAATTTTTAAACGCAAGACGCTGCGGGAGATGATTGAGGCTGAAGCCGGATGCGTGGAAGACTTTGAAGAGACTTTACTGTTTTTGAAAAATTGGCCGGAACAGACGGTTTTCTGCCATCTCTTTTCCGCATATGGCATAAAAGACAGGGCAGAGTTTGCCATTTTGCTGAAGAAGGCTGCATATTCACATCAGATATATACAGCGGACTGTGAAGGCCGGCCTGCAATGGGGATTTTTCCGTCTGTTTCATCGTACAGAGAATTTATACAGGCATCGGAAACAGATGCCTTATTGATGATTCGAAGGCTGAAAGAGGAGACACAGCTCCCCTCCGAGGCGTTTATGGATTTATCAAACCGGAACGAGTTCCTCAAATTTATTACAAGCGGATTTGAGGCGCGTTTCTTTAATGCACTTTCAGGTGATGAATATACGGTTACGAAGCGATCAGCAAACAAGCTGAAAATCAAATCGGAATATACGTTTTACCACCTGCTTCCTGATACGATGAAGATGTGGTTTGTGATGCCGTTTGACTACAGGGAAGAGGCAGACAGCGCTTCGTATACGATGGAACGGCTTCATGTTACGGATATTGCGATTCGTTATGTTCATGGGGCCGTTGAGCCGGATGAAATGAAGGATATACTAAAAAAACTGTTTCGTTTTATCGCTGACAGGGAGAGAAAAGCTGTAAGTGAAGCGGAATACAGGAGTGTAACGGAACGTCTTTATATCAGGAAAGTCGAGGAAAGAATTGCGCAGCTTAAGGAATCCAGCTCTTTTCAGAGGTTCGAATCCTTCATTCGAAGCGGAACGGACTACAGCGGTATTGATGAAATTGTTGAAAAATACAGAAAGCTGTATTATGCTTCTTTAGGAAAGGTTTCTCATAAGCCCGAGCTTGTGATCGGGCATGGAGATCTCTGTTTCTCTAATATTCTGTACCAGAAAGAAGCAGGGCTTTTAAAGCTGATCGATCCGAAGGGGTGTCTTGTTGAGCAGGAGCTGTATACGGATCCGTATTATGATCTGGCAAAACTGTCCCATTCGATCTGTGGAAATTACGATTTCTTTAACAGCGGTCTGTATCAGGTCGTTCTTGGGCAGGATATGAAATTTCACCTTGCAGTGGACGCAGATAACAGGGAGTATGCGGAAATTTTTAAAGGATATCTGAAAGAGTCCGGTTTCGATTACCGCATGGTGCGAATTTATGAGGCGTCTTTATTTTTATCGATGCTTCCGCTTCATATGGACAGGGAACAGAAAGTATTTGCACTGCTGTTAAATGCGGCAGGAATTTTGGAGAGGCTCGAATTACAGAAAGGATAAAAGAAGATGTACAAGGGTTTAAGCTTTGTCTTTGATATTGACGGAACAATCTGCCCGATCAAGAAAAAGGATGAGGAATATATGGATATAATCCCCTATCCTGAAATGGTTCAAAAAATCAGGGAATATAAAGAAGGCGGAGCCAGAATTGTGCTTTTTACTTCACGTAATATGAATTCTTATAATGGAAATCTCGGTCTGATCAATGCCAATACCGCGAAGGTTCTCCTGAATTGGCTTGATAAGTGGGAGATTCCTTATGATGAAATCATTTATGGGAAGCCCTGGCCTGGACATCATGGGTTTTATGTAGACGACAGAACAGTGCGCCCGGATGAATTTTTAAAATACAGTGTGGAAGAAATGGAAGAGATTTGTAAAAGGAGCAGACAGCAGAGCATATGAATATCATAATCACGATGGCGGGAATCGGTAGAAGGTTTCGTGAAGCCGGATTTTTAATGCCGAAGTACATGATTGAAGCACATGGTAAATCACTGTTTGAGTGGTCGATGGAAAGCCTGGCGGGATTTAGCAATAGAGATAACACATACTATTTTATTGTAAGAAGTGAAGATCATGCATCCGGATTTATTAAAGAGGCATGCAAGAAGCTGGGGATTGACAACTGTGTGGTGATTGAGCCGGACCGCCGTACGGACGGGCAGGCTTCAACAGCAATGCTTGCCGCAGATCACTGGAAGGAAGAAGACAGTCTTTTGATCTATAATATTGATACGTTTGTAGAGGCTGGTGAGATGAATGAAAGCCAGATTGAGGGAGATGGTTTCATACCATGTTTCCATGCAGAAGGCGATCACTGGAGTTTTGTGGAGCTTGATGATGAGGGGCGTGCCATGCGTGTAAAGGAGAAAGAGCGTATTTCCGATAATTGTACGCTCGGCGCTTATTATTTCCGCACGGCAGCGCTCTATCGGGAGCTTTATAGGGAATACTATGAGGAGGGGCTCTTTGACAGGAGCTGTGACAGCAGTGCGGAACAGAAGGAGAAATATGTGGCGCCTCTTTATAATTATCTGATTCAGCGGGGCGGCGAGGTAAGAATCAGCATTGTAGACTATAATAAAGTTCATGTTCTCGGGACTCCCGAAGAATTAAAGGTGTTTGTGGATGAGTATAGAAAATAATGTAAAAAAGACAATTGGATTTATGAAGCGCAACGGTCTGAAAAAGACCGTATATCAGGCAAAAGAACGTCTGTCTGAACTTGCTTTGGATAAGGAGTATGAGAGTAAGCGCAGAGAGTGCATTCCGTCAAAAGCAGAGCTGAAAAAACAGTCGGAGCATCTGTTTCAGAAGCCTGTGAAGATCAGCATCCTGGTTCCGACGTTCCATACCCCGGAAGATTATTTAAGAGTCATGCTCGAATCGGTACTTGCGCAGAGTTATGAAAACTGGGAACTGTGTATTGCGGACGGGAGCAGCAGTATGCTTGTGGAGTCGGTGGTGGCTGAGTATGACGACGAACGTATTCTTTACCGGCATCTTCGTGAGAACGGAGGAATATCGGAGAATACAAATGCTGCGCTCAGTATGGCAACCGGAGATTTTATTGCATTTCTTGACCACGATGATTTTCTGGAACCTGATGCGCTGTTCCTGATTCGCAGGGAAATTGAAAAGGGCGCAAAAATGGTTTATACCGACGAAGATAAAGTAGACGAGAGCGGGACGCGGTTTTTCATGCCGAATTATAAGAAAGATTTTAATTATGATTTGTTCTTATCAAACAATTACATCTGTCATTTGTTTGCGGTGGATGCATCAATTGCGAGGCAGGCAGGCGGATTCGACAGCAGATATAACGGTTCGCAGGATTACGATTTTATTTTAAAGTGTCTGGAGCAGACAAAGTTTACGGGTATTCATCATATTGCAAAGGTGCTGTATCACTGGAGGGCGCATGTGCTTTCGACGGCAGGAAATCCCGACAGCAAAATGTACGCTTATGAGGCAGGCAGGAAAGTTCTTGAGGATTTTCTTGCAAGGAACCATTACAAGGGGCGCGTCAGACATATGGATCATCTTGGCTTTTACAGGATTGACTACGAGCCGGATTCAGATGCGGATTATCTGTTGTTTGTCGATGAAAGATTAAAGCCTGTGACTCCGGGATATGAGGAGATTATGAAATCGTATCTTGTGCGCCCGGAAGTAGGCGCAGTCGGAGGAAAGATTTACGGCAGGAATGGAAAGGTGCTTGCGGCGGGCTACCAGAAAGGAGAAAATGGGCTGGTAGAGCCGATGTATGGCGGAATGCCGCGAAAGTATTCCGGATATATGCACAGAGCGTCGCTTGTTCAGGACGTGGAAGCGGTGTCAAAGAACGCATGCCTGATCAGGAGGGAAGCCATCAGTGATGTGCAGGAAGACATTTATCTGAATTCCTATAAATTGTTTGAGAAAATCCGGCAAAGCGGATACACTATAATCATGGATCCGCTGATTGAATTTGAGAAAATCCGCTGAAAGAATTTGAAAAAATGAAAATGGAGAGCGTAAATGGCAGAGGTAACCGTGGTCATTCCCAATTATAATGGAATGGCGTATCTTGAAAACTGTATCAAATCCCTGCTGGCACAGGAATTTGATGATTACGATATTATTGTTGTGGATAATGGTTCGGAGGATGGCAGCGCCAGCCTTGAAATTCTGAATCATCCGCGGATACGTGTCGTACGTCTTTCACAGAATTTTGGTTTTTCAAGAGCTGCAAACGAAGGAATCAAGGCGTCAAAAACGCCGTATATACTTCTTTTGAATAATGACACGGAAGTGCAGGGTGAGTTCGTGCAGGAGATGCTCCGGGCGATCAGTCAGGACGAAACCATTTTCT
Source organism: bacterium C-53 (assembly GCA_003612525.1). Lineage (GTDB taxonomy): Bacteria > Bacillota > Clostridia > Lachnospirales > Lachnospiraceae > C-53. The sequence continues at coordinate 98,481 of RAZD01000001.1, read as the reverse complement.
CCGCAGCGTCTAAGATGATACAGCTGAATGACAGGGGCAGACTGGACGGAGCGGGTGATCTGTATTGTGCGCTCGGATGGGGATTCGCAAGGGGGAAAGGCAAGCGTGTGTCGCTTTATGATAAGGACTGCGAGATTTTCTCCGCATGCGCCGGCGCAGCGATCTACCGCAAAAAGATTCTTGATGAAATCGGCTATTTTGATGAATTCCATTTTGCATATCTGGAAGATCTCGATATTGGATACCGGGCAAAAATCATGGGGTATAAAAACGTATACCATAAGGATGCGGTCGTATATCATGTAGGGAGCGGATTTTCCGGTTCCCGTTATAATGAATTTAAAATCCGGCTGTCATCAAGAAATAATGTCTATGTCATTTATAAGAATATGCCGTTTTTGCAGATTCTGCTGAATCTGCCGCTGCTTTTGACCGGTTTTTTTATTAAGACCGTATTTTTCACGTTGAAAGGATATGGACGCGCATATCTGTCGGGAATTAAGAGAGGATATCTTCTCTGTCATGAGGGACGCAGACTTGAATATTCCCGCAGTCATTTAAAGAATTACGCAAGAATTCAGATAGAACTCTGGGTAAATACCGTAAGAAGGCTTTGGGATGCCGTGGAAAGGTAGGAATCTACGTTATGATCAAGGATAATCAGAGATGGTTTAACCGGCTGCATGTCGTCATTGATGCATGTGTGATAGCCGCGTCTTACGCCCTGGCGGTTGTTCTTAAATTTCTTGGGCCGTGGGCGGATCAGAGCAAACATCATCTGCCTTTTTCCATCTATTTCTCCGCATTGTTTGTACTGATACCGGGATATCTTCTGCTGTACAATCAGTTTGGCCTGTACAGTTCCAAGAGGATGTCCGGGCGGAAGCGGGAGCTTATCAATATTACAAAGGCAAATGCAATCGGGCTTCTGCTTTTTATTGTGATACTGTTCGGAATGCATCAGGATGATTTCTCCCGGACAATGCTTTTTATCTTTCTGGTTCTGAATGTGCTCTCGGAGACATTTGTCAGAAATATGATCCGTTATTTCCTGCGCTATTTCAGGAAAAAGGGCTTTAACTTAAAATATGTGCTTCTGGTCGGATACAGTAAGTCGGCGGAGGCATATATCAACAGAATCCGCCTGAATCCGCAGTGGGGATATGTCGTAAGAGGAATTCTTGATGACCGCACGCCGGCAGGCACTATGTATAAGGGTGTTAAAGTTCTGGGAAGGATTGATAATCTGAGCATTATCCTGCCTGAAAATAAGCTGGATGAGATCGCAATTACACTTGGGCTTGAAGAGTACGGGCGCCTAGAAAATGTTGTAAATCTCTGTGAAAAATCGGGGGTCCATACGAAGTTTATTCCTGATTATAATCGTGTGATTCCAAGCCGCCCTTATATGGAAGATCTGCAGGGGCTCCCGATTATCAATATACGCCATGTACCGCTATCCAATACCGGAAACATGATTGCAAAGCGCATAATCGATATACTGGGGTCGATTGCGATGATTATTATTTTTTCACCGGTTATGATTGCTTCCGTGATTGCAATCAAAGTTACTTCCAGAGGGCCCGCAATCTTTAAACAGGAACGTGTCGGGCTCCATAACAGGCCTTTCCAGATGTATAAATTCCGGACAATGGAAATACAGAAGCCCTCTCAGGAGGAGAAAGCCTGGACAGTAAGAGATGACCCGAGAGTTACCAGGATAGGAAAGATTCTGCGCAAGACAAGTATGGACGAGCTCCCTCAGCTCTTTAATATTTTGAAGGGAAACATGAGCATCGTAGGGCCGCGCCCCGAACGTCCGCTTTTTGTGGAAAAGTTTAAAGAAGAGATCCCGCGTTATATGATTAAGCATCAGGTCAGGCCGGGACTGACGGGCTGGGCGCAGGTGAACGGATTGCGCGGAGACACTTCCATAAGGCGCAGAGTGGAGTACGATTTGTTTTACATTGAAAACTGGACATTGGGGTTTGATATTAAGATTATGTTTATGACGATATTTAAAGGGCTTGTAAATAAGAACGCCTATTGACAAAATATGACCGATTGTGTATCATTTATAAGTATTTGCAGTATTTATAATTTATAGTCATGACAGTCATTTTTACGTCATAAAGTGATTGGGGAAGTGTAAGTTATGTCGACTAAGAGGAAAAAATCCCGCAGAAGGAGCAAGAAAGCACAGGCGCGAAGAAGAAGACGTATGATTCTGTTTTCGTTGGAAATACTTGTACTTATCTTTATGCTTGGCGCATTATGGATTGTTGTAAAGAGTGATAAGATAGAGAAGGACGATATTTTTAAAAAGGGCGGCGATAAAATTGCCATCAATGATGAGCTTGAGGCAAAGATGGAAGAGGCTGGCGATGAGTGGCATATGACCGGTTATAAGAATGTCGCGCTCTTTGGCGTGGATTCCAGGGATAAAAATCTCGGAAAAGGCACGCGTACGGATACGATCATGATCGCAAGCATCAATGAGGACACCGGAGATGTAAAACTTGTTTCCATATTCCGCGATACTTATATAAATATCGGCAATGACACATATAATAAAGCAAATGCGGCATATGCGGCTGGAGGCCCGGAGCAGGCAATTATGATGCTCAATATGTGTCTTGATCTTGATATTACGGATTATGCGACGGTTGATTTCACAGCGCTCGTTGATGCGATTGATGCGATTGGCGGTGTTGATATCAATGTGACGGATGAAGAGATTGAGTATTTGAACAGTTATCAGATCAGCATGGTCGGAAAGCCGGATGGTACGGTAAATGCACTGGGAGAGCCGAATTTTACGGCAAAGGCCGGTACGGATTATATTCCGGTGGAACATGCAGGCGTGCAGAGATTAAATGGTCTGCAGGCAACCGCTTACTGCCGTATCCGTTATGTCGGAAGTGATTTCCAGCGTGCGGAACGTCAGAGAACGGTTCTCATGGAAGCTGCAAAAAGAGCGAAGGAAATGAGCGCCTCTTCTTTAAATAGCATTATTGACGAGGTATTTCCGAAAGTGAAGACGAGCTTCACGACAACAGAACTCGTAGGCTATGCAGCAAAAGCTGCCAGCTATAATATTGTTGGAAATATGGGATTCCCTGTGGACCGCGTGACAGGCAAAATGGGTAAGGCAGGAAGTTGCGTTATTGCAACGAACTTTGAGGCTGAAGTGGTGAATCTTCATACATTTTTATTTGGGGAGAGCACTTATGAAACAACGAATGCTGTCCGTGATGTCAGTACAAAGGTTGCGCAGGACAGAGCAGCTTATCTGGGTAATTAGATACACAGGAAAAATAAGCGAGGGGGCTTTAATGGCTCCCTTTTGCTATATTCCTTAACGTATATTTTGGATTTTTGAGCAGGAATGGAGGAATTTTGTGAAGATTGATGTAATTATTCCGACATATAAACCGGACCAGAAGTTTCTGAAACTGGTTTATGAGCTGAACCGGCAGACAGTGAAACCAGACCGTATACTGGTAATGAATACGGAGGAGAAGTATTATAATTCACTGATCTACGGAACCCGGTTTAAGGAAGACAATCCAAATGTAAAGGTCGTTCATCTCGGAAGGCGCGAATTTAATCACGGTAAGACAAGAAATGAGGGTGCGAAGAGAGTAGACGGACAGATTCTTGTATTTATGACACAGGATGCAATTCCGGCGGATGAGCATATGATCGAAGAACTGCTCCGGCCGCTGACGAATAAATCGGTTGCGGTCAGTTACGCAAGACAGATTGCGGCGGAAGACTGCAGGCCGGTCGAAGCTTTTACAAGAAATTTTAATTATCCGGATACGGACCGGGTTCAGTCTCTGGAAACTTTGCAGGAGATGGGGATTAAGACTTATTTCTGTTCCAATGCCTGTGCTGCTTATAAAACCTACGTATTTAAGGATTTAGGCGGCTTTCCCGGTTTTACGATTTTTAACGAAGATATGATTTTTGCGGCGAAAGTTATACAGTCAGGAAAAAAGATTTATTATGCATCCGGAGCAAAGGTGATACATTCCCATAATCACGGCGGGAAAAAGCTGTTTCGCAGGAATTTTGATCTGGGTGTCTCGCAGGCGGATCATCCCGATATTTTTGGAGCTGTTTCATCGGAGGGTGAAGGGGTCCGCCTTGTGAAAGAAACGGCGGAATACTTAAAGAGGCAGAAAAAAGCGTATATGATACCGGAGCTGATTTACAAGAGCGGCTGCAAATATATCGGATATAAACTGGGAATTAATTATAAAAAACTTCCTTCGAAAGTGATACTCTGGTGTACGGACAACAAGCCGTACTGGGACCGCTATTGGGACAAAATGAATGTGCCGGAGGATGTGCATGCAGGGTATGGAAAAAATGCGGAAGGCTTATAAGTCCGGTTTGTGAGAGGGAGGAAAACAGATGTGCGGAATCGTTGGATATATAGGAACTCGTCAGGCAGCGCCTGTTATTTTGGATGGTCTTGAGAAACTGGAATACCGCGGATATGATTCCGCTGGTATGGCGGTCTATAATGGCACATCGATTGAGATGGTAAAGGCGATGGGAAGGCTTAAGGTGCTTTTTGAGCTGACGCATGGTGGGGAAACGCTCCCGGGAACTGCGGGAATCGGCCATACGCGCTGGGCGACTCACGGACAGCCGTCCGATCTGAACTCCCATCCGCATATGAATACGGAGGGAACGATTTCCGTTGTACATAACGGAATCATCGAGAATTATATCGCTCTGAAAAACAAGCTGCTTAAGAAAGGGTATAAGTTCTTGTCAGAGACAGATACGGAGGTAATTGCACACCTTCTTGATTACTATTATAAAGGGAACCCGATGGAGGCCATCATAAAAGTCATGCATCGCGTGGAAGGCTCGTATGCGTTTGGGATTTTGTTTTCTGAGTTTCCGGATCGGATTTTTGCCGTGCGGAAGTCGAGCCCATTGATTGTAGGACAGAGCAAGGAAGGCTGCTTTATCGCGTCGGATGTACCGGCAATTTTAAAATATACGAGGCAGGTCTGCTTTATTGAAGATCAGGAGATCGTCTGCCTGAGACGGGACGGCCTGAAGTTCTATTCGGTTGATGAGGAGGAGATTGAAAAAGAACCTGTTACAATTGAGTGGGACACGAATGCGGCGGAAAAGGGCGGTTATGAGCACTTTATGTTAAAGGAAATCTATGAACAGCCGAAAACCGTATTCGATACTTTAAATCCCCGTATCAGAAATAATGAAGTGGTAATTGAAGAGCTGGGTATGACGGATGAAGAGATCAGAAACCTGGGTAAGATTTTTATTGTGGCCTGTGGTTCGGCTTATCACACAGGGGTTACAGCAAAATATGTATTTGAGGGTATGGCGCGAATCCCGGTTGAGGTGGATATTGCCTCCGAATTCCGCTATCGCGACCCTATTATCGATGAAAATGACTGGGTGATTGTAATCAGTCAGTCGGGTGAAACTGCTGATACGCTTGCGGCGCTTCGGGAAGCGCATAAAAGAGGCAGCAAGGTACTTGGCATTGTCAATGTGGTTGGAAGCTCGATTGCAAGAGAAGCGGACAATGTGATGTATACATGGGCCGGACCGGAAATATCGGTTGCGACAACAAAAGCGTACAGTGCTCAGCTGATCGCCCTGTATCTTCTGGCTCTTAAGTTTGCCTGGGTGCGCGGGGAACTATCGGCGGACGAATTAAAAGCTTATATAAAAGATCTGCGCCGTCTGCCGGACCAGATTGAACTTCTGCTTGGATGCAAGGGGAGGATTCAGAAATTCGCGAACCGTTATATTGCGGCAAAGGACATTTTCTTTATTGGGAGAGGAATCGATTATGCGATATCATTAGAAGGGTCTCTTAAGCTGAAAGAAATTTCCTATGTGCATTCCGAAGCGTATGCGGCGGGTGAATTAAAGCACGGCACAATTTCTCTGATTGAAGAAGGCACGCTTGTTGCCTCCGTGCTGACGCAGGAAAGTCTGTATCAGAAGACAATCAGCAATATTGTGGAGGTAAAATCAAGAGGTGCTTTTGTGATTGCCGTGACGAACGAGGGAAATACGGAGATTGAGAAAGCGGCGGACTACGTCGTCTATATTCCTCAGACGAATCGTTATTTTACGAATTCGCTGGCGATCATTCCATTACAGCTGTTTGGATATTATGTGGCGGTGGGTAAGGGGTGTGATGTAGATAAACCGAGAAACCTTGCAAAATCGGTTACGGTTGAATAAAGCTGTTCGCCGGAGGAGAAAACACAATTGCTTGAAATATTTGTCACAAATAAGACACAATTGCCTGATAAACTATGCCTAAATCGAAAGGAAAGAAGAACCTTTGGTTTAGGCAATTCTTTTTAGGCAAGAATAGTGAGAAAGGGTGAAAGCTATGTACGAAGATTATAACAATTATGAAAATCAAAATCATTATCAGGGCGGAAGCACAGGTGATTCCACAGCGAATCAGTCGGATAATACATCAGGTCCCTCTGGCATGTACGGACATGGACCGACAGATGAGAACCCGCAGTACCGGTACGCATCCTATCAGGTAAATCGGTCTTATGTACCGGAGGAGCCGAAGAAAACTTCGAAGAAAAAAGGGGGATTTGTGAAAAAAGCGGCGGTTTGTGTATCCTTAGGTCTGCTTTTCGGAGTTTTTGCAGGAACAGGATTTTATGGAGTGAATCTGATCGCGGATAAAGTGAACGATGTCACTGGCAGCACGAGCCAGAATCAGAACACGGAATCCCAGAAGCCGGTGACGACAACAACAGCATCCCAGAACAGCGTGTTGTCATACGGCAGCGGCGGAGTGGAAAATGCTGTTATGGCAAAAGCGTCAGTGCTTGACGCTTCAGGTGTGGCAGAGAATGTTATGCCGTCAGTTGTTTCCATTACAAATATGTATACGCAGACGATTCAGTCCTTCTGGGGCCAGAGAGGAGAATATCAGAATGAATCAAGCGGTTCCGGCATTATTGTGGGTGAAAATGATTCGGAGCTTTTGATTGCTACAAATAATCATGTTGTGTCGGATTCTGATTCCCTTTCCGTACAGTTTATTGACGGCTCCGTTGCGGAGGCTCAGCTAAAGGGTGCACAGTCGGATGTTGACCTTGCGGTGATTGCGGTAGATTTAAACGATCTTTCCGCAGAGACAAAGGGCCAGATAAAGGTAGCTGTTCTGGGAGATTCCGAGCAGCTGAAAGTAGGAGAGCCGGCGATCGCAATCGGAAATTCACTGGGCTATGGACAGTCTGTGACATCTGGGGTGATCAGCGCCCTGAACCGTGAGGTTACGGTTGATAATGTGACAAATGAACTGATTCAGACGGATGCAGCAATCAATCCGGGCAATTCAGGCGGTGCGCTTCTGAATATCAATGGTGAAGTCATCGGCATTAATGCGGTGAAATATTCCTCGGCGGAGGTGGAAGGAATGGGATATGCAATTCCAATCTCTACGGCGCAGCCGATTATTGATGAGTTGATGAATCGTGAGACAAAGAAAAAAGTTGCGGAGGCAGACGGTTCGTATCTTGGGATTTCTGGTATTGATGTGACGGCGGAGGTTTCCAATGCGTATGGAATGCCGATCGGAATTTATGTGGCGCAGGTTGTGGAAGGTTCCGCGGCGGCCAATGCGGGCATTGCGAGAGGATGCATTATCACATCTTTTGATGGTCAGAGTGTGAGGGCGATGAGTGAACTACAGGATCTGATGCAGTATTATGCAGCCGGAACAACCGTCGATGTCACCATACAGCAGGGCAGCGCCGAAGGATATGTGGAAAAGAATATTTCAGTGACATTGGGACGTAAGACCAGCTAGAGAAATGTAAATTTTTTATAAATAGGACTCCTTTTTGGAGTCCTTTCTCTTGTTTCGAAAAGAAATATGGGATATACTATAATCCGTGAGAAGAAAACGCAGGCTAAGGAAAGGCATGGTTATTTTATGTCAGAAAACAACGACAATAATAAGACAAAAGAATATGAAGAGTTCTGTTATCTCTGCAGAAGACCGGAGAGTGTTGCGGGAAGAATGTTTAAACTTCCGAATAATATATGTGTCTGTTCAGACTGTATGCATAAAACAATGGATGCGATTAATCAGTACGATTACGGTGATATGCTGAGTTCCGTAGGTCCGCTTGCATTTGGTACGGCGGCAGACCGTATGGCGCAGGAAAAACCGGTTGTAGTTGAGGAGAGTAACGGAAAAGTACAGAATGTTTCGACGGAGGAACCGGTGGAAACGGAACCTGACGAGGAGGAACCGGCGGAAAATACAAAGCGCACAAGGAATCCGGGCGGCGGATTTGGAATTCCAAGCATTCAGTTTATCAACTGGTCCGATCTTCAGGGAATGGTTCCGGGCGCTCCGAAAATAAAGAAAAAGTCAAAAGAGAAGAGCAGTGAGCCGGTGATTGATATTAAAAATATTCCCCGGCCACATAAAATAAAGGAAAGCCTCGACGAGTATATTGTGGGGCAGGATCATGCAAAAAAAGTGATATCCGTAGCAGTGTATAATCATTATAAGCGTGTGGCATCCGATCCGATGGATGACATAGAAATTGAGAAATCAAACATGCTGATGATTGGGCCGACCGGATGCGGTAAAACTTATCTGGTAAAGACGCTTGCAAAACTTCTTGACGTGCCGCTTGCGATTACGGATGCAACTTCGCTTACCGAAGCAGGATACATTGGCGATGATATAGAAAGCGTCGTATCAAAGCTTCTTGCGGCTGCCGATAATGATGTGGAGAAAGCGGAGCGCGGTATTATATTTATTGACGAAATTGACAAGATAGCCAAGAAGAGGAATAATAACAGTCGTGATGTCAGCGGGGAAAGTGTCCAGCAGGGAATGCTGAAACTGCTTGAAGGAGCGGATGTAGAAGTGCCGGTAGGCGCGAACAGCAAGAATGCGATGGTTCCTCTTACCACGGTGAATACAAGAAATATTCTTTTTATCTGTGGCGGAGCCTTTCCTGACATTGAGGATATTATAAAGCAGCGGCTGAATAAACAGACATCCATAGGTTTTAATGCGGATTTAAAGGATAAATATGATAAAGAAAAAGACATATTAAAATACGTGACGGTTGATGATATCAAAAAGTTTGGCATGATTCCTGAATTTGTGGGCCGACTTCCCATTATTTTTACGCTGCGCGGTCTGAATGAGGAAATGATGGTGAAAATTCTAAGAGAACCGAGAAATGCGATTTTAAGACAGTACGAGAAATTACTTGCGCTTGACGAGGTGAAACTGGAATTCACAGACGGGGCTTTAAGCGCAATTGCAAAGAAGGCGCTTGAGAAAGAGACAGGTGCGAGAGCGCTTCGGGCAATCATAGAAGAATTTATGCTTGATATAATGTATGAGATACCGAAAGATGACAACATTGGCAGAGTGACAATCACGGAAGAATATATTGAGGGAACGGGTGGCCCCCTGATTGATCTGCGCGGCAAAACCGAATTCAGGCCCGGCATTGAGAGAATGAACTAAATACAAGTTCTCCGGAATATAATGTTTTTAAAAGCATTTATTTCGGGGGACTTTTTTAGTGGCGGATGATTCATTGTGCAGGGAAAAAATTATATCGGATGATTATTATGATTTAATTATTGACTTTAATGTGGAAGATCGTTTTTTGGAGCAATTGACAGGGGCGGATGTCTGTAATATATGGCTTCCGTACCGCGGACATATCAGCTATGTGAATCGTGCGAAAGTGCCGCAGCTTGCGATCGGGGATTATAATTACGGAATGATTCCGAAACTATACGGTCTTTTGTCCTGTGATGCGCTTGAGGCGAGTGGCATATTGAGCGTACAGCAGTCTACGCTTCAGCTTACCGGCCGGGGCATTATGATCGGTTTCGTCGATACGGGGGAGTGTGTTATTTTATTGTCAGTTGAATCAGATACGGTGAAAAAACATAAATTATTAATAAAGAAATAATAGATTTTGTATATTATTTATTGTATAATATTGAAGATTATATCATAAGATGAAAGGTTGGAATCTGGTCATGAATGTAAATCGAACATCTCTTCAAAATTCTGAATTTGCCATGATGGAAAATGCTGAATATATGAAAGAGCAGCATCAGGAGATCCTTCTGGGAAAAGAGGAAGGGTTGGATGTCTCACTTTATTCCAACCCGGAGTTTAACTGGCTTCAGATGGAACAGATACGGATGGGGATCAAGGACAAGGTGGATGTCTCTAAATATGCAGACCCTTCGTACAGCTATGAAACCATGAAGCAAATCAGGCTTTCGTTTTATTCGACAAAGGATCTTACCGCTTATTTGGACCGGGGATTTGTGGATGATGAACTGGAGCAGATCAGGCTTGCCCTGGAGGATGGCGTTCCGATTGATACATGGCTCACCGATGATATGTATGTGCAGCAGATTTATGAGATCCGAATCGGTCTTTATGAGGGGTTGGACGTGTCCTCCTATGCGGACGCGCAGTATAACTGGATGCAGATGAGGGAAATCCGTCTCGGTCTTGAGAAGAAATTGAAAGTGTCTTTTTATTCGAACTGTCTGTTCAGCCACTGGCAGATGAAGGAAATTCGTCTTGGCCTGGAAGCAGGGCTTGATGTAACTCCATATGCCAAACTGATTTTGTCCGCCACGGATATGAAGGAAAAGCGCCAGAGGCTTTTACAGGAAAAGACAGAGAAGCATGTGGAGGATGATAAATCCGGTATTGATATTAAAGCTTTGACTAAGAAGGAATTCAGTATATTTGTAGAGGATAACGGAAATAAGGCGTATGCATTTATTACGTGGATTCCCGGAAATATGGTTACGGAGGCAGATATCTATGACGCGCTCGAAACAAGGGGAATTGTAATCGGAATCAAGCGGGATGCAATCGCCCAAATGATCAGTCAGAGAAGAATGAATGAAAAAATTCTGGTTGCTGAGGGCACGCCTGCACAGGACGGACAGGATGGCCGGTATGAATTTTTTGTCAGGCTCGACCTTCCGCGTATTCCTGCACCGCTTCCGGACGGAGGCGTTGATTATGTCAACATAGAAGCTTTTGAGATGGTGGAAGAGGGAGAAAAAATTGCTGTTTACCATCCGGCCGAAGAGGGGACGGACGGGCAGAATGTGTTCGGTGAAGTGCTTCATGCCAATAAGGGGATTGAAAAGAAGCCTTTGAAGGGAAAAGGGTTTGTGATTGCTCCGGATGGGGTGACTTATCTTTCTAAAATGAATGGAAAATTTGAATTTCAAAATGGGAAGATTATAATATCCAATATGCTTATTGTACGTGAGGATGTAACGGCTGTGACCGGAAAACTGGAAGTTGACGGTTCCGTTCATGTGATCGGGAGCGTTTATTCGGGCGGTTACATTTCTGTGACAGGAGATATTATCGTAGAGCATAATGTGCAGGCGGCGCGACTGATCGCAGGCGGCAATGTCATGATAAAAAAGGGAAGCTGCTCCAAGAACGACTGTTTTATTGAGGCAAAGGGTGAAGTGTCCGGAAGCTTTTTTGAAGCTGCAAATATTGAGGCCGGCGGTAATGTCAGGGCGAATTACATTATGAACAGCAATATCAATACGATGGGAAAAGTGATTGTATCCGGCACGAAAGGGATGCTTCTCGGAGGCAGAGTCTGCGCGGTAATGGGCATCGATACCTATAATCTTGGCAACAGGTCTCATTTAAAAACATGTCTGGAAGTGGGACGAAATGCAATGTATGATAAGAAACAGGCTATGTATGCCCATCAGAGGGAACAGATCTTAAATGAACTGTCCTTACTCGAGGAGAGATGGCATAAGATCCTCAAGGACCTGCCCCGGGAAAGGGAGCAGGCGGAGCTTCTGGTTAAGAAACTGAATGCGGCGATTGTGGCCAAAGACCATGAGCTGGCTGATATTGATGCAAATATATCAACGCTTATGAACCTGACAGATCAGGATATGAAAGCAGTGATTGTCAGAGGATATGCATACGAAGGGAGCAGTATTGAAGTCAGTAAAATGAAATATATGCTTCCGTCACAGGTCAGCAGGGTGATTTTTAAGCTCAGAAATAAGAATGTGGTAATGGTAAAACTATAAATTGAAAAAGGAATATGGACAGAAAACTATGCGTGATACGATTTTGATTCTTGAATTTGATGATTCCAGCCGGGCGCAGCTGGCTGAAATATTTCGTGATAAATATAAAGTCCTGGATGTGCCGGATGAAAAAGAGGGCTTAAACATCTTAAGAAATCAGGGCGCTTCCCTTGCGGTTGTTCTGGTAAATCTTTTAATACCGGCGAAGGACGATTTCCGGGTATTGAGGCGCCTGAGTGAAAAGGGATTTCTGAGCAGGATTCCCTTTATTATGATTACGAGCGACAAGGCGGCTGTATATGAAAAAAAAGGGTATGAGTGCGGTATTGTAAGCTATATTAAAAAACCGTTCCACACAGAAATTGTGAGACAGCTCGTAGATAACGTCGTTGAGGTATTTCAATATAAGATGCAGCTTGAGATTACTGTCAAAAAACAGACGGAAAAGCTTAAAAAGCAGAATACGATGTTGAAATTTATGGCAGAGAAGCAGAAACATATGAATGAAGTTCTGATTGATTCCCTGAGCAATATTGTGGAGTTCAGAAATCTGGAATCAGAGCAGCATATCAAGAGAATTCGCGAGTTGTCCATTTGTCTTGGGACATGCGTGATGAACCTGTATCCGGAATATGAGCTTACGCCGGAGAAACTGGAAATTATCGGATGGTCTTCCTCTCTGCATGATATCGGTAAAATTGTAATTCCGGATCATATTATTTTAAAAGCCGGTAAGTTAACGGAGGACGAGTATGAAGTTATCAAATCACATACTACGAAAGGCGCTGAAATCATAGAAAAAGTAATTCGTTTGAATAATGAATTGTTTTATGAGTATGCCTATGACATTGCGAGGCATCATCATGAAAAATATGACGGAAACGGATATCCGGATGGCCTGAAGGGTGAAGAGATCAGCATTGCGGCTCAGATTGTTTCGCTGGTGGATGTATACGATGCGCTTACCTCAAAGCGTGTCTATAAGGCAGCTTATGGGACAGATAAGGCTTATCAGATGATTATAAACGGTCAGAGTGGTGTATTTTCCTCCAAATTATTAAAAGCGTTTACAGAAATGAAAGGAAAATTTGCGGAGATTGTAAAAAAATACTGTGATGACTAAGTCCATACGCTATAAATCGGGAAGGCATAAGACATGCGCTGTTTTGAATAGGATAAGAAAAAAGGAATGGCATATTTATGACGATAGAAAGGCTGAATGAGCTTCGCAGTATCCCGATTATGCGCCTGAGGCGGGAGAATTTATCAGACGCGGCTGAGGTTGAGGCGGACTTGTCCGGTCATTTACAGCAGCGTCTCGAATCTTATTTAAAGGGGACGGGGAATCCATACGCACTGAATGCAGGGAAATACATATTGCAGACGGGGTATATGGAGGGGGTGGAAGATACGCTGGGTGACCGCATGGTTCTGCTTGCCCGAAAACATGCCAGGATAAATATATAAACAAACGTATAGAAAACGAAAAGCAGACAATTCGTACTGTCAGTATTTATGATTGAGGGAGAGGAACGGATGAAAGCGAAAGATTTTTATAACGTGGCAGCTTATCTTCGGCTGAGCCGGGACGATATTTTTGATGGGGGCGGTGCGGAAAGCAACAGTATCCGTTCTCAGAGAGAATTGATACGCTCTTTTCTTATAAAACAGGATAATATGGCAATCTATGATTATTATGTTGATGATGGGTGGTCGGGTACGGATTTTGACAGGCCCTCTTTTCAAAGAATGATGGAAGATGTGGAGAACGGGCGCGTTAACTGTGTGATTGTAAAAGATTTGTCAAGACTGGGACGTGATTATATTGAAGCCGGGAAGTTGATTCAAAAGACTTTCCCGGCTTTTTCCGTGCGGTTTATTGCACTGAATGACAATTTCGATTCCCTGACGGCGGATTTTCATGCAACATATTTTCTGATACCGCTAAAGAATTTCATCAATGACGCTTATTGCAGTGATATATCGAAAAAAGTCCGCAGCCATCAGCGGATAAAGTGGGAGAAGGGAGAGTTTATCGGCGCTTTTGCGGTTTACGGGTACCGTAAGGACCCAAAGAACAGGAATCGTTTGATTGTGGATGCGTATGCAGCCACTGTTGTAAAGAAAATATTTGCGTGGAAAATTGCAGGTTTCACAAATCTTGCCATTGCCGAAAAGCTGAACGGGCTTGGGATTCTTTCACCGATGGAATACAAGAAGTCTCAGGGAGAAAATTTCTCTACGGGATTCGCCATCCATGTGGCGGCAAAGTGGTCGGCGGTGGCGGTAAAGCGTATTCTGACCAATGAAATGTATTTGGGTATCATGGTTCAGGGGAAGCGTGAGAGGGTGAGCTATAAAGTGAAGCGATTATCGGAGAAGCCTGAGGCCCGGTGGGTACGGGTTGCAGATACCCACGAGGCGGTAGTTTCAGCGGAGGATTTTGAGCTGGTTCAGAGGCTTTTGAAATCAGACGGCAGAGCATCGAAGGGGGAAAACAGCTGCCATATGTTTACCGGATTTCTGTACTGTGGAGATTGCGGTGAACCGATGATACGCAGGGTCAGCCGATATAAGGGGACGGAAAAAGTTTATTTTATCTGCGCATCCAAAAACAGGGGAGCAGGATGCAGCAGGCACAGTATTCTGGAGGAAGAGCTAAAATATGTTCTTCTGACAGGTCTTCGGCTGCAATCATTTTTATTTCTCGATCACGAGAATGTCCGTGTGCGGATAGAGAAGATGGAGGTATCTGACGGGGAGGTGGCGGTCTTTGTCAGGGAACTGAAGCGGCTGTACAGAGAGCGGGAATTATACAGATCTTTAGGCAGCGGCCTGTGTGAAGATCTGAAGAAGGGGATTATCACGGAGGAGGATTTCAGAGATTTCCACAGAATCTATGAAGTGCGCTATCATGAGACGGAGGAGGCTGTCAGGCGGCAGGAGGAAATGGTTCGGAAGTTGTTTCAGGCAAGAACTCAGGCGGAGAAGAAACTTGAAAAAATGAAGACTTTGCCGGAGATTACGGAGATAGACAGGGATGTTCTGACAGCGTTTGTCGACCGCATACACGTATTTGAGGACAAAAGGGTGTTTGTGAAACTGAGGTTTAAGGATATGTTTGCGGATACCATAAGGAAGGATTCCGCTGCCCGGGAGGTGACATAATTGTGGCACGTGTTTCAAGGAGGGAAAAGAAAGAGCGGATATCGGATGCCGGATGCTTTCGCGTCGGCATTTACGCACGGCTTTCCGTGAATGGCGGTGAGCGCAAAAATGAGTCCGTCGACACACAGATTGCGATTGCAAAGCAGTATATAAAGGAACATCCGGAAATGCAGCTTTTTGGATGTTATGTGGATATTGGAAGTACAGGGACAAATTTTAAACGGGAGGGATTTGAACGTCTGATGCAGGACGTGTGCAAAAAAAGGATTAACTGTGTGATTGTAAAAGATTTATCGCGTTTCGGACGAAATCATATTGAGGCGGGAAAGTATATTCAGAATGTTTTTCCATTGATGGGTGTACGCTTTGTTGCGGTTACGGATGGGTTTGATACGCTTGAACAGGCATCAGACATGGATGAGATGGCAATCGGCCTGACAAATCTCGTGAACGAGATGTATGCAAGGGATATTGCCAGAAAAGTTGGCTCGAGCAAACGGTGTAGTCAGGAACAGGGCGGCTATACGGGGGGATTTGCGCCGTATGGGTACTTTGCGGATTGGACGGACGGGAAAAGATGTCTTTTTATCTGCCCGGAGACAGCGGATATTGTGAGAGAAATTTATGAAAGCTTTGTGGCAGGCAGCAGCAGGAGACAGATTGTGGAGGCATTGTATGAAAGAGGCGTTCATCGTCCGTGTGATTACAGAGAGACCGGGCATGCGTACTGTCAGCAGGGGGAGCCGCTTACGCGATGGAGCAGCGGGACGCTTAAACGGATGCTTATGAATCCTGTGTATACAGGGTGTCTGGCGCATGGGTCGTCCTGTGGGAAGCTGTATAAAAACAGGAACCGGCATGGGGCGGATGACAGCGACAGGATGATACGGTACAATGCACATAAGCCGATTGTGAGTGAGTCTGTGTTCTTACAGGCAGTCTCACTGCTTGGACAGTCATCCGGAAGGCGCCGTCATGAAAAGGATTATACAGAGCAATCCCCGTGCAGTGACCAGTGGTTTTGCATAGAATCAGGCTGTCCAACACACGATGCAGAACAACATCTTCGGAGGGAATTAGATCAGTGTGAGAGGCGGTACAGGAATGAGAAAAAACGGGAGAGCGCAATGTATGTAAGATACCATACAGGCCTCCTTTCTCTGGAAGAATTCCGGGGCCGCAAAAAAGAGTCGGAGAAACTGCTTCAGGGAATCAGAGAAAAAGAGGTCAGGCTGCGAATGCGTCTGAACGCTCAGCGGGCAGAAGGAGGCAATGAGTCTGAATAGGAAGAATGGAGAATGCAAAATTCGTATTGCCGCCTATATGCGCCTTTCAAAGGCGGATGGTGAGATGCCACAGGAGGAAACAGAGCAGTCTGAGAGCGGAAGCATTTCGATGCAGCGTGCGCTGATTCAAGGATATATCCGGTCTCATTTCCAGTCTTATGAGCTTTTTGAATATCAGGACGATGGTTTTTCGGGAATGGATTTTCATCGTCCGGGAATTCAGAAGCTGCTTTTGGATGCGAAGAACCGAAAGATCGACTGTGTGATTGTAAAAGACTTTTCACGGTTTGGTCGTGATTATGTGGAAACGGGTTCTTATCTGGAGCAGATATTCCCGCTGTTGGGAATTCGCTTTATTTCCGTGAATGATTGCTATGACAGCGACAGGTACCGGGGAAAGTGTGCGGACATTGACATTCATTTTAAAAATCTGATTTATGATTTATACAGCAGGGATTTGTCCCGAAAAGTGAAGGCGTCGTTGCAGGCAAGAAAACAAAGCGGGCAATATGTCAGCAGCAGCGCGCCTTTTGGTTATGAAAAATCTCCGGATGATCGTCATATGCTGGTGGTTTGTGAGGAAGAGGCGGAAGTAATCCGGCGGATTTTTGTTTTTGCGCTTCAGGGAATGACTTCGATCCAGATAGCCAGGAAATTAAACACGGAGAATGTTCCCACACCGATTGAATTTAAGATCAGGAAGGGAGGAGTCAGCAGAAAACCGAAAGGCGGCAGGTTTTACTGGAGCGGCAGCGCGATATGCAGCATTCTGAAGAATCCAGTCTATGCCGGGGATGTTTTATATGGAAAGACAGAGAAAGAACTGGCGGGAGGACGCAGTGTCCAAAGGGCGAGGAAGGAATGGAAAACGATTCGTGACCACCATGCTCCGATTGTTTCGAGGGAGGAATTTCAGGAGGTGCAGAAGAGGAGCGGGATGAGGAGGAGAAGTCAAGACGGCAATCAGAAACATTCTCTGACCGGAAAGGCAGTGTGCGGATGCTGCAGGCGGAATTTACAACTGAAAGAGGGATGTAATCCTTATTTTACCTGTTGCAACCGTTATGTAACCGGGCAGGAAGACTGTATCCGAAGGGTGGACGCTGTGTTTTTGGAGCGAACGGTACGATTTCGTATGAAAGAATTTCTGAAAGAGCAGGATTTGGCAGTGGAAGCTGTGTGTGTTTCAGAGGATGCTCTGAACAGGGAGCGTTTCGAACTTCA
Source organism: bacterium C-53 (assembly GCA_003612525.1). Classification (GTDB taxonomy): domain Bacteria; phylum Bacillota; class Clostridia; order Lachnospirales; family Lachnospiraceae; genus C-53. The sequence continues at coordinate 80,668 of RAZD01000001.1, read as the reverse complement.
TCGGAGGTTAGAGCGTGCGAAGAGAGAATACGGAAGATTAAAGAGGGAGCATTATGAGAGCTACCTGCTGTATGCACAGGGAAAGCAGTCAGAATTTTGTTCTTTGCGGGCGGAATTGGAGCGGAAAGAGGAAGTGATCGGCAGGTTAAAAATGCAGATTGGTGAGACAGATGAAAGAGTCCGGATGGTCAGGGAGGGGAGTCCTGAAATGAGAGAAGACCTGCAACTGATAGAAAGATATGTAAATGAGATCATCGTATATAACGAAGACCATATAGACATTCGGTGGAAAACGTAGAAGATTACGTGCATTTATTTAACACAAGAGGGAATAGATTACAGGAATCCGGCGTTTTGCTATCCGGACGGTTCAACCCGTATTCTTGGGATATGGGATCAGACGATTCAGACAGGAAATGCACCGAAGAATTTGATTTATGGAAGTGAATATAATATGGGAATGATTAATCAGGCGCTGAATTCAGAAAATCCATATGATATCGTACCTTCCAGGGACACAGACGGGCACGGCACGGCGCTTGCACAGATAGCGGCGGGAAGTTTTCAGGAAGGAGAGCAATTCTGCGGAGCGTCGCCGGAGTGTGTCATAGCGGTAGTGAAATGCAAGGAGGCGAAGCCTTATCTGAAGGAGTTTTATGCGGTGAACCAGGATGCCTTTGCGATTGCTGAGACGGATATTATGACTGGGGTACAGTATTTGAATGCACTGGCGCAGCAATATAATATGCCGCTTGTAATCTGTCTGAGCGTCGGTACGAATCAGGGAGATCACAATGGACGATCTTCGCTGGCCCAGTTTCTTGATGTGGTTGCACTTAACGATCGGAGATGTGCTGTGACGGCAGGAGGCAATGAAGGGAACGCAAGACATCATTTTGAAGGAAGCGGTGAATACAGTGAGGCCGAGATAAAGGTGGGAGAGAATGAGTCCGGATTTTTTCTGGAACTCTGGGCATCCTCCCCGGATATCTTTTCCATATCAATCCGTTCTCCTTACGGTGAAAGCGTGCCAAGAATCACATCCAGAATAGGGGGAAGCCATGAGTTCCGGTTTATTTACGATGAGACGGTCGTTCTGGTTGACTATCGGATTGTTGAAAGAGAGTCAGGGGGAGAACTGATATCCATGCGGTTTCAGAATCCGAGTCCGGGGATATGGTCGATCGGTGTCTATGGTTCCGCCACAAACCGTGGAAGCTATCATATGTGGCTCCCGCTGACCGGATTTATCAGTGATGAGACGTATTTTCTGCGCTCTTCTCCCGATGTGACGCTGACGGAACCGTCAAATGCGTTTGGGCCGATTACGGTTACAGGATACAATGAGATTACCGGCGGCAGTTATACCGACAGCAGCCGGGGATTCACGCGCAATGGAAGTGAAAAACCGGACTTTGCGGCTCCGGCTGTGAATGTTTCCACAAATGTCGGGATGTACACCGGAACGAGTGTGGCAGCGGCAATTACGGCAGGCGCTGCCGCGGACTTTCTGGAATGGGCCGTCGTCAAAGGAAATGAGCCGATTGTAAATTCGGATGATGTGAAAAATTACTTTAAACGCGGAGCTGTGCGCGAACCGGGAATCACATATCCAAACAAACAGGAAGGATTTGGAAGGCTGAATCTGAAGGGGGTATTTGATTCATTGACACAGACGTGAAGGTGTTCTTTTTTGTCAGACGGTTGTTTTGAGGGAAAATTCAACTTTAAAATTATGCAACATTCATAAAAAACATGTTAAAATATTGTTAAAAACAGAGAATAGTAATTATAACACAAAAAAGACGACACATGTCGTATCTAAAATCAAAAGAAATGTTTAACATAGGATACAACAGGAAGACATCAAAGGAAACGGCGTAAGAAAGAGGAGAGCAGATGAGGTCAAGACAGGAATTTACGGAAATCATCAAAACATTAAAGGAAGAGTCCTATACGTACTTGAACGATCTGTTCAGCGGCTGCCCCGAAGAGGTGATGCAGACAATGCAGTATGTGAAGATACCAAAAGGGCAGGCAATTCTCGAGGAGGGAACGAAGTGCGAGTATGTCTGGGCCGTTATAGATGGAGAAGTAAGCGGTGCGGATATTCAGATGCCAGGCAATGTATATAGTTTTTATGAGCACTCAGGCATCAACATTATCGGTGACTATGAGCCCTTTGCAGAGATTCCTGAATTTCAGAAAACGATTCGGGCCGTGACGATATGCGATGCGTTCCGCATTCCCTGTTCTGCGTATATGAAGTGGATGCGCAGGGACAGAAATGCACTGTTGATGCGGGCACGGGTCTTTGCGTACACGCTGGCAAGGGAGATTTCAAATGAACGCAAGTACCTGCTTCTGAATGCAAAGGACCGGCTGATTCTGTATTTGATCAAAACATATGAAAAGCGGGAAGGGAATGAAAGCTTTCGATATGGGAACACACAGAGCCAGCTGGCGCAGCATGTCGGGACGAATGTCCGGACGGTTCAAAGGAGCATCCGGAGATTGGCTGAAGAAGGCTTCCTATCATGCAGGAGCGGCAAAATCCATATTTCGCAGCAGCAGTATGAAAAACTGAAAGAATACGAGAGTAAGAACTTAATCCATTCATAAGAGAGGAAGGTATGTAGTATGAACAAAACACCAACGCCGCACATTGGTGCAGAAAAAGACCAGATTGCCAAAACAGTATTGATGCCGGGAGATCCTCTGCGGGCGAAGTACATCGCAGAGAATTTCCTGGAAAATTATGAGTGTGTCAATCAGGTTAGAAATATGCTGGCATTTACCGGGGAATATCAGGGGAAACGAATCACCGTTGCGGGAGGCGGTATGGGAATGCCTTCGGTGGGAATCTATACATATGAGCTGTTTCACTTCTATGAGGTGGACCAGATCATTAGAATCGGCACGGCAGGGACCCTGAGCGATAAGGTGAGACTCAGGGATGTTGTGGTCGGAATCGGGGCAAGTACGGATTCTTCGTATGCCGCACAGTATCATCTGCCGGGAACCTTTGCACCGATTGCGGATTTTGAACTGGCAAGAAAGGCGGTTGAAACCGGGGAGCGTCTGGGAATCAGGACGGTAGCCGGGAATATTCTTTCTTCTGATCTTTTCTATAATGATCATGGGGAAGACCTCACAAAATGGGTGAAAATGGGAATTCTGGCTGTGGAAATGGAAGCGGCGGCATTGTATATGAATGCGGCCAGGGCCGGGAAGAAGGCGCTTTGCATGCTGACGATTTCGGATGCGCCGCTTCGCAGCGAAGCGTTATCAGCCGAAGAGCGCCAGACAGGATTTACGGATATGATGAAGATTGCACTGGAGACAGCATGAGAAAACAGGAGGGAAAAATGGGAAAATATAAACGTATTTTTACGATTGTCATTGATTCATTAGGAATTGGCGCATTGAAAGATGCAGATGCGTATGGTGATGCCGGGACGGATACTCTGGGACACATTGCTGCTTCCAGACCGCTTCAGATTCCGAATCTTCAGAAGCTTGGAATTGCAAATCTGCGTCCTCTTATTGGAATCGAACCTGTGGAAAAACCGATGGGATATTACATGAGGCTGAATGAGGCAAGCGTTGGCAAGGATACGATGACCGGGCACTGGGAGATGATGGGACTTCATGTCACAACTCCTTTCCGCACATTTACGGAAACCGGATTTCCGAAGGAGCTTTTGGATGAACTGTCTGAAAGGACGGGACGTACGATTATCGGCAATAAGAGCGCAAGCGGAACAGAAATACTGGAAGAGCTTGCGGAGGAGGAAATTGCCACCGGTCATATGATTGTGTATACATCAGCCGACTCGGTGTTGCAGATTTGCGGTAATGAAGAGACGTTCGGCCTCGAAGAACTATATCGCTGTTGCGAGATCGCCAGAGAGATCACAATGAAAGATGAATGGAAAGTCGGCAGGGTGATCGCAAGACCTTATGTCGGGAAGAAGAGAGGGGAATTTAAGCGTACGAGCAACCGGCACGACTATGCGCTGAAACCTTATGGGAAGACTGCGCTAAATGTGCTGAAAGATGCAGGGCTTGATGTCATATCGGTTGGAAAGATTTATGATATTTTCGACGGAGAGGGCCTGACAGAGTCGAACAAATCGAAAAGCTCTGTGCATGGTATGGAACAGACCATTGAGATTGCAGGCAGGGATTTTACCGGTTTGTGTTATGTAAATCTGGTGGATTTTGATGCGCTTTGGGGACACCGGAGGAATGTGGAAGGATACGCGGGAGAACTGGAGCGGTTTGATGAGAAACTGGGAATGCTGCTTAATCTTCTGCAGGAAGATGATCTTCTGATTCTGACGGCAGACCACGGAAATGACCCTACGCATACGGGAACGGACCATACAAGGGAGAGTGTGCCGTTTCTGGCGTATTCTCCTTCAATGGAAGGGGCAGGAAAACTTCCTGACGAGGAGAATTTTGCACTGATTGGCGCAACGATAACAGATAATTTTGGCCTTAAGATGCCGGAGGGAACGATCGGGGCTTCTGTTCTTGAGAAACTGATTTAGAATCAGACTCCCGGAACCTTCTGGCATCCGTATGGACATGGGTTCCGGGAGCCTGGCACACGAAAGGAGTATGGCATAAATGGATACACAAATGATTGTGGAGATGATCGGTTATTTCGCATCGTTTCTGATACTCGTATCTTTTCTGATGACATCCGTAGTCAAGCTCAGGATTGTCAATTCCGCAGGGGCGCTGATTTTCGCCGTATATGCGCTGATCATTCGCTCTTATCCGACGGCCGTGATGAATCTGTGTCTTGTAGGGATTAACATGTATTACCTGTACAAGCTGATGAAAAATCCGTCCGTCAAGGAACCGGAGAAGATCTGATATACGTGATATCATTGTCATTTATATAGGAAAGGGCTTCCTGTGACAGCTCTTTGTCCGTAATCAGATAATCAAAGTCGGAAAGCGGCGCGACGGAAAAAACAGCGGCCTGGTTAAACTTGCTGTGGTCGATCATAAGTATGGATTTCTGTGCCGCTTCGAGGATGGCCCGCTGCAGAGCGACATCCTCATCGTAGTAACCTGTTACAATGTAGTTCTCGCTTAATGCGGCTCCGCTTAAAAATGCCTTGCTGACATGGAACTCTTTCAGAAGAGCGGTCGTATGGTAGCTCAGGCATGAGAACTGCTGGGTGTGCACCCAGCCGCCTAAAAAGAACATTTTTCTGCATTTACGTCCACCGTCAAATGTGGAAGCAATGGCAAAGGAATTCGTTATGATAATCAATGTTTCCAAAAGCTCCGGAAGCAGAGCGAGTTCCTTTGCCAGTTCCAGGTTTGTTGTACAACTTTCCAGAATAATAATATCTTTTGGCTGCAGCAGCTTTATGGCGCTTGCTGCAATCGCCCGCTTTTCCGTAACATAATGTGTGGCGCGCAGATCAAAAGGAATTTCCGCGACGGCTCCGCCCGCAAGCGCAACGCCGCCATGCACTTTCAGAATCAGGCCCTCGTCGGCAAGCGCATCGAGATCCTTTCGCATGGTCTCATTGGATACGCCGGTCTCTTCAGCGAGCTGCTGAGTCGAACTGATTGGAACCTTTGCCAGTATATTTAATATTTCTTTGCGCCGCTTGTCTAATTTACTGTTCATGCAGTACCTCCACAGTTTATATTTTTTCTGACTGTAAATTCCCATGACAAAACTTTCTGTCAATTTTTTCTATTGTAACATTGGAAAAAACCAATGTCAATCAATAGAAAGTTTGAAAAAACCAACAAATTGACGATGCAATAACTGTCTATTTTTCACAAAACGCCAAAAAACGACGGAAAATGAATTGACGGCCTCTGGTCTCTGTGATATGATGAACAAAATTGGAAAAAAACAAATTATAGCAATAATAAATTGTTAAAAAACAATATATGCTGTTATAATTGGTTTTTTAACAAAGAAAAGGAGGAAACGAAAATGGAAAGTCCAAAACCATATTTGTTTACGGATAATAATCCAAATTCCATGGAAGATTATGCGCTATCAATCAGAAGGTTGGAAAAACCACAGGGTAAAATTGACGTCGTACTCGATTCTGATATGTATAACGAGGTAGACGATCAGTTTGCATTGGCCTATCTGTTGCAGTCGGAAGAGAAGATGCGCTTAAAAGCGATCTTCGCGGCGCCGTTCTATAACCATCATTCAGCGGATGCAAAGGATGGTATGGAAAAAAGTTACGAGGAAATTTTCCGTGTTTTGAAAATGCTGAAAAGGGAAAGCTATTGTGACAACGTGTATAAGGGGGCCGGGAGTTTTCTTACGGATGAGACTACGCCTGTCCGGTCGGAAGCGGTTGAGAGGCTGATTGAAATGGCGCAGGATTATTCCGCAGAGAAGCCGTTATATGTCATTGCCATTGCAGCCTGCACCAATATTGCATCCGCCTTACTGATCTGTCCTGAACTGAAAGACAAGCTTTTTGTCGTATGGCTCGGAGGAATGGGATTCGACTGGCATGACAATAAGTCGTTTAATGCCGGGCAGGATGTTGCGGCGGCACGCGTACTCTTAGGCAGCGGAGTTCCGCTGGTGCTGATTCCCGGCAAGGGTGTGGTGGAGCGTTTTTCAACGACAGGACCGGAGCTTGATTACTGGCTGAGAGGCAAAAACGAATTCTGTAATTATATAGTAGACAAGACGGCGAAGGAGGCAGGTCTGTGCAATGGGAATAAATGCTGGAGCCGGCCGATCTCAGACGTCGCGGCGGTCGCCTGGCTGCAGGATGAGAAATTTATGCTTGACAGACTGGAGCACAGCCCGGTGATGGAATACGATCATCTCTATGCGGAAGACAAACGCAGATTGTTTATCCGCTATGTTTACAGTGTTGACAGGGACAAACTGATGGAGGATCTGTTTACCAGAATCAGTAAATATGAATCGTAACACGGAGGGATTCTTATGAAGGGAAAAACATTTGGGAAAAGACTGTTTCAGGCAGTGGAACCTTATTTATATCTGTTTCCGGCGTTTCTGCTTCTGATTATGTTTGCCTATTATCCGTTTGCAAAAAATACGGTTATGAGCTTCTTTACGGTAAATAAGTTCAGAGAGATCAGAGAGTTTGCTGGAATTACGAATTATCTGAAAGTTTTGGGGGATGAAAAATTTATTCAGTCCATCGGAAACACATTGGTTTTTGTGGCATTTACAGTTCCCATCAGTATTGTAATCGGATTTGCTCTGGCGCTTTTGGCAAGGAAGAGGACGAAAACTTCTTCCATATATGAAGCAATGTATTCCATGTCCATGGCGATCTCGGTTTCGGTGGTTGCGATGATTTTCCAGCTGGCGTTTAATCCGTCTATGGGAATTGTGAACAAGCTTTTCGGAACGAATGTTTCATGGCTTACGGATCCGAAGACAGCATTAGGCGCGATCATTTTCATACAGATCTGGGCGAATGTGGGGTACAACTTCATTTTCCTGCTGTCCGGTCTGAGGGGCATGAGTGAGGATGTGCTGGAAAGCGCAAGAATTGACGGGGCGACTGGAATCCATCTTCTGACAAAGATCATTATACCGATGGTATCGCCGACACTTCTGTTCCTGCTGATGAAAGATATTGCATATGCGATGACGACATCGAGCTTTACTCTGATTCTGACATACCCGGTATTCCATAATGGCGGGCCAAACGGAACGACAGAGACGATTATGTCCTATGTTTACGGAAAAGGAATTGTAGGAACGAATTACAACGCGGCGTTTGCCGCTACTACGGTTGGATTTATTCTGGCAGCGGTTATGATGGCGCTGAGCCTGGTTCTTGAGAAAAGGAAGGTGAATTACGATTGAAAAAGGGAAATCATTTATTTTATCAGATCGTATGCATAGTGCTTGGCATTCTGTTAATATTACCGGTTATTTATGCGGTTAATATTTCATTTATGCCGCAGGATGAAATCCTGACTACAAAACTCCATTTTTTCCCCAACGTATTTGGCTATCTGGAAAATTATAAAATTGTCTTTATGCATACAAGGATATTAAGATTTATGTGGAACTCACTGATTATGGCAGGTGTATCCAGTGTTGTGAGAGTAATTATAGCAAGCCTTGCTGCCTTCTCATTCTCCTTCTTTGAATATAAAGGGAAGAAAATTCTGTTTGCACTGGTCGTTGGCAGCATGATCATCCCTGCCGATGTGCTGGTAGTACAGAATTATTTTACAACGGCGGAACTGGGACTGATTAATACATATCTGGGAATGATGGTAGTGTTCTTTATTTCAGGTATCAATATTTTCGTTATGCGCCAGAACTTTATGTCTTACTCTATCTCACTGAAAGAGGCGGCGCAGGTGGACGGATGCACGAATTTTAAGTTTTACCGGAAAATTTTAATGCCCAGTAATATACCTGTTATCACGACCGTGTTTATCTCATCCTTTGTTGGTACATGGAATACGTACCTGTGGCCTTTGCTTGTAACAAATACGGATGCAATGCGTACGGCCCAGGTTGCGGTTACGATGCTGAATAACAATGAGGGAAGCAATTACGGAGTCGGTGCAGTTATGGCTGCGGCAGTTGTGATTCTGGTTCCGTCAGTGGTCGTTTTCCTGCTGTTCCAGCGCAAGATTGTAGGAGGCGTCATGGCAGGCGCGGTGAAAGGATAAAGGACTGCATGGATATTCGGATGTAACAGAAGGCATAAAAAAGAAACTGTAAATCACTTATCAGGAAAAAGAGAGAAAGGAAATGTGTATGAAAAAGTTATTGGCATTGCTGCTTTGCGGCATCATGGTATTGGGAACAGCAGCCTGCGGCAGCGCGGAAGGCGGAAAATCAAACGGGGAAACTTCACAGGAAGCAGATGGGACAGGTTCAGGACAGTCCTCAGAAGGCACACAGGAAGTTGTGTTCTGGCACAGCTTTTCAGGGGCCACGGAAGCGGCGCTTACTTCGATCATTAATGAATATAATGAGGGAAGAGGAAAGGAAAAGGGCATTCATGTGGAACTGGTTTATCAGGGGTATGAGGGTACGGACAAGGTAATGCTTGCTTACCAGACGAAGGACTATGAGAATGCGCCGGATATCAATGTGGGTCTGACCTCCACCATACCGGCCGTAATGGATATGGGATGGACAGTGAATGTCGAAGAGTTTATGAACGATGGCGAGTCTGAGGTGACAAAGGATACGTTCTATGAACCGTTGCAGCAGGCATGCACTTATGAGGGACAGATGGTAGCGGTGCCGTTCTCTAATTCGATCCCGCTTCTGTACTATAATAAGGATATGCTGAAAGAAGCAGGATTTGAAAAGGCGCCCGAAACGATGGACGAGCTGACGCAGTACGTCGAGGCGCTGACGGTAAAAGAAGGCGGGGAAACTTCACGTTATGGACTGAATATGCAGGTGAAAAGATATCAGCTTGTAGAATTCTGTGTAAGCCAGAAAGATGTCAGCTTCTTTGGTGATAATCAGGGCGGCAGGGAAGCGCCGATGACCAAAATTGTTGCGGGAGAAGATGGGACGCTGAAAGCGTTTTTAGAAAAACTTCAGGCGCTTCTTGATACCGGCGGTTATAAATATGTTGAGGATAATATCAACGAAGAATTTGCACAGGGACTGTCAGCAATGGCAATTATGTCTTCTTCCCGCATGGGAACGCTTGATGAACTGATGCCCGGAAAATATATGACCGCTTATCTGCCGAAGGTAAATGCAGAGGATGCAGGCGGCGCAGCGGTCGGCGGAAGCTGCCTGAATATCTTTAACAGAGACAATGATGAAAGGGTAAAAGCAGCATGGGATGTAGTACAGTACTGCGTGTCACCGGAGAGCCAGTATACGTTCTCGACAGCATCGGGATATATTCCGGTTAATGTAGGCTGTGAAGAACTGGATGAAATGAAAGCGTATTATGAGAAAAATCCTCAGTACAAAGTGGCGCTTGATCAGATGAAAGATGCGAATCCGCTTTCTCAGGAACCGCTTGATTTAACGTATAACGAGATTAACGGCATCATCACGGAGATTATGCTGGAGTTCTGTCAGGGAAATATGAGCGTTGATGAAACCGTTCAGAAGATTGTGGAACAGTGTAATGCGGCACTGGATGAGTACCATTCCGTAAACGGATAAACCAGAAGTATTGTGCAGCGTGCTCCGGTCATAAGGAGTGCGCTGTATTCAAAATCATACAAAAGGACAGGAGGGCGAGAAGGTTGGAACATACAGAAATTAAATTGGTAGTTACGGATTTGGATGATACGCTGCTCTCACCGGAAAAAGAAATATCGCCGGAGGCAGTCAGCCTGATCAGACAGCTTAACGAGGACGGCATCCGGTTTACCTTTATTACAGGACGGCCTGCTTATGCAATTGAGCGGTTTGCCGGGAGAGTTAAAATAACGGCGCCGATTGTCAGTTGTAATGGCGCGGTGATCTTTGAGTCTGATACCGGGCGGGTGCTTTATGATATTCCGATGCAGATTGAGGCGCTTGAGCCGGTCTTAAACCGTGCGGTGGAAAAAGGACTGACGGCGCTGGTTTATGCAGGGGATACGGAATATGCGCTTTCAGAAACCGAATGGACAAGGGTGAGAAAAAGCGCCGGAAGAGAGCTGCCGATCACATCCTTTGATTGGATTTTGAAAAGCGGCAGGCCGGTTTATAAAGTGAACATTATGGCGGACGGGAAAGCGGAAGCGTTTGAGTCATTGACCGGACAGATCTGTGAATTAAGAGACCGGTATTGCATTGCATTATATGGAAACAGCGGATGCGAGATTGTTGACCGGAATGTGAATAAAAAGGAAGGTCTCCTAAGACTCTGTGAAGTTTGTGGCATTGATATAAAGAATGTGCTTGCTGTAGGAGATAATGCAAACGATCAGGAGATGCTTCAGGCTGCCGGAATAGGGGCAGTTGTGGCGAATGGAACTTATGAGACGAAGGAATATGCGGACTACATATGCGAGGCTTCTTACACATCGGGCGTTGTGGAAGCCATTCATAAGTTTGCGGACAGGAGGCGGTCTTGAAACTGGCAGCATCAACGAATATTTACTTTGAACGAAAACATGCAGAATTGATCATGATGGAAGAGACGCTCAGGCAATGCGCCGCGGCGGGCTTTCAATATCTTGATTTTGGATTTGCCGAGTTATCATTGGTTTCCAGCCGTTTCCATGGTGAGGACTGGCAGCAGGAGATTCAGGAATATATAGATTTTGCAAAAGAATTGGGGCTTACATTTGTTCAGGCGCACGCGACGATTTTCGATTACTGCAATTTGGATGATGAATATGAAAGAAAAGAAGAATTATTTAAACGAAGTATAAAAGGAGCTGCAATGATGAAAGCTCCGTGGATTGTGGTACATCCTTCCAGCTATCTGGCAGACGGAAGGATTCATCCGGATACACACAGGAAGAATGTGGAGTTTTTGAAGCGGTATGCAGCCGTTGCGAAAGAAGAAGGGATTGGCCTTGCCGTAGAAAATATGTGGGGAAGGACAAAATCAGGTGAAAAGCCATATTGTCTGGACCCCGGCGAACTGCTGCGTCTGATTGAAGACGTGGATTGTGAAAATGTGAAAGTGTGCTGGGATGTGGAGCATGGGAGTATCGAGAAGTTAGATCAGAAGAAGGCTCTGCAGATGCTTGGTAAATTTGTTGTGGCGACGCATATATCGGATGAGGCAGGCGCTGACAGTATTCATATACTTCCCTATCTGGGTAATGCTGACTGGGATGAAATTTTAGGGGCATTAGCACAAATCCATTATACGGGTGTATTTAATTTTGAGATTCAGCATTATCTTCCGGGAGTGCCACAGGAACTGGTGCCCTCCGCCATGCGGTTTGCGTATGAGGTGGGAGAGCAGATGGTTAAGAGGCTGTGCCAGATGCAGGAGTAAAAATGCGTGCCCTGATTCTAATAAAACGGGGGAAGGAAGCATGAATGAATTTTTGAATTATATCGGAATGATAGGCGTCGGCAGCTGGCATCAGATGGTTGTAGGGATTATAAGAATCCTGCTGGCTGCCGTACTGGGAGCATTGATCGGGTCGGAACGTGGACGCAAGCACAGACCTGCCGGGGTGCGGACCCATACGCTGGTCTGTGTGGCGGCGGCGCTTGTCATGGTCACAAACGAGCAGCTGATACTGGCTCACGGAACAGGCGATCCTACGCGAATGGGCGCGCAGGTAATCAGTGGAATCGGCTTCCTGGGAGCCGGAACAATACTGACGGACAGACAGAACCGTATTAAGGGTCTGACTACAGCGGCTGGTTTATGGGCAAGCGCATGCATCGGCCTTGCAGTCGGCGGCGGTTTTTACATCGGAGGCATTGTCGCCGCGGTTCTGATTCTTGTGATATTTACGAAGCTTATTGATGTGGAGCAGAATCTGGTATCGAAGAGCCGTGTGATGGAGATCAACGTATCTTTTGACAGTGCGAAGAATATGAATCATTTTATCAGTGAAATAACGAGTCATAATTGCAGTATCCTTTCCTTTTCTTATATCGATATGGATGATGAGCTGCAGAACAGGATTGAAAAGGGTGAAATTGTATTAAAGAAGGTCGTGAATGTAAATTTACATATATTGCTGCCGGTGAAGAATTATCATTCAGAAATATTGAAGATTCTTGAAAACAGCAAAGGAATGATTCGAATGGAGGAGCTGTGACGGAAAGGAGGCATCTTTGCAGACAGAAGAGATTAAAAAATTTCCGAAAGTGGAGCTGCATTGTCATTTGGACGGTTCATTAAATGAAGCAGCATTAAGAAAGATTGTCCGGGAATCGGATTACGATATAGAGGCATTGTTAAACAGTATGAAAATAAGAAATGAAGCGGCAGGCCTTTCCGACTATTTGTCCTGTTTCGGAGCTGCGCTGCCGTTTCTGCAGTCGGAGGAAAGCCTTAGAACAGCAGCGTATGAGCTGGTCAGGCAGGCGGCCGGGGAAAATGTTGTTTATATGGAAGTGCGTTTTGCGCCGATGTACCACGGACAGAAAGGGCTGACACAGACGGAGGCGGTGAAAGCTGTTTTGGAAGGGCTTGAGGCGGCGGAGAAGGATGTCGGAGTCAAAAGCCGTCTGCTCTTATGTATGATGAGGGGAAAGGCCGAGCAGCTAAATGAAGAGACGCTTTCATGTGCTGTGGAAATGCGGGAGTATGGAGTGGCAGGCATTGATCTTGCAGGCAATGAAGCGTCCTACCCGCCACAGATGTACCGTTCTCTTTTCCAAAAGGCGCAGGATGCACGGATTCCTTTTACAATTCATGCGGGTGAGTGCGGAAGCGTCGAGAATGTCAGGATATCTGTTGAAATGGGTGCAAGCCGCATCGGGCATGGTGTTGCGATTGCGCATGATACGGAAATGAAAGCAGTAGTAAAGAACAGGGGAATCGCTTTGGAAATGTGTCCGGCAAGCAATTTGCAGACAGGCGCAGTGAAACAGCTTAAGGATTATCCGTGGGCGGGAATGCGTTTAGAAGGGATTCCTGTTACGATTAATACGGATAATCGTACCGTATCGGATACATCGCTTACAAAAGAATGGGAATTATTGGACAATTTCTTTGGACCAATTGACGGGCAGGCGCTTAAGCAGGCAGCAGATTATGCCGCTGAAGCATCCTTTCTGCCCCGGACGGAGAAAGAGGCGCTTAAGAAACAGATTGCTGAGAAGGCTATGCTGCTTGAGAAACAGAGAGCGTGAGAAGGGGAGCCGGCGCATTGACAGAATGAATGCGCGCTGGCTCCTTTTGTCACTTATACTATATGTCCGTTTTTCTCTTTCGGACGGAAGATGGCGTGCAGTTGTAGATTTCCTTAAATGTCCGGTTAAAAAGTTTTTGATTGGTAAATCCGTTCGCTTCGATAATCTCACTTACAGGTGCGGCCCCGGTTTGCAGCTCCTGATAAATATGCGTGATTCTGACTTCATTGACATATTGAAGAAACGAAAGGCCCATATGCTTTTTGAAAAAGCGGCAGAAATATTCTTTATTATATCCCAGGAGGTCCGCACCGTCCTTAAGAGACAGGGGCGATTTGAAATGATCGTTTACATAGGTAATGATTTCCTTCAGCCGCTGGCGCGTGTTCATATCGGCGGAAGACAGAGCGGGGGCGGAGTGGACAGAAAAATACCGTATCAGATGTGCCAGAATCTGGAGAATGATACCTTCCGATTCCAAATGAGAGGCAGGAATCTCCTCAATAGAAAGGCGTGTCAGCTCCATAGCCATCTGACAGATGCGAAGATATTCGGGAAACTGAGCATCTGTAATTTCGTCGGGAATGCAGGAAAGCGTTAAGAGCTCAATATCCGACATAGAACGGCGCAGGAGATGTTTTGAAACGTGGATACAGACAATCATCAGATTATCACTGTATGTGTTGGTGCTGTGCACCTGCCCTGATTCGATGACAAGGAGGTGTTTGCGCTTAAGCTGACAGGTTTTTCCGTCGATTGTGACGGCGGCGTCGCCGTTCAGCGGGAAAAGAATCTCCAGCTCTTCGTGCCAGTGAAGCGGGTGGTAGCCGCCGGGAATTGTATGATATGCAAGTTGTATGCCAAGTTCATTCATATTATGAAATACTTCATAGTAAGGTTGGGCCATGATCGCATCCTCCTGAATGAAATCATATACAATGCGGATCTATAAGTCAATATCGACTTAGAATAAATCAAAAGAATGGCTATATTTTCCGGTTGTAAAGCATTATGATGGTTCATGTAAAGGAAATAACGGATTTGAAAGGAGAAATGAGTCTATGAAGAAAATCAGAGAAGCGGTAAGAAACTATGTGGAGAATTACGGTGCGCAGATTGCGATGGGATATCTGATGATGAGCGGCGGTTTCAACAAAGAGATGTTTCAAAGCCTCAGCAGAAGAGCGTAGGTGCCGTATATGAATCTGCCGGACGATTGCGTAAGGAAAAGGATAACCTGTGGAGTGAAATCCATATGTTGTCCTTTTTGTGTTTTATGGATTTCACTTTTCTTTGTTTTATGCTACAATCTTAGAATAAAAATTTTGAAAGAAGGCATAGAAACATTATGAAATTTTATCTGATTGCGGCATCAATATTTGGGCTGGACGAATTTGTGAAACGCAGGGCGGAGAGGCGCAGCGCAGATGCAGACCGTACGGTATTCCACGATAAAATCATACTGAGGAACCATCATAATAAGGGAATATGCCTGAATCTGTTTGATCGGAAACAGGTTTTTGTAACGGTTGTTTCCGCACTGCTGACATCGGCAATCGGCGTTCGGATTTTTCTGCTTCGAAAAGATGAGGCGCAGGAAGTATATAAATTCGGGCTTTCACTGGCGCTTGGAGGAGCCCTGAGCAATACCTGGGACCGCATTCATAGAAAATATGTGGTTGATTATTTCAGCTTTAACAGCAAATGCAGTAAATTTCGTGATATTGTGTTTAATTTGTCAGATCTGTTTCTGTTTGCGGGGGCGTTTCTCGCTGTGATCGGGAGAAAAGATTGAGCACGGATTTTGAAATATGATATACTGTAGGGGTAGAAGCCGTGCATAAACTTCATGAAAGAAAGGAAGACTATGAGATGTCAAAGAAAAAGGCAGTGGTGTCATTAGGACATGATGCGTTGGGGTATACAACTTTGGAACAGAAGGATGCAGTAAGAGAGACGGCAAAGGCGCTCGCTGATCTGGTGGAAAATGAATATTCGCTTGTCATCACGCACAGCAACGGGCCTCAGGTCAGCATGATTCATAAAGCAATGACGGAGCTTCGAAGAATATATCCCGATTATACGGCGGCGCCTATGTGCGTGTGTTCCGCAATGAGCCAGGGATACGTCGGCTACGATATTCAGAATGCGTTAAAGGCGGAGCTGCTTTCCAGGGGTATTTCAAAGACTGTCAGCACCATACTGACGCAGGTTACAGTTGATCCCTACGACGAGGCTTTTTATGAGCCGAAAAAGGTGATCGGCCGTTATATGACGCCGGAGGAGGCGGCAATGGAAGAGCGCAAAGGCAATTATGTGGTGGAAAGCCCGGGACGGGGCTTCCGGCGTGTGGTAGCGGCGCCAAAACCGATGGAAATTGTTGAACTTCCGGCGATACGTACGCTTCTGAACGACGGGCAGATTGTGATTGCCTGTGGGGGTGGAGGAATTCCTGTCATTGAGCAGAAATGTATGTTAAAGGGGGCAAGCGCCGTGATCGAAAAAGACAGTATAGCTTCCAGACTTGCTTCGGATTTACAATGTGACGAACTGATTATTCTGACTTCCGTAGAGCAGGTAATGCTGCAATTTGGCACACCGGAAGCGGAGCCGGTCGCTTCCATGACGACAACACAGGCTCAAAAATACATAGAGGATGGTGAATTTGGCGAAGGAACCATGCTCCCGAAAATAGAAGCGGCAATTCATTACCTGGAAAAATGTCCTGACGGGCATGTATTGATTACCGCGCTCTCTGCCGCAGACAGAGCGGTAAGAGGAAAAACAGGTACAGTGATTACAAAGTAGCATTGGAGGTTTTGGAAATGGCGGATATCAGGAAATCAGTGGCGGAACTCGTTGGCAGAACTCCGCTTTTGGAACTTGTGAATTTGAAAAGGCAGGAAGGATTCGGCGCGGATATCATTGCAAAGCTTGAATATCTGAACCCGGCGGGAAGTGTGAAGGACAGAGTCGCGCTTTCGATGATCGAAGATGCCGAGAAGTCAGGGAAACTGAAGCCCGGCGCGACGATTATTGAGCCGACATCGGGAAATACCGGGATTGGAATCGCTTCCATTGCGGCAGCGAAGGGATATAAGGCAGTGCTTACAATGCCTGAGACGATGTCGGTGGAGAGAAGGAATCTTTTGAAGGCATATGGAGCCGAGATTGTTCTGACAGACGGCACAAAAGGGATGAAGGGAGCCATTGAAAAAGCGGAAGAACTGCAAAAGGAGACGGAGGGTTCTCTGATTCTGGGGCAGTTTAATAATCCTGCGAACCCGGCCGCACATTATGCGTCTACGGGTCCCGAAATATGGAAAGATACCGATGGCAAAGTGGATATTTTCGTGGCAGGCATCGGTACGGGCGGGACGATAAGCGGCACAGGAGCCTATCTTAAGGAGAAGAATCCGGCGGTTACGATTGTCGGTGTGGAACCTGCCTCTTCCCCTGTGATTACCAGAGGGACGGCCGGCGCTCATAAGATTCAGGGAATCGGTGCAGGATTTATTCCGGAAATATTGAATACGTCTGTTTATGATGAAGTTGTTGCGGTGGAGGACGGATGTGCGTTTGATGCGGTAAGAAAGCTTGCCCGTGCCGAGGGCATCCTTGTGGGAATCTCATCAGGGGCTGCACTGTACGCAGCGCAGATGCTTGCCGGTCGCCCGGAAAACAACGAAAAGAAGATTGTCGTGCTGCTGCCGGATACGGGTGACCGTTATCTTTCAACGCCTATGTTTATTGAATAGTAGAAGTGATTTTTCAGGGTAGCAGAAAAAGTGCCTTATACAGGAGAATGCATAGCGGACGAATTCACTATGCATTCTTCATTTGAATTTATACTATTGGCTTTTGACGCACAGTGCAAAATAGCCGATACCTGTATTAAATAACAAGCTATAATTCGGGTATTTTTTGTCAAAATCCTGTTCCAGCTGTTCTTCTGACAATAAGTGATCACTTATAAGATGATATTGATTGAGAGTGTTATAGTTTCCTGCAATGCGTTTCATGAAATGCCGTGCGAAAATTTTGAGTGTTTCCGTCACTGTCCTGTCCACACGGGTTAGTGGGATATGGAGCAACTGGCTTGTGATCTCAAGAACCAATTTTTCTTCCAGTACAAAATAAACTTTCAGAGGAATGTTATCGGAATCGCGGTAAGTCAGACAATAACAAATTTTTTTTCCGAAATCCTCACCACCGTAATGACTACTGACGGTTGTGAGCTCCAGGTTAAAAAGCTGTTTCATGGCCCAAAGAATGGTCTTTTCCAAAATAGAAGTGTCTTCCGTCCATTCCTCCGTCCATTTGTTGGGAATCTGACCGGTAATTGCCCTGTCTTCCAACAGGATGTGATGGCTGAGCCATCCGGTGCAGATTCCAAGAAAGTGCTGGATAGATTCAGGCGAATAGTCCGATTCGCCCATTTCTTTTTCAAGAGCCGGGAGTGTTTCATTTTTCATGTCATCATGAACACACTTATGGGCGGCATACCCACTGTAATTTATAGAACGCATGTATGCCTCTTCCTCGGCAAAATGCTTTAAGACATAATTTTTAAAGTATTTAATCCCTTCCCTGCAAATCCATTCTCTGTCCTTTTCATCATTGTTCAGCATGATCATCTTTCGTACAATAGAAAAAAGTTTCCGGTGTGCTTTATCGATGACTTCGACTCCGATGTTATACCGTTCATTCCATTTGATATCCGATATCATCCTGAGTCCTCCTTTATAATGGGTATTTTATGAAAATATCCAAAATGGTTTTCTGATATAAATTATGTCAGAATAGGTCAAATGTTGACAGATTCAATCTTTTTCCTGTCCAGAAGATCCTGAAGCGTGATATTGTCTACCACTCCGTTAATTGCCTGTTGAAGTTCTTCCCATACGGATATGACGCCGCAGCTGCTGCATCGGCTGCAGGCGCTCATACCGCCGTCAAGACATGGGGCGGGGGATACACTGCCTTCCATAAGACGCAGTATCATACCAATGGTAAAATCTTCCGGGGCTTTCGACAACCTGTAACCGCCCCGAGCGCCCCGTACGCTTTTTACAAATCCTGCTTTATTCAGCATGGATATAATTTGTTCGAGATATTTTTCGGATAAATCCTGTCGTTTGGCGATACTCTTCACCTTAATATAGTCACCGGTATCATTTTCAGCCAGATCAAGCATAATTCGTACGGCATACCGCCCTTTTGTGGAAATTTTCATTCTTCGTTCACCGTGCCTTTTTGTTATTCAGATACTATAATCAGTATATTAATTGTTTCATACCATGTCAATGGGAAATGCTAAGATTGAAATGTATGAGGATGTGTGATACAGTATAAAAATAAAGTTTATTACCAATATTAAGGAAACGGAAAACCGTGGACAGGAGTTGTTATGTTATTTAATTCACTGGCTTTTGCAGTATTTCTGCCAATCGTTTTTATTTTGTACTGGGCGATACCCCATAAATACCGTTATATGGTTCTGCTTGTGGCAAGTTACTATTTTTATATGAGCTGGAATCCGAAATATGTGATCTTAATTCTTTTGACGACGGCGGTATCCTATATCTGTGCGATCTTTGTTGAGGAAACGGAGGATAAGCGGAAAAAGAAATGGTTTATTGCAGCGGCGCTTATCGTAAGCCTCGGAGTGCTTTTCTTCTTTAAATATTTTAATTTCCTCAGTACGTCGGTGACGGAATTGCTGCGAAGTATCTCAATACCGCTTCATCCTGTGACGATTAAAGTTATGCTTCCGGTGGGAATTTCTTTTTACACCTTCCAGTCGTTAAGTTACGTTATTGACGTATACAGGGGAGATGTGAAACCGCAGAGGAATTTTTTCCGCTATGCGCTTTTCATTTCTTTCTTTCCTCAGCTTGTGGCTGGCCCGATTGAACGTACGAAGAATCTGATGCCGCAGCTTTTTGAAGAGCGTGAGTTTTCACATGATAAGGCAGTGTATGGTTTGAGGCTTATGCTTTGGGGATTTTTTAAGAAACTGGTGATTGCCGATGCGGTGGCGAAATACGTGGACATTATTTACGATAATGTGCATGCTTATTTTGGTATGACGCTGATTATGGCTACGGTTCTTTTTACATTCCAGATTTATTGTGACTTTTCCGGGTATTCCGATATTGCGGTCGGTACCGCGAAGCTTTTAAACATTGATCTTATGACAAATTTCAAGAGCCCGTATCTCTCAACTTCGATCAAGGAGTTCTGGAGCCGGTGGCACATTTCACTCTCCACATGGTTTCGTGATTACGTCTATATTCCACTGGGAGGAAACCGTTGCGGCAGGGCAAGACGGAATTTAAATCTTGTTGTAACGTTCCTTGCAAGCGGTCTCTGGCATGGGGCAAACTGGACCTATGTCCTCTGGGGAGGGCTTCATGGACTCTATCAGGTAATTGAAAACTTTTTTGCGGAGCGGTTTTCAAAAGAAGACAGGAAACCGTCTAAAATTATGGCATTTATAAAGGGTGTGCTGACTTTTGCGCTTGTCAGCTTTGCATGGATATTCTTCCGTGCCAGGTCGCTTTCCGATGCATTTTATGTTGCGACGCATCTGCATAGAGGCGTGATTCATCTTCCGAATGCTTTTACACGGATGTTTATTGAAATGTTTTTCAGCTATTTTGCATTCGCAAAGCTGGTTGCGTCTCTTGCCGTGCTGATGATTTTTGATTATTTTTCACTGAGAAGAGATCTGATTGCGGAATTCGGAAAACTGAAGTGGCCGCTTCGATGGATTTTCTATGTAGGCGTGACTTCGGTGATTATCCTGCTGAAACTGCACAATGGCACGACGCAGGAATTTATCTATTTTCAGTTCTGATTCGGATGGGAAGGAAAGGAATTCTATAAATGAAAAAGTTTGTCACAAAGTGCATTGCATTTTTTCTGATACTGGTTCTGATTTTTGTGCCGTTTAATGTACTGCTTGACCCGTATAATGTATTCCATGCGGATAGACTTGTCAATAACGGGGTGGAACCGAACAAGAATTATATTAAAATGAGACATGTCATCAAGAATCCTGATCTGTATGATTCCCTGCTTTTCGGCTCTTCTCGTGTAGGGTTTCTTGATGTGGAGCGGATGAATGACGGAACTTATTATGATATGATGTATTCGGAAGGGCTTCCGGCGGAGCACCTGCAAAACCTTAAGGACTTAATTGTGCGTGGGATTGTTCCGAAAAATATACTGCTGGGAGTTGATGATATCTCATGGTTTGTAGACCCGGAGTTTCATAATAACATTCTTTACCGTGCGCCCTTTCCGTGGTCTGGTGATATTTTCGATAAGGCGGGGTTTTATCTTAAATACTTTGATCTGATTACGACAAGGCAGTCGATTAAAACAATCAGAGAGCATGTGGTAAATGACGAAGAGTGGTCGGACCGCCTGCTTCGTACGGGAACGGAAAATCTCGATATTCCCAGTCAGTTTGATATTGCGAATGATTTTCCTTACTGGGCCGATTACTATATGCCGAGAGAAGAAGTCTTTGAGGAAATTCAGGAGTTTATTGATTTATGTGAGGAGTATGATATCCGTCTGACGGTATTTACGAATCCGCTGTTTCACAGAACATACACGAAAGGAATTGAGAACGGATATCTGGAGTTTTTAAAGGGGCTTTCGGAGATTACGGATTTTTATAATTTCAGCGGGTACAACAACCTTACCGTGGACATGGACAATTACTACGAGAACAGCCATTATACGCGTAAAATCGGTGACAAGATGATTGATGTGATGTTTTATGGGAAGACAGATGTGCAGCTTATGGAGCAGGGATTTGGCGTCTATGTAGAGAAGGGAAGAGGAGACGCGCTTTTAAAAATTCTGAAAGATCAGGCGGTAAATTATGGAATAGAAATCAACACCTACAAGGATACCCTGAATAAATCGGTGGAAGAATATTAATTATTTCTTAAAAACAGAAACAAAACAAAAAATTTTAAACACTATAGTTCTGATTTGTGCTATAGTGTTTTTATATATATGAATTTGGCAAATCACAGTTCATATAGTGTTTGGAAAGGAGCACGCGTAATGAGAGATCTTGTATTAAACGCAAAAAGAGGACTTGCGATACTGCTTGCTGTTGCAACGCTTTTAACCTGCAATGGAATTTCGGTATATGCGGAAGAACTCGGTACAAATGAAAATGGTGTGTACACTGAGGACGACGGGGAGGAAGTGTCAGTTGGCACATCAGATGAAGATAAAGAGGATAAGGAGGCAGAGGAGCCCGCGGGGTCAGAAAATTCCGAAGAACCGGAGAAGCCTGTGGCGGCCGAAAGCCTGACAGAATCGGAGGAGCCTGATGACGGGGATTCTGTTGTATCGCAGTTGGAGGGCGATGAAGTCGTTTCTTCCGGTGACGGAGAGGAAGAGATTTCGGTGAATCCTGACGAGGAAGAAATTATTGTCGGGGATGAAGAGAGTGTCGGAGGCGGAGGCGTTTCTGCAAACAGCGCTGTTTCCGCAAATTCGGCGGCTTCCCAGCTTAGCGGCGTTAAGTATGATAAAAAGGTCATGAAAGCCACAATGAATAAAAAGGGCTGGATAAAAGTGTCTTACAAGTTAAAGGGAGCAAAATACTTTAAACTCGAAAGGCTTTCAGCGGACGGTAAGAGTCTGGAAGAACTTCGCCCCGACACGAATAAGAAGAAAACTTATACGGACAAGCTGGCGTGTCTGACCAGAAATAAGGACGCTACCTATATCTATGTTATGACCGCATATGATAAAGAGCATAATAAGATGGATTCTTATGCGGCAATTCCGGCGCCTCTGATGTTGTCAGGGCAGACGGTGGAGGATACGAAATATGCGGAAATCCGCTTCCTGAAGCTGAAAGGGGCAATTTCCTATAAGATTGAACGTTCGGATACCAAGAAGAAAAATGACTGCTTCAGTGAAGTTGGTGTGCTGAAAGCTTCGGATTTGAACGGAAGTGATGTGAAGGTTTCCTTCTATAACGGAGATGAGGGAAAGACAGGAGAACAGTTTGAATATATCTGCTATAGAGACCGGGAAGGCGATTTTAGCTATGGTACCAAGCACTATTACAGGGTACAGGCATATGTGGAAGAGTCGGATATTATTTCACTGTACAGCAAGGCGCTGCTTGTAAGGGCGTCCCTGCCGCAGCCCGAGATTCTCAGTATCACGGGACCGCATAAGGATGGAGGAACCTGTTACAAACAGGGAGAGATTGTATTTGGTATCCCCCAGAATATGGACATTGATGATGTAAAGTATTTTGAAATTTATCGGTCTACGAAGAAGGATTCGAAGTATAAGAGAATCAAGAAAGTGAAGGTAGATTTCAGGCCGGCGGAGGTTGTATCTTCTCCTGACGGCAATATGGTATTGAAATATGAACCAGTTACATATAAAAAGTTCCCGCCTGAAGTGCCCTATTATTATAAGGTAAGGGCTGTTGGCCGTGTGAAAAATGTAAAGGGCGCATTTAGTGAATGGGTGGAACATACAACGCATTTTGAACCGGTTACCGATGTAGAGGCGGAAACTGTAAACCAGAAATCGCTTAGAGTATCATGGAAGAGTGAGAGATGTGCGACAAAATATGAAGTATGGCGTTACGGGCCATTTTCCACCAGTCCTCTGAATGCAGAAGAAGTTCACCGTGTGGGACGCAAGAGAATAGCTACGGTGGCGAATAAACCGAATGATAACGGGATCATGTCTTATAAGGATTCCAAGAGTCTGTCAGGTATGAGCTGGTATTGTTATGAGATTATTCCTGTCAATGGAAAGAAAAAGGGAGCGCCCAGTACGCAGCTTGCAGGCGCCTGCACGAGGGTTATGGGACCGACGAAGGTGAGTGCGGACGGAAGATCTTTCACACAGATCGATGTGTCATGGAATGCATCGTACAATCCTACATCCTACATTGTACAGCGTACGACAACCGCACCAAATGGACAACTGAAAGAATGGACGACGCTTGCAACGTTGAAAGCGGATTCAACAGGATTTAAGAACCGTAAATACAGTGACAAGAAGTCAAGCTCGAATCCTCTGGAGGTGGGGGTTAAGTATCATTACAGAGTTCTCTCTACCATAAAAGTGAAAGGCAGAGAGGAGAGAAGCGACGAAAGTCTGGCAGTTGTTGCTATTGGATATTTAAGACCGGGGGCGCCGAAATCTACTGCGATTGCAGTGCTTGTGGATGCAAATAAGAGCTGGGCCGGAAACAGTGTATCATGGAAGAAACCGGATGCAGATCATATCAAGGAATATGTACTGGAGAGGAGAACCAGTACGAAGGATGCGTGGAAGGAAGTCACGAGAGTTTTGGAGAACGGAACCTCCACATATAAATATCGATTCACAAATGATGATTCCAGAGGCGTGCATTACTATTATCGTGTCTATGCGATCTATAATGATGGTAAGGTGGTGCTGGACGGAAGGCCGGCAGAGGTAAATATATTAATGCCAAGCAAAATTTCACTGGAATCGGAGGCTGCTACTTTAAAAGTCGGCCAGACTTATAAAGTAAAGATTGGAAGTTTCACGCCGGAAGGGACAACTTTTAAAGATATTGTATTTACAAATAGTAATACAGGAGTCATACAATCTACTTCTTCAGGTTCTGAGAATGGGCGGGCTTATGTAATTTTTAAAGCGAAGAAGAAAGGTACGGCGACAGTGACTGCGAAGCCTAAGTACTATACGGGCAGCAGTACCAATCTTGTAAAGAAATGTGTAATTAAGGTAGAATAAGATCACGTAGCATACTGAGCGAAGAAATCTTAGGGAATTCTTAATTTTGGCTTCAGAGGATGGGAATTAATTGAAAGACTATACATGATTTATGCGACATGATATAATGACATGGATTACATAATGTCGTTGCATAAAAAAAGACGCACGATAATATATGTATTGTGCGTCTTTTTTATTTGGATGGCAGACGATGTTATGCTTTACGGAAAGACAAAATGGGTTTGAAAGAAGACTGTGAAAGGAGAAAAGCTAAGATAATGAACATGCTTTCAAAAATGAGCGAAAAAGCAAAACGGGGACTCATCCTTATTCTTGCGGTATCGATGATTCTTTGCAGTGATCTTCCGCTGTATGCATCGTCAGTGAGTGAAGACAGAGTCGGAACCGAAGCAGCTTTGAGCGGCAATGAATCGAACGAAAGCGTTTCGGCAGATGAGAGTCAGAGGAATCCTTTGGATGAAACCGAAGTTTCTGAAAACGAATCGGATGAACCGGAACGTGAGACGCCGGAGAATCAGGAACCTGGAGAGATATCGGGGAATGAGGTATCGGGGAATGAAGTATCCGACAATGAGGTCCCGGACGGTCAGGTATCCGAGAATGAGGTATCGGAAAATCAGGTGTCAGAGAATGAGGTATCTGAAAATGAGGTATCCGCAAATGACATATTTGAAGAAATTGCAGTGTCCGGAAATGAGGTATCTGCGAATTCCGTATCCGGAAATATTGTTGATGATCTGCCTGTAAATGAGAATAGCCTGGAAGTATTGACAGAGAAGGCAAAGGCAGTGATAGATAAGAAGGGGCGCATTGTTGTCACATGGAAGGCGGCGAAAAAGGCGAAGCGGTATCGTGTTGACCGCCAGATGGAGAATGGCGCATGGGAACAAGTCTGGTCAGGTACGAAGAAAAAATTCATTGATCAGATGGATACGTCCGAGTCGCAGACTTATCTTTACAGAATTGTGCCGTATGGTACAGATACGGTTGGAAGACTGGGATTTGGACGGCCGGGTTACGCTCTGTGTGCACCGACCATCCTGAGTGCGCAGGCAAGAACACTTACCGAAAAAGACACCGATTATTATATCGGGGTGGACTATACATCAATCAAGGGTGCGGCAGAATATGAAATCCAGCATGCATATAAAAAGAACAAAGATTATCTCACGGCGGCGGTTGTCAGCAATTTGAATGGCAAGATGGAAAAACCGCCATATATGGGAACTGTCGTAAGTACTTATAACGGAAAAAGAGTTTTGACGGAATCTTATCTTGACGGTAAGGACAGTAATTTTCCACTTCGATATAAGGAATACTATTATTACAGAGTCAGAGCTCATGTGGAAGTAGATGGCAGATCTATTTATTCGGCATACTCAAAGCCGGTGAAGGCAAGGGTAACGATTCGCGCGCCTAAGATCTATCCGGTAGGGAATGTTTCCTATAATTCGGTAACGCTTTTCTGGGAGAATATGCCGGACGTTACAGGGGATGATTCCTATTATATCTATAAGTCGACAAAGCCGGACAGCGGCTTTAAGAGGACCAAGAAAGTCAAGAGATGGGAACTGGAAAGTGTGAATCTCGCTTCGCCGCTCGATGGGACAACTCCGCTGAACGGAACTTCCACAGGCGGAACAAATACGGCGGAGCAGAAGGTGGATGCGCTTGCCTATACACTGACTAATTTAAAATGCGAGACGACGTATTATTTTAAAATTGCCGCGGTAAAAGAGAGTGTAGTCGGTGCACAGAGTGTGGCTGTCAGCGCGAAACCTGTCCTTACGGACGTAACCGGATTAAGTGTGAACAGTGCGAATTACAATAAGATAAAGATATCCTTTAATGAGGTGCCTGGCGCCACAAAATATTATGTGTATGAGGCGAAAACAGGGGTAACTGATTTTGATGGAAAAGTCCTGCCGGTTTCCGAATGGCGTTTTTCAAAGAAAGCGCTTACGTGCACTTCAAAGGCGAAAGACGGGATTGTGACATATACGCGCTCCGGCCTGAAAAGGGGCCAGTATTATGGATATTATGTGCTTCCTGTTCGGGGAAAGAAACATGAAACGCCGGAAGAAAAATTAGAGTTTGGCTATGCTTACACGAGAATGGGCAAACCGGAAGTCACGGCAGGTGCAAAAGATCTTTATTCGATCAAAGTGTCATGGAATAAGGTGGCGGGCGCTACCGGTTATCGGCTTGAATATTCAACGGATGAAGACTTTAAGGAGACAGCTACGGACAGGCGTTCTCTGATGTTTTCAAAATACAGTCCGAATAAGGCAAATAAAAAGGTATTTACGAACCGAAGCTATTTGTTAGAGGATCTGGCGCCGGGAGTGAAGTATTATTTCCGTGTGACGGCATATAAGTTTACAAAAGCGGAAGGATTGCGGCAGGAGTACGGAGTTCCGGGAGAGCCGTCCGATATCAAGTGTGAGTGGGGAAGACCTCAGGCTATAAAAAATCTGAAGGCGGAATTTGATGACAAACGACGAGGGGAAGGCGCAACGCTCACATGGAGTAAGAGCACGGAATCCAATGTGAAATACTATGGCGTAAAACGGTCAGTCTATAATTATGATGCAAAGAAGAATAAGGTCGGCTCATGTGTGGAAGAGGATATAACGCTGATTGCTGCGGAAGAACGGTATGAGAAGACCAGTTATAAGGATTCGAGCAAGATTGACAATGGAATGTATGTCAAGTATGAAGTGTGCGGATATTATGCGCCAAGCGGTACGACGCGCGATCAGTGGATTGAAGGAAAGTATGCTTCGGCCATTTATATGAATCCGAGTGCAATTAAGATTGCGGGTACAATCCAGATTGGCGTGGGACAGACAATTACTCCTAAAATTACATTTACTCCGAAAGCAACTACAAATAAATCTGTTCAATGGACGATTGAATCCGTGGGCGGCTCAAGTTATATTTCTCTGGATAATACGACAGGTAAACTGAAGGGCCTTAAGAAAACGAAGTCAAAACAACCGGTTGAGATTGTAGTAGCTTCCAGAAATGATTATAATGTCAGAGCAGTCTGCAAAGTTACGGTTACGGATAAGAAGGAAGAGGCGGCAAAAGGAAACCTCATCGTGTGTCTGGATCCGGGACATGGAGGAAGCGATTCGGGAGCAGGATATGGAAGTCTTGTGGAGAAAAATATTAATCTTCAGACTTCGAGATATACGAAAGAACGTCTGGAACAGTACGGTGTTACCGTGCATATGACAAGAAGTTCGGATACGTATGTGGGACTTGAGGCAAGAACAAAATATGCCAAAGACCACGGATGTAACCTTTTCGTCAGTCAGCATATGAATTCCGGAGGCGGAAGCGGTACGGAGGTTTATTACTCACTTACGCAGTATGGAAGAAGAGATCTGGCGGCTAAGATTTCGAGTAAGGTTTCCTCTGCATTGGGCATTCCAAACCGTGGAGCGAAAACGAGAGCCGGGCAAAACGGAGATTATTATTCCGTTATCCGTACATCGGCGGCACAGGGAATTCCGGGGCTGATTGTGGAGGGTGCATTCCTTGACGGAAATTCCGGCGTTGCCGGAAATGCGCAGGCAATCGGTTATGCGACTGCGGACGCAATTCTTGAGTATTATGGTTATAAATAAAATAAAACGGGCGGAGGCGGCACAGCCGCCTTTTGCCATTCTAAGGCGGAACAGAAAGGCAGGGCCGTAATTATGAAAAAAAGAAATCTGATGATAATTGCATGCTTGTGTATCGGCTTATTTGGAGCATGTGCGGTACAGGAGAATCAGGATACTTTAACAGGACCCGAACAGGAGCCTGCTGCTGAAGAGACCGTGTCGGCTGAGGAGGAGCTTATGGAGCAGAATACGGAGAATATTCGGGATTTTGCATTAAAGCAGAGTGATGCGGACCAGCTGATATCGGAGAAACTGGATGGAACCGGCTATACATTTGAGGCAGATGGCATAAAGGAAGAAGAGGAAAATCATTATTATCTTTACCGTATCTGCAAAGGGGAAGAGGAACTGAAGCAGGGACTTGCGGTAGATGATATCTCCGGTGAAGTTTTTACGTATGATTATGAGGCTGATAGTGTGTCAGGTTATGAAGATTTTGAGCTTTACGATGCGAAGAAAGACGAGCTGGTTTTATGGGATGGCAGTTATTCTATGGATGATGTGTCGATTTCACTGCTCCCGGCGGATGGTGCGTCCTCTGAAATACATGTCAGTAAAGGGGAAAAAGAAATCTTTACGGGAATGATTTATCCGGACGGTGATATGGCTGTCCTGGAAGAAGAGAATTTTACGGTAGAATTAACGCTGGATGCGGATGAACTTACTGTGGAAGACAAAAAAGGTAAGAGTGGATTTAGCGGAAATTATGTGTTAGAATAACGTCATGGCAAATCAAAGAAGGCGACATCATTATCATAGCAGGGAAGAAGCAGAGCGGCAGAGACAGATTCGGCGCAGAAGGGCGATGAAAAAACGCCTTCGGATGAAACGCAGAATTTATTTCTGCCTGTTTCTGTTTGTGGTTGGTGCGGCCATTGTGCTTCTTACAAAATGGAAAAAAAGCGGCAGTTCCATATCGGAAAATTCAGTTTCCTCTGATGCGGCAGTGTCTTCGAACCATACGGTTTCGTCGGAAGAGGTGGCACAAATTCCCGGTTCCCAGCTCCCGGTATCACAGGCATATAACACGACGGTATCGGGCTCTTCGCTGCTTGATGTTACAAGGGGGACCGCTGTTGTGGATTTGTCTGCTGTTTCAGAGAACCGACTGGAGATGACAGTCCGGGCAAAACAGGCAATGGCAGGGGTAGCTTATTTTTCAGGGTCGAATCTTACCGTGAATGAAATATTGTCTGCATATGGAGCAGGTGAATGGCATGCGATATTGAATAAGCAGGATGATCTTTGTGTATTTTATACGGGAGAGAGAGACGGAGTCAGTTTTCGAATTAATTTTGAATTGTTTGATGATGGCACTTTCATCCTTGTATCTGCATCAAGAAATGGGGAAAATATAGAAGACTTTGAAGGATTTGTATCAGGTATTGCCGGGCGCTGAGAAAGAGAGTGCACCGGCATTTTTTGGAAAACTTAAAACTAAACAATAGAAATATTATGTCACCCTAAACTTGTGTTATATTTATAGAAAAAGCGAGAAATAAGAAGGATATATTGGTGAAAAATCACTATATAAGTGAATAAAATGTGAACAGAAAGAGTTTTTATTCATAATTCGGACAAAAGTGTTCAAAATATATTTACAAATCCTTCAGGATAAGATATACTCACAAGTGTTGCAGGACATGTGACAAAAACAGATTGTTCAGGAGGAATATTATTATGAAAAACAAAATCGTTTTATTATTAGCAGCAGTTATGATGACATCTACATTGGTGGTAGGATGCGGCGCATCCGCTGAGGCGCCTGTAGAGGAGCCGGCAACAGAAGAGGCAGCACCGGTAGAGGAAGCGCCGGAAGAAGAGGCACCGGTTGAAGAGCCTGCTGAGGCACCGGAAGAAGCGCCGGTAGAAGACGCTGAGATTCAGGAAGAAGTTCCGGCAGAAGAGGGTGCAGAAGAAGCACCGGAAACAGAAGCTTCTGAGGAAGTAGAAGCTGAAGCAGAAGTAGAAGAACCGGCAGCAGATGCTGAATAATCATCGGTAAAAGAAAATATGAGAAAACGGAAATCCATAAACGGGGTTTCCGTTTTTTTATGTGGGAAGAATTCCTGTGTTTATGTTATACTGTAACAAAAAGCGCTGCAAATGTGGCGGCAGGAGGATGAGAATGGAAATTCATGAGGTTTTGAGTGAACTTGACAGTTTGTTTCGAGAAAAGAAAACAGAGCAGGTAGAAGGGTTTCTTCATGAAAAGCTGAAAGAGGCAATTACGGAGGAAGATACTGCCTGCATGATTACTCTGCTGAATGAGCTGATCGGCTATTACCGTGATATGAGCCGGTATGACAGAGGGGTATTGTATGCGGAACGTCTGGTGGCGCTTATGAATGATGCCGGACTTACGGGAACCGTTTATTATGCAACGACTCTTCTTAACGTCGCGAATCTTTATCGTGCGGCAGGAAAACTGTCGGAATCGCTTGAGTGTTATGAAACGGTCTGTAAGATTTATGATGGGGAGCTTGACCGTAATGACTTGAAATATGCAAGTCTGTATAATAATATGAGCCTGCTTTATGAAGAGCTTGCCGTGCAGGATGTTCACTGGTACGATGCAGCGGGGGAAGCGTTGAAAGCCGCGTTGTCAATTGTGAGTGCGAATCCGGAGTATCGCATTGAGGAAGCGACGACACATGCGAATCTCGCGGCGGTCCTTATGAAACAGGGAAAAGAGGAGGATGCTTACAGGGAAGCA
This sequence comes from bacterium C-53, assembly GCA_003612525.1. Classification (GTDB taxonomy): domain Bacteria; phylum Bacillota; class Clostridia; order Lachnospirales; family Lachnospiraceae; genus C-53. The sequence goes on along the minus strand of RAZD01000001.1, from coordinate 49,722 downwards.
CAGTCGGCTCTTTTCATTTTTGAACAGGATGAAGAGAAAGATTTTCATTACAGTATGGCGCTTTCAGCAATGGCGGATATTCTTTATCATAAGAAGGATTATGAGCAGGCTGCTTCTTTTTATGAGAAAGCTCTGGAAGAAATTGACTCGAATGTTGGCAGGAGTGAAGGGTATTATCGCGTATTGTCCAACCTGCATCAGGCATATGCGAGAGCGGGGAAAGCAGACTGTCTTAAGGGGCTTTCGCTGGCGCGGGAATATTATGAAACTTACGGCAGAGCCATGATACATGAAAGTTTCGCAGAATTTGAGGGAAAAATTGCCGTAGGGTTTGTCGGAGAAGGTTCTGATTGCTTCGGGTATGATGATCTTACATCAATGGACCATGATTTTGGACCTGCATTTTGTATGTGGGTTACAGAAGAAACATTTGAGCAGATTGGCAGTTGTCTTCAGGAGGCGTATGAACGGCTTCCGAAATATCTGCATGGCATACGCAGGGATATAAGGCCGATGGGACAGGGGCGTACGGGGGTTATCATAATTTCTGATTTTTACCACAAATATACGGGATGCCCAAACGGGCCGGAGTCGGAATCTGACTGGATTCACACGGATGAATGCAGACTGGCGGCTTCGGTAAACGGAGAAGTATTTACAGATCCGGAAGGGATTTTTACATCTATTCGTCAGAAGATACTTTCCTATTATCCTCAAAACGTATGGAAACGCAAAATGGCGCAGAAGCTTGCGCTTATGGCACAGTCCGGTCAATATAATTATGCAAGGCTTATGGGCAGGGGCGACGCAGTTTCGGCACAATTTGCCAGAAATCAGTTTGTAAGAGAGACATTGGAATTTTTGTATTTGATCAACCGCCGTTATGCACCGTACTATAAGTGGCTTTTCAGGGGCAGTGAAAATTTTGAGCATTTATCCGGTGTCATCGGTCAGCTGATAGAATTACAGCTTCTTCCGGTGCAGACGGACGCATGGGAAGGCAGACAGGGCGAATGGAATTTTGGTGTGAATCAAAAAGACAGGGCAGTAGCGCTAATCGAAAAAATTGCCGAAAGCACAGTGCAGACATGCAGGGAACTGAATCTGACAAATATACCTGATACGTACCTTGAAACCCAGGCGTTTACGATTTTAAAATCCTGAAAACGAAAGTGTGATAGAAAAAGAACTTCCTGACATCCTGCAAAGCGCAGAATGCTGAGAAGTTCTTTTTTGTGGCTAAAATAAACGATGTACTAGCAGGCGATATCAACGTTCATTCCCGTATAGGATATCGCATCGGAAGCTTTTTTGTCTTTCTGATAAGGATTTTCTTCGTTAAAATATTTAATCTGTGTATTTGTTTCACCGCCGGCTACGTAGCTGCGTCCGCATTCAGGACAGACAGACGTCTGCATAGATACGGATGCGGATATAACCTTACCGTTATTCTGTGCGGCTTTCTTAAATGCGTTTGATACATGCTCCTGCTCATGGGCCCTTACTTTGCTGGCCGAGGCCTGCGGAGAAATGTGGGCGGCGGACTTAAATGAAACCATTTCATCGGAACCGTCTTTATATTTTCTGTTTTTACATGTTTCGCATTCGGCAGGAGATGATTGCCTGCCCGCTGTTTTTTGCGTGGACTCTCCCGGATTCCGTATGACAGCGGAAGCGCCGGCAGCATAATTAGAGCCATTTGATATTGAACCGACCATATATTCCCTCCTTTTCATCGCTCTGTACGCTTGAAATCAAAGACCGGAGAAATTCCAAACGTACATTTTTCATTCATGACAGGGATATTTTACCACATATTTCAGAAAAAAACATCATTCTCTTAAAAAAGAGAATGAATACATTTTTTGATTGCCTCAAAGCTTTCATCGCTTATGTCATGTTCCATTTTGCATGCATCTGCCGCGGCTGTTTCAGGAGATACGCCCAGATGTACAAGCCAGTTTGTAAGAAGAGTGTGACGTTCGTAAGTGCTCTCAGCAAGACGTCGTCCTTCTTCTGTCAGGTAAATATATCCTTCTTCTGATATGGTAATATAATTTCGTCCTTTTAAATTTTTCATCGCCACACTGACGCTTGGCTTGGAATATTTAAGCTCTGTTGCGATATCAATAGAGCGGACAACCGGATGGCGTGTACTTAAGATCAGGATTGTTTCCAGATAATCTTCCACGGATTCTTCTGATTTGTGTTGAATATATCCCATAACTTCTCCATTCTGATGCCGGCAGCGGGTGGGTATCGGATTTACGCCGGCGCCTTTCTCTGTAAATATAATAGTATCATTTCATGGGAGAAATTGCAAGATACCCCAAACCGGCTTTCAGGTAAGGAAAAGAGAGAACTTTATTTATGAATTGTGCATAAATTAATAGGAACGAACAAAATGGCAGGGAGAACGCTATGGAAATTTATGTCGTAGAGAACGGCGATTCAGTTGATACGATTGCACTTCAGGAAGCAATCAGTCCGGAATCAGTTATTTATGCAAATCAGCTTGTATATCCTTATGAATTGGCAGTGGGGCAGGCGCTTCTTCTGCAGAAGGGGAAAAACCACGCGAACCGTACTGCGACGGTGAACGGGTATGCTTATCCATTTATCAAAGAATGGACACTTGCGGAAACACTTCCGTATCTGACCTCTTTATCGGTTTTTTCATATGGGTTTACAGCGGAGGGAACACTGCTTGCACCGGCGCTTGATGATGTGTGGATGATCGAACGCGCTCAGGCGGCGGATGTTATGTCCGTGCTGACATTGACGCCATTTGGGGCGGATGGTAACTTTAATAACAGGCTGATTCATTCAGTTGTGAATCATGAAGCATATACTGACCGCCTGATCTATGAACTGCTCGGAGTGATGGAGGAGAAGGGATTCGGCGCAGTGGACATAGATTTTGAGTACATTCTGGCAGAGGACAGGGATGCATTCACATCATTTGTACAAAAGATGCGCTCTGCGATGAATGCAAGCGGTTATCTTCTGTCTGTTGCACTTGCGCCCAAAACATCGGCAGATCAGAAGGGATTATTGTATGAAGGAAAGGACTACAGAGCGCTTGGGGAAGCGGCGGACAGTGTGCTTTTGATGACATATGAGTGGGGATATACATATGGACCTCCAATGGGAGTTGCTCCGGTAAATAAAGTACGTCAGGTAGTGGATTATGCAGTCACGGAAATTCCGCCGGAAAAGATTGATCTTGGAATCCCCAATTATGGTTATGACTGGCCACTTCCTTATGAACGGGGTGTAACAAAAGCAAAAACAATCGGGAATGTGGAAGCGGTACGTATTGCAATTGAAAATGGCGCTGCGATTCAGTTTGACGAGACAGCCCAGTCGCCTTATTTTCATTATATCTCAGACGGGGTGGAGCATGAAGTCTGGTTTGAAGATGTGAGAAGTCTTCGCGCAAAGTTCGGTCTGATACAGGAATATGGCCTGCGTGGGGCAGGATATTGGCAGATCATGCAGTTTTTCCGGGCAAATTGGATGCTGCTTGCCGATATGTTTTACATTTTGTAAAGTCCAATGAATCAATTTGGTTGGTGTATAAAACTCAAAATTGTATGCCATTGCTGTTTCCTCCGTTTGATTTGACGCCTATATTGTAGAGAAAAACTGTCGGAAAGAAAATAAAAATCAGGCCTGATTGTGGAAGAATATAGACAAATATAGTATAATCTTGCTAACTATACGGACAGGAGAGAAGGAAACGATGCGTTTGTTCGAAACAGATGAGAATCAAATCGAAATCATAGAAGGAATGACAGTGGAATACCCTTACTGCCTCCACGAACGGAATCTGACGGACTTTGTAATCCCGTGGCATTGGCATGAAGAATTGGAGCTTGGTTATATTCAGGAAGGTATCAGCAAAATTGTCACCGTCGGCGCAGAATACATAGTTCATCAGGGGGACGGATTCTTTATCAACAGTAATGTAATGAATGTGAAGCAAAATGGTTTGCCGGGAGGCAAGACAGTGGAAATCAATCACATTTTTCATCCGGTTTTTCTGAGCGGACATTTTAAAAGCCGTTTTGAAACGAAATACTTAAGCCCGGTTATCAATGACCGGCAGATCGAAGTGCACATTCTGCGGAAAGGCCACACGATATCCGACCAGATACTGCACAATTTATACCGGCTAAAGGAATTACAGAGAAATCCGAATGCAGAATTTCAGACCAGAAACATTCTTTCGGATACATGGCTGCTTCTGGTCAACGAGCTTCGTGAAAACCCTGGTGAACGCGTTCCGGCAGGAACGGAACAAAAAGACCGGCTGCGCAGTATGATCACATATATTCACAGGCATTATGCAGAAAAGATCACGTTATCCGAGATTGCAGAGGTGTCCGGCATCAGTGAGCGGGAAGCCTCCCGGTGCTTTCGGAAGAACCTCGGACACAGTCCTGTGGAATATCTGATTGGGTATCGGTTGGGTGAGTCGAAAAAGCTGCTTCAGAAAAGCGATTTGACGGTTGCAGAGATCAGCCAGCAATGCGGCTTTTCAGACAGCGCTTATTATGGAAAGGCATTTCGGAAGGCTTATGGCATGACACCAGGCGTATATCGCATACAAAGCCGAACCAATCATACCGGATAGACTGCTGGGTGTATTCTGTTTTTTGTTCACGAAAAAAGCAGCCACACCGATTCGGAAGGCTGCTTTTTCATCATTGAATTTGTTACATAAATCTCTCAACGGATGTTAAGAAGTGTTATAGTCTGTGCGTTGATGCTCCCGTCTACCGTAAGTCCATAAGAAGTCTGGAACAGAATCAATGCCTGCTGGGTTGCCATATCCAGGACACCGTTGACTTCGCCGGCATAAAAGCCAAGCTGTTTCAGAGCGGCTTGCGTTTGCATAACTATAGTCGCCATTTGCTGCTGTGCGAGAAGAGCGGCCTGCTGTTGTTGAGCCAGAAGAGCCGCCTGTTGCTGCTGAGCCAGTAATTCAACCTGTTGCTGCTGTGCGTAAAGGGCCGCCTGCTGCTGTTGGGCGAGAAGAGCGGCTTGCTGCTGAGCGTAGAGAGCAGCTGCATCAGCGGAGGCTGTTGGTACAGTATTTCCGTAATTTCCATAGACCCCATAAGGGCACATTCCATTGGGATGAAGATGTGCATCATATCCGTGGTGGGAATAGTATCCGCCATGGTTGTATCCCCCTGACCAGCCATGATGGTGTGCTTCGGCAGTCACTGCAAATGGTGTTCCAAGTGAAGCGGGAACCGCTGTTGACAGTGTAACCGCGATGAAAAGAGCCGCCGCTATTTTATGTAGTTTCATTGAACCTTCTCCTTTCTGAAGACATAAATAACCTGTTTTGTTTTATTCTAGCACTATATGGATATGATAGCAATGGTGAAAACGTTATCTGTGGATGATTCCCGCAAAAATTTCCGGTAAGCGTGCCGCTTATTGATTCTTATAGAATTTCACAGGTCCTTCGATTCCAAATGGTTCGATCGGGAGATAATGGCTGATTGCATCCCGGATCTGAGTGCCCAGTGTATTTGTGATTTCAATGGCGATCTGATTCTCACCTTCACGGAGCAGAGAGGTTACGTCAAATTGGTATGGCATGCATAGACGTACGCCTGCAGATGCCTGATTGACAAATATTTCGGCTGTTTCATAAACGTTTCCAAGATCAATCACATAGTTTGCATCTTCCGGGTGAAAGTTCATGGATGCTTCATATCTTACGGTTCCCGCCTGATGATCAAACCCGTCCAGACTGCTTATAATTTCAAGACAATCGGTTGGCACGCGCATTGTGAAATTCGGGTATACAGTACTTTCTGCAAATGACACGTTCCATTGTTTCGGGAGCTGTTCCGTAATATCCTCTGAACTGTGCACTGTGCAATCCTCCGCATGATCCAGCTCCTCCCCGCTCTGTATGAACAGGGTTGACTCATAAGGGGCAAGATGCAGTGTCATTTTGTGGGAAGCTTTTGTCAGCCGGTCTGTAAACGCATCGTATCGGTACAGGTATCCTTCTCCCGGAATCCGGATTTCTGATTTTATCGCAGCGCCAATATTTTCATTAAAAAGCATCAGATAGTTTCTGCCGTCTTTGATATATTCCCCGACAGCAAGCTCCGGCAGCGCTGAAGCTGTGCGAATCGCCCGATACTGCAAGAGTTCCTCATCAGGGTGGAAGGAATGGATATTTTCGGTGAGCCGTATGACTTTCACGCCGGCGTCTTCCAGTCTGGAAAGAAGCGCCGCAATTTTTTCCGGCATAAATGCTCCATAGGGAACAATCATAACTTCAAAGACCTGTCCGTTTATACAAAAGCTTTTTTCAGTGATTTCCGCTTTTTCCAGATAGTCCGATGAAAGAATATCAAAACTGATCTGGTTTTCTGTCAGCATTCTTGCCGGCTTCTCGACAGGCATGGAATTTCCTCCCCATTCGAGTTCCGCCGGGTACAGGATACCGACTTTTGCCGGATGCTTTCCGTCACGAAACATTGCCATCAGGCGGTTTGCGTAGTCGCTGAAGACGGAGAAATAACGAAACTGCGGGTTTTTTCCATGCGCATAAAAGTGAGGCGGGCAGTCAAAATCCGGAAATTCCTTCGGGTTAAATGCATGCGGGACAAGATGGTTGATTCCACGCACAATGAGGTGGTCCGTAATCCATTTCATCATCTTAAGACCCTCATTCCAGCCGTACGCACCAAAAGCTTCGCACATCGAGCAGCCCTTTTTCAGTGGGTCCAGGTGTGCAGCCGACGAAGCAAGCTTCGCAAGCGCATAATGATAGAATTCTCCGTTGCTCCCCCCGGTGTTAAACGCATCGTGGTGATAATTCATGCCCGGGACGATCTGGCCGCCGATGACATCAATTCCCGCATAGTCCATAGTTTCCTGTCCGCGGAAATAATGGCCGGTACCATAGCCGAGTCTCGCGTGGGCTCCGTTATCTTCGATGGTATGTCCAAGATATTTTACATGGTGTGCATGGCACCAGTCGGAAAGTACTTTTGTAAAATTGTCGCGGTACATCTTTGTAATAAGTTCCATATACTGGTATCGGATTTCAGCTTCTTTGCCGCCGGCCTTTATCCAGAGGAGCGGAAGATATTTTAAATCGAAATCCAGCTCATTTTCAAGTCCTTCTTTCCACGGAAGCACCATGTCGCATCCGATGCCTGCCTCTGTTCCTTTGATATTTCCAAATCTGGGTTCATCCGAGAAGAAGCCTTCAATCAGTGTTCCAAACCATTCTTTGTAATGCTCGTAGTGCGGTTCGTAAACTTCCTGAATCAAGATTTCCGTTGCTTCTTTGATCAGCGGATTCAGGTAATCCTTTGTCGCCTCCTCTCCTCCTTTTGCCGTCAGATACAGAATAAAAATGCTATAGGCGCCGTTCGGTACATCTAAGGTCAGAAGCCGATTTTTCATATCCATATGCTCCGTGATGTCCGTCAGGGTCCCGGCGTCAATTGCATCATCGTTTTCCGTATACTGGCTGATTCTTCTGGAAAGATATACTTTCCAGATTTTTTCGTCCGGGTCAGGCTTATCCCAGGGTCTGCCTTTCAGAAGTTTTAAATCAATGCGCATCCGGCGCATCGGTCCCTGCACATCATACCTGCGCATGTCCAGATATTTTTTCAGATACTGAGGATAGCTCTCTTTTATTTTTCCGTTTGCATAGCCGGTAGGAAAATGAGAATCATCCAGAATCCATACTTTCATTTCATGTTCTTTGGCTTTTGCAAGGATGAGATCAAGGTCGCTCCACCACTGGTTTCCTACGAAAGCCGGATGAGGGCGTGCCTCGATGCACACACCCTTCATACCGCTCTCGGAAATTTTATCCATATATTCACTTAAAACTGCGTGATCTTCCCCGTGCTGCCAGAAGAAAGGATATAATCCGTTTTTCATCTTTTCTCTCCATTTCTTAATATTGCAATTCTTAATGGGATTTTCCTTCTACAACAAATGCAAGCACTGCCGATACTGTAAAGGCGATTGCCGCACATGCGATGAATCCGTAAAAGCTTATATCAAGTCCTTCCGGATTGATCATACCCGGAATCCAGAAAAATCCGTCACCGGCAAGTGCATATAATTTGCCGCCAAGACCTCCTAAAATCGCGCCGGAGATTCCGCCGCCTATCCATGCGCAGCCAAATAATTTCATGTTCGGGACGGCTACGGAATAGATTGCCGGTTCCGTAACTCCACACAGTGCGGAGGCCATGCTGCCGAACCCTGCGCTTCGTTTCTCCGGATCTTTGTTTCTCAAAGCGTATCCCAATGTGACGCCTGCGAGGGCCCACACGGTCAGGCCGAGTACCGCATTGATCGGGTCGCTTCCCATGCTGAACAGGTTGTTCATCAATACCGGAATAAATGCCGCATGCAGGCCAAGCAATACGACAAGCTGCCAGAATGCTCCGAAGAGAAGACCACCAAGAATCGGGCTGAAATTAAAGATTCCGCAGACTACAGCAGAAAGTCCGTTTGACACATACTGCATAACAGGACCGATGACAAGATAACTGAGCGGAACCGTAACGGCAAGGACGATGGTCGGCACAATCATAAGCTGGATGATCTGAGGCAGAATTTTCTTTGCCAGTTTCTCTATTTTGCTTGCTACAAAAGAAGCAAGAATAATAGGGAACAATGTGCTTGAATAGGTTGTGGTCGAAATCGGAATATGTAGAAACGTAATTCCGCCCTCCGCTGCGATGGCGCTTACGAGGTTCGGATATACAAGCGCCGCACCAATAGCCGCCGTGGTATAGGGGTTGCAGTCAAAGATCTTTCCACATGAAAACCCGACAATGATCGGCATAAAGTAAAGCAGCGCATCCGATGCCGCATACAGCACCAGATAAGTGCCATCCGTATTTGTGAGAACGCCGGCTGTGGTCAGAATCACGAGAATGCCCTTGAGAACACCGCCTGCAATCATGGGTCCGATCATCGGCATGATACACCCGGAGATGATTTTGAAGAAACGATTCCAGAGACTGTCTTTTTTCATAACTTTATAAGCGTCTTTGTCGACGGATGCGTTTCCGTCATCCGAAATACCGGCTTCTGCTTTTGCAAATTTCACTACTTCGCTTACATGGGTTCCGATGATCACCTGATATTGGCCGCCCTTATTCATAATTCCTTTTACGCCTTTTACCGCGCGGACCGTATCTTCCTCCGGTATGGAATCGTCTTTCAAAACAAAACGCAGGCGTGTCATACAGTTTGTAACACTGATTATATTTTCTTTCCCTCCGACAGCGGCTACGATTTCTTTCGCAAGCTGTCCGTAATTTTCTTTTGCCATAATGCAAACTCCTCCTTATGATCTCTTATTCCTGTCTGTTTTATGAAATGCATTTCGTTTGTATAGTTCACATTATAGGCAGTCTGCATACGTAAAAAAATATCGGAATCTTCACATTCTATTGACCATTTCCACACAATCTGTTACACTTCGTGAAATAAGGAGGGCATCGCTTTATGAATCTGAAAGCACTGCATCATTATCTGACGACACTATCCCCGAGTGAGGAACGCTATCGCGCCGGCGAATGTTACAGAGGCTGGGAACAAATGCCAAAAGTTACCATCCACGGGGAAAATTATTCCGTTCTTGATTTTGCGGATGTTGATGCCGTCAGAGACCGCTGTCTGCCATCCCCCGGCAGTCCGCGCCTGAATACGGAGCTTGCCGAGATTGCGATCAAGAAGAATTCCCGCTTTAATCCGGTGCCTGAACATATCCATACCCATATAGAAATCAATTACGTATATTCCGGAAACTGTCCGCAGACGATCGCAGGAAAGCCTGTCACGCTTCGAAAAAATCAGGTTCTGTTAATTGATACAAATTGTCCTCATTCAATTGCGGCTCTTGGAGAAAATGATATCATGATCAGTATCATCCCGAAAACGGATTTTCTTCGGGAGCATATTTTTTCACAGTTTTCAAAGGACAGTATTCTTTCCCGGTTTTTTATCAATGCGATTAATAAAAAGACAAGCCATGACCATTATCTGTTATTCCATTCGGAAAATAACAGGCGTATTCCTTTATTTTTCATGGAATTATTCTGCGAGTGCTTTGATCCGTCCATCAATTCGACGGACATTATCATGCATCTATTTTACACGATTATGGCAGAATTGATCAATGTATATGAGAATGATTTGACAAAAAAGGATTCTTTTTCCGCCAATAGCATGGTGATTCCAATGCTCCGCTATATTGAAAGAAATTTTCGTACCTGTACGCAGGAATCCGTGGCGGAATTTTTCCATATAAGTCCGAATTATGTGACGCGGATTCTGAAAAAACATACCGGAATGACGTATATTGGAATTATCCAGGAACAGAAACTGGAATATGCCGCAAAGCTTTTAAAACAGACGACACAGCCTGTCACGGAGATTGCCAGGGAGTCCGGGTACGAAAATGTGACCTTTTTCTATCACAAATTTCAGGAGAAATACCATTGTCTTCCCGCGGAATTCCGGAACGGACGGTAATATGACTTGTTCGTTGATATGCATTTAGTTTATAATAAGAAAAGAAACGAAAGGCAGAAATAAGATAAATTATGGACAGAGAAAATAGCCTGACAGAGAAAAAAGAGGAACTGGCAGGGCGGATACTGAGGCTTGCCAGAGACAGTATAATTGTGAATATGAGGTTTATGGATACGGCGTTAGCGCAGATTCAGCCGGTGTCAAGACCGGGGAGCGGCTGTGTCGCCTGTGACGGGGAATCCATGTACTATGACAGTGAGGTCATTCTCCGGCAATGCAAAAAGGAACCAAACTGGGCGATGCGTGTATATCTGCATGTATGTCTGCACTGCATCTTTTATCATGCATTTGGATACGGGAAGATGGAAAAGGACGACTGGAGCCTTGCATCGGATATTGCCGTGGAGAATATCATTATCGAACTTGGCCTGAACGCTGGAGCGCTTTCTGACGATGCGGAGCGTCTTGAAAAACTTCGCGTGCTTAAGAAAAATGCGGGAGCGCTGACGGCGGAAAAGATCTATCGCAATTTCAGGGTCAATCCTTTAAGCAGCGACGGGAGACAGGAACTCATACGTCTCTTTGAACAGGATGCGCATATGTACTGGGAGAAACCGGAGGAGCTTGTCATAAGCAGCGATCAGTGGAAGAAGATCAGCGAGCGCATTCAGGCGGATCTTAAAACCTTTTCAAAGGATAAAAATAATTCTGAGAGTTTGAAGGAGAATCTTGCCGAGGTTACGAGGGAACGCTATAATTACAGAGAGATTCTGAAACGGTTTATGGTCATGGGTGAGGATATGACTGTAAACGATGATGAGTTTGATTATATCTTTTATACTTACGGGCTTGAAACGTACGGAAATATGCCGCTTGTGGAGCCTCTCGAGTATAGGGACGTAAAGAAAGTGAAGGATTTTGCCGTAGTGCTTGATACTTCGGCATCGTGCCGCGGTTCCGTTGTACAGAGCTTTCTTGAAAAGACGTATCAGATTATGAAGGAAGAGGAGAACTTCTTTCACCAGATGAATCTCCACATCATTCAATGCGACAATGAGGTGCAGAGTGATACGAAAATAACGAATGATCAGGATTTTGAAGCGTTTTTAAAAAATGGAAAGCTTCTTGGGTTTGGCGGTACGGATTTTCGGCCGGCATTTGAATATGTGGACAGAATGATTGAACAGAGTGAATTTGATAATTTTAAAGGGCTGATTTATTTTACGGATGGTTACGGGATATATCCGGAGCGTATGCCGGCCTATGACAGCATGTTTGTCTTTCTGAACAGAGACGACAGAGTGCCTTCGGTTCCGCCGTGGGCGATTAAAGTGATATTGGACGAAATATAGATTCTGCGGAGGAAGATTATGAATATTAAACTGGCAAAAGATTATATCAGGAATTCGGTGCATCTTTATCTGAAAAAGGATGAATTCGGCGAATACAGGATTCCGGTAGTGCGGCAGCGCCCAATCTTCCTGCTTGGTGCGCCTGGGGTAGGGAAAACGGCGATCATGGAGCAAATTGCGCAGGAGCTGAATATTGCGCTTGTATCGTATTCCATGACGCATCATACGCGGCAGTCCGCGCTTGGGCTTCCCTTTATTCGTCATAAGGAATATATGGGACAGGAGGCGGATGTGTCGGAATATACGATGAGCGAGATTATTTCATCGGTGTATGAGACGATGGAAGAGAGCGGAATCCGGGAGGGAATTTTATTTCTGGATGAAATTAACTGTGTATCCGAGACGCTTGCGCCGTCCATGCTTCAGTTTTTACAATATAAAATATTCGGACGCCATCAGGTGCCGGATGGGTGGGTGATTGTAACAGCGGGGAACCCGCCGGAATATAATAAGTCGGTGCGTGAATTTGACGTTGTCACGATGGACCGGCTGAAAGTAATTGAAGTGGAGGCGGATTACAAAGTATTTAAGGAGTATGCCGCCGATAAGGGGCTCCATAATGTGATTTTGAATTTCCTTGATTTGAATAAAGAGTATTTCTACAAAATAGAGACCACCGTAAAGGGCAGAAGTTATGTGACAGCAAGAGGATGGGAAGATCTGTCAGAGATCATTACGCTTTATGAGGAAGAAGGGCTTGCGGTAGATGAGACGCTTGTCGGGCAGTATCTGCGTAATGAGACAGTAGTAAAGCAGTTTACAGCTTATTATGATCTCTACAATAAGTATAAACGCGATTATCAGATTCAGGATATTCTCTCCGGCAGTGCACCCGATTATGCGGTGAAGAAAGCAGGAAAAGCGCCTTTTGATGAGCGGTTGTCGCTTCTTGGGATGCTCACGGATAAGGTGCTTGGCGATATGAAAGACGTACTTGAAAAGTCAGATTACCTGAGTGACCTTGTAGCGCCGCTTAAGGCAGTAAAATCCCTTGACGGCCTGACTGCGCAGAGTGCGGCTGAGATGCTTTCAAAGCAGGCGGATGGCAGAAGAAAGGCACTGAAGTCTCTGCAAAAAGCGAACTCCCTTTCCGGCGCGGACAGGAAGAGACACAAGCGTGTCATTAAATTTATGGAGGAGGCGCAGAAAGCGCTCCTGCTGGGTGATTTTGCAGATGGGAACGAGGCGTTTGCCTGTGTGAAAGACATGTTTGACACGAAGGTTATGAAGATGAAGGAAAAGACCGAAAAAGCATCCAATGAGCTTCATTGTCTGTTTTCCTTTGTGGAGCAGGCGTTTGCGGATGGCAATGAGATGTTGATACTTGTGACGGAACTTACGGTTCAGGCATCGGGTTCGCGGTTTATCGCGCGGTTTGGAAGTGAAGATTACAGAAGACACAGCAGTGAACTGATGATTTCCGAGCGTCAGAGTGACATGCAGAAAGAGATAGCGGCGCTCGATCTATAGGAGAGAATTGTGAGAGAACAGGAATTTGAGACAAAGGGTGGGTTTATTACCTGCCGAGAAAAAGAGGGGCATATTGAGATCACAGGATACAGGGGGCAGATTCTGGAAGCGGTTCTGCCCGAAACGATAGATGGGAAGTGCGTGACGGAAATCGGAAAGAAAGCGTTCCTGGGATGCAAGGCTCTTAGAAGAGTCTGCGTGCCGGACCATTGTGTGAGGATTGGCGAGTGGGCATTTGCCAATTGCAGTAATCTTGAGATGGTTTCGCTTCCCTGCCGGAAGATAGCATTTGGCCAGGGCGTGTTTAAGGATGACAAGGCATTGAGGAATATTTACACGACAGAGGCGGAAGGATTCGATACGGTGCGGTCATCTGACACGGCATCGGATGCGTCTTCACATGCAGCCCAGACTGCGGCGCTTCTTGCAGCGGCGGTAGGAAGCATGGATGCCGCGTATCTTCTGGCGCCGGAGGATGCCGGGACGAAGGAGTGGATTGAGAAGTGGGATCTTGCGATGGGTGCGGTTCTTTATGAGGCGGATGAAGAGGGATATCAGAAGATGGTTCTCTGCGGGGAAGAGGATTTAAGCATCAATTATGATGATTTTATTTCACAGAAGCGAAGAAAGAAAGCGCGTCTTTGCCTTCTGCGCCTTCTGAATCCTCTCGGGCTGTCAAAGGAGCGGAAAGCAGAGCTTGAGGGATATGTGAAGGAACATACGAAGGGATGCGAATCGGAAGCAGCATGGGAAGTGATTCTTGGCGAACATGGGGACGATAAAGTGTATTTTGAATTGTTTACGTCACTGGGGTGCGTGACGGAGGAGAACTTTGAGGGAATCCTTGCGGATTTCGGTGAACGCCATGCACCGATGAAGTCTTATCTTATGGAATTTCATGAGGCGGGGATTCGGACGCATGATTTTTTTGATTCGCTAAGCTTATAGGGAAACCCAGTGAATGCTGTCCGGAAACTCATTATTATCTGCGCTGCATACAGACAGGTAATTTTGAGGATTGATTACGTAAGTTCTGCCGAAATAACGGTGGGCGTCAATGGAATGCGTGTATTCGTAATCGGCGGGGGCATTCGGTTTCACTGTGAAAGAAAACGGGCGTATTTCAAATGAATCCATCGGAAGTCTGATTCCGTATCCGGTCGCTTTCAGAAAGCTTTCTTTTAATGTCCAGCATACGGTAAAGGTGTCTGCATCCACGCAGGCGTCGGATTCCTTTGGAGTAAAAAAACGTTTTGCGATTGCCGGGCGGTATGCTCTTACATGTTCGATATCAATCCCCACAGGATTTTCGCACAGAGCGCATGCGGCGTAATTGCCGGAATGTGTCAGACTGAATTCGGTGAAATCAAGATGTGGTTTCCGGAATTCGTCTGTGGTCGGCGTAACAGGGATATTCTGTTTCGGAAAATTTTCTTTTACGGCATAATTTAACAGGGCTCCGGCGGCGAGACTGCGTAATTGGTCAGATTCGTGGCGGTATTGCCGGCTTTTTTCGATGCGGACGCTGTCTACAAGCTTGCGCAGGTGATTTATGGAAGTCTGTGATACGTCTGTGATATATAGTTTCATTGTGTACGCTCCTGAAGATGGGATAAGGTTGTATATAAATAAAATAGCATAAACAGAGTTGATTTTCTATTGACTATTTTCAACGTATTTGCAGGAAAGGAGGATACTTCATGCAGAAAGTGCTGGATCGTATAGACGGAAAGGAACTTCGGTATTTCAGTCTGTTTTCATTACTGGTTCTTTTGATCGCGGCTTTTGCATCCGGAACGCCGGGGGAGACTGCAGCCGGGCTTATAAAGATCATTATTTCGAGAGACGCCTTAATCACGGATTATTTTGAACTGGCCGGGTATGGCGCGGCTTTTCTGAATGCGGCTATGGTACTTGGCCTGTCGATTGGCCTGGTGCTTGTGGAGAAGATTCCGTTCACAGGACTTACAATGGCAGCGTTATTTATCAATGCCGGTTACGGACTATGGGGGAAGAATGTCCTGAATATTATTCCTGTTTTTCTGGGAACGGCGATCTATGCCAGAACACACGGGGCGCGGGTGAACCGGTATATATACACGGCATTGTTTGGCACGTGCCTTGCGCCGCTTATTACGGAAATGATCTTTCTGCTGCCATTTGGCCAGCCCTGGAATTTCCTGTTTTCCGTATCTGCTGGTATTTTCATAGGGTTTATACTGCCTTCTCTGTCAGTGCACGCTGCATCCATGCATATGGGTTACAATTTATTTAATGTGGGATTCTCGGGAGGAATACTGGCATTTGTTTTCGTCAGTATACTGCGTGCTTTTGGTATGGAGAGCGAGTCGGTGCTGATCTGGAAAGAAGGGCGGAACATTCTGATTGTGGCGGGGCTTTTAACCTATTTTGGACTGTCGATTGCATTCGGCCTGCTGATTGCCAGGGGACAGTTAAAAGGGCTGCTTAAGATTATGAAACGCCCCGGACGTGCGGTCTCGGATTTTGTCCTGATGGATGGCGCCGGCCCTACTTTAATCAATATGGGAATGGTTGGTATTGTGTGTGTGATCTATATTCTATGTATCCGCGGTGATTTTTCTGGCCCGGTAGTGGGAGCGATACTTAGTATATACGGTTTTTCGGCGTTTGGCATACATATCAGGAATTATCTTCCGGTATTGGCAGGTGTTTTTTTATCCACGCTGCTGACCGTGTATACCCCGATTACGCCGGGGATGCAGCTTGCGGCCATCTTTTCGGCAGGGCTTGCTCCGATTGCGGGGCAGTTTGGTATTGCAGCGGGAATGATTGCCGGGTTTCTTCATGCGGTTATTGTGATGTGTACGGCACAAATGTATGGAGGGCTGAACTTGTACAATAACGGGTTCAGTGCAGGATGGGTTGCTATATTTGTAGTTCCACTGGTAGAAAGTTTTATAAAGTATAAAAGGGAAAGAGGAAGAAAGAACGATGATTCACGAGGAAAAAAAGGCTGCTAAGATTGTGGAGGAGCTTACGGTATATTTTTTTGCATTAGGGGCGGAAACGATTGAATCGAAGATACACAGGGAGGAAAATGAGATGGTAATCTCCTTTATGGCAGATTATCAGCAGGAATATGCACATAAGCTGAAGAAGCTTGACGAATATCTGAATGGGCCCAAGAATGATGGAATTGAGGATGTGTACTGGGAGCTTGCCGGCAGCGGGGAGCCAGGTGAGACGAGCCAGATTCTGTTAATCGGGATGATGATAGACCGTGCGAATATACGGATTGATGAAGGGTATGTGTTATTGGAGATGTTTAAGGAAATATGATGCTGAAAGAGACAGAGGGGCGGATGATTTTCCGGACGGACGAAACGGCCGGTCCGGGAGGTCGTCCACCCCTCTGTTTCTGCTGAAACATTGTTGAGTCATTGCTCCTCTGCGTATACGTTGAGTTCTGCATATGCAGAGGAATTTTGTGGAATCAGGCTGCTATTTTTTTGCTTGAGCGTTTCTCCAAACAGTCTTATTTCGTTCTGAAGCTCAAGAACAGGTTGAGACCACTGCTGGTGTTCCCGGCCGCTGTCAGAATTCTGTTTTTCAAAATCTCCGACCAGAATTCCATTTGCATAAAACATATTTTCACTTTCCAGAGCAAGGTTATAGGTTCTATCGTTATAAGGCAGCGTGCTTAGAGCGGTAAGTGGTTCACATGCTCCGCTTTCTGTGAGAAGGTGATCGGCGGCACAAAGCCTGGCAGCTGTTTTCATACCAGAGGTGGTCTGTATAGGGTGTGAATCTGTTACGAGAAGCCGTTTCATGCCGGATGTTTCCAGGTACACGATTTCCTCTTCAAAGCCTGTATAGACATCTGTGACTTTGCTGTGTCCATTTGGGGTACGCACGCTGTCTCCAACCCGTATTTCGGATATTTTTTTCCGTCCGCCGTCTGCCAGAGTTACTTCCGTATCTTTTCCAAGACACCCCCATCGGATTGAGATAGGTTCGATAACAGCTGTGGTTTTCGTATCGGCATGGTCCTGATCGAGGCTTTCGACCACTATGCTGAGTGTATAAGGCAGAGACTTCCATAGTACGGTTACTCTGAAAACAAGATGAAGATACATTACGGTGCTGGCTTTAAACCGATGCACGTCAATCTCAGTATTCCAATCTTCGTTGAATTCAAAAATAAGCTTCTGTCCTTCTGACCGAAAGGCTTTTTCATACTCTCCGGCATAAATCACAGGTTGATCTCCGGTTGTAAAGAGCAATTGCAGTACAGGCTTGTTCTTTTCGTCAAAGCAGACTTCTTTGATCTCAAAATCGTCGTTAAAAAGAACCTCGCCCCGTACAGGCAGAAGGGCTTTCACCTTTCCGTTGATCTGGTGGTTGTCTTTATATTTGTAGTCTTCCGTTTCTCCTCGAAAGGGTTCACGTCCGTAAAGGACGATGGTCTGCTTTTCATTTTTGGCCCGTGGCGCGTATACCGTTGTGGAATTGACAATTTCATCTTCCACAAATTCAAAATCCTGTTCCCGTTCTCCTGTTTTGACCGTGCCGTCCGGTTCAAGCCACATGAAATGTACTTTCTGACAGAGGCGTGATTTGCCTTTTCTCTGAAGTATATTTTGAAAGTGTGCAAGTCCTTCCAGCATATAAAGATTTTCGCTGTTGATAAAATGGTTTCCGATCAGCAGGCCGCTTTCCTTATCATAAAGTTCGATTCCGAGAATTGCCGCCGGCTTTTCTTCCATAAAACTGATAAACTGGGTAGAGAAAACATCTTCTTCCTTTTGCCAGGCTGCCATAATGTCCATATATATTTTTTCAGCAGTATCTCTTCTGAGTTGCTTCGGCCTGTTGAATGCCTCGAGAAGCAGAGGATACTCATTCAGACTCTCCTGGTTTTTCCAAAAATCGGACATTTTAATTTCCTTTCTTAATGTATCACGGGGATACTTTTCAGCTGTGTAATTTCATCCGGATTCAGGCCGCGGATATTACACCAGCTTTTTTGCGCTTCCATAATATTTGTGAGTCCTCCCATTTCCACTTCCACATCAATATCCAATACGGTTCCTTCCGGAAATTCAGAGGGAAATTTCACTTCGACTACGGTTCCTGAATTCTGCGGCGCTGCCGGAATATCCATCAGCTTAATTTTCTGATCATTACGTCCCTGAAAATTTGCTACGGAGATATGGATAATCTGATGATTAGCGCTTGTAAAAATAGCTTTCTCCCTGGAGCAGACCACCGTCAGATAGGAGCCCAGGCGCACCGGTGTATTGCCATCAGTACATACATCAGATGCAGCGGCGCAAATATGGAACTGCTCGCTTGCATTATCCACTCCTTTTTGAATGGCTTCTTCATTATTTGAGGCAGAAATCATGAGTTTTGTACTGTCATGATTTGCGCAGTCACGGAATAAGGAATCCAGTTCGATACTCTGGCCTTGCTTCAACGTAAATGTCTGCGGTTCCAAAGTGCCTACTTTAGGCAGTGAGAGTGTAATAACACCATTTTCATTCTCAGAACGGTTCCAGAGTATAATTTTTCCGTCCTTCTTGACAATGCTGGCTTCACAGCTGGTGTCATCCTGATTCTTAAACTGATAAAGCAATGCGCAATCATCATTGGATACGCCAAGTAGTTTTCCAACAACAGTTCCTATTGTCGGTACAATAGTTCCTAATACTGATTTCCAATTAAATCCCATAAAGATTCACTCCTTTTCTAACGATTTACAAGTTCTCGAATTCTGTATGCACAGGTATTATAATAGTAGTAATGGCTTGTCGGGTTAACAGCACCTAAAGCGGTCAAATACTCCAGTTCGTTGTGTGCAGATGCAAGTTTTTGCGTTTCTGCTTCCTGTTCCTCTGCTTGTTCAGCGATTTTACACAGAAGGTCGGATGTCTGTGCGACTGTCATATTCTGCGGCAGTTTTTCTTCCTGGATGGAAAAGAAGCGGTCGTGAATTACCCTTGCGTCATAGTTGTAAGTGATTGCTGTTCCATTGATTTCCGGGACATTTTCCCGCCAGTGGGTACATAGCTGGGAAATACTGCTTGTACAGGGAATCAGGAAACCTTTGCGCAGTTCCTGCTCCAGCATTCGAAATTCCTGTTCCTCCGGAGCAGAGACATGTCTTGCTTCCCGTAAAATTCTCAGTATCCCATAGGCGCAGTCTAAAAAGACATCTGCATTGGTGCGTTCTGGCTGCGTAACCATCTGGCCGGATCCTGTATCGCGCATACATGTATATGTCAGTGCCGTTTCATCCGGCGCTGTACCAAGATCAGCATGTCCGATTGCCGACAATCCCGCATAGATCCCATAACTTTTTTCACAACTGCTTCCATCCAGATGCGCCTCTGTTGCCCGGGTTACCCTTCCGTCATTGATATTCTTTTTATGAAATCCATTGAAGGATTGATGAGCGTATGTATCTGCAAAAATATGGAGCAGCATTCCCAGAAAAACCCTGAAACTAGGATGTGTGGAATGGTGGTCAATTAAAGTATGTAACATCTGCACAATAAGCTGATGGTCAAAATCCTGCCATTGTGCCGGGGTTGTCCGGTAGCCATCCCCTGCAATGCTTAAAGCTTGGGGAGGAATAAAATGAAATGGAATAATCACTGATGTCTGATGCTTTTTTGTCAATGATTTTAACACTTCAATACCGGTCTCGACGGAACTTACTTTAGAATTTTCCGAATAAATCGGTGTGTCAAACGGCGGGGGAGTGCTTACCCGGAAAGTGTTATTGTCAAAGTAATCATCGACATATTGTGAATATGCAGCAATCCCATCTGCATCCTGATCGGAATATCCCGCCATTACCGCAGTTACTTTGACTGCAAAATAATGAAAATTAATATCCATGAATGCCTCCTTTCGTTATCAATTACCTATTAATTATAGGTTTATTCTGTGAGTCTGTGCAGATCGGACAAGCAGTCGGTTCACAAAATAAAACAGCAGGAAATATCAATTAATTTTTAAATTTTCTGTTATTTTTTCTAATTAATTGTATTTATTCCATAATATATGATAAAAAATCAAAAATCAACAGAAATTTCGTACGATTCTTTCACAATAGTTTCTGAAAATTACGAAATCCGGTCTATCTGAAAGAACGATATAATTCCTGCTCCTTTCCTGTGACCTGAAATTCTAAGCAGAAAATGCAGCCTTCCTGCATATACTGTAAGTAATGGATATGCAGGGAGATTTTTATGCCCAGAGGAAAATTTTTAGAGAAACCTATCACTCAAAAAATGACAAAATCAGGATTTTTCTGGTTTGTCGCTTTGCTTTTTGTGGCGGCATTTGGGATGAAGCTGACAGAACAAATGACCGTCAGTAGTACTGTGGACGGAAGAGAACTGCCGATTTATTGTGTGCAGACGGAGGAAAAGAAAGTGGCATTGTCGTTTGATGCCGCTTGGGGAAATGAAGATACGAAGCAGATTCTTGATATTCTGAAGAAACATAATGTGAATGTGACATTTTTTATGACAGGAGGGTGGGTAGACAAATGTGCATGTATGAAAAAATTGAAATATTGCGGGAAACCTGCCTTATATAAACTCCCTTTTCGGAATTGTGTGGCTCTTGAATAATCAAAGTAGGTATACAAAAATGCGAAAAGGACATGCCGCAAATTGCAGTATGTCCTTTCTTTATCTTAACATCAAAAACTACATATAATGTATTTGGCTATGTAATTTATTTTATCTGAAGGTAACCTTTGCCGACTACCACAGCAATTATAACGCTTTGTACCGGGTACATGCACGCAAGGGCAATCAGTACCAGGCATGCACCAATCAACAAGACAACTTTTTGAATTCTGCTTAGCAAGGCCCTCACCTCCTTCTATATGAAAACGTAACGTGACTTCGAATCATGTCGCATTTTTTATTATGATATCACACGTTGTTGATTTAATCAATCATTTTACCCTGAAGTTCGATCAGCTTTTTAATTTGATCAGGAGCGCAGATGTGATAGAAACACTGAAAGAATCCGGGTATAATAGTACACGGATATTAAGAGAAAATATACTTAGTCAGTCTGCTATGCAGAAATTGAGAAAAGGAGAGATGATAGGTATAAAAACATTGGAACAGCTATATTGAAAAAATGTATTTATCCAGTTACAATTATATCAGATTGCATTGAGGAAAAGAGGTTTCATAAATAAATATATTAGTAAAGTGAAATTTCAAAGGATAAGGATGTTTCATTATGAGTGAAGTCAGTTGTGTGAGTACGTTAATATATTGCTTTCAAACTTTTAGAAAAATAAATATCGCAACATTTCTATATAAAAAATTATCAAATTCACTGTTCCGTAAATGGTTATATTATATCATTCCAATTGTTGTATTTTCTGTTAATCTATTTTGCATGGTTCACAATAAGGTATTATACAGCTCAGAGGATGAATTTACATATTTAAATGATTTAAGTAATAGTGTATGTTTGACAATTTTATATTTTTTATCGTATTTCTTGTCAGGATATTATCCCGCAAAATTAGATGAGTTTATCAATAAAGGAACTGATGAGGGATTTTTTCGTGATATGGCAGATTATTCAAAGAATAAGAAAACTTATTTTTGGGTATTACTGCTTATCGGCGCAGTGACATTTTGCATCGGATTTGCAGCAGGCTATTCGTTTTATGATGTAGCGAAGTATAATGCAAGTGCGTATTGGATACATAGTTTAGATGATTTTGGACGATTATACTATTGTATGTTTTTGGGCCTTACATGGTATCATTCGCTATCTTTATTAGGAATGGCGTTAACCAGTGGATTTATAGTTTATAAGATAATTGAATATGAACATTTAAATTATATTGAGGATAACTTTAATAAAAATATTAGTATAATGACTGCAATGGATATAGTACTTAGTACTTTCTCTTATGGATTGTTTTACATAATAGGATCATTTATATTTATATTTAATGATAGATTGGCTGAGCGATATAATGTTTATAATACCTTTCACGAAGATATACCATCATTAATTTTAGTTTTGGTTATCTCTTTAATAGTTATTTTTGCATACTTACCTTTGCAAGAATTGTTTTCATTTTTGAAAAAGAAAAAAGGTATTTTAATAGATGGTTTGGACCAAAAGATTACAGAAGAAAAAATACCTGAAAAGAAAACAGAATTAATATTAAAAAGAGATGAGCTGATCAAACAGAATTTAATTTATACTACAATAACCAATAAGGTTATATTTCTATTATCTGTAGTAATTCCCTCAATTGGTGTTGTTTTTCAGGGAATTGAACTTTTTATGAGATAACTGTTTATAAACAAAGTGTTGGAAGAACCGTTGGAAAGGTCCCCCGCATGTACACACAAATTTAATGCCGGAGATGATAAATGGTAAAGATGCAGGATGGCGCTCATTATGCGAATGAAGTATCATATCGTCTTTAAGATAATTATTTTGGTATGATTAGTACGACTTTAAGTCCGCCGTATTCGCTATGGTCTATTACAATTTTTCCATTATGCCCTTTTATAATCTGTTTCACAATAAGCAGTCCTAAACCGTGTCGCTGTTCGGCAGTATTCGTATCACAGACCATATAATGTGGTGTATTGTTTAGCTTGTCGATTTGTTCGTCGGAAGCTCCTATACCGCTATCCTCAATGCAAATCTTACAAGTATTGTTATCGTCATCAACGGACACATAGATCACGCACCCGTTTTCATTATGGTTTATGCTGTTCTGAATAAGGTTTGATATTGCACGTTTCAGTAAATCCTTATCAGCGTTAATGTAACAGGCAGACAGGGTATCAACAGTTTTCCATTCAATCGGAAATTTATCATCAATATCCATGTTTATAAAATCCACAACCATTTGCCGAAGAATAGATATTGCATTTTCCTGTTTCATTGTTAGCGGCTGCATATCATATTCAAGCCTGGAAGCAAGATTAAGGTCGTTAATCAAATCTCTCATTCGATTGCTTTGCTTTACAATGCCAGCAGCTTTTTTACGTTCAGCCGCTGGCAGTTGTGTTGAATGTTCCAACTGTCCGGCATAGCCCATAATCATTGACAATGGCGTTCGGATATCATGGGAAACGCCCGCTATCCAGTTCGCTCTTGCGTTTTCTTTTTTCCGTAACTGTTCAGTCTGCTTTTGTAATATTTCAGATGTTTTATTGATTTTTTCCGCCAATTCAGAAAGCATGCCATTCTCCTTAATGTAAACAGGGTTGCCGCCAGACAAATCCTGTATTCCTTTCGCTATTGGTCTAATGGAACGTAACAATTTTGTATTAGCAGCGGCGTATAGAAGAAACATTAAGATCGTATTGATAGCCAAAATAAGAATTGCGTTCCTGGGTAAATTTGCAATGAAGTTATAGTCCCAGCTTGCCCTTGTATGCTTCCAAAATTTATCTTTTGGATAGCCCAATACCAATAATCCATTTTGGGCCGCTCCCGTAAAAGTAGGGTATCCGTTTACATAGCCGCGTGTTAGTTCCGCTATATCTGATAATGTATATTGCATAGGGATATTGTCAGGCAGGTTATCCGTTTGCCATACAACTTGCCGTGTATCATTGTCAATAAGGAAAGCCCAGGCATTTTCTTCTTTTAGTTTAGTCATTACATCGCCGGATATGGAATAGCCGTAATTTGTGAACTGCAATGCGGCTGCCGCACTATCCGCCATATCCCACGGAGAAAATGTTGTCGTATTTTTCACAAAAACAATTGCGAAAAAAGCGACATTTAAAATAGAAAAGAGTAACGTACTTAACGTCATGATTCCGACAAAGCGGCGTATTAATTTTGAAATACTTTTCACACTTATCCTCCATGTCAGAGCAGTTTACTGCGATGACACGCGTCGGAAATCTCAAATTTCCGACTGCGATCAAGGCATATTTGAGGCCCTGACTCAAATTGCCCGATTGAAAAATCCTGATTTTTCAATCTACTTCCCCTCCGTAATTAACTTATAGCCTAATCCCTTGACCGTAACCAGTGAAACGGGCTGCGAGGGATTTCGTTCTATTTTTTCTCTGATACGGCGTATATGCGCCATTAAGGAATTTTCATATCCAAAAGGATTATTGCCCCATGCTGCTTCACACAATGCGTCAATTGTCACAATACGTCCTGCATTACGATATAAGGCAGACAGTATATCAAATTCTTTTGCCGTTAATGGGATATGTTCGTTATTTTTTATGACCTCAGCACGCGAAAAATCAATTTGACTGTCATGTAAGTATACAAGAGGATTTTCATCTTTGTAGCTTCTGCGTAAAATTGCCATGATGCGGAACAAAAGCTCTTTTGGCAAAAAGGGCTTTATGATATAATCGTCAGCCCCTAAACCAAAGCCTTTGAATTTATCATCATCCTCGCCGCGGGCAGTAAGAAAGAGAATAGGGTAATCGCTGCCCTTTTTTAACTGCTTCATTAAGTCAAACCCGTTCCCGTCCAGAAGCATTATGTCAAGTATTGCTAATTCCGGGCGGGATGTTTCGGCTTGTTCTATAGCTTCTTTTACATTTTTTGCAGTTTTTACAGTTTGAAATCCGAATTCTGTCAAAATAGACAAAACCATATCTAAAAGCTCTTGTTCATCATCGACGAGCAGTATACGTTTATTCAGCAGATAATCTTCATTCATAGTATAATCTCCCCTCACAGTGAATGCTTTCCTCGTTATTTTACCATATAATTTTAATTATTTTTGGGATTTCTGAAAATGTAAGGTAGATGTAAGGGAAAGAGAATGTTAACACAAGGTTGCAATGGTATCATGTAAGCAATGAAGGGAGATGTTTATATGGATTACATGATCACAACAGAGCAGTTGACAAAAAAATACAAATCCTTTGCCGCTGTTCATAACGTTTCACTGAATATTCGGAAAGGCAGCATTTATGGCTTTCTTGGGCCGAATGGTGCGGGAAAATCCACTACGATGAAAATGCTCTTGGGATTGACTGCACCCACAAAAGGCAGTTTCAAAATCGACGGAAAGCAATTTCCGGATGACCGGCTTTCCATTTTGAAAGAAGTAGGTTCCTTTATCGAATCGCCTTCTTTTTATGCCAATCTGACAGGCAAAGAAAACCTTGACATTATCCGACGCATTTTGGGACTTCCCAAAAGTTCCGTTACAGATGCATTGGAACTTGTCGGACTTTCTGAATTTGGCGGGCGGCTTGCCTCAAAATACTCATTGGGTATGAAACAACGGTTAGGACTTGCCGGAGCCTTGCTGGGCAGGCCGCCTATTTTGATTTTAGATGAGCCTACAAACGGACTTGACCCATCCGGCATACATGAAATTCGAAATTTGATTAGGTCGCTGCCCGGCCTTTACGATTGTACGGTTCTTATTTCTTCTCATATGCTGTCTGAAATTGAACTGATGGCAGACGATATAGGAATACTCAATCATGGTCATCTGCTGTTTGAGGGCAGCTTGGACGAATTACGGAAAAACGCATTGCAGTCTGGATTTGCTGCGGATAATAAAAACAGCGTTGCTAATTTGGAGGATATGTTTCTGTCTATGATCGATAGGGACAATGCAGGCAGAAAGCAGAGGGCAGTGTTATGAATAGTACTATGAGGACATTTACAATCGAGCTTAGAAAAGAAAAGCGAACAGGTGTTATTCCGTTAATGCTTGCAGTCGGTACTTTTGGGGCGGCATACGCCTTTGTCTTTTTTCTTGTGCGAAAGGATACTCTTTTAAATCTGCCGTTGGCTCCTATGGACGTGCTGCTTACACAGTTGTATGGCATGATTATGGTTTTGAATATGTTCGGTATCATAGTCGCCGCTTGTATAATTTACAATATGGAATTTAAGGGAGGTGCCGTTAAGAAAATGTATATGCTCCCTATGAGCGTTCCGGTTATGTATTTTTGCAAATTTTTGATTTTGACTATAATGCTCTTGCTTGTAATCGTTTTTCAGAATTTAGCACTTATGAAAATTGGCCTGACAGATTTACCGCAGGGCACATTTAAGTTTCGGACGCTGTTGTCTTTTGCCGGATATTCATTTATAACGTCAATGCCTGTATTATCTCTTATGATCTTCGTATCTTCCCGCGTTCAAAATATGTGGGTGCCGCTTGGCGCCGGTGTTGCGGGATTTTTAAGCGGTATGGCATTGGCTGCGTCGAATAACACGTTGTTTTGCGTGCACCCCTTTGTGGTTATGTTAAAACCCGCTGTTGCAATGAGCGCACAGCCGGATATTATAGTTGTAATTCTCTCGCTGGTTGAAACAGTCATTTTCCTTTTTGCCGGATTATGGACTGCTAAGAATCTACGCTGCGAATAAGGAGGTGCGCGATATGAGCTTTTTAGAACTACTTAAGATTGAGTGGATAAAAGTCAAACGGAGTAAAATGATACCCCTGATTTTCATAGCTCCACTGTTGGTCGTGACTTCCGGAGTGGCAAACCTGCGAAGTTATTTTTCGCCAGAATATACAAACGTATGGGCGGCTATGTTCATTCAGAGCGCACTGGTTTATGCCTATTATCTGCTTCCGTTCAGCATGATTGTTGTATGTGTGATGATTGCGGGACGGGAAACAGAAAACAACGGAATTTTGAAAATGTTAGCTCTGCCCGTTAGCCGCTGCGCCCTTTCAGCAGCGAAATTTTGCATACTATTATTTTATTTAATTATGGAAATGGTTGTTTTTCTTGCTGTTTTTGTGATAGCAGGGTTGATCGCAACGAATACTACAGGAATTACAGAAGCGCTGCCGGTCATGTATTTGTTGAAGTGGTGCGTCGGTTTATTCCTTACCATGCTCCCCAGTGTGGCGATAATGTGGGCGATTACGGTACTATTTGAAAAGCCGCTGCTATCCGTCGGTTTAAATCTGCTTCTTGTTATCCCTGGCGTATTCGTAGCAAATACACCGCTTTGGGTTGTTTATCCTTATTGTTATAGCGGTTATTTGGTTTCCTGTTCTCTGCATGACTTCACGGCAGGGGGCGTTAGTGCCGGTTTTCACCCGTTCCCATTTTTGCCATGTGCAGTTCTGATTTTTGCATTGGTATTTACAGTGGCGGTAACACGTTTTGGAAAAAAA
Source organism: bacterium C-53 (assembly GCA_003612525.1). Lineage (GTDB taxonomy): Bacteria > Bacillota > Clostridia > Lachnospirales > Lachnospiraceae > C-53. Next base: position 22,143 of record RAZD01000001.1, on the reverse strand, counting down.
GAAATGAGATAAATGAAAGGAAATAACTCGTTGACTACAGACGGAAGCGGGACGGCTGAAATTATGGCCGTCCTTTTCGTATTGATAAAACAGATTTAGCTGAATATATTTATAATAATTCTTTTCCAAGTGAGGAGCCATTCGTGAAGGAAGAATTGACCAATATTTCAGAGACGGATGAACAGGCAGTTCTTACATATTTATTGGAAGTCATGAGGATGCATGATATAATTACGAAGGAAGAATATGATACAGTCTTGCATAAATATAGCTGGGGAGAAGAGTTATGGAGAATAAAGAATTAAGGGCCGTATTTTATGCAAGGGTGAGTACGGAGGAAGAAAAGCAGTTAAACGCCATTGAAAAACAAATTGATGAAAACCGCGAGATTATCAGGAACAGAGGCTGGGTCTTAACGGATGAATACATAGACAAAGGGATTACAGGTACGCAGGCAAAGAAGAGAAGTGAATATATGAGAATGCTTGACGACATAAAGAGAGATAAATTTGATATTATTGTAGCAAAAGACCAGTCAAGATTACAGAGGAATACAATGGATTGGTACATATTCCTGAACGATATAGTCCAAAATCAGAAGAGATTGTATTTGTATTTAGAGGATGCTTTCTTTGACCCGAAAGATAAGTTTATATTCGGCATAAAGGCTATGATGGCAGAAGAGTACAGTCGTGATTTGAGTAAGAAGGGGAATGCTGCAAAGAAACGCAGACAAGAGAGAGGAAAGCCTATTATCACAAACCGTACATGGGGATTTAAGAATATAAATGGCGAGATCATAATAGATGAAAAGGAAGCGGAGATTGTAACGCAGATATACCAATTGTTTGCGGATGGTTTTGGCGGGCGGGTAGTGTCCAGAATATTGAGAGAACAAGGCGTAAGGAACAGCAACGGTAAAACATTATCAGAAAATACGATACGTGATATTGTGAAAAACCCACTTTATAAAGGGATTGTTGTTATGAATAAGGAGCATTTTGATTTTGAATCAAAAAGGCTTCTGAAGAATCCTGAAAGTGAATGGATTTATCGGGAAAGTTTAGTGCCGCAAATGATAGATTTCGATTTATGGGAAAAGGCAAATAAACAACTAAACGGTAGAAAAACTACAGATCGAACACATAATGTAGGAGTGAATAAAGGTAATACTATATTATCATCGAAAATTATATGCGGTGAATGTGGTTCCAAGTATTGGAGAAACAAAAGAACAAGTGCCATTTATTGGTATTGCAGCGAAGGTTCGCGGTCCGGGAAAGTGAGAGAAAAGACAGGCATGAAGTGCGCATCGCTTAATTTGAAGGAAGATGAAATTTTATCGTTGATAGAAAGACTGGGGAATACGCTTGTTGCAAATGAAAAAAGAGAAGAAGTATTAAGCAATGCGATTCATAAAATTTATACTGGTTTATCCGGTACGAGTACTAAAACGGACTTAGAAAGTATCCAGTCTCAGAAGGAAAAATTAGATCGGCGGAAAGACATGCTTCTGGATTATCTCTTAGATGGCACAATCACAAAGGCGGAGTATGCTTCAAAAACAGAAGATATCACAAACCAGATTCATATGCTCTCCGAAAAGGAGATTGCACGAGAGAAATGTGAAAGCCCAAATGAAGAACTGTTTAAACGGTTAAACAAGGTAAGAGAGCTGTTTGAGAACGAAGAAGAGAACGGAATCAGCGTTCCATTAATGTGCTCTCACATTGAACAGATGAAGGTGTATGGAAACAGGCTTGATGTGTATCTTGATTTTCTGAAAAGTATGAAATTTATATCCGCTGAGTACGACAAAAACAGGAAAAAATTTTGTTACGATATGCCTATTTGCCGGGGTGGAAAGTTACCCGGACGATGTGAAGGCAATCTATGAGGCAGGCCATGATCTGGGCAATCATTCCGAAAACCATAAGAATATGCCGCAGCTTTCCGACGCCGAAATTGAATCGGAACTGATGGCGGTACATAATAAAGTAAAGGAGCTTACAGGATACGATATGTTCCTGTTCCGCCCGCCATATGGAGATTATGCAAATAATGTGGTCGATGGTGCGCGTAAGTGCGGATATTATACAGTGCAGTGGGATGTAGACAGTCTGGACTGGAAAGACTATGGGGTTGATTCCATCATACAGACCGTGACACAACATAAACATCTTGGAAACGGCAGCATAATCCTGTGCCATAACGGGGCTAAGTATACTGCGCAGGCGCTGGATGTCATGCTCACGACGCTTGAAGAAAAAGGTTATCAGGTTGTACCGGTTTCCAAATTAATATACAAAGACAAATATCATATGGACCATGAGGGCAGACAGATACCTGACTGACCGATCGGATCCTGTCAGCCGTAATTGATGTTTATGGAAATATCAATTACGGCTGTGAAAAACCATAAGATGAAATTTGCAGGAATGGGAAAACTACTGGATAAATTATGCCGGATAGAAGAGGAGAAAACAGCGGATGACGCGGAGCGAAAATAGGATGCCGAACCATAAGATATTGATTATAGAAGATGATACGACCCTTGCCGGAGGCTTATGCAGAGCGCTTTCCTCCGACACATGCGGTACGGAAAGCTGTGGAAACTTAAGAAAAGCGCGTGCGATTCTTTCGGAAAGCTGTTTCGATCTTATCCTGCTGGATATTAACCTTCCGGATGGGAGCGGCCTTGATTTTCTGAAAGAAATAAAAGATAAAAGTTCTGTTCCTGTCATTATGCTGACGGCAAATGATATGGAGGCGGACGTAGTAGTGGGGCTTGAGGCAGGCGCTGATGATTATGTGACAAAACCATTCAGTCTCGCCGTGCTCCGCGCACGGGTCCATGCACAGCTCAGAAAACATGCATCGGCAATAGAACCGCATCCGGTGCAGACAGGCAGGTATACATTTGATTTTGAACGTATGGAATTTTCTTATGGCAATATGTTTGTGGAGCTTAGCAAGACGGAACAGAAGCTTCTTCGCATTCTGGTGGAGAACAGGGGAAGCACGTTGAAACGTTCCTATCTGATTGACCGGGTCTGGACGGACGGCGCGGAGTATGTGGATGAAAACACATTGTCTGTTACTGTGAAAAGGCTTCGGGACAAGTTAAATGCGCAGGATATTATCCGGACCGTGTATGGTATTGGGTATGAATGGAGAGAGTGAAATGGAGATTGTAGTTTGTGGTGTTATAGTTGTCGCGGTTCTTCTTTATGCTTTTTATTGCCGTATCAATGCAAGAAATCTTATCAAAAAACTGAACAAAATGATTGACTGTGCAGCCGATGGGTCTTTTACAGAAAGCGTTTTTGACGAATCGCTGATGTCGGCGACGGAGAACAAATTATGGAAGTATCTCACTGCATCTGAAGTGTCGGCAAGAAATGCCCTGGAGGAAAAAAATAAGATCAAGACGCTTGTGGCGGATATATCACATCAGACAAAGACACCAATTGCAAATATCCTGCTTTATTCGGAACTCTTGTGTGAAGAGGCGCTTCCCAAAGAAGCGCTTTCTTATGTTGAGCATCTGAACGTGCAGGCAAATAAACTGGATTTTCTGATTGTGTCGCTTGTTAAGCTTTCGCGTCTTGAGACCGGGATTTTGACGCTTCATCCGGTAAAAGGAGATATAATGCCGATGCTTGAGCAGATTTATTCTCAGATGATGACGCCGGCTCTTGAAAAAGGGCTGCTGATTGAACTCGAAAAGACAGATGCCAGAGCGGTATTTGACAGGAAGTGGACAGAAGAAGCGCTCTGCAATATCCTGGATAATGCAGTGAAATATACGGAAAAGGGGAAGATTAAACTGAGTGTGAAAAAATACGAAATGTTTGTCTGCATTAAAATATCCGATACCGGAATTGGAATTGACAAAGAAGAGCAGTCAAAAATTTTCTCACGTTTTTACCGTTCACAGAACGTAAGCGATAAAGGAGGCGTTGGAATCGGCCTTTACCTTACCCGCGAAATTATTATGCTGGAAAATGGATATATAAAAGCAGATTCTGAATACGGAAAAGGTTCTGTCTTTTCTGTTTATCTGCCGGCAGTGAGGTAGTATGCGTCTGAAGATTATGGATGGAAGCGCAATTCTTACACAACTGTCAGAATTCATTTTTCATGGAAAGAATGTGGAAAGATTCATGTGATATAGTATGAAAAGAACTTCGAAAGACGTTTTCAGTCTCATACCGGAAAAAGTATGATCGAAGAAATGGAGGACAAGTATGACAATATTATCTACATCGAATCTTACAAAAGTATACGGAAGCGGTGAAAATGAAGTACATGCGCTTGACGGAGTCAGTCTCACTGTAGAAAAAGGAGAATTTGCCGCAATTGTGGGGACGTCAGGGAGCGGAAAATCGACGCTGCTTCATATGCTGGGCGGTCTTGACCGGCCGACGTCGGGCACGGTGGACGTGGACGGGAAGGATATTTTTTCGCTGAAGGAGGAAGAGCGAACGATATTCCGGCGCAGAAAGATTGGATTTGTGTTTCAGAATTACAATCTTGTTCCGGTGCTCAATGTATATGAGAATATCGTGCTTCCGATTGAACTGGATGGAAATGAGCCGGATTCCGGATATATTAACAGCATTATTCAGTCGCTGGGGCTGTCGGAGAAACTTACGAATCTTTCAAATAATCTGTCGGGCGGACAACAGCAGAGGGTTGCGATTGCACGTGCGCTTGCGGCAAAACCTGCCATTATTCTTGCCGATGAGCCGACCGGAAATCTTGACAGCAAGACAAGTCTTGACGTGATGGGATTATTGAAAATGACGAGCCAGCGATTTTCACAGACTATCGTGATGATTACCCATAACGAAGAAATTGCACAGATGGCGGACCGTATCATCCGCATCGAAGACGGCAGAATCGCAGGTGATCACAATGTTTAAAGTGAACAGCAGGAAGGCCGTACGCCGTCTGGCACAGAGAAGTTTCCGGTCAAGCCGGTCAAGAAACATTATTGCAGTACTGGCAATCGCGTTGACGACTATATTATTTACGGTTCTGTTTACCGTTGGAAGCGGCATTGTTGAAAATGTACAGCGTCAGACCATGCGGATGGCAGGCGGCGACGGTATGGCGGTATTAAAGTATATTACCGATGAGGAGTATGAAAATATAAAGGACCATGAACTCATCAAAGACATTTCCTATAACAGAGTACTTTCAGATACCGTGAATAATGAGGAATTCATAAAGCGCCGCGCAGAGTTTTATTATATGGATGATACAGCAATGCGGCTTGGCTTTTGTGAACCGGAGCAGGGGCATAAACCGGAGGCGGAAAATGAAATCATTATGGATACAAAGGCAATTCGTATGATGGGACTCAGGCAGGAGATCGGCGCGCCGGTTACATTAAATCTTACTATACACGGGAATGAAGTGGAGCGTGATTTTGTTCTTGCGGGCTGGTGGGAAGCGGATCCGGCATTTAATGTATCGCTCATAGTCGGTTCACGCGCTTATGTGGATGCGCATATTGATGAGCTTTACAATGATTACAAACAAAGCAGTGAACTGACGGGTGTTATCAACAGCTATATTATGTTTGACAATTCTTTTGAACTGGAAAAGAAATTGAGCAGGGTTATTATGGAAAGCGGGTATTCAAATGATAAGAATGCTTCAAATTATATACTATCTAATCTTAACTGGTCTTATATGTCGTCCGGTTTTGATCTGGATGTTTCCACTGTTGTGGGAGTGGCTTCAGCGCTGTTCCTGATTATGTTTACCGGTTATCTTATTATTTACAATATTTTTCAGATTTCTGTTATCCGTGACATTCGCTTTTACGGTCTTTTAAAGACAATAGGAACCACCGGCAGACAGATCAGGCGCATTATCCGTCATCAGGCAGTTATTTTATCGGCTATTGGGATACCGGCGGGGCTGGTTCTGGGATATCTGATCGGTGTTGGTATGGTTCCGCTGATCATGAGAGCAAGCATCTATGTGACTGACAGTTATACGACGACTGCAAATCCGTATATTTTTGTGGGAAGTGCATTTTTCGCGTTAATTACAGTAATTATCAGTGCAGCGAAGCCGGGACGTATAGCGTCGAGAGTTTCTCCCGTTGAAGCAGTACGCTACACGGACAGCGCTCCTGTGAAAAAGAAGACACGCAAGGCAAGGCATGGTGCGAAGCCGGCGGGAATGGCGGCTGCGAATCTGGGACGGAATAAGAGACGGACGGTTCTTGTTATACTGTCTATGTCGCTGAGCCTTGTATTATTTGATGTGGTCTATACGTTAAGCCTCGGCTTTGATATGGATAAGTTTCTGTCAAAGTTTGTGGACACGGATTTTCTGATCGCACATGCGGATTATTTTAATTATAATTACAGCGGTCCTGACAACAGTCTGTCAGAACAGATGATCGAAACAGTGAAACAGCAGCCTGGTTTTGAAGAAGGCGGACGGTTGTATGCAAATATAAGGAATGAGGAGGCGCTGCGTGTGGAAGTGACGCCAGAGAATAGGGGGCGTGCGGGGGAGGATGAGTTCGGAAACCTGTTTTGCGCCGTGTACGGTCTTGAGGACTTGCCTTTGGAGCGGCTGGATGTTCTGGAAGGTGAGATTGATATGGAAAAGCTCAAAACCGGGAAATATATTCTGGAAGGTGTTCCGCTCGATGACCATCAGGAGCCTCTGTGGGAGACTTCAAATTATGATATAGGCGATAAAGTTGTGCTTCATAATTATAAAGGCACATTGGAGAAAGCGGACAGGGAATATGAAACATATGAATATGAAGTGATGGCGAAGGTTGGGATTGATTACTATACAAATTCCTGTGGCGTATGGTATGATTATGCATTTTACATGCCGGCAGAGGTATATAAGAGGATGGTTGAAGTTCCAGGCGTTATGAGTTATGTGTTTAATGTCAATGATGATGAGGAAGCGGCCGTAGATATATTTCTGGATCAATATACACAGAATGTGGAGCCTGTCATGAATTACAGCTCAAAATTAACCAGGGCGGCAGAATTTGAAGGCACGAAAAACATGGTTCTCATGGTTGGCGGCGTTTTGAGTTTTATCATAGGGCTGATCGGTGTTTTGAATTTTGTGAATGCCATGCTTACAAGCATTCTCACGAGACGGCGCGAATTTGCTATGCTCCGGTCTGTCGGCATGACATCCGGCCAGCTGAAAAAAATGCTGGTTATTGAGGGACTTTGTTACACAGCGGCATCAGGCGCTGCGGCGCTGGCGCTGGGTGTTATCCTGTCGATCTTTGTGGTGAAACCGCTGGCCGGAAATCTGTGGTTTTTTTCCTATCAGTTTACAATCCTGCCTCTCATTTTGACGGTTCCGGTTCTGGTTCTGACAGGATGTATCCTGCCTCTTCCGGTGTTGTCGGCGGTGGAGAAACAGAGCATTGTTGAACGGCTCAGAGAGGCGGAAGGATGATTTATTTTGGAAGCGGTTGTGTCAGCGTGACTTTACACATGGGATGTTTTTTGGTATAATAAAATAATTAGGAATGGGAGTCAAATAGCAGCAGATAGATGAGATCTGCTGCTATTTTTGAAAATTGGGTGAAACGGATGGATAAGCAGATTCATTTAGGGGAGAGAAGCATACTTCGGTACTTTGAATGCCCGGATGGAATACATGTTACGGAATATCAGGGAAATGAGCAGATGGTAAAAATTCCGGATTCAATTGAACATATTCCGGTTACGGCAGTCAGCCGGAAAGCGTTTCTGAACAACCGGATGCTTCACACAGTGCAGGTGCCGGAGGAGGTCCGGAGCGTCGGGGACTGGGCATTTGCAAACTGCCCCTCTTTGGAAACGGTAATTCTTCCAAAGGAAGAGATTGTGTTTGGACGGAACGTATTTTCCAGGTCACATCGCTTAAAAAGAATCTTTCTTTACACAAACGGGAATGTCCGGAAAGACCGTCAGGGGCAGGAAGAAACCGCCGCCCTGCTTGCCGCGTCGTCTCGTATACTTCAGGCAGACTATCTGTTAAAGCCTTTGGAGGCGGGAAGCGAAGCATGGCTTCGCAGTTTTGACGAGAGGATGTTTACCGTTTTTGGACAAAAAGAAGAAGAGACATTAAGAGATCTTGTATTCTGTGCGGAGGAAGATATAGAGGAGAAGCAGGAAGCGTTTTTAAAAGAATGGCGTAAAAGAAAGGCTGAACTTGCGTATTTCAGACTGTCGTATCCGGGAGGACTGTCAGCTGTGGCAAAGGAATTTCTGCAAAAGTACATTCTCGAAAGGACAAAAGGCTGCGGGTCGGAGTCTGCGTGGGACGTACTGAAAGAGGGCGGAGAAGACCAGATTCAATATGCGAAAATCCTGTTGGAAGCAGGCGGGGTGAATGATTTGAATTTTACAAATATGCTTGCAGACCTGGGAGAGCATCATACGGAGTTAAAGGCGTATTTGCTGAAATGGAAATCAGATCATGGCTCTGATGAAAAAGCGGAGTGCTTTTGGAAGACAAATTTTTCAATCTGAGTCGAGAGGAGGCATTTACTATGGAAATATACATACAACAGCAGATGTTATTTTTTGTAAGGATAGCGGTATCCTGCGTGTGCGGAGCTGTGATTGGTGTGGAACGTCAGCAGAGGATAAAGGTGGCGGGGACCAGAACCCATATGATGATAGCGCTTGCATCCACACTTATGATGATTGTTTCCAAATATGGTTTTATGGATGTTGTGGTATTGGAAGGGGTGTCAGTCGATGCGTCTCGTGTGGCAGCGAGCATTATTACGGGCGTCGGTATTCTGGCAGGCGGGATTATTATAACAGGAAAGCAGGGGTATGTCAGTGGAATTACGACAGCTGCCGGCATCGGTGTTACCATAGGAATCGGAATGGCGGTTGGTTCCGGCATGTATATGCTGGGAATCGGAACGACCATATTTGTTGTTGTCGTACAGATGTTCCTGCACAAAAATTTATGGATTGTAAAGCAGCCGGTTCGGGCGCAGGTAGCTTTTCATATTGGCAGAGGACAGGACGGATATGAACGTGTCATAAAGGAGCTGGAACAGTATGGCATTCATATGAATCAGTTTAAGTGGCAGCGCAAAAGCAAAGAAGCCATGCAGTTTCGATGCCAAGTCATTATCCCGGCGAAATATACGAGGGAAGAGATTATAAAAATATTTACGGAAATGCCGGAACTTGATACATTTGAGGTGTTGTAATATGGAAAATCATGAGATTGATCAGATTATAAAAATGTTAGATGATTTTGCAAATTCGGATACGAGCCGATTGAAAATCGACAGATCGGAAGAACTGAAAGAGGGCGAAATCATGCGTGTGCATCATCATGGAAGATGTGATATAGGGAGTCCGTGGGCCAGAGGATGTTCGTTTGATTTGATAGAAGAGGATGAATCATCAGACTGAGGAGGTATGAAAGTCCCACTGTCAGGATGGGACCTTCACCCATATGCTCGAAAAGTGTATTATTTTGTCAAAGGAATCTGAAAGCGGACTTTCCGGTAAATCTTCCATATGATAATAGCCGGCAGGCTGACACAGAGGTAAACGGTAGTAATGATCCCCATAAGACTGCCGACAATTGCAACTGCGATAACAAATATATTCATGATATTTTATCCTCCCGAAAAATTTGATCATGAGGATTTTATCACTAATTCAGGGGATAAAAAAGGTTTTTTGTCTTTCCTTAGCATGATCTTAACAGCTCATGGATTCTGTTTCCAGCATGCGGTAACCAACGCTGACTTCGGTAAAGATATACTGCGGAGAGGCGGGATTTTTTTCGATTTTCCGCCGGATATTGGCCATATTTACGCGAAGGATTTTCGTATCGTCAGTGATATACGGACCCCACACATTCTGCATGATGGCTGCATATGTCAGGACTTTTCCTGAATTCTGCGCAAGGTAAGCTACGATTTTATATTCGATGGGCGTAAAATGGATTTCCGTATCATCCAGTGTGACACGACGTCCTGTAAAATCAATTGTGAGTCCTAATGCATGATATGGACGAAGAAACAGTCCTGTTTCGGTGCGCAGGCGGTTGCTGTGCCGAAGCGAGGTACGGATACGTGCGAGCAGTTCAGAGGCGCCGAAAGGCTTTGTGACGTAATCGTCTGCTCCCAGATCCAGTGCGCTGACTTTGTCAGACTCATGTGTACGTGCGGAAATGACAATAATAGGGCAGCTGCTCCATGTGCGTACCTTTTCTATGATGGAAACGCCGTCCATATCAGGAAGACCCAGATCAAGAAGGATAATATCGGGGCAGCGGGATGCGGCAGCGGAGAGTCCCTCTGTGCCGGAATACACAGTTGTTGTTTTGTAGCCGTTGCTTTTTAAGATACGGCTGATGAAGCTTGCAATATTTTTTTCGTCTTCAATTATAAGAATGTGAAATGTATCATTCATTTATGTAATTTCTCCTTTTGGCAGATGCATAATAAATTCTGCGCCTGTGTCGTGATTGACGGCGGTGATGGCGCCGCCGTGCGCATCTATGATTGTTTTGCAGATGGACAGGCCGATTCCCATGCCTTTTTGACTGTCGACTGTAAGTGTGCTGTTGTCAAAGGTTCCATTCAGCAATTGTGTGATTTCACTTTCATTAATTCCAATTCCGTAATCAATCACATGAAAAACAACAAAATTTTCATTGTGGTCTACGATTAAATCAATCGGCTGAGTGCTGTGCGAGTGGGTAAGCGCATTTTCCAGTAAATTGATCAGCACTTGCTCAATCAGAATTGCGTCCATAGGGATCATCAACACTTCACCAGGGATTTCTATGTGAATGGAGGCATCGGGAATACGTTTTTGGATGCGTTCCACGGACTCCGATACAATTTCTTCCACAATCTCCGGGTTCATTTTCAGCGACTGGCTGTTGTTTTTGATACGGGTGACGGAGAGAAGATTTTCAACCATATGTAAAAGCCACTCTGATCCATCATAAATATGGGCGGCAAGTTCCGCGCGTTCTTTATCTGTACATGTGCTGTCCTGGTTCATTAATGAGGTGGCGGCGCCCATGATGCTGGTCAGTGGGGTTCGGATATCGTGGGAGATGGCGCGCAGAAGATTGGCGCGCATTTTTTCTTTTTCCGCTTCCGCAAGCTGCCGTTCCCTTTCTGCAATGATGCTTGACTGCTCGACAAGCCGGGAAGTCGTAGTGCTTGTAATTAGTGCGATTGTGATCATTTCAAGGAAAGTAACAGGGTAGCCGCTCAGGGTAAAGTTCAGTTTAAAGTAAGGATAGGTAAAACAGTAATTTACGACGATGACGCAGAATAGGGCTGCGAAAACTCCATATTTATATCCTTGCGTCCATCTTGATATAATAATCAGGCTGAGTATATATACAAGTACAACATTCGTGTTGTTTTCTGGGACAAGATGAAAAAGCACAAAGGAAAGGGCAGTGCATACGGTCAGAATGAACAGAGTGAATATCAGATCATTTTTCATATAAGGGCGGTTCATGTGGCTGGCTCCTCGTTTTGTTTTTCGAATCGGCGTTGGGTTCTGTTACGCCGCTTTTTCATATAGATTATGAGTCTTTCCGGCGAAAAAGGCAATGGAGGAATCTGCTAAGATACTGCTAAGAATTAAGGAGAGGAAAAAATTTTCTGCCGCATTTTCTTTTTGTCAAAAGGATGGTATAATAAAATAAAATATAGAATTTTTGTAAGGGTTCAGGTTTGAAGTGGAAGTTCAAATGTTGAGCCTGTGTCCGTCTCAGCGGACAGGAGGGCACGGATGATAAATTTTTTGATGAACGGAAATACTCCTGTTATAGCTTTTATAGGAGTATTGACAGCTTTTTTTGCAACTTGTCTTGCGATTGAGAAATGTGAAAAGTTTCTTCCAAAGGATGCAGGACGTGAATTTGCCGTTGACGGGAAGCAGGCGAGAGGGAAACCGAGAGGAGCCGGATTTATTTTTATTCTGGTTTTTATGGTATCGGCATTATTATTCGCACAGATCAACCTGGAGATGATCATATATCTGGTTTTAATCGGGGCGGAGATGCTGACAGGATTTCTGGATGATGCGTCGGAAAAGCCGTGGGGAGAACTGAAAAAAGGGATTCTTGATCTCATTGTCGCAGTTATGGCGGCGGTGACTTACATCAATCATAATTCGTGTCAGGTGGAAATTGCGACTTTGGGAATAAATTTTGCGCTGCCTCCGGTTGTATTTGGGATACTGACAGTGATTTTGGTATGGGCTTCCATAAATGTAACGAATTGCGCCGACGGCGTGGACGGGCTGTCGGGAACGCTGACCATCATTACAATGATGTCAATTTTTGGCGCAGATGTTATTCGTGGCAAGACAGGAACATTCGCATATCCAATTTTGCTTTTTGCTGTTTGTGTTCTTGGATATCTGTGGTATAATGCAGCTCCCAGCCGGCTGCTTATGGGAGATGCCGGATCGCGGGCAATGGGATTTGCCATAAGCATTGCGGTGCTTAAGACAGGAAGCCCGTTTCTCTATATTCCTTTTGCATTTGTTCTGATGATGGATGGTGGTTTGGGACTCCTTAAGGTATCGTGTATCCGTTATTTGAAACTTCATATTCTGAATAATATAAGAACGCCTCTGCATGATCATGTACGTAAGAATATGGACTGGTCAGGCACACAGACCGTGTTTCGGTTTGCTATTATCCAGATTATGATATCGGCGGCGGCCTTTTATTTTATTTTTATTCAAATTATGCGATAAAAGATATTGACAAATATAAGCAAATCATGTACAATCAACGATGTTGTTAGAGATGGCAGCATCGTATGTGCGCTTAGCTCAGCTGGATAGAGCGTTTGGCTACGGACCAAAAGGTCGGGGGTTCGAATCCTCTAGCGCACGTTCTTAGATGTATCTATGGTATGAGATACAAATAATTATTGGGAAGTATTTTCGTCGAGATGGTATAGCCCGGTTATGAGGGTTATGCCGTTTTTTTGTGTCCATTTTGGGGGACAGAGAGTGCTTTGAACTGAATAATTGAGAGCGATAAAAAGATATGAAACTACCAATGAAAAAGGTGAATTCATATCTTTTTTTGTACAAGTTTTTAGCTATTTTCTGATTTTTAAACTGCGCTTTAGTAAAGTGACTAAATAATAAAAAATGATATTGACTTTTATTGTGCAAGTTGTTACAATGGTGTTTAGTAACAAATCAGTTGATTACTTGGTGCACTGTTACAAAAAGCATGTAAGGCCAGATTTTATAATTTAACTGGAGTGGTTGATTTGTAAGGTTTGGTTTTTTTATCCTCATATGCGAGCATATGGAGTAATTCCCAAAAGGAAACTGTCAGGTACTGCATATAAGCGCAGCGGGGATTTCTATACATGTAAAAGGAAAGGAAGGGGGATAGGAATGAAACTGTTTCAAAATCTTTTTTCAAAAGGCGGTGGTATAAAGATCGGTGCTCCTGTTACGGGGAGACTGGTTAGCATTAAGGAGGTCAACGATCCTACATTCAGTGATGAAATTTTGGGAAAAGGCGTGGCTGTCATTCCGTCGGATAACCGGATATACGCTCCGGTAAGCGGTACTGTCACAACGTTGTTTCCCACTGGTCATGCAGCGGCACTTACCAGCAATGAGGGAGTTGAGGTGCTGATTCACGTTGGGCTTGACACGGTAAAACTGAATGGGAAATATTTTAAGACCCATGCTTCAGAAGGCCAGAAAGTGGAAAAAGGTGATCTGCTCCTGGAGGCAGATATGGAGCAGATTAGGGCAGAGGGTTATGATATTATTACCCCGGTTGTAATATGTAACTCTGACGATTTTACAGAAATTCATGCGGCTGAGGCAAATGATGTGGCGCATGGAGATGATGTAATGACACTTCAGAAATGATTAAAATGATAGGTTCTAAGAAGTAGAACTGAAAAGAAGGGAGAAATTCTTTATGAAATACTTACAAAAATTAGGTAAGTCATTAATGCTTCCTGTTGCTTGCCTGCCTATATGCGGTATTCTGATGGGTATTGGCTATGCGCTCTGTCCGGCAACGATGCAGGGTGGTGAAATCACAGGATTTGTGAATCTTTTAGGATTCTTTCTGGTAAAGGCGGGCGGTGCACTGATCGATAACATGGCGGTCCTGTTTGTAATCGGTGTTGGTGTCGGAATGTCTGATGATCATGATGGTACGGCTGGTCTTGCAGCTCTTGCTTCCTGGCTGATGATTACAAATCTGCTTTCTACAGGTACGGTTACCACAATGATGCCGTCTATCGCTGAGAATGCAAATAAGACATTGGCATTTAATAAGATTGCGAATCCGTTTATCGGAATTCTTGCAGGTGTTATCGGTGCAAGCTGCTATAATAAGTTTAAATCCACAAAACTTCCGGATTGGCTGTCATTCTTCAGCGGCAAGCGTTGTGTAGCGCTTATCTCCGGTGTTGTATCTATCGTTGCATCGGCAGTTCTGCTGTTTGTATGGCCGGTAGTATTTGGTGCTTTGATTGCTGTAGGCCAGGGCATCGTAGGTCTTGGACCGGTTGGTGCAGGTATCTATGCATTCCTGAACAGACTGTTGATTCCTACAGGTCTGCATCACGCATTGAACAATGTATTCTGGTTTGATACGATCGGACTCGGTGATCTCTCTCATTTCTGGGCAGGAGATACAAGCGCTGACGTTACATGGAGTCTTGGTATGTATATGTCCGGATTCTTCCCTTGTATGATGTTTGGTATTCCTGGCGCTGCATTGGCTATGGTTCAGACAGCGAAGAAGGGCAAAGAGAAAGTTGCAATTGGTCTTGTAGCTTCAGCAGCAGTCTGTGCATTTGTCTGCGGCGTTACAGAGCCTTTTGAATTTGGTTTTATGTTCCTTGCACCCTTACTGTATGTGATTTATGCATTATTATATGGCGTATTTACAGTTATTGTAACCGTACTTGGATTCAGAGCCGGATTCAGTTTCTCAGCAGGTGCGACTGACCTTATTTTCTCAGCATCATTACCGGCAGCACAGAATACATGGATGATTCTTCCGCTTGGTATTGCAGCATTTGTTGTATTCTATCTGGTATTCCGTTTTGCAATTGTGAAATTTGACCTTAAGACACCTGGTAGAGAAGATGATGATCTGGAAGAAGAGAAGAAAGCAGTTCTTTCAAACAGCAACTTTACTGAAGTAGCTGCCATTATTCTGGAGGGACTTGGCGGAAAAGCAAATGTAACTTCTCTTGATAACTGTATTACAAGACTTCGTATGGAAATCAAAGATTACACATTAGTTGATGAAAAGAAGATTAAATCAGCAGGTGTGGCAGGTGTTATGAGACCTGGTAAGAATGCTATACAGGTTATTGTAGGAACAAAAGTACAGTTTGTTGCAGATGAGATGAAGAAAATGTTATAAGTACATAATGACAATTTTTGAATCCTGGTAAACGGAGGCCTTTGTGCCTCCGTTTTGCTTGGATAAGGTATTCTGTATTTGCAGAAAAGCAGAATGGAGGATAGAATGATTGACAGAGAAAACTTTCTGAACTTAAATATATTGAAAAAAGAAGATTATACCGGCAGTATGGATGGCATGAGGTATCGTTTGAACAAGGTAGAAGGTGAGGAAGGGGAAGTAAAACTGCGGGTGACTGTATGGCCTGAACCGTTTTGCTTTGATAAAACGCCAGAGGATAAAAAGACAGTGAAAGAGTTCGGCTTTGGTGAGGAAGGAAAAATGGAAGCGGCTGATTGGCTGAATGCCCAGTGGAAAGAAATGAAAAAATGAGAAGGCCTTTATGAAAGCTCCGGCTGCTTGTAAGCTTAGCTGAAGCTGGTCATTTGAATGATGATCGGGAGACGACTCATCACTGTGACAGATAATTTACGGAGTTCATGGAAAATTAATAATTGCTGCTCCGATCTATGTGTTATACTATAATAGATATACTTTTTATCTAAATATCAGATAACAGGAGAATAGAAATGGACAGGCAGGAGTTTTTAAAGGTACTTCGTCAGACTTTGGCGGGAGAAGTGAGTGCAGAAACTGTGAATGAAAATTTGAATTATTATAACGATTATATTGTGACTGAAATGCGTAAAGGAAGATCGGAATCGGAAGTTCTGCAAAGCCTTGGGGATCCCCGTCTGATTGCCAAAACAATTATTGATACGCATGGAACAGGAAATTCGCAGGCATTTTATGCATATGATGAACAGGGTACGGAGGAGGTATATGAGGAACGGTCGGGTCGTATGTTCCGTCTTCCCGGGTGGGCGATGCTTCTGCTGGTTTTGGTTGCTGCCTTCGTGGTTGTCGGAGCAGCCAGTTCGGTAGTGGTTTCACTTCTGCCGATTATTGTTCCTGTTGCCTGCATTGTTTATTTAGTGAAAATGTTCCGCAGATAGCTGCGGAATTTTTTTGATATTGTGTGGGAAGAACAGGTTTGCCTGGAAAGCATCTGTGCTTTTCATGACTTAGCGCTGCATAAATTTGGTGGTTTGGGAGGTGATTTGATGGGGAATAAATTATATTCAGGAAGTATGTCCATAAAAAAATGCGAACTCCAGGGAAACTAGAGTTCGCAATGAGGGGAGTATAAATAATTAATAAGGGGTTATTGTAAAAAGAATTTTTGAAGGGTAAACTCTTTTTACAGTTAGTATTTTAACATTTCTTTTCAGAAAATGCAATATAAAATTGAAGGAATCTTAAAAAAAAATTAAAAATTATATTCTAGGTGATGAATAAAAAAATGTGAATCTGAGATAATAGTAGCGTACAAAATAAATATGGGAGGAATTCCTCCTGAAGGGAGTTAAGATTATGTCAGAAAATTCAAGCAATTACTCAAACAAAAATCAGGAAAACAACAAGAGTCAGAACTCAACAAAAAACAAGAGCCAGAACAAGATGGGTGCCAACAATTCTCAGAACAATTCTCAGAACAGTACGCAGAATTACTCTCAGAACAGTACTCAGAACAACAGCAGCAAATATTAAGCAGGCTGCATGTCCAACGGTTGCATCGGAACGATGCAACCGTTTTTTCATATCTTATAATGAGAGAAATTTTAGGCTTATCGGAGGCTTTTATGCAAATAGACATTATACCGGCAAAAGAGCTGGATAGATATATAGGGATAAAAGAATATGAGATTATTGATTTGCGGGATGATGAAGAGTATTCGCAGGGACATATAAAAGACGCCTGCCATATAAACTATGATGATGAAGAAAAGCTGTTGAAACTGTCCAGGGATAAAACCTATATTTTATACTGTGACAGAGGCGGAGCGAGTATGATTACATCACGGTTTATGCTGAAACATGGGTATAAGGTTAAAACGGTAAGCGGTGGAATTCTGGCTTATCGTGGGGTAAATTATGTTGACACACGAAATGGGTTATCATAATATAGGAAGAAGAGACGATTTAAGTACGGATTGGAGTACAGATGAGAAAATTTGATTTGATTGCTCCGTGCCATTTTGGACTGGAGGCAGTATTAAAAAAAGAAATTATGGATTTGGGGTATGAGATTGTGCAGGTGGAAGACGGGCGCGTGGTCTTTGCCGGAGATGAGGATGCTGTTGCCAGGGCAAATATTTTTCTGCGAACTGCGGAAAGAATATTGATCAGGACGGGTGTTTTCAATGCACAAACATTTGATGAACTTTTTGAAGGAACAAAGGCGATTCCCTGGGAAGAATATCTGCCTGTAAATGCAAAGTTCTGGGTGGCAAAAGCTGCGAGTGTAAAGAGCAGACTGTTTAGTCCGACAGATATTCAGTCCATTATAAAAAAAGCTATGGTAGAGCGGATGAAACAGCATTATGGTGTGGGATGGTTCCCGGAAGATGGGGAGAGATATCCTTTCCGCGTGTTTATTAAAAAGGATGAGGTGACAATAGGGCTTGATACGACAGGGGAATCTCTGCACAAGCGGGGATACAGAAAGCTTGTCAGTAAGGCGCCGATTGCTGAAAACCTGGCGGCGGCATTAATTATGCTGACGCCCTGGAACCGTGAAAGAATATTAGTGGATCCGTTTTGCGGAAGTGGTACGATTCCGATTGAGGCAGCATTGATGGCGGCAAATATCGCACCGGGTATGAACCGTTCGTTTACCGCTGAAAACTGGAAAGAACTCGTACGCAGAAAATGCTGGTATGAGTGTGTGGATGAGGCGAGGGATCTTATGGACTTATCCGTAGAGACCGATATTCAGGGGTACGATATTGATGCGGATATTATTAAATCTGCGCGGGAGAATGCAAGGCTCGCCGGAGTTGAAACTCTCATCCATTTTCAGCAGAGACCGGTTCAGGAACTAAGCCATCCGAAAAAATATGGATTTTTAATCACGAACCCTCCTTATGGGGAGCGAATCGAAGAGAAAAAAGATCTGCCGGCGCTTTATTCATCATTTGAAGAAAGCATGCAGCGGCTGCGTGACTGGTCCTTTTATATAATTACGGGATACGAGGAAGCAGAGCGGTATCTGGGAAGAAAGGCCCAAAAAAACAGGAAAATTTATAATGGTATGATGAAAACGTATTATTATCAGTTTCCTGGTGCAAAACCGCCGAAAAAAACAGAGTAAGGGAAAATTCTCCTGACGTTTTGCTTTAGGCGGAGCGTCAGGAACTTCTTCTTACATTGAAAAATCAGGAGAATGATTGTGAAGAAGTGGAAGTTAATGACAAAATCATTTGTAGTTTGTATCGTGTTTTCTGTTATTTCGATGGTGGGGATGGCTGTATTTTTTATACAGAGAAACCAATTGGAAGAACCGGGAGAACTGTTTACGGACGCTATGATAATGGAGGAGAACGGATCTTTTGAAAAAAATGGACAGACCGATAATCTGGGGTATATCTGTATTCCTCTGCCGGCAGAGATGACGGAGGAGAAAATTGAGATTATCAATGACAGGTCCTCACATAAAATAATGGTTACGATGAAAAATGTTCCGGAAGATTTCTTTTATCATCATTCTTTGTCCGGAAGCAATCAATATATTACACGTCAGATGTATGGCTATGCGCAGGGGGTTGCGAGGCTCGATTTTGAATTATCCAGGTTTTGTGAGTATGAGAAGAGGATTGAATCAAATCATCTTTATCTGAAATTTCTGCCGCCGAGTGAAATGTATCCTTACATTGTTGTGCTTGATGCAGGACATGGCGGTGAGGATGCGGGGACGGTTGTTTATCAGGTTGAGGAGAAGAGTGTCGCATTAAATACTGTTCTTAAGACAGGGGAGAAGCTTGAGTCAGCAGGGGTCCGGGTGTATTATACAAGAGCGGATGATAATATGGTCGATACAGAGGAACGCATTCGTTTGGCGGATGAAGTCCAGGCTGATTTGTTTGTCAGCATTCACTGTAATGCGGATTCAAAAACACGTGTGACCAAAGGGATCGAGATTTTAGCGAAGCGGCCGTACGAAAATCTGGCCGGATGTATGGAAGAAGAATTAGAAGCAATGTCTGCGACAGTCCGGAGAGAGTTTGTGGATGGCATTCCGATTCTTGATGGCCTTGAGGTGCCTTCAGTAATGGTTCAGACAGGGTATCTTACAAACAAACAGGAAGCGCTGAGGCTGACAGATGAAAAATATCTTGATAAAATGGCAGACTGTATATACAATGGAATTATGCAGGTATACGAAGGAGCTGAAAAATGAAGAGAAAGCTAATATTTGCAACAGGTAATCAGGGCAAAATGCGGGAAATAAAATCAATTATGGCGGATGCTGAATTTGAAATTTTATCGATGGCAGATGCGGGAATTGATGTGGTGATTCAGGAAGACGGAAACAGCTTTGAAGAAAATGCCCTGATTAAGGCGCGTCTTGTTTGGGAAAAGTGTCATGAGCTTGTGCTTGCGGATGATTCAGGTCTGGAAATTGATTATCTGAATAAAGAGCCGGGAATTTATTCGGCACGTTATATGGGTGAGGATACTTCTTATCATATAAAGAATGCAAGACTGATCGAACGTCTTGCCGGAGTGGATGATGAAAAGCGCACCGCGCGTTTTGTGTGTGCTGTAGCGGCTGTTTTTCCGGATGGAAGCAGTGAGGTAGTAAGAGCTTGCATGGAAGGCAGAATTGGATATGAGGAGAAGGGAGAAAACGGGTTTGGTTACGATCCTATTTTTGTTCTTCCACAATATGGTTGTACCACTGCTGAGCTGACTTTGGAACAGAAGAACGAAGAGAGCCATAGAGGAAAGGCTCTTAGAAAGATGAAAGAAATCATAGTGTGAGAGGTGAAAAGGCTTTAAGACGGCATTATGGAGGCTGAAATGAAAATATTGATTGTAAGCGATTCACATAGGCACAGTGAAAATATAGATAAGGTTCTCAGGAAGGTGAAACCGATTGATATGTTGATTCATTGCGGCGATGTGGAGGGCGAGGAGTATAAAATTGGTAAGAAGGCGGGATGCCCGATGGAAATTGTAACAGGAAATAATGATTTCTTTTCACCGCTTCCAAGTGAACGTGAGTTTGAACTTAAAAAACATAAGGTTTGGCTTACACATGGGCATTATTATAATGTTTCGATGGGACCGGAGCGCATCATGGAGGAGGCAAAGGCAAAAGGAATTGATATTGTGATGTATGGACATACGCATAAGCCTGTGGTACATGAAAAAGGCGGCATTGTGGCAGTGAACCCAGGGAGTATCTCATATCCGCGGCAGGAGGGCAGAAAGCCGTCGTACATAATAATGGAGATTGACAAAGAAAATAAATTGCATTTTACGATAAATTTTTTGGAGAGGTAGTTGACATTTGGTAATTTATCATATATAATATGTGTTGCGTCACGTTCAGGGGATGATGTAAAAAACAATGACGGGGTGTGGCTCAGTTTGGCTAGAGCGCCTGGTTTGGGACCAGGAGGCCGCAGGTTCGAATCCTGTCACCCCGATATCCTGCGGGTGTAGTTCAATGGTAGAACACTAGCCTTCCAAGCTAGATACGTGGGTTCGATTCCCATCACCCGCTTACAGAAAGTTTTCTGTCTGTTATAAATATGTGTTAGTAGCTCAGTTGGATAGAGCAACGGCCTTCTAAGCCGTGGGTCGGGGGTTCGAATCCCTCCTAGCACATTTGGCTTATCCGTATAGGACAGGCCAGCATATATGGTGGGTATAGCGCAGTTGGTTAGCGCGCCAGATTGTGGCTCTGGAGGCCAAGGGTTCGAATCCCTTTATCCACCTTGATTTCTGCAAACAGCAGGGATAAATAGAATTGAATCCATCTTGATATTTTCTATCTGCTCGTGGAATTCGTTTGGATACGACCGGGATGAGGTGCAGGTCAGTATTTCGCAGTATGCGGAGTGGTTTTGACTATAGGGCTATCGCCAAGCGGTAAGGCACAGCACTTTGACTGCTGCATTCGCTGGTTCAAATCCAGCTAGCCCTGTTATAAGGTTGGCTGATATTTATAGTTGCCTTTAAAAAACAAAATAAACTGGGGTATTAGCTCAGTCGGTAGAGCACTTGACTTTTAATCAAGTTGTCCGGGGTTCGAATCCCCGATGCCTCACTGTAGAGTTATTTTTGAAAATATAGTTTTCGGAAATAGCTCTTTTTTATGTAGATCACCAGATGTCGTATTTCTGAAAAATACCGGCCGGAAAACGAGAGCAAATGGTGAAGTTGTAAAGGGTTGACATAGCTTTCTGACAATGGTAGAATAAAAAAGCATGTGGCAGGCCGTATATTTGTTTGCTGCTGCGAGGTTTTGCGGATATGGCGGAATTGGCAGACGCGCCAGATTTAGGTTCTGGTGGGAGACCGTGCAGGTTCAAGTCCTGTTATCCGCATAATTAAAAAATGCCGTATATTCGCGATTTATATTGAAAAATCAAGGATTTGCGGCATTTTTATTTCTCCTATTTATTATTATAGATAATATGGTATTAGACATAATCATAATAAAATTTGTCATGAATTTGTCATAAAATATGTTAAGAAAAAAGGGTGTTTTGTAACTTTCAGGCATGTGAAGTTTTTTCTGTAAATAGTGTTTTGAAAGGTCTTCTATGATAAAATAAAAAATCATAGGAGGGCCTTTTATTATGGCAAGACAAAAGA
>RAZD01000019.1 GCA_003612525.1 bacterium C-53 | reverse complement strand
GCTCTCAAGGTGGAAACTTCCAGGTGGCTCTCAAGCGGGAAACTGGTGGCTCCCAAGGAGGATAATATTCATCCACTCACTTCTCCATTCGTTTCTATTGTTAATTCTATTGAATACTGCTCTGCTCCTTCATCGTAGGATACCGTTGCATCCGCTGATTCAATCCCATCTTCATCTGCAAACATATTTTCTGTAGTCTGTGCCAAATGATCACCGTATTGTTCAGTCGGTTCGCTTTGCGCTGCCACATCATCAAAGTTTACTGACATGGCATTTTCTTCCATATTCGGCTGTAACATTTCTTCCTCTGCACTGGCCACCATTCCGCACCCTGTTAATGACAAAATACATATCAGTGCCACCAAAAATCCTGCTTTTTTCATCAATATCTCTTTTGCCTCCATTCATTTTTTACCATATTAGCGGCTTATCCCGATTCCCCGATCTGCCGGAAACCGGGGATGCCTGCTCTGTCCGTCCTCTGTGGCTTATTGGTGATATGGAGCCACGGCAGACCTCCCCGTTACTGTACCATCAATACCAAAACTTCGATGCCAGCTCCCGGTTTATGATAGATGAGAGGAAATTGGGATGATTACTCTGGAACAATTTCAGGCTTTCAAGGAAAGCCGCCATGCTTTCCGTCTTTATATCCGCAAAGGTTGTATCCAGTTCCCGGTCTTTCACGTTTTTCTCCACATATTCCTCCGACTGTTTTTCGTAAGTATCAACCATCGAAGGGTCTTTCTTTACTGCGCCTGCATACCAGTTCGTAAGGTATTTCAGTGAACTGAGTCCGCCGTCATCGTTTTGGCCCATCTTCTGGTACTCGGCATATGCGTCTTTATCCATCGTCCGCATCATGTCAAGCGCACTTGTGGTCTGTACAAGGCCGCTCCCATGCCCAAGGTACCTGGCTTTTGCAACGCCATAATCCATGTTCCCGCTGCTGTCGGCTGTGCCTGCGCCTGCCAGCTTCGCAATGGATTCCATTGCTTCAAGAAACGCTTCCCTGCTGTCCTCCGGGATAAAGTTCTGTGCCGCATATTCTGCTTTCTTCATGCCAAGTGAGATGTTTGCCTGCCGTTCCTCCTCCGTCATGGAGCCGCTGTTCCCGACAAGGAAATTCTGCCGGATGATGTCATACACAAATCCCTGCTCCTCCTTGCTGCAGTTCTCCAGTGCGGACGCAACCGCCTTGTCTGCGCCATACATCCCCGAATATGCCGGAAGGTCACTCAGGGTCTTGTCAATCTGCACGATATCCTTTTGGAATGCCGCATTTCTTGCCTCTATTGCCTCCTGGTTTTCTGGCACCATGCTGCCTTTCTTTCCTTCCACAAGGGCTGCCATGCCGTCTCCCGAAAATTCCACAATGACCGCATCCCCATACTGTGAACGGATATCCTTCATCGCCTGCAGGGTTTCTTCCCTTGACATCTTATCCATGATCTTGTTGCCATGCTCATCTGTGGTGCTGAACTCATATTTTACAAGAGTGTCTTTCTTGTATGCACCACTCCCATATGACGGGATGTTCGTTGTTCCTCTGTAAAACTGGCTGTAATCAATATTCATAATCTGCATTCTCCTTTGCTATATTTTGAATAAATCCTTTATTGTTTAGAGCTACCCCACACCCTCCACAGTCCGCAGAGGCAGAGTTTTATGCGCCTCTGCGGAATAGGGTGTAAGGATTATATCTGTATATCCAATGTGCTGCCCGAAACAGATGACCTGTTCACAAATGTATTGCCGCTTTTGGATAGCTGGCTTTCTACACTTTCTCTTGTAATGCCGTCCAGTGCCCCGGAAGGTATGGCTTTACCATAGTCCCATGTAGGATCAACTGCCTTAATCGCCGATTTAAATGCCTGTGCATATGCCAAATGATACTGCCTCAATGTATAGCCTGCCGACAGTCTGTCATCTGACTTCATCTGCTTATACATATCCATATAAATTTCGGTCTTTCCTTTTCCATCCCCCATTCCATTATTATTCAAAAAATTATTTTTCACGGCTTCAAACATTTTATCTTTGCTGCTTTCGGGAATATCAATAATCTTTTTATAGCTGTCACCTGTTTCATCTGTTACAAGAAGTCCTGTCAATCCAGTAGTGGGCTCGACCCATTCTCCTTTTGAGTTGTAATTTTTCATTAGATTTTTAATTGCCTGGACACAAGTAAACATACTGCCAGTGCAGCCATCCTTTGTCATTTGCTGAATAACAGCTTTATACTGCTTGCTGCTTGTATCAATGCCCGCCGCCTTTAACTGTGACTGTATAGAACTGCTGTTTAATTGCGAAAACTGAAACATACCTGGTAAGGTTGCTCCTGCTCCCCATGTTGATTTTGTTCCCCCGAACATACTTTGGAACAAAAAACTGTAATTAGTAATATTCGACATAATATCGTCCTCCTCGATAAAATATTTTTGCGCCAACCTTGGCCTGCATATAAAGAGGCACTCTCTTATGTACCTCTGCGGAATAAGAGGATAAATATTATATCTTCAAATCCAGATTCGCACCCACCCGTGCCTGTTCTTTTACAGTGGTTTTGCCTGCATCCTCTTCCTGGGCAGCTTCGATGATTGTTTTCATATCTGTATCATTCAGATAAATCGTGCCATCTTTGGACGCAGCCATTTTTTCTTCTAAGATCTGCTCTGCTTTGTTCGGAGTTGTTGTTCCATCTTCCTTTACTACTTTCTTTTCTTCCGACTTTTCGCTTTCCTTCGCTTCCTCTGCATTTTCCTCTAATTTCTCCGCAAGCTGCCCCGCATTTTCACGGGCTTTTTCTCTTGACTTCTCAATCCGCTTTTCGGCGTTTTCCTGCGCTTCTTTGCGGAGTTTTTCATTTAACGCATCTTTTCTAACTGAAACGGTAAAATTACTGTAATTTCCATTTTCATCTAAATAGGCATGGCGGCATACAACTGTACTTCCCGTTGCTGCAAAAAAACTATCTACATACTTATGTGCAGCTTCCACATCTTTCAATCTCTGCGTATATTCCTTTGCTGCATTTGGGTCATTCTGCATCTTCTCCAAAAGTTTCGGGCTAATATTCAAAACATCTACTTTACCGTCATTTTTTGTATTAACGCCATAGCCAACTTGTAGCTTCATATTAGGAAACTGTTTCTGCAAACTTTTTAGATATTCCTCATTGTCGCCACTCTTTGCTGTTTCAGTGCCTTTCTGTGTAGCTGCTGTTTCTTTTGTTTCCTCTTTCTTTGCCGCTTCCTTCCTTGATGAAACATATGTGTTTTCATAAACACTGCTGTAATTGCTCACTCCTGTAATTGCCATAATCATATCCTCCTTAAAATTTAATTCCTTTTACCTATAATATTTTGAACAACGCCATCATCCAATTGTCCTCCTGCCTTATGTATGGAATCCGGACTACCTCATCCGTTGAATCAGTTTCATATAAACATGACTGCCCACCGCATGAAAAACCGGGAAGTTTATAAAATCCTCCAAAGACAATATAAATCTGCCCCTCTGCATTGTTTTTTCCCAAAAATGCTTCAAATGCCTCCCTGTCCACATAAACATAACTGTCATCATAAGAAATCATCTGTTTCAATCTGCTATCATGATTTGAAATGGTAACTCCATCTTCACCGACATACTCATATACCAGTATGCTTTCATCTTCCCTGAATTGGGCATAAGAACAGCTATGTATGACGAGTAACACCGCACCTGTTACTGCTACCAGAACTGCTGCCACGCCCATGCACAGTTCTTTCCGGTATGGGCGGAAACCTGCAATCTTCCCCATCCGCCTTTTCATGTCTGTAAATTCACTTTCCCCTGCATAGGTAACGGCGGGCGGTACATTCTCCGATTCAGAGCGCAGCAGTTTCAGAGTTTTCAGCAATACCAGCCCATACTCATGTGCCGTCTTCCCACTGTTCTGTATGCACACCCTGTCGCAGATATCTTCCATGTCCGCCCTGAAATGTTTCTGGAAGACTGTCAGGAACAGATTAATCCACAAAAGGCACCTCAGCATATCCCACGCAAGCCCGAACCATAAATGCCCTAACCGGATATGTGTCTGCTCATGCTGTATAATGGCTTTTAATTCCTCCCGGCTGTAGCTGTCTGCCATTGCTTTTGGCAGGACAATCTTCGGTTTCAGCAGGCCGATTGTGAATGGCGTAATATTCATGTCAGTAACACTGATCCTGATGCTGTCAAAAAAGACTTTTTCCATTCCGGCAACCAGTCTCCGAAGGCGCAGCCGCTTTCCAAAGACACAGATAGTGGCTACCAGAATACCCGTTGTATAAATACGACCAACCCACAGACAGGACATAGTTCCCTTTGTCATCCACCATGTTGCCTTACATATGGCTGCATTTTCATAAAACAGCCGCAGCTTCCCAAGAAACGGTGGAAACAGAAATACTGCCCATAGCATCCCCTTCAAAAAAGTCCTTTCTGAAAAAAGCACTTTCCGTAACAGCATCACAAGCCCGGTCAGTACAAATGAAAAGGCGGCGCACCGCACAAGCTGTGTTGTCAGATATACTGCACATACATCCAGAAAGCTGCCAATCCATTGCCAGTCAGGCATCGGTCCCACCCTCTTTGTCCGGAGATTCCGCATTCTGCCCCTTGCTTTTTTCCAGAATATCCTCCAGTTCCTTTATCTGCTCATCCGTCAATGCGAAGCTCTGCAGCAACGCCGCCATTGCATTTGTACCGCTGCCGGAAAAATAGCTGTCCACAAACTTCCTGCTTTTCTCTTTCACACATTCCTCTTTTTGCCTCAGAACATAGTAGTGGTAAACCCTTGAATCATGCTCATCCACGGTATAACCAAGGATATCTTTCTGGTTCAGGCGGTTCATCAATACCCGCACCATCCTCATAGACATATCCACATTCCCCTGCATCCTTTTGTAAACTTCGGAGGATGTCAATGGCATATCGCTCGCCCAGAGAACCTCCATGATCTGCCATTCGCTCGGTGTAATCTCTTCCTTTGCCATATCTCTGCCTTCCTTTCGTTTTATTTCGTCACTTTATATATCGGTCAATTATTGTTAATTGTTAAGAGCCGTTGACGTTTTTGCATGATATGGGTATGGACAGAGGGCAGATCATGGGAAATTACTTCCCAACTATCCAAGCAATTTCCCTTATCAGGCCGCCCGGCCTGCCTGGGGAAAAGGCAGACCGCCGCATATGGCGGATGAAGCCCATAGTGCGGCGGTTTGTCTTTTGTAGGGTTCATAATCAATGCAACAAATATTTATGAAAAATCAATCTTAAGTTCCTTAATTATCGGGCTACATGGTGCTTAATTAGTACAACAACCAATAAGCCACAAACTCCTAATGAGCCATATGTAAAAATAAATTTCAAAACAGTAAATATATTTGATGTATAACAAATTCCTTGGCCTATGGCCAAAAAATCTTTTATCATTTTTCTGATTAAAAGATTTTCTCCTAAATCAAAAACAAAACTAAGCAACGGGAAAAACAGTACAAATTTATATTTCTTTAATCCTGTCTTTTCCAAAAGGAATGATAATGCCGAAAAGTAAAAGATATTGTAAATAATCATATAACCAATATCAACATAAAAGAAGCAATTTGCATAAAACCAACGCCCCGCCTCTCCCAAGCCCCATATGTATGACTGACATTCCACAAAAGAATATCCTAACCGTAAGTCCAAAATTGTCTGAAAATCATTATATGCCGCAACTTTTCCCGCCAAACAACGCATGACAAACATCCCACCCATAAATAAAATGAAGAGAATAATTATTACTGCTACATTTAGTCTTCTTTGATATTCCTCCAATATTCTCATTGCAGTTCCTCCTAAAACTCCGCTACTATGCTTGCTATCGATAGCATTGTAATATATAATAATCTAAAAAGAAAGAACACACTTTTTTGTTATATACTATCAAAAAGGAGAGTAATATGGATAAATATTGCCAGTTGGCTCAAATCGGATATCAAAAATTTGAAAAAGTTGTTGACATTTTAGGTGGGAAATGGAAGTTACGCATTTTATATTTTTTAGGACTTCATAGGGTATTAAGATATAGCGAATTAAAAAAACTCCTAACACCCATAACACATAAAATGCTCAGTATGCAATTAAAAGAATTAGAACACTCAGGAATAATCATTCGTACCGAATACCCACAGGTACCACCTAAAGTTGAATATTCCATAAGCCCTAAAGGAAAGGCATTGATGCCCATTTTTGAAGAAATGGCCAACTGGATTGTTACATATGAAAGCGAGAATCAATAAGAATGATTTCCTAAATAAGCGTGAAAAGACTTTGCAAAACAGCTCTTATGGAGCTTTACTCATATATCATTTGGCGAAACTCTTACTTTTCGGCAACCCCTTATACAATTTGGTGGAACTACAGCTTTGCCAAATTGTATCCGACTTTCGCCAAATCGTTCATGCTTTTGGGCAAAAGAACCATCCAACTCCTGAATGTAAAATTGCTCTAAAAACACAAGAATAAAATGTAAATTTCAGACCTATGTACTGCCAAGAATGCCATATTTCCCAGAAACAAAAAATACAAAATCAAAAGAACGCCACTATAGCCCCCTTTTATCCTTTTATCCCATCTCCCTGAACGTGCTCGCCATTCCTTCTACAAGGCTCCATTGACGCTGCATATAGGAATTCAGATTTACCGTGCTTTGCCGATATGCCTTACAAACCATTGATGGATTATCAAAATGCTCCATGACTGCGAAAGCGGCACAGTAACCGCTCTCCATCCCAGCAGAAATGCCCTCACCCAAAGGATTCAGAAATCCAGCAATCTCCCCGGCAAAAGGGACACGCCAAAAAACTCATACAAGAATACAAATCATGAACTATTAGAACTTTTTTCGTTGTTTTCAACTTGAGGCTTGCCACTGCCTACCTATAAAGCTATAATAATTCCTTGTAACCTGGATTCTCGGATTTACGTGACGAGGTGCCCATAAATGCCTGAAACAAGCCATTCCTCGTCATGTTTATGAAATATTCGATTGTGACGAGGATTTATACTGAAATCCTTATAAATCAAGCTGTTGACAATTTTACCTCGTCACGTTTCCGAGAATCCAGGTTGTAAGAAAGCAAAATTTTTAGTTAACCAAATAAGGAGAGTAACCGATATGCAGGAGTTTATTACACCACCAAACCATAAAGGATTTTCTGCCAAGAAACTTTTTGACGAAAATGGTAAGATTAAATGGGGTGCAATCGCCTATATTGAAAAAGGCGGTGGCGGCCCGGAGGGGAATCACACACATAACGATAACCATATCTTTATCGTAGTTGACGGCGAAGCAAAGGTTATTCTTGATGACAAGGAAGTGATTATCAAGAAAAATGAATCTTTCTTTGTAGATGGCATGGTGCCACATTCTATCTGGAATAATGCAGATCAGACAACTGTTGTAATCAAAATTTCTACAGAGAGGGAACAAAACGTATAATAATATCAAGCAGCAGGAAAACCGTGATAGGTTTTCCTGCTATTCTTTATCGTTATTTAATTCAGTTTTTATCCTTTTCCCATGCACTATCACGAAAACCATTTACACTATCACGGAAACCCTTATATTATCACGAAAACTCCCAGCAGGTTTCCGTGATAATACAGGCAGTTTCCGTGTTTGTATAAGGGTTTTGCCTGCGAGTATCGACTTTTGCGTGATAGTACAGCAGTTTCCGTGCGAGTATCCGAGTTTCCGTGATAGTACCCGACTTTTGCCTACGAGTATAAACTATCAGGCAAAAGAACCACAGAACAACCGTTCGTACCCTCGCTAATGTAAAAATGCCCCTAAAAGCACACGGAAATAATGTAACTTTGAAACCTATGTAATGCCAAAAGTGGCGGATTTACGGGCTTTCTCGGCTTTCCGTGTCCGTATCTGCCGGAAACTAAGACACCGCTGGATGATAACATTATTACCCCTATTTAAAGATGCCAACTCTGTAACCAATAATTTCCATCCTTTATTTTATCATATCCACATATTCTCTAATGATTATGTTTGTTCAACTGCGAGGAAAAACCAGTTCTTTCATCCTTTTTGATGCTTTATCGTATAAATCTTCCATAAAATCTGTCATTCCGATGTCTTCATACCTTTCTTGCAGATAGTTACTAAAAGGTCTCAATGCTTTGCTATTATAATAGTCCCTCAATATGCCAAAAACATCATATTGACGCTCTAGCAAATACATTAGCATCTCATACTCTTCAACGCTAAAATTATAATAATACTTTGTTTTTTCACACACCTTTCTTTTCTGGATATTCTTATGTATTTCATTATAATAATCTGGAACGGCATTTATATTGTCCATAGTTACCGAAATAATATAAGCATCCTCAATTCCAAAGAACTCAGTTTTATCCTCTATTATCACAGATAAACATAAATCTGCCTGAAGAACTGGCTTTACAAATAATTTTTCATTATTCTTCTCTACTTGTTCATTTTTAATCATACAATCAATTAAAACAGAAAAACCTTTTACCTCAACCACCAACAAATTTGTTCCTTTTCGGATGTACGCGTCAGAAGATTTTTTCTCTTTTTTCTTTTCCTTATAACTAAATTCTGCAATATATTCATAATCCCCATTTGTAGCTTTTTCCGTAACATCCTGAATATACTTTTCAAATAACCTACCGAAAAATGCCATTGCACTTTTATCAGCCTGTGGATAGCACTCCCTAATAAGCCAAAATATTTTTTCAAAAAAAGCATTCCTTAACGTAATGTCACAAATAGATATATATCTTCCATCTTTGTCTTTTATAAAAGGTAATTCAAAAAATTTGCTAAAATCCCATTCTTGATTTTCGCTTTCTATTGCCCATTTTTTATATGTTTCAATTGAGCATGACAAAATATTAATAACTTTAGAAATCAACTCTTTTTCTTTTATTTGTCCATAAACTTCCTCTATATTCCTCCACATTGAATTACAAATTAGACCATTTACATCTGAATAATAAGTTATTAACTCTCCAAACAAAAATGAACTATATTGGGTTGGCGTAAAACCATATTTTTGAGCAAACGCCGTATAATAGTCCCTATACTCACCCTGAATATCAAGGTCAAAATTATTTTTATCTCGACCAACCACTTCCATCATATAGTACATACGTAAAAATTCATGTGCCACATTTCTTTGATAGTTCAAATGGTATGTGGAATAGAGAAAATGATTTGCATCTAGTTCTGCCAAATGTTTTTCATTCACTTTTTCCACCACTGCTAATTGTAATTGAATAATCTTTTTATAATCATCTTCCAGAATTTCATAGTCTATATCTTCCATTGTTTTATAATTGCCAAATTGGATAATTCTTTTTAATAATATGAGCAACATTTGTACAGATATGATATGCACGTCTTTTCTTAGCAAAGGATTGGAAAACAGTTCCTTTGTTGACTTAGGATCAATACCACATATTTGCCTTTTCAAAACCGTCTCAAACGGTATTCTAATCTCTCCCCCTAAAATTTGAATCGGCTCCATCATTGCGTCTCTTACCCGAATCAGTTCACAAATAATTGAAATTGCTTTATGCATATTTAACTTTTCAATTTCTTCTTTTAAATTAGGAATATCATCGAAAAAAACATCTGAATATCGCACTAATAACTGTGCATTACTCGCATCACTTAAATACATTAATTTCTTCCTTTCTTTTGCTACTCTCCTAAATTTATAAAAATAATCAACCTTACAATTCTTCTATTCTCATTCCCATGCTTGTAATAAAACACTACTACACATACTCTTTAACCATTAGTTATCCTCAAGAAGCACCTTGGGATTAATTATAAAATATTTGCCTGTTATTGCTATCCAGTCATTAACTAACACAATTATATTGCTTATATGATGTGCAAAAACTGATACTGCTTTATCAGTAAGTTCATAAGTGTTTATCATTGTTTGTGATGATACATTTTTAAATTCCCCTCCTGCTATTACAACTGCTTTATTTTCTTCTATAGGTTTCAAAAGTAAATATGAGTCTTCTGAATTCTGAAGATTAATTAATCTCCCCTGTTTAACCACATACTCTACATTTGCTCCTATACAATTGAATATTTTATCTGAATGAAGTATGTCTTGATAATTTCTCAGTGAAAATACTAATTTAGCAAGAATCCTTTTTTCCTTTTCATTTAGAAAATATGTTTCTAATTCATCATTAAACAATTGGGCAAATTCTTCTATATTAATTTCTATATTTCTGTATAAGAAAAAACCTAAAAATTGCTTATGCAATAAAACTTTTATTAATGACTCTGTTGACATATGTAAAAGCTTATCATAATTATACTTATCATACGAATTTCTATCAAAAACAATATTACACAAATCAATGAGTATACTTTGCATCGCTAAATCAATATTTCGCTTAGTTGAAAGATATTCCTTTTTATCCATGATTCGACTAAATATGATATCTTTAATTTGAGTTTTAAGCATTTTAGTTAATATTTCTTTTGATTCAGAAATTCCTTCTAAGGTGTTATAAATTATAGGTTTTCTAGTCCTGATATCAAATGGCAAAAGTTCCACTTTACCATATTCACCATTATATACGCACAAAATATTTGACCAGCTAATAGCTTTTGCAGCAAATCCAACTTCAAGTAATACATTCGGATTTGGTGTTGGTCTACAATTACTTTCCGCATTTATTATACTAATATCAGCAACAAGTATATCGCACATTTCAATTTTTTCAAATATACTCTCTACCAAGTCAGGTGTTCCTATGTCATTACGACTATCGCTTTCAATAGAAAATTCCGATACCTCATTAATTTCATTACTCAAAATCTTTATTGCCTTTTTCAAGCAACCTTCAATTAAATTTCTATTTTTAGCATTAGGCAAATCAGATTGCCAAGAATAAAATATATTGACTTTCATAATCTTTATTGTTCTCCAAAATTTATTGTTCATTTCTATTTTTGTAAAGTATAACAGAATTAGTATTTTCCTGCTACTATATTCTCTACTTGATATTTTTATTAAAAGACTTTATTCTTAAAATTTCAACAGCATTTTTCTACAAACAGGCAAAACTCCAAACAAACACGGAAACTCCTATACTTTCACGCAAAACTCGGATACTATCACGGAAACTGCCGACTTTTGCGTGATAGTATAATTTTGCCCCAATCGCCATATTCACAGCGGCATCCAAAAACACAAAAAAGCTGGGCCCACCACTCACCGTGATGAACCCCACCAAGCCTAAAAAACCTTGATTTTAAGCCATTCTTCCATACTTTTGCCTGTTAGTACCAAAAATCCTATGGCATTATTTCTGAATTGCCGCCTGGGCGGCTGTTAGATATTGCACAAGGGATACGGCACATTTTTCAATAAATTCTCCAAGACGCAGAGGGGTCACATTGGACAAGGGGAGGGGTCAAAACTGTGACCACAGGGGTCACATTCACAGCCATAGGGGTCAGACCTTTTGCCGCAGGGGTCAAAACAGCCACAGAGGGGTCAGATTCGTGACCACTGTGGCCGTCCATAACCGCCGCTCCTGTGCTGTCCTGGCACAGCCCCAAAATCAAACAAGGGATTCCGGCAACACCAAATGTGCCGGAACCCCTTGTTTTCAGCGGTTTTCCTGATATTCTGTTCATGCCCTTTGTATCAAATAAGCGGTTTACATTTCCCGAGAGAACGCTCAATCGCTGTCCGTTTCGCCTGTTTTGTGATGAATGAATGACTGAAGAAAAACAGCAGAAGGCATATAAGAATCACCCCTGAGGCCAGAAGTAAAAACGAAATGCTTCTCATATGATCAATTCCCGCTTTTAGCTGTGTATACCCTCCGTCATAAAAAGTAAACTCTAATTCTTCTGTTCCGTATTCAGCCCAGCCTTTCAAAAATTTATCAATCGTACCATTCGGAATCTGAAATGAAGATGTCTCATCCGTCATTGGCCCGCATGCCAATAGATTCCTTCCATCCCGTTCCCTGACAGATTCCATCGGTACGATCAATTCATCTGCACCTGGATTGAATGGATTATTCATACCGCCGGTCACAGTTTCATAAATCCCCACAACCTTATACTCGGACGTCTCAAAAGGCTTCAATGGATTCCCCTCTGAATCTATCGTGCCGGAATAGTAACGGCTGCCGCCATCCAGAAAAAAATGACTTCCTGCACTCAGACATGTATCCGTATATAAAAGCTGCACTTTAATTTTGTCCCCAAGTGAGAGTCCGTTATTTTTCATAAACGATGCCGGCGCCAGACACACTTTGCTTCCTGATGCATACTCTTCCTCACTGATGTCCCTGCCTTCACTGATATAAGCGTCGCCATTGTAAAAATACATCAGAAGGCATGTCTTGTTCGTTCCGGTAACAGGCTGTATATGCTGCCAGCCGCCTTCTGTTTCTGCAAGATTCAAAAGCCGTTCCCCCGTGCCAGTTTCATAAAATCCATCCGTAACCTCAAAAATTTCCTTTCCGTCGCGAAACGCATCATAAGGCAGACTCCCATCCGGCAGACAGATGCCCGACTCCAGAGAAGCGGGAATATATTCCAGTGTTACAAGCGTCTCAAACATCGATTTCCCACTTGTAATATCATCATACGCCTTTCCATGCATATATCCGTAATGCCGCAAAATCGCTGCATACGTTTTGTCCTGATACATCTTCTTTGGAACAGGATTCATATGGTCGCAAAACCACACAACGGAGCCTTCCATCCTTTCATCCCCGCCAATCACACGGGTAATCTCTATCTGCACAGATTCGTCCGGCACGCAATCCTCAAGTGGCGAAAACTCCACAATCAATGAACTTTTTCGTACCGCATTGGGGTTCAGACTTTTCCCCAACTTGAGATACTCGGGCGTATAAGAACCATAATATGCCCTTTGCTCTGGTCCCGCAATATATTGCGCGCCCGGAAATTTCAGGCTCTCCGCACTATAATAAGAGCTATACTGTGCCTTTTTTATTATATCATAGTCTTTTGTTTCTGCATTCCAGCGAAACGTCTGCTCAAATGATTTCGGTATCTGGCGCACTGTCCCTACCGTCACAAAACGATCTTTATACGTTTCCATCGTCCGGACGCTTTTTAACCAGACACACAGTCCTAATGTCATAAGAAATGATGAAAAAGCCATCAATATAAGAAAGAACATTGTCCTTACCGGCGTCCGCATCATCTGTTTCAGGCTGTTCTTCATTCACGTACCACCTCCAGTACACCATCCATCATTCTACAAACAACATCCGCTGCCCCGGCAACCTGCTCATTATGAGTGACAACAATTACCGCATAATTTTCTTCATGCGCCATTCTGCAAAGCAGCTCCACAATCACTT
The DNA here is from genome assembly GCA_003612525.1 of bacterium C-53. Taxonomy (GTDB): domain Bacteria; phylum Bacillota; class Clostridia; order Lachnospirales; family Lachnospiraceae; genus C-53. Next base: position 60,762 of record RAZD01000019.1, on the reverse strand, counting down.
GTTCATTCTGACTGTCCAGATTTCCGGTCGGTTCATCCGCAAGAAGAATCTGACCGCCCACCGCCATTGCCCGTGCAATTGCGACTCTCTGCTGTTCACCCCCGCTTATCATATTCGGCATCTTCTTATAAAGCGTATCAGTGAGTCCAACTTTTCCCAGAAATTCCAGTGCCCGCGCTTTCGCCTCTTTCTTCGAAACATGCTTAAGCTGCAATGGGAACATTACATTCTCCAGGACCGTAAGAAGCGGGAAAAGATGAAACGCCTGATAAATAACAGAGACATGGTTCATCCGGTATCTGTCTCTGTCAATCTCACGAATCTCCTTTCCATCTATGTACAAATTTCCTTCTGTCGGCACATCAAGCCCTGCCAAAAGAGATAGAAAAGTACTCTTTCCACTCCCTGATTTTCCAGTGACCGCATACATTTTTCCTCTTTCAAAAGAACAGGTGACATCCAAAAGCGCCCTTGTTCTCTGGTATTGAGACTGATACGTGTAACCCAGCTTAACCGCTTTGATTATTTTATCCATATTTGTTCTCCTTTCCGTCCATATGCCGCTATTGCACCGGCAAAATAAGCGGCAAGCAGCACCCCATTTACAACCACCGTCCTGTACAGATCATGAGTCATGAGCATTACGATCCCATCCCCCAGTATAGTTCCAATGAAAACAAGCAGCATCTGTTCCGCCAGAAACAAAAATGCCCCCTTCCATTTCCCCACGCCCTGCAAACGCAGCAAAACATATTCTCCCTTCCTGCTGCTGCCGGCTAAGTAGCTGACCACATATCCAATCAGCAAAACTAGAATACAGACAGCCGGAAAAAAAGACTGCATCATTTCTATTGAGTGATTCAGATCTTCCGCTCGTATGATAAATGTATTGTCTCTGACTATCAGCGCGCACCCGGTATAGGAATCCGCTGTATCCTGCGCTGTTTCCAAAAGACCAATCGACTTCATTTCCTCTTTAAATGCATTGAGCTTTAAAGGATTTTTTACATGAAAGGTAAAGGTATCCGCAAAAAAAGGAATTTTAAACTCATGATACACCTTTTTCAACGTGTCAAATGGCAGGATGATATCAGTGCCTGCTGCACTTGTCTTTCCCAAAAGGTCCTCCATGCTTCCCACAATCTCAAACTCTGCCGTTCCTCCCATTGGGTGAAGTTCCAGCTTCGTATAAACGCTGTCCGCTCCGTAGTAATAGAACTTCAGCAAAATCCTATCGCCGATTTCCCATTTGCGTTTCTTCATCACTTTCTCACTGACAATGCATTCCAGACGGTCGGATGAAAAGAAGTCAACGGCAGCAAATAAAGCATCCATCCCTTCCTTTTCCATATGTATCATATCATATGTCAGCTCACCCACTGCCTCCGGTCTGTTTGCACCTGCCACATACAGATTCAGATGTCTCATATACTCCGACTCCGGAAAATCACCTTCACCCGCCATCAAAACCGTCATGCAGGATTCATCTGCCACCGCATCCGACTGCCGAAGACTATCCACCAGCTTTTCCGAAATAAACAATCCGTTTCCCAGACTTCCACTTCCATTTGTGATCTGGCAGAAGATTGGGATGTTCCGCGCCAGATCATCAAGCTGACTTTGATAACTTCGGATACTCCCAAAATACAGATTCAGAAGAATGACAAGCATGACACTGATTCCAATCGTAATCAGATTCGCTGTCTTTCTTCTCTTTATACTGTACAATGTGTAATAATACATTTTCGGCGCCACCTCTTTTCTTCTTTTTCTTAGAAAACAATTCGCAGGAACAAAAAGTGACAGAAATTTTATATTTCTACAGAAAAAGAAAAAACTGCTGCCTGAATCAAACTACATCTGATTCAAACAGCAGTCCTATTTTCCTGAATCTCCTAATTAAGATTCTCCGGTCCAAATCCATACGGAAGAAGCTCTTTCAGCGTAAGCTGTAACTCATGATCTTTCCCATCCGCCAACACAATCTGAAAAGTTTCCGGATTGCAGAATTCCATCATAACCTGACGGCAGACACCGCACGGAGCACACGTTTGATCTGCATCCGTTCCCTCCGCACCTCCGACAACCGCAATTTTTTCAAATTCTCTCTCTCCCTCATAAACCGCCCGGAAAAATGCCGTTCTTTCCGCACAGTTTGTCGGCGAATATGCTGCGTTTTCGATATTGCAGCCCTTAAATACCTTCCCGCTCTTTGTCAAAAGAGCTGCGCCAACCCGGAAATGAGAGTATGGCGCATATGCATGTTCCCTGGCCTCTTTCGCCTCTAAAATCAATTCCCTGTTCGTCATATTTTCCTTTCATTCCACCGCACTGTTGTTATTTTTCATAAGCTTAACCAACCGGCTTGTTCCCAGTCTGTCCACACCAAGCTCCATAAACTGCTTCGCGTCATCAAATGAGGCAATGCCGCCCGCCGCCTTTATCTTCACTTCTTTGCCGACATGCTCCCTCATAAGCTTTACATCCGAAAAAACAGCGCCTGATGTGGAAAATCCGGTGGAAGTTTTGATATATTCCGCCCCCGCGTTCGTAACGATTTCACACATCCTGACTTTTTCCTCTTCCGTGAGCAGACACGTCTCAATAATAACCTTTAAAATCTTACCGCCGCATGCTTTATGGACCTGTCGTATCTCATCTTCTACTTCCTTATATTTTCTGTCTTTCAGATATCCGATATTTATCACCATATCAATCTCATCCGCACCGTTTGAAATGGCATCCTCTGTCTCGAACACTTTTACCGCTGTTGTACTGTATCCGTTCGGAAACCCAATCACCGTACAGATCGGCAGCTTCCCCTGCACATACTCTGCCGCCTGCTTCACATATGCCGCCGGAATACAGGCGGATGCCGTATTATAGTTCATTGCATCCTCAAGAATCTCCTTTATTTCCTCCCATGTAGCAGTCTGCGCGAGCAATGTGTGGTCTACAGCTCTCAAAATATCTTTCTTGTCCATCTTTTCCCTTTCCTTCACAAATAAACTGATTTTTCCTGAATTTAAAATAACAAATATCTTACAGTCTGTCAAATTTTCCGCCCGTATCCGTTTCTGCCTGCAAACAGCGGGAAAAAGAAAAAGTTGTGGAAACATTCTTCTTTCCACAACTCCTGTCCTCTATACTTTTTCAAGAATCAGCAACGCGTCGCTGCCAAACGGATGCATGTCTATCACTGTACACCCTTCCTGCACACTATAATCCACCAGCGCGCAGCGTCTTGTTTCAAGCTCCACCGCCTGCACTTCATACCCCGTAAGTTCCCTGTCAAGTTTCACCTTTGTGCTATAGGGCAGATAAATCAGATACCTTCCGTCCTGTGTACAGGCCACCCGAATCTCATCCGTATCATTGAGCAGCAATTCATTCGCCGGTATCAGCTCCTGAATTCTTCTCACCGTAAAAAACTGACGAATCCATCCGTAATCCCATGCGCCCGGAAACTGAATCGCCTCCTCCCACGGAAAAGACGTATCAAAGCCTTCTCCCAGAATGGAATTTTTCTTTTTATGAATCTTCTGCCAGTTCCATATCCCATGCGCGCCATACGTTACGCCTGCACATGCCCCGGAAAGCAGGCTGTCAAAGGCCGCCTTTCTCAAAGACTCCGCCCGGAACCGTCCATACACTTTCCGGCTGTAACCCATCTGCTCATAGCACGGCTCCGCATTAATCATTGGCTTCTTCGGGTACTTTCTCAAAAAGTTCTGCGGCAGCAAATGCGCCATCTCCTGACCGTCCCTGTTATGGCCGGACTGAAACATGTAAAAATCAATCTCAGGAATAAACTCTTGCGGTATCACGTCGTATCCCCTTCGGATATGCAGGGTCTTTAAGGACTCAGGGCTTTTCTCACATACCGTATTCAGTGCGATTCTGTAATAATTCACTGCCTCCGGCGTATCAAAATCCGTATCACCGCTCACCACATAAATCGGATGGAATTTATCAAAAACACTTACGACCTTCTCCGTATACTCCTGCACGAAGTCCTCCGGCATTATATTCTGACTCATAATCCTGCTTCCCCAGGTACCTGGCACATAATTCAGCCATAAAACAACAAGTGCAAGCTGGAAGCCCTGTTCCACCGCCATCCGGCACATAACCGCCGCATTTTCATAATACCGTTCATTCCATCTGGCAAAGTCAAACGTCTTTCCTTCATCCTCTGTGGCAAAGGGATACAGTCCCGTGTCGGACATACAACGATCCCACTGAGGAAGCGTATTTATCTGCAAAACCGTAAAACCCTGTTCCTTTCGCCGCTTAAGATAATACTCCCACTCCTCGATCGTTATATTGGTAAATGCACTCCATATGGTATCCCCCAGATAAAAGAATGGCCTGCCGTCCAGCAAAAATCCGCTCTTATTCTGATTTACTTCTAATCTGCCCATGTGACACTCCTCCAGCTTCTCCAATTTTTATATCCTTATTTTCCAATACACATCAAAAGATTCTCACCCTGACGGATAGTTCCGGTCTTCTCCTGTTTTACATCCAGATAATCATCCGTGTTCGTTACAATCACCGGCGTGGTGCTGTCAAGCCCCGCCTCTTTGATGGTCTTAAGATCGGCCTTCACCAGCAAATCTCCCGCCTTCACCGCCTGGCCCTCTTTTACGCGCACGTCAAAACCTTTTCCGTTCAAAGACACCGTGTCCATTCCGATATGAATCAGAACTTCCGCCCCTGCAGGAGTCTGAATCCCAATTGCATGGCCTGTCGGATACATGACACTGATTACACCGTCGCAAGGTGCACAGATATCACCGTTTTCCGGTATGATAGCCGCTCCTTTTCCCAGCATGCCTTCCGCAAACGCTTCATCTTTTACTTCGGATAAGGGAATGGCCCTTCCACTGACCGGAGCCTTTAAAACTTCATCTTTCACAGCCTCAACCGCCGCCGGGACTTCTTCCTTTTTCTTCGGAAGCATATCATCGCTGTAACCAAACAGATACGTCACAATTGCAGAACCAAAATACGCAATCGCACAAGCAATCAAAAATCCCACAAAACCTGTTCCTATATAACCCGGAAGTGACAGAAGGCTTGTTCCGAGCAAAGTAGGCGCTCCCGTGCCTGCCGCTGCCACGATTGCCCCTGCGATTCCTGAGAATACGGCTCCGATGAAGAATGGCTTCTTAAATCTTAATGTCACACCGTAAATCGCAGGTTCCGTAATGCCGGCCAGAACCGCCGATAATGCGGAAGGTCCTGCAAGCTCCTTGATTTCCTTATTTTTTGTTTTTAAAAATACGCCAAGCGTCGCACCGGCCTGCGCCATATTGTTTGGTCCTGTGATTACGAACAGGGTATCCCTTCCATATGTGGCAATGTTATTCATAACAATTGGTACAAAGCCCCAATGTACGCCAAACATGACAGCCGCCGGCCAGATCAGGCCCAGAATTCCTCCAGCAATAACCGGATTCAGCGCTACCATTCCGGTATAACCGGAAGCCAAAAGTTTTCCTGCCGTATCCGCAATGGGTCCGATTACAAGGAAAGTCAACGGCACAACAACAACCAAGCTGACTAACGGAATCAGGAAATTCTTCACCATCGCCGGCATCACTTTATTGAGCGCCTTTTCCAGCTTCGACAGTACGTATACCGAAATAATAATCGGTATTACAGAAGAAGTATAGCTCACAAGCACAACCGGAATCTTCAGAAAGGTCAGAGATTCTCCTGCTGAAAACGCAGATGTCAGATCCGGGTAAACAAGAGCCGCCGCAACCGCCATCGATACAAACATATTGGCCTTGAACTTTTTAGCCGCTGTCACCGCAAGCATAATAGGCAGAAAGGTGAAGACTCCGTCTCCCGCCGCCTGAAGAATGCGGTAAGTGCCCATCTCAGGCGTCAATAGGTTCAGTGTAGTGCAAAGAATCAGGAGCGCTTTTAACATACCGGCTCCACTCATTGCGCCAAGCATAGGAGCAAAAATACCGGAAATCGTATCCATAAAGGTGTTCAGAAGATTCTGTTTTCCCGCTCCTTCTTCTGTCTGCGCACCTGCATCCCTCTTTAAATCCGTATTATTGAAAACTGCTTCACATACATCCGCTACATGATTTCCGATCACAATCTGAATCTGACCGCCGCTTTCCAACACTTTGATAACACCGGAAAGCTGAGAGAGATTTTCCTGATCTACAACCGCCGTGTCCTTCACTTTGAAACGCAGACGAGTTGCACAGTGGAAAAGCGAAATGACATTCTCTGTTCCACCTACATACTTTACAATGTCTTTTGACAATTGATCATAGTTTTTTGCCATGATAGTTCCTCCATTACATCTCTTCATGATTTGTCAGATCAAAGCGCGCACTTTTTATCTGGATTCATGGTATCACCTTTCTGTTTATGCCTCAATCCTACTCAGATTTTTCTCACTTTCTGTTGTTTTACCTTCTCCATTCCACGATTCATCTTCCTATTTTTGTACAAAAATACCATGCATTTAAATTTTCTTTAAATGCATGGCAATATTTGTCAACGGTAAATATATTTTGCTTTGTCAAAGACGCTTTTCCCCTCCAAAAGCCGTGTCTTATAATAGATTCTCACGATTTCCTCATCATCTCCTTCTATATGACGTATGAGGTGCCGGATTGCCGCCAGATGACGTTTTGTATGCGTCCCTTTAATCAGCGTCAGATCTATGCCCGGCAGACTGACAGGAGGAAGCGCATCGAATCCAATCAGGGATACGTCTCTCGGAATCCGTATCTGACGCTCCAAAAGCGCCTTGCCTGCCCCAAGTGAAATCACGGAACTTTCCAGTACAAAGGCCGTCGTTCCCTTGATTCCTTCATTAAGATACTGTCTCATGGATGCATATACATCCTCCACATTGCTCCCCAGATGGCGGATTCGGTTGGTAGCATCTCCGCACTGGCGTTTTGCCATTTCCAGAATGAAGGCCTCTCTGCGTTCCACAAAATTAAAAATATCAATCGTTTCGGCCAGATATACAATATGGCTGTGCCCCTTATCAACCAGATAATCCACACACCGCTCAATCCCCTCACGGTTGTCAATCAAAAAGCTGTCAAGCCCCGCCTCATAAAACAGATTGTCGCCAATTACAATCGGTACTTTCAGATCAAGAAACGGATAGATATCGCCTTGCCGCATCTCTGCTGCCATAATATAAATTCCCCTGACATTCATTCTGCGACAGTCCTCCAGTAAATCCGAAAGACTCTGTGTTCTCTCCTGATAAATCCGATAACAGATCTGATATCCCGCAAAAGACACCGCCCTCTCTGCTTCCTCCACCAGCGCAGAAGGCTGTCCTGCACTTCGTTCCATGATAATACCGTTTTTAATATAATTGAGCATCATAACGGTTCCCTTGCATATCTTCGTACCCTGCATCTGCTCAAAAAACTGCTTCTCTTCCTTCTCTCTGACATAATCAAGAATCTGCTGTCTTGTCTGAGGGCTGACTCCTGGCCTGTCATTCAGGGCAAGCGAAACGGTTGCCGGTGAAATTCCAAGCTCTTTTGCAATTTCCTTTGCTTTTATCCGCATACTATCCCCCGTTCTTGTCAGATGTCATATTATAATCTTACTTTCACAGGAAGTCAAGGTATACTGTTACCAGTCTATACTATTATAAATTCATTTTCCTGCTCCAGGTACCTGCAAAAGACATATATACCGCATACAACCTCCGGAGAAAACAGATCATCCGCCTCTATGTCCCATCCACCCGATAAACCTCTGTGCGAAATATGAAGCATAATTTTTCCTGACGACTCTTTGAGTGTATAGTTCTGACTGTTCACTACTCTTAAGAAGTATTCTCTCTCGCGAAACAAAAGCTGCATATGGGCCGTCTTTGGCATCCGGCAGACAGGCCATCCGGCAGATATCGGATCTTCTCCCTTCTCATAATCAGGCTTTCCAACCGCAACTTCATTTCCCCATACGTCAAGCATCACATAATACCGGAAACGAACATCATCCGTTTTGTCATATCCTGTTTCCCGCTTCCGTATGTCAGTCTGCAAAGCCACTGTTCCGTCTGCATAATAAAGTTTCTTTCCAGGTCCAATAAAATCACCTTTCACACGTATCAATGCTTTCTCACAATCAGAAAGTGTACCTGATTTCATTACATACTTCATATTTCACCTCCAAAAAATCCCGGCAGGCACATCCGTATATTCATAATCCGCCTTAACAAAAATAAAAAAACTGCTGTACTTTGATAAAATCAAAAGTACGGCAGCTTCACTGCAAAATAAAATTTGTAAGGAGAATGCCCGTATTCAGGGGCATTCTCCGGTGTGAAGCCATAAAAGTTCCAAGCCGTCGTTCTCTCAGACACGTCAGAATCTCACTTCACACGATTTCCGAAAACTGATCTTTTCCCACAAAGCAGAGAGGACACAGGAAGTCATCCGGCACATCCTCCCATTTTGTCCCCGGTGCGATTCCGCCCTCGGGATACCCTTTTTCCTCATCGTATTCCCATTTACATACGTCACATATATATTTCATAGCTCATAACCTCCGTATATTACTGTATAATTTCCTCATTTCCCACGATAATTATACAAGTAAAGGGCAGAAGTTTGAAAAATTTGTAAGATTTCTTATTTTGCGTGTATCACATCCTCATCCAGAATCCGCAAAGCTTCCTTTTCCAGCCGGTATGCTTCATAACGCTTTCTGTTTGCGGACAGCGCTAAAGAATTGATGCGCATCTGGATATCTTTGTTTTTCAGCAGAGGAATTTCCACGGACGCAAGACTCTTACCGTCGATCATATCAATTACCGAACCATATGTGTGTCTGCGAACCAATTCCATTCCCCATTCACTATTCAGGAAAATAAAAAGATAGCCCGCTATATCATCATCCGCCGGAATCAGTTTTAATACGTTCTGGCTGACAGCATACCCGTTCCAATGTTTTGGCACAAGCGCGGTTATGCCAATCGTTCCCCTATCCGTTACTAAAATCATATTTTCCGTTACTTTTAATTCTTTTTCATATCTTTTTTTATGAATTACTTTGGAAAGATACTTCTCTGTTTTAGGATTTAACTGTGTGATTTCCCGGCCTCCCAGAAATGGATATCCATATTCTTCTTCTACGTACGTCCGTTTAAATACACCGGCAAGAATAATATCTTTGCTGATACGTTGATCTCCAATTACCGTAACCTCCGATGCATGCGCCTTTAAATGATTTATAATATCATCTGCCACAGGAATATGATAAGAGGCGTCTACACGGCCTCTTAGCTCGCTCAGCTTTACACAGAATGCATTTACAGTTTCCGACACGTTACTTCCCTGAAAGTCCAAAACAGGAGGTAAAGACAGTTCCTCCGCAAGCAACTGTGTCGCCTCATCTATAAAGAAATTGGAACTGTCACGCAGTTTATAGGAATCAACAATTAAATGATGTATTTTTTCTTTTACTTCACACGGAGCTTCCGGGACTATGACTCTTGCAAGATGTTCCGGTTCTATCTCCTGTATGACAGCTCCATACGTCAAAGCCCGAATCTGCTGCTGCATAAATTGATTGGAAAGGCATGCGTAAATATATCCACTGTATTCCTTACACACAATCCTGATGATATGCTGGCTCAGAGCGAAAGGCCTTATAGAATCACTTGCATAAGATATCCTTCCGATAGTTCCGGAACAGGACAATAATACGGTTCCTTTTTCAGCAAATAAATTTAATTTTTCAGCCGACTCCCCCGTAATAAACTTCTCAGCCTTTGGTTTCACCTGAAGCATCTCGGCGCTCCCCAAAAATCCAACTGCTCCAGGCGCCGTTTCAGGCACATATTTCCGCTTAAATCGGGGAGCATGATATGCCGCCTTCACAGGTCCGTCCGATGAAAGCAGATCTCTACTGCCAAACTTACAACTTTCTATCACGGAAATTGCACGTTTGCTCTCAATATCATACGTCCCCGCCTCCAGACGCCTTCCATGCAAAAATACTTCAGACAAGGGAACCGAACACCATTTTAACTGATTCTCTTTTAATTTATATGTCGATTCGCAATCTACCACGCAATGCCCTCCTCTTTTTTCCAATCTGCAAAGATTGAAGGTACATCAACAGTCTGGTCATCTTCGACCTTTTTCTTACGCTCATGAAAAACTATTTCACTTCCCCTACTCCTGTCAGCATGGACAACAATTCGGTCCTCATCGGACACAAGAATTTCATTGCCTTCCTTATCTCTTTTGAATACAGGATTTCCGCGTTTGTCATGGCCTACTTTTTCTACCATTGCCATAAAAATATTGTAATCGGACATGATACCGCTCTTCTCTTCGTCATCTTTCTGTTTTTGAGTCTTTTTCTGTAAAAACAGCACAGAAGTCTGTGTCCCGTTATTGGGCTGAAATGTATCCGCATGCAAATCAATACTTCCAATAATACGATGGTTTTTTATCAGCCATTCCCGGATATAGCCCAACCCGGGCGAGCCAAGAATCGAATCCGGAAGAACAATCCCCATCCTGCCGCCGTCTACAAGCAATTGTGTGCACCGCTCAACAAAAAGGATTTCCGGAGGTACACAAGACTGTAGTCTGTCAGTTTTCGTCCATACATCCGTTTTCTTATTCTTTTCCCAGATATGAGCGAGTTCAAACTGTTCAAGGATACTTTTATCTTTGATCGGAATCTTACTGCCAAACGGAGGGTTGGTTATAATCACATCAAAATATCCGATTGTCTTATGGTTGCGCATCTCACCTTTCTCAATTCCAAGCGCTTCCGCTAATTTTGCACGGAATTCATCTGTCCATTCGTGCGGAGGAAGCAGAGAATTTGTCTGCAAAATGTTGCCGCTTCCATCATTATTCATAACCATATTCATTTTCGTTGCTTTTACAAGATCGGGATTAATATCGAAACCGAAATAATAGTGCGATGCCATTTCCGAAACCCTGTCATGAAAAGCCCTGGTTGAATCATTGTCCCACTCTTCACGCCTGAAGCCGATCTGCTCTGAAAAAGTCCTTTCCAGTTCATCCATAACGTGTGTCATTGCAGTCACCAAAAAACCGCCGGTACCACAGGAGCTGTCTAACACACGTTCCTCCATTTTGGGATTGATCATCTCAACAACCATCTTCATAACATTTCTTGGAGTGAAAAATTCACCTCTGTCTCCGCGAAGATTCGCGCCAACAATTTCCTCATATGCTTTTCCCTTGATATCTATGTTTGTATTCAGCAGACTGTACTTCTGTAACTCACTCACTATGTACGCAAGACTTCGGGATGTCAGTTTAATCTCATCATTTGCGTCAAAAATTTTACCATGTTTTCTCTTTACGCGTTCAAAGATTTTCGCAATGCGTTTCTTTACAGTCAACTGACCATCCGAATTCGAACGTTCCTCGGATGTTGCATAAAACTCAAGGAGATTTGGAATATTGCGCTCATCCTCAATTTTGCAGAATATTACTTTTAACAGCTCAAAAAATGCAGACTGTTTCTGAAGGCCGTCATTGACATGTATGTGATTGTGGCATGTCTTGAATACAAACAACAGATTATCATCATAAGCATTTTTCAGGGACGTTCTTTTCGGGCGGTTAATATCATCCAGACTGCCGTCAGCAGACGGAATATCATTATAATCCATAAAATCAATCTGCCCTTTATCGTTTACAACCTTGCGAAAAACCTCCTTCTGTCTTCCATTTGTCCACATCCCCCACTCACAGTTTGAACAGATTGACATATAGGACTTTAGCTGTTCTATCCCTTCTTTTGAGTGCCGGGCATCTACAGATTCCCTCTTACACTCTATTATTAATTTTATATTTTCCTGTGTCCGGGCAGGGCAATCCCTGTCAAAAATCACAATATCTGCACGCGGTCTGCGTGAACCGGATTGAAGTATGTATTCAACGTGAATCTGCTCAGGCTGATACTTGTGTTCATTTATCAGACGCTTTTCAATTGTCTGGCGGACATATTCTTCCGGAGTATCGTCCCGAAAACTGCCGTCCACATAATCGCAAATTTTCCCTTCCGGAATTACAATCACCCTTGTTTCCGTCATTTTCAGCCTCCTGCTCTCAATTATCGTTCATCCACCGGATGATACTACTCAAGTTGCTTTGGTTATAAAAGAAAAAGCATAAAGGCGCCTCAAAGCGCAGCCTTTATGCTTCCATTCATTCTCAAATGTCATTCGGACAGCGCCATTCTCAAACCAGTTTCCTGACGCATGCCTCAATCTCTGCAAGTTTCTCCTCAGAAGGAATATACGTAACCTTTATTCCTTCCATACACAGGGTAAATCCGCACTGCTCAAGTTCTTTTTCTACGTATGGCACACTCTGGCCGCCCCAGCCAAAGGAGCCAAATGCAAATGCCTGTCTGTTCTTCGGCGACAATCCCTTCAAATAGCACAAAAACGCCGCTACACTCGGCATCATCTGATTATTGAGCGTCGGGGAACCTACCGCAAGGTATTTGCTTGTGAGAATATCCGGAACGATCTGCGACCAGTGGCTTGCCTTTAAATCATAAATCCTCACGCTGTACCCGGCATCATGAAAGCCCTGTGCAATCGCTTTCGCCATCTTCTCCGTCGAATGCCACATACTGTCAAACACGACAACAGCGCCGGATTCAGGACTGTTTTCACTCCACTTCGCATATGCACCCAGTATATCCTTTACATGGCTTCTCCAGACTACCCCATGCGCCGGAGCAATCATGTCAATATCCAGATTCTTCACCTGTGCGTATGCGCCCTGCACCTGCTTGCCAAAACACATAATAATATTTGCATAATAGCTTTTTGCCTGATATAAAATGTCAGATAACGGAAGCTCATCGTCAAACCGCTCCGCACTTGCAAAATGCTGGCCAAACGCATCATTTGAAAACAGAATTTTCTCCTCCGGGCAGTATGTTACCATATTATCCGGCCAGTGCAGCATCGGAGTTGACACAAACTGCAAAGTGCGCTGTCCGATTGAAATGCTGTCGCCACTCTTCACTGTCTGATAATTATGATCGCCGTAATGCGCCGTAAGCCCTTTCTTTCCTGACGGTTCACATGTATAAATCACCGCCTTCGGACAACGCTTTACCACTTCGGGAATGCCGCCCGAATGGTCCATCTCCACATGATTTGAGATCACAATATCAATCTCTTCAGGTGAAACAATATCAGAAATACGTGCAAACATCTCATCCTCAAACGATGCTTTCACCGTATCAATCAATGTGACTTTCTCGTCCACAATCAAATATGCCCCGTATGTCGTGCCCTTTTCCGTCAGATAACCATGAAAATTCCGTACCGCCCAGTCAATGGCTCCAACCCAGTAAATTCCTTCTCTAATTTTGTCTGCTTTCATGCTCCATATCCTCCTTATGCCCTACCTTAACAGCTTCTACCCTCTTTGTCAACAGTCTGCGCCCGCATGCATATATTAAATCAATGAATCCTTTTGGAGCAGAATCATGGATACAAATACAGGAACAGATGTTGGAAGACTTTTGGTAAATGTCACTTCCACACAGGGGATGATACCGATTCCAAATGCCGAAGTCACCATTTCCAATACGGGAACTCCCGAAACTCCCATTGAGACAGTTGAAACAAATGCAGTCGGGAAAACAGATATACTGGACCTGCCCACACCGCCGATTGAATATAGTCTGGAACCCGAACCCCCGTCACAGCCTTACTCCGAATATAATATAAAAATTGAAGCGGAAGGATATGAGCCTGCCTATATATCAGGGGCACAGCTCCTCTCCGGTGAAGAAGCGGTACAGACGATTCGTTTAAACCCGGTTAGTGTATCCGGTGACAGTGAAAACTATGTAATTCCGCCGCACACACTCTACGGAGATTATCCTCCAAAGATCGCAGAAGCTCTGATAAAACCGGTTGAAGAGACCGGGGAGATCGTATTAAGCAGAGTAGTGGTTCCGGAATATGTAATTGTTCATGACGGCGTACCGGATGATTCCACCGCCATGAACTACTATGTGCGCTATCCCGACTATATCAAAAATGTCGCCGCATCGGAAATTTATGCCACATGGCCCGCGGATACGATACGCGCAAATGTTCTTGCCATTATGTCATTCACTTTAAACCGTGTCTATACCGAGTGGTATCGGAATAAACTAAAAGATTTCACAATTACGTCCTCAACCGCATATGACCAAAAGTGGATGCCTGGCAGAAACACATTCGAGAATATTGACAGAATCGTAGATGAACTGATTAACCATTACCTCTCAAAACCAGGCGTTTCCCAGCCGATCTTTACCTGGTACTGTGACGGACAGCGCGCCACATGCGAAAACGGAATGACGCAGTGGGGTTCAAAATTCCTCGGTGAGGAAGGCTATACGCCGATTCAGATTCTGCGCTACTATTACGGCTCCACCCTGTACATCAACACGGCTGATGAAATAGCCGGCATCCCTTCCTCATGGCCCGGAACAGATCTTTCCGTCGGTTCAAGAGGTCCCAAAGTCCGTCAGATGCAGATGCAGCTCAACCGGATTTCCGATAATTTTACGCTGATTCCGAAAATAAGTGTGGATGGAATCTTCGGTCCCGCAACCGAGGAAGCTGTGCGCGTATTCCAGTCTGTTTTTGATCTCCCCGCTACAGGCATTGTCGATTTTCCAACCTGGTATAAAATTTCAAATGTGTATGTAGGCGTAACAAGAATTGCAGAACCATATTAACAAAACCTTTGTATAATAAAAAAATTTCCGGATATCCTAATACAAAAGTGCAGGCCGTCGGAAAGACAATCCCTCTCCGACAGTCTGCACCGGCCTATCCTATAAATTGACAAGGAGAACTTCTATGCAGGAAATTTTTTATGTTGTCTGTCTGTCCGTCGGCTCAATAGTCGTGCTTTTTATTCTCACCAAACTCATGGGCTGCCGTCAGATGTCAGAACTCAGCATGTTTGACTATATCAATGGAATTACAATCGGTTCCATCGCCGCTGAAATGGCCACTTCACTTGAAGATAACTTCCTGCAGCCGCTTACCGCTATGGTCGTCTATGCCATAGCTTCCGTTGCGCTGTCCTTTTTCTGTGATAAATCCGTCTGGTTCCGCCGGTTTATCGATGGAAAGCCGGTCATCCTATATGACAATGACAAACTATATAAAAAGAATCTGAGCCGCGCCAAAATAGATATCAACGAATTTCTCGCCCAGTGCCGTATCAATGGCTATTTCGATCTGTCCAAAATTCAGACGGCGCTCTTAGAGCCAAACGGCAAAATCAGTTTCCTCCCAAAATCCACCGAGCGTCCCCTGAACCCGGCGGACTTAAATCTGAACCTCCCATTAGAATCACTCTCCGCCAATCTGATCATTGACGGAAAAGTGATGGAAAAAAATCTCCTTCATTCCGGAAAAGATATAAAATGGCTTGAAAATCAGATCAAAGGACAAGGTTTTAACCACATCGAAGACGTACTGCTTGCAACCTGTGACCTTCAGAATAATTTTCATGCATTCGGCACGAAAAAACCGGTAACTATCCCGGATATTCTTGATTAGAGTAAGAAAAGCATTCTAAAAATAATATCTTTCAACCGATCACAGACTTTATAACTGCTTCGCTACATTTTTCAGATTCTTCTGCTCCTCATCATCCAGAATTGAAAAGGCAATATTCGTTGCATGATCTGCCACACGCTCAAGTCCTGATACGATGTCAGAATAAAGCATGCCGGCTTCCGGGGTACACTCATTCCGGGCCAGGCGCTCCACATGCGCCTCCTGAAGCCTTCGTTCCTTATCATCAATGGCATCTTCGAGACGGAGAATGTCTTTCATATGCTCCTCCGTATTTTTCGAGAACATCTCAATGGAATACTGCATGATCTTATTCACCATTCCCAGAATGTCACCGAGCTCGCTCTGAGCCTGCGGGCTGAAAACAACACCGCTTTCTCTCCGCTGAACGGCACAATCGACTACATTCTCAGCATGATCGCCAATACGCTCAATATCATTTACCACATGAAACAGGGAGCTGATGCTCTTAATATCCTCTACCGGAAGATTCAGTTGATTCACTTTCACAAGGTAATTGGTAATTGCATGATTCAGGAAATCAATATTCTTTTCAACCTCATACACTTCCCGGATATCATCCTCATCAAGCGTAATCAGTGCATTCATCGCTCTGTTCAGATTTTCACTTGCAAGCGAAGCCATTCGCTCTAACTCTTTGATTGCCTCTACAACAGCCGTCGCCGGGGAAAAGATTGCCTTTTCTCCAATATATTTAAGCTGAAAACTCGCACGGTATCCGACCTTCTTGTCCTCGCCCGGCACAAGGAGATACGTCAGTTTCACGATGCCATTTGAAAATGGCAGTAAAATAATAACCTGGAAAATTTTAAACAATGTATGTGCATTCGCAATACATCTTCCTGCATTATCTCCTGAAACCGCATGGATTATAGCAAGCACCTGATCCATTCCGATCATCAGAATCACATACATGATCATCGTGCCAATCACGTTGAAAAGAAAATGAATCATAGCGGCACGCTTTGCATCCTTCTTTCCTGCAAAACTTGCAAGAAGCGCGGAGGTACATGCACCGATGTTACATCCCAAAATAATAAACATACAGATATTAAGATCGAGAAGTCCCTGATTTGCCATCAGCAGCACGATACTTACGGTTACAGAAGAACTCTGAATAATTGCCGTCAGCACCGTACCGACTACAATCGCAAACAACGGACTCTGAAGCGAGCTTAAAATAGAGATTACCTGCGGCATATCTTTCAGCCCCGCCATCGCACCTGACATCTGGGAAAGCCCCAGAAACAGAACACCGAATCCGGCTACAATATTCGCAAGCTTTTTCACCGTTTCATTTTTGGAAAACATAGTAAAGAGAACGCCGCCAAGCAGAAACACCGGAGCGGCTTCCGACAGATTAAATGATACAAGCTGCGAAGTCACAGTTGTACCGATATTGGCGCCGAAGATTACGCCCGCTGCCTGATAAAGACTCATAAGCCCTGAATTGACAAAGCTTACTACCATGACGGTACAGGCGCTTGACGATTGGATGATCGCTGTGAAAATCACACCGACGATCATTCCGATAAAGCGGTTTTTTGTAAAGATTTCCAGAATATCTCTCAGCTTTGCACCGGCAGCTTTCTCGATTCCGTCACTCATCAGCTTCATTCCCATCAGGAACAGGCCGAGACCACCTGCCATCGATAAAAGAATCCCAACACTCATTTGTATTTCCTCCCCCGGACACGCCGGTACTTCTCCCCTGCATCCAAATCTTTCTTAAGATGTTCCTTTAATTCAAAAACAGATGCAAATTTCTTTTCCGGTCTCTCATAATGAAGAAGAGACACCTCAATATTCTCTCCGTACAAATCATCATCGAAATCATAAAGATACGTTTCGACTACCGGAATTTTCTGATCGGTCACTGTTGGC
The DNA here is from genome assembly GCA_003612525.1 of bacterium C-53. Taxonomy (GTDB): domain Bacteria; phylum Bacillota; class Clostridia; order Lachnospirales; family Lachnospiraceae; genus C-53. The sequence continues at coordinate 43,235 of RAZD01000019.1, read as the reverse complement.
TTACAACCGATATTCGTAATTCCGTCATATTCCTGCGTCCCGACCTTCACATGCGACATATAGACGCCAAACGGCGGGAGCAGCTTATTTTTATCCGGCAGCAGATTCAGCGTCGGCATTGACAGCTGTCGTCCAAGCTTTCTGCCATGCGCTACCCTGCCGTAAATGGAATAAGGTCTTTTTAAAAGCTGTTCCACAAGCTCCATATTTCCCTTCTCCACTTCACTTCGCACATAAGTGGAACTGATTTCCCTTCCTTCATACAATTCTTTTTCCACCAGAACTGTCTGATAGGATAATTCGTTTCCCATCCTTTCCAAAAGGGAAAAATCACCTCTGCCGCGGTATCCATAGCTGCAGTCATACCCTGCAATCACAATTCCCGCATTCATCTGCGCTTTCAGAATCCGTCTTATGAATTCCTCCGGCTCGATGGATACGGTCTGATCATTCACCGGAAATTCCACCAAAATGTCAATGCCAATTTCTGCAAGATATTCTTCCTTTTCCTGATTGGTTGTAAGGACACTTCCTTTTCCTGTGAAAAACTCGCTCAATGACTTTTCAAATGTAAAAACGGCCGTCCTGTACCCCTTTGCGCGACAGCTCAGGACCTGATCTAAAAGTTTCTGGTGCCCGGAATGAATCCCGTCAAATTTTCCAATCGTAACTGCCGTTTTCTCTTCTATTCTGAAATTTTCCGTTCCAATCCATTTTATCATATCTGTTTACGATTCCGTTCGAAACATCTTTACCGGAACAAACCTCTCATCTTCTTTATTATAACGGTAAATCGCGGTAAAATCACCATTCGGAGCATATATACGCACTCCAGACGCACTTTTATCCGCTTCCGGCACATCGGAAAAACTGCCGCATGGCAGTGCATTTCCGTTGTATAGCAGCTTCTCAGCCTCCTCACGCACTGTAAGCTTCGGATATTCATCAAGCATCTCCTCCACAGGAATCAGTATGTCTCCGATGCGTCCCTCTTTTGCAAGCGCCTCAATCTGTGCAAGACTTACACTGTTTTCAATGTCAAATTTACCTGATTTTGTCCGCTTTAAGGCTTCCATTGCCGCACCACAGGAAAGCTTTCTGCCGATATCATGGCAGAGGGTTCTGATATACGTACCCTTTGAACAGCAAACCTCCATCTCAATATAAGGAAGCGCCATATCTTTTATCACAATCGAATGAATGGTGACATGACAGGGCTTTCTTTCGACAACTTTCCCTTCGCGCGCAAGCTCATAAAGTTTCTTACCATCCACCTTCTTCGCAGAATACATCGGCGGAATCTGGTCATACGCTCCGACGAATTCCATAACCGCTGCCCCGGCTTCCTCCGGTGTAACAAAAACCAGACGTTCCTCCGTCACAGTTCCTGACATATCCTGCGTGTCGGTCGTAATGCCCAGCCGGAACCTCACTTCATACGTTTTCTCCTTATTTACAAGCATATCACATAACTTTGTGGCATTTCCAAGACATACAGGAAGCACTCCCTCCGCATCCGGGTCAAGTGTTCCCGTATGTCCGATTTTCTTCTGGTGCAGAATTCCTCTTAATTTTCCAACAACATCATGCGAAGTATAGCCGGCTTCCTTATGTACATTGATAATTCCGTTTATCATACTTCTTTTTCCTGCTCATTCAGCTGACTTTCAATGTAACCCGAAATATTATTGATGACATCATGGAATGTACCGTTCATGGTGCACCCCGCCGCCTTCTTGTGGCCACCGCCGCCAAATACCGCGGCAATCGCAGCTACATCCACCAAATCATTTGAACGCATGCTTACCTTATATTCCAAAACGCCCGTCTCATACAGGAAAATTGCACAGTCAACGCCTTTTGTTATGCGAAGCTGGTTTATAATTCCGTCAAGGTCTTTCGGTGTCACATGGTAAAATTTCATCATTTTCTGGTCGACAGCGCTGACAATGCATCTTCCGCCCATAAAGAGAATGCTCTCAAGGACCGCCCTTCCCAGAATCTGATTCTGTATATACGTTTTCTGATAAAAGGTCTCATCAATAATCTTTGAAAAATCAAATCCGTATGAAATCAAATCTCCGGCAATTTCAAATGTTCTTTTCGTCGTGTTTGAATACTGGAACACCCCGGTATCGTGGATAATTCCGGTATAAACTGCCTTCGCGATTTCCACATCCATATATTCCTTATCAATGATATCGTATACAATCTCCGATGTAGCGCTTGCCGTTGGCACAAGAAAACGATGTGTGCCAAACCCTTTATTGCTGATATGATGGTCAATGCAGACCGTCTCTTTTGCACAGTTAAAATACATGAGCGCTTCTCCCAGCCGCTCCGTATCCGAGGAATCAAGCGCAATAAATACATCGTATTCCTCCTCTTTTCCATAATCAGAACGTATCTCATCATAGCCTTTCAGATAGGAGAATACCTCCGATGGCTTCTCAAGAAACAAGTCCACCTGTGCCATCGGATATACCTTTTTCAAAAAACCATACAGCGCAAGAGACGCCCCGACACAATCCCCATCCGGCCGTAAATGGCCGGCGATACCAATTCTTTTCGCATCCTTACATATTGTCAACAGATTCATTTTCCTCTCCTCCCGCCGGAAGATTCTTCACAACATCGTCAATCATTTTCGACATATGCACGCCATATTCGATGGAAGAATCCAATATAAACTGAATTTCAGGCGTATTCCGCAAATTTACTGTTTTTGCAAGCTGCCTGCGGATAAAGCCCTCGGCGCTTTTCAATCCTTCAATCGTCGCACTGCCGGTCTCAGCATCGCCTAACACACTGATATAAGCTTTACAAAACTTAAGATCCGGCGTTACATCCACCGATGTTACGGATGTCAGGGGACCGACTCTGGGATCCTTAATCTCCAAACGGATAATATCCGCGAGCGCCCTCGCCACTTCCCCGTTAATCCGCGTATTTTTAATACTGTTTTTTCTCATTTATTATTATACCAAGCCTTTCCGCCGGATGTCTACCGGCTTATCGCGGCACCTGTACCATTTTGTAGGCCTCTACCTGATCAAGCTCTGCAAAATCACCGAAGCCTTCAAATACAAGACCACATTCAAATCCGGCCTTTACCTCTTTCACATCATCTTTAAATCTCTTAAGCGATGCAAGCGCACCTTCAAAAATCTGCTCCCCTTCTCTCGAAATACGAACGGAGCAGCCTCGCTCAAATACACCGTCAAGCACATAGGAACCTGCAATATTCCCCACACCGGATGCCTTGAAAATCTGACGAATTTCTCCGTGTCCAATGACTTTCTCCTCATATACAGGATCAAGCATACCTTTCATTGCTGCCTCTACATCCTCAATTGCCTGATAAATTACCTTATAGAGGCGTACATCCACGCCTTCCGACTCTGCTGTCGCCTTAGCCGTAGCATCCGGGCGTACATTAAATCCGATAATTATCGCATTGGACGCCGATGCAAGAATTACGTCGGATTCATTGATTGCTCCGACTCCGCCGTGAATAATTTTCACGACAACTTCCTCATTGCTTAATTTGACAAGACTCTGTTTCACAGCTTCCACAGACCCCTGCACATCCGCTTTCACGATCAGATTCAATTCCTTTAAATTTCCTTCTTTAATCTGGCTGAACAGATCGTCTAAGGACATCTTCTGTTTCGTATCATCAAGCAGTTTTACCTTATTCTGTGAGATAAAGGTCTCGGCAAAATTCTTTGCTTCTTTATCATTATCCGGGGAAACAAAAATCTCACCCGCATTCGGCACATCATTAAGACCCAGAATTTCCACAGGAGTGGAGGGGCCCGCCTCTTTTACCCGTCTTCCCTTATCGTCCACCATCGCTCTTACTTTGCCGTGGCATGCACCTGCCGCAATAAAATCACCGACATGAAGCACACCCTTCTGTACAAGCACGGTTGCAACCGGGCCACGCCCTTTGTCAAGCTCGGCTTCAATTACAAGGCCTCTTGCCTGACGTTTCGCATTTGCTTTTAACTCAAGAATTTCGGCTGTTAAAAGAATCATTTCCAGAAGCTGATCAACGCCCTCTCCTGTTTTCGCCGACACAGGCGCAAATACGGTGCTTCCGCCCCAGTCTTCCGGAATCAGTTCGTATTCCGCAAGCTCCTGCTTCACTCTGTCTATATTCGCACTTGGTTTATCAATTTTATTTACCGCTACGATAATTTCAATTCCGGCCGCCTTCGCATGGTTAATCGCCTCAATGGTCTGCGGCATGACACCATCATCCGCCGCAACGACAAGAATCGCAATGTCCGTAGAGTTTGCCCCGCGCATACGCATTGCCGTGAATGCCTCATGACCTGGCGTATCCAGGAAGGTAATCTTTTCTCCGTTTATATTTACAACATAAGCTCCGATATGCTGCGTAATGCCGCCAGCCTCCCGGTCCGTAACGTTCGTATTACGAATCGCGTCAAGAAGAGATGTTTTTCCGTGGTCAACGTGGCCCATAACACAGACAACAGGCGGACGCTTCGTCATCGCTGCCTCATCTTCTTCCTCTTCCTTAAGAAGTTCCGCAATGACATCGATCTTCTCCTCTTTCTCACAGATAATATCGTACTCAATTGCGATTTCCTCCGCCTGTTCGTAAGATATTTCCTGATTTACGGTAACGATCGTTCCCTGAAGGAACAGTTTCTTCACGATCGCCGCCGGCTGTATCTTCATCTTTTCCGCAAGCTCTTTCACAGTCAGGCTCTCCGGCAGCGTAATCACTTTAATCTTCTCTTCCGGCGGCGCCGCTGTCTTCTCCGGCTTGTTAAAGCCGTGCGGATTGAATTTCTTTGCCTTTACTTCATCGTCTCTCTCATATGCAAGGTCTCTCTTACGCTTCTCCTGACTCTGGCGGCGTCTGTCCTGATCATTTCTATGCTTCTCCTGCTCTTTTCCTGCAGCTTCCGAGGCAAAAGAGAGAGTTCTCTTTGAATCCTGGGATCGAAATCCCGGTCTGTCATTTCCTCTGCCACCCTGCGCGCGATTATCACCGTTCCTGAAATCACGGTTCCCGCCTTGATTATTGCCGCGGCCGTTCTGATAGCCGCCCTGATTTCCCGCATACGTTCTTCCATTTGACTGTCCGGCTCCTGTTCTTTGTCCGCCTCTTTCATTGTTCCGTCTATCCTGACTGTTCCGGTCCTGATAATTTCTTGTCTGCCCGTTTCTGTCAGAATAGCTCCGGGTCTGTCCGCCCCGTTCCTGATTGCCGCGGTTCTGATTATTGTTTCTGTTTCCAGATGCATAGACTTTCCGGTCTCCGGCACGGTCTCCCTGCGGTTTCAAAGTCTCATTCCTTGCTTCCGGCGCAGCCTTTGCCGGTTCTGTCGACCGTTCTTTCTGCGGCGGCGTCACTTTCTCCTCCGATTTTACCGGTTCCGTTCTTACGGTTTCTGTCTTTACAGTTTCCTGCTTAACCGTTTCGTCTTTTACCGGAGCTGGTTTCACTTCCTGGCGTACCGGTTCCGGCGCCGGCGCTTTGGCAGGAGCTTTTTTGGTCTCGCCCATCGCCGCCTCAAATGCTGCTGCAACCGTCTCTTTCATGGATTTTCCACTCTCGGGCAGCTTTCCTGCCGGGCGCTTCTGTGCCGGACGGCCCTGTCCCTGATTCTGTGAACCGCCAATCTGTCCCACCTGGCGGCCTTTGCCGCCCTGTCTGCGGTCAGCATTCTTGCTGTTAAACGTATTGCTTACAAATGAAATGTTCGGCTTCTTTTTCTTCACGGGAGCCTGTTCCGGCTTATCCTGCTTTTTTTCCTTCGGCTTTTCAGCCTTCACGCCTTCATTTTGCTTTGCATCCGTATCATCCTTTTTCTCCGTTCGGTTTCCGGGCGATACGCCAAATTCCTGACGTGCCATATCCGCCTGCGCATCTTCAACCGAAGACATGGCGCTCTTTATCTCCATTCCTTTTCCAGTAAAAAACTCCATGACTTCCTTACTGGTTCTATTTATCTCTTTTGCCAATTCATGCACTCTGATTTTTGCCATCTATTCGATTACCTCCATTTTTCTTCCGCATTCCAAATCCAAATGTTTCATGAGAGAGTTTGCAAATCCTGGATCTGTCACTGCAAGTGACGCACGAAACTCTTTTCCGATCGCATGACCAATCCCCTCTTTCGAGCCATAGATATAAATCGGAACCTTATAAAACTCACACATATTTCGAAACATCTTCTTTGTATTGTCAGAAGCGTCATCACCAACAATTACCAGTGAAGCCCGATGGGATTTGACCGATTTTTCCGTCATAAACTCACCGCTTGCCACACTGCCTGCTTTCATCGCAAGACCAAGCAGGGAATATATTTTATTCTGTTTCACTTTCCTCAAACTCCTTTTTCAGGCTGTCATATACCTCGGACGGGATATGCATTTTAAAGGAACGCTCCAGACCTTTCTGTTTTATGGCTTTTTCAAGGCATTCTCTGTTGCTGCACAGATATGCGCCTCTTCCGTTCTTTCTGCCAGTCACATCAAGAATAAACTCCTCCTCAGACGTCTTTAAAATACGTATCATTTCTTTCTTCGGCTTCATTTCCTGACATCCGATACACTGCCGCATCGGAATCTTTTTCATACTCATGGACAAAGCTCCTATTCTGTATCTTCCATATCAATGGCTTCCTCCTCCGGAAGCTCCTCCTCAGACGTCTCTTCCTCTTCATAGGATTCGCCATCGTCATACTCGTCTTCTCCGTATTCCTCTTCCTCGTACTCATCCTCATCATACTCGTCATCCAGATAATCTTCCATCCGGAATCCCGGAGCATCCTTCGCCTGTGTCTCGCTCTTGATGTCAATCTTAAATCCCGTCAGTCTGGCAGCAAGTCTCGCATTCTGGCCTTCCTTTCCGATTGCAAGAGACAGTTGATAATCCGGGACCACCACTTTCGCCGTCTTCTCATCACCATCCGCTATAACGGAAATCACCTTTGCCGGAGAAAGTGCATTCTCGATCAGAATCGCCGGGTTTTCATCCCAGTTAATGATATCTATTTTCTCCCCGTGGAGCTCATCCACAATCGTGTTTACCCTCGCTCCGTTCATACCAACGCATGCTCCCACCGGGTCCACGTCAGGATTATTTGACCAGACAGCAATCTTCGTCCTGCTGCCCGCCTCACGGCTGATACTCTTAATCTCCACCGTTCCATCCTGCACCTCTGCAACTTCTGCCTCAAACAGACGTTTTACAAGTTCGGGATGCGTACGGCTCACCATAATCTTCGGGCCTTTTGTCGTATTCTTAACCTCAAGGATATATACTTTGACTCTCTCGGTAGGCTTTAATACCTCTCCTTTTACCTGTTCGTTTTCGGCAAGAATGGCATCCGCCTTTCCCAGATTCACGCTGATATTGCGTCCGATATTTCTCTGAACGATACCGGTAACAACATCCTTTTCCTTTCCGTAAAACTGGTTATACAGGACGCTTCTCTCTTCTTCCCGGATTTTCTGTAAAATTACGTTTTTCGCATTCTGTGTTGCAATACGTCCAAATTCCTTACTCTTAATTTCCACATTTATCACATCACCGATTCCGGCCTCATTATCCAACATGAGTGCATCAGGAAGCGCAATCTCAAGGCAGGCATCTTCCACTTCCTCTACTACGGTGCGCTCTGCGTAAACTTTGAAATCACATGTATCACGATTCATTTCCACTCTGACATTGTCAGACTTGCCAAAATGGTTTTTACATGCCGTAATCAAAGAGTTTTCAATCGCATCGAACAGAGTTTCCTTACTGATGTCTTTCTCCTTCTCCAGAATGTCAAGTGCCTCCATTAATTCCTTATTCATTTTCTTTCTTTACCTCCTGTTTTCACTCAGAAATCAAATGCGAGCCGGATCAGTGCAATCTCCTGCTTTGTAAATGTGATTTCCTTATTTTCTTCTGTCTCAATCGTCACGGTATCGTTATCATAATTCTTCAGCACACCGGCAAAATCTTTCTGCTTCAGTTTTGTTCCAGGCACTTCCCGCACCTGATACGTCTTTACCTCAACGGCCTTTCCAAGACTTCTTTCAAAGTCTTTCTCTTTCTTAAGCGGCCTCATGAGCCCCGGAGAACTCACTTCCAAAATATACGAATCTTCTATATAATCTTCCCTGTCAAGCAGATCAGACAATGCACGGCTCACTGCCTCACAATCGTCAATCGTAATTCCCCCTTCTTTATCCACATAAATCCTGAGATAGTAATTTCCGGCCTCCTTTATATACTCCACATCCACCAATTCAAATTTCTTTTCCTCCGTAATCGGAAGCACCAGATGTTCGGTTCTGCTCTCAATCTCTTCCCTCTTCGACATTCCTTCCTCTCCTCCCTCAAACCGTCTTCGGCCTCTCAGCCTCAAACACTCAAAAATGAAGGAGTGGACTTTTGCCCACTCCTTACCATTCATCATATCATCATAATCAAATATAGCACTTTTACAGGGAAAATGCAAGCATTATTTTCCAGAGGCCTGCGCCTGCCAAACCGGAAGAATGAACCATATCACATTCACCATCTGCCTTCCTTTTATCATGCAAGGATGCCTTCCAAAAATTCCCGTATTCTCCGGCTTGCTTTTCCATCTCCATATGGATTCTGCGCACGACTGATTCTGCCATATGCCTTCCCGTCTGTCAGCAGAAGGCGGCATGTCTCATATATACGCTCCTCACTGGTTCCGGTGAGGCATAAAGTTCCCGCTTCCACGCCTTCCGGACGTTCCGTAGTGTCGCGCATAACAAGAACCGGTTTTCCAAGAGACGGCGCCTCCTCCTGAATACCGCCGCTGTCTGTCAGTATTAAATAGGAAGCATTTAAAAGATTATGGAACTCATCCACCGAAAGCGGCTCTATAATACGAAGATTCTCGCATCCATTTAATTCCTCCTCGGCAATCTCCCGCACCTTAGGGTTCATATGAATCGGATAGACTGCCTTGACATCCGGGAATTCCTCAACGATTCTGCGAATTGCACGGAACATTTCATGCATAGGATGTCCCAGATTTTCTCTCCTGTGCGCTGTAATAACCAGCAGCCTGCTTCCTTTTGCCCAGTCCGTAACGGGATGCTTAAAATTCTCTCTTATTGTAGAGAAAAGAGCATCAATGCCTGTATTTCCAGTAACCAGGATATTCCTTTCCTCCTTACCCTCCCGAAGCAGGTTCTCCTTTGCAGTCTGCGTCGGTGCAAAATGGTACTTTGCCGTAAGTCCGATTCCCTGTCGGTTAAATTCTTCCGGGAACGGCGAATCCATATTGTAGGTCCGAAGCCCCGCTTCCACATGTCCTACCGGGATATTCAAATAAAATGCGCTTAATGATGCCGCGTATGCCGTCGTCGTATCTCCATGCACCAGCACAATATCCGGATTCTCCTCTTTCAATATTCTGCGCATTCCTGTCAGAACTTCCGTCGTGATATCAAAAAGATCCTGCCCCTGTTTCATAATATCCAGATCATGCTTTGCCTTTACATCAAAAATATCCATCACCTGATGGAGCATTTCCCTGTGCTGGCCGCTGACGCAGACGACTGTCTCAAGCAAAGGACTTCTTTCCATCTCCTTCACAAGCGGACACATCTTAATTGCCTCCGGACGCGTCCCAAATACAATCATTACCTTTTTCATAATCGTTTATCCTTCCTGCACATGCCCTGTATTTCAATACAATCCTCTAAATCATATGATACTTATTTAATATCTGCAAGGACTACCATACCATAAGAAGGCGCATTGCAAAAGTCTTTTTTATTTTATACGAGTATTTCCAAAAAGAAAACGGCAAAACACCAGAAAACCGGGAAGGTTGTCACACCCGCCCGGTTCTCCGTCTTGAAAGGCTTCAAGAAATTATTGATGAACAAATTTAAGTCTGTCTGCTTCTCTCATTTACTTCTTTGGCAAATCAGGAATGTTTACTTTAACTTTCTTAAGACTGCTTACATAATCGTCCTTAATGCCGTTTGAATACGTAATCTTGAGTGTTACGGTTTTTGCTTTTTTAAGCGCCGCAGCATCTCCTGTCTTTGTCTTATCCTTAAAGGTAAGCGCATACTCGTAATGACTGCCGTTTGCACTCCTGTACCGAATCACCTCATAGGGTGAAGCTCCTTTTGACTCATCCACTGCCACATCCTTCACCATAAGTCCCATGTACGGAGCAGTGCTGTAGTCAACGCTTTCCCAGTTTACTGTTTCACCGATCTGGAAATTATCCAATGTATACGGAGAATTGTAATATAAAGTAAATTCACTTTTCTTAATCTTAAACATATTGTCATATCTATCGTAGTATTCATTATAAATAACGGCATCCGCCTTCTTTACATCCTTCACACTGACAGTTACAGGGATTATCTTTCTGGTTCCCCGTCCGTTATCAAATGTAAGATTTACCGTATACTTATTCCCAATCTGAATCCTTCCTGCAAAATATGCATCTGCATCTGGAGTCAGGACAACAGAGGTAATATCTCCATTTTTATTTCTCGTCTGATATGCACCAAACAAAGCGCTGTCAGCCGTTACAGACCATGTGCCAACCGCTCCCGTTACTTTATAAGTCGTTTTCAGTTTTGTAGAAATATCAGCCTCTAATGTCTTTGACTGATATTTTACCTTGCTTAAATCAATGGAAGCGTCTGTCTTCTTAAGCTCCGGCTCTTTGGCATCATACAGATTTACAGTCATTACCGCCTGTTTCTTAAGTACCGGCACAAATTTGCCCTGCTCATTCGGAGCGATCAGCTGAACTGCAAATTTCACTGTCTTTGCTTTCTCGTCCTTTGTTTTGGCATTCGCCGCTATAGTTACGGAATAGTTTCCGTTTCCTTCATCCCTTACGCTGTTAAAGCTTAAGCTCTCCGGCAGCGGATTCGATGCATTTCCTTTTCCGTTTAATCCGGTTACAATGAACTTACCGCCCTTATATGTCCTGGGATTTAAAGTAAAGAATACTTTCGTGGAATCTGCAACGTTTCCCTCTAAAGGGGTTTTATTAATGCGCGGTTTATAATTGGTTGCAGGATTGTTAATCTGCTTCACACTGAACTTATTGTAATCTACCGGAGATACCTTTAATTTCAGTTTCACCACATACGGCTTTCCTTTTACTTTTCTTGCGCCTTCGAAAGATACTTCCAGATCCACAGTCATTGTCTTTACAACTGCTTTTTTCGGCTGCAGGGCAAAGTTCAGATAATGTGTTGTGCCTTTCGCATCCCAGCTTTTACTTTTCAGATTCGCAGCTTTATAAAATTCTGCACTCTTACCGACAACTTTGATATCAGAAACTCTGTCTATCGGATCATAATCATCGTCCGGTTTCGTCTTTGCGAGCAATGCAGTATTGATATCTGTCTCCGCAGAAGTTTTTCCGTAAATAGAAATCTTTTTATCCCTCAGGGATACCTTCGGCGCTTTATTTGTTACTTTTACATTTGCAGAAAAAGGATATGTGCCGACATAGTTCGTAACCTTTACAGCAGAACTGACCTTTCCGCCCTTCTTACCGCTTACGGTTATTACTTCACCGTCTGTATTCACCTCGATACCTGCAGTTCCGCTAAATGAACCATACTCGTCAATTCTCTCATTCGGGTCATTGGTTATTGCATAAACAAACCAATTATAGTCATTCTCATAAAACCGGTTAATGTTGACCGGATTTACTTTAAATTTGGGCGCTGACGATTTTACAGAAATATTGAATGCGCCAACCGGAACTACGATTGTACGTTCCGCCGCGTCTTTCAAAACCGCGGAAACTTTCACATTATCAATCTTTCTTACATCATCCACCACAAGTTTGGTTGAAGGGCCGCCCACATAGGACTTATTGCCATTCTCACGCAATGTCTCCAGTTCAAACGAATAAAGTTTCTTCTCGGCGTCATAATGTGTATCCAGATATCCGCCCTCTCCGTCGCTTCGCTTATTCGCCTGAAAATATTCTCTGAATTCCTTATCATCAATCAGGATACTGTCTACGTTATACGTGCCTGCCTTAATTGCATCAAAATTATCTGCGCCAACTGCTTCCTCACCATAGGAATCCGTCAGATGGAACTCAAATTTTACCGGTTCATTGCTCTTTGTCTTATAACCATTTACCACTACATTCGGATTCAGGATGTTTCCGGTAAAGTGATCGCTGACCAGTTTGTCGCGGCGTCCCTGTCCTACAACATCAATCCGCAGATAATTCGCAGTAATCAGACGGGCGTCTTCTTTCTCGCTTTCATACAATCCAAAGGTAACAATCGCATGGCCTTTTGCTTTTGCCGTGATCGTCAGAGGAGCATCCTTTGTCTCAACTACCTCCTGTGCGGAACTGTTTAATTTCAAAACCGCATTCGTATACCGGCTGCTGACATCAAATATGTTTCTGATGTTTGCCTCTTCGATATATTCGCCTGCTTCCATCAGCAAATATTCATCCGGCACTTCCTCCGAATTGTCAAGTAACTGGTCTGCCTGCGCAATACCATCTTGAATACATGTTGAATCTTTTGCAGGAAGAAGCAATGCGCCCGCATCTGTTGTATTCTTAAACTGTCCGGTAACGGCTTTGGCGCCATCCCACTTTGCTACGGCCGCCTTCTCTGATCCGGTCGATTTATCGGAATATCCTGCACCATAAACTACACCTCTTACGAGAACCGGAACATTTTCGCCTTCGTAGAGAATCGCATGGCTTCCTTCTCCACTTGCCTGTATCATGCCGTTTTGCATAATAAAAACACCGTTATTATGTACGGCTGTAAAATCTGCGCCTGCATAAATACCAGAATTATATATATCGTCATTAAATACTGTGACTGTTCCGGTATTTTCCACAATCCGGCCTTTTACATTCCCTGTAGCAGATATACTGCTTCCATAAGGGTTTATGTTTACCTTCTTAAGCGTAAGATTACCGGCATTTGCAATTACTTTCGGCGCATCTCCGGTTAATGGATTTGAACCTCCTGTAATACCCAATCCTTCCAGAATTACATTTGCATCCTTTGTGACTGTAATTGTATTCGCACCCTCTACTATAATGCCTGCGTTATAATAGTTACCACCCCGAATCGTCACATCATAATCAAGCACTAATGGAGTATCCAACGTTATTTGCTCTAATATACGAATGTATTTCGTCTTCGCCTTGACAAGTTCCGCAAGCGTTCCATCTGCCCCAACAGTTTTCCAATAATTACCAATCTCAGCATCTGATCTTTCGGGAAGTTTCAATAAATCATCAAAAGCAGCGCCCGTAAAAGCATTCATAAGCTGACGCGCCGGTTCTGATTCTGCGCTGTCATACCAGTAATAGTGCGCTTTTGTCACTTCATCCGTTGTTCCGTCCGCCTTATACGGCACACAGGCGCCACCGGCTCTGCTGACCACACCGCCAAGAATGACCGGATAATTCTCACCGGCATATGCAATACCGGCTACCCTTCCCCCATACATTGTAAGACTTCCGTCCCCGGTTCCGGGATAACGTTTCTTCCCTGTCGCATCCAGCACATTTGCTGTAGTGGAAACTCCAAATGCGGAAGAACTCTCAATTGTCACCTGCTGCATCCAACCTGCAACATTATTACTATGTTCATCCGCACATCTGATCATAACGCTTCCGCCCGGCGACAAAACAGCCGGCACAGAACCATTTGCCGTAATCCCCACATCCGCACCGTAAGCAAACGGACTTCCGATTTCCAGTTTCGCCGTATTGTAAACAGCCGCACTCTGAGCAGATGTAATGTCACCGCCTCTTATGGACAGTTCTGCTTTTTCACCATTATTAAAGATTGCACAGCCTTCTGCACCGGCTGCACTTACCTTTGCATGATTCAGAATCAACGAACCCTCGTTCAGAATCGCAGACGCATTATCAACCTCCGCCGTAATTTCTGATGCCTCTGCCTGGCTGCCGTTCTGCGTACCGCCGATCACAAGTTCTGCGTCCGCTTCGTTATGAATCGCCGCCACACCGTCCATCGGTGTTGCCGTCGCTCTCACGGAGCCGCCTTCAAAGCTTGCCGATGCCTTTGCCTTATTTACAAAGGCGACTGCTTTCGCATAGGTAATATGTGCATTTTCCGCACGAAACGTGCCGGAGTTTTCAATTTTAAATCCAAATGTGCCGGAAACCTGTGAAGGTTTCCATCCATCTGTGATCACCAACCTGTTTTCCAGTGTCAGTGAAGCGCCTGATGCAACGGTCATAACCGCGCCGTCCACCGCTTCATCAAGGAAACTGATGCTGTGGCCATTGCCTTTAATCGTTACATCTCCCGCTGTAATCTCCATCTTCTGATCGCCGAGAACTGCTTTAGAGATCAGGAAATGATCTGCATCATATGCTTCGATTTCAGCCTGAACCGTGTCTGCATCCTTAACATCTCCATCTTCATCTTTCAGACTGTAATTCGGCTCCCGAAGCTCAATGACTGCCGGCAGGGAATTTCCCTTCACGTCTTTTTTCTGGGAAGCCTCCTTCAATGCCTGAAGAAACTCCTTCGCATCCCCGACATAGATCGTATCGTCATTTCCCGTTACACTCTCATCCAGAGATTCATCCGCTTCCTCCTCGGACTGTCCCACTACGATTTCCTCAAAATCATCTGCAGCAGTTTCCTCCTCCGAAGAAACCTCTGTCACGGAGTCCCCCTCTGTGGATTCTTCCACAGGCGCACCTGCTTCCGGCTCCTTTACAGACTCTTCTGCCGGATTCTGCACTTCCGGTTCCTTTGCCGGCTCTTCTTCTGCCGGATTCTGTACTTCCGGCTCTTTTACCGGCTCTTCTTCTGTTGGGTCCGTATCCGGATTCTGTATCTCCGGCTCCTGTTTTCCCGCTAAATCTTCGTCAACGGAAGCGCTGCTTTCCTGCAGATCTTCCTGTTCGATAACGATGCTATCATCCGGCGCCGCATATACAGGCACATGGATGCTTGTCACCACCATCGCGGCCGCAAGAAGCACTGCCGCAAATCGTCGAATTTTTTTCATCAACACTACACTCCTTTCTTTTTTTGAAAATTACAATTATTTACTGCGCTTTAAAACGCGCAATAGTAATGTTTTTTCATTATAGCAACACAGGAATGTAAATTAAAGGGGTTTGGTGGCGAAAAAACAATACTATACGCCGCCTCTTTCGAACACAAATTCTCTTTTCCGTCCGAATCATCCTATCACGGTCTCACTGCGACAAAAAAGCACATTATTTCCTTTTACAGAAATAACATGCTTTCTCTATTCTCTGTATATGTCTCACCAACCGCTCTAATTGCAGCCTAAAACTCTGACATTCCGGGAATCCCGCGCTTACTTTGCTGCAGGATATTCATTACACAGCAGTCTGTACGGCGTCTCATCCTCTTCAATCTCCGGAAATCTTCCTGACTTTTCATAAAACCGGTTATCGGTATTGTCGTCATTGCACATCGAAACTTCGCCAATTAAGACGCTACCGCTTCCCGGCTCAACGTGGAATTCATGATACTGATGCGGCAGAATCGTCAGGCTCTCACCCGGCACAAGCCGGATGAAACTTCCCGCCGGAACAGTATACGTACGCCCGTCCGAATAAATCTGCACATCCTCATCCGAAAGACCACCGTTTCCGTCATCATTATATACTTTAATGAGCAGTGTCCCGCCGCCGCGGTTGATAATGTCCTCCATCTTGTACCAGTGAAAATGCATGGCGGCCATCATATCGTCACGCATAAACAACAGTTTTTCCGCATAGGTCTTTTTATATTTCGGATTATGCTGGTTTCCGTTCCGAAGCGTAATCAGCCCGAATCCTACTTTATTGAAGTCGCCCAGCCCGAAGTCCGTTATATCCCAACCAAGCATATTGTCACGGATTTCATCGTATTCATGGCCTTTATCACTCCATTCCTCCGGCGTCCAGTTGCAAAACGGCGGAAGATGAAACCCATTCTCGCGAATCAGTTCTTCCATTTCTTTGATTACCGCATTAATTTCTGATCTTTTCATCCTAATCCTCCATGCTGCCAACAGCCTGCAAATTGGGGCGTCAGCACAAATTTGGCGATTGAAAAATCCTGATTTTTCAATCTAATTACCTCCATATTTCCGTATTTTCCAGATTCATCTTACAGTGTGATTACTTTCGTCGCAATTTCCTCCTGAAACGCACGATCATGTTCCACAAAGATCATCGTAGGCGCAAATGCCTGAATCAGCCGCTCAATCTGCATACGTGAATAAACATCAATAAAGTTCAGCGGTTCATCCCATATATACAGATGCGCCCTTTCACACAGGCTCTTTGCAATCAGAGCCTTTTTCTTCTGTCCTTCCGAAAACTCTGCCATATCCTTCTCAAACTGCACCCTCTCAAAGTCCATTTTTCGAAGAACCGCTTTCAGTAAGCTCTCATCAATATGACTTCGCTCTGCCAGTTCGGAAAGCGTTCCCGTAAGATAAGAAGTATCCTGCGGCACATAAGAAATCACAAGTCCCGAACCCACGGACAGTCTGCCCGTATATTCGATTTGCTGCCCCGTCAGAAGCTTTAAAAGACTGCTTTTGCCGCTTCCGTTCTTCCCGTCAAGCACAATGCGATCGCCTCTTTGCACCTGAAAAGTAACCGGGTCAAAGACTCTCTTTTCACCATAATACACCGCAATTTCTGAGAATCCTGCCAGAATATCCGTATGATATTCAAGCGGAATCACTTTCAATTCCTCGGCAGTTTCCACGTTTTTAAGCAACAGCGACTTCTCCTCGGCCGCCTGTTTCTGTCTGGCCTCCACAGCCTTCGCACGCTTCATCATCTTTGCCGCCTTATGCCCCACATATCCCTTGTCGTAGGCCCCGATTTTCGACGCTTCCACACGGTCAGACCAGACGGCGGTACGTTTTGCCGCCTGTTGCAAACGCCCGATATCCTTTTGAAGCCGCTGATTTTTCGCTTCTTCAAAATCCTGCTGCCGTTTAAAATTCTCCATAAAAGAAGAAAAATTCCCGCTCTGTACCTCAATATCCGCCTTGTTAAGCGATAATACATGATCGACACACCCATCCAGAAAACACCGGTCATGCGATACCAGAATAAATCCTTTTTTCTTCTTTAAATATGACGAAACCAGCTCTCTTGCCTGTGTATCCAGATGATTGGTCGGCTCATCGATTAGCAGGAAATGACCTTCATTCAAAAAGAGCGCCGCCAGCAGTGCCTTTGTCCGCTCTCCATTTGAAAGTGTTTCAAACGGCCTCCACAGTACGTCCGTATCCACATCCAGACAGGATAATTCACGCATAATCTCCCATTCCTCCGCCGCCGGACAGATTTCCTGTAGTATATCCTGCGTCAATCGGCTCTTATCCTCAACCGGATAGGGGAAATAATCAAACTCCACCGATGAAAGAATCCTCCCGCTGTATTCATATTGTCCGAGCAGCAGATGTAACAGTGTCGTCTTCCCTCTGCCGTTTCTCCCTACAAATGCCAGTTTCCAGTCCGTATCAATCTGAAAACTGACATTTTCAAAAACAGGATCATAGCTTGTGGGATAAGAAAATGTAAGATTTTCTATTTTAATCATCGACATAATTGAATTCCTCCTTAAAACACGTTGACACGTCTGTGCAGAAGGAAATTGATTTTATAATCAATGACCCTGAAACGGCAAAAAGCCACAGAAAGTAATTTCCGCAGCTTACCACAACACTTTTTATCATCCACAAAGAACCCGAATGACACTATATAACAGATGTGTGTAGACGTATAACCTTCTTGCATCAGACATGGCAATCTATACAATAAAATGCCATCCTATAATTCTCTCTTATATGCAAGAAGTATAAATCATCTTTTCACCTCATTTTCCAAATTGATACTATTAATATAACTTCATTTGAGAGCTCTGTCAATCCCCTGTTTTACAAAAATATCTCTTCCGGCTGACGCCGGAACCAATCTGTCCTCTATTCGGTACGGCTGCCGGCAGCAACGCGTACCGGTATCCAGACTTCATACTGCGCATTCTGTGGGCCCGGACTTATATAAACCTCAATGTCCGGCGCATCGGCATACTCATATCCCGAAGTCGGCAGCCATTCGGTAATGATACGGCGCTCCAGCTCCTGAATTGACTGATTCGTCCCGCTTCCCGGAAAAATTGCCCATGTGGATGCAGGAACCGTATATTCCTCAAATTCTTTCCATTCTTTCGATGTAGATACCGCAATAAAATACTTCCACTGCTCTGCATCGTCACACGCACTGACTCCCAGAAGTCCGAACGGCGGCGTATCCATCATCGCCGCAAGTTTCTCAATGGTCCCGTTTGCAACCGCTTCATTCAATCTCTCTACCCATTCCATATTTCTTTCCTCCTGCGTCATATCACTGTTATATTAGCCCTCTCCCAGAGATCTGTCCTCTCTTTGTCTGCCCGAAAATGAGAGCACAGCTCCTCCGATCAGGCACAGGACAAGCCCTGCACCGGCAAGAAGAAACATGTCGAAACCTCCGAGAGGTTCCTTCACCAATATTGGAAACATCTTTCCAACCTGAACCGGGTAGTAGGAAATGACCACACTCAGCGCATTGTTCAGAAAATGCATCACCATTGCAGGGTAAATGCTCCCTGTGTGAAGAACCACCAGACAAAGAACGACTCCCAGAATACCTGTCGGCAGAAATTTCACCAGACTCATATGGTAGAATCCAAACAAAACGGCCGTGGTAATTACAGCAGATGAGAGACGGTACTTCGCCTTAAGAGAATGCAAAATCATCCCACGAAACAGCATTTCCTCACAAATGGCCGGAGCCAGCGCAATCACTGCCAAAGCGCTCCACATATTATCACCCAAAACCGTCAAAAAACTCTCCCCGATATTTTGTGCACTTTCAGGAAACAGCGCAATCATAGCCATCGATATCAGCAGATTTACCAAAAGCATCCCTACCGCAAGAAATGCGCCGCCCACAAAATCGGTTATTCTTGCCCTGTGCAGCCCATAGGTCAGGCAAATATCCCTTTTCGTGTAAATAACGGTTCCTAACGGAACAAGAAGCAGAATCATCTGCGTCAGGAAAAGACCGGCCAGACCAAATTTAATTTGCAGTATACTTCCTGCATAGATTATGAGCAGAAGCGTTACCACAATGACAAAAACGACATCCGAAGTCGTAGGCACTCCGCCTTTCTTAAGATTCGTCCTTTTTTCAAAAACCTGCAAACCGCCCCGTCCATCCGGAAACAAAATAGCCTCACTGTCATAAATTCTGTTTAAAAAGAGTATGGCCGCCGCCGCATACGCCACATTGCTCAAAAGCACCAGAATTATCGAACCATAATCCACCTTAAACATCAGCATATTTTTAATTAACAGGCAGATATTTGCCGCCGGCACCATTGCCATTGCCGGCGTAAGCTCGATATTCGGAATAAAACTGATATATCCCGTAAACATCACGGCCATTGTCATTGGCGCAATAAAATTATTTGCTTCCCTGCTGCTTTTCGCAAAAGATGCCACACACATCAGTACCGCACTGATAAATAATGAAAAAGCAAAGATGCAGAGAACGCATACAAAAATCGCAGGCACAAACTTGGCCATATCAAACGATTCCACACCCGTCTGCATATCCATAACCTGATACATATAAAAGGCAATGCCACCCATTGACAGAATATTTAAAAGCGCAGTTATAATGCCGGTGAATGCCACCGTGATAAACTTTGACAGAATCAACTGCCGGTTTGTTACAGGCAGCGTAAGAATCGTTTCCAGCGTCCCCCTTTCACGCTCTCCCGCCGTTGTATCGACTGCCGGATACGAAGTCCCCGTCATCAGGCTCGTGAGCAGCATAAAAGGCAGGATTGACCCCATCAGGCTGCCAAGCGACTGCTCATTGCTTGCAATATCATGTTCTGCATACCGGACAGGTTCAAGAACCTCATGTACATTCATCCCTGCCGCCTCCACACGCTGCCTCGTCATTTCCTCACGGTAATCGTCAAATGCATCCATGACAAGATCGGCCATATAAGAGGAATTTGTCACGGATGAGAGATAATAGACATCATACTGCATCTTTCCGCCCTGCATGTTCCCGGAAATATAGACGTCTATATCCTCATTATTTAATGACGTCTCATAATCATCAATGCTTTGCGGATCCACTATAACCAATGAATATGTTTCTGTTTCCTGTCTCTGCTTCAGCTGCTTTGCAAATGCATCGTCATCCTCTGCATCTATCACAACCCTGTAATTTTGCTCCCCCATACTTGACGATATGACGGACACTATCTGCATTGCGCCGATA
Source organism: bacterium C-53 (assembly GCA_003612525.1). Lineage (GTDB taxonomy): Bacteria > Bacillota > Clostridia > Lachnospirales > Lachnospiraceae > C-53. The sequence goes on along the minus strand of RAZD01000019.1, from coordinate 22,875 downwards.
AAAATAAGCGGATACAAAATCACCGGCAGAAACAGCATCATAAACACGGTTTTCCTGTCCCGGAACACATCAAGCAGTTCTCTCTTCACCAGCGTCTTAATGATCTTAATATCCATTCGTCATTCCCTCCTCACGAATCAGTTCGGAAAAAATATCCCGAAGATTTTCCTTTCCGGTCTGCTCTTTAAGCGCATCCGGTGTCCCCTCACGAATAATTTTCCCACGATGAATCAGGGCAATTCTGTCGCAGAGATACTCCGCTTCCTCCATGTAATGAGTAGAATATAAGACCGTCTTCCCCCGCTCCCGCTCTCCCTTCATAAAATCGATGATTGACGCACTGCTTATAATATCAAGACCAAGTGTCGGCTCATCGAAAATATAAATCTGCGGGTCATGTACAAGGCACCTTGCGATTGACGCGCGCTGCGTCTGGCCTGTTGACAATTTTTCAATCCGGTTATCAAGAAACGATTCCATAGAAAGAATTTCACTGATCTCCTTAATCCGCTTCCGGGTTTCCGCTTCCGTCTTTCCATAAATCACGCCAAGCATCAGAAGCAGTTCTCCCGGTGAAAGCCGGCCATACAGTTTCGTATTATTGGAGAGATATCCGATATGTCTTTTTACCTCGATATCATCAGAGATTTCCTCCTCCCCAATCCGAATCCTGACCATGCCCTCTGTCGGTTTCATCAGTTTTGACATCATGCGAAGAAGCGTCGTCTTCCCTGCACCGTTCGGCCCAAGAATTCCTACAATCTCCCCGTCATTCACAGTCAGGGAAAGTCCGTCCACCGCATTTACCTCAATCTTTTTATTTTTCTTTTCATTTTTTACAAATGTTTTGATCAGATTTTCTGCTATAATCAATTTTCAGGGGTTCCTTTCTCTTAATCTCCGTTTCCTTTTCGACCTCATACCGTTTTAATATAACACAGATCTTCCAGCCCCGCAACTACTACATTTATTTACTATACATAAGAATTACTTCTTCTTTCCACTCCGTCATAAGCTTCCCTGCCGCACAGGAACTTTCTTCACAGACGGACCTGATTCATTAAGAAAAAGCATCCGAAGCTCACACTGACCCCCGAATGCTTTTCCTTCCTATCTGTATTTTAGACTTAAAACTGAAAAACGTCCACGCTCTCCACCATTTCCTGCGACAAACTGCTTAAAAATTCTGTCTTTTCCGAAATATTCCCAAGCTCGCTGTAAATATTCTCAATGGATGCCATAACTTCCTCAATGCTTGCGGAATTCTCTTCGGAAAGCGCAGCGGAATCCTGCACCGCTGCTGCCGTATTTACCCGAATCTCTTCCAGCTCACCTGAATTTTCCATTATAATGTTCGCACTGTCGGCAGACTGATCAACATTGTCACAGACCTCCCGGAAAATCTCATTTGTCTTTTGCATATTTTCTTCCTGCCTCTTAATCATGCCCTGCACTTCTTTCACACGCTCCAGCGTATGACCGGAATTCGTGTTCAGACTTACAATCATCGCCTGAATCTCGCCTGCTGCACAGTCTGACTGTTCCGCAAGCTGCCTGATTTCCGATGCAACCACTGCGAACCCTCTGCCGTGCTCGCCGGCGCGCGCGGCTTCAATGCTGGCATTTAAAGACAAAAGGTTGGTCTGAGACGCGATCGCTGTAATCAGCTCCGTGGCAGAACTGATTTTTGCAACCGATTCATTTGTAAGCGCTGTCTGCTCCGCCAGAAAGTGAATGGCCTCCTTTACGCTGCGCATCACTTCATTTAACTGCGAAAACTGACTCAATGCCACTGTTGTACCTTCTCTCATACGACCCGAAATCATATGAAGCTGCCTGACCTCTTCCGTATTCTGTCCAATCTTATCGCCCATAGAGGTAACATTTGCACTGGCATGGCCAATATCTTCCGCCTGTGCCAGACAGCTTGACGCCATATCCTGCGCGGCATTGTTCACTTCCTCCATAACCTGATGCACATTGCGGGCTATCTTTGCAATTCTGGAAGTTTCCTTTCCGAGCGCATCACTTTTCCCGTGGATGTTTGTGACGATTTTGTGGAGTTTCTCTTTGAGATTTAAGATATCTCTTCCTAAATCTCCGATCTCATCTTTTCTGTCCAAAATACGCTTCTCGACATCAATATCCAGTATGCCTTTTGAAATACTGTCAAGCATATCCATATTCTTTTTGAGAGCAGAAACAATCCGTCTCACAAGAATATACGCGCACAGGGAAACCAAAACCACCATGCATAAAATAACACCCAAAAACTGTCCTCTAACTCTGTTGATTACCACAGAAACCTTCTCCTGCGGTGTCCCGAGGAAAATCATCCCGACACTTTCTTTCGAATTTTCCTGATAAACCGGGATATAGCATACAATATATTTTCTGCCGAGAATCTCTACATTTCTTTCCTGATATGTCCCTCCTTTTTCCATCACCCGGCTGACAATTTCTTCTGAAGCATTTGTGTTGATCTGCCTTTCACCCTCTTCGTTTACAATCGAAGTGAGAACTCTTGTATCACCCCAGAAAACTGTAACCTCCATTCCGGTATTCTGTTTGATGTGATCGACAATACCGAACGCCTGTGAAATGTTCATAGTCTCACCCTTCCACAGATCACCGTTTTCATCAAGATGATATGTACCACTGTTTCCCTCCTCAAAAATATCGCGCACGGCAAGGGCAGTCGCATGCATTCCAATATAAGCCTCATCATAGATGCCGTTTGCAATTCTGTCGGCAGCAACCAGAATCATAAACACTCCCAGTGTTATTACCGGCACAAGAGTCAGTGCCAGAATCTTTCCTTTCAGCTTCATGAAGCAATGTCCTCCGGATTTCATAATATTGGTAAGGTATATCGTTACTTATTATACTATCGCATCCGAAGAAAAAGGGATGTCAGTTCTGCGCAAAAAAACTCCTTTTTTACACAGAAGACATCCCTTTCTTTATACAGAAAATTTCATCGCGCCTTTTTTCCTAAAAGCAGAATTCCGGTTAAAAGCAGAACCGGAAAGACGACGCCTGCTAAAATTCCCATTTTCAAATTATCGCCAAACCTGCTTGATACAAATCCAACGAGCGTAGGTCCGCCGGAGCATCCGATATCACCACCCAGGGCTAACAGTGCAAACATTGCGGTTCCGCCGCGTGGAAGCGCCGACGACGCTTTGCTGAAAGTCCCTGGCCACATAATCCCTACGGACAGCCCGCACACCGCACACGCAATCAGGCTGATCTGCGGCATCGGCATAAGTGAGATACAAAAATACGAGGCAATGCAAAGCATACAACTGCAGACCATAAATCGGTCTAGATTGATCTTATCCCCATATTTCCCGTAATATGCTCTGGACAGGCCCATTAATATGGCAAATGCCATCGGCCCCGCCAGATCGCCGGCGGTCTTCGAAATACCAAGCCCCATCTCTGCAAACGTCGAAGCCCACTGGCTGACTGCCTGTTCGCTTGCGCCTGCACACAGCATCATTATAAACAGTATCACGAAAATTTTCATGCGAAACAATTCCCGGATTCCCAGCCCCTTTTCTCCTTCTTCCATCAACGATGCGATCGGCACCTTTGTAAAAGCAGCTGCATTACACAGGGGAATCAGCGTCCAGACAACCGCCAGTATCTTCCAGTTTTCAATTCCGAATATCTGAAAAAAGAGCGTGGATATTGCCACAACGCCCACATGTCCCCAGCAGTAAAAGGAATGCAGCATACTCATTGCCTTCTCCTTATTGTCAGACGGGCATGCCTCCATTACAGGACTTACCAGCACTTCCAGAAGACCTCCTCCAATCGCATAAATAATCACGGAAAGAAGTATGCCGGCAAACGGACTCTCAAACATTTCAGGGAGTATCGTTAGGGATAAAAGCCCAACGGATGCAAAAATATGCGCAATCACCATAGACACACGGTATCCGATTCTGTCCACAACGCTTACCGAAAGAATATCCACCAGAAGCTGCACACCGAAATTAATCGTGACAAGCATTGTAATCAGGGATAACGGAATCCCATATGTACGCTGAAATGTCAGAAACAGGAGCGGCGCAAAATTATTTACAACTGCCTGAACAATATAGCCCACAAAGCAGGCCGTAATCGTTTTATTATACTGGTTTTTCATATAGAACCTCCTCAGAACTTTTTTCTTTATAAATAGAATAATACCGTCTTCGCACGCCTGTTTCAACTCATAAACGGACATATTCTATTCAAAAACCGACCAATACACTCTTTTTCCACGATCACATCCGCAAAAATCATTCGGGAACTGTTCCTGTCTGCCATTCATATTTATAAAATATAGAAAATGAGGAGCAGATTTGATTTATGGCTATCGGTTATTTAAGAATACAGGCGCGTACCGCGCACGATGCGGTCCCGCTGCGCGACGTACAAATCAGAATTATGGACCGCTCAGGCAGTGCGGTCTACGAATTTACAACAGATGAAAACGGAGAGACACCAACGGTTCCGCTTGAAACCTTAAGCAGAGACTTTTCCATGAACCCTTACTTCTCCGGAATACCGTATACCAGCTATCATATACTGGCAAACGCTTCCGGCTTCAATTCCCTCTCCGTTCTTGAAATTCCCATTTATGAAGGAGAAACGGCAGTTCTTCCGGTTCTCCTCATCCCTATGCCGGAGGTACAACGCATCCCTGTACAGACGGAGATCGTAATCGGGAAACCGGCAGTTGCAATGGGCGGTGCGCGCAGTCAGGAAGGAACCACCGTATCGCCCTATGTGCTGCGACAGGTCGTGATTCCGAACACGATTACCGTACATCTTGGTACACCCAGTTCATCGGCGGCAAACGTTCAGGTTCCTTTCCCTGATTACATCAAGAACGTAGCAAGCAGTGAAATCTATCCCACATGGCCTGAACCGGCTCTGACTGCCAATATTTACGCTATCATTACATTTGCATTAAACAGAATTTTTACGGAATGGTATCCAAGCCGCGGATATAGCTTCAACATCACAAACAGTACCGCCTATGATCAATACTTTGTATACGGACGCCCAATTTATGATTCCATCAGCCGGATTGTCGATCGCATCTTCAACGAATATGTCCGTAGGAAAGGCCAGATTGCGCCTTACTTTACTTCTTTCTGCAACGGAACCACCGCAACCTGCCAGGGACTGTCCCAATGGGGAACCGTCTCTCTTGCGGAGCAGGGGCTTACCCCTCTGCAAATCCTGCGCTCCTACTATCCGAAAGACATCGAAATTGTCGAAACAAATACCATCACCAATGTCCTCTCCTCCTATCCGGGAACACCGCTTCGGACCGGCAGCACAGGGCTTGACGTCCAGACTATCCAGACCTACTTAAACCGAATCAGACAGAATTACCCTGCGATTCCGGCCATCACAGACACACCGGGTACATTTGGAAACAGCACAAATACAGCTGTGCGCAAGTTCCAGAACATCTTTAATCTGAATGCGGACGGCATTGTAGGAAAATCAACCTGGTATAAGATCTCAAGTCTCTATACCGCCGTCACGCGGCTCGCCGAATTAAACAGCGAAGGAACATCACTTGGTATCGGAACCGTTCCGCCCACAAGCGTACTGCGTCAGGGTTCACGCGGCCAGGATGTGATCACCCTGCAGTACCTTCTGAACATCATTTCCGAATATTATCCCGGTATTCCGGAAATTGCGCAGGACGGGATCTTCGGGAGCGGGACGAAACAGGCGGTTGCCGCTTTCCAGAGGATTATGAATCTGAATCCGGACGGCATTGTAGGACCGCTTACATGGGAAACACTGTACAATACTTATCAGGGAATCGAACATAATGTGCCTCCCTTCGGAACAGACAGTGATACGTTTGAGTATACGGTAAAATCAGGAGATACCCTGTGGCTGATCGCCAGAAAATTTGATACAACAGTCGAAGCAATTAAGAAATTGAACGGACTTACAAGCGATATGCTTCAGATCGGACAGATATTAAAGATACCGGCTTCTCAGAATACCCCGTCATCCATTACCCATGTCGTGCAATCCGGGGACACCTTATGGCTGCTTTCAAGAAAATACGGAACCACCGTAGATGCCATAAAAAAATTAAATGGGCTCACATCTGATCTTCTGAGTATCGGGCAGGTTTTGAAAATACCGGTGCAGTAACAATTGACAAAGCCTGTCAATGAAATGAAGGCTTTTCATTGACAGGCTTTTCACACTCATCCTTTTATAATTATAAATAAAGATCAATGGAAATACGCGGGTTACGATGCAAAGCAGGCTGCTCCGAATCTGCCCGCTCCTCTTTCGCTCCGGATGCACTGGCATTTCCAGCATCTGTATCATTTTGCGAAACCGCATCCGTTTTCAAATCATTCTCTGTCTTTTCAGTCTCAGAACTGTCCTTTTGCTGACGATTTTCGCCTGGTTCCGTACTTGCATCTTCCATCTTCTGTGCGGCCTCAGAGAGTGTGGTAAACTGCGAAGAAAGGGCATCCTGCGCCTTCTGTTTTACTTCATCAAGCGCTTCTTTTTTTCTCTCCACACTCAGGCCTCTGCCTGTGTCCAGTTTAATCTCTGACTCCAGCACGGCTGCTCTGCCTTCCATCTGCGCGGCAACGCTGCCCTGCACTTTGGCCTGTTTCATCGAAGCATCCGCCGACAACATGGCATTCATACCATTCTGTGACAAACCGCTGTTTTGGTTTCTCTCCTGCAATTCTCCTTTCTTCCGGTTTCCTTCCTCCCCGGACGCCTTCTTTAACTGCTGTTCTTTCCTAAGCTCCATCTGACGCTGCCTCAGCTGCTGGTTTAAGTCTGCAATTTCCTTCTGAATCTCCTGCCGCCTTTTCATCTTGTCTTCCTGTGTCATCTCCTCATTTGATGCAAGCTCCTGAAGGCGCTTATTCGCATCCGCAATCTGACGCTCAAGATTCCGGCTGACAGAATCTGTTTGTCTGCCCGCGTTGCCTGGCTGCATACCGCTGCTTACTCCATTTACGTTTCCAATCGTCATAAGAATTTGGTCTCCTTTCCAAACTGGCACATCCCTGTGCTGTCTTTACAAGAATGATTTCGGAACGGCATCCGGTGAAATAAACGGATTTGATGCCAAACAGCTCTTTTTTGTTGTGAATGACCGATTACAGCATCAGCATAACAAAAAGTTTAAACTCGCCATCCTCCTGTATAATATCAATATCACCGCAATATTTCCGCGCCGCTTTTTGAATATTTACAAGCCCATACCCATGCCCGCCTGCTCTCTCCTTTGATGTGGGAGGCAGCCCGTTCCTGGGATCGGGACTTATGATTTTCGAACAACTGTTGCAGATCTCAATCATATATGCATTTTTCCGACTGTAAGAGCGGACAGATATTTTGCCATCTGATGCATGCACCGTATTTTCAACCGCATTCTGTAATGCATTATTCAGGATAATACTGATGTCAAAGGCATTGATCTTCGATTCCGCCGGAAAATAAAAGCCACACTTAAAACAGATTTCATTTCTCTCTGCCTCTTTCTTCCATTCCTGCAAAATCACATCCGTCACCGGGTTTCCGCTCCTGATCTCTCTTCCCGGAACACACAGAGCGTTCTTTAAATCCGCCGCGTACGCCTCAGCCTCCGGCCGCTCATTTGCCGCATAAAGTTTTTCGAGTGTGAGAATATGGTTTGCCATATCATGGCGGATGCTTCTCATATCCTGATACAACCCTTCCACCTGCTGTATATGATGCATCATGCTTTCCATCTGCGCGGCAAAAAGCTGATTCTGAAGCTCTTCCTCCTGTTTTGCCCGGATCCTCTGATAAAATACAATCACAACAATATCCGTAAGAACAGATACAATGGAATACAACAATGACAACGCCTCATAAGGCCCCGTCACGCTTCCTGCTTTCATTATATAAAAGCTTCGATAATACTGCATAATCTCACAGCCCACAGCTCCGGCGATACAGGGAGATGCCACCATAAACAGTTCTTTCTCCGATATTTCCAGATCTTTATAAATATACGTTTTTCGTATACTCCATACAATCGCCGTCATAAAAAGGAATTCCACCGACAAATAAAAGAGCCACACACCGACATACAGAGGAAGCCACAGGTCTTCATGCGCCGCCATATAATCCGTACGTCCGGCAAAACTATACAAATTATCGTACAATATCTCCGCCATCGCAGAAGTAAGCCACCGCAGGGGAAAAAATACCGCCGCAAGAAAAGCTTTCTGTCCATAATTTCTCCTGTCCGCCCGACACATTACAAAGAATGATACCAGAACGCTGATTCCATGCGCGGCAAAATAGTCCAGATAAAACGGCACAATATAGAGTGTCAGCATCATCAGAAAATATGCCATACCCCCGCCAAACGCCCCTCTTTTTGTACTCATAAAAGGCCGCACAAGCCGATAAAAACAGTGTCCGAACAGCAGCATTTCCACAACCGGAACCGTATGAGAGATGATTTCTAACAGGAAATTCATCTGTTCCATTTCTCTACCAATTTCCTTTCTTCCTGTTATACCGAAGATAGCTTTTCACAAAATCGTGATAATTCTGCTTCGCCATAAGCGCCTGCCCTCTCTCCAGATCAATTACTGATGCATCATACTTTTTAATATAATTAAAATTTACAAGATACGCCCGGTGTGGACGATAAAAATCTTCTCCTGCCATCTTTTCCAGTTCTTTCATCTTTCCGTAATACTCAATATCGGAATCAAGCGTATGAAGAATGATTTTCCGGTTAAAGACTTCCGCATAAACGATTTCTTCCATATGAACCGTAATATGCGCCCCTTTCGCAGTCACCATAAAGCCTGGTGAACTATTCCCGGATAAGGCTTCCGGCTTTTGAAGTTCCTGGCACTGTTCCAACGCCCTTTTAAGCACTGCCGCGAACTTTTCCTCCGTAAACGGTTTGACAAGATAATGAAACGCTCCGACATCAAATGCCTGAAATACATAGTCCTCCAGTGCGGTTACAAATATAAGGATCATCTGCCGGTTCTTCTTTCGGATTTCCACCGCTGTTTCCATTCCGCCCGTTCCAGGCATCTGTATATCAAGAAACAGAATGTCCGGCATCTGATGCGTATTCAGCAATTCATCCCCCGACTCATAGAACCGCAGTTTTGCTTCCGGATACATTTTCATAATTTCATCTGCAATCCGTTCCCGTGCCTCTCTCTGATCATCACATATGCCAATCTGCATAGCAAGCCTCCATGCGCTGTAAAAATTGTTTCTTTATTTATTATATCGGTTTTTTCTGATCAACTGGTATGTGAAATGTTGTAAAGAAACCATTTTATGATGTAAAAAAAGAATAACCGTCTGAACCGGCACGGCGTTGTCCTTCCGATCAATGCAAAAAAGACGCATGAGTGACTCCCCCACGCGCCTTTCTACCGTTCATCTGCTTCCTATCTCTATGATTTAAGATGCGCTCATATCATTCCTTCCTTCAGTACATTATGGTCCCTTAACACCTTCTCAATTACCGTTCCTTTTACTACATGAAGTATCGGTTTTTTCAAAACATTTAAAGGTCCCGGCAGCTCAATTTCAAGCGGAGATTTTCCATCCATGAGCTTCACACTGCTGTCGAGCAGTTCCCTGATATCATAAACGCTTCCCCATACCTCGGGTACGCCGCGATCCACGCCAAGCAGCCCGTAAACGGCTTCCATTGCTGTTCTTACCGAATACTCTGTTGTAAAGACCGTGTCTCTCGGCGTTTCTGCAAACTGCCCGAGAAATGCAAAATTCACGCAGCCATCAGGAATTACGTCAGGACGGTCCCCCTTTGTTCTTGGCATGAAAAATGCTGTGATATAAGGCATCATAGTCGGAACGCACACCGCACTGTTTTCTGCCAGCTCCAAAATATCTTCCGCCGGCACACCGAGATGGTAGAGCCACTCCTGCGTGATCTCCATGCCCGTACATTCTTTCATCGGCTTTTTGATAAAGTCACCGGGGACATCCGTAAACAGACCGTAAACCCAGACACATACTTTATCCTTATCCTGATCCCTGAACTGTCCCTGTCTGTTGATTGTCCAGCTCATAAGCCAGCTTGAGTCCTGACAGCTCACGATTCCTCCTGTTACCACCCGTCCACTCTTCGGATCGCGTTTGCAGATATCCGTAATATAGGAAAGTATCTTATCATCCAGTGTCGTAACAGTGGCCGACTCCCAGTTCGTCTTTGCGATATCGGAGCAGAATTTCTCAGGATGCCCAAAGGACGGATCCTGCTTCGCAATATTCTTCCACAGACTCCAGCATCCGCTCGTTCTCACTTCCGCATCTCCATTCGGCGCATGATGCTGGTCTCCATATACCGTGCCTTCCGTACAGCTTCCGTTCGTTACGAATACAAGATCATTTTCCGTAAGCATAATTCCCTTTTCAACGCCTTTTACCCTGCACTCAATGGCTTTTGCCACCTTTTTGCCATTCTCAAATTCGAAAATTACATTCGTCACTTCCGTGTTAAACTGGAAGTCAACGCCCGCTGCTTCCAGATACTTCTGCATCGGAAGTATTAAGGATTCATACTGATTGTATTTTGTAAATTTCAATGCACTGAAATCGGGCAGCCCTGCAATATGATGAATGAACCTCTGGAAATAAAGTTTCATTTCAAGAGCGCTGTGCCAGTTCTCAAATGCAAACATCGTGCGCCAGTACAGCCAGAAAGTGGATTGAAATACTTCGTCATCAAATACGTCTTCTATCGTCTTATCGTATAAGTCTTCATCTTTTGTCATAAACAGCTTCATGATTTGCATGCAGCCTTTCTGACTTAAATTAAACCTGCCATCCGTATGCGCATCCTCACCGCAATTTACCGTCGCACGGCAAAGGGAGTAATTCGGGTCTTCCTTATTCAGCCAGTAATATTCATCAAGCACCGATACACCCGGCGTTTCGATTGAAGGAATGCTTCTGAACAAGTCCCAGAGGCATTCAAAATGATTTTCCATCTCGCGTCCGCCGCGCATTACATACCCCCGTGTCGCATCATAAATTCCGTCGCAGGCGCCTCCGGCAATGTCCATTGATTCCAGAATATGAATATGGGAACCTGGCATCTGACCATCTCGCACCAGGAAACAGGCTGCCGCCAGAGAAGCAAGACCACTTCCTACAAGATATGCATTTTTATCTTCGACGCCTTCCGGCTTCCTCGGTCTCGCAAATGCTTCGTAATTTCCGTTCGTGTAATAGATACCTTTGCTGTTTTTCTGATCTTTTCCTCTTTCCGTATTCCGGTATTCCTGTTTCGCTGTGTTGATTTCTTTCTCTGCCGCGGTTTTCTCCGCTTTTTTATGATTTTTTACCGCAACTGCAGCGGCTCCGACACCTGCCGCAAGCACTGCTGCTCCGATTCCAACTCCTGTTTTCTTTTCCATATGAATAACCGCCTTTCTTTTTCTTGTTTTCATGACGTTATAATATTCCATTTTCATTCACATTTCCATTTACAAAAGAGGCTGAATGATAAAAAATGAATCATTCAGCCTCTTTTGATAAAATTCAGTTTCTTTTGGTCCGTTCAAAGTTCGAAATGGAATTCGCAATATTGCCATGAAGCGTGATGCTCATCTTCCTCACAATCTCCTCATAATCCTCCTTCATTCCACGGTCAATCCATCCAAGCATAATTCCCACAAAGCCATATTTATAGAATTCGGCAATAAACGCCTTATTCTCCTCAGCCAGGCCCATCCCCACACACTTTTCCTCAACCACATCCGCAATCAGCCCGAATGTAAGCTTATAAAGATAGTTTTCAATCTTCTCCCTGCCGATGCTTCGGTATACATTCAATATAAACAATTTGTTTTCCAGCACCGCTTCAAAAATCTGCTGCATCCCCTCCTGCCACGTATCATATGTTTTTTTGCCCTGTAAAGCACGTTTCCCGTCCTCCACACATATCCATTCAACCAGATCATAAATATCTTTAAAATGATAGTAAAAAGCCATTCTGCTGATACCGCATTCCGCTGTCAGGTCATTGATTGTAACTTTGTCAATCGGCTTATTCAGCAAAAGCTTTTTAAGAGATGCTTCCAGAGCCAGCTTTGTTGTATTCGACATTCCTTTTCCCTCAAAATATTATCTGATTGTATCTTATTCTACTATATAATTTTACGAGGTTATCAAGGATGTGTCAAATATTGATTTGTCCAACAGGCTGTTAATAATTAATTCCATTCACTGCCAATACTCCGTCTACAACGCCAAAATTTATATTCGCCGTTCCGACGTCCGGCAGTCCCACATAAACCGGAAATGCAGTCAGCTCTGCCAGTGCCTCCAAATCCTTTGCTTCCACTGCATCCTTCACTTTCTCCGCAAATTCTTCCACCGCCTCACTGTCAACTGCAAAATTATCCTCATATCGTTCTGTTGTTCGGTCTGTCTTCTGCACATCGTCTTCCGTTTCCTCCCCGATTTCAAATTCAATCTCTCCCGACGAGCCAAGAGCAATTTCATACTTTTCAAAGACAATCACTGCATTGCCGCTTTCATTGATATAAAATTTTGTATCGTCTGAGATTCCCGCAAAGCCTCCCTCCTCTTCTGTAAAAAAGGTTTCCCCTGCTTTTTGTCTTTCATAAATCTGTTTGCGGATGCTTTCGTTTACCAATTCAACATAATTATCCCCCAGTATATCTTTTAATGTCACAAGCTCTCCTGTGTTTAAGTCCAGATTATAATATTGGAATTCATTATAAGCGCTCACCCAGCTTTCAGCGCCTATTACAACAAAGGAAAGAAAATCCTTACTCTGCCGCTTAATCTCATAACGGACAGTGATTTTAATATTGTGCAACGCCCACTCTTCCGGCGTACCTCCGGTATCAAGAAAAGCGGTTCTGTACTCTTTTGCACGCAGCATCGCAGCATCTGCATATTGGTTGCAGTGGGCCAGAATTTCCTGATTTATTTCATCCACTGTTATTCCGGTATCCTCTGCGATCATTTCAATCGTTGGAATTTCCACCGAAATTGCTATATCATCTTCTTCTGTCTGATAGGAACGGAATGTCAATATCCGGGCCAGTTCTCCAACCACAGGAAGCTGTGCCGCCTCCGTTGTAAATACAGGACTCGTATTTAAAGCGGTTGTGAAAAGAATGCACGCCGCTGCCGCTCCCACGCCGCGAATGGTCCTTTTGAACCTGCGCCTGTGGTCAGCCTGCCTCTTTTCCTCCCACTGTTTCTGCGACTTTAGTATCTCCTGTTGTATACGGATATTCAGTTCTTCCGGAATCGGCGTACGATCTATCTTTCTTTCATATACACAATTTCCTGTTGCGGTGTATCTGAAGACGGGACAATTTTCTTCCTCTCTTTTAACAACATAAAGCATTCATTCACCGCCTGCGGCGGGTCGCTCTGGCGACATTTTACCTTTCCGCCGCAATGCGATTTTGTCCGGAGAGCTTTTTATATCACACGAAAGTTCGGAGGACTTTCCTATGATATAAAAAAGCAGGACCCACCATCCATCCTGGTGAGCCCTGCGAAATCTTAAGAATCGTATATGTAAGCCCCTTTTCTCTCATCCGGCCTGTCAAATGTCAGCCGAGTGAATCATCAGTTTTTTAATACGTTCCAGGTCGCGGATCAGGGTTTCAGAATATTGCCCTGCCTCCCGGCAAATACTTTCCGCCTTACCGTAATCTTCGTTAAACAGGGCGTCAATTGCCTGTTTCCCATAGGCGTGGAATTTCTTATGTTTTTCACCAAGCTCCTTCCACACCTTCATAACTTCCGGTTTGCCCGGCTCTATCGCATAGTAAAAGTGGCCGAATCCGCACTTCGTGTCATTGACCTGCAACGGCAGTATCGTCCGCTCTTTGACAATCCGCTCCAGATTCCTCAGCCAGCTCTTGTGCGCGATAATTGCTTTCTCAATATATCCGGCAAAATTCCGATCTTCTAGTTTATAGAAAGCATCCTTTGTCATAACGCCCATGACTTTGACAGATTCATCCAGCGTCGATTCAATCGTTTCCAACGGTCTGGCAATCTTGTCAATATTTTTTCCATGTTCCCGCAAACGTGTCGTATCCTCATGCAGCACGCCACACTGGTTATTGATATCCGAGGAACGCGCCTCAAGCTCAATGATAGCGCTGCTGATTTCCTCACTGAGACCTGCCAGAGACGAGATACTATTGGTGATTTTCTCCAGATACTGCCGATTGTCCTCATTCAGTTCCCACATGTAACCGATCTTTTGTGTGACAATCTCCAACGACCCGATCGTGTTATCTACACTTTCCACACTCTTGGCAGATGCGTTGAGTATATCCGTCACAAAACATCCCATGTTCGCGGTAAGCTTCTGCGTCTCGTCAGCCAGCTGCCGGATTTCATCGGCAACCACTGCAAAACCTTTGCCGGCTTCTCCTGCCCTTGCTGCCTCAATGGAAGCATTCAGTGCAAGGAGATTTGTTTGCGACGATATGGAGTTAATACCGGCAATCACATGATTCATCTGGTTGATAATCTCAGAGAGCTGGTTCATATCCTGCTTCATTTCCTTCGACGCGCTGATCGTGCTGTCAGACAGCCCTTTCGTAGCAGTCAATTCCTGCTGCCCCTCATTGATGCGCTGGTAGACTTTATTCGACTCCTCCGAGATTTCAATGATTGTGTTGGTCAGATCTTCATGCTGCACGGATACCATTTTGGATATGGAATCCGCCTCATTTGAAGCCGTATGAATCAATTCGGTAGCGTTTGAAACGCTGTCCGACACTTTCTGAAGAATTTCAGAATAGTGGTTTAACGAAAGGTCCAGTGAACTGATCTGCATCAGGGAATCCAAAATATTCGCCATCACTTCCTCAAACTGGGTGCGCCCTGTGAGCAGGCGGCGGTACATCTGCTCCAGCTCAGCGGACTTTTGCCTGTAATCTGCTTCTTCAAGTTCCAACATTGACAATAACAGACTTTTCTTGTTTGATTTCAGTAAACCCCCCATAAAGCATCCCCTTTTTATTCTTTCTTATACGCTATTTCCGTACATATATTCTAAAAGCAGTATATGGCATTTTATAAAGTATATTCTTTACCGCATTTCAGACGAACGCTCCCGCTCCTGGCATTCCGGACAGATGTAAAAGACTTTCAGATCATAAGATAAAAATTCTCCCCCCATTTGCTCACGCAGAGAATCAGTCAGATCTTCGAATGTGATGTCCATCAATTTACCGCACGTTTGACAAACCAAATGGTCATGCTTCACTATACGATCGTATCTGTCCGGCATATTTTCCACAGAGATCTTGCGAATCAGCCTGGCTCTCCACAGCTTATTTACATTATTATAGACAGTCGCCATCACAATCTTTGGATATATCTTTTTAATTTCCATATATATTTGCTCCACTGTCAAATGTTCCGTAGATGCCGTAATTATGTTATATATTTCTGTTTCATATTTCGTCATATACATTACCTTTATCAGTTTTAGAATTAGACTTATTCTAAAAATTTATTATTAATTCTAATATACTGGAAATATATTGTCAAGAATATTTGTCTTATGCATAGCATTTTGCACGGCATTTATGCACGACATTGGTCCTTTCTTTCCTGAATCTCCTGCACGATTTTGTTATAGGCCTTCTTATTCAGGCGATAAAAATACAAGACTACTGCTGTTACAATCCACAGAACACCGGGAACCGTGGTAAAAGAATGCTTGATCACTGCCAGCACTGCCGGATTCTGCTGCTGATTCGCCACATATCCGAAACTGCCCAAAACGCCTGCCAGCACAGAAGTTCCGATTGCCATTCCTATCTTATTCCCCAAAGAAATGAACGCATATTGGAAACCGTCATTACGAAGTCCGGTTTTCCATTCTCCATACTCCACACAGTCCGGTACGATCGCATAAATCGCCGTATTAAATCCTGAGAAGAAAAACTGCGCCAGACATGAGAACAGGTAAAATGGAACCGGTGATTTCCCAACCGTAAAAAAGTACATACTGAACATACTGATTCCTGTAAGCAGGGCAAATATGGAAGCAGAACGCCCTTTATTGTTCGTCAGCCGAAACACTGCCGGGAAACAGGCTGCGCCAATGATGGAAGGGATAATGATGCAAAGGGAATAAGTACTGAATAATGCCTGATTTCCTTCCACATAAGTAAAATAGTAGAGTGCATCCGCATTTCTCCCATAAAGCGTAATCCCGAACAGGAACTGCCCTGCCACTGCAATCATATATGGCCTGTTTTTCGCAACAGAAGACAGCTGTACTTTCAGGGACGTTTTCTCTTTCTCTGGAACTTTCACAACTTCCTTTGTTTTCGCAAAGCAGAAAATATGGCATGCCGCAAAAATACATCCATAGATGACCGCAATCAGAAGATAACCTCTCCTGTCATTCCCCCCGCCAAGCGCAGCAATCAAGGGAACGGTTATGATATTAATAATTCCAATGGCGATCATTGCACTGACGGAACGGAATGTGTTAATCTTCGCCCGTTCCTCTATATTCTGTGTCATCGCGCCGCACAAGGTTCCGTAAGGAATATTGACACAGGTATAGCCTAATACCAGAATACAGTAGGTAACCGCCATATATACAATCTTCGCACCGGGCGACCAGTCGGGATGTGCCCAGAACGTCAACATCAGCACAATGGCGGTCAATGGCGCGGCAATCAAAAGCCAGGGACGGTATCTCCCCCACCTTGTATTCGTCTTATCACTCAGACCTCCGATCACAGGATCGTTAATCGCATCCCAAAACCTTGAGAACAGCATCAGGCCTGCAACCGCACTCATTCCTATCCCGAAAACATCGGTATAGAATATCATCAGAAAATTCCCTACAAACATCCAACTGAAATTACATCCCACATCCCCCATGCCATATGCAATCTTGCTTATCAACGGCACTTTGACGTCCGTATTCTTCTGCTCCATTAGAATTCCTCCTCCATAATAAATATTAACTTGATTCGGCGGCTTCCCGCCGGTCAAAACCTTGCTCCATTTTCTCTGCAAAGGCAGAAACGGAATCTCCAAATGCATACACAGATACCCCGGAAACAATTGTATCGGACGTTTCCGGGATACCTGCAAAACGCTCACCGCTTACCCGGAAATACGTATCACTGCTTTCACAATATCAGCTTTATGATTCACACTGTAATCCATAGCTTTCTGCGCCTCATCAAGATCGAAAATATCTGTCACAATACCTTTCAGATTAATCTTGCCTGCCGCAACCGCTTCAATTGCCATCGAATAAATATGGCGGTAACGGAATACCGTTTTGAAAGTCAGCTCTTTGTCCAGTGCAAGACTCATAGGCAGCGTCATTTCCCCACTCTTACTGTAACCCACCAGTACAATTGTCGCGCCCTTCTTCGTCATATGTATGGTCTGCACCGTTGTCACCTGTGTGCCTGCAGTCTCGACTGCGAGGTCACAGCCCTTTCCATCCGTCAGTTTCCTTACCTCTTCCACCGTGTCCGTCTGCGCTCCGTTGATGATACCGTCTGCACCCAGTTCCAGCGCCTTCTGAAGACGTTTTTCCACGATATCCGCAACATAAACTTTAGATACGCCCATTGCTTTTAACGCCATCATTGTTACCAGTCCGATACAGCCTGCCCCCAAAACAACCGCTGTCTGCCCTGCTCCGGCGCACCCCTGCATTGCGGCATGAAATCCCACTGCCAGAGGCTCAATCAATGCGCCCTCCATCGTACTTACATTATCCGGAAGTTTAAAGCAAAGGTCTGCCTCATGTGCCACATATTCCTGAAATACCCCGTCCACCGGCGGCGTTGCAAAAAAGACTACATCCGGACAGAGATTGTAACGCCCCGTCTTACAAAACTCACAATGGCCACAGGTCTTTCCCGGTTCCAGCGCAACCCTGTCACCGACTTTCAAATGTTGCACATCTTTTCCTACCTCCACAACCGTTCCGCCCGGTTCATGCCCGAGCACGAAGGGCGGCTTTACTACATAATCTCCGATTGCTCCCGTCTCGTAATAATGCAGATCACTGCCACAAATTCCAACATACTCTAATTTGACAAGCGCTTCATGATCTTTTACCTCCGGAATCTCCCTCTCTTCAAACCCCATCTTTCCAATTCCCAGCATTACCGCTGTCTTCATTTTTCCTTTCATAGTTTATTTCCTCCTTTTTTCATAAAATTTTTTGTTGACCGCGCGTCACATTATTCCATTTTTATTTTATTTTTTACTTTAATTAATACTTTATTAAATAGTTTTATTATGTATTTAATTTTATTAATATGAGTCCATTTTGTCAATATCTTTTAAACTAAATCCCGCGCTTTCGTCGTTTCAGCCAAAACCTCATAAAGCTTTTCGTTAAAAATGCACACAAAAAAAGAAGCTTCATCTCTGAAGCCCCTTCCTGTAACAACCAACCTTTATTCAGATCTGACTGACAAACGTTTCTATCACCTTAAGTGCTGCACCTAATGCCGCAGCCGCCACCTTATAATTACAGGATTTCACATAAGGTTCCTTTTCCCCAAACGTATTCCTTTTGGCCACTTTATCCCATAGTTCCTGAAGGTGCGCACCCATGCAGCTTCCCACATAGCCGCCTAAAACAATATCGCAATCCAGAACCATATGGATATTGTTCACTGCTATGGCCAGATAATCTGTATAAGAATCCCATATCTTTGCTGCCTCCGCCTCTCCCCGGTCCAGCAAGCGGAAAAACTGCTCCAGTTTTCCATCTGCCGCCTCGGATAGATGCCAGGCAGCACAATATGCATCCAAACATCCCCTTTTTCCACAGTAACAGCTCTCTCCATCCATAACTACCGTCATATGGCCAACCTCACCACATCGGAAATTCTTTCCCTGTATCAATTCATTCCTGCTGAAAATTGCCCCGCCAACCGTATTGCTTAAGGACAGATAAAAAAAGCTTTCCGCTTCCTCATCATGGAAACCTTCCGCGTACGCTCCTGCATTCGCATCATTGAGGAAGAAACACGGGTAAGAAAAGAAGGCGCTTACTGAATCAAATGGTACAGATTCCACTGCCAATGCATGGGAGTCTGTTATCAATTCTTTATCCGGATCAATAATTCCCGGGAAGGATATGCCCATCCCTAAAACCGTATCCCTGTCAGCGCCGCCTTCATCCAGAAAAGTTTCCAGCCGTTCACTGACTTTTTGATAATAAACTGCATCCGGCACAAATGGCTGATGAATACGCTCATATTTCAGGATTTCTCCCACAATATTTGTCAGAACCAGCGTAATATGGTTTTGGGTAATATCCAGTCCGACCGCCAGTTTCGCATTTGCAACTGCTGACAGGGCCTTCGCCCGCCGTCCGCCGGTTGACTGTAATTCCCCTTTCTCTTCCAATAAACCTTGCGCTATCAGTTCTTTCGTGATCTGCGTCGCCGTAGGCAAACTGATTTTCATATTATACGAGATGTCGGGGTTTGATACGGTCCCATGTTTACAAATATAGCGGAAAACGCCATTTCTATTTGTTTTTTTCACTTCTATATTCGTTATTTTCTTCTTATCCATGTCCATCACTCAAACTTTATTAAAGTATTTTTTTAAGTGTATCACTCTCCTTATAAAAAAGCAATTGCTGCATTCAAATATTTATTGAATCTCATACATCACAACATCCCATTTTGTTTTCACTCAACTGTTTTATACCATGTCATCCCTGAGTGCATCAATGATATTTTCTTTTCTGATTTTATTGGTGGCATATAGCATTGTGATAAAAACAATGCAAAACACCCCAAGTACACTGGCTGTCATACTCTTCCAGGGAAAATGATATGCAAAGCCCTCGAGCTGTTCGCTCAGCGCCATTCCTTTATAAATCAGCCACGAAAAAATACCGGCAATCGGCACTCCAAACAAGAGTGTACGCAGCCCATAAAAGAAGCACTCAAAATTCATCATACGGTTAAACCCCTGTTCCGACATCCCGACGGAACGCAGCATGGCAAGTTCCCGCCTCCTGATGCGAATATTGGTTGAAATCGTGTTGAATACATTCGCAACCGCAATCAACGAAATCATAGCAGCAAATGCGTAAGTGAATACATCTACAACAAAAGTCAGGCTGCGGAACAGTTCAACTGCCGAAGACAGGTTGATCAGCGTGTAATCACAGGCAACCCCTGCATCTGTGATCCCGGACTGAATCCGCGCCATCGTCTGCGCAGGTGCATCTGCCCAAAAAGTCAGACCTGATTTGGACGATCTCTCCAATCCGTCAAACTCACTGTTCATTGACCACGGAACAACCATAAGAAATAAATATTGCGGCGTAGAATCATAAGGCAGCATATCTAAAGGATAGTTATCCACTACAGTTGTACAAATCGTTTTTGCCCGCTCTCCCGTGGAAGAATGGAGGATAAACTCCATTTCCTGTCCTGTGAAAAAAACTTTATGTTCTTCCGTGTCCATAATAAGACCCAGAACTTTTGCATCCTGTCCGTAATATTCTTCCATAGAAAAACCAAGCCTTTCTATGAAGTCATAATAAACTGCATCTTCAATAAACTGGGCATAGACCGGAATGTTACAATCCTCCCGAAACCGACCGCCTGCAAAATCATCTGGAAGCCCTTCTACCGTACCCGAATAAATCAAATCAGACTGCCATGTACTCCTGCTTACCCCATCCACATTCTTTAATCTGTCATGCAGTGCAAGGAGCTCTTCCTTCGGCATTTCCTTTGCATAAAATGAAATGTCACCGTCTAACTCAACCGTTAATTCCTTTGCGATTCCTTTCAGTGTACTGCCAAAAGCACTGCCTGCTACAAACAGCACAACACTTAGCGTTAACGATAATATGACGCTGCGGTACCGCCGCCTGTTCCTGCGGAAATTTTTAAGCGCCAATATTCCTTCCAGATCATAAATACGACAGAAAAATCCGGAAATTTTAACGTCCTCTGCCTCTGTTTTCATTTCACCGGTCTGGCGGATACACTCCATCACAGGAACAGACGCCGCTTTTCCTGCCGGAATATATGCTGAAATCATAATTGTGACGAAACTGACTGCGATTGCGGCCGCAAGCGCCGGAACAGACACCGACAACTCCAGCGGTACATCACTGGCAGAAATCGTCGCAAAGTTTTCTTCGACAACAGGCAGCGCCAAAGCAACACTCCCAATCCCCACAGCCACACCTGGCAGAATGCCAAGCACGCCAATGCAAATCCCCTCAAACAGAACAGAACTTTTTAGCTGTCTGGGAGTTGCTCCTACTGACATAAGAATGCCAAACTGGTGAACACGCTCATTCAGAGAAATATGAAATGAATTATAAATCAGAAAAACGGAGCCAATCATGATAATTGCAATTAAAACTCCTCCGACTGCAAACATAACAGCATTAAACAGAGTATTATCTGACACACCGTAAAAACGCAGTACATCCTCATTCAAAACATAAGGAAAGGAACCCGCAAAACGATTTCCGTATTCATTTGCTTTTTGCGGACTGTTCAATGTGAGAAACAGACTGTACCGCCCCTTTGCATCCACCATATCCGTTCTCGTGATTGCCGTATACCCTGGTGAATCGTGTTCTTCAAACCCGGCTCTTTCGTAAACTCCCACAACCGTATACTTTTTTTCTTCCGCAATGTTCAATGATTCACCATCCCTGTACGGGTCGTGCTGCGTCAATATATTCCCGCTTTCTTCCCGATTGCCAACCGCAATATGAATGGGTTCGCCTACCGGAATTCTCACATCTGCCTTTATGGAAATATGATTGGGAAGTATAACTTCCGTATCATTCTGCGGAAATCTGCCGGAAATAAGTGTAACTGGCAGTTCATCAAATGTCTCATCTGTAAAACCGGCAACAAACAGATACGGTTTTTCCGTGCTTTTCGCGCCGTCTAACAAAGCATAGCCAATATTTTCAAATAACACGGCATCCGTAACCTCAGAATCTTCCATTCTTTCCTGCACAAAGTCCGAATTCACATTCACAAAATCAATGTGCCAGCTGCCGCACTTAAGCTTGGAACCATTCATCAAATATTGTAAAAGAGAGGTTCCAAACGTAGCAACTGCCGTAAATAAGGCAGCAGACATTACCACGCCGATTACAGTCACAAAGGTACGAGTACGATTTTTCTTTAAGCTCTGAAGGGCAACCTTATGAAAAATATTCATGACCGCGCCACCTGC
Source organism: bacterium C-53 (assembly GCA_003612525.1). Taxonomy (GTDB): domain Bacteria; phylum Bacillota; class Clostridia; order Lachnospirales; family Lachnospiraceae; genus C-53. Next base: position 585 of record RAZD01000019.1, on the reverse strand, counting down.
CTCTCATCCTTTACCACTTTCCCATCCGCGATACTGATAATACGGTCTGCCTGCAAAGCAATGTTTTCATCATGGGTAACGATAATCAGTGTTTGGCGGTATTTACGATGGCTTTCCTTGAGGAGGTGGATAATTTCCTGCCCGTTACGGCTGTCCAGACTCCCCGTAGGCTCATCTGCCAGACACACCTGAGGGGCATTCATCAAAGCACGCCCAATAGCAACCCGCTGTTGCTGTCCGCCTGAAAGCTGATTGGGCAGATGTGTCTTTCTCTCCTGTAATCCAAGCAATTCCAGCAAATCATCCAAACGTTCTTTATTGACTTTTCTTTTATCCATAAGAACAGGCAGCGTAATATTCTCTACAACATTAAGCGTCGGTATCAGATTGTGAAACTGATAGATCAATCCAACCTGCCTCCTGCGGAATATCGCAAGTTTTTCACGACTCTGGGCATATACATCCTGCCCATCCAGATAAATCTTCCCGCTTGTCGGAATATCCACCCCTGCAATGAACTGAACCCCAAATATTGGACAGTTTATAATCAGGGTTAGGCAACTTTTAAGGATTGTTTCCTGTAAT
>RAZD01000018.1 GCA_003612525.1 bacterium C-53 | reverse complement strand
ATTACAGGAAACAATCCTTAAAAGTTGCCTAACCCTGATTATAAACTGTCCAATATTTGGGGTTCAGTTCAAAAAGTGCAAGGGTTGATTTCCTCCTTAAAAATGAAAAAACAGTTATTGAAGTAAAAAAACCTAACAGGGATTAGCAGATAAGGAAGTTGGCGATCAGTTGATTATTGATGTTGATAGATATAAAGGGCATCCGGATTGTGAAAAGCTAATCTGTTTTGTATATGATCCAGAATGTAGAATTGGCAATCCAAATGGAATAATGTATGATTTAAATACACGTCATCAGGGATTTGTAACAATGGTTATTCAACCCAATATGTAAAATATAAAGTTTATTGCGTTATAATATGAAACCTGACATCAGCCATATGAGGTTGGTGTCTTTTTTGTTTCAGGGCATGAAACGGGGTAGTTAAGGCATTAGCGTACCAAGAACTATGTGGGCGCCCAGTTTTTTGATATCAGAAACATCAATCATGATACAATTCCATGCAGCCGAGAACATTATCTTAAAGTCGAAACTTTTCAAAAAGTAACAGATAAATTCACATAGTGTCGCCAGAACAATTCTATCCAAGCAAAACAGGACTCTTGGATTATAAAAGGGATTCTTGGCTTGTTATTTACCTAAACAATTTGAATATCAATATATTTTTATCGTAATTCGATAAAAATATATTGCAATTTTATAAAAAATGTGCATAATAATAAGAAATGGAAAAAGTTAAACTCAGGAATTGAAAGGGTGAGAAAAGGAATGGAAATATCAAAATGGTTAAAGGGAGTTACAATCGGGGTCGGTTTTATGGGAGCTTTGTTCTTTGCATGGATTATGCCGGTAACTGCGGATACATACCGCAAAGCAGTTCCGGAGCTTGCGTATTTATACTGGCCCGGCATGATTTACGGATGGGTGATTGGCGCCGGATGCTATTGGATTTTGTTTCAGTTCTGGAACGTGTGTACGGAAATCGGCAGGGACAATTCATTTTCAATGGAAAATGTAAAATCGTTTCAGATTATCAGCCGGACTGCGGCTGTGATTGGAGTGATCTGGTTTACAGGGATGCTCTTTCTCGCCTGGAACCGATGGGTAAATCCCGCGATTCTCATATTTGTGGTTATGGCGTTATTCTTGTGTATTACGGTGACGATTCTCGCGGCAGCTCTCTCGCATCTGGTCCAAAAGGCATATGAGATGAAGCAGGAAAATGAACTTACAATTTAATGTGAAAGGCATAGTTTGAATATGGCGATAGTGATTAATATTGATGTGATGCTTGCAAAACAGAAAATGAGTGTGACGGAGCTTTCGGAACGGGTCGGCATCACGATGGCGAATATTTCGGTTCTAAAGAACCAGAAGGCAAAAGCAGTCAAACTGGACACTCTAAATAAGATATGCAAAGCGCTTAACTGCCAGCCGGGGGATATTCTTGAATATGTGCCGGATGAGGAGTGAGGGCTGCTCCGGTCAGGGGACTGAAAGGGTACGCATGTTCCTTCGCGCAGAACGGCCAGGATCTAAAAAATGATAAATGAACTTTTGAATCAGTCAGAGGAGGCAGGCTTTATGGATGTATCATTGGAAAAAAAAAAGAATGAAAAAGAGGAAGAAAGAAAAAGAACAGACGCACGGAATGCGGACTGCTTTAGACGCCTTGCAGGAGTAAGTCTTCTGTATGCAGTGATTTACACCATCTGTACCTACAAAAATATGCAGGGAATTGCAGTTGCGGTCTGGACAGTGGCAGTTGTTATCTATATAAGACAGGTTGTACGGCTCTTTGGTTCCTCAGCGGGCCTGAAGAGAGGAAGTGTTTTTTATTCTTCTGTAATTCTCCTTCTGGGGATTTCAACTTTTTTGACAGATAACAGTTATATTATCCTGATGAATTATATGGGGATTTTTCTGACGATTGCAGGTCTTGCGCTGCATAATTTCAGAGAAGACGTCTCATGGGATTTCGGACATTATCTGGCGGAAATGATTCTGGCTGTTTTTGGCGCGATTTCATATTTTAGTATGCCTTTTGTGGATGGCAGCGCTTTCTGCCGTCAGGCGAAGGGAAAGAGAAGTGAAAGAAGCAGGAGTGTTTTGATTGGGATTCTTATATCCGTACCCTGCCTGTTTTTCACAGGTATGCTGCTTGTGAGCGCTGACCTTGTGTTTGAGAATCTTGTGTTTCAGGCTTTTCAGATGATCCGCCTTCCGAGTGCTGTTTTTGGCGTAGCTTTTACACTTTGTTTTGGATTTTTCTCTTCCTACTGTGCGGTCCGCTATCTTAGCGGGAGCGTGCCTTTTAAAGCTTCGGCGCAGAGACAGGCGCAGCCGCTTTCTGCAATCATTGTATGCGGGTCGGTTGCCGCCATGTATCTTGTATTCTGCATGATTCAGGTGCTTTACCTCTTTGTTGGAAACAGGGAGCTTCCGGCAGGGGTGACTTATGCGCAGTATGCAAGACGCGGGTTTTTCCAACTGTTATTGATCTGCGTGGTGAATCTTGTGATTGTACTCTGCGTGAAGAAATATGTAAGCGCACATAAAGTCCTGGACGGAATCCTGCTGCTGATTTCGTGTTGTACTTATGTTATGACAGCGTCAAGCGCGTACCGGATGATTCTTTACATTTGGGCTTATCATCTGACATTTTTGCGTGTATTTGTGATTGTCGCACTGTTTACCATTGCAATATTGATGGCTGGTGTGATACGGACTGTAAGAAAGCCGGATTTTCCGATGTTCCGGTATGGAGTGGCAGTCGTAAGTGTAATATATCTCGTATTTTCATTTTCGCATGTGGACTATTTTATTGCTTCTTATAATCTGGAACGGATTGAGGAAGAGAAGCAGGAGAACCGTTCTGGTGATTACAGATATCTGACAGGGATGTCAACGGATGCGGCGCCGGCGATTGCACAATATGCGAAGGAGCATCCGGAACTTTTAGAGGAGAATCAGGAAGTCCTCTCATGGTACCAGGAATATAAGATGCTCCACAGAGGGCAGTTTGAGGAGAACAGCATCCGTAAATTTAATCTCTCACATGCGGTTGCGGGGAAACTCTTGTAGCAGATAAAAAGGGCGCTTCATCTGACACCGTATAAAATGCGGACGGTTGTAAAGAATACGTAGAATCAGAAGGTTCTGACCAGCGGCAGTAGATTTTGCAGGTGCAGAACGGAACGAGGAAAGAGGGAATTTGTGTATGAGCAATCGTCTGAGAGACCAGAGCAGCCCGTATCTTTTACAACATGCGGAAAATCCGGTAGAGTGGTATCCGTGGGGAACGGAAGCATTTGAAAAGGCGCAGCGGGAAGATAAACCTGTATTTTTAAGTATTGGCTACAGTACATGTCACTGGTGCCATGTGATGGAGAAAGAGAGTTTTGAAAATACGGCTGTCGCTGAGATTTTAAACCGTGATTTTGTATCCATTAAGGTGGACAGGGAAGAGCGTCCGGATATCGATCATGTTTATATGTCTGTCTGTTATGCTATGACGGGAAGCGGCGGCTGGCCTCTGAGCATTATTATGACGCCGGATCAGAAGCCTTTTTTTGCAGGCACGTATTTTGCGCCGGAGACAAAGGGCGGCATTGTGGGAATCCGTGATCTTCTGACAGTGATTGCGGGCAAATGGAAGAACAATCGGAAAGAGCTTGTGGAATCCGCCGAACTTATTCTTGCACAGTTGAAAGAAGAGAGCGGCAGCAGCGCAGAATCCATTGATGATAAGCTGCCGGAGGAGGCGATACAGTTCTTCTCCGCAAGATTTGACGAGGAACATGGCGGATTTGGGGATGCTCCGAAATTTCCGATTCCCCATAATCTGATCTTTCAGATTCTGTATGCGGCAATAAACGGAAAGCAGGATGTGTTCCGGCAGGTAAAGGTTACGCTTGAGAAGATGAGAAGAGGCGGAATCTTCGATCATTTCGGTTTCGGATTCTCAAGATATTCAACAGATAAATATTATCTCGTTCCTCATTTTGAGAAGATGCTTTATGACAATGCTTTGCTTATGATTGCATATACGGCGGCGTATAAGATGTCGGGGGAAGCGCTTTTTCTGGATACGGCGGAGAAGACGGCGGCATATCTATTTCGTGATATGCTGGGGGAAGACGGCGGATTTTATTCGGCTCAGGATGCGGATTGCAGAGGGGAAGAAGGCGGATTTTATGTCTGGGATTATGAGGAGGTCATAAAACTTCTGGGCGAGGAAAGAGGCCGGCGTTTCTGCGAATATTTCGGAATTACCAAAGAGGGAAATTTTGAAGGCAAAAACATACCGAATCTGTTAAACAGAAATGAAATTTTTGACTCGTTTGAGGGGGAGAAAGAGCTTCTGTATGAATACCGTAAATTCCGCTTAAAACTTCATACGGATGATAAGATTCTGACTTCGTGGAATTCGCTTGTAATTTACGCGATGGCATTTCTCTACCGCGCGACCGGAAACCTGCATTATCTTGCGGCTGCAAAGAGGGTACAGCAGTTTATTGAAAAAAGTCTGGCGTACGACAATACGCTTTACGTAAGTTTCAGAGATCATATCCGGTTTGTTAAGGGGTTCCTTGACGAGTATGCATATTATACGGCTGCCTTGATTCAGTTATATGAGGCAACTTCGGACGGCTCTTATCTGGAACGTGCAGAGGAAATATGTGCGCAGGCCGGGCGGCAGTTTAAAAATGAGAATGGAGAGGGGTATTTTTTATACGGTACGGAAAATGACAGTCTGATCATGCATCCGAAAGAGACTTATGACGGAGCGCTGCCAAGTGGAAATTCGGTGATGGCGTACTGCCTTGTGCGCCTGTCACAGCTTACGGGCAAAGAAATGTATCAGGAGGAAGCGAAAAAACAACTTGCATTCCTTGCGGGAAAAGCGGAAGATTATCCGGCCGGAAACACCATGTTTTTCATTGCGCTGCTCTTTTATAATCATCCGCCTCAGACAATAACCGTTGTTTTGGCGGAACATGATATCAGTGATGAGATAAGAAAATGCCTGCCGCTCTATGCGGACGTGAGAATCCTGAAAGAGGAGGAGGGAGAGTATAAAAGGTTAAACGGAAAGACCACTTTTTATGTATGCAGGGACTTTACCTGTCTTCCGCCAACCAATCAGCTTCCATCTGTTATCTGTGAATAAAGAGAAAACCTGCAGGGGAAATTGCAGGAAAAAGATCAAAATATGTACCAGAATTCGTTTGATGTGGTATAATATCCGCAAAGAACGGAGTCAAGCGGACAGAGCAGTATCTGCCAGGCCAGTGAAGCAGATGCTGCTCTGTTCTTTTCATAACAGAATAAAACGGAGGTTTTATCGGGATTTGATTTATGGAGCAGGGAGAAAGTATGCTTAAGATATTGATTGCTGATGATGAAAAAAAAGTGGGCCTTCTGGTTCGGGGATTAATTGCCTGGGAAGAACTGGATCTGGAACTTCTGGATATTGTTCAGGATGGCAGGACAGCATACGAAATTATTGTGGAAAAGAGACCGGACATTGTGATTACGGACATCCGTATGCCGGGGCTGTCCGGACTTGAGATGATTCGGAAGGTGACGGAACAGGGCCTTCACGTCCATTTCATTGTCATTAGCGGATACCGGTATTTTGAATATGCGCATACGGCTTTGAAGTACGGAGTCAAGGATTATCTGTTGAAACCGATTGATGAGGTTGAGCTGAACAGTATTTTAAAGAAAGTGTGCGGGGAGGCAAAAGAGAAGAGAAATCTTCTTGATAAAGTAGAAACGCTTGAGCAGAATCTGGAAAGCAGCAGACATATGCTGCACAGAGAATTGATGGAACGCGCTTTTGAACAGGGAGAGGACCATGAAACGGATGTGACCGTTGTAGCAGAGACAAAAGATCAGGAAACCGGGTCTTTCCGCGCGGCGGGAATTAAGGTTGACAGGAATATTGATATTGCGGGCAATGAGGAGCAGGAACGGCTGATTGTCGGAAAGCTTTTGGAAATGGTGGATGCATTTCTGAAAGATCAGGTAAACGACCTGGTGATATCCACAAAGAGCGGCATGTGGATCATTGTACTGATTAATATTCAGAAAGAGAACAGGAATCATATCCTGACGGTTCTTGAACAGATGTTTTTTAAGATGAAAAGTTATATCAATAACTTTGAAAATTACGAAATTACGATGGGGTTAAGCCGGGAAACAGAGGAATTTTCCAGGATCAATCTTATTCTGGAAATGGCGAAAGAGGCGGTGGAATGCAGAATTCTGAAAGGATGCGGCATTTGCATCGAGTCGTATTCGGAGGACAGGAACCGGACTGTCAAAGGACAGGATATCGTGAAGGAATATGAGAGCGCGCTTAAAAACAGTATCCAGATTTTTAACATCGGCGGGCTTGAGGATATTGTCAGGGAGTGTTTCTTAAAGGCGGAGCAGGAACGCGTGATGGCCTGTGAATATTATGAGATGGGGAGATGTCTTGCTGTGGCATATGCGCGGCTGGCAGGGGAACTTTCCAGAGAGACGGCTGAAGGGGAACTGAACATATGGAAGGAAACGATCGGACACTGTAAAAGCATCTATATGCTGAAACGATATCTCAGGGAATCGCTGAAAAATCATTTAAAGGATTTGGAGCGGAAACAGTCGGAACTTGAGCGAAAGCCTATCCTGGATACGATTGAGTATATGAGACAGAATTACGGACAGAAAATCCTGTTGGAAGATATTGCGGAGAGATTCGGGTTTCATCCGAATTATTTTTCGGAGATATTCAAGAAAGAGACAGGAAAAAATTTTACCGCATTTTTACTGGAAGTCAGGATAGAAGCATCCAAAGAGCTGCTGCGGGATAGCAACAAGACAATTTATGAGATTGCATCTTCCGTAGGGTATAAAGATGCAAAATTTTTCAGCCAGCAGTTTGCAAAGGTCGTGGGAATCAAGCCGAAAGAGTACCGAAAACTGTATTATTAAAAAGAGGGCAATCGGAAAATGAGAGTCTTAAACAAAATACGTTTCTTTTTTGCAGGGATGATTTTATGTATATTCCTGTTTCTTGCCGGACCGGAAGGCTTAAGAATATGGCTGGGACTTGTCCTGCTGGCGCTAGCGGCGGCGGGCTGGTTTTTCAGCGCCGGTTTTTTGAAACTGCTGGAGAGGGGGCTTGAAATCCTGCCTGACCAACAGAAGTTTGAAGAGTTGTTTTGCAATTCGAAAGAGCCGATTCTTCAGAAAATTGTGGAGAAGGAGAGGAATTATTTTCAGGAACTTGAAAAAGTATATACCATGAAAGTGGAAGATAAGCAGAGCAAGATTAATTCGCTTCAGAGCCAGATCAATCCCCATTTTTTGTATAATACGCTGGAATGTATCAGAAGCGAGGCGATTTTCCGGGGATGTGACAGTATTGCGAATATGGCGAAATCGCTGGCTGCTTTTTTTCGTTACAGCATCAGCCGGGCAGAGAACATTGTGACGGTTTCCGATGAACTGAACAATATCAGGAATTATATTATGATTCAGAACTACCGCTTTGAGGATAAGTTTCAGTTTCGGGTGGAAATAGAGGACGGGGATAAGGAAGTGCTGTCCTGCCTGATTCCCAAGATGACGATACAGCCCATTGTTGAAAATGCGGTCTTTCATGGACTGGAAACGAAGCAGGGGGACTGCTGTGTGTGCATCCATGTCCGCACGACAGAGGATACGGCGATCCTCGTAATTTCGGATAATGGCGTCGGAATGAATGAGGAACAGCTTTGCCATCTCCGTTTCAGCATGGAACATGGACGGCAGGAGGAAGAGCCGGCAGGGGAAGAAAAGCACAAATTATCACGGCGCAACGGAATCGCCCTTTATAATGTCAATCAAAGGCTGAAGCTTTCCTTCGGGCCGTCATACGGTCTGAATGTGTACAGCATTGAAGGGGAAGGAACCGATATGGAGGTCATCCTGCCTATCCGGACAGAAAGAGAGGAAGAATGAAAAGAGAACTTCTGCGTTTTACCGATGTATCCGTCAGAAATGAAAATCAGGAACAGATGCATCAGATCAACCTGATGTTCAGAGAAGGGGAATGCCATCTTCTGTGGAGTGAGGACGGCACCGGGCGGATGCTTGCCGGGTTGTTTAAGAATGGTGGGAGAATCCTGCATGGAATGATACATATACAGGGCAGGGAACAGAAGGAATGCAGCCGTGAGGTATTCCGTCGGGAGAAAATTTTCTGTGTGGATGTGCGCATTGATCTGATGGAGTCGCTCAGCCTGGCGGAAAATATGTTTCTGCTTCGGCCAAACAGCATGAAAAAAGTATGGTTCAATAAAAAGGCCACCAGGGTCCGCACAAAGGAGCTGCTTTCGCATTACGGCCTGGAAATGGATGCCGGCCAGAGCGTGGATTCACTGAGCGAGGCGGACAAAGTTCTGCTTTCGCTTGTCAGACTGGCGGACCAGCATGCGAAAATGCTGGTGGTTCATAACCTTTCATTTGTATGCAACAGGCAGAAAATGGCTCAATTGCTGTATGTGTTGAAAAAGATCAAAGAAAAGGGAACGGCGCTGCTTATTTATGACAGGCATCCTGAATTTTTTCTGGACCTGGCGGATGATATTGTACTGGTAAAAGGCGGCACGATTGTAAAAAAATATTGTGACAGGAAGCAGTTTGAACAGCACAGGGAAAAATATGAAAAGACGATAAAAGAGGAAAGACAGTGCAGTGCGGTCAGGGAGACGGAAAGCAGTGCAAGCTATTGCTTCAGATGGACGGACCGTTTCGGTAATCAGAACAACTTTACGGTATTTCCGGGTGAAATACTGTACCTTTACGCTGAAAGCAGGGAGGAGCAGCAACGTTTGTACAGAGATCTTCTGGAAGGGAATCGGTTTGAAATTCTTCTTACGAATGATACGCGGACTGCTGTGTGCAGGAAGGTGCAGAAGCTGATGAAATACAGGATCGGTTTTTGGGGAGCGGACCAGATTGAAAAAGAGCTGTTTCACAATTTAAGTATCAGAGAGAATATACTGATGCCTTCAATGCAGAGAATCAGCAGGTACGGGTTTTACAGAAACAGTGAAAAATTTATTTTCAGCAGCCGTGATCTGATGGAAGGGTTGGATGAGATAGAAAGTACGGGAGGTTTTACGGATGAAAATACGTTTAAGATTCTGTGCTACCGATGGAAATTGTTTCACCCCCGCGTACTCATCATCCATAATATACTGTCCCGTTCTGATCAGAAGATGAAAGAGTGGCTGTCCGGGCAGTTTCTTGAAATGGCGGCGCGCGGGACGGCGCTGATACTTCTGGAGGTTTCGGAGGAAACCGCTTTGGAGCTGGCAGACCGTGTGATCTGACAGGAGGACGGACAAATAATGAAAAAAATAATAAATATTGCGGACAGCTATAAAATCTGTTTTCTGCTTCTGCTTTTTCTGATGCCTGCGTATGTGAGTGGTATACCTGCGGTGAGGGCTTCTTTTTTTGTGCGTCAGATTACGGTAATGATTCTGCTGACGCTTGGGGTATCTTTGGAACTGATCGGCGGAACATTTGATCTGGCTTTCGCAGCACAGATTTCTTTTTCGGCGCTCATGGCTATGGTGTGTATGATGAATGGCTGCCCGCTCTGGCTGGTATGCATAATGATTTGCGTAATAAACGCAGCGCTGGGCTGTTTAAAAGGCGTGCTGTTAGTCGGGCTTTTGATGCCGTCTATTATTTTTACGTTGGCTTTGCAGGCTATTTTGACCAATTTTTCCGCCGGTATTGCTCCCAATTCAGGAATTGTATTAAAAGAATTGCAGTCTATTTACAGGGAAAGAATGGGAATGGGAGGCGAGATTCTCCTGGTGCTGTTGGGAATTGTGGCGGCATTTCTCTTTCTGGAGTTTACTTACTATGGGAAGTATTCCCGTATGCTGGGAGAAAATCTGAGTCTGGCAAAGGAGAGCGGTTTAAAGTGCATGCAGATTTCCATAATCGTTCATCTGTTTGCCTCCCTGTTTTTTTCGTCAGCGGCAATTCTTCTGATGCTGCAGACGGGCAGCAGCAATGCCTCACTTGGAGAAAATTACCTGTACCGTGTCCTGACCGCCGCTTTTCTGGGCAATGTCGGGCCGTTCGGAGGGAGGGGAAAAGTGTCGGGGATGATTGCCGGTGCGGTAATTATGGTACTTCTGATTGCGACGCTGACAGGAAAAGGATACCTGAATCGATGGGAAACCATACTGGAGGGACTGATCATTCTGGTTGCGTTGTGGGCGCAGAGAAAAAAGAAATGAGAATACTCCCCCTGATTCCGAGAATACTCTCATTGAAAGTAAGTATGAAAAAATGTAAATTTATTTCATAAGAACGACCTAAAACAAATTACAGAAATGGGAGGAAAACAGATGAAGAAAAAATTGTTAAGTCTGTTACTTGCAACAGCAATGACAGCAGCAGTATTGACCGGGTGCGGTGCATCGAATGAGAGCAGCCAGGCACAGGAGCCGGCTGAGAATCAGGAGACGGAGGCCGAAGAGCCGGCAACAGAAGAGGAAGACAGTGCAAATGCGGAAAGCGCATCGTCGGAAGGAACGAAAATTGGTTTTCTGGCGCCTACGCTTCAGACAGAATTCTTTATTTCTATTGATGATGGTCTGAAGAAGGAATGTGCAGACAGAGGATGGGAGTATGTGTCCGTAAGCTTTGACAATGATTCTGCAAAAGCAGTCACAAATATTGAAAATATGGTAACAGGAGAGTGTGATATTATTATTGCGATGGTTTCTGACAGCTCCTGTGATGCCGCACTTGCAGCTGCGCAGGCAGAGGGTGTGAAGATCATGGAATGCGGCGTTCAGACAGAGGTTTATGATGTATGTCTGAATACGGACCAGTATGCAGTAGGCGTTGCCATAGGAGATATGGCATCCGAATGGATGAACAATCAGCTGGGTGGAGCCGGCAAGGTAGTTGTTTACACAACGTTCCAGAATCAGGATATGCAGAACCGGGGACAGGGAATACAGGATGCGATCAAAGAAAAATCACCGGATGCGGAAATCCTGGAGGTAGTGGATATCGGTAAGGATGTCGTTGGTTCCGGTACAAGCACGACGGAAAATATGCTTCAGAAATATCCTGATCTGAACACGATTGTGTGCTATGGAGATGCGGCGGCGGTAGAGTCTATGGAAGCGGCAAAGGCAGCAGGCGTGGATTCAGAAAACTTTGGTATCTTCTCCTGTGACGGAACTGCACAGGCATTGGAAGGCATTGCAAACGGTGATCCTCAGAAGGGTACAATTGCTTTTGCACCTCTGGCGCCCATGATGGCAGAATACAGTGAAAGACTGATGGCCGGAGAAACATTTACGGAAGTGATTACCGCAGAAACCATTACAATTACGAGTGAAAACTTATCCGAGTATTATACGGCAGAATAAGAAGGGAGAACAGCGCTGTTGCATAAGCCAGACAGCGCTGTTTTTAAAAGGAAGGTATGGGCTGCTTCAGGCAGCGGAATGAGAGGAAACATGGCAAATACAATATTGAGCGTTAGGGAGATTGTAAAGGATTATCCGGGTGTCCGGGCCATTGATCATTTGTCCTTTGATGTGGAAGAAGGGGAAATCCACGCTTTGATCGGCGAAAACGGGGCCGGAAAATCCACCTTGATCAAAACATTGTCCGGTGCGATTACGCCAACCTCCGGCACGATTATCGTGAATGGCAGGGAATTTTCCAAAATGGACCCGATACTTGCCAAAGAGCAGGGAATCGGAGTCATTTATCAGGAATTTACGCTTGTGCCGGGAATCAGCGCCGCAGAGAATGTTTTCCTGGGAGAGAAGACATCAGCCGGCATTTTTGTGGATATAAAGGACAGGGAACGACGGGCGAAAGAGCTGTTTGACCAGATGCATGTGGAAATTGACGTATCGAAGCCGGTGAGAGATTTGTCCCCGGCATGCCAGCAGATTGTGGAGATTGCAAAGGCAGTGAGCAAGGATGTGAAAATCCTGATTATGGATGAGCCTACGGCGCCTCTGACAGTCAGTGAGGTGGAAACATTGTTTCAGATTGTAAGGAATCTGAAAAAGAGGGGCGTTACGATTATTTATATTTCACACCGCCTGGAGGAATTGTTTGAACTTGCGGACCGTGTGACGGTTATGCGCGACGGCGCTTATGTCGGGACAGAGAAAATACAGGATATTGACCGGCAGAAACTGATTGCGATGATGGCAGGAAGGGAGCTGAAAGAGACGTTTCCGTCCCGGAATACCGATTTGGGAGAAGAAGTGCTTCGAGTGGAGCATCTGTATGGCAACGGTGATAAAGACATTTCATTTACCCTGCATAAAGGAGAGATTCTCGGATTCGCGGGTCTTGTGGGTGCAGGCCGTACAGAGCTGATGCGTGTGATCTACGGTGCGGACCCTATGGAATCCGGCAAAATTTTTCTGCATGGTCAGGAAGTACAGATCCATTCCTGTAACGATGCGATTGCCAGCGGCATTGGGTATATCCCTGAGGACCGTAAGGCGCAGGGAGTCTTTCTTCCCATGTCAATTAAATGGAATACGATTATCAATAATTTGAAAGCTTTTTCCAACGGTATCTTTGTAGATGAGAAAAAAGAGAATGAGACGGCTGCCGATTATCAGAAGAAATTCGGCATTAAGACGCCAAGCCTTGATCAGAGAGTCAGGAATCTGAGCGGAGGAAACCAGCAGAAGGTAGTAATTGCCAAGACGCTTGCGGCGAACAGTGAAATTATTATATTTGATGAACCTACGAGAGGAATTGACGTAGGAGCGAAGCAGGAAATTTATAAGCTCATGAATGAACTGGTGGAAGGCGGCAAGTCCATTATCATGGTGTCGTCGGATATGCCGGAGCTGATGGGAATGTCCGACCGTATTGTCGTTATTTATGAAGGTGTGAAAACAGGAGAAGTGGCCAAAGAAGAATTTAACCAGAATTATATTCTGGATTTGGCATCTGGAGGGAATGAAAATGGAACAGACGAAAAAAACATGGATTGATTATTATAAAAAATTTGGTATTTATATTTTTCTTGCGGCAGTCTTTATTTTCTTTGCGGCGGCAGCCCCTAACTTTCTGTCCTATAAGAATATTATCAATATTCTCCGGCAGGTATCCATGTTTGGTATTGTAGTAACCGGGGTATCCGCAGTTATGATCGGCGGGGGAATGGATTTGTCCGTAGGCGGTCAGATGGCTGTGGTAGGAATGATTCTGGGATATTTTATGGTAAATATGAATATGGGAATTGTGCCGGCAATTGTCATTGGCATTTTCATCGGCTGTCTTTTCGGTTCTTTAAATGGTCTGGTGGCCGTAAAGCTGCATGTGGCTCCGATTATTGTGACACTGTCCATGATGCTTGTGCTGCAGGGCGTGGCCTATCTGATCACAGGCGGATATCCGATCACAGGAATGCCTGAAGCATTTACCATGATCGGGCAGGGGTACATAGGCGTAATTCCGGTTCCTGTAATTATCTTTGTTATCTTTATTATTTTTGGATGGATTGTTATGAACAAGACGTATTTGGGACGTCATATTTATGCACTTGGCGGAAATAAGGAAGCGGCGAGACTGGCCGGCATCAATGTTGACAGGCTTACGGTTTTCATCTATGCATTTACAGGATTCGCAGCCAGCATCGCAGCGATTATTATGGTCGGAAGAACGAATGCATCCCAGCCAGGCGCCGGAAGCAGCTATCCGTTTGACTGTATGACCGCAGCATGTCTCGGCGGTATCAGTATTTCAGGCGGTGAGGGAAAGATAAGCGGAGTGGTAGTAGGCGTCATTATTCTGGGTATTCTGGACAATGGCCTCGTACTGATGGGGGTAAATTCTAATTTCCAGAGTGTGGTAAAGGGACTGATTCTGCTTGCAGCCGTTGCAATTGACTGTTATCAGGTGAAGACGAAGAAAAGTTGACGATTTCGGCCGGCGGGTCTGTGGCTGCACAGCATCATGGACCCGGCGCATGCGGAATGCTGTGCGGAAACGGAGGAAAGAATGTTGACAAGAGCTTTGCCGTATTATGAATTCAGCGAAGGAATTTATGAAATTGATGAGTTTGACTGCGTGTCCGTATTTGTGATTGTGGGAGAAAAGAGAGCGCTTGTGCTTGATACGGGCACCGGAATCGGTGATCTTCGATGGGTCATTGAAAACCGAATTACAGATAAACCATATGATGTGATACTGACGCATAATCATGTAGATCATATCGGTGGCGCCGGCTTCTTCGATGAGGTCTTTATTCATGAAGCGGATTATGACTGGAGCGAACTGGAGCTGCCTGTCACAGTGGAAGAGCGCAGGTGGTATGCGAATCTGATTGCGGGAAGGGAAGACAAGAGCTATATTTACAGTCCGGAGACGGATATTACGGAGTGGCCGAAAGAGCCGGTGAAAAAGGTCATGAAAGACGGCCAGGTATTTGATCTGGGCGGAAGGAAGGTTACGGTCTACCATTGTCCGGGACATACGGCGGGGGAATGTGTGGCTATTGATGATAAAAGCAGGATTCTCTTTTGCGGCGACGCCTGCAACCGTAATTTTCTGCCTGCTTTGAAGACATCGTCAGTGGAAGAGGCGGCAGGGACTGCCAGAAAGGGTCTGGAGCGTATTTATGCGATGAAGGGAACTTCTTTTGACATGGTGTATAATGCGCATCATGATTACCGGGGATTTGCGTCGCCCCTGGGAGAAAATGTACTGCCCGATCTGATACGATGCCTGAAAGATCTGGAAAACGGAAGTGCGGATATCCGGGAAGTGCCGGACCCGCTCTCGGACGACGGCGGTGTCCGGAAGGTGGCCGTATACGGAAATGTTGAGGTTGCTGTCGGAAAATAGGCTTTTAAACGGCAGGGGATGTGAAGACATCTTCCTGCCGTTATGTTTCATTTTCAGAAATCAGGTAACGGAGAAATTTTATTGCATTTTCCGGATTCTTTCCATTTGCTGTGATACAGAAAATCGGATTCATCTCTTCGGTATACATTCCCTGCATGCCGTTTGACTCATAACATTCCCGAAGAATTTTTGAGTTGTAAATATAGAGCCCGATCGGGAGTGTGGCTGTTTCTCCGGTATCTTCGTCGGTGAATGTATACTCATAAATATCAAATTGTCCTTCCAGTTCCTGCTTTAAGTCATCGGGCAGAAATTCTTCCAGATTTTTAAACGCGGCTATCTGTCCGTAATTATCAACAACAGGCTTGTCTGCGACAAACACATCGATGTCTCCTGTGTTGAGCAGCGCCATCAGCTTCTGCACATATCCATATGTCATCTGGTCCTGCGATTCGTAATTGATATTCATGGTGCAATCAATGACAACGTCATTTTCATTGAGATCAATGCCGGCGTATTCACTGAAATCCTCCCGCAATGCAGTGAGCTCGGAATCATAGGGGAGGGAGTTGATCATGGCGCAGTATAAAGAAATTTCCTTCTTTGTTACTATGCTGTGAATCAGGGAAATCAGGATTGTCAGCACAAAAAGCGCCCCGAGAAAATGAAATTTATAATAATATATAATGTAGGAAATTTTCTGTTTCGATGTCATCCCGCTGAGTTTTTTCCGCTGTTCGCGTATCTCGTCACTGATTGCCATATAAAGTCTCCTTCTCATAGTTTTTCCCGGCTATAACACTGCCTGCTGTCTTTGGCCGGCAGATGAGCGAGCGAAAAACATGCCTGCGGCAAGGCAGCCGAATTTCGCTGCTTTTTTATCGTACCACAAACCGAAAATAAAGAGTAGAATATTCATAAAAAAATTATACAGGTTATTCTTTTTTTACATTTTCTATCTCTTTTTACGTGCATGTCCTGTTGTCTCTTACACGAATATTTGATATACTGTAAAGAAATTCAAATACAGTGGCAAAGGCGGAGGTAGAAAATGAACGATTCATATGTGGAATGGATGATAGCAAGGAAAACAAAGCCGACGGATATTCTGATTAAAGGCGTGGCGATTGGTTTGACGGCGGTTTTATTTTTATTGGGGCTTGTGATTTTTCCTTTATTCGTGGTAGCGATTGTTGCGGCGGTTTTGTGTTATTTTTTTCTGCCGAATCTGAGCATTGAGTATGAGTATCTCTATGTGAGCAAGGAACTTCAGGTAGATAAGATTATGTCAAAGACAAAGAGAAAGACGGTTGCAAATTATACGCTTGACAAAATGGAGATATTCGCCAAAGAAGGTGTGTATCAGCTTGATGAATTTAAGAACAGACAGATGACGACAAAAGATTTTACATCCGGCGATAAGGATGCCGTTCGGTACGTGATGATTATCAATGACGGAAAGGAAAGCGCACGTGTTTATCTTGAGCCAAATGATGCGATCATTACGGCAATCAGAAATCAGTTTCCGAGAAAGGTTTTCAGCTAGACGACAGGATTCAATGATTCTTGACAGGAAGCGTGTAATTTGTTACACTCATGAGAAAAACAAAGAAAAGGAGAATGTGGAATGGGTCAGATAATTGGTGAAGGAATTACATTTGATGATGTGCTGTTAGTACCTGGTTATTCGGAAGTGACTCCGAATATGATCGATTTATCTACGTGGCTTACAAAGAAGATTCAATTAAATATTCCGATGATGAGTGCTGGAATGGACACTGTTACGGAGCACAGAATGGCAATTGCAATGGCGAGACAGGGCGGAATCGGAATTATCCACAAAAATATGAGTATTGAGGCTCAGGCGGACGAAGTTGACAAAGTAAAACGCTCTGAGAACGGCGTTATCACAGATCCATTTTCTTTATCTCCGGAAAATACGCTTGCCGATGCCGAGGACCTGATGGGAAAATACAGAATTTCGGGTGTTCCCATTACGGAAGGCAGAAAACTGGTAGGCATCATCACGAACCGTGATCTAAAATTCGAAACTGATTTCACAAAGAAAATAAAAGAATCCATGACCTCAGAGGGGCTTATTACGGCTCCGGAAGGCATTACGCTTGAGGAAGCAAAGAACATTCTTGCAAAAGCAAGAAAGGAAAAGTTGCCGATTGTGGATGCAAACTTCAATTTGAAGGGACTTATTACAATAAAAGATATTGAAAAACAAATAAAATATCCGATGTCTGCAAAAGATGATAAGGGACGTCTTCTCTGTGGCGCGGCGGTTGGCATTACTGCAAATGTGCTGGACAGAGTGGAGGCGCTTATGCATGCGAAGGTGGATGTGATTGTCATTGATTCTGCGCACGGACATTCAAAAAATATTTTAAGTACGGTTAAGCTGATAAAAGAGGCGTATCCCGAGATTCAGATTATCGCCGGCAATGTGGCGACGGGAGAAGGAACGAGAGCGCTGATTGAGGCAGGTGTGGATGCGGTGAAGGTCGGCATTGGTCCCGGTTCAATCTGTACAACGAGAGTGGTGGCCGGAATCGGTGTACCGCAGATTACTGCGATTATGGATAGTTATGCGGTGGCGAAAGAATATGGCATTCCGATTATAGCTGACGGCGGCATCAAATATTCGGGTGATATGACAAAAGCAATTGCAGCGGGCGGCAGTGTGTGTATGATGGGAAGCATCTTTGCAGGATGCGATGAGAGTCCGGGAACATTTGAATTATTCCAGGGAAGAAAGTACAAGGTTTACCGCGGAATGGGTTCGATTGCTGCGATGGAGAACGGAAGCAAGGACAGATATTTCCAGACGGATGCGAAAAAGCTCGTTCCGGAAGGTGTGGAAGGCCGTGTCGCATATAAAGGCACCGTAGAGGACACAATATTCCAGTTGATGGGCGGTTTGCGTTCAGGAATGGGATATTGCGGAACCCCGAGCATTGAGGATTTAAAAGAGAAGGGACGGTTTATAAAGATTTCCGCTGCATCTCTGAAGGAAAGCCATCCTCATGATATCCATATTACGAAGGAAGCGCCGAATTATAGCGTGGATGATAATTAATCAAAAGTTTTAGGAGAATTTCATGTGTTATTATATAGGCAGCGAATTGAAAAATGCCTTGCGCAGAAGATATGTCCTGTGCTATGTGGCAGGTATGATTATCCTTTGTGTACTGGCAAATCTGTCCATGATCTGTTTTCGAACAATTTATGGAATGAACGACGGGGCTTTTGGGTATAATCTTATTATATTTGCGGAGGGTGTATTTGCCATTCCTTATTATAGCAGTATTTTTATAGCGGATATCGTGTTTGGGAAGGATTATCCCGACCCGCGTATCCGGGATAAGGCGACGATTGGGCTCAGCAGAACAAAGTTATATCTTGGAAAGTTTGCGGCGGCTTTGATTTTATCGGGTTTGCTGCTTGTGATTGCGGTAGTGGGTTTTATCGGGATTACCGTATTGTTCCAGCTGAATGATGGAACGATAGACGCTTTGACAATTTTGGATTTCATAGAAAAAGTTGTGGTGGCAATTCCGTTATGGGTGGCCGGAGTTGCGATGGGAAACATGTTTTTATTTCTTTACAGAAGAAAGAGGAAAGCGTTTATTGCTTTTTTCATTGTTGTTTTGGCGATTCCCCGCTTAATCATGTTTTTTGCAGCGGAGCCATTTAAACTCCCGCCTTTTACATGGATTACAAATATATTGATTACGCCGGAATTTAATGCATTGCAGTTTTTCTTTACAATGAACTACAAAAAGATCCTCCTGCTTGGCACCATATACACGGTTGCAGCCTGCGCAATCGGAATTACCGGCTATCGGAAAAAAGAGTTTTAAAGAGAAGCTGTCGGCGAAACAGAAAACGTTTCTCCGGCAGTTTTTATTCCTATTCCTGAGATTAGTCAGATTTCCGGAGAGAAGAAGGGGAGGAATTTTTTGAATCATAGTTTAAAATTGTTGTCTTTTCTGCCAATGCTTATAATGATGTGTATTATTTTTCGCTTCTCCGCACAGGAAGCAGAATTGTCAGCAAAGACAAGCTCAGCCGTAGGAAGAGCGATTATAAAAGCGTCAGTCCGATTCCTTGAGCGGGAGTATACGGAGGAGGAGATTGTGCAGCATGCGGCAGCAATTGATGGTATTGTGAGAAAGTCCGCACATATGGCAGAGTATGCATTCCTGGCATTTCTTGTTTCAATACCGCTTATAACTTACGGGGCACGAGGAAGGATACTTCTTTTCCTGACATTTCTGATACCGGCGCTTTATGCGTCAACGGATGAATTTCATCAGACATTTGTGAGAGGAAGGAGTGGCACTTTTAAAGATGTTCTGATTGATTGCGTTGGTATAATAACATATGTAATCATACTAAAGATATTCCGCAGAAAAAAGGATTTTACACAAAATTAACACAGTTTTCCAATGTTCTTTACATTCTTTCATTATATTTTGGATGTAATAAATGGGAAGAACAGGGAGGTTTGTATTTATGGAACAGGTAGAATTACTTTTTAAGTTTGCCGGCGGCGTGGGAATGTTTTTGTATGGACTTCACATTATGGGAGAAGGACTTCAGAAGACTGCCGGCGATAAGATGAAGAAGTTATTAGGATATCTTACGAATAACAAATTGCTGGCAATATTGGCAGGAGCAGTAATAACAAGCGTTATGCAAAGTAGTTCCGCGACTACGGTTATGGTTGTGGGATTTGTAAACGCGGGTATTATGAGTCTGACACAGGCGGTCGGAGTCATTATGGGTGCGAATATCGGTACAACGGTTACGGCATGGATTGTATCTATGAGTGAACTCGGGAATCTCTTGAAACCGGAATTTTTTGCACCGCTTCTTGTCGGTATTGCCGCTTTTATTGTTCTTTTTGCGAAAAACGACAGACGGAGGACGATCGGTGAGCTGTTAATCGGATTTGGTCTTTTGTTTGTCGGACTGTCTTATATGTCGGGAGCCATCAAGCCCTTCAGAGACGCACCTGTCTTTGCCGCTGTTTTCGAAACTTTGGGCGCTCATCCCGTGCTCGGAATTCTTGCGGGTGCGGCGGTTACAGCGATTATTCAGAGTTCTTCGGCATCGGTCGGCATTTTGCAGACGCTCGCCATGAATGGCGTTGTAACATGGAAATCCGTAGTCTATATCACTTTGGGCCAGAATATTGGGACCTGTGTCACAGCGCTTTTATCAAGCACGGGAGCGAAGAAAAATGCGAAACGTGCGGCGGTGATTCATCTGATGTTCAATGTAATCGGGGCGGTTCTTGTCGGCATGTTTATGTTTGTCCTGTTTCAGATTAAGAAGGATTGGGGGCTTTTGCATGCAGGAAGCGTGGACATTTCAGTGTTCCATACGGTATTTAATATCGTAAATACGATTGTCCTGTTTCCGTTTGCCGGCTGGCTTGTCCGGCTTTCCGAGATCATTGTGCGTGAGGACGAGAATGAGGATGAAAGCAATGAACTTCTGCCGCATCTTGACATTCGTATGCTCGAGAATCCATCTCTGGCAGTCGAGCAGGCGGAGAGGGAGGTGCTGCGTATGGGAAATATGGCAGTGGAGCAGCTGCGCAGATGTATGGATGGCGTTCTGGCAGGAAATATGAAAAAAATCCGGAAGGTGATTGAGACAGAGGAAGTGATGGACCAGACTGCCGGAATTATATCCGAATATCTTGTAAACCTTGAGAAGCTTTCCCTGACAGACCGTCAGAATGAGGAAGTGAGCAATCTTTTTTACGCGGTGAATGATCTTGAGAGAATTGGCGACCACTGCGATAATATAGCAGGAATGGCACTTCGTATGCAGGAGCAGAAACTTCAGTTTTCGGATAAGGCAATGAAAGGGCTGAACCGTATATATACGAAGACAATTGATGCGGTGATTCAGGCGAATGTGGCACGGGAGTACAGAGATATGAATGCAGTGAAACAGACATTTTCAGATGAGGAAAAAGTGGACGAGCTGGAACAGGAGCTTCGTGAGGGGCATATTAAAAGGCTTTCCAAGAACCAGTGCAACGCACAGAGCGGCATTATCTATCTTGATATTTTATCCAATATGGAGCGCATTGCGGACCATGCGGTGAATCTTGCCGAATATATCGAAAACGAAATGGGGTAGGTGTTCATGAAAAAAGAACTGAAATTATTTGGAACCTATGTATTGATTGCCATAGTAACGATTGTTTCGGCGGAAATTGTATTCTGGACGAAGGGATATGGCTTTATTGACCAACAGAGTCAAAGACACAGTATGCAGCAGGCGGAACTGTTAAGCGATCTCTATAGGACGGGTGAGCATAGAAATTCCGAAGAAGATCAGGAATTTGCAGCAGAATATGCAGAAAAGTACGGCATTCGCATTACTTTGATTGACAGAGACGGCAATGTGACGGCGGACTCTGAGTCGGACCCTGCTGCTATGGAAAATCATAAGGACCGTGAAGAAGTGCGGGAAGCTCTAAGAGGAGATGCGCATACGACCAGGAGATCTTCCTATACACTGGGGTTGAATTATTCTTATACGGCGGTTCCGGTGCGGACGGCCTGGTTCGACGGCGTGCTTCGAGTATCGCTGCCGCTCAACGAGCTGGCTGATTTAAATGCAGAGCTTGCAAGACAGGTCATTCTTTCACTCTTAATCTGCTTTGTGCTTGTAGTCGGCTTTTCGGCAGTTTTGTCCGGACGAGAAGGACGGGAGCGTCCGGAAACGTCTCAGGAGAAAGACGAGGCAGCTCTCTTTCCTGTTAAGGACAGGAATTTTAAACAGGGAATGGAGGACATAGAGAGAATTGACAGTATTGTCATAAACAAAACGACATGCACAGTGACAGTCAGTGACAGGCCTGTAAGACTGTCCAAGAAGGAATTTGAGCTTCTTAGCCTGATGGCGTCAAATCGTGGCCGGGTATTTTCGAGGGAAGTGCTTCTGGAAAAGATATGGGGATATGATTATTATGGGGAAACACGTACTGTGGATGTACATATCCGCAATCTTCGAAAGAAAATTGAGAGAGACAGTGAGCACCCGGACTATATTCTGACTGTGCGGGGATACGGGTACAAATTTAAGTGATTTTGTTGAAAAACCTTTTCCCTTCATATACAATGAAAATAAGAATGAAAATGGAGAGGAAGCGTTTCAGGTGAAAAAAATAGGGCGTAATGAGCCTTGCTGGTGTGGCAGCGGCAGGAAATATAAAGTCTGTCATGCATCATTTGATGAAAAAATTCAGGGATTTGCCGACAGGGGGTACATGGTGCCTTCCCATGAGATCATAAAGACGCCGGAGCAGATTGAGGGAATCCGCCGGAGTGGAAAGGTGAACATTGCGATTCTTGATTATGTGGCGCAAAGGATTGGT
This sequence comes from bacterium C-53, assembly GCA_003612525.1. GTDB lineage: Bacteria > Bacillota > Clostridia > Lachnospirales > Lachnospiraceae > C-53. The sequence goes on along the minus strand of RAZD01000018.1, from coordinate 53,792 downwards.
CCTGGCATATCTACGGAGCAGATTGACAGGTGGGTATCTGAAAAGACGAAAGAGTTAGGCGGGATTGCGGCGCCTCTGGGCTTTGAAGGATATCCGAAAAGTGTGTGTACATCAATTAACAGCCAGGTCTGCCACGGCATTCCGTCAGAAGAGGATATTTTAAAAGAGGGCGATATTGTAAATGTGGATGTATCCACTCTGTATAAAGGATATTATTCGGATTCTTCCCGAATGTTCTGCATCGGGGAAGTGTCACAGGAAGCGCGGACACTCGTCGAGGATGTGAGGAAGTGTGTGGAAACCGGTCTTAAGAATGTAAAACCCTGGACGTGTCTTGGCGACATGGGGAATGCTGTGAATGAGTACGCAAAAGGCAGAGGATATACGATAGTAAGAGAGATTGGCGGACATGGAATCGGGCTCGCGTTTCATGAGGAGCCATTTGTGAGCTATGTGGCAAAACCGGGGCAGGAAATGATTATGGTACCGGGAATGTGTTTTACGATTGAGCCGATGGTGAATGCGGGAAAAGCCGATATTTTTATTGATGATTCCAATGGCTGGACCGTATACACGGAGGATGGAAGCCTGTCGGCGCAATGGGAAGTACAGGTTGTTGTAACGGAACAAGGGTATGAAATTATGGCTTATTAGTGTGAAGCGTGGGGAATGCGTATGAATTATGAAAATGTGAATCTGGAGAGGGGACATGATCGCAGCCATCGTGTCACAAGATGTCTTCATACGGAAGAAATGTCCAAAAATATTGCGGCAGCGGCGAAATTTTCACAGGTGATGACGGCGGACAGGACAGGGAATCAGGAAGCCGGCCAGACACCGGACGGACTCTTTCCCGGTCTTCACGGTGTTTCCACTCAGATGCGGAGCGGATTTTTAATTGGAGAGAATGGGATTTCCGGGGAACAAAAGAGTTCACAATCGTCTGTTCTGGCACAGAAGGATACGGTCATGCATGAAATCATACCGATGTCGGAGCAGACCAGAGCGGAAAATGCGGCGTCCATTGCCTGCTTTGGATTAGAGGATTCACCTGAAATTCCAAAAGAAATGCCGCGGCAGGACCATATCCGCGTGTCCGGCAGCAGAAGTCTGCAATTTGGCAGTTCCTTTCTGCATCGAAAGAAGGAAGAGATTAAGGCTCGGATAAAGGGGAATGGTCAGAAACTGATTCGGAAGATTCGGGCGATTTTTAACAGAGATGTGCAGGAAAAGGACAACAAACCGATCAGTCGGGAAAAGCTTAAGCAGCACCAGGAGTATCTCCTGGATTCTTATGGAAAGGATGGCGCCTATAAGCAGATGTCCAAAGAAAGTTTGTTAAGTAACAGCATCAGTGAGAAGGCATAAAAAAGTGTGTTTTTTCGACGGACTATGACAGTCAAAAAGGCAGGAAATGCCGAAAATACGGGAAAAACAGCCGTTATAAACCGTACAGGTCAATAGCGGCTGTTTTTCTTTGCTAAAAAATCGCATTAATATAATTTGGATTTGATAATTTGCAAAGTATGGATAAACTGTGGATAAGTATGTGTATTAGTGGTATGTTATCCACATTTAGGTGAAAACTGGAAATGCAAGAAAATACGGCATGAAATAGAAAATGACAGTTGAATCTGTGGATAAGTAGTGTTAAGATAGATTTTGACTCGAGTAGTCAAGAATGGTTTTAAGAGGAAAAAACTGATAATACATCATTTAATTTTTAAGGGAACCACAGGATGAATGAAAAATTTTATGAACTTAGTAAAGATAAACAGGATACCATGATCAACGGAGCTCTCAAGATTTTTGCCAGAGAGGGGTATCAGCGTGCCAGTACGGATGTCATTGTAAAAGAGGCGGGAATTTCAAAAGGGCTGTTATTTCACTACTTTGGAAATAAGAAAACACTTTATTGTTTTGTACTTGAGTACAGCGCCCGGTATCAGATGATGGAAATTGGGAGGGATATAAAGGAGAGAGAAAAGAATTTATTTAACAGGGTCCGGCTTACGGAAGGGAACAAGATGAGAATGCTCAAGCGCTATCCCTATCTTGACCTTTTTCTGATCAGCGCGTCAAAAGAGGTAGACAGTGAAGTGGAGGAGGAGGCCAGAAAATGGTCGCAGGCGGCGAACGATGTCTGTATTGAACTGTGGAAGATGGCGGATGCTGCACTGCTTCGAGGGAATCTGACCATAGATGAGGCGATCGATATCACAATGCTTTGCATGGAGGGGTACAAGAACAGGATGTATAACCTGTGCGGCGATCCGGAAGAAGTTTTAGGTGGGTTTCTTCCATATCTTGAAATTCTGAAAAGAAATTTTATTCGGTAATGCCGTCTGAATTTCAAAGGCTTGTATAATAGAGAGAGGGGAGCGCCATTGGCGCTCCCGCTTATTTATTTTCCTTGTAAGGAAGATCGGCCGGATAGCCTCCGTGGAGCTTTTGCATTCCGCGGGGAACGGCATCACGTGAGTTTTTCCAGTCCTGATCTTTATAACGGTAATCAAATTTATTGACAAACCAGGATAAGTCCTCTTCCACACGTTTCATATTCTGTTCCATCAGGGGAAAAAGGATCTCGCAAAACTCTTTTTTCTCTTTGTCGGAGAGTTTGCTTTCGCTTGCTTCCATCAGCTCTCCAAAATGATGAAGACAGAAGCCTTTGCTTTCTTTTACCATGTCTTTAAAGGCAGGGTCTTTTTTATACATATAAAAAAATGTATCAAGATACCTGTCATATGTATTTCTGTTATACTCACATACATAACAACTGTTTTCTTTTGCCTGAATCCATGCAGCCATTGCATTTTCACGCTGGGTGCCGGTCAGGGCAGTTTTTTTAAAAGGATTTTTAAACGCGCCTTTCTGGGGGGAATAACGTTCCATCTGTTCCTTCATCTCCTGATTTAGGCGCATATAGTGTGTTTTAAGCATGAGTGCATTGCCAAGAGCGTTTCCGTAATCATACATCTGTTTTAAATGGGCGCGGCAGAATCCCTTCTTGTCGGTTGCTTCCCGGATATCGCTTTCCATATAAGCGGTTCCGAGAATAAAATCAAGGGAATTCTGTTCAAGATTTCGTTCAATGAAGCAGAAAGGACACTCGTCGTCTGCATGAAAAGCATCATTTAAAGGAATGGTGTATAAAGTTTCTTTCATTTTTTATCCATACTCCTTGCCGTGGTTATTTTAAAGTGCTATAGTGTAGGTTATTGCTTTTTATTTTATCAGATTTTGAATGTGTAGGAAAGGAAAAGAAATTATGAAGTCCGCAGATCGGGAATTTTATAAAAAGGTACTTGTGCTTGTGCTGCCAATGGCGCTTCAGAATCTTATCAATGTGGGTGTAACTGCTGCCGATGTAGTGATGCTTGGAAAGGTAGGGGAGGATGTGCTTTCCGGTTCTTCGCTTGCGGGGCAGGTTCAGTGGGTGATGAGCCTCGTTTTCTTCGGACTGGCATCAGGGGCTTCCGTACTGATTGCACAGTATTGGGGGAAGAAGGATATTGAAACAATTGAGAAAATTATCGGGATCACACTTCGATGTTCTTTGATTACGGGTGTTATCTTTACGACTGCATCATGGGTGTTCCCTGTGCAGATTATCCGGCTGTTTACGAATGAGCCGGCTGTGATATCGGAAGCCGTGAAGTATTTAAGAATTGTATCCTGCTCCTATATAATTATTTCATTTACAATGATGTATCTGAATGTGATAAAGAGTGTGGAAAAAGTGGTGGTGTCTACGGTTGTGTACAGTATATCACTCGTTTTTAACATTATACTGAATTACACATTGATTTTTGGAAAATTCGGGATGCCGGCAATGGGAATTGAGGGTGCGGCAATTGCCACGCTGCTGGCAAGAATTCTGGAATTAGGAATCACTGTGGTTTATGCCTGGAAGATGAATACGGCGGTGAAGTTTCGTATAAAACATTTATTTGTAAAGGACAGGCTTTTGTGGAATGATTTTGTAAAGTATGCGACGCCTGTAATTCTGAATGAGCTTTTATGGGGCGCGGGGTATTCCGCAAATACTGCAATTATGGGACATATGGGAAGCAGCGCCGTGGCAGCAAATTCCGTTGCGCATACGATACGCCAGCTGTCGATGGTCGTATCATTCGGGGTGGGAAACGCGACTGCGATTATGATGGGAAAGGCGATCGGCGAAGGCAGAGAAGATATTGCAAAGGATTATGGAAGGCGTTTTGTGAATCTAAGCCTTATGACCGGGATAGCAGGAACTGTGTTGATTCTGGTGATACGGCCGTTTGTGGTGCACTTTATGGGATTTGAGGCAGAAACATCAGGTTTGATTTACTTTTTCCTTCTGGTGATGGCATTCTATGTGATTGGACAGTCGTACAACAGTACATGTATTGTTGGCGTCTTCCGGTCCGGTGGAGATACGAAGTTTGGTCTTTATGTAGATATCGGGTGTCTCTGGGGCGGTTCAATTCTGCTCGGTGCACTGGCAGCTTTCGTCTTTCACGCGCCGATTCATGTCGTGTATTTGTTAATTATGAGCGATGAGTTTATCAAGGTACCATTATCATACTGGAGGTATCGGAAAAAGAAGTGGCTGAATAACGTGACGCGCTGAGGCGGATTTGAAGTACAGGGAATTTACCATTCCGGTTCAGTGGCTGTAAAACGGTATGTCTATTCATTTATCCGTCAGCAATCAGACCTGATATATTTTTGATTCCGGCTGTTTGGTTTATCCGGAATGATTCAAAGGTAGCGAGATTTAAGCAGCCAAAACCGTGTGGACGATTACTGTTTTCAGTGAATATACGGCCTTTTTCTATAACGAGTTTTGCTACATATGCATTTGCAGATAACCATTGCGTTTCCTCGAAAGGAGGAATATAATGAAATCTGGCAAATGCATATAAATAATTAAGAACGGGAAGGAGAAACAGTGAGATGAGTATTATGATTCCTCATGGGTATAAAAGCCCTATGAGCATCAAAGAAACAGAAATCGCAATTAAGGAAGTCAAAGATTTTTTTGAAAGAGCGCTTGCAAACGAATTGAATCTGACACGCGTGTCGGCACCGCTGTTTGTAAAGCCGGAATCAGGGTTGAACGATAACTTAAACGGCGTGGAGCGCCCGGTTGATTTTGAGGTGAAAGATCTTAAGGAGCAGAAAGTTGAAATTGTACATTCGCTTGCAAAATGGAAAAGAATGGCGCTGAAGCGTTACGGATTTAAAAGGGGAGAAGGGCTGTATACTGATATGACGGCAATCCGCAGGGACGAAGAGACAGACAATCTTCATTCCATTTATGTAGACCAGTGGGATTGGGAGCGCATTATCGATAAGGAAGAACGCAATCAGAATACACTTCACTCTATGGTCAAGGCGGTCTATGAATCGCTGAAATTGACAGAGGATTACCTCTCGAATAAATATTCATTCCTCAAGAGGGAACTTCCGCATAAAATTTCCTTTGTCACCTCACAGGAACTTGCGGATATGTATCCCGACAAGACGCCGAAAGAGCGTGAATATGAAATTGTTAAGTTAAAAGGAGCTGTTTTTGTAGAGCAGATTGGCGGGCGTCTTAAGTCAGGTGAGAAACATGACGGCCGTGCACCCGATTATGATGACTGGACATTAAACGGCGATATTATTATATATGATCCTGTAATTGACTGTGCATTTGAGGTATCCTCAATGGGTATCCGTGTAGATGAGGATGCGCTGAAATTGCAGTTAAAAGAGGCCGGATGTGAGGAGAGAGCGGAACTTGATTTCCAGAAAGCGCTGCTTGCGGGCGGGCTTCCTTACACGGTTGGAGGCGGAATCGGCCAGTCGCGTATCTGCATGTATTTCCTCAGAAAAGCGCATATCGGAGAAGTGCAGTCCTCAATCTGGAAAACAGAAGATGAACAGGCTGCCGCTGCTGCCGGAATTGAATTTTTATAAAAAGAAAATATGTTCGAAAACTATTGCGTCCTGCGAACGTTTGTGCTACAATAAAACAAACAAATGTTCGGAGGCGCTTTTTTATGGAATATTTGCAGGACAAAAGTATGGATTTGCAGAAAAAGCTAGAAATATTGTCCGATGCGGCAAAATATGATGTGTCGTGTACAAGCAGCGGCGTGGAAAGGAACGGCAGTGGAAATGGCATAGGAAATACGGTAAAAGCCGGACTCTGCCACAGCTTTGCAGCGGATGGAAGATGCATTTCGCTGCTTAAGATACTGTTTACGAATGAATGCATTTTTGACTGTAAATACTGTTTAAACCGTCGGTCGAATGATGTGAAGCGCGCCACGTTCACGCCGGATGAAATCTGCAAACTGACGATCGAATTTTACCGTCGGAATTATATTGAAGGGTTGTTTTTAAGCTCCGGCATTTACAAAAACCCTACGTATACAATGGAGCTGATTTACAGCGCTGTGTGGAAACTCAGAAATGAATATAAGTTTGAAGGATATATTCATGTGAAAGCAATACCGGGCGCCGATGAACAGCTCGTAAGGAATCTTGGACTTTTGGTTGATCGAATGTCTGTGAATCTGGAGCTGCCTACGGCGGAGAGCCTTAGAAAACTTGCACCGAATAAATCCCGCACGACGATTCTTCGACCAATGCGTCTGATTCAGAATGGAATTACACAAAACAAAAATGAGATTGCGCTTTATCGCCACGCGCCGCGCTTTGTTCCTGCCGGACAGTCTACGCAGATGATTATCGGGGCCACTCCGGAAAATGATTTTCAGCTTGTTACGGTTGCAGAATCTTTGTATGACAAGTTTCAGATGAAAAGAGTATTTTATTCCGCGTACGTTCAGCTGAATCAGGATAAAGACCTCCCGGCGCTGCCCGGCGGCCCGCCCTTATTGCGTGAGCACAGGCTTTATCAGGCGGACTGGCTGATGCGTTTTTACGGGTTCAGGGCAGGAGAGCTTCTGTCGGAAGAGAAGCCGAATTTTAATCGATTCCTTGACCCAAAGTGTGACTGGGCGCTTCGGAATCTGGAATTATTCCCGGTGGAAATCAATCGCGCGGATTATCGTCTTTTACTGCGCGTGCCCGGAATCGGAGTGAAGTCCGCGCAGCGCATTGTGAAGGCGCGAAAGTTTTCAAATCTGTCGTTTCAGGATTTGAAGAAGATCGGCGTTGTATTGAAGCGGGCTCTTTATTTTATCTGTTGTAATGGGAAAATGATGTATAAGACAAAGATAGAAGAGGACTATATTACAAGGAATCTGCTCTATCTTGAGAATCAACGTCCGCCGCAGACAGGAGAAATCAGTTACAGGCAATTAAGTCTATTTGATACACTGTCTGAGGCCAGGGGGATATGACGGCCATGAATGTTTATATATGTGAAGATTCGCCGGAGGGAATTTTTACCGGTGTTTATGATGCATGGGCGGAGCTTGTGTCACGGCGCAGAGAATATCGCAGTGATTTATACCCGTCTGAAGATGCGCAGAAGCAGAAAGAATATAAGGACAAAGGGCATGAGGGGATTCGCCTTGTCAATTTTGTTGAAAATTATGAACTTTTTTGCAGTTATAAACCCGTTGAGACGAGCGGGGAGAAGGCATTGAAGGTGATACGCACCATATATAGCCGTCTGGGACATCAGACATATGAGTGTCTGTTCCGGGCGATATGCTCAAATGATCCGGCAAAGGCTGACGCCGTTTATCATACGATTGCGGCCGGCCTTTCGACGAAAGCAGGGGAAGGCATCATGAGTCACCTGAGCAATCCTTATGTGGCAAAGGTTTTCGAGCTTGACCGTAAGGTAGGGAATGAGACGGGACATTATATAGAATTTCTTCGCTTCAAAGAGCTCCAAAACGGTGTGCTATATGCGGAGATAGCGCCGGAAAACAGGGTGGTTTCCATGCTTGCGCCCCACTTTTGCGACCGCCTTGTGAATGAGAATTTTGTGATTCATGACTGCCGGCGCAGGGAATCGGTTGTACATGAGAAACAGAAAAGCTGGGTTCTCGTTACGGGGGAGGAGATTGACTCGGATTTCAAGAGCCGGTACAGTATGACAGAAAGCTTTTATCAGGAACTGTTTACGGATTTTTGTCATACTATTTCTATTAAGGAGAGGGAGAATATCCGTCTGCAAAAGCAGATGCTTCCGTTAAAATTCCAAAAATATATGACTGAATTTGGCTCCTATTGATGAAATCCTGGAATTTCATAAAAATGCTGGAATGGTTCATTGGCTGAAAGAACAAAATTTGGATAAATCGCGTTTTTAAAATTGTGCAGAGAGCATAAGAAATAGCCGTATTTTCAGAAAAACACATAAAAAGAAATTTGATTGACATTGGAAAAGAATAGGGTATAATGCATGTAAAAGTAGGAAATACTACTAGGAACAGTTCACTGTAGTTTAAAAATGAAAGAGGTGTTTATGATGCGTGAACGTAAAATAAGATTAAACCCGGAGTTGGCAAAAGAGTTTGTATCTACGAGTACAAAATGTGATTTTGACATTGATATTTTTTACAACAGGGTTATTATTGATGCAAAATCTATTTTGGGAGTGTTAGGACTGGATTTTGGGCAGGAGTTAACTGTTAAATATGCAGGATATAACAATGATTTTGAGCGCATGATTGATAAACTTGCAGTAGTTCACTGAGCCTGAAGAAATAAAAAAGGATACTCTCACAAATTGACTCTCTGTATATGAATAGGGTACTATCATATACAGGGAGTCTTTTTCGATTTTAAAAAGGCGTCAAAACAGTGTTATGGAGGTTTGAATGGACAGCAGGGATCAGATACATATTTCGGTCCGTACGCTTGTGGAGTTTATTCTTCGCGGCGGCAGCATCGATAACCGCAGAAAAGTTTCTCCAGAGAATGCAATGCAGGAGGGAAGCCGCATACACCGCATGATTCAGAGGAAGATGGGAGCGGAATATCAGGCGGAAGTCCCCCTGAAACTGGTTGTTGCATATGATGAATTCGACATTCTGATAGATGGCAGGGCGGATGGAATCATTTCGGAGCAAAACGGACAGGTTACGGTTGATGAAATTAAGGGGATTTATAAGGACCTTGCATATTTAAAGGAACCATATGAAGTGCATCTGTCACAGGCAAAATGTTATGCTTACATCTATGCGAAAGATCATAACTGCAATGAGATCAGAGTGCGTATGACCTATTGCAATATAGATACGGAAGAAATAAAATATTTTCATTTCTGTTATACTTACGAAGCGCTCTCGCACTGGTTTAAGAGGATTATGGACGAATACCGCAAGTGGGCGGAATTTGAACGTGACTGGAAGAATGCACGAAGGGAGTCTATCCGCCGCCTCGCGTTTCCGTTTCCTTACCGAAAGGGACAAAAGGAGCTTGCCTCGCAGGTATACCGCACGATTTATCATGGGAAGCGTTTGTTTATTGAGGCGCCTACGGGGGCGGGAAAGACGCTTTCGACAGTTTTTCCTGCCGTGAAAGCGGTGGGAGAAGGCCTTGCGGATAAACTGTTTTATCTGACGGCGAAAACGATTACCGGGACGGTTGCGTCAGAGGCATTTTCCATTTTGCGAAAAGCCGGGCTTTCTTATAAGACGGTATCGATTACTGCGAAAGAGAAAGTCTGTTTCATGGAAGAGACGGAGTGCAATCCGCTGGCATGCGTTTATGCAGACGGCCATTATGACAGAATCAACGATGCAATCTTTGACCTGTTGACGTCGGAGGATGAGTATTCGAGAGAAACGATCTGCAAATATGCTGAAAAACACAAAGTATGCCCGTTTGAAATGTGCCTTGATCTGACCCTTTTCGCCGATGCGGTGATCTGTGACTACAATTATGTGTTTGACCCGAATGTGTACCTTCGCAGGTTTTTTAGCGAAGGCGTCAGAGGAGATTATCTTTTTCTTGTGGATGAAGCGCATAACCTTGTGGAGCGTGGGCGTGAAATGTACAGTGCGGTTTTGTACAAAGAACAGTTTCTTGAAATGAAAAGGAAGGTAAAAGGCATAAGCAGTATTCTCGAAAAAGCGATAGATGCCTGTAACTCGAAAATGCTGAAGCTTAAGAGGGAATGCGGGGAGTTTTGCGTGTTTGAGTCGATTGAATCCTTTGCTTCCGCGCTTGCAAGGGCGGCTGCGAAGATGGATAAATGGCTTGAGGAGGATGAAAACAGCGCTGTCCACAGAGAGGTATTTGAATTTTATATGGAGATACGTCATTTTCTTTCGATCTATGAATGCCTTGATTCAAATTATGTGATTTATGGGGAAATGACGGAGGAGAAGACGTTTAAACTTAAGCTGTTCTGTGTGCATCCGGCGGCAAATCTGCGTGCCTGCACGGACAAGGGAAAGAGCACGGTTTTTTTTTCAGCGACGCTTTTGCCGGTCAGATATTATATGAACCTTTTGAGCGGAGAGGAAACCGATTATGCAGTCTATGCGGAGTCTTCTTTTGATGAGCGAAACCGGGGTGTCTTTATCGGGACGGATGTCAGCAGCCGTTATACACGCCGTGGACCGATGGAATACTATAATATTGCGTCTTATATCCATTGCATCACGCGTGTGCGCCGCGGGAATTATATGGTCTTTTTCCCATCCCACGGTTTTATGCGGGCGGTGTATGAGGTATACTGTGAATATTTTTCGGAAAAGCAGGTGGACATTCTGATGCAGGAGACGTCCATGAGTGAAAGGGCAAGGGAAGAGTTCCTCGGGCATTTTCAGAGCAGCGCATTTTCAGAGCATATAGATGAGGATGCGCTTCGGGAATTGATTCATATGGAGATTGAAGTCGAGGAGGAAAAAAGCCTTGTGGGATTCTGCGTGATGGGCGGTATTTTCTCGGAAGGGATTGACCTTAAGAATGACAGTCTGATCGGAGCGGTTGTTGTGGGAACAGGATTTCCGCAGGTGTGTCATGAGCGGGAGCTTTTAAAGGATTATTTTGACTCACATGGATTAAACGGATTTGATTATGCATACTGCTTTCCCGGGATGAATAAAGTTCTGCAGTCGGCAGGACGGGTTATCCGCACGGCGCAGGACAGGGGGATTGTTGTCCTTCTGGATGAACGTTTCATGGAAAACCGCTATCGAAGACTCTTTCCAAGAGAGTGGAATAACATATGTTATATTTCAGCGGAAAGCGCTGCTTTGCATGTTCAGGAATTTTGGGGTGTGTAAGCGGAAAGAATTATGGTATAATGAATGATGGCAAAGAGGGGATGCTGCATAATCAATGAGTGTGAATGAGGATTGCGAATGACGGGTCTCATGATCTGCCATATATGGAACTGTAATAAATTGTATGTAGGAGGACATAAAAATGTGGGCTTTTGAAAGTGTATTTTATCAGATTTATCCGTTGGGCTTTTGTGGGGCGCCTTTTGAGAATGACGGGGTTTTGGAACACCGTATATTGAAAGTGGAGGAATGGATTCCGCATATCAGGGAGCTGAACGCGAACGCGGTTTATTTTTCCCCGGTTTTTGAATCGGACAATCACGGATACAATACGAGAGATTACAGAAAGATTGATGTGCGTCTGGGAACGAATGAAGATTTTGCAAGAGTATGTGAGAGTCTTCATAAAGAAGGAATCAAAGTCGTCCTTGACGGTGTGTTTAATCATGTGGGAAGAGGATTCTGGGCATTTCAGGATGTGCTTCGAAACAGGGAAGGTTCTCCGTATAAGGATTGGTTCCACATCCATTTCGGAGGAAATTCCAATTACAATGACGGTCTGTGGTACGAAGGCTGGGAAGGACATTTTGACCTTGTGAAATTAAACCTGCGCAATGAAGAGGTGATTTCCCATATATTTGAGTGCATTAAGGGCTGGGTGAAGGAGTTTGATATTGATGGTCTGCGCCTTGACGTCGCATACTGTCTGGATAAAGATTTTGTAAAAAGACTGCGCAGTATGTGCAATGATTTGAAGCCGGACTTTTTCCTGCTCGGAGAGATGCTTCACGGCGACTATAACCAGTATGTCAATGACGATATGCTGCACAGCGCGACAAATTATGAATGTTATAAGGGGTTGCACAGCAGCTTTAATTCCATGAATATGTTTGAGATTGTTCATTCCCTGTTAAGGCAGTTTGGGCCGGAGAACTGGACGCTTTATAAGGGTAAGCATATGCTTTCTTTTGTGGATAATCACGATGTGACGCGGGTGGCCAGTATTCTTTCCAATGAGAAACACCTGCCGCTTATTTATGCAATGGCATTCGCAATGCCGGGAATTCCATGCGTATATTATGGAAGCGAATGGGGAGCGAAGGCGGATAAGAGCCAGGGGGACCCTGCGCTTCGTGCCTGCTATGAAGAGCCGGAGGAAAATGAGCTGACGAAATATATTGCGGCTCTGGCGAAGGCGAAGCGTTCAAGTGAAGCGCTTAATTACGGCGACTTTAAATCACTTGTGCTCACAAACAAACAATGTGTGTTTGAACGTAATTCAGAAAACGAGAGGATTATGGTTGCGGTTAACGCCGAGGAGAATCCTTACGTGGCGCATTTTGACGCACGGGCAGGCAGGGCGATCGACCTTATCACCGGAGAAAGTATCGACTTCGGAGGCGGTCTTGATATGCCGCCCTACACAGCCATGATCCTGAAACCTTATTAAACTAATGAAAGGCCGGTTCCGGTTCTGACGCATCGCCGGCATTGTTATTGATGCGGGCTTTGTCGAGCGCCGTATTAATGGCATCCAGCAGAACCATAGAGGTATATTTGCTTTCATCGGAATATGTAATTCCTTCCAGAGACTGCGTGTGGTAGATCTGGGCGACTAATTCATCAAATGCAGGCTCTACGAGGGGATACATGGTCGTAACTGCTTCATCAAGATTGACAAGGCGGATGGAGTTAATTGCATTGTCGTCTACTGCCACCTCGATATCAATGGCATTGCCGTTCAGCGTTAATGAAGTTGTGTAGATGCCTGCGGTGTATTGAACCGCGCCGGATGATGTCTGTGCCGTATTGATCTCGGTTTTCTGCTTATCGCGGAACATGAATAAAAGGATGATCACAAGCAGTATGCCCAGAAGAAGAAAGATTCCCGTATAAATGATTTCTTTCATATGAAGGACGACGATTTTTGTATTGGCACTCATATTGATAACCTCCGAGAATGGAATCTGTGTTTTTCTATAGGATATGAGTGAAAGGGATGAAATATGACGCAAGTATTGTTTGACAAGAAAAATATTCCCTGTTATTATGAGTGAGAACGAAGGCGTTCCGAAAAAGCCCAGGGCTTTTTGGGGCGCTTTTTGTCTTTTGGCGTATCGGAAATAAGAGAAAAGGAGAAAATAACGCGGTTATGAGCGGATATTCAAAAGAAGATATTATCAGAATGGTGAAAGAAGAGGACGTGGAATTTATACGTCTGCAATTTACCGATATATTCGGAACGATGAAAAATGTGGCTGTTACTTCGAGCCAGCTTGAGAAGGCGCTGAATAACGAGTGTATGTTTGACGGCTCTGCGATTGAGGGATTCGCGCGGATTGAGGAGGCAGATATGTATCTTCGCCCCGATCTTGACACATTTGTCATTTTTCCGTGGAGGCCGCAGCAGGGAAAAGTGGCCAGGTTTATCTGCGATATCTGTAAACCGGACGGAACTCCCTTTGAGGGTGATCCGCGGTATGTTTTGAAAAGGGCCGTAAAAGAGGCGGAAGAAATGGGGTATGTTTTTGAAGTGGGACCGGAGTGTGAATTCTTCCTGTTTCATACGGATGAAGACGGACTGCCTACGACACTGACGCATGAGAAGGCGGGATACTTCGATCTGGGACCGAATGATCTTGGGGAAAACATAAGGCGCGATACGGTGCTTACTCTTGAGGAGATGGGATTCGAGATTGAAACGTCTCATCATGAAATCGCCCCTGCGCAGCATGAGATTGATTTTAAATACGATGAGGTTTTAAAGACGGCAGATAATATAATGACCTTTAAGCTGGCGGTGAAGACGATCGCAAAACGACATGGACTTCATGCGACTTTTATGCCGAAACCGAAGGACGGTGTGAATGGTTCCGGTATGCATATCAATATGTCAATGAAAAAGGACGGGAAGAACATATTTTATGACCCGGACGGAGAGAAAGGGCTGAGCAGGGAGGCATATTATTTTATCGGAGGATTAATGGCGCACGCGCCGGGAATGACAGCGATTACAAATCCTCTTGTGAATTCTTATAAGCGTCTTGTGCCGGGATATGAGGCGCCCGTATATATTGCATGGAGTACCGTAAACAGAAGCCCTCTGATCCGTATCCCTACCACGAGAGGGGAAGGGACAAGGATAGAGCTTAGGAGTCCTGACCCTTCGGCGAATCCGTATCTTGCGCTTGCGGTCTGCTTAAGGGCTGGTCTTTCGGGAATCCGGTGTAAAATGGAACCGCCTGAGGCTGTGAGTGGAAACCTTATGGAAATGACGGATGAGGAGAAAGGAAAAGCTTCCGTCACATCGCTTCCGGGCAGTCTAATGGAAGCTGTGGAAGCGATGGAGAGGGATGATTTTATACGGGAAGCGTTGGGGGAACACATTTACAGTAAATATGTGAATGCAAAGAAAAAGGAGTATCTTGAATATTGTGCCGTAGTGACACAGTGGGAACTGGATCAGTATCTGTACCGCATCTGACCGCCTTCAGAACGATTTGCCGGAAACTTTAAGTGCAAAACAGTTTGGAGGTGTGAGGAAGCGTGACGAATATAATCGTAGTATTCCCGAGAATTACGGATGCAAAGAACATCCGCAATCTGCTGGTGAAAAGCGGCTTTGCGGTGACGGCGGTCTGCACGACAGGAGCCCAGGCAATTACATATGCCGATCAGTTAAATGACGGCATTATAGTTTGCGGCTATAAGTTTCCGGATATGATGTATACTGAATTGCATGAATGCCTTCCAAAGCATTTTGATATGCTTCTTGTGGCATCGCGCGGAAAGTGGGAGGATTGCAGAGACAATGGCATTGTCTGCGTGGAGATGCCGGTCAGGGTTTATGACCTTGTAAATACGGTGGGGATGATGAGCGAGACGGCCGAACGGCGCAGACGGAAGCGGAAGATGCATCCCCGGCTCAGGAGTGATGAGGATACACGGCTGATCAGGGAAGCCAAAGAACTTCTTATGGCACGCAATAATATGTCGGAGGAAGAGGCATACAGATATATACAGAAGTGCAGTATGGACAGCGGAACGAATATGGTTGAGACGGCTCAGATGGTGATGAGACTTATGGATATATGAAAGGAATGTATCAGTATGAAGTTTACAAAAATGCATGGAATAGGAAATGACTATGTGTATGTGAATGGTTTTGAGGAGCGGATTGAAAATAAGAGCGAGGCGGCAGTACGCCTGAGTGACAGGCACTTTGGCATCGGTTCGGACGGCCTGATCTTGATTAACCCGTCGCAGAAAGCCGATTTTGAGATGGAAATGTACAATGCCGACGGCAGCAGGTCGGAGATGTGCGGCAATGGAATCCGCTGCGTCGGAAAGTATGTTTACGATCACAAAATGACGGATAAGACGGACATCAGCATCGAGACGCTGGCCGGAATTAAATATCTGCATCTGTATGTGAAGGATGGATTGGTGGAAAGGGTACGTGTGAACATGGGAGCGCCAGTGCTTGAGCCGGAATTGATTCCTGTGCGCTCTGAACTCAAGCCGGTTGTTGGAGAAAAAATCAGTGTCGGCGGGAACGAATATAAGATGACATGTGTGTCAATGGGAAATCCGCATGCGGTCGTCTTTGTCGACGATGTGAAGGGGCTGGACATTGAGAAGATCGGGCCATTATTTGAACATCATGAAGTCTTTCCCAGACGCACAAATACGGAATTTGTGCGTGTGATTGACCGAAAGACCGCAGAGATGCGCGTGTGGGAACGTGGTTCGGGAGAAACTCTTGCATGCGGCACCGGCGCATGTGCGGTGGCTGTCGCATGCGTTTTGAACGGGTTTACGGAGGATGAAGTGACGGTGCGTCTTCTTGGCGGCGATCTGATAATTCACTGGGACAGGCAGCGGAATCTTGTTTCTATGACAGGTGAGGCCGCTACGGTATTTGAGGGCAGTGTGTAAAGGAGAAAAGAAATGTTTAAGGTGAATAAAGACTATCTGAAACTGCCGGGGAGTTATCTCTTCTCGGAGACAGGAAGAAGAATCCGTGAATTTGAGGCGGCGCATCCTGAAAAAAAGGTGATACGTTTAAGCATAGGGGACGTGACGCAGCCTTTGGCGCCCGCCATTATAGAGGCGCTGCACGATGCGGTGGATGAGATGGGGCATGAAGAGACATTCCGCGGATATGCGCCGGATTTAGGCTATGAGTTCCTTCGCAGTACGATTGCGGAACATGATTACAGGGCGCGGGGCTGTGAGATAGCGCCGGATGAGATTTTTGTATCCGACGGGGCGAAATGCGATTCGGGCAATATACAGGAAATCTTTGACAAGGACAATAAAATTGCAGTCTGTGACCCGGTGTATCCTGTTTATGTGGACTCGAATGTAATGGCAGGAAGGGCCGGGACCTATGATCGCGAGAAAGAGACGTGGAGCAATGTCATCTATATGCCCTGTACAAGTGCAACGAACTTTGCGCCGGAGCTTCCGAGAGAAACGCCGGATATGATTTATCTGTGTTTTCCGAATAATCCGACGGGCGCGGCGGTGACGAAGGCACAGCTTGCCAGGTGGGTGGACTATGCAAATCAGAAGGGCGCCGTGATTATTTACGATGCGGCGTATGAGGCTTATATTTCGCAGGAGGATGTGCCGCACAGCATATATGAGTGTGAGGGGGCGAGGACGTGTGCGATTGAGCTGCGTTCATTCTCAAAAAATGCCGGATTTACCGGACTCCGTCTCGGATATACGGTTGTTCCGAAAGATCTGAAGGTAAATGATGTGTCGCTTCATTCGTTATGGGCAAGACGTCACGGAACAAAGTATAACGGAGCGCCGTATATTGTACAGAGGGCCGGGGAAGCCGTGTATTCCGCAAAAGGGGAGGCGCAGCTGAAACAACAGATTGCATACTATATGAAGAATGCGGCCTGTATTTTACAGGGATTGAGAGATGCGGGTTATCGGGTTTCAGGAGGCGTGAATGCGCCGTATATCTGGCTCGAGACGCCGAAGGGCATGGGTTCCTGGCAGTTTTTTGACGAACTGCTTGAGAATGCCGGAGTAGCCGGGACGCCGGGCGCCGGGTTCGGGCCGAATGGGGAAGGGTATTTCAGACTGACCGCGTTCGGCAGTTATGAAAACACGGTGGAGGCAGTTCGGCGTATAAAAGAAATGTGAGGGTAAAAGAATGATATATGGTGCTTTTCCGGGAATATTTACGATTGTGTTTGGAATGATCTTTGTGATTTTTGTCATAATTATTGTTTCGCTTGCCGCGGGCGGTATCAGTACATGGAGCAGGAATAATCACTCGCCCCGTCTCACGGTGTCTGCGCAGGTTGTGGCAAAAAGAACAGATGTTTCATATCACAGACACGGTGCAGCAGGGAATCATGCTGATTATCATACAACTTCGAATACCTGGTATTATGTGACATTTCAGGTTGAAAGCGGCGACCGGATGGAGTTTTCCGTGAGCGGTACGGAGTATGGCATGCTGGTGGAGGGAGACCGCGGGAATCTGTCTTTTCAGGGGACAAGATATCTCGGGTTTGTGCGATTGTAGTGTTTTGTGGTGAGGACAGTCGTTCTCTCTTTGTGTGCGGCGTATGAAGTCTGGATTTTTTTCAGTTCATATGGTAAAATGGACAAAAGAAAAGTGTGCGTTGCCTGCCGCAAACCCGTTATGCGTAAAAAAGCAGCGCGGAAATGGAGAAAAATATGAAAATAGGAGCATTGGAAGCCGGTGGTACAAAAATGGTATGTGCCATCGGAAATGAAAACGGAGAGATTTTTGAGCAGCAGTCTTTTCCTACGGAAACGCCTGAGATTACGCTGCCGAAACTGGTTGGTTATTTTAAGGAGCGGGATATAGAAGCGCTTGGAATCGGCTGTTTCGGGCCAATTGATGTACATAAGGATTCTCCCACTTATGGCTATATTACGACGACGCCGAAGATTGCATGGCAGAATTGCGATATGGTTGGCGCTTTTCGTGAGCTGAATGTACCGATCGGATTTGACACGGATGTGAACGGTTCCGTGCTGGGAGAATATACATGGGGGATTGGCAGAGGGCTTCATAGCTGTATTTATATCACGATCGGAACCGGTGTCGGTGTGGGAATCATTGCGGACGGAAAACTTCTTCACGGAATGCTGCATGCGGAGGGCGGTCATGTGCTGCTGACAAAGCATCCGGACGACACTTACAAGGGACGCTGTCCATTCCATCCGAACTGCTTTGAGGGCCTGTGCGCAGGACCTGCCGTGGAAGAGCGCTGGGGTAAGAAAGGAACGGAACTGGCGGACCAGACAGAAGTGTGGGAGATGGAGGCATTCTATATTGCACAGGCGCTTGTGGATTATGCGATGGTGCTTTCACCGCAGAGAATTATTCTGGGCGGCGGCATCATGCACCAGACGCAGCTTCTTCCGCTGATTCGGGAAGAATTTAAGAAACAGCTGAACGGTTATTTGAAGACAAAGGAAATTGAAGATCTCGATCAGTACATTGTGGTTCAGAGTCTTGATGACAAGCAGGGAATTATGGGCGCTTTGAAGCTTGCGATGATGGAACTCGGGAAATAAATTGTAAGATGTATATGTAAGAATCAGAACTTCCAGAGACAGGACGCTATCAGCGGAACCTCTTTGGGAGTTCTGTTAAATTTATAAAAATAACCATGCCTTTCCATAGCCTGCGAATTTGGGCCGCAGGCACAAATTTTTTCTGAAAACAGTAAGTATATGACTGTTCATCAGGCAAAAGGACTTGAGTGGGATAAAGTTATAATAAGCGTTACTCCGAATAAATTCGATAAGATTAGACATTTCATTCCTGAACTTCAAGCATCGATAAATGCTTATATAGAAAAAAGCAAAAAAACCATTGCTTATGAATTCATACAATAAATATTTAATATTTGGAGGGCACAATGGCACAATCAAATATCATCATGTATACTACAGAAGATGGAGTCACAAAAATAGAAGTAACATTTGATCATGATACGGTTTGGCTTTCCATAGAACAGATGGCTGAATTATTTCAGCGAGATAAAAGCGTAATTGGAAAACATGTAAGAAATATTTTTAAAGAAGGAGAATTAGCAAAAGAAGCAGTTTGGGCAAAATTTGCCTATACTGCTTCTGACGGCAAGACTTATCAGGTGGATTTTTATAATTTAGATGTTATCATTTCCGTTGGTTACCGGGTAAAATCTCTTAGAGGAACACAGTTTAGAATATGGGCTGCTTCTATTTTGAAGGAATATATGAAAAAAGGTTTCGCATTAGATGATGAGCGTCTTAAGAATCTGGGAGGTGGAAACTATTTTGATGAATTATTGGCTCGTATCCGTGATATTCGTTCTTCTGAAAAAGTGTTTTGGAGAAAAGTTCTGGAAATATATGCAACAAGTATTGATTATGACCCAAAAGCAGAAAGTTCAATTTTGTTTTTTAAACAGGTACAGAACAAAATGCATTGGGCGGCTCATAAGCACACAGCGGCAGAAATAATCTATCAACGGGCAGATGCAGATAAAGACAAAATGGGATTAACCTCGTGGGCCGGAAGAGAGATTAAACGTTCTGATGTAGAGGTTGCAAAGAATTATTTAAACGAAAAAGAAATAGATGCGTTAAATAAAATTATTACGGCGTATTTAGACATTGCGGAAGTTCATGCTCTGAATCAAGAACCGATGTATATGAAAGACTGGCTGGAAACAATAGATGACTATTTGAAAATGACAAGAAGGGATATTTTAACTACAAAAGGAAGAGTTACTCATAAACAGGCTCTTGAAAAGGCGCATGAAGAATACGACAAATATCGGAAAAAGCAGGAGGATATCTTTTCTCCGGTGGAATGCCATTTCCTTGAAAGCATAGAGGAATTACAGGAATTGGAAGATACAAAATAATTTTTTGTCGTGGGCTTGACATACGGGCGGCGTAAGGTGTGCGGTGTCATTACTGTGGGTAAGGCTTCCTTGTGGTTCTCCAACACGCGCCCCAACGCTTCATACACTTCTTCACTCATTGGAATTGGTAGTAAATTCAGCTTGAAATCCTGCTTGTATGCCCGTAAATCAAGGCTTTTTTGAGATAATTAACCGTTTTCATGTGAAAAATTTATGTTTCACACAAAATCTCCTTGCATTTTGTCTTGAACTATGATATCCTGCTACCATAATTTTATCTAAGGAAATGCGAAGAAGGAGACTCTTGCAAGGGAATTCGACAGAAATTGACGGTCAGCGGCTGAGAGCCGTCATGGAAGGAAATTGCGAAGGGAACGCTCCGGAGCAGGGTGTTTGAAACAGGAAAGTCTGCGTAGGGCATCACGTGATACGCGTTAAGTATTGAGTGGAAAGCCAGAGGCTTTCAATGCGGGTGGTACCGCGGGTTCACAGGAATCAAAGGAGATTTATGTTTATTCGTCCCGGAATGCAGAGAAGCATTCCGGGACTTTCTGCGTTCTGGGCGGACGTGGAGAGAAGGGCAAAAAGGATACAGGGTAATGGACATATGTAGAATCGCATATGTTATTTTTTTACCTTGCAGGCAGGTAAGAAAGGGAGGAGATTTTATGGAAGGAAACATTTACAGGACCATCACAGTAAAAGAAATTGACGAATCCTGCATCGGAAAAACAGTGCGTATGGCGGGATGGGTGGAGAATATCCGTGACCACGGGGGCGTATCATTCCTTGATCTTCGGGATATGTACGGTGTCATCCAGATTGTGTTAAGGAAGACGGGCCTGCCTGAAGGAATCAGTAAGGAATGTTGTCTGTCCATAGAAGGGCCGGTTGAAAAACGGGATGAGGATACATACAACCCCAGGCTTCCAACCGGGACGATAGAGGTTCTGGCAGAACAGATTGACATTCTCGGAAAGGTGTATAAACCGCTTCCGTTTGAGGTGATGACATCAAGGGAAATACGGGAAGACGTGAGGCTTAAGTACCGGTATCTTGATTTGAGAAACCGGAAAGTGAAAGATAGTATAATCTTTCGTTCAAATGTGATTGCGTTTCTTCGTCAGAAGATGATGGAGATGGGATTTCTTGAAATCCAGACGCCGATTCTAAGCGCATCGTCACCGGAAGGCGCGCGGGATTATATTGTGCCGTCCCGGAAATATAAGGGAAAGTTTTATGCGCTGCCTCAGGCGCCGCAGCAGTATAAGCAGCTTTTGATGGCTTCCGGATTTGACCGGTATTTCCAGATTGCGCCGTGTTTTCGCGACGAAGATGCAAGAGCGGACCGTTCGCCGGGTGAATTTTATCAGCTGGATTTTGAGATGAGTTTTGCGACGCAGGAAGATGTCTTTCGGGTTGGGGAGGAAGTGTTGTCTGCTGTCTTTGAGAAGTTTGCGCCAAAAGGGTATTCCGTGACAAAAGCGCCTTATCCGGTGATCAGTTATAAGCAGGCAATGATTGAATTCGGCACGGATAAACCTGATCTTCGCAACCCGCTGCGAATTATCGATCTTTCCGAATTTTTCATGGAATGTACATTCAAACCGTTTATCGGGAAGACTGTTCGCGCAATTAAAGTGCATGCTAAGATGTCAAAGGGATTCCATGAAAAGATTCTTGACTTCGCGGTATCGCTTGGAATGGGTGGTTTGGGATATCTTGAGGTGGACGATGATTTAAGCTACAGAGGACCGATTGATAAGTTCATTCCGGATCAAAAGAAAATGGAATTGATTCATCTTGCGGAATTGCAGGCGCAGGATACGATATTCTTTATTGCAGATCAGGAAGAACGTGCTGCGTATTATGCGGGTCAGATACGCAATGAGCTGGGAAAACGTCTGGACCTTTACGAAAAGAATGCATATCGCTTCTGTTATGTAAATGACTTTCCGATGTATGAACCTGACCCGGATACAAAGCAGATCGGTTTTACACACAACCCGTTTTCGATGCCGCAGGGAGGCCTTTCGGCGCTGGAAGAGAAAGATCCTCTTGACATTCTTGCATATCAGTATGATATTGTATGCAACGGCGTGGAGCTTTCCTCGGGGGCTGTGAGGAACCATGATATGGAGATTATGGTAAAGGCATTCGGGATCGCGGGGTATGATGAAGATACGCTGAAACAGAAGTTCGGCGCACTGTATCAGGCATTCCAGTTCGGCGCTCCGCCGCACGCAGGCATGGCTCCGGGAGTGGACCGCATGATTATGCTCCTTCGGAATGAGGAGAACATCAGGGAAGTGACTGCATTTCCGATGAGCGGCTCGGCGCAGGATCTGATGTGCGATGCGCCAGGGGAAGTGACAGAGCGGCAGCTTCGGGAAGTACATATCAAAGTCCGCAGTTAATGGCGGTATGGAGGGTTATTATGGCAAATGTGATTTGTGACGAGACAATGGAATCGGTGGCAATTCTTGCAAAGCTTGCGCTTTCTGAGGAGGAAAAGGAACAGGCCAGGAAGGATATGGAGCGTATGCTTGACTATATTGATAAACTGAATGAGCTTGACACGACGGACGTGGAACCGATGAGCCATGTATTCCCTGTATCAAACTGTTTTCGGGAAGACATTGTGAGCAACGGGGACGGGAGTGCATCGCTGATGGCAAATGCTCCGGAAAAACGGGAGAACCAGCTTGTGGTTCCGAAAACAATTTAAGCTGCAATGCTGTGCGGGGATTATGGAAAGAACGGAGGCTGTTATGGATATATGGAAACTGTCCGCAGTGGAGCTGGGGAAGAAGATAAAGGAAAAGGAAGTTACGGTTTCAGAAGCGCTTGAGGCAGCGCTCTTGCAGATAGAAGAAAAAGAAGCAGACTATAACTGCTATATAACCGTAGACAGAGCGGCCGCCAGGGAGCGGGCGCAGAAGGTGCAGAAAAGGATTGATTCCGGGGAGCTTACAAGTGCGCTTGCCGGCGTTCCGGTGGCAGTGAAAGATAATATGTGCACACAGGGCCTGCTTACGACATGCGGCTCAAAGATGCTTGAAAATTTCGTGCCGACATATTCGGCGGAAGCAGTCAACCGTCTGGAGGCGGCAGGGGCAGTTATAATCGGAAAGACAAATATGGACGAATTTGCGATGGGGAGCACGACGGAAACTTCTGCATACGGAGCGACGAAAAACCCGTGGAAGAAAGAACATGTGCCGGGCGGCTCTTCAGGCGGCTCAGCGGCAGCGGTTGCGGCCGGCGAATGTTTCTTTGCGCTTGGTTCCGATACGGGCGGGTCCATACGTCAGCCGGCTTCCTTTTGCGGAATTGTAGGTATGAAGCCGACTTATGGCACGGTGTCACGATACGGACTGATTGCCTACGGCTCTTCTCTCGATCAGATCGGGCCCATGAGCAGGGATGTGACGGACTGCGCGGTAATTCTTGAGACGATTGCCGGATGCGATAAAAAAGACTCCACCTCCATTGACAGAAAGGCCCTGTCCATGAATGACAGCGGGTGGACAGGGATGGATTTTTCAGCCGCTCTGAGGGAGGATGTCAGGGGAATGCGCATTGGCATTCCGAGAGATTATTTTACGGACGGACTGGATGATGAAGTAAAAGCGTCTGTTTTAGGCGCGGCGAAGACTTTTGAAGAGTGCGGCGCACGGGTGGAGGAATTCGATTTAAGTTTTGTGGACTATGCGGTTCCTGCCTATTATACGATCGCAGCCGCGGAAGCAAGCTCCAACCTTGAGCGGTTTGACGGGGTGAAATACGGGTACCGTACGGCCGGTTATGAAGACCTGCACAGCATGTACAGAAAGACGCGTTCGGAGGGGTTCGGAACGGAGGTGAAGAGGCGTATTATGCTCGGTTCCTTTGTCTTAAGCTCCGGTTATTATGACGCGTATTACCTGAAGGCGCTGCGTGTGAAAGCGTTGATTAAAAAGGCGTTTGACAGAGCATTCGAGACATACGATTTGATACTTGCGCCGACGGCGCCGACGGCGGCTCCCAGGCTTGGCAGCAGTCTTTCAGACCCGATTCAGATGTATCTGAGCGATGTCTATACAATTTCCGTAAACCTTGCGGGGCTTCCCGGCATCACAGTCCCCTGCGGAATGACGCAGGCAGGACTTCCGGTCGGCGTGCAGCTGATTGGGAATTGCTTTATGGAGAAAAAACTGATTCAGGCGGCATACACATATGAGAGAGCAGCCGGAAAGTTCCCGGTTCCTTCGGAAAGGAGAGGAGCGAAATGAGCAGACAATATGAGACCGTGATCGGACTTGAGGTACATGTGGAGCTTGCCACAAAGACAAAAATATTCTGCGGATGTTCCACCTCATTCGGCGGTGCGCCGAATACACATACGTGCCCTGTCTGTACGGGGATGCCGGGGAGTCTTCCTGTGTTGAACCGGCAGGTTGTGGAATATGCGATGGCAGTTGGAATTGCTGCGAACTGTGAGATTACGCGTTGTTTAAAGTTTGACCGGAAAAATTACTTCTATCCCGATAATCCGCAAAATTATCAGATTTCACAGCTCTATCTTCCGATTTGCCGCAACGGATATGTCGAGATCGAGACGCCGGAAGGCATAAAACAGGTGAGAATACACGAAATTCATATGGAAGAGGATGCAGGCAAGCTTGTGCATGACGACTGGTCGGATACGTCGCTTGTCGATTACAACCGTTCCGGGGTTCCGCTGATTGAGATTGTATCAGAGCCGGATATGCGTTCGGCCCAGGAAGTCATCGCATATCTCGAGAAACTGCGTCTTTTGATTCAATATCTGGGCGCCTCAGACTGTAAGCTGCAGGAAGGGTCTATGAGAGCGGATGTCAATCTTTCAGTACGTGAAGCAGGAGCGGAAGCGTACGGCACGAGGACAGAGATGAAGAACCTGAATTCCTTCCGCGCCATCACACGAGCGATTGAAGGGGAAAGCGCGCGCCAGATTGAGCTTCTTGAGTCTGGCAGGAGCGTCGTTCAGGAAACAAGAAAGTGGGATGATGGGAAAGAGATGTCATATGCGATGCGGAGCAAAGAGGACGCGCAGGACTATCGTTATTTTCCGGACCCTGATCTGGTTCCTGTCATCATTTCCGAGGCGTGGATAGAGAAAGTAAGAGCGTCGCAGCCGGAATTTCGCACCGAGAAGATGGAACGCTACAAAAAAGAATATGGCATCCCCGATTATGATATCGGGATTCTCACACAAAGCAAGCACATGGCCGATCTTTTTGAGGAGACTGTGGCCATCTGTCCGCTTCCCAAGAAAGTATCCAACTGGCTGATGGTAGAGACAATGCGTCTCCTGAAGGAAAAGAATATGGATGCGCAGGACATCCGCTATTCTGCAGGAAATCTTGCAAAACTGATACAGATGGTGGAGGATAAGGAGATTAACGGGACCATTGCGAAGGAAGTGTTTGAGGTGATGTTTGAGCAGGATACGGATCCCGAAATCTATGTGGAGGAGCATGGACTTAAGACGGTGACAGACGAAAACGCCCTTAACCGGGCGGTTGAAGATGTGATTGCTGCAAATCCGCAGACAGTGGAGGAATACAGGAACGGAAAAGAAAAGGTGCTAGGTTTTCTTGTCGGCCAGACGATGAAAGTGATGAAAGGCCAGGCGGACCCGGCTTTGGTAAATCGGCTGTTAAAAGAGAAATTGTCCTGAATGCTTCGTTTCACTACGGTAAAGTGCACCAAAAACTGCAAACTATGCGAAATTTGTACCTTTTGTTAAAAATATTTTGATATGAAGAAGAGATGTGTCGTATAATAGTTAGGAAAACATACGGCGGTTATAGATCGACGAAATTTATTATGCGGAGGTACGAAATGTTAAAAACAATTAAAGCAAGACTTACGGTGAGTGTGATAGCGATTGTTGTAACGAGCATTCTTCTGACTACGCTTGGGATTACGGTCATTGCGGGCAGTCGCATGATACGGAATGAGACACAGGCGCTGCAGCTCAATGCCGATAAGTATGCGGAAGAGATCAACACATGGATTGAAGGCGAAAAGATGATCGCGGATGGTGCGGCGGACAGTATAGTGGCCGGTGGGAGGACGGATACGGAATTTATTCAGGGCGTAGTGGATACTCATTCGGCCGGCAGACCAGAGATTTTGAATCTGTATTTCGGGACAAAGGACAGCAGATTTATCCGTTCCAACAATGATTCGGAGATGCCGGAAGGATATGATCCTGTGGAACGAGGATGGTATAAACAGGCAGCGCAGGAGGGGGATGTGGTAGTGATAGACCCGTATGTGGATGCGCTCACGAACGAGATGTGCGCAACAATTGCACTTCCGGTTTACATAAATAATGAACTTGAGGGCGTAATCGGATTGGATGTGACGCTTGAGACGGTAACGGATTTAACGGAAACGATTCATTATGAAGAAGGAGTGTATGGATTTCTGGTAGATGCCGCCGGGCAGTATGTGGCGCATAAAAATAAGGAATATGAACCTTCGGAGGATGCATCGGTAGCTGTCAAAGATGTTATGCCGGGATTGGCAGAGATGGTCGAAGGAACGGGAGGCGGAGTCCGAAAGCTCACGGATTATGATGACAGCGAGTGCTATTTTGCAATGTCGGAGATAGAAGGCAGCGGATGGAAACTGGGAGTGGCAGTGCCGACTTATAATGTCAGAGAGCCTTTTGTCACAATGATTACGGTTGCGGCTGTTACAGCCTTTGTAATTATTGTGCTTGTGACGCTGTTTATGGCGGGACTGATTGGAAAGATGTTAGCCCCCATACAGATGTTGAAACAATTTGCTTCCGGTGATTTTTCAGAAGATGTGAAGGTTGAAAAGACAATTCCGGAGGAGTACAGAAATGAGACGGAGCAGATTCACAAGGCGACGGCGCAGGTACGGTCACAGATCAGGGAGATTATCCTGAATACGAAGCAGAAAGCGGAAAATATCAGCAGGATCGCCGAGGATACGTCGGGAAAGATGACTATATTAAATCAGGATATTTCCGGTATTTCCGGGGCGGCAGGCCAGGTCATGGAGCAGACGGCGCAAGCCAGGGAATTGGCGGAGAGCATAAGGAATAACGGACAGGAGCTT
The DNA here is from genome assembly GCA_003612525.1 of bacterium C-53. Classification (GTDB taxonomy): domain Bacteria; phylum Bacillota; class Clostridia; order Lachnospirales; family Lachnospiraceae; genus C-53. The sequence goes on along the minus strand of RAZD01000018.1, from coordinate 26,554 downwards.
GGAAGCGCGATAGAAAATGTGGCGAAAAAGGCAGGGGAAGCCGCGGGACAGTCCGGCGAAATTATGAAACGTGCCAAAAGACAGTACAAAGCGTCCGAGCAGTCTGCAAATGAAGCGGTTGCGATCTATCAGGAGACGAGGGGAGAATTGGAAAGGGCAATTATGGACAGCCAGAAAGTGCGGGAGATTGATGCTCTGACAGAGGAAATTCTTTCGATCAGTTCGCAGACAAATCTTCTGGCGCTCAATGCTTCCATTGAGGCGGCAAGAGCCGGGGAAGCGGGAAAAGGGTTTGCGGTTGTTGCAGAGGAAATCCGCCAGTTAGCGGATAATTCAAAATATACGGTAGACAAGATACGCAAGGTAACGGAAGGTGTGATAGGGAATGTGGCTTTTCTTTCCGAGAATTCCGAAAAGTTATTGGAGTTCATGAATGGAAAGGTTATGGAAGATTACAGGGAAATGACAAAACTTGCGAAAGTGTATCAGGAAGATGCCGGATTTTATAATGAAATTTCGACTGAACTTGGGGCATCCTCAGAGGAAATGAGCGCCAGCATGGATAGCATCGGTGAGTCGATTGCGGCCATAACGGAACTTGTAGGGGAGATTGCGGAATTTATGGAGAGTATGGAGCAGTCAGCGGCTGACTCCAATGAAAATTCAGAAGCAGTCATGCAGCAGATGGAAGAGCTGTTCCGCTTAAGCGGCCTTTTGAATGAAACGGTGGCATCTTTTAAAGTATAATGCAAAAGAACGCATAGCGATTTTGTCCGCTATGCGTTCTTTTGTGGGATTGTGCTGCCGCGAAGCGGCAGCTATAATTTCATTTTCCGGTTAAGCAAGTACGCACATTTCATAAAATGCCCTGTGCAGAGCGTCGTCGTAGAAATGTTCTCTGGTATCGTCTTTTCCGTTCCGGTATGTATAGGATAGTACCTCCATGTGTTTCGTATCTTTTTTCTCTTTTGATTTTCCAGCTGCCTCGTTCATCATGCATTCCCCTTTCCAGATTCATGAAGTCTTTGAATCTTATCTTTTGTGACACCTTATTAATATATGCAGAGAGTATTGATATAATACTTGTTCGACAAAAGATTTTGTTTTTGTGATGTAGTTATCTTACCGAATAATTGTGTCCATAGTTTGGATTCTTTGTGAAACATGCCTTATAAATATCTTAAATTTTTATGAAAGAGTATGAAGACTTTTTTTGCGGGTTTCCTCAGAATGGAGTATAATACGAAATACGGAGGTAAATATCAATATGTCACTTAAATTGCTGATGGGTCCTTCCGGAAGCGGAAAGACTTACCGTCTATATGGCGATCTGATTCGAAACTCAATGGAACATCCTGAAAAAAGTTATCTGATTGTAGTACCGGAGCAGTTTACGATGCAGACGCAGAAAGAAATCGTGATGCTTCATCCGAACAAAGGAATTATGAATATCGATGTGCTGAGTTTTAACAGGCTTGCACATCGTATTTTTGATGCGGCGGGCGGCAGCCAGAAGGTGGTTCTGGATGATACGGGGAAGAGTCTGATTCTCCGCCGTGTGGCGTCGCAGAAAGAAGAGGAGCTTATTTCATTGAAGGGAAAACTTCGAAGGCTTGGATATATCAATGAAGTGAAATCTGTGATCTCGGAATTTCTTCAGTATGATATCGGGAGCAGGGAACTCGAAGAGATGATTGCGCAGAATAAAGGAAAGCCTGCGCTTTGCGGGAAACTGAAAGATCTTTTGCTGCTATATGAAGGCTTCCGGTCTTTCCTCTCAAGGAACTATATCACAACGGAGGAAATTCTGGACAGGGCATGTCATGCGGCGGAGAGAGCGGACTTTTTGAAAAATGCGGAAGTCGTATTTGACGGATTTACCGGATTTACGCCGGTGCAGAATCGTCTGCTTAAGAAGCTGATGCGGATTGCGGAGAAAATTACGGTTACGGTGCTGCTTGGAGAGGGTGAAAACCCTTATGAGGCGGATAAAGATCAGAAGCTTTTCCATCTGAGCAGAAAAACCGTACAGTCGCTTACCTGTCTTGCCGGTGAGTCGGAAACCGGGAAGGAGGAGGATGAAATCCTTCCGGGCAGCCCGGTTTGGCGTTACAGGGATAATGAGCCGCTTGCCTTTCTGGAATCGAATCTCTTTCGGAACTATCGTGCAGTTTATGAGAAGGAAGCGCCTCAGATTTCGCTTGCGCAGGCCATAAACCCATCGCTTGAGGCAGAGTGGGTGTGCAGGCAGATTGTAAAGCTTGTCCGTGAAGAGGGGTACCGCTACGGAGACATCGCAGTTATTATGGGGGATAATGAGTCGATGCCGGGCGTGCTTGAGACAAAGTTTTTACGGTATCAAATTCCGTATTTTATGGATGCGACGATTGGAATTCTTATGAATCCGTTTACAGAATGTCTGCGCGCAGCCTGCGAGGTTCTTCTGGATGATTTTGCCTATGAAAGTATGCTGCGCTTTCTGCGCACCGGTTTTGCGGGTCTTTCGGATGAAGAAACCGATTTTTTTGAGAATTATTTAAGAGGGACCGGCATTCGGGGGAGAAAACGGTATGCGCAGGCATGGGAAGTGAAGTTTCGCGGGTTTGATGATGAGGAACTTTTGTGTGTGAACGATTTACGTGAGCGGATTGTAAAGGTTTTTTTGCCGCTTGAAAGCCTTCTGCCTGTCACGAAGAAACGTCCGGCACAGATCTATGTAAGAGCCTTTTATGAATTTGTTGCTGAAATGAAGATTCAGGAGCAGTTAAAAGCATATGAAGAGAGGTTCGATGCGCAGGGAAATAAGGCGAAGGTGAGAGAATACGCGCAGATTTACCGTTATGTCCTTGAGCTTTTTGACCAGATTATGGAGCTTCTGCCGGAGGAGGAGATGGCATTATCAGAATTTTCTGATATTCTGGATGCCGGATTTGGTGAAATGAGGGTCGGGATTATTCCCCCGGGCGTTGATCAGGTGGTTGCAGGCGATATGCAGCGGACGCGGCTCACTCATATTAAGGCGCTTTTTCTGATGGGAGTCAATGACGGTTATATTCCAAAGAACGGGAGCAAAGGCGGCATTATCTCAGAGATGGACAGGGAACTTCTGCTTTCACAGAATGTGGAACTGTCGCCTACGACGCGGCAGCAGTCGTATATTCAGAGGCTATACCTGTATATGAATCTGACCAAACCGTCCGGAAAGCTGTTTCTGTCATGGTCACGCGTCTCAGAGGATGGTACGTCCTTAAGGCCGTCCTATCTGCTAAGGGTGATACGGAAAATGTTCCCTCTTATTTCAGTGAGTGAGGTACAGGAGGAAATTCCCGAAACGCAGCTTCGGACGCCGGAGGAAGGTTTAAGAGCGCTGGCATCGGGGCTTCGGGAGAAACGGACACCGGAGTATCTTGAATTATACCGGTATTTTAAGAGAGATGAAGCATATGCTCCGGTAGTGTCCGCACTTACGGAACTTGCGTTTTATGAATATAAGGATGAACCAATCAGCAGAGCTGTTGCGTCGGCGCTTTACGGGAAGACGCTTGAGAACAGCGTCACACGTCTGGAACAGTATGCGTCCTGTGCATATGCGCATTTTCTGAAGTACGGACTGATGCTCAGGGAGCGCGAGGAATTTTCATTTGAGAGCAGGGATATGGGAATGGTGTTTCATGCGGCGCTTGAAAGCTTTTCGAAACATCTGGCAAAAAGCGGGTATACATGGTTTGACATTCCGGATGAGAAAGCGGAGGAATTGATTTCCCTTGCCATAGAGGAATTTACGCAGGGGCAGGATGCTGCAATCTTAAAAAGCAGTGCGCGCAACGCGTATATGGTTCACCGGATGGAGCGGATTTTAAAGCGTACGGTAAAGATTCTGGTGGAGCAGGTGCGGGGAGGCGTGTTCGTGCCGAATGAGTATGAAGTTGCCTTTTCCCGGAGTACGGATTTGTCCTCCATCGATATTTCGCTCAGCGAAGAAGAAAAGCTGAAAATTCACGGAAGAATTGACCGTATGGATACATATGAGACAGAAGACTGCGTATATGTAAAGGTCATTGATTATAAATCCGGGAATCAGGAATTTGATCTTCTTTCCGTTTATTATGGACTGGATCTCCAACTCGTCGTGTATCTTGACGCGGCACTTTGCATGATGCGTGAGAAGAATCCAAAGAAGGAAGTGATTCCGGCCGGGGTTCTCTATTATCATGTGGAGGACCCGATTGTGGAACGAGGCGCCGTAAAAGAGCAGGATATGGATGCGGTCAATGCGAAAATCCGTCAGGCGCTTACGATGCGCGGAATCGTAAATGAGGAGCATGGAATCATTCATATGATGGACCAGGAGATAAACGGAAAGTCCGAGATCATACCGGTTACGCTGAACAGGGATGGTTCCGTATCGAAATCATCCTGCGTAGCGACAAGCCAGGAACTTAAGCTGATCTCGGATTATGTCAGTGTGAAAGCCGGGAAGATCGGACGTGAAATCTTAGCCGGGGAAATCGGCGTCCGTCCATATGAACTGTCGGGGAAAAGTGCGTGCGATTACTGCGCATACCGGTCGGTTTGCGGCTTTGATGAAGGCATGGACGGATTCAAAAAGCGGAGGCTTAGGAAGATGGACCGGCAGGAGATCATGGAACAGGTACGAAAGGAGGTAACCTCTTGAATTTCACGAAGGAACAACAGAAGGCAATTGATATCAGAGAGAGGAATCTCCTGGTCGCAGCGGCGGCAGGTTCCGGGAAGACGGCAGTTCTTGTAAACAGGATTTTGAAAATTGTGACGGAAGGTGAACATCCGGCCGATATTGACAGGCTTCTTGTCATGACGTTTACTAAGGCGGCTGCTGCTCAGATGCGCGAGCGGATTGAGACAGCGCTGCAGGAGAAACTCGACGGGGACCCGTTTAATGAGCATCTGCAAAAGCAGATGATTCTGATTCATACGGCGGATATCACTACGATCGACAGCTTCTGTATGAGTGTTCTGCGCAATCATTTCAGTGAAATTGACCTTGATCCTGCATTTCGCGTGGCGGATGAGGGGGAACTGAAACTGATGCGTCAGGATATTCTGGAAAAGGTATTGGAAGAAGCTTATCAGGAGAAGACGGAATCCTTTCTCTCGTTCATAGAATCCTTCTCTGCGAAAAAAAATGACGTCAATGTCATAGAAGCGGTGGAACAGCTTTATCAGTATTCGCAAAGTAAGCCGTTTCCTGGATTCTGGCTGGATTCCTGTGATGGGAATTATCAGTTTGACAGTGAGGAAGAGCTGCTTTCCAAGCCATTTATGCAAGAGATTTTTGTAAGAATGCAAGAAAATATGCAGGAAATTCTCCGGTATGCAAAACAGAATTTATCCCTCTGCCTTGCAGAAGGCGGCCCTTATATGTATGAAAAGGCAGTCCGGTCGGATCTTGCGTCCATTGAATATCTGGCCCGGTGCAAAAGTATCCAGGAATTGGGGCGTGGTTTCGCGACGCTTACTTATGAGACGCTCAGCCGGAAGTCAGATCCGCAGGTGGATATCCGGAAAAAGGAGGAAGTGAAGTCGATTCGTGCATCGATCAAAAAGATGCTTGAGACGGTAAAAAACCGGTATTTCTATACCGATCTCTCTCAGATGGCGGCAGATATGGCGGCATGCAGAAGAAACGCAGAGGAGCTTGTGCGTCTGACCAGGCGGTTTTCACAGGAGTTTACCCAGGCCAAGAGGAAGAAGAATATTGTGGATTTTGGCGATTTGGAGCATCTGGCGCTTGAAATTCTTCTGGAGGAATTGCCGGACGGCGGATATGGGCCTTCACATACTGCACTTGAATACCGTGACTTCTATGAAGAGATTCTCGTAGATGAGTATCAGGACAGTAATATGGTGCAGGAATATCTGTTAAATGCGGTCTCGAAGGAGGAGAACGGAAGACGCAACCTGTTTATGGTAGGGGATGTGAAGCAGAGTATTTATAAGTTTCGTCTGGCGTGTCCCGAGATCTTTATGGAGAAGTACGATGCTTATGAGACGCATGAGGAGGCGGAGGGAGATCTTCGGATTGACCTTCACCAGAATTTTCGAAGCCGCCGGGAAGTGATTGACACGGTGAACTTTATATTCTCACAGCTGATGCAAAAAGAGGTTGGGGGAATTACATATGATGAGGCGGCAGCGCTTGTTACGGGCGCAGATTTCAGAGAGCCTGCGTGCGGAGAGAAGCCTTATGAGAGTGAGCTTTTGCTGATCGGAGAGGATGAGGAGAAGGAGATCGGCTCGAAAGAGCTGGAGGCGCGCGCCGTCGCCAAAAGGATTAAAGAACTTGTCGGAGCCTTTCCTGTGGGTGCGCGGGGGCAGGAAGAACAGCGGATGGCGGATTATTCGGATATTGTGATTTTACTCAGGTCCAATGCCGGATGGGATGAAATTTTTAAAAAGGTTCTTCAGGAAGAAGGCATTCCGGTGTCGGTAACTTCGAAGACCGGTTACTTTTCTTCTCTGGAAATTGTGACGCTTCTTGATTTCCTGACGCTTCTTGATAATCCGCGCAACGACTGCGTGCTTGCGGCCGTGATGAAGAGCTTGTTCGGGGGATTCAGTGATGAGGAACTTGCGAGAATACGCTGCCATACGCCGGAAGGGTCGTTTTTTGAGGCGGTTGAGGCGGACGAAACAGAGAAAACGGCAGCGTTTCGTAATCGGATTGCAGAATACCGCGCAATCTTAAGCTACACGCCGATTCATGAGCTGCTGCAGAAAATTATCAGGGATTTTCGCTATGATTATTTTATCAGTGCGATGCCCAGGGGAGCAATGCGTGTGGCGAATGTCAATATTTTGCTGAAAAAGGCCGCTGATTTTGAGAAGACCAGCTATAAGGGGCTCTTTCATTTCGCACGTTATATCGAGCAGCTGAAAAAATATGAAGTCGATTACGGGGAAGCAAACCTGCTTGGCGAAAATGAAAACTGCGTCCGTATTATGAGTATTCACAAGAGTAAGGGACTGGAGTTTCCGATCTGTTTTCTTTGTGGAATGTCAAAACGTTTCAACAGAATGGATTTTCATAAGGCGATGATTCTTGATGCGGATGAGGGGATTGCAATGAATTATGTTAACCCAAAACTGCGGGTAAGGGAGAGTACAATTCTAAAAAATGCAATCATTGAGAAGCAGATGTATGAGAGCATGGGCGAGGAACTTCGTGTGCTTTACGTTGCAATGACGAGAGCGGAGGAGAAATTAATCATGACAGGGACGGTGCCTTTCAGGACGTTTGAGAAAAAAATCGGTGAACTGGCAGCCGAATGCCGGATACAGGAGGGAGTTTCCCTGCAATCGGGTACGATTTTAAGGGCCGGTACATTTCTGGACCTGATCTTGCTTGCTCTCTTGAGAAATCAGGCGGCAAACGGACTCTGTGAATATGCGGATCTTGTGCCGAATCAGGAGGATGGTCTTTACAGGGCCTGTGTTCCGGTTTCCATTCAAGTGACCGATCTTATGCAGATGACCGAGGTTGAGCTTACGGAGCAGGTCCGCCATCATATGGCAAAACAGGAACTTCTGTCGGTGGAGGAAGACCGTGCATATAGCGAAGAGACGGAAGCGTCGCTTCTGAAACATTTCTCATATGTCTATCCGTATGAACAGAGCGGGGCCGTCTATACGAAAGTCAGCGTATCCGATTTGAAACTGAAACATATGAAAGAAGAGGATGAAGAAGTTTTTGCACTGGTGACAGAAGAGGAAGAAATCCTGCCCCGGTTCATGAGAAAGGAACAGAAAGGAGGAATCGGCGGCGCCGCGAGAGGAACGATTTATCATAAGGTAATGGAACTTTGTGATTTTACAATTTCGGCCGGAAGTGATAGGATAGAAGATATGCTGCAAAAGATGATTACGGACGGTTTTCTGACAGAGGAAGAATTGGCAGTGGTCAGGAGAAGCGATATTGCTGCATTCTTTCGTACCTCTCTGGCAGGCCGGATGGGAACGGCACAGCGTGCAGGCAGACTGTTTAAGGAGCAGCCCTTTGTGCTTGGAAGGCCGGCATCGGAAGTGGATCCTGAATTTTCAGGGGAAGAGACCATACTGATTCAGGGAATTATAGACGTCTGGTTTGAGGAGGAGGATGGTCTTGTGGTTGCCGATTATAAGACAGACAGGGTGGACACAAAGGAAGATCTCGGCCTGCGCTATCAGGTACAGCTTGACTATTACGCGAAGGCTCTGGAGCAGCTTACCGGAAAAAGAGTGAAAGAGAAAATTCTGTATTCTTTTGCGCTTGGATGTGAAATAAGTCTGTAGGACAAAAAGGAGGGGCATTATGGAAGAACAGCAGAACGCAAAGTTCATTGAAATGACGGAGACGCCGGTTGGGACCCTGGTGTGCAGGCTTGCGGTTCCGACGATGGTCAGTATGCTTGTCACATCTTTTTATAATATGGCGGATACGTTTTTTGTGGGGAAAATTAACACAAGCGCCACGGGAGCGGTTGGCGTCGTATTCTCGCTGATGGCAATCATACAGGCATGCGGATTTTTCTTCGGGCATGGTTCGGGCAATTATATTTCGAAACAGCTTGGAAAGAGGGATACGGAGGAGGCCTCGAGAATGGCATCCATCGGTTTCTTCTCCGCTTTCTTATTCGGCATCGTATTTATGGCGGCGGGTCTTGTATTCCTGGAACCATTAGCGCGTGCGCTTGGCTCAACGGACACGATTCTGCCGTATGCCAAAGATTATCTCGGGATCATACTGCTCGGAGCGCCTTTTATGACGTCGTCGCTTGTGCTGAACAATCAGCTTCGGTTTCAGGGGAATGCTTTCTATGCAATGATTGGAATTGCGACGGGAGCTGTGCTGAATATTGGTCTTGACCCGCTGTTTATCTTTGTTTTCCAAATGGGAATCAAGGGAGCGGCCCTTGCGACGATTTTGAGCCAGATTGTGAGTTTCTGCCTTCTCGTGGCAGGGAGTTTCCGGGGCGAGAACATTCATATCAGTTATCGGAAATTCCACCCGGACGGCGCCGCTTTTCTTGAGATACTGCGTGGCGGAATTCCTTCACTTCTGCGTCAGGGACTTGCAAGTGTTGCAGTTATCTGCCTTAATTTTGCAGCGGGAGGTTATGGAGATGAGGCGATTGCGGCTATGTCCATCGTGAACCGCATTATGATGTTTGCAGGCTCGGCATTGATCGGATTTGGCCAGGGCTTTCAGCCTGTCTGTGGCTTTAATTACGGTGCGGGGCTTTATAAGAGAGTGAAGGACGCCTTTTACTTCTGCGTCAGGTCGTCCTTCCTCTTTCTGGTGGTGGTGGCCGTAGCCGGCTGGATATTTGCGCCGCAGATTGTCCGTGTGTTCCGAAAGGAAGATCTGGAGGTTGTCCGCATAGGAACGACGGCTCTCCGATGTCAGTGCGTCACGTTTCCGCTGATGGGATGGGTCGTAATCAGCAATATGATGCTGCAGAATATCGGAAAGGTTTTCCGCGCCTCCTTCCTTGCAATGGCGCGGCAGGGGCTGTTCTTTATACCATTGATTTTTGTCCTGCCGTACTTTCTGGGCCTTACGGGGATTGAAATCACACAGCCGATCGCAGATGCCATCAGTTTCCTCTTTGCGGTTCCGCTGCAGCTGTCGGTGCTAAAGGAGCTTGGGCAGAACGAGTGATGCCGGTAAAGCGGTGTTAATACTTCCCCTTTAGAATCTCAATGCTTCTTTCGAGGATTCCATTCATATATGCAATGACAATCCCATAATTGGTCATGGGAATCCCTGCGTCTGATGCCATACGGTATCGGTGTTTCATCTCGTTTTCGTTTTGCATGCAGCCACCGCAATGGATAATCATGCGGTATTCGGAGAGGCTGTGCGGGAATTGTGCGCCGCTTGTAAAAGAAAAGGAGGGGCTGCATCCCGTGTACTTTCGAATCCATGCAGACAGCTTTTCTGTGCCGATATCGCCGCACTGCCTGTGGTGGGTGCACCCTTCACAGATCAGTATTTTGTCGCCGTCTTTTATGGATTCAAGCGTTTGGGTGCCGGTGAGCGTAGCTTTTAAGTTTCCTTTGTGTCTGGCAAATAAGATCGAAAACGAGGTTAACGCAATCTCTTTTGGCACTGTTTCCGATACTTTTTGAAAGACCTGGCTGTCTGTCACAACGAGCGCGGGTTTTTGCGGAAGGCTTTGAAGCGTTTCTTCCAGTTCACTGTCGCGCACGACAATGGATATGGAGCCATTGTCCAGAAGTTCGCGGATGGTCTGCTGCTGTGGCAGGATCAGACGTCCTTTCGGAGCGGCTTTATCGATCGGCACGACGAGCAGAACGCGGTCGCCTGGTTTCACAAGGTCGCGTATGACTGGAAACTCCGAATGATTCCGGGGAACGAGCGACGCGATTTTTTCTTTGAGTTCATAGATGCCCATTTTGCTGACTGCGCTCACGCAGATGGCGTCTGTTTCATCCAGATGCAGGGGATGGGAGGTACAGATATCCATTTTGTTATAGACAGTCAGATGCGGAATGCCTTTGGCTTTCACGGCATTCAGGATTTCTGTATCGGTATCGGACAGCCCTTTTGTGCTGTCCACAATCAGGATAGCGATATCCGTCTGATGCAGGACCTGCCATGTCTTTTCCATACGCAGCTTCCCCAGTTCTCCCGAGTCGTCAAGGCCCGGGGTATCGGTAAGGATTACAGGGCCTAGCGGCAGAAGTTCCATCGCCTTTGACACAGGGTCTGTTGTCGTACCGCTGACCTCGGATACGACGGCAAGGTTCTGGCCCGTGATGGCATTGATAATGCTTGATTTTCCGGCATTTCGTTTACCGAAGATGCCGATGTGGACGCGTTCGCCGTTTGGTGTGTCATTGAGTCCCATACGTTTTCTTCCTTTCTGAAAATCAGGTGTGTTTGCAGCTGTTTTGTGAATGCATTTGTCAAAACCGGAAGTCCCGGCTTCCCTCTTCAATCTTTTTCAGATTTTCCACTACAATCCCCCGTACCTTCTCATTGGGTATGCCGTCAAGTTCCCGTTCAATCAGTTCATTTCCGATACGCACAGTGTCGGGGGCGGCATAGTCTTCCAGATATTCCTTTAAAGTCATCAGGGCATTCGGATGGCAGCAATTCTGAATCTGCCCGCTTTTGCACAGGCTCATAAAGCGGTCGCCGGTACGTCCCTCACGGTAACACGCGGTACAGAAGCTTGGGATATAGCCAAGTTCCATGAGCCAGTGTACGACTTCATCAAGCGTGCGGTTATCACTCACGTCAAACTGTGCGGAGCTTTCTTCCTCCGGTTCGGGTTCATAGTAGCCTCCGACGCTTGTGCGGGAGCCTCCGCTGATCTGTGAGATGCCAAGATGCAGGACGCGTTCGCGGCAGGCTTTGCTTTCCCGTGTGGATATAATCATTCCTGTGTATGGAACGGCAATCCGAAGACAGGCGACAATTTTTGCAAATGTATCGTCGGAGATTCCGTTGTCAAATGCATCCGGATCAATATCATCGGCACGGCGCACTCTGGGAACACTGATTGTATGCGGGCCTACGCCGTGAACCGCTTCGAGATGCTCGGCATGCATGAGCAGTCCTGTGAATTCATAACGGTAGAGCTCAAGGCCGAACAGCGCACCGATTCCGACATCGTCAATTCCACCCTCCATTGCGCGGTCCATTGCTTCCGTGTGGTAATTGTAGTCGTGTTTCGGGCCGGTGGGGTGGAGCCTCTCATAGCTTTTTCGGTTGTAGGTTTCCTGAAACAGAATATAGGTGCCAATGCCCGCTTCTTTCAGCTTTCTGTAATTTTCAACGGTCGTCGCCGCGATGTTGACATTCACCCTTCGGATATCCCCGTTTTTATGATGAACGCTGTAAATCGTATGGATGCAATCGAGAATGTATTCAATCGGATTGTTGACAGGATCTTCGCCGGCTTCGATTGCAAGTCTTTTATGCCCCATGTCCTGCAATGCGGTGACTTCCTTTACAATTTCTTCCTGTGTCAGCTTTTTGCGGGGAATATGTTTGTTTTTCATATGGTACGGGCAGTACAGGCATCCATTGACACAGTAATTGGACAGATACAGAGGGGCGAACATCACAATGCGGTTACCGTAGAAATCTTTTTTGATCTGTTCGGCGAGCGCATAAATTTCCTGGTTGACGGAAGGGATATCACAGTCCAGGAGCACGGCGGCGTCTTTGTGGGAAAGCCCTTTTTTCTGTTTTGCCTTTTCCAGTATTTCCTTCAGTAATGGAATGTTTCGTTTGTTTTCCTCTGCGTAGGAGAGCGTACGGACGATTTCCTCATCGTTAATGAATTCTTCCGCACGAAGAGAGTTTGGATTATACATAATAAAAATCACCATGCCTTTCCTGATTTTATATTTTATCGGGGTGATCGCCTCTGCTTTTTATGATCTGGAAGCCGATTTTTGCCATGCGTTTCGAGAGGGATTTCAAGTGTTCGGCGGATTCATCCCCGGTACAGATTTTATTGTCGTATAGAAGATACTTTTTGCGGACGGAAATGGGTGAAAGATTCGGCATACACACATTTGCACCCGCAAGAATGCCCTTTTCCCGTCCCTCAGGGTCCAGGGTACCAAGTGCGGTCGTGGCGGGAATCAGACACTTCGGAAGCATAAGACGCAGAATTCCGATCAGATACAGAGTCAGTTCGACGCTTCCTTTGGGAAAATCTTTAAACGGCGTGTCGTGGTGCGGAATAAACGGACCGATGCCCACCATTTCCGGTTGCAGTTCATGGATAAACAACAAGTCTTCGGCAATCGATTCGGTTCTCTGGCAGGGGGAACCGACCATAAATCCACAGCCTGTCTGATAACCGATTTCTTTCAGATTCCAGAGACATTGTTTCCTGTTTTCAAGCGAGAGGGACGCCGGGTGAAGCTTTTTGTAATGTGCCTCATCCGCTGTTTCATGCCGCAGCAGATAGCGATCTGCGCCTGCTTCAAAGAGCGACTGATAGGAGTCGTAAGAGCGCTCTCCGACGGAAAGCGTCACGGCGCAGTCCGGAAACCGTGATTTTATCGAAGCAATCAGATCGCTCAGCGTTTCATCGGAATACCGCCTGTCTTCTCCGCCCTGCAGGACAAAAGTCCGGAAACCGAGAGCATATCCTTCTTCACAGCAGGATAGAACAGCCTCTTTGCTGAGGCGGTAACGGGATGCTTCCCGGTTGCTTCTCCGGATGCCGCAGTAGTAGCAGTCATTTACACAGTAATTCGTAAATTCGATCAGCCCCCGTATATAGACGGAATTGCCGAAATGTTTTTTTCTTACCGCGTCTGCTTTCTCAAACAGATATGCGGAAAGCTCCGGGGTTCTTGCATCGATGAGGCGGATGAAATTTTCTCTGCTCAAAGTGTGTTCTTTTAATAAGGTATCAATGAATTCTTTCATAAAAACAGTATAGCGAAAACAGGAGTCAAAGTAAATGGTCTGTGCGGCAGGAATTGAGCGGTTTGATATAAAATTTGCATTGGAGTCATACGATTTCACCGGAATTATGACAGGCTGAATGGCCAAAATGAAACAGGATTTCCATATAAAGGATAACGTGCGTAGCGTGTGTTTGTGTGATATGCACAAAAATTATTATTTTTGCGGACAAAAACAGGCATAATTTTTGTTAAAACATCTGAAAATGAAAGAATGGATTGACAGATTGCACGATCATTTTTATAATAAATTAAAATACAAGTTGTAATATCAACATGATATGAAAGGAGAGCAAAATGAAGGACAGAGTTGCAGGGGCGCTCTATGGAATGGCATTGGGCGATGCGATGGGAATGCCGGCGGAATTGTGGAGCAGAGAAAGGGCGAAAAAGTTTTTCGGGAAAAAAATTGACGGTTTTCTGGACGGCCCGGAAGAAAGCGAGGTGGCGTTTAATTATAAGTATGGCCAGTTTACAGATGACACCGGACAGGCGCTCGTTCTTTTGGACTCGATTGCGGCAACCGGATTTGTGCCGGATGCAAAGGACATTGCCGTAAGGATGCTTGCGTGGGCGGAGAAAGAAAATGCGTGGGAAAATAATATCCTGGGTCCGACTTCCAAAGTTGCACTGGCGAATTTCAGGGATGGCATTGAGGATAAGAAGGTGACGGATAAGGCGCTCTCGAATGGAAGCGCGATGAGAATCCCCCCGATCGGCTGTTTGTTTACACCGGATCAGAAGCAGGAATTGGTAGATTATGTGTACGGAGTGTCCAGAGTCACACATACCAGTAATGTTACAATTGCCGGCGCTGCGATGATTGCGGCAGGTGTCAGCTCAGCCATTGTAAATGATGATTTTGACAAAGTCATAGAAGATATTCTTGATATTGAGGAGGCAGGCTATAAAAAGGGGTTTGACCATTTTACGCCAAGACTGAAGGAGCGTACGAAACTCGCGCTTGAATTCGCCAGAGAATACAAAGATGACGAAGAAATGTTTTCTCGGAAAATTTATGACGTTATAGGCACGGGCGTGTGCATTATTGAGTCGGTGCCGGCGGCGGTTGCGGCGGCATATTATACGCAGGACCCGGATAAGGCCGCTTTGCTGTGTGCGAATCTGGGCGGGGATACGGATACAATTGGCGCTATGGCCGCTGCGATATGCGGGGCATTCAGAGGAATGAGCGCGATAAAGCCGGAGAATATTGAGATTTTGAGAAGACAGAATGATGTCGATTTCGATGCATACATTGATATTTTACTTAGAGGAAGGGAAACGATGAGATGAAAGCACTGATAGTTGGAGCTGCAATGATTGATATGCTTATGAAAATTGACAGTCTGCCAAAGAGCGGGGAAGATGTACTTAGCAGCGAGGCAGGGATCGTAGTTGGAGGATGCGCTTATAATGTGGCGGGCACTCTAAAAAATATGGGATGTGACCATGATCTGTGCGTGCCTGTCGGAAAGGGGCCGTATGCGGATATCATTTTTTCGGAATTGAAAAGATGCGGGTATCGCATCTTGATTCAGGATGATAGCAAAGATAACGGGTTTACGCTTGATCTGGTGGAAAAGAACGGCGAACGGACCTTTATCACCTCACAGGGGATTGAAGGGGCTTTCCGACGGGAATGGTTTGACAGCCTTGATATGAGTCTGTATGACAGGGTATATATTGCAGGTTATCAGGTGTGCAATGAAGGCGGGAAGGCAATTGCGGACTGGATTTGCGGACTGAAAGAGAAACAGGTGTTTTTTGCGCCCGGCCCGGTAATCGGCAGAATAGACCCGGAGGTGATGGAGCAGATATTTTCCGTGCATCCGATTCTCCACCTGAATGAAAAAGAGGCGGCCGATTACTCGAAGACAGAGGATATTGAAAAGGCAGTCCGCATGATATACGAACAGACAGGAAACCTTGTAATCATAACACTGGGTTCTCTGGGGGCATTGTATTACGATGGACACGATGTACATAAAGTACCTGCCGTCAAAGCGTCGGTGACAGATACCATCGGAGCCGGTGACAGCCACATTGGAGCGGTCATCGGAGGAATGGTCAGAGGATATGACACAGAGGCAGGCATCCGGTATGCCAACCGCGTTGCAGCGGCGATGGTCGGTGTGCGGGGGCCTGTTATGAGCAAGGAAACATTTGATGAAAAAGTGGGGAACTTAGATTGAAAAATCAGGATTTTTTAATCGTCGAATTTGTGCCTGCGTCCAAATTTGCAGGTTGAGCAGGAATGGAGGATTATCATGAATAAAATAAAAGATTTTTTTAAGGACTGGAGTACACTGGAGAAAGCATGGCTGGCATTTGTGCTGATTTTTCAGACGGTGGCGTGGCTGATTAACAAAGAAGGAATGTTTATGCTCGTACTGACATTGTCGAGCAGCCTGAATCTGGTACTGGGGGCGAAGGGCAAGGTTGCGGGTTTGTACTTTGCAATTATCAACAGCCTTTTGTATGCAATCAACTGCTTCAGCATTCCCCTGTATGGCGAGATTATGTATAATCTTCTGTATTCGATTCCGGTCAGCGCGATTGCAATTATTATGTGGAGGAAAAATTCCTCTGCCGGCGGCGAAGTAAAGTTCCGTACCATGACTCCGCAGTTTGCAATCGGGACAATCGCTGTTACATTGGCCGGCACGCTGGCATACTCAAGAATTTTAACATGGATGGGCGGCAACTTCGCATTTATGGATTCTCTGACAACGGTTGTATCTGTGATTGCAAGTATGTTATACTTGTTACGTTACTCAGAGCAGTGGCTTATGTGGGTCATCGTCAATGCGCTGTCTATCGCAATGTGGGTTATGGTACTAATGTCCGGAGATCAGTCGGCGGCATTAATCATCATTATGAAATGTGTAAATCTCTGCAATTCCTCCTATGGTTACTGGAACTGGAGAAAGATCGCCAAAAGAGTAAAGGCGGAGGAAGCATAAACCTGCGGATGGCGTGACCCTGTATTACAGGGGGATACATGGAAAAAAGCGTTTCAAAATATGAGATCATAAAACGGGAAATTCGTGAAAAAATTACGTCAATGGAATATAAACCAAATCAGGTTCTGCCTTCCGAAAGTGAGCTTTGTGAGAAATATCAGGTGAGCCGGATCACTGTTCGGAGGGCAGTGGATGATTTGGTTAAGGAGAATATGTTGTACAGAATTAAAGGAAAAGGCTGTTTTGTCAGAGAAAATTCAATAGAGGGCCTGTCCAGAATACACAGTTTTACGGAAGCGATTATCCATGAAGGAAAGACTCCCGGCAGAGAACAGATTTATTTTTCCAGAGAGAAGGCGGGAGAGGAACTGGCTGCAAAACTCGAGCTTACCGGGGAAGATGAAGTTTACCGGCTGAAATGCCTGTACCTGGCGGATGGAGAGCGTTATTGCGTGAGTACGGCAGTTCTGCCGGCGGAGATGTTTCCAAAGCTTGAATCATTTAATTTTAACAGTTGTTCTTTATATGATGTGTTAAAAACATTTTATAAATTAAATATTTCCAGAGTGAAGCAGAATATATTCGCAACCACAGGAGAAGCGGAAATTCAGCAGATGCTGGGATTGCTCCATGAAAAACCTCTGCTTAAGATTCAGGCGACGTCTTACTGCCTGCATGAGAATCAGGAGAAGCCGTTTGAAGTATATGAAAGCTATATTCTGACCGATATTTTAAGCTATACGATTGAGAAATATAATGTATAAAATCAGAATGATATGACAGGTCTGTATGGAGGCGGAGTATGGATAATCGGAAGAACGCATGCTACATTGCAGGTGCGGGAGAATTTTATGGTTTCAGGTCCCGGCCATCCGAAGGCGATCTGGTGATCGCGGCGGATGGCGGTTATGAATGGCTGCAAAAAGAAAAAATCACCCCTGACGTTGTCATCGGTGATTTTGATTCTTTGAGAGGATTTTGCAGGGAGGATTTTCAGCAGGAATGCATTACTCTGCCCTGTGAAAAGGACGATACGGATATGTTTGCGGCTGTTTCGGAGGGGCTTAAAAGAGGATACCGGGCCTTTCATATTTACGGTGGCATGGGCGGCAGGATTTCACATACGATTGCCAATATTGAATTGCTGGCGGGTTTATCACAAAGGGGAGTTGAGGCGTATCTATACGGCGCTGGGTGTGTCATAACAGCGCTGACGGACGGTTCCATGAAAGTGCCAGGAGACTTTAAGGGGTATGTGTCCGTTCTAAGCCATACAGACGTGGCAAAGGGCGTTTACCTTCGGAATTTAAAATACCCTCTTACGGATGCAACGCTTACGAATTGTGTTCCGCTTGGAATCAGCAACGAATGCACCGGAAAAGAAGGGGAAATTTCGGTGAGGAAGGGAACGCTTATTATTATTTTGGAAGATTAAGGAGGAGCCATGACAGGAAGCAACTGTGAGACCTGCGTAAACTATGTGTATGATGAGGACTATGATTATTACGTCTGCGACATGGACCTTGATGAAGATGAGATGTATAAATTTCTGACCTCTTCCTTCAGTGATTGTCCATATTACCGGCTTTATGATGAGTATAAGGTGGTTCGCAGGCAGATGTGAATTTTTTGTGGGAATAATTATGAATAATGTAATTGTATTGAGGCAGAAATGTCAAAGGAAAGCAGAGGTGAGGAAAAGTGCTGCAAGAGAGCAATCGCGTAGAATTGAAGGCCACACTGAATGATAAATTAGAAAAAGAAGTAGTCGCTTTTTTGAATAACCGTGAAGGTGGAATTCTTTATATAGGCGTTGATGATGATGGACATCCCATTAAAAACCCGGATATAGATTCCATGCAGTTAAAAATAGCAGACAGGATTAAAAATAATATTTTGCCATCAACACTTGGATTATTTGATATTGTTACAGAAAGTATAGAAGGCATATTGGTGATTAAGATTATCATATCAAGCGGACTTGAGAAGCCTTATTACATCAAGGGAAAAGGAATGTCGCCTGGCGGGTGTTATATGAGGGTTGGAACATCAACACAGCCGATGCCTACTGCTTTTATTGATGAATTATATGCGAAGAGAATTCATACGACACTTCGTAATATATCTTCACCCAGACAAGATCTCACATTTGCACAGCTTAAAATATACTATCAGGAACGTGGTTTGGAATTGAATAATCAGTTCGCAAATAGTCTTGAATTGTATACACCCGATGGAAAGTATAATTATATTGCCTATCTTTTAGCTGATGAAAACGGCGTGTCTGTTAAGGTAGCGAAATATGCCGGGACGGATAAGGTAGATTTGAAAGAAAATGAAGAGTATGGATATTGTTCGTTAATTAAGGCGACGAATTCTGTTTTGGAAAAAATGAAAATTGAAAATGTTACGAAAGCAAAAGTAACCAGTACGAAACGGGTGGAAAAGAATTTGGTGGAACCGGTTCCGATGAGGGAAGCGTTGATCAATGCGATTGTTCATAATGATTTTTCACGGGAAATTCCGCCGGTATTTGAAATTTTCAGCGACAGGATGGAGTTCACATCGTATGGCGGATTAATTCAGGGGCAGAGTATAGAAGATTTTTTCAGTTGCAGCAGCATGCCCAGAAACAGGGAGCTTATGAGAGTGTTTAAGGATGTTGGTCTGGTTGAGCAGCTCGGTTCAGGGATGAGCCGTATTTTAAATGCTTATGATAAAACTATTTTTGAAATATCCGAACATTTTATAAAAGTTGTTTTTCCATTTTCATGTATGGAAGAAAAGAAGGATGATATCATAAAAGATTTTAATGGCGATGATAATGGCGATGATAATGGCGATGATAATGGCGATGATAGAAGAGTTCTTTTTATACTTGAAAGGGAGCCTGGAATTACGGCCAAAAAGATAAGTGAGAAATTGGGATTCAGCGCCAGAAAAGTCAGCCGTATTATAAGGAAACTCCGGGAAGCGAAAAAAATTATCCGTATTGGCTCTGACAGAAAAGGGTATTGGAAAATTAATAAATAAAAGTTTATTTTGTTGTCAATTTCTGCTGATTGTGGAAAATAAACAAAAAACAGTCATAAAACCTCAAATTTTTATTGTAATAAACAAAAAATGGCGTTACAATAAAAAAGAGTACTGTTGTATTGGCATTAAGGGAGGTTTCTATGAAAGGGCAGAAAAAAGAACACATATCAAAAGAAAGGATTGCAGATAAAATTCTCCATCAAATTGGTGGCAGTGTTATACTCGTACTTCTGATTATAGCAGTCGCCGCAATCTGGATGGTAGGATGGCTGATCATTACATCAAAGGAAACGGAACTGACGCAGGAGTCCAATGCGGCTGCGAATCAGCTTACGGGATTTTTGCAGCAGTATACAAGAGGCGTTGAGCAGCTGTCCGTCAATCCTGAGATCAGGCATGTTATGACAGAAATAGGAGCCGGAGGGGATATTGAGCTGGCTGAAAAGATGGACACGGCTCGGGAAAATCTTATAAATATCGCAAATACAGATTCTGAAAATGTTATGGCCGTATGGCTCTCTGATCTGGATACCAGTTCACTGGTTCAGTCCGACGGTTTTGTGGGCAAAGATGGCTGGGATATTACAGGACGCGGATGGTATGGCTGCATTGAGAATAAAGAGACGGTGCTGACGGAGCCATACGTGGATTCATCGACCGGAAAGATGATCTTAAGCGCCGCAGCGCCGGTGTATGATGATGCGGGAGCTGTTATCGGTGCGGTAGGCATGGATATTGCGCTGGATCATATGACAGAAATAATGAGTGAATATAAGATCGGCCGGAATGGATATATGCTGTTATTATCGGAAAATGGCACTTTGTTGTATCACCCGCAGAATGATATGGTGCAAAAAAATATCAAGGATGTGGATATATCACAGAATGTGTTGGATGCGGTAGCGTCAAAAAGCAATGAGTTTTTGAAATATAAAAGCGATGGCGTTACAAAATACGGAGCTCTGCATCAGGCCGGGGATACAGGATATCTTGTGCTCAGCAGTCTGCCTTTTTCAGAATATTTTGAAGTATTTATTTTGATGGTGCTTGCGCTTGTTATTCTCTTTGCGGCGGGTATTATGTTGATTGCATTCAGCATTAAGAAAAGTGCGAAGAGTCTGACAAAGCCGATACTGGAGTTGAATCGTACGGCACAGCAGCTTGCAGACGGGAATCTGGATGTAGATCTTCAGGTCACAAGCAAGGATGAGATCGGAGAGCTGGGCAGTTCGATCAAGAAGACGGTTGAGCGTCTGAAAGAATATATTGCATACATAGATGAGACAGAGGAGGTATTGGCCCGGATTGCGGACGGCAAGCTCAGCATTCACCTGAAGAATGAATATGTCGGTGAATTCCAGAAGATAAAAACAGCGTTGCTGAATATCTCCGATTCTATGAATGAGGTAATGGTGGGAATCAATGAAAGCGCCGATCATGTATCTGTCGGAGCGACCGAACTTGCCAATGCGTCGCAAATTCTGGCGGAAGGCGCGGAAGAACAGGCGGCAGCGATTGAGCAGCTTACGGCAACGACAAGCACGGTTGCGGAGCAGGTGGAGAACAGCCAGAGAGAGGCTGAAGCTTCTGCTAAGGCAACAGCACAGGCAGCCGAAATGATTGAGCAGAACCAGGAGAAAATGAAGCAGATGATGGATGCCATGGATGAAATCCATAAGACGTCTCAGCAGGTTGTCGGAATCATTCAGACCATTGAAGAGATTGCTGCACAGACAAACCTGTTATCCTTAAACGCTTCTATAGAAGCTGCCCGCGCAGGTGAAGCGGGGAGGGGATTTGCCGTTGTTGCTGATGAAATTGGAAAACTGGCGCTTGAGAGTTCAAAAGCGGCAAATACAACAAAAGAACTGATTGAGATTTCAATGGTAGAGATTAATAAAGGCAATAGCATAGCCATTGGCGCTATGGATTCGTTGAAGGAATCCGTAGGTGTTGTAAATCATGTAAATGAACTGATTCATGAAACAGCTGACAATGCTGTTGTCCAGGCAGAGAATATGAAGCAGCTCCGTGCTGGAATTGAAGAGATCGCACAGGGAATACAGGATAATTCCGCAGCATCCCAGGAGACTTCCGCAACTTCGGAGGAACTGGCATCACAGGCTGATATGCTGAATAAGATGGTACAGAAATTTGAGCTTTGCCAATAAAGATAATAAAGAAGAAAGAATCCGGCTTTTGGGCGGCATTCATAAGACAGTATTAGAAATGTTTTCGGGACGGCGTAGCTTGCGGGCTATGCCGTTTCTCCGTTTTGCAGGTCATTCAGCAAAGACGCGGGGAGTATTCCCACAAGGTCATAGGAAATGTCAATCTGCTGTTCCCTATGCCCCCCTTTGATTTATCCGCTGCGTGAACGTACACCGCCTTTACCATGTCGTTTAAGACAGAGGGCGTCAATTCGTCCAAGTCAAGATATTTCTGTACTTTGCTGATGAACCTGTCAATGTTCTCTGTTTGTTCTTCTGTAATTCCTGCACCCGCGCCCATGTGTCAGCGTCAATGATTGCCTCGTGGGTGTTCTCAAACACAAGCCATTTTTCCTCTGGATTGTAACAGGTTTTCTTACTCTTGTAGGACTGCTTATAGGTTTTAAAGTTTACCGTATGCCCTTGATATTCTGGACGCTCCAAAATGTCAGCTATGGTATCGCCCGTCCAGTTATAGGGATTGTCCGGCGGCGCGTTCCTCGCTGCCCTGCCTGTCTGCTGAAAATGGATTGTCGGCGTTATGACTTTATCCTCTTTCAGAATACGGGCAATCTGCGACGGTCCGTAACCGTCCAGACAAAGGGCGAATATCCGCTTGACTACTTTGGCGGCTTCTTCGTCCACAATCCACCGTTTCCTGTTATCAGGGTCTTTCATGTAACCATAGGGCGGGTTTGTGCAGAGGTGTTCTCCTGCTTCTCCTTTTGACTTCATCACAGCGCGGATTTTCTTGCTTGTATCTTTTGCGTACTTACTTAAAAGTGCCTTTTGATTAACAATGCTGTTGCTGTCGCCCTGTAATTCTTCGTCGCGCGATAAGCGACAATAGAGGGCGGTAATTTTGCCAGACTGCCTTTAACATAGTTTCTGCTCCTTTCCCCGTCATAGCTGCCTGTAAAGCGATACAGCGTTCTGCCGGATTTTATCGTTACTTCATGTGTGGGCAATTCTTGAAACAGTGGATTTTCCACTACAATATGCCCGTCCTTAATTTTTCGTTTCCGTTTCATTCCT
The DNA here is from genome assembly GCA_003612525.1 of bacterium C-53. Taxonomy (GTDB): domain Bacteria; phylum Bacillota; class Clostridia; order Lachnospirales; family Lachnospiraceae; genus C-53. Next base: position 3,828 of record RAZD01000018.1, on the reverse strand, counting down.
TTCCCGTCCTTTCTAAAAGATAAAACTGAATAGCAAGCATAGAGAACGGATAGCCGTTCTCGTAAAAATGCCCGTCTGTTGCCGTAGCATTTTGCTTGTTGGGAAGTATCCCAAACCCTCATTTCGTTAAGCCCTTGAATTGCAGAAGCAGCCGCCGTTCCAATCGCCAGATTTCTTCCATGACACGTTTAATCTCATCCATATCGTCTGCGTAAATTCGTCCGGTTTCGTTGATACGCTTTGCAATCTGATTGATGTTCACGCCGATTTTCTGAAGCTGCGCCGTATGCTCTTTGACCTCTTGCAAATCAAGCGTGATAATGTACCCGTCAATGAGCATTTTTCGAGCGTAGGCGGAGAGATTGAGTGTCGGTATCTGCTGCATTTTTTCCCCAATCGACGCCCGCTCTTCCTCTGTTACCCGAATAATGATTTGTACGTTTCGTTTCCTGTTTTCCATGAGTAGCCCCCTTTCGCTAACAAGACGTTTGCAAGCGGTTTTTCTACCCGCTTTACGTTTTTTTCTTTCACTACCTACTACACCAGACAAGGCGATTTTGCCGAAGATTTTAGAAAAGTTTAAGAAATATTTTTTCCTACTTCCTACTACGGAGGATTTTGGAAAATGCCAAACCTACACTGAAAAAATGTTCCATATTTTTAATTGCGCTATATCAAAGTGTCGATTGACTTTTTAGTATCAAAATGATAATATTTTCATATATCAACGCAGGAGGGTGAAAGATGACAGATAGGCTTATGGAGTGCATTACAAATCCGGTGAAATGTAAATTACTGCTTGAAATACATTCACAGGGAAAAGCAACTGCGAAACAGTTAGCCGATATTTATACCGACATTCCCCAAGCTACTTTATACCGCCATCTTAAAAAAATGTTAAGCGACGGTATTTTACAGGTGGTGGAAGAAACACAGGTACGCGGTACGGTAGAAAAAACTTATTCGTTGGCACACAACCTCAGCAGCGATATAGAAACAATCGTCGAGAAAAATTCCGGCGAACTTTATATGCAGTATTTCATTCAATATTTCATTGGGTTTGCAAAACAGTTTCAGGAATATTGCCACTCTCCGAATATTAATATCAAAAAAGATATGACGGGATTTTCTCTTTCCCCACTATATCTTTCTGATGATGAATTGACTTCTCTTATAACAAGTATTTCTCAAATAATCAGCGCAGTAAAAAGAAATGAACCCAACTCGGAGCGCAAACTGCGGACGATAGGCGTAATCGTATCTCCGGCAGAAAATACAGATAAATAAAATGACCGTCCCAAATCAGCGGGACGGTTTCTATTGACTTTATATTATCACTATGATAATATTATTGAAACGATAAAATTGGAGGTAAAAATATTGAACACGCTATTTGAAATTCTGCCATTACTTGTTCCCGTTCTGCTGATAGACATTGCTCTTGCAGTAGCAGCAGTAAGACACATTCTACGACACCCACGCTATCGCTTTGGAAACAAAACCATGTGGCTTGTAATTGTTGTAGTCCTTTTGCTCTTTGGACCGATTATTTATTTTGTCTTTGGAAAGGGGGAGAACGAATGAACGTCCTCACAATACAAAATTTATCAAAAAGTTTTGGAAAGCAGAAAATCATTGACAATCTTAATCTGTCTGTTCCAGAGAGAAGTATCTTTGGCTTCATAGGGAAAAATGGCGCTGGCAAAACAACGACTATGAAAATGGTATTGGGACTGTTACAACCCGACAAGGGAGAAATCCATGTCTGCAATGAGCCTGTTTGTTTTGGACAGACAAGGACAAATCAATATATTGGATATTTGCCGGACGTTCCAGAATTTTATAACTATATGACGCCGATACAGTATCTAAAGCTATGCGGAGAAGTCATTGGGCTATCAAAAACCGAAATTTCAAAAAGAAGTGATGAACTCCTTTCCCTTGTCGGTCTAAACAGTGCAACAAAGCAAATCGGCGGATTTTCTCGCGGTATGAAACAACGATTAGGAATTGCACAGGCATTGCTCACACAGCCCAAATTACTGATTTGTGATGAACCGACAAGCGCGCTTGACCCCGTAGGAAGAAAAGAGATTTTGGATATTCTTTATAAAATCAGCGGAACGACAACGGTGTTATTTTCCACGCATATTCTTTCTGATGTGGAGCGCGTTTGCGACCATGCAGCCTTTTTGAATGAGGGAAAAATCGCTGTTACTGGAACACTTGCAGAAATTAAGGCTTTACATGGACATGACAGCTTGCTTTTAGAATTTTCGGCGGATCAAGATTTACGGCTTTTCAAAAAACAAAAATCCATAGAGCCATTGCTGCTTCATTCCGAAGAAAATAACAGGGAACTTATTTTACATAGCCGAGATATGGTAAGTGTGCAAAAATTATTGTTTCGCGTACTTGCGGAAACAGGGATTTGTCCCGTAAAAATAGAACTTATGGAGCCGTCCCTTGAAAGTCTGTTTTTGGAGGTAGTGAAATGAGTGGATACATTGCTTTTATAAAAAAAGAGTTTACGGAAAATATGAAGAACTATCGTTTCCTTATTCTGTTCGCAGTTTTTCTGATTTTTGGTATTATGAGTGCGTTTCTCGCAAAGTTTACGCCGGAAATATTATCGGCTTTAGCCGCAGATATGGAAATGACCTCTGAACCAGTCGCTTTGGACGCATGGAAACAATTTTACAAGAACATTTCCGGCGTTGGTTTCAGTGCATTTATCATTTTGTTTGGGAGTTGTCTGTCAAATGAATATTCCAAAGGAACCTTAGTTTTAATGGTTACGAAGGGATTATCCCGTAAAGCTGTTATTCTTGCAAAATATACGGTAGCCGCCGCGCTTATGACAATCAGTTATTGGATTGGATATGCTGCGGCATACGGTTATACAGCCCTTTTATGGAATGATAACCACCTTTCAAATGTTGCTTTTGCGGCAACTTCACTTTGGATAATCGGCTTTCTATACTTGAGTATTTTAATGATTGGGTGCGTGATATTCAGACAGACTTTCACAAGCATACTCTTTACAGGCGGCATTGTCGCCATAATATCCTTGCTCGGAATGATAGAACCGATTGCGAAATTCAATCCGCTCATTTTAACTTCAAAAAATATAGATTTGATTTCCGGCGAAGCTGTTCCGGCAGAATTTATGATACCTGCTGTTATTTCCATTGCCTTATCCATTTTGGGGGTGTTGATTGCCATTCGCCTTTTCAATAAAAAACAGCTTTAATTGTCGAATTTGCAACGATTTGAAGAAATACTCTTATGTATAAACAATTTAACATCTGCTTAAATCTGCCGTACGACGGCAAAAGAAAAAAAGCCGTCGTACAGCAGACGTACTTCTATGCTCTTAATGCGGCGGCTTCGGGAGGTAGCCGTCATGTTGATTACAGTTATCACGAATAGCAGATTGTCAAAAAAATCCTGTTTTCTGCAACGGCATATTCCGGTCATAGAGATGAACACACAAATCATCGTAATTACTTAAATAACTCATATTACCAAACGCCTATGCGGTTTTATGCCTGCATGGGCGTTTGTTGTAATAGACCCCTACCGGGAAGAGAGGTCGCTGAAAAAGTAGATATCACCGCCTATATTTGGTATAATGTAATTATTCAATACAGGCGGTGGTATTATGGTTGAGCAACAACAGAAGTTGGTATTAAGTCCCTACATGGAAATATATGAATTAGTCGTTCCAAAAGACAACCTGCTGCGACAGATAAAAGAACTGGTAGATTTTGGGTTTATTTATGAAGAGCTTATTGATAAATATTGTCTTGATAATGGACGCAATGC
>RAZD01000017.1 GCA_003612525.1 bacterium C-53 | reverse complement strand
TGCCTTCTCCCGGCTCTACTTCCCCGTCATTGATTAAGTTCCCCATAATGGTTGCAAGCGTGATTTCCAGATTGTCCGGCTCTGTAAAGCCTAAACTTGCGGTCAAACTGCCCTGTGCGTCCGCATCAATCAGAAGCACCTTCTTTCCCTGTTTTGCAAGCCCTATGCCTAAATTGCTTGTAGTGGTAGTCTTGCCGACTCCGCCTTTCTGGTTTGCGATTGCGATTATTTTACACATGATTCTATTCTCCTTTGCTTCTACTTGTTTTCTTTTATATTGCTTTTCCTGACTTCCACATAAGTCCTGTAATATTTCTTTGTCCCTTTGTTTGGGAACATATCGGAAAATTCCGTCACTTCGATTTTCGGGTTCCTCTGTAAAATCTTCCCGAACCACTTAATATCGTTTTTCGTTCCCATAAGCCTGACTTTTAACATCAATCCCGTCCTCCGAACATGGCGTACAGATCATGGTTATACGTTGCGTATTCCGGATAGCGTATCTGTACCGCCTGCCAAAAATAGGGCGCATAGGCACAGCAGAACAGTTCTTCCACTGTGTACCGTCTGCACTCGTCCACCTGTTCCTCCGCGTCATCATAATCAAGGACACTCGGCGTACCGTTGCAGTAAAGGTTATACGCCATCCTGACTACTTTCACGCTCCCGCTGGTCTGCCAGCCTTCATGCAGGCACTCCGTTTTTACACATCCTGTCTTAAAATCATAAATACTGTAAATATTCCTTCTCGTGTCATCGCTGATACCAAGACAATATACAAGCGCTTTGTGGTACACGTCCTGATACCTGACCTCTTTCAATTTCTCATAGTAGAATTTTTCATGTGCATCGCTGATAAAAATAATCTCTTTCGCTTTCTCTGCTCTTAACGCTGTGTTTGACATTTTTCTGTTCCTCCTTTTAAAATTGAATTGAAAAGAGCATCCCGCTATGGAATGCCCTATATAAAAAATAGGGACACTCTCATTCAAGTATCCCTATTGTCTATCGCTGTATCTGATAGTCCTCTATTCACTTTCATTATCAGGATTTTTTGTGTTCCCCGTACCGAGGTCTAACGCCACAACTACGGTTACTTTCTTCACAAGTATCTTTTCCTTATGATTTTCACCGATTTTGTTGAAACTGAAAAATGTCACAAAGTGCGTAAATTCAAGGATTTCTAGGTATCTTTCCTTTGTATCAACACCACAGTCTCCACATGTCCCGTATACGGAAACAAATCATACAAATAAACCTTCCCGACCCTGTATCCTTTCTTTTTCAAAAACAAAATATCCCTCACCATCGTCTCCGGATTGCATGAAATGTAAACCACTTTCTCCGGATTCAAAACCGCAACAGAGCTAAGAAATTTCTCATCGCTTCCAGAGCGCGGAGGATCCATGAATACAACATCCGCCTTCTCTCCCTCTGAGGCTAACGAAAGCATAAACTCACCGGCGTCACCGGTGAAAAAGAGTGCCTTTTTATTATGATTCAGTTTCGCATTCGCAATCGCATCCTTCACCGCTTCCTTATTAAGCTCTATGCCGATAACCTCTTTCGCATTCCGGGATGCAATCAGTCCGATGGTTCCGATTCCGCAGTAAGCATCAATGATCCGCTCTTTTCCACTTAAGGCGGCAAGCTCAACGGCTTTTGTATACAATTTTTCGGTTTGTACTGGGTTTACCTGATAAAACGACTGTGGAGAAATTTTAAACTGGCATCCACAGAGCGAATCCATAATAAACCCCTTCCCATACAACACAATATCTCTTGTTCCCAGAACCATACTTGTCTGCCTGTCATTGACATTCAGAACAACAGTTGTAATCTCAGGATGACGGTCCCTGAGCGCTTTTACAAAATTGTTTTTTGAGGGAAACACAGGGGAAGATGCAACTAAAACAACCATAATTTCACCGCTTGCAAAACCGCGTCGAATCAATATATGGCGTAGCAGACCGTAACCGCTGTCTTCACTGTAAATCTTGATTTTGAATGATTTGCACAAATCTCTGATATCCCGGATAATCGCATCCGCCTTCTCATCCTCAATCATACACGAATCTACAGGAATGACCCGATGGGTTCCCGCCTCATATACCCCCGAAATAATGCTCCCATCCCTTTTTCTTTTTAGTACCGCATGCACCTTGTTTCGGTAATTTTTTGGATTTTCCATGCCGACAATAGGCACCGTATCACAAATCCCCTTAAATAACTTCCTGACCTCCTGGTCTTTTATCCGAAGCTGTTCCTTATATGGAACCCCCTGCAAAGTACATCCTCCGCATTTTTTGGCATAGGGGCATACCTCCACACATGCCTTTGCATCATGACACTTCATACTGTCTGATCCGCCTTTTCCTTTATTCCTCTGCTCTGTTTTCATAATCTTTTTCCTTTCGACGATTCTCAAAATAAATAAAATTGTCAATACTGTCAAGTATATCTGCAAAGTCCTCTCTGGGAGCCAACTCGATATAGCGGGTCAGAAGTTCCTGTTCCCTGTCACGAAACGGTCCATAAAAAATGTCAAAGAGATTATGTCCCCTTAAGTAAACCCGAATCTCCTCCATATACTGCTTTACATCTTCGACGGTTTCAAGAGTTCTGCCAATCACTTCCGTCAGATGCCTTCCGCTTCGTATACGATGAAGATACTCCTTCCACTTACTAAGCAATGTTTCGTAAAAAGCATCTTCACTTGGAATTATGCCAAGTTCTTTCATAACTACAGGATTCAGAAAATAATTTTCAAAAGAATAATACTTCAATATCAACACATTCTTCGAAGTTACACGCGGAAGTTTATCAGCGTCCTCCGCATTTCTTTCTTCATAATATCTGCACAACTGCCTGCCAAGTTTTTCTCTGTCTGCTCCGTCTCCATCACGTATCATAATAAACTGATCTTTTAAATAAATCTGATTCATATATTTCAGATTTGCATACGTTTTAATATTTGTACAACTATTCGTCGTGATAATAGCCACACGGGAAAGATTGCCGTCCCGGTCACAGATTTCCGAATAATACTTCCTGAGCAGAAGCGGCAGACGGCTTTTATCCTGTTTCCCTTCAACAATAAAAACAAAATTTACATTCATCAAATCGTTTGCCATCAATCCAAGATCATCCAGAATTGCACTGATATCTGTCTTCTGGCAGATTCGCGTACATCCATTCTCATCCATAATCACCTGCCTGATTTGTCTGCTGTTAAAATTAGGAAGAAGATTCGGTGAATGCGTGGAAAAAATCACCTGATTCTGACGTGCAAGACGATATAATATATCGCCTGATACTTTCTGCAGCTTGGGATGCAGAAAAATTCCCGGCTCCTCCATAATAATAATCGACGGCATGTGTTTCTCCATCTCCGCATACGTTTCAAGCAGTGAAAGCATATAGACACTTCGCATTCCCTTTCCCATGCGCTCGACAGGGCGGGAAAACTTTTTTGCCGGATGGCAAATCTCGGTGGTGACAGACAGCATGCTTTCGATATTACGATTCATCGAATACAAAATCCGTTCCTGGCCGCCGTTCTTATGGAAATTATGATTTACCTTAACCGCAAAAGCATCCAGATTCAGCTGATACAGTTTATAATCAAGCAGACGTGTGGTTTCAAATGCATTTAGTTCCGATACGGATTTCTTACTGAGCAGACCAATACATGAAAAGCAATGATTGCATTTCTTAGCCGGCTCGAATAAGCAGCTGTCAGAACGCAGCTGTTTCAACAACTCATCCTCCTGCATCAGCAAGATGTCCTCCTGAAGCTGACTTAAATTACGTTCCGCATCTACATAATAAATTTTAGGGAAAACTTCTGAAATATACGGATTATCTTTTTTCATACCATCCGTATACCGTATGCTGCCATCCTTTTTTGCAATAAAACGAAAAGAAAGGATTCCGTCACGAAACGTCGGAAGCTTTCTCATAAATTCTTTCATCCACGCATCAAAACGATGATAACGACTGATGATTCTGTTCTGATTCATCCATCTTAAATCTTTTTGTGTAATTTCTAACGATACCCCAATTTCAATATTAGGTGAATCCTCCTTGAAATCTTCAGGGCCTATCCGATACGAACCGCCTACTGCACGGATAGCATCAAGAATTGTTGTTTTTCCCGCATTATTCTGTCCCACCAGAATAAGTGCATTTTCAATTGTGTTAATCTCCATCTTATGAATGGATTTAAAATTACGAATCATTAAATTCTGAATTCTCATACGCAGACTCCTTCTCCACTTTCCCATACCATCCGAATATGATTAAAAAAGGTGTGGCTCTAAGAACCACACCTTTCTCTTTATTTTCTTAAATTATTTCGCATAATCGGTAACACGGCTTTCACGAATCAGATTTACTTTAATCTGTCCCGGATATTCCATCTCAGCCTCGATTTTCTTAGAAATATCGCGCGCCAACAATACCATATCCGAATCCGTCACCTGCTCAGGAACCACCATAATGCGAATCTCCCGTCCTGCCTGAATAGCAAAGGATTTGTCAACACCCTTAAAGGTGTTTGTAATATCTTCTAATTGTTTAAGTCTGTTTGTATACGTTTCCAAGGTCTCACGACGAGCACCTGGTCTTGCAGCGGATATCGTATCTGCTGCCTGCACAATGCATGCAATTAATGACTGCGGCTCTACATCTCCATGATGCGATTCTACTGAATTAATAACAATCGCTGATTCTCTGTATTTCCTACATAAATCAACACCAAGTTGAATATGTGATCCTTCCATTTCATGATCAACAGATTTTCCGATATCGTGGAGCAGTCCGGCTCTCTTAGCCATTCTTACATCCACTCCAATCTCTGCTGCTAATAATCCGGATAACTGCGCTACTTCAATGGAATGCTTCAATGCATTCTGTCCATAACTTGTTCTGAACTTCATCTTACCTAACAATTTAATAAGCTCAGGATGAATTCCGTGAACGCCAACTTCAAGAGTCGCCGCCTCACCTTCTTCACGAATCATTACTTCAACTTCTTTTTGTGCCTTCTCGACCATCTCTTCAATTCTTGCAGGATGGATTCGTCCGTCCACGATGAGCTTCTCCAGTGCGATTCTGGCAACCTCTCTCCTAATAGGATCAAATCCCGACAAAATTACAGCTTCCGGCGTATCGTCAATAATTAAGTCCACGCCTGTCATTGTTTCAAGTGTCCGTATATTTCGTCCCTCTCTACCAATGATTCTGCCTTTCATCTCATCGTTTGGAAGCTGAACCACGGAAATTGTTGTCTCCGCCACATGATCCGCCGCACATCTTTGAATGGCGTTTACAACATATTCTTTCGCTTTCTTGTCCGCTTCCTCTTTGGCTCTGGTCTCAATTTCCTTAACCATCACCGCTGCTTCGTGTTTTACTTCGTCTTCAACAATTTTTAAAAGATACTCTTTTGCTTGTTCAGAGGTTAAACCAGAGATTCTTTCCAGTTCCTGTACTCGTTGCTCATTTAACTTGGCAACTTCTTCTCGCTGCTTTGCCAATACTTCTTCTTTTGCTGTCAGGCTTGTTTCACGTCTCTCAATAGCATCCGCCTTCTTGTCAACACTTTCTTCCTTCTGCTGAACTCTTCTTTCAAGACGCTGCAGTTCGTTTCTACGCTCTTTTGTCTCTTTCTCAAGCTCATTCTTTGTACGAATGGACTCTTCCTTTACTTCCAGAAGACTTTCACGCTTTTTGTTCTCAGCCGTCTTGAGTGCTTCGTCTATGATTTCTCTCGCCTTCGTCTCTGCATTTCCAATCGTGTTTTCCAGATTCTTTCTGTAATTCACGGAATAGAAATAGGCGCCGAGAATTGCTATCACAGCTATGACAACACCAATTATGATCTGCGGCACAGGAGCACCTCCTTATTTAGTTTTCATTGTACATATAATTATTCATAGAATGCTATGTAAAACATCCTACATTAACGAATCTACAACATCTCAATTTTATACGATAAACCAAGTTATGTCAAGTGCTCCATTTCATATCGTACATCTTCCCACTCAAAACCTTTATATAAGAGGTGTCTGATCACTTTCTGCCGCTGTTTAGGCTCCTTTAAATCTATATTTCTTCCTTTTTTTAAAAGGATCTCACGTATCACTTTTCTGTCATCGAATTCTGACTCCTGAACTGCCCGGTCGACCTTATCCGGACTGATACCTTTTCTGGTAAGTTCCATTTCAATCTGCCGGCGGCTTTTGGTTCTGCTTCTTGAATCCGTATAGCGCAGCGCATACTCCTCATCGTTCACATAATGATAGGATTTTACATACGCAATCGCCGCCTCAACAGATTCTTCAGGATAAAAATTTTCACGAAGTTTTTCACGGAGCTGGCACTCTGTGCGGTCCATGAATTTCAGAAGATGCATAGCGCGTTTCACTGCACGTTTATTTAATATTTCTGTTAAAATGAATGAATACATTTCCTTCGACAGCGTATCGCCCTCTTTGATTTTCATCCGATTTAATTCACTTTTATACAGGAGAAAGGTAAATTCATCATTCAGATAAACCTTATATTTCGATTTCTGATAAGGCTCAATCTCTGTAACGATCCATGCGTCTTCCATTTCTTATGATTACTCCTTTGGCTCTTTCGGTTCTTTTGACTTTCGAGCAGATGGCTTTTCTGCCGGCGCCGGCGCTGCTTCCGCTTCCTTCTCCGACACTGGTATCAACTCGAAATGTTCTCTGACTTTACGCTCAATTTCATCACAGATCTCAGGATGTTGTTTTAAAAATGTCTTTGCATTTTCACGCCCCTGGCCAATCTTATCACCATTGTAGGCATACCATGCCCCGCTTTTATTTACAATATTGACATTCGCCGCAAGATCAAGAATATCGCCTACCGTCGAAATCCCCTCTCCAAACATGATGTCGAACTCCGCCTCTTTAAACGGAGGCGCAATTTTATTCTTAACAACCTTGACACGGGTGCGGTTTCCGATTACCTCTCCACCCTGTTTGATTGCTTCAATTCTTCTGACATCAAGGCGTACGGAAGAATAAAATTTCAACGCCCGCCCGCCCGTAGTCGTCTCGGGATTTCCAAACATAACGCCAACCTTTTCACGAAGCTGATTAATAAACACTACTGTACAGTTTGATTTGCTGATCACGGCCGTAAGTTTACGGAGCGCCTGGGACATCAGACGCGCCTGAAGACCGACGTGCGAATCTCCCATATCTCCTTCAATCTCTGCTTTGGGAACGAGAGCCGCCACAGAGTCCACAATGATAATATCAACCGCTCCGGAACGTACCATTGTCTCCGTAATTTCCAACGCCTGTTCCCCGCTGTCCGGCTGTGATATGTATAAATTATCAATGTCGACCCCTATATTTTTTGCATATACAGGATCCAGTGCGTGCTCTGCATCAATAAAGCCGGCAATGCCGCCGCTTCGCTGTACCTGCGCAACCATATGGAGAGTAACCGTAGTTTTACCGGAAGATTCCGGACCGTAAATCTCTATGATTCTTCCCTTCGGAATTCCGCCAAGCCCCAGTGCAATATCAAGGCTCAGAGAGCCTGTGGGCACGGTTTCCACATTCATACGTGCATTGTTATCGCCTAATTTCATAACGGAACCTTTTCCGAATTGTTTTTCAATCTGTGCCAAAGCCGCATCAAGGGCTTTCTGTCTCTCATCTTTTTCCATTTGATATCTCCTTTTTATTAGAACGTCCGTTCTGATAAATATATATTAAAACAAACGTTCGATATTGTCAACCGTTTTTTACCTTTCTTTTCTGCCCTCCTCTCATTCTTTTGTTTTTCAGGAATTCCGGGCAGACATTAAACGCCCGATATGATAAAATAACTGACCGGAACCGGTCTTTTGAAAATAAGAATTTCTTCGGCGGCAGGGGCATATGCCCTGACCGCCGATCTTCATTTTATAGGAATATGGCTTGGTTTGTCAATTCCCTTACTTCTTTTTACTCCGTTTTTCTCCACTCCCAAACGTCACTTCACTGAAATAGCCAAGCAGACATTCCCTTAGCAGTGTCAGCGCCGCCGCCACGGAAGATTCCCGGATTTTCATGCGTTCTCCGCTGAAACGGTATTCCCTGACGGTTGTCCTTCCGCAAATGCAGCAGCCAATGTAGACAAGTCCCACCGGCTTTCCTTCCGTTTCTCCGTCCGGGCCCGCAATTCCCGTAATTGACACGCAGACATCTGCTTTTGTGAAAAAACAGGCGCCTCTCGCCATTTCTTCCGCCACGCGTTCACTGACCGCGCCATATTTCATCAGTGAACTTTTCTTGACGCCTAAATATTTTCGTTTTGCCTTGTTGGAATACGTAATAAAACCTTCCTTTAAAACTTCCGATGCACCTGGCACATTTACAATCCGGGCTGTAAAAAGACCTCCGGTACACGATTCTGCAGTTGTGAGCGTCAAATCATTCTCCTTTAACAAATCAATCACGCAGCTTTCCAGCGATGCATTTTCATTTGTCGAATATATTTTTGCGCCAAAACGCTCTTTCAACTCCTTTACCATCGGTTTTAACAGTTTTTTCGCTTCTTTTTCACTGTCTGCTTTTGCTGTCACGCGCAGATGCACCTCACCCGTCTTTGCATAAGTTGCGATCGTCGGATTCGTCTGCTGATCAATCAGGTCAAGAATCATGGTTTCTGCCATACTCTCTCCAATGCCACAGACTTTTACCATCTGCGATACGATTTTACCTGGATTTAATTTCAGAAGATATGGTTTCATGCTCTCTTCAAACATTGGAATCATCTCACCGGGAGGCCCCGGGAGGAGAATAACGTGCTTGCCTTTTTCCTCCATAATGATTCCGGGCGCCGTTCCATTCTTGTTATCCACCACAATGCACCCTTCGGGCACCATAGCCTGTTTCCAGTTATTTTCGGTAAGCTTCATATTACGCTTTGCAAAGAAAGTAGTGAGCGCTTCCCTCCAGTGCTCGTCCATAATAAGCGTTTTCCCCAATACCTCTGCCGCTGTTTCCTTTGTTAAATCATCTTCAGTCGGCCCCAAACCGCCGGAAAGAATTACGATATCAGCTCTTTTCAGAGCCAGCTCCAATGTACTGCGAAGCCTTTCCGCATTATCTCCCACCACACTCTGATAGAAACAGGAAAGACCAAGAAGCGCACACTGCTCCGACAGATATGCAGCATTCGTATTTACAATATTACCAAGTAAAATCTCTGTTCCAACGGATATCAGTTCAACTACCATTTTCCACTCCCATCTGCCGTATCTTACGGACTATGACTGTTCCTTCATTACATCCTTATTCTTTGCGAGATAATCAATCAGCGACACGATGGTAAGAACCAGCGCCACATAAGAGACAATGGTTGTGACAAGTGATAATGCCTCAATATCCGCAATAAGCAGCACAATCATCACCATCTGAAACGTGGTCTTGAATTTCCCCCAGTAACTTGCCGCAATCACAACGCCATTATCGGACGCCACAAGCCGAAATCCGCTGATAATAAATTCACGGCTTATGATCACAATAACAAACCATGCCGGAAGCGCCTGCGTCTGCACGAAGCAGATCAGCGCCGAACATACGAGCAGCTTATCCGCAAGCGGGTCCATAAATTTTCCGAAATTTGTAACCAGATTGTATTTTCTTGCAATATGTCCATCCAGAAGATCTGTGAGACTTGCTACCACAAAAATCACAAGCGCAATCCACTTTGATGCATCTCCTGCGAAATCCGTCATCATAAACAATATAAAAAACGGAATCATGATTACTCTTAAAATTGTAAGCTTATTTGGTAAGTTCATTTCACATTTCTCCTATTAAATCATATTCATAGGCGCCGGTCACCCTGACCTTTGCCATATCACCCGTCATGAGCTCTGCATCCGTATGAATAAAGATCAGTCCGTCCACATTGGGCGCGTCCTTATATGTCCTTGCAACATATACGTCCTCCCCTGTAACGCTTCCCTCCACAAAGGCCTCAAGTTCTCTGCCCTTCATTGCCTCCGCTTTCTCAAACGCAATCTCCTGCTGCAACTCCATTATTTCAGAGCGTCTCTCTTCTTTTGTATCCTCATCAATCTGATCTTCAAACTGCTCCGCCGCAGTCCCTTCCTCCGGAGAATAAGTAAATACACCAAGCCGGTCGAATCCCATCTCATCGACAAATTCCATTACCGCCCTGTGATCTTCCTGCGTTTCTCCCGGAAATCCGGTAATCAAAGTCGTTCTGATACAAATATCAGGAATCTCCGTTCGCAGTTTTAAAATGATCTCCTTCAGTTCCTTCTTTGATGTACGCCGTCCCATCCGTTTTAAAACAGCATCGGACGCATGCTGAATGGGGAGATCAAGATAATGACAGATCTTTTTCTCTTCTTTCATAACCGCAATCAGCTCATTCGTAATTTCCTCAGGATAACAATACAGAATCCGAATCCAGACAAGCTCCGGAATCTCGCACAGCTTCCTTAACAGTTCCGGCAGCCTCTTTTCGCCATATAAATCGACTCCATAGACAGTTGTTTCCTGCGCAACCAGAATCAACTCCTTCACACCCTGTGAGGCCAGTCTACGCGCATCATCCAGAAGATTTTCCATTGGAACGCTTCGGTAATTCCCGCGTATTCTGGGAATAATGCAGTACGTGCAGCGCTTATTGCATCCCTCTGCTATCTTAAGGTATGCAAAATGTCCGCCCGTTGTAACATAACGATGTCCGGTGAGATAAGTCAGCCTGTCAATATCTTTTTTCACCATACGGTGTCCGCCCTTTAAAGTTTCTTCTACCACATCCACAATCTCATCAAATGCAGTTGTCCCAATTATAGCATCCACCTCAGGAATTTCCTCCTGCATCTCCTCATAATAACGCTGCGCAAGACACCCTGTCACAATCAGAGCACGGCATTTTCCGGTTTTCTTCTGCTCCGCCAGTGTAAGGATCGTCTCAATGCTTTCTTCCTTTGCATCATGAATAAAGCTGCAGGTATTGATTATAATTGCGTCCGCCTGCGTTTCATCATCGATAAATGCGTATCCTTGTTCTGCCAGAAGGCCAATCATTTGTTCGGAATCCACCAGGTTCTTATCACATCCCAAAGACACAAATAATATTTTTTTCATCAGCACCTCCAGATGCCCGTAATTTTACAATAATGGAAAGAAAAGCCGCTGCACGAAATACATGAAAATCCCGTGCAACAGCCTTGCTTCCTATTCTTCCTCATCATCACCGATGATTTTTACCAAACCTCTATTCAACTCATCCACAGCCGCAGACAAAGGCTTCTTCCCCTTGCCTCCCACAAGCGGTTCCTCACCGCCGATGATCTGTCTTGCTCTCTTCGATGTCGCAATCACAATCGAATAGCGGCTGTTTACCACCGGATGTTCCCCTTCTTCTACCTCACTGTTCACTACCCTCATTAAATCTGAATAAGACGGATGCAGCATAAATTTATTCTCCTTTCGCAAATGCCTTAAGCTCTGTTCTGAGCCGGTTGATAAAATCCGACTTCCTGGACGGCGTATAATGAGCCGCCCGAATAATTCCATGCAGCTCCTCCGTACACCTTTCCAGTTCGTCATTCATGACAATATAATCGTATTTCTCAATTCCTTCCGCTTCTTCCGCTGCCCGGCTAAGACGCTTTGCAATCACATCCGACGTCTCCGTGCCCCGCCCTTTCAAGCGTTCCTCCAGTTCTTCCGCACTGGGCGGAACCACAAAGAGAAGCAGCGCATCAGGAAATTTCTCCTTTATCTTCAGCGCTCCCTGAATCTCTATTTCCAGAATTACATCTTTTCCTTTCTCAAGCTGTTCTTCCACATAGGATTTCGGCGTACCATAGTAGTTTCCGACATAGCAGGCATACTCTAACAATTCATCCCGCTCAATCATATCTTCAAATTTTTCTTTTGAGACAAAGAAATAGGATACCCCTTCCTCTTCGCCAGGTCTGGGAGCCCTTGTCGTTGCCGACACTGACAGAGCATACGTATCATAATACTCCAAAAGTTTCTTCATCAGGGTCCCCTTTCCAGTCCCTGCAAATCCCGAAACCACAATCAGTATCCCTCTGCTTCTCATCTCTGTCTACCCCTTTCATGCATCCTGGCCGCAAGAGTCTGTCTTATAATCCGAATAAAACCGGTTTACAATTGTTTCCGTAACCAACGCAGACAAAACCACCTGATTATTTTCCATAATCACCACGGACTTTGTCTTTCTGCCCTGTGTGGCGTCAATCGCCGTTCCGTCGCTGCGCGCCTTCTGTATCATACGTTTAATCGGCGCTGAATCGGGACTTACAATTGCAATAATTTTCTCCGTATTCACCATATTGCCGAATCCTATGTTGATCAGTTTTCCCATCAAGACACCCCGCTAAAAGCCTCTACTCAATATTCTGAATCTGCTCTCTCACCTTTTCGATTTCCGTTTTCAGCTCAATTGCAGTATCAGATAGCACAAGATCATTGGCCTTCGACAGAGTAGTATTCGCCTCTCTGTTCATTTCCTGCGCTATAAAATCAAGCTTTCTGCCAATGCTGCCGCCTTCCATCAGACAATTCTTCATACTCTCAATGTGGCTTCTTAAACGAACAATCTCTTCATCAACACATACTTTATCCGCAAATATGGTAACTTCCGTCACAATACGCGCTTCATCAAATTTCGTATCCCCCAGCATTTCCTGGACCTTATCCTGAAGCTTCTTACGATACTCCGAAACGATTTCGGGAGAACGTTCTTCAATAAAATCCACATGCTTCTGCATATCTTCGAGCTTTACCAGAAGATCAGACTTCAGATTTTCTCCTTCGTCGATTCTTGCCTGAACAAACTGTTCGCAGGCGCCTTTCACTGCCCTTTCAAGCAGCTTCCAGAGTTCCTCTTCGTCAATTGTCTGCTCTTCCATCGCAAAGACTTCGGGATATCTCGAAAGACCGGAAACCCTGACATCGTTCTCCATTCCGAATTCCTCCGCCATCTGGTTCAGATACTTCATATATTCCTTTGCCAGATCGCGATTGTACTTAATGCATACGTTATTTTCCGTGTAATCCTCATAGGCCACAAAAACGTCTACTTTTCCGCGTTGTATATAAGCTTTCATCTCATTGCGGATAGAGGATTCGAAGAATCCCAGCTTCTTAGGCATCTTTATATTTACGTCAAGATACCTGTGATTCACGGCTTTCATTTCCACCGTAAATTTACGGTTCGCATCCGATATCTCACACCGGCCGAAACCTGTCATACTTCTAATCATTTGTTCTGCCTCTCCAGTTGCAACTCCTGTCTGTTATTCGGTTGCATACTGTGATTTATTATAGATGAAATATTTCATTCCGTCAAGCTGTGTAAACTGTGAGTTTCCGTGGTGCCAAATACATCCGGTCTGTTGGAATAAATCATACAGTTGTATTCCATAAACATTGCGCCACAACCTGTAAAATTCCAATCAGGAATTTATCCCATAGATTTTCCTGAAGGCCGGAATCAAGTATGCAACTCCCAACATCAGAAACACCCATGCATATTTTACAGTCAGGGCAAACAAACCAAAATAGCCAAATCCGCTTTGAATATACATTTCCCGGATTTCTCCCCACGGAAATGTATTTAATTCAATCAGATGAAAACATAATATTGGCAATGTATTTCTACCGATAAACTCCATTAAATGATTTACAAATGTAACCTTTTCCAGCAGCATACTAAATCGTAAAACAATATAAGAACCGCAAAGTGCACCAATAATATCAAATAAACCATTCCCAAAATAACAGCTCACCAGATTTAACTGTCCGCCATACAGAAACGCGAGTACCCAAACAGAAAATATAACGCCGATCCACCAGACAGAAATCTTTTTTTCCAGCAAATGATTTCTTCTGTACTCATATCCCACCGCAAAAAAGAACAGAGAAACAAGCGCAGACTGTATGCTGAATGGAAGCCACAAAAACTGACTTGTCTTATATCCCACATAAGCCAGAATTAAAACCACAGCAAAATAGTATTTCAATTCCACAATCGAATTAAATATAATTAAGTACAAAAAACAATGCAAGCAAAAACCAGACCGCCCCTATCTGCGGGATGTAAAAGGGTGAATGCTGGTCTGCTCCGCTCCCATATAATGAGGCAAAGAAATAACGCGCTGTAGTCTGCACAACGGAATCGGCCTTCCCTGTACAGACTAAAAACAATGCATGAAAAAGGATTACGCCTATACAAGTGCATATGTATGGAACTAATAGTCTCTTCGCATTTATTTTTATGCATATTTCCTGCGGCCTTTTTTTAAAGAAGAAACCACTTATCAAAAAAAACAGCGGCATATGGAACGAAAATATAAAATGGCTAACCACCTCAATTCGGACGGAATGCCCCATAATTACAAGTAAAATAGCGATTCCCTTTGCAATATCAAAATACCTTATCCGCACATTGCCCACTGATATATTTCTCCCTCAATTAAAAAAGTCTTAAACATTATTATACAGGATTCCTCTTAATGTGCAACTCACATCGGACCTTTTCTTTATGAACCATAAATGTTTTCATTCAAAAAATAGTATTTTGCGAATCCGGTATTCTATGATAGAATAAAAACCAGACAACAAAAAGATATAGATTGGAGAATCACAATGGCATTTGACGGAATTACAATCGCAAATATTGTATCTGAATTGAATAAAACCATCCTGAATGGACGTATCTATAAAATTGCACAGCCGGAACCAGATGAGCTTCTCCTGACGATTAAAGGAAGCGGCACACAATACCGCCTCTTAATTTCCGCCGGAGCCTCGCTTCCGCTTCTTTATCTGACACAAACCAATAAGCAAAGCCCTATGGCAGCGCCGAATTTCTGTATGCTTCTCCGCAAGCATATCCAGAACGGCCGTATTATAAAAATCAGCCAGCCAGGGCTTGAACGTATTGTCCGATTCGAAATTGAGCATTTAAACGAGCTTGGCGATCTCTGCCGGAAAGCGCTTATCGTTGAAATTATGGGAAAACACAGCAATATCATATTCTGTGACGAAACTGACCATATCATTGACAGCATAAAACACATTTCAGCCGCTGTCAGTTCTGTACGGGAGGTGCTTCCCGGACGCCCCTACTTTATCCCCCATACACAGGAGAAGCGAAATCCTCTTGACCCCATATCCGCCGGCGACTTTGAATCATTAATCAAAGCGCAGCCGACAACATTATGTAAATCGCTCTATGGATGCTTTACTGGCATATCCCCTGTCATGGCAAATGAATTGTGCTTCCGTGCAAGTCTTGATGGCAATCTCCCGACAGCATCCGCATCAGAAGAAGAATTATTGCATCTGTACCACAATTTCCAATGGCTTATGGAGGATATAAAAAGTCAAAGTTTCATACCAGGGATTATAAGTGAGGCAAATACTCCTGTTGAATTCTCCGCTGTGAAAATGACACAATACAGTGATCTTAATTGGAAAGCATTTGAATCTGTCTCACAGGTTCTGGAACAGTTTTATGCCGAAAAAAACATAATCACCCGGATAAAACAGCGTTCATTTGATCTAAGGCGCATTGTCCAGTCTGCACTAGAGCGGAATGCAAAGAAGTATGATATTCAGATGAAACAGCTAAAAGATACGGAGAAAAAAGAAAAATTCAAAGTGTATGGAGAGCTGATTCACACTTATGGATACGAGGTGGAACAAGGCGCCAAATCAATGGAAGCGTTAAACTACTACACAAACGAAACAATTACCATTCCTCTCGACCCTCTTCTCTCTCCCGGAGAAAATGCGAAAAAGTATTTTGATAAATATCAGAAATTAAAACGCACCGAAGAAGCTGTTAGCAAACTAATTCAGGAAACCGGCGAAGAAATTGAACATTTGGAATCCATCAGCGCCGCTCTTGATATCGCCCGCCTGGAGGAAGATCTGATTGAAATTAAGGAAGAGCTGATTGAAAGCGGCTATATGAAGCGAAAAGGCGGCGCCAAACGTACGCGTACGAAAAGCACCCCCTTTCACTATATTTCATCCGACGGATATGATATTTATGTTGGGAAAAATAACTTTCAGAATGATGAACTTACTTTTAAGACGGCAACGGGAAATGACTGGTGGTTTCATGCAAAAAAAATTCCCGGTTCACATGTCATTGTAAAAAGCCGGAACGAGGAACTGCCTGACCGCACTTTTGAGGAAGCGGCAAAGCTCGCCGCTTATTATTCAAAAGGCCGCGAGCAGGACAAGGTTGAAATTGACTATCTTCAGAAAAAAAATGTGAAAAAACCTGCCGGCGCAAAGCCAGGTTTTGTTGTCTATTATACAAACTTTTCTATGGCGATCGACTCCGATATTTCCGGAATTCAGGAAGTATAAATTAAAAATCAGAATTTTTCAATCGTCAGATTTATGCTGACGCCCAAATCTGAGGGCTGTTGGCAGCATGGATGATTCATGGCTGTCTTTGAAATTCAAAAAGGAATAGCGCCTGTTTCGTAGACACTATTCCTTTTGCCTTCTCTATTCAGGCATTATCTGATATATTTTTATCATATTTTCCGGAATGCGATACTCTCCCATATCCACATAGATCAAACCACTCTCCTGTATAACATCGTCTATTGTAATATTCTTAGCACAATTGAAATAGTACACGGATTTTCCATTCCTCAACAACCCTTTTATTTCTTCTGAAGAACCAAAACTTTCTACATTTCCGAAAACTCTGGAAAATTCCGGTCCAAAGCCGCATTGCCAGAAATAGCACTCCATTTCAGTCGGTGCCATTTCCTTCATTGTCGCTAATGCAAGCACATCATCCACCACATAAGCTGCATCATCCCGGTCCAGAAAGTCTATTGTCTTCTCACTCTGTATCCCGTATTCCCTTTCATAACGGCCAAAACCAACAGTCTGAAATGCACTGGTCAGTACAACCAAAACAGCTAAAAGAACCTTATACTTTTTATTCCTTTGCTGCTCTGATAAAATGAAACTTCCAATCCATAAGCACCCCAATCCAGGAATCATATAACGAGCAACCAAAATAGGACGGATAAGAATTGATAGCACTGTACCGGTAAATGCGGTAAGAACAGGAGTTAAAATTCCCATAATGGCAAAAACACTCTGCCAGCCATCCGTTTTTCTTAAAGGCGCCTCCATAATTCCCGATACCAGCAGCAGAATCAAAATTATAAAACCAAATGGCGACCCTGCCATAAAACATAAATAATTGATAAACGTGCCAAATGTGATATCCGGAATCCAGTAATTCCCACTCACAGTCTGCGCCTGCCGCAGGAAAATCAGAAGCCACGGCAGATATCCTGCCACTGTCGCTATTGTTGCAGCAAACCATGCTTTTATCCTTTTTCTGTCGTTTACCAGAAACCAGAGGAACAGCATGATATACGACACCGAAACTGCCAAACATGCAAAATAATGCGTATATGCAGCAGATAATGACAGCAGCACAAACTGGACCCAATCTGTTTTCCGATTTTTACGTATAATATCGTTTGCACCTAAATATGCTGAAGTGACAAACAGTAACCCCCAGCTGTACATTCTGATCTCAATACTGTAAATAAGCAAAGCCGGCATACCCACAACAGACAACGCAAATACACCCGCTATATAATTTCCCCACTCTTTACGTATCTTTCCTGCCGCGATTGTCAACAAAATCATATGAGGTATCAGAGAAACAATCTTGGCAACAAAAACAGACGATGCCTCCTGGAAAAACATATGCACACCATCTGTAAAAAACTTAAGAATCATATAATAAAGCGGCGGATGAACATCCGATGCAGTAAATGTAATGATTTCCGCATAACTGTGTTTTACCATTGCCAGTGAAAACGCCTCATCAAACCAAATATCACAGCTGAAAGAACATACAAGTGATACAAGAACACAAATACATGCACCAACCAGACAGAACACAAAAAATCTATCTCCCGACAGAATCCGGTCCACTCTGCCGATGACAGGTTCTTCTGTGCCTTCCCATAACCATTGCAGCAGAACAGCGGTAAAGAAAACCGCCAGCACGCCCAAAAGCAGACTTCCTCCTGTCACAAAATCATTTTT
Organism: bacterium C-53; assembly: GCA_003612525.1. Classification (GTDB taxonomy): domain Bacteria; phylum Bacillota; class Clostridia; order Lachnospirales; family Lachnospiraceae; genus C-53. The sequence goes on along the minus strand of RAZD01000017.1, from coordinate 60,873 downwards.
ACTCATTCCAATACGATCCGCCAGACCCTGTATTTGAGTAGATGCCACCCAACGATACAAAAAGTTCGCAGTCAGACATAGATTTATGACCCCGCCACATAACACATAGCGCAGTTTTATCCTCTGATACAGGAAGGATACTGGAAGAAAAATCACAAAGATTGAAAACGCAGCTGCCAAAATGACATTCATAGTCATCTCAGCACGAGCGCCGGAAAGATTTTGGCTAAAACAATTGCTCAAAACCCAGAAAGCCATCCCTGATATAAGCAAAGCAATTTTATAAAACAAATTTTTCATTTGCATTATTACTTCCTTAATTACCCTTCCACAATCAAATATCTCCCGCCCGGCACCTTAAATACCTCGCTTGCCTCCTCCAGATCAGAAAGCTCCATATTCGAGATATCCATACCATTTTCTTCCAGATAATCACGCACTTCTTCAATCGAATCCACAACAATTGCCATGCAATCCTCCAGGAAAGCCTCCGCTTCCGCCGGTGTCTGCGCCACATCCTCATCAAACAACTTCCCCTGATCCTTTAAAAAAGCCATCAATACGTCTTCATCATATTCATGCATCCGAATTTTCCTCCCTGCCGTTTCATTCGTTAACCAGCTGCTTTAAGACCTGATACACACCCATCTCATCATAGGGTCTGCAAATATGCTTCGCATGCTGCTTTACTTCTTCTCTCGCGCTTTCTACCGCATAACTTTCTACGGCAGCCGCAAACATCCCGATATCATTTGCATTGTCACCAAAAACCATTGTTTCCTCCGGAAGAATATGGAAGAAATCCTGCAACGTCTTTATCGCTTTCCCCTTATCAACGCTTGCATCCATGAAATCAACCCATTCTTCCCCTGCCATACATGCCTTACAACGGTCCTTCCATTTCGGAATTAAAATGTTCTCTCCCGTCTCACGTATGCTGTTTTTTCTGAAAGCCGCCACTTTAATAATCTCAGGACTTCCGGCCAGACAATCCTCAACCAGAATTGCTTTATTGTGATAACTGTTTTCAATAAGATCAATAAACGCCGCATTCTTCGATTCAAGCAGGCATCCGTCCTGTGTTGATACCACCATATCACAGTCCGGAAGGCTTCTTATATCATGAATAATTTCTTTCGCATCCGCCGGATTCATCGGCACCACCATCATATCCGTTCCGCGGCATCTGATATGTGCGCCGTTTTCCGCTATAAAAATAAGATCGTCCGCAACCGGCTGAAACATATTTGCGATACTGTAATACTGCCTTCCGCTCGCAATCGCAATAATCACATCTTTTTTGCGAAGCTCTCTTATCACATCAAAAATCTCCGGGTAAACACTGGGACTTGAATCCTTTACCAGTGTTCCGTCTACATCCGTTGCAATCAGTTTAATCATAGGTAATCTATTATCTCCTGTGGTTTTTCTATTATAGCATCCGCGTGATTTTCTACCAGTTCTTCTCTCTCCCGAAATCCCCATAAGACTCCAATCGTGAACATTCCCGCTGACTTTCCGGTCTTCATATCCGTATTTGTATCTCCGCAGTAAATGCACTCTTCCGGCAGTATGGAAAGCTCCTCGCAGATCTTCAAAGCTCCGTCGGGCGCCGGCTTTTTCGGCACACCGTCTTTCTGTCCCTGAACGACATCAAACAAAGTGTCCCCAAACAATTCATGAATAACGGTTAACGTCCGTTCATGGGGCTTATTGGACAGTACCGCCGTGTAAATCTTCCTCTTTCTCAATTCAGACAGAAGCTCTTTGATTCCCTCATAGGGTTTCACCTGATACATACAATATTCTTCAAACACTTCACAATATTTTCCATACACTTCATCAAAATGAACCAGTTCTTCATCTCCGTCATTCCTCAGGCATCTGCGCACAAGTTCCGCCGCACCGTCGCCCACAAAATACTTAAACCGCTCTGTCTCAAACGGCGCAAACCCAAAAGCCGAAAGCGCAAGATTCGCACTGTATGCAATCGACAGAAGGGAATCGGAAAGCGTCCCGTCCAAATCAAAAATCACTGCTTTTTTCATCGTAAATCAATTCCATTCCTTTTTAATTCCTGGTACACTGCCGCAACCGGCAGCCCTACCACATTATTGTAATCTCCGTTTATTTTCTCAACAAAAACAGCACATTTTCCCTGAATCGCATAAGCGCCTGCCTTATCCATAGGCTCTCCTGACGATACGTAAGACCGGATCTCTTCCTCCGTCATCGGATACATGGTAACTTCTGTTTTCTCCTGTATATGGATTGTCTTCACATCCTCCGCACACAAAAGAAGCGTCACACCCGTATAGACTTCATGCATACTCCCCTGCAGAAGCGTAAGCATACGGACAGCATCCTCCTCATCCTCAGGTTTTCCGAGAATCTCCCCGTCCTTTGCCACCACTGTATCGGCCGACAAAATTATTACGTTCCGCCTTCCCTGTATCTGATCATAGACATCAAGCGCCTTCTGTTCCGATAAGTCTCTGACCACCTTCTGCGGAATCGTTTCTTTTGTCTTCTCCTCCCGCCCGCTTTTTACGACTTCAAAAGGAATTCCCTGATTCTCGAGAATCTCTTTTCTCCGCGGCGAGCCGGACGCCAGTATCAGTCTGTAATTACTCATAATCACGCACCCTTTCTTCCGGTATAAATACACGGTCACTCAGAACATCCATCGGCGGTCTGGCTGCTTCCACCGCTTCCTCGCAAAACTGTTCCTGAGAGCAGACAGGCTCCTTCCCCCGCTTATCCATCTTCACATAGGTTCCGTCAGGCTGAAGAATTCTCGCTTTCACGTTATCGGCCAGCTGCGTTTCCAGAATATGCATCACATCCTGTTTCAGCGCCTCCCCCTCAATCGGGAACAGTATTTCCACACGGCGCTCCAGATTTCTTGGCATCCAGTCAGCCGAGCCCAAATAGAACTCTTCCTTGCCGCCGTTATAGAAATAGAATATCCTGCTGTGCTCCAGAAAATTCCCGACAATGGAACATACCGAAATGTTCTCACTGACTCCGGGAATTCCCACCTTCAGACAACAAATGCCCCTGACAATCATCTGAATCTTTACACCCGCCGCGGATGCTTCATAGAGCGCCGCTATAATATCCGGGTCACACACGGAATTCATCTTCGCAATCATATGCGCCTTCTTTCCGGCAATCGCATTCTCTTTCTCCCTCGCAATCATCGAAAGGAACCGATCTTTCAGCCACAGCGGAGCCAGCGCCAGCTTATTCCATGAAATGGGTTCGGAATACCCGGAGAGCATGTTAAAGACTGCCGTTGCATCTTCCCCGATCGGCTCCGCACATGTTAAAAGTCCTAAATCCGTATAAAGCTTCGCCGTCGAATCATTGTAATTTCCGGTGCCAAGATGTACATATCGGCGGATACCGTCTTCTTCACGGCGCACGACAAGCGTGATCTTGCTGTGTGTCTTTAAGCCAACAAGACCATAGATTACATGACAGCCTGCTTTTTCAAGCATCTTCGCCCATATGATATTATTCTCCTCATCAAACCGCGCCTTAAGTTCGACAAGCACAGATACCTGCTTCCCATTCTCCGCTGCCTGCGCAAGCGCCGCGATAATCGGGGAATTGCCGCTGACACGGTACAGAGTCTGTTTGATCGCCAGTACATCCGGATCTTTTGAAGCTGCCCGCACAAATTCCACAACCGGTGAAAATGTCTCATATGGATGGTGCAGCAGGATGTCTTTTTCTCTGATCTGCTCAAAGATATTCCGCTCGGGGTCAAGATATTTCGGCTTCTGCGGGACATATGATTTCCCTTTCAGATGATCGAATTCTTCCATCCCATACATTTTCATCAGAAACGTCAGGTCAAGAGGCCCGTTAATATAATAAATATCGTCCATCTTGATCTTCAGTTCCTTGCGGATAATCTGCAAAAGACGCTTATCAATTCCATCTTCAACCTCCAGACGGATTGCCTCACCCCACTGACGCTTTTTCAGCTGCTTTTCGATTTCTTTTAATAAGTCCGCCGCCTCGTCCTCATCAATTGTAAGGTCCGCATTCCGCATAATGCGGAAAGGATGCGCACAGATCACATGATAGTTCAAAAACAGCTTTTCTATATTCCTCTCGATCACTTCCTCGAGCAGAATCACCGTCTTTTCTTCCTTACCCGGTATCTCCACAATTCTTGGGAGCACGTCCGGAACCTGCACCGTAGCAAAGTCAATCTCGTCCTTTTTCGAAAGAAGCGCACCGATATTCAGTGTTTTGTTTCGGATAAGAGGAAACGGCCTTGAAGAATCCACCGCCATCGGCGTAAGTACAGGGTAAACGTCTTCCTCAAAGTAGGAATCCACAAACGCCGCCTGCTCCTCACTCAATTCTTCATGCGACATAACCACATTCAGTCCGTTCTGCTTTAAGAGAGGAATCAGTGAACGATTGTACGTCGAATACTGTAAATTCACAAGGTCATGCGTCTCTTTCGTGAGCGCCAGAAGCTGCTCTTCCGGCGTCATGCCGGAAATATCCGGTTTCTTGTATTTCGCGTTTACCATATCTTTTAAGGACGCCACCCGAATCATGAAAAATTCGTCAAGATTAGATGCCGTAATACTTAAAAATTTCAGCCGTTCAAAAAGCGGCAGCTTCTTATCCCGCGCCTCGTTTAAGACACGTTCGTTAAATTTCACCCAGCTTAGTTCTCTATTTGTATAATATTCCGGTTTTCTCATATTGATTTCTGTCATATTAATCTTATCCTCCCATACTGCCGCCCCTCGCGGCGCATCTTTAGATCTTTTTCACACTGCCTTTATGTTTCAGTTTTTTCACTACGGGCCGGATGCCGAATACTTCCTCAAATAAATCTGTTCTGTCCGGAAAAAATCCTTTCTCAAGTGTCAAATCCATATCCGTATCCACTGTTATAATCAGTTCCTTCTCCTTTATAACCGCCTTAACCTTGCGATATGCCTTTTTTCTGTTTCCGACAAGGCCCGCCGCCGCCCGGAGAATGGCAGTCAGCTTCGCGACAACCAGATAAGCGTCTCTGTCAATCTCACTCTCCGCCATAAGCTCGTCATAATCGAGATACCCCAGATAACTGTTCCGCACACTGTAAGCAACAATCTCACTCTCCATATGGGAAAGACCGATAATTTCCGTACTCATAATAATATGAAATGAGCACTCCGCCACATCCGTAATGCTAATGTATTTCCCACAGTCCTGCAGCCTTGACGCAATCTGAAGAAGAAGACGCTCCCGCTTTCCGAGGCCATGAAGCTTCTTCATGCTGTCAAAGACGCAAAGCGCAACCTGCGATAATGTTTCCTCTCTGCTCGAGCTTCCCCGATACCGCTTGCTGATATTCTTCGCGCTTGAAATAATGTCCGCATCAAAATTGTGAGAGGATTTAATCAGTTTCTGCCTCTCTGCATAGTCATAAGCAATTCCGTCGCTGAGCGAAACGCCCGGCATCCAGATCAAATTCGCTCTGGTACTTTCCACAAAATGCTTAATCAGTATGGCAGAAGGCAAAAGCAAGGAAGAATTGTCCGAAGGAATGCCAAGTTCTTTCGCGATCAATTCCGGCGCCTTCGTCTTCAGGTGATCAACAAAGCCCAGATACTGCTCGCCGGTAATCATGTCGACATTCATTCCGCCGCCAACTTTTTTCATAATATAAGAAATATAATCATCTACAATAATCAAATTGCTGATATGCATATCATTCAGATAAAGCTTTCTGAAAATATGCATTTCATTGTCAATCAGCTCTTCAATCAGCGATTCATAATGCGTCGTCTTTGCCTTAAGATTCACAAGCTCTTCCCGGATTCTTAAAATCCCGAGACGTATATTCTGTGTCGTGACAAGACTCGACTTTTGAAACAGTGATACCTGAAGGCTCCCACCCCCGATATCAAGAAACGCCGTTCCGTCTTCGATAAACTTATTAAATTTCTCGCCTCGCAGCGCAACCGACTTGTAATTTAAAAAACGCTGCTCCGAATTGCTCAAAACCTCTACATTCAGTCCCGTCCGCAGCCTGATCTGGTCAAGAATCATCTGTGTGTTTTCTGTCTCACGTATGGCGCTTGTGCCGCAGGCGCGGTATTCTTTTGCCTGATACGTTTCCATGACATGTGTAAAATCTTTTAATATGGCACATAGTTCATCCATCCGCTCATAACTGATTTTGCCGGTGTGGTAAGTATCCGTCCCAAGCTCAATTCTGCGCCGCACATAATCAAGCTCTTTCATTCCGTTCCTGTCCAGAATCTCAAATATCTTCATTCCGATCTCATAAGATCCGACATCAACTGCCGCAAATATTTTTCCCATGCGTTCCTCACTTCTCTCCTTTTCCCAAAAGATAATCAATAAACTGCTGCGCCGTACGTCCTGATAAACCTCCGTGGGTTAGCTCCCACTGATTTGCCAGCAGCAAAAGTTCATCCTCCGGCATCGCTATTCCATGTCTCTTTGCCAGCGCCTTTACAATCTGCTGGAACTCCTTTTTGTCAGGGGAGCCGAAATAAATCGTGACGCCAAAACGGTGCACAAGCGACAACTTCTCCTGTACCGTATCGTTTGTATGAAGCTCCTCATCGCGGTCCGCCTTGTCCTTAAAGGTTTCACGTACCAGATGGCGCCGGTTTGATGTCGCATAAATCAGCACATTCGAAGGCTTTTTCTCAAGTCCGCCCTCAATCACTGCTTTCAAATATTTATATTCAATCTCAAACTCCTCAAATGACAAATCATCCATATAGATAATAAATCTGTAATTTCTGTTTTTAATCTGAGCAATAACATCATTCAAATCCCGAAACTGATGTTTGTAAATTTCTATGATGCGCAGCCCCCTGTCATAATACCGGTTCAGAATCCCCTTAATGCTGGATGATTTTCCGGTTCCCGCATCGCCGAAAAGAAGACAGTTATTTGCCCTCCTGCCCTCCACAAACGCCTCCGTATTCTCAATCAGCTTCCGTTTCGGGATCTCGTAACCGACCAGATCTTCGAGATTTACATGAGCGGTATTCGTAATCGGTACAATCTCGGCCCCGCCTTTTTTATGCCGCACGCGAAATGCTTTATGTAAACCAAACTTTCCTACCCCGAAATCCTTATAGAATCCGGTCATAATCTCCATAAATGTCTCCACGTCCGGCGCCTCGGCCAGCATTACCGCCAGTTCGCAGATACGGTCCCTGATGCGCTTGTTGAATGTCTTACCGCTCTCATGGCACGGTTCATAGTTGAGAAGCATCACGCATGTATCCGTATGAAACTCTTTTGACAACGCCTCAAAATCCGCCTGAAAAAGCTCCATGAATATTTCAAAATCATGGCAGGCAAACGCATTGATTCCACCTTTCACCTTCCCTGTAATCTCGCACGAAACACTGAATGCATTTTCATTATTTACAAGCAGATACGAAAGAAAGCAATGCCAGAGATTCCCCGCAAATCCGTACTCCGTCGCAAGTTCCACCAGTCTATTTTCACATGCGAATAAGACTGCACGCTTCTCCTGCATCGGAACCCCATTGTCTTTGCTGTGCGTGAAAAGCCAGCAGAACTGTTCAAAAATGTCTTTGTGCTTAAAATTTTTATATAAAATCAATTCATCATTTCTCATTGTTCACTCCATGCCATTCCCTCATAATGCCCTAATAATTTCCGAGTATTTTCATATTCAGAGTTTCCTCACGCAGTCCCCGAAGCGCATTTCTCACTGCACCATCCTCAAGATTGCCGTCAAAATCAAGGAAGAAACGGTACTCCCACGGCCGGTCTTCCATCGGACGGCTCTCAATCTTATTCATATTCAGATTATTATAGATAAAATGCGACAATATATGATACAGAGACCCACTCTCATGCTTTACCTCAAAGCAAATGCTCACTTTCTTCGCATCTTTTCTGAAGATCTTCTGATTCGTTACAATAATGAAACGGGTGGAATTCCCGCTGCTGAAATTAATTTTCTCCCGGATAACTTCAAGACCATACAGTTTTGCCGCATGAGCGCCTGCGATCGCCGCCTGCGTCCTGTCATTGTCACGCAGAACCTTTTCGGCAGCAAGCGCCGTATTCGAAAAACTGATCTGCTTAAAATTCCGATGCTCATCCAGATACCTTGCACACTGCATAAGCGCCTGAGGATGGGAATAAACCGTTTTTATTTCCTCCTCTGTCGTCCCTTTAAGCCCCAGAAGACAATTATCAATCTTTATAATCTGTTCTGCAACGATATAATTCTCAAATTTGACCAGCAGATCATAATTCTCGCTCACAATTCCCGCCGAGGAATTCTCAATTGGCAGCACAGCAAAATCAGCCGCGCCTTCATCGATCGCACTCATTGCATCACGAAATGTTTCTACATGGAAGCTGTCTACCGATTCGCCGAAATAAGCAAACATTGCCGCCTGGCTGTAGGAACCGGCCGTCCCCTGAAAAACCACCCTTGCATGTTCCGTGTCAAGCGTGTCCACCCCGATAAAGGGCAGGCGACCGCCCCTTTTGCTTTCCGAAAGCTTACGGTACTGAAGTTTACGGCTTACGGACATGATCTGCTCAAATAATTCCTCCACACCATGCCTGTTAAATTCATTGTGCGTAAGCGCCCCTACTTTCGCTATTTTCTCCGCTTCCCTTGACCGGTCAAAGACTTTCTTTCCTGTCTCAATCTTATAGTCCGCCACCTTACTGCAGACATCCATCCGTCTTTCATATAATTCCACAATCTGACTGTCAATTTCGTCAATCTGGTCTCTCAATTCCGTTAAATCCATTCCGCACTCCCTTTTCATTCACACTCAAATATCTTAAAAATCACCTGTTCAGAACTCTTTTCATATTCTTATATTCTATTACAATCTTAATTAATGCGCAACTTAATTTGCTTGAAAAAACACTGCCTTCATTTTATAATAAAATCGAATACTTACCCAGGAAAACACAGGCAAACATGGGGAACATATTTTTGCAAATGCGCAAAATTGAAGATTATATTGCCCGAAAAAGCGGGCGGGGAGGACAATTCTATGAGCAAAAAAATTATTATCCCAATAGCCATTGCTGCGGCTGCTATCCTTATTTTCCTAACGCTGCGGTTAACCACCGACGGTGTCCCGGAAAATCCTCCGGATACGACAGGGAATACCGCCGGAAATCTTCTGAACAATGGCCTTTTCTGCGAGGATGAAGGCGTCGTCTATTTCAGCAACCCTTATGACAACAGCTACCTCTATTCAATGAATCCGGATGAGACGAATATAAAACGGCTGACAAACACCAGTGTAAATTATATTAACGCCGCCGGAAACTACCTCTACTATTATCAGAATGATAAGTCAAACTCCAAACCATCCTGGGGCGGCAAGGGAACTGTAGGCATATACCGTTCACACAAGAACGGCAAAAGAACCACCTGTTTAAAGCGTACGGTCAGCGGTGTCGTGACGCTTACCGGAAATCTGCTCTATTTCCAGAATTATAATAATACGGAGGGAATGACGCTTTATAAATCAGATCTGAAAGGCGCACAGAAATCCCAGGCGGTTAATGCGATTATTGATCCTTCCTGTGTACAGGATGGCTTCATCTACTATGCCGGTATAGAGGGCGATCACGATCTTCACCGCATCAATACTGCGGATGATTCCGTCTCAACAGTCGTGCTTGGCGGTTTCTGGATGCCGATCGTAACAGGCGATACGGTGTACTATATGAACGTAAGCGACAATTACAGCCTTTACCGCCGTTCTCTGACTTCCGGCACGGAGGAAAAGCTGACGGAAGACCGGGTAGATACTTACAATATCACTCCGGACTATATTTTCTATCAGAAAAACAGCAGTGATTCCCCCGCACTGATGCGGATGCGTCTTGACGGAAGCGAGCCGGTCGAAATTATGAAGGGAAACTACACGGACTTAAATGTCACCTCACATTATGTATACTTCCATGAATTTGGAAACGACGCTCCCATCTACCGTGTTCCGGTGGATGGAGCCTTAAATGCAGGAAGATTTGATGCGGCGCTTGAAGCGGCCGACGCAGAAATAAGAAAACGGAAATAAGAAAAAACGGCTGTTCAATACGAACAGCCGCCCTCTTCCAGGCAGCGCCACAATTCCGCCGCTGTCTTTCCATTTACCGGATGTCTTGCATATGGTGCAATCTGCATAAGCGGTTTTAAGACAAACGCACGGTTGCACATATCGGCATGCGGAATCGTGAGACTCTCACTATCGATTCTTTCATCATCATATAACAGAATATCAAGATCAAGCGTCCGAGGCCCCCAGTGAATCTCCCGCTTCCGGTCTGCTTCCGCTTCGATTTCATGCAGAAAATCAAGAAGTCTGACCGGACTCTTTAAGGTCTCAATTTCCATCGCACCGTTTACAAAATCGTCCTGTTGCGTATAACCATATGGTTTTGTGCAAATCAAATCGGAAACTTTTTTGACAGTACACTCCTCATCTTCTCCGATTCTCTCAACCGCCTTCCTGATGTAGCGCTCTCTGTCTCCCATATTTGACCCCATCGCAAGATAGACCCGATGCCATTTACGGCGGATACATATCGATACATTCTCAAGCGGCAGGCCAATCGGCGCCCAGGGTTTCTTAATTTCAAGCCTGATTTCCCTCAGATTGCAAAAATGAATCAGAAGCGCCGCCGCAAGACGCTCCGCCGCCGCTTCGATCAGTTTATAAGTATTGTCTTTCATAAACTTTGTAATAAAATGACAGACCTCTCCATAGTGAACGGATTCTTTCAGATCGTCCGTGAATCCTGCCCGCTCCGTATCGGTATACAGAACAGCCGATACCAGAAATTTCTGTCCAAGCGCATTCTCTTCCTTCATAACGCCATGGTTGGCAAATACCTCAAGATTCTCAATTCTGATCTGATCCATAAAGCGCCTCCGTCATACGGATTGCCCGTACGTTCTCTTTTATATCATGCACCCTTACAAACATCGCTCCCTGTTGTACGGCAAGCACGGTTGTCACAAGAGTGCCTTCCACGCGCTCTCCTGCCGGAAGGTCAAGCGTCAGGCCGATGACCGATTTGCGGGAAGTGCCAAGCAGTATCGGATACGAATCCGGCATGCATTCCTTAAGATACCGGATTGCCAGAAGATTCTGTTCATAAGACTTCGCAAATCCCACTCCCGGGTCGACTATGATACGGTCTTCTCTGATTCCCGCTCTGCGGGCAATAGCAAGGGATTCTTCCATATCACGCTTTACATCAGCAAGAAAATCCCGATAGACGGCTTCTTTCCTGTTATGCATCAGGCAGCATGCAGCGCCGGCATCCGCGATCACCTCTGCCATACGTCCATCATGTTTAAGTCCCCATACATCATTGACAAGATGCGCACCACTTGCAAGCGCCGCTTCCGCCACACTGCTTTTATACGTATCCACAGACACAGGAATATCAAACTTCTGACGTATCTTCTCTATGACAGGACAGACTCTCTCCATCTCTTCCTCTTCTGAAACCGGACAAAAGCCCGGTCTTGTCGATTCTCCGCCTACATCAATGATGTCCGCCCCCTCTGCCATCATCTTCTCCGCATGAAAGAGCGCGCTGTCAATCGTATTATGTTCCCCTCCATCCGAAAAAGAATCCGGCGTAACATTTAAAATTCCCATCACGTACGTTTTTCCGCTTGTCTGAAATTCCCTGTTTCCTATAATCATAGTTTTCTCCATTTCCGTGTTGTTTTTCGTGCATCACAGGTTTGCGGCTGGCACAGGTCCTGCCCCTTTCCTAAATCACAATCCGCTTGTTTTTCCTGCCGTCTTTCCAGTCGCACGCTTTCTCCATTTTACAGCAGTAGCAGTCCCGCGACAGCTTGTCCGCACGGTAGAGAATGCCTGCAAGACTCCTTTCCTCCATGATCTTCTCATTCCGATGTTCTCTTATAGCGCGTATGATTTCCGATGCCTCATCCGAACTGAAATCACACTCCCACAGAATTTCCGGAGCGATCGCCGCACCCGCCATCTCATGCGGCATTTCATTCAGATACTGGATATCGCGTCCTACATCATGAAGAAGCGCCGCTGCATACACAACATCCTTTGGTATCATAAGCCCTTCTTCCAGGTTAAAGATCTGCGCAATCCGCGCCACATTCATAAAATGGGTCATATCATGATGGCAAAACTTCCTCTTTTTCTCATATTCCGCTGTCTTCTCAATGTGGCTTCTGTATTTTTCATTTTTAAATATCCGGTTTATCCGTTCCATATTTACACCTTTATCATTTGGAAAAACATGTTTTGCAGTGACTCATTCCCCTCAAACGCCCCTCTTGACGCAACTGTAACCGTCGTGCTCCCAGGCTTCTTCACTCCCCGCATTGTCATACACATATGCTCCGCCTCGATCATCACCATTGCCCCCCTCGGCTCCAGGTATTCCATCAGTGCATCCGCAATCTGCGCTGTCAACTGCTCCTGAATCTGCGGACGCTTCGCATACACCTCTACCGTGCGCGCAAGTTTGCTCAGCCCGACCACCCTTCCATCCGGCAGATATGCAACATGCGCTTTTCCGTAAAACGGCATCAGGTGATGTTCACACATAGAATAGAACGTAATGTCACGCTCCACTACCATTTCATTCTTCTCTGCGCGAAAAGTCCTGGACAAATGTACCTTCGCGTCTTCCGTAAGGCCGCCGTAAATTTCCTCATACATCCGGCTGACACGCTCCGGCGTATCCAACAGCCCTTCTCTTTCTATATTCTCACCGATTCCCTCAAGAATCAGGCGTATCCCCTGTTCAATCTTTTCCTTATCCAATGCCTAAACCCTCTTTCCTGTATCCCCGGTCAGGTTCGCGCTCTCCTGAACAATCTTTTTCAGCTCCCCAAGATAGGAAAGCGAGCCAAACGCAATTATAACCGTATCTTTTTTTGCCAAAAGGAAACTCATCTCCACCGCTTCCCGGACGCTTGAGGCTGCTGTCGCACGTCCACGATATTCCTGTACCGTCTTTGCAAGCTCCAGTGCAGAAAGTGCACGCGGATTTTCCGGAGGCGTCACCGTAATGATGTGAGACGCACATCGGACTGTTTCTGCAACAACCGCCTCATACTCTTTATCACGGAACACTCCCATTATATATATGATTTCCCGATTTGTAAAATACTGTTCGATTGAGTCTCTCAGGACCTTTGCCGCATCCTTATTGTGTGCTCCGTCGATCAGAAAAAGCGGCTCCTCACAGATCACAGACATACGCCCCTCCCACACAGCAGTTCCAAGCCCGGTCCGAAGCGCATCATCCGTAATGGCAAGTCCCTGCTCTCTGAGTACACCGACCGCTGCCACAGCAAGCGACGCATTTTCGATCTGATGCCTGCCCACCATTCGAATTTCGAGATCTTCATAATTTCCATAAGGCGAATAGAAATCAAAACGCTGCCGCATAAACCCATAGCGGATATTCCTGCAAAACTCTCTTTCCACCAGAAAAAGAGAACTGGCCGTCTCCTCCGCCTTCCTTCGAACGGCCGCCATCGCATCTTCCTGCTGGCGAAGCGTCACAGCCGGAACTCCCGGTTTCAGAATACCGGCCTTCTGCTCTGCAATTTCAAAAAGCGTCTCTCCCAGAAACTGCATATGATCCATACCGATTGAAGTGAAAATACTGAGAATCGTTGTATCCACAACATTTGTCGCATCCATGCAGCCGCCCATTCCTGTTTCCAGCAATACATACTGACATCCCGCCTCTTTAAAGTACAGAAACGCAAACGCTGTTTCGAGTTCAAAAGCCGTTGGATGTAAGAAACCGTCGGATGCCATCTCCTCACTCTTTTCTTTCACAGCCTCCATCCACATGCCAAATGCCCGCTTTGAAACCGCCTTCTTTCCTACCTGAAACTTTTCTTCATAGGAAAACACATCGGGTGAAGTATAACGGCCTGTTTTATACCCCGCCGCGCAAAGCACTGAAAACAGAAAAGCAAGCACCGAACCTTTTCCGTTCGTTCCAGTAACATGAATAAACTTAAGCTCCCTCTGCGGATTGCCAAGCCTTGTCAGCAACTCCTGCATCGTTGTAAGTCCGGGCACAATTCCGTACTTTTTCGCGTCGTCAATATAGGCTCTCGCCTCTTTATATTTCATCCGTTCACCACTCCGTCCAAAGAAATTTCCGTATCATTTTAGCACAAAAGGCCCGCATAAAACAAATTTTTTCGGAAATACTTTCCGTTATGATAAAAAATTTTATGAAATGCGGCATTTGCGGCTGGTGCCTCGAAATCATGTTTACAGCCTTCGAGTCCTTTCGAAAGCGGGAAATGCGCCTGAAAGGAAATACGTCCATCTGGATGTTCCCCATCTATGGATGCGGCGCGCTAATCCATCCGGTCTCAAAACTCCTGAAACATATTTCCGCCGTAAAACGCGGAATTATCTACACATTTGCAATATTCGCTGTCGAATTTCTGACCGGAACTTATCTTAAGGAACGTGAAATCTGTCCGTGGGATTACAGCAGCGCGCGTTACAATATCAAAGGCGTAATCCGGCTGGATTACGCCCTTTGGTGGTTCCTCACCGGACTGCTCTTTGAGACGGTTCTTGATACCAAAAACCACAATCCGCGCATGAATGCAGGCTAAAATTCATCATCAAGCTCCGCTTCCGCACCGATATCCTGTGTATTCAGGGTACGGCGCCTGCGGCGCTCCTGCTCCGATGTCTCAAGAATATAATTCTTGATTTCTTTCGCATTTCTGATATGTACAAGCTCAAGCTTCGGATTTGTCACATCACCCGTATAGCAGACCACGGTTCCAAGCCCGAACATCCTTTCTATAAGTGTCACTGTCAGTTTCACATCCTGCACTTTATATAAAAAACAATCATTTTCTTCCGAATTAAAGAACCCACTGTTTACGGTGATGATTTCCTCGCCTACCGTATACTTCGTAAACGTCCACGGAAGCCCGAAAAACAAAAGTCTCTTTTTTTCAATATATTCCATAATTTTCCTCCTGTCACGCTGTCTTTCAAGCGTCATAAAACATTCATTTTTTCGTTGAAATTTTATCTCCTCTATTATATAATAAAACCCAACGAAGCAAAAGGGGTTTTTCATTAAGAAAAGGAGGTATTTTAATATGGAAGCACTGGATTGTATCTACGGACGCAGAAGTATCCGCAATTTTACGGACGAACCGGTTGATCACGAAACACTTGACAAAATTGTAGAGGCTGCCTCCTATGCGCCGTCATGGAAACATACACAGATTGTACGTTACATTGCAGTTGAAGATGCAGCGCTCAGAAGCCGCATTGCAAATGACTGTACATCCACCTTTGTCTACAATGGCGACACCATGAAGAAAGCGCCAATGCTGATTGCCGTTACTGCTCTAAAGGGACGCAGCGGCTATGAAAGAGACGGTTCTTTTACGACCGGCAGAAAAGACACATGGATGATGTTTGATGCCGGATGCGCTGTGCAGACATTCTGTCTGGCCGCTCATGCTTACGGACTCTCTACCGTTATCATGGGTATTTTTGACGATGATAAAATTACGGAATTACTTGAAATTCCCGAAGACAGAGAATTAATTAATATGATCTGCATCGGCCATGCGGATGAAGCGCCTGCTGCTCCAAAGAGGAAGGCGGTTACAGACCTGTTACAGTATAAATAATATTGTTTCCAATGGAAGAGATTACTTTTTCTCTTCCATTTTTTACGGCATACACCAGGATTTGTGTCCGTGCGGCTCTCGCAGATACCTGGAAGATGCCTGAAAATTTTTGAGTAAAACCAAATGCAAGAAAAGCCGTGCAGAAATGAGGATAACATGAGACATTTAATGAGCCCGCTGGATTTTTCAGTAGAAGAACTGGAAGAACTTATGAATCTGGCCGAAGACATCAGGAACAATCCCGGCAAATACGCACATGCCTGTGAGGGAAAGATCCTTGCAACCTGCTTTTATGAGCCAAGCACGAGAACGCGCTTAAGCTTTGAATCTGCCATGCTCCGTCTCGGGGGACAGATACTTGGATTTGCCTCGGCAGACTCCTCTTCGGCCGCAAAGGGCGAAAGCGTATCGGATACGATACGCGTCATTTCCGGGTACGCCGATATCTGCGCTATGCGCCATCCAAAAGAAGGAGCGCCTATGGTAGCCGCCGCAAGATCAGGAATTCCCGTAATTAATGCCGGTGACGGCGGACACCAGCACCCGACACAGACCTTAACAGACCTGCTCACCATACATTCTTTAAAAGGCCATCTTGACAATTTGACGATCGGTCTGTGCGGTGATCTGAAGTTCGGCCGCACCGTACATTCTTTGATTAAAGCGCTTGTACGTTATCCGAACGTAAAATTCATTTTTATCTCCCCACAGGAGCTGACGCTTCCCGGCTATATCCGCGATGATGTCCTTCAAAAGAACAACATAAGCTTTACGGAAGTGCGCCATTTAGAGGAAGTCATGCCCGAACTTGACCTCCTATATATGACACGCGTTCAGCGGGAACGTTTCTTCAATGAGGAGGATTATGTACGGTTAAAAGATTTCTACATTCTCGACAAGGCGAAAATGAAACTCGCCCGGGAGGATATGCTTGTGCTTCATCCGCTTCCGAGAGTCAATGAAATTTCCGTGGAAGTAGATGACGACCCGCGCGCCGTATATTTTAAACAGGCAAAATACGGTGTATATATCCGCATGGCGCTGATCGTAACGCTGCTCGCAATGAAAGAAAAGGAGGAATCATCATGCTGAATGTAGGAAGAATTGAAGAAGGATTTGTACTGGATCATATAAAGGCCGGAGAGGGCATGCTCCTTTATCATGACCTCAAGCTCAATAAGCTTGACTGCTGCGTTGCAATTATTAAAAACGCCCGAAGCAATAAAATGGGGAAAAAAGATATCTTAAAAGTGGAATGTCCCATTGATCTGCTAGATCTTGACATCCTCGGTTTCATCGACCATAACATTACGGTCAATGTCATAAAAGACGGAGAAATTGTAGACAAGCCAAAGCTTGTGCTGCCCAAAAAAATTGTAAATGTGATCAGATGCCGAAATCCGCGTTGTATCACATCAATTGAACAGGAACTGACACAGGTATTCTATCTGACAGACGAGGAGCAGGAAGTCTACCGTTGTAAATACTGCGAAGAAAAATACGGGGAAAAGTAAGTCCCTTTCCCCGTTGCATTGCCTAACTTCTGATTTGTCCGCTTCCATGAATCACGTATTTGATTGTAGTCAGCGCCGGAAGACCCATCGGTCCTCTGGCGTGAAGCTTCTGCGTGCTGATTCCGATCTCCGCACCAAATCCGAACTCATATCCGTCGGTAAAGCGTGTCGATGCATTGACATACACCGCCGCCGCATCCACTTCGCTCAGGAATTTCTCCGCATTTTCTTTATTTTCCGTAATAATTGCCTCCGAATGGTGTGTCGTATAGCGGTTCACATGCGCGATCGCTTCGTCCACCGAATCGACTACTTTCATAGAAATTATGGCATCGCAGTATTCGGTTCCATAATCCTCCTCCGTCGCAGGCACGATGCCGCCACAGTCTTTTCTTGACTCCTCACATCCGCGCACCTCCACAGATTTTCCATGAAGCCGCTCATAAATAGCCGGCACCGCCTCTTTCGCAATATTCTTATGTATCACAAGAGATTCGCACGCATTGCAGACGCCCATGCGCTGAGTCTTGGCATTATCTATAATCTCCACTGCCATTAAAAGGTTCGCCGACTCATCCACATAAATATGGCAATTGCCTGTTCCGGTTTCTATCACAGGGATGGTGCTATTTGAAACAACGGTCCGTATAAGCCCTGCCCCGCCCCGTGGAATCAGCAAGTCTACATATTTGTTCAGTTTCATAAATTCTGCCGCTGTCTCACGACTCGCATCCTCAATCAGCTGAATTGCATCAGCCGGAAGGTTTTCTGCATGAAGCGCCTCTCTGATCACATTCACAATGGCGGCATTCGATGTAAGCGCATCGCTTCCCCCTCTTAAAATTACAGCATTCCCGGCTTTAAAGCAAAGTCCGAAAGCATCTGCGGTCACATTTGGCCTTGACTCGTAAATAATTCCGACCACGCCCATCGGAACACGTTTTTTCTCAATCAGCAGACCATTGGGACGCTCAAAACGCTCCATCACCTCACCGATCGGGTCTTTTAGATCAATCAGCTGCAGAAGACCTTCCGCCATTCCTTTTATACGGTCCTCACTCAGCATCAGGCGGTCCACCATCGACGGTTTCATTCCATTCTTCTCTGCCTTTTCGACATCTTCCCTGTTTGCTTTCAGAATCTTTGAAGACTCATTCACAAGCGCCTCTGCCACCTTTTTCAATCCTCTGTTTTTCGTTTCGGTATTCAGAAGATTCATTATCATGGAAGCGTCTTTGGCACGTTTTCCGATTTCTATTAAATAATCCATTGATTTCCTCCCATCATTTCTTTTCCCATTATCGGACATTGTAGCATTTTTCAAAGGAATCCGCAACTGCCGAGCGCAGCGAAAAACGCCGGACAGGGTTCTTATCCCCCTCCAGCGTTCTCTCTTTTCGCCTGTAAAACATAATGTTTTCACAATATATCTATTGAAATCTCTTTCACTCTGCTGCGTTGCATTCCTGCCTGTTTAAATCCTCTTCAATTCTGAGAAGCTGATTGTACTTCGCCGTACGCTCACTTCTGCACGGTGCGCCTGTCTTGATCTGGCCTGCATTTACAGCAACGGAAAGGTCTGCTATAAAGGTATCTTCCGTCTCGCCCGAACGATGGGAAATCACTGCCTTATATCCTGCCTTATGCGCCATTTCAATGGCATCCATCGCCTCCGTGACACTCCCGATCTGGTTGACCTTCACAAGAATCGCATTCGCACAGGACTCTGTAATTCCCTTGAAAAGGCGCTTACTGTTTGTCACGAACAGGTCATCTCCGACAAGCTGTATCTTCCTGCCGACGCGTTCCGTAAGCTGCTTCCAGCCGTCCCAGTCCTCTTCATGAAGACCGTCCTCAATCGAGCAGATCGGAAATTTCGCAATCAGGCTCTCGTAATAGTCGATCATCTCAGCTGAATTCCTGCGCACTTCACTGCCGCGCATCTTGCTTTCGCCCGGGAAGTAATATGTGCGGCTCTTCTCATCATACAATTCGCTTGCCGCAGCATCCATTGCAATCCTGATGTCTTCTCCCATTTTATATCCGGCTGCTTCCGACGCTTCCACGATCAGCGTAAGCACCGCTTCTGCATCCGGAAGGTTCGGAGCAAATCCTCCTTCATCCCCGACAGCGGTCGAAAGTCCCTTTTGTTTCAGAATATCTTTCAGTTTATGATAAATTTCAGCGCAAATACGAAGACGGTCCGAAAATGTCTGCGCACTGACCGGCATAATCATAAATTCCTGAAAGTCCACCGTATTATCCGCATGAACGCCGCCATTTAAAATATTCATCATCGGAACCGGCAGAAGAAACGTATTCGTACCTCCCAGATAGCGATAAAGCGGCATGGACAAAGCTTCTGCACATGCTCTCGCATTCGCCATCGACACTCCGAGAATAGCATTGGCGCCAAGACGCCCTTTATTCTCCGTTCCGTCCCTCTCAATCATAAGATGATCAATATGCCTCTGATTCATTGCGTTTAACCCAAGAAGCGCATTGCGAATTTCTCCGTTTATATTGCAAACCGCATTCTCCACGCCTTTGCCGCAATACTTCTTGCCGCCATCCCTGAGTTCCACCGCCTCAAAACTGCCCGTGCTCGCACCGGAGGGCACTGCCGCCACGCCGCGGTATTCCCGCTGGCCATCCGTTACCGTTACTTCCGCCTCTACTGTCGGGTTTCCCCGGGAATCAAGGACTTCTCTTCCGTGTACGTCTGTGACAATCAATCTCTGCAAATGCATTTTATTGCTCCTTTCTCTGTGTGACCTTACATAGAAAAGCCGGCGACACTTTTCATCCGTATCGCCGACTTTTCTTTTTATCAGTATGAGCAATCTGGCAAAAAACTATGCAGATTTTCTTTTATTGAAGTGATGATTCAACAGCCGCCGACAGAACTTCTCCCTTGCTGTTTTCCGCTTCGCCTTCCAAACCTGAAATATTGATATTGCGGTTCACTTTCGCATCGTAAGTTCCGGCTTTCATGATATCCGCAAGATCAATTCCGACGGTCTCTTTCATTGATTCAAACAGTTTCGCCATAACCGCCGGCACATTGCCCGCAACGTCTCCGAGCCCATTGTCCGAACCGCTTCCGCCTCCGATGATCGTAATCTTGTCGATCTGTTTCAGCGGTTCCGAGATCTTTCCGGCAATATCCGGCAATACTTTAATCAGCATCTCCGCCATCGCCGCATTATTATATTTCTGATATGCTTCCGCTTTCTTCTCCATCGCCTCCGCTTCCGCAAGACCCTTCGCACGAATTGCCTCCGCCTCCGCTTCACCGACCATACGGATACCGACTGCTTCCTGCTCTTTCTGGAATTTCTGCGCTTCCGCCGTCGCTTTCATTGCCTCCGCCTGTTTCTCAATCTCGAATTTCTGCGCCTCTGCCGTCGCCTTCTTCGCCTCCGACTGCTTCTCAATCTCGAATTTCTCCGCTTCCGCCTTCTTCTGGCGCTCATATAGCTCTGCCTCTGACTGCTGCTGACGGGCGAATTTCTCCGCTTCCGCTTTCTTCTTTACTTCCGCATCAAGCGCTTTTTCACGCACTTCCGCTTCCCTTTGTTTTAAGACAACCTCTTTTTCCTGCTTTGCAATACTTGCTTCCGCAGTCGCAATTTCGATCGTCCTTCTCTGCTCCTGTTCCTGAATTTTGTAAGCGGCATCCGCTTCCGCTTTCTTCGTATCTTCCTGCTTCTTAAGTTCAGCCTGCTGCAATGCAAGCTCATTGTTCTTCTTCGCGATCTCCCTTGCGGCATTCACACGCGCATCATTCGCCTGTTTATCCGCTTCCGCTTTCGCAACCGCAATTTCTTTATCCGCTTCCGCCTTCGCTATCGCCGCCTTTTTCTTGATCTGAGAAATATTGTCAATACCGAGGTCGTCAATAACACCGTTGCCGTCGGCAAAATTCTGCACATTAAAACTCACAATGTCAAGTCCCATTGCCGCCAGGTCAGGCTCCGCATTCTCTTTGACAAGATTTGCAAATTTCTGACGGTCACTGACCATTTCCTCAAGCCGCATACGCCCTACAATCTCACGCATATTGCCTTCCAGCACTTCTCTTGCAATACCCGCTATGTACTGAGTATTCTGGTTCAGAAAATTTTCCGCTGCAAGCGCAAGCCGTGAAGGTTCACTGCTGATCTTGACATTTACGGCCGCATCCACCTGAATATTAATGTAATCCGCAGTAGGCACCGCATTCGACGTCTTCACATCAATGGCAATCAGTTTCAGGCTCAGCTTGTCAAGACGTTCAAAAAACGGAATCTTGACACTCGCCTTTCCGATAATTACCTTCTTGCGCAGACCGGAAATGATAAATGCCGTGTCAGGCGGCGCCTTCTTGTAACCCGTCACTACTATGACGACAACCAGAACTACGGCCAGCACAAGAAGAATGGTTCCAATGTAAGCACTTATAACACTCATAGATTTTCCTCCTATTCCTGATGATACACTCCGGAAACCCTTGTATGTCCGGAATGCACAGATTCAGGACTTTAAAAGCCCCGACCATGAACTATCGTCTGTTTTCGACAATTTTCATGATAGTATCAAGTATACAATATATATGAAGGAAATTCAATTTATATCCTTGTTTTTCGTCATTCTTCCATCAGGATATGATTGGAAATAAAGTGATATCCATCATTTGTCTCCTCAATGACCGTTTCTGTGCTGAAAAATACAGGATACCAGTCATCTTCCGGCACAAACCGCAAGGTATACGTATCTCCCTTCCGGCTTCCTTCTTCACAGGAAAGTAAGACGTAATTGGTATCTCCGGCCATGTTATAATAGGAATCCGTATCCGAAAGGTAAGTCCATTCAAAAGGTCTTTGCAAATCGTCAAATCTGATTCCAAGCTTTCTCTGCAAAAACTCATCAATGCTCTTTTGGGGAAATTTCAAACAATCCGTATCCATAAACTCATTCCGAGTCGCTTCCAGATAAAGTGGAATCTCTTCCTCCGGAATCGGTTCCCCGAACCCGGCACCGCTGTAAAGAACCTCACTGAGATCTACTTTCTCCGGCACATCGTATTCGGATAAAACAAAGCCATAATTTTCCCGCTCCCGAATAAAATCAGTGAAAAGCTTCTTTTCATCGTCGCTTAACGCGATCGGCTCCTCTACAGATTCTTCCTTTTCCTCCGGCTCCTCAGACGGCTCCACAGATATTACCGGCAGCTTTGAGGCAGAACGGCGCTCTTCCGGTTCTGCCGTATCCGCACAGCCGGCGCATAAAACAATGCCTAAAACAAACATTAAAATACAATTTATTTTTTTCATAATTCTAACCTCCAACATCCGCTTCCATTCTAAAATTATATACAAAAAAATTCATTTTATCAACGACGCTTCTTTTGCAAAGCAAATGCTGTTTCCTCAAAAAAGACACTGCATGATTTTCCGTTCCATGCAGTGTCTTTCATTATAAACCCTTTTTATTGAAGGAGGCTTAACACCTGGTTATGATTTGAATTTGCCTGTGCCAGCATAGATTCCCCGATCTGCCCCAGAATGCTTCCCTTTGAAAAGTTTACCATTTCAAGCGCCATATCCGCATCTCGAATGCGGGATTCGGAAGCAGTGGTATTTTCTGCGGTATTTCTCACATTATCATACGCATGTTCAAGACGATTCTGATAAGCGCCAAATTCACTCCGTATCCCGCTGACTTTTCTTAAAGCACGGTCCGCCAGCTGAATCATTCTTCTTGCATCCTCTTCCGTCTTCACACCCGCGCCCATTAACCCCATTCCAAATAGAGTCAATACCTGCTTGGGAATATAGATATGGTCCGGCACAGTTGAACTGCACTGGATTCTCAGGCCTTCATTCACGCATCCTCCCATATTTCTTTTCGGCTTAATCTGGTAAGGCGTATTGTATTCAGTAACCATTGCTTTGTTGTCATTTTGGTGTCCTGTAATCCCATATTTGGCATACTCACTGACAAACCCCATCTCCGAAGCATCGGCGACATCTTTAAAGATGGTATCCCGGACATATTCAGACATATACTCATCCAGCGTCTTTCCCTGTGTATCCAGCGAAATATTATCTATGTTGTATCTCTGCATACCGGCATGCTGCGCCGGATCGTATTTTTCATATTGATTCGTTGCAGGATTCAGAACATAATCGCCATTTGCATCCGCTTTATAATCAATCACCAGCTTATCAACGCTGAACAAGTCAGAATAATCATACTCATACCGGACTTTTACATTCTCCGACAGATTATTCTGGTCAGACAGATCAATATCAAACTCTGTGATTGTATTAAACCCATATGCATATGGAGAGAAGGAAGCATCTGTTGCCGTTGAAGTATTACTGTCTTTATCTACATACTGGGGCCTGTTATCAAATACATAAAGTTCAGCATTATCCGAATACGTCGCATACTGGCTGTAGTGAAAATCATACCCGGCGCTGTTTATAATATCCACAACCGCATTCGTAAACTGTATGCCGTCATTCATTTTTCCTATCATTGAGTCAATATCAATATAGAGTGTATGATCATTGCCCGATTTTTCATAAGAATAATTATAGGAATTGCCATCCGCGGCAGTCATACTTTTCCATGTCGTATTCGCGATTGAAGGAGTTGTGAACTGAATACTGTAATGGTTATTACATGTCTGACATGTGGAATTAAATCCCATGCCGATTAAATCCGCCAGCTGATAACTTGTACCCAGGCCGGAAAAATCAATTTTTGCACCGGAAAAACTTGTCTCCTTCGTTATATTCTGCGTAATCTTCAGATTCGTATCTGCCGGGTTGAACGTAACCACATCCTCAAGATAAGTGGTGCCGCCTCCGCCCGTAATATTCCCCGGCGTCAGAAGCGCCGACAGATTAATGTCATTCGGTTTGCTGGCCCCGGCTACATAACGCGCTGTTATCACCTGCAGATAACTGGCCATATCTTTCGTTATTTTCCCTTTAATCGCATTCACAAGCGCATCCGTCTGCGTCTTTGAATTACTATAATCTTTTGCAATGGTTACACCGTTCACGGTATTGGTATATCCTAAGTAAAAATTTGTCCCATCGTAATTCAGCTTTGCGCTTCCGAACGAATCACTGATCTTTGTGTAATCCCGCCCCAGTCCGTATTCTTCCTCAAGCGTCAGATTAATGGTATCGCGGATTACCTTTCCACTCAATACATTTTGACTGGTTGTCACGGATAAATCCGCATGATTATCAAGTTTCAGCGAACGCGCTTCCGAAAGTTTTACGCCGTCAAGCGCATCAATAACAGAATCTTTGCTGGTTTCATTAATCATCTGAAATTTAAAGCTCAGATCTGTATCGGCTTTCGTGCTTGTATCCGGGTCATATGTGAAATTGTATGTAATATCATTCCACACATCTGTGCTTTGATTTCCCCAGTTTGTAATTCCGACATCCGCCCATGACTTCTGCGACCCGGCTACCACTGCGCCATTCTGCTCCAGCCATATGCCGTCAAATGTTCCGTTTGTCCCGTCGCCCGCACGGATTGTAAAATCATTCGTCGTAAAATCGGCATCTCCGTCTATGTATTTTTTCACTTCATCATTACTGATAAAATTGATAAAATTTCCTGTCAGATTCGCATAAAGCGCCTGTTCCTCCGTAGGCATCCTGTAAGTACTCTCCCAGTTCGTCCCTGACAGGCGCGCAATCACATCGTGTAAATCTTCTCCCTGTTCCGGCGTAAACGACGCGACCACTCCATGATACTCAAAATAGTACGCTTCGTTCAGAATATTCCCGTCCCTGATCGGCTCACCTGACTGCGTCTTCACATCGCTCCAGCTGATTTGTTCTCCATTCACATAGATGCCCGACCGGTCCGCCGATGTGGTAAACTTTCTCGATACCTGAGGAGGCTTACTGCCCTCTTCGCATACAAGGGTTAAAGAAGTGCCGTCATCCGCCTTCAATGTATATGTCCCTTTATGAAACAATCCGGTTGTATTGTCATACATAGCGGAACTGATGCCGGCCCATGAATACCGTTTCCCATGATATGCAATACCGCCATATGCGGCAGTTCCTGTCACACTGTCATAACTGTCATTATAGATATACAAATCGTCCGGATAACCGGCAAAACCAAGATCATATACATCGTACAGATACGTGCTTTTATCTTCCTTCCCCCTGAATATATACTCTTCATTGTATTTTGTCGTCTCGCAGACACGTTCCATCTCCGTCTTCAGCAGCTGCACTTCCTGATCGATGAACGCTCTGTCCGTGTAAGAATTCGTACCATTCGCCGCCTTCACAGCCAGTTCGTTCATCCTGTGTATCATTTCTTCCACTTCACTGAGAGCTCCGTCGGCTGTCTGACAATATCCAATTCCTTCTTTAATATTATTCGCACCCTGATCTAATCCTCTGATCTGATAGCGCATTTTCTCTGATATGGAAAGGCCGGCAGCATCATCCGCTGCCCGATTAATTTTGTAACCGGAAGAAAGCCGTTCCGTCGTCTTTCCTTTTCCTTTGTTGACAATCCCAAGCTGTCGGTTTGTAAACATCGCATGTAAATTATGCTGAACTACCATACAGTATCCCACCTTTTCTAATCGTAGTTTATATCGGCAATACAGAATATGATTTTTACAGTTTTTTGTATAGTAATGTTTTTTTTACAATTTTTCTATATTCAACCATCAGGTGAATTTTTAAAGTGAACTCTATGCTTACGTTATTGAAATTGGCATTTTACTATATTATGATAAAAAAAATAAGAAAAAGGAGATTCGAATCAGAAATGGGCCATTTAAAAATCGGAGATATCATATATAGAAGGCGCAGAGAACTGGAACTGACCCAAAATCAGCTTGCAGCATCACTCCATATCTCTTTTCAGGCAGTGTCAAAGTGGGAAAACAACACGGCATATCCGGATATAGAAATGCTCCCAAAACTGGCCGCGGCGCTTCACACAACCGTAGATGCACTGTTTGGTTACAACAGTGTCATGACAGAATACGACGGGCGGTACAATACCGAAGAATATTACTGGGGACTGACTCCAAACTCGATTTGCTATGACGTCATGAAACTTCTCCCGCCGGTTCAATCGTACCGTGTACTGGATATTGGCTGCGGGGAGGGAAAAGATGCAGTTTTCTTTGCCAAATGCGGCTATGACGTCACCGCATTTGACAGCTCAGAACAGGGAATTGAAAAAGCAAAAAAACTTGCACGGCAAAACAAAACCGATGTACGTTTTTTCAAAGCCAATCTTTTTGACTACCGCCCTGACAGTGAATATGACATTATACTCAGCAGCGGAACTCTTCATCTGATTCCACAGAATATACGAATGGAGTTTTTCAACAGCTTAAAACTGCATACTTCAGATATCGGCATAAACGCAGTGAATGTGTTTGTACAAAAACCTTTTATTACACCTGCTCCAGACAACACGCAGGAGGAGGAGCAAAGCCACCCGTGGCATTCCGGAGAATTATCCGGCTATTATCATGACTGGCTGTTTCATACCTGTAAAGAGGAAATATTTGACTGCTGCAGCGGCGGTACGCCTCATAAGCACTGCATGGACACGCTGATTGCGCAAAAGACAGTTCCGTAAATCATTTGAATCTCTGAAGAATGCTTCGAAAGGCATCCCACCATTCGCCGGACGTCTTTCGAAGCGTTTCTTACACTAAATTTTTTCACATTTATCTGCAAGCGCCGTAAGCCAGTCTGCCTGAAAGTCCGCAATCTTTCCTTCATCACACGAGGATGCAAGACTTGAATCAATGGGAATCTGCGCTGTCATGCCAATCCCATACTGTGCCGCCAGCGGTTCAATATGACTGCTTCCGAATATAAAATGTTTATCATGACAGGTCGGACACTCAAAATAGGCCATATTTTCCACCAGACCAAGCACCGGAACATGAAGCATATCTGCCATTTTAACAGCTTTCCCCACAATCATGCCCACCAGTTCCTGTGGAGATGTCACTACAATAATACCATCGACCGGAAGGGATTGAAAAACAGTCAGCGGTACATCTCCGGTTCCCGGCGGCATATCTACAAACATATAGTCCACTTCTCCCCAGCAGACATCCGTCCAGAATTGTTTCACCATACCTGCAATCAGCGGCCCACGCCACACCACAGGGTCCGTCTCATTTTCGAGAAGCAGATTGACAGACATGATCTTTGTCCCGTTCTGTGCCTTACCCGGCAGCAGTCCCTCTTCACTGTCCGATGCTCTCCCGCTGACGCCGAACATTCGCGGAATAGACGGTCCTGTGATATCTGCATCCAATATCGCGCAGCGGTATCCCTTTTTCTGCATGGCAGAAGCCAAAAGGGATGTCACAAGCGATTTGCCCACACCGCCCTTGCCGCTCACGATTCCGATTACTTTCCCGATCTTCGACGCTGCATTCGGCTCCTCCAAAAAACTTTGCGGCGCAGTGCGCTCTCCACAATCCCTGCCGCACGCAGAACAGTCGTGGGAACATTCTTCACTCATTTATAATCGCCTCCATTACCGTTAATTTATGGAAACATTATAGCGCAATCCGCAAAGAGGCACAAGTGTTTCAAACAGCTTAAATTCCCTTCTCTTCGCGTATCTTCGCATTTGCGCCTTCCACATTCATCCTCGAAAGTATAAGCATAATCATAAAATTCAAAACAAGCGGAAGCCACAGATACATAAACTTAAGCATGTATATGCAGGAATCCGGCTGGATATCCAGTGTCCCGGAAAAACCGCTGATCTCCAAAAGCCATCCTGAAATGGCAGTGCCAAGACCGCCGCCAAGCTTTGTCCCCAGAGAAGTACAGGAATACATCGTTCCATCCACGCGTTTTCCTTTCGTAAGAAAGGTATATTCAGAACAGGAAGCGATAACTGCATTCATATCTCCCTGCCAGGGGCCCTGTCCGAAAGCTGCTACGGCCGTAAACAGGAGCATCAGCGGCACACTTCCGATATAAGCTGCTCCCACCACAAACAAACGCCCAATCACCGCAAGCATATATCCTCTCAGATTCAGTTTATAAAGCCCGTTCCACTTCCCCACAAGCGCAGGAGTCAAAATCAGGGCTATGATAAGCGGAATGTTCACCGCCCATGAGAATACACCGTAAAGGTTCTTATTCTTTAATACATAAGTCATATAATAAATCCCGGCATTAATCATAGCGCCATACAACTGCTGCAAAATATAAACACCGCAAATCATCAGGTAAAATCTGTTGGAAATCAGCAGTTTCCCTGCCTCCAGAAGACCATACTTCTCTTCCTCTTCCTTCTCCTGCTCCGCCGTCATCATAAGCTCCTCATCCGACAGCTCTTTTACGGACAGACAGGAAACTGTATTTACAATAAGCCCGATCACCGCATAGACAATTGCAACCATTCTCCATGCGTCAGCGCCGCCTCCGCACCTGTCCACGAATCCTACCGTAACTGACTGAATCAAAAGACTTGTCGCAAATGCAAAAATAAATCTGAAAGACCCCATCTGCACACGTTCCTTACTGTTCGTCGTGCAGAGTGACGTAAGTGCCGAATAAGCAATATTGTTTGCCGTATAAAATACAGCGTTTAACAAAGTATAAGCTATAAAAAACCATGCATACTGCGCTGTCTTCGTGAGATCCGCCGGTATTGCAAAAATTGCAACCAGCGTAACGGCGCAGCCAATATAACCATAAAGCATCCACGGTCTTGCTCTCCCGAGCCTGCTTCGCGTCTTGTCGATCATCGCGCCAAAGAAAACATCCGTGATACCGTCAAATAACTTTGAAGCTGCAATCAGAGTGCCGACGATACCCGCCGAAAGACCGACAGAATTCGTCAGATAGATCATAACAAAGGAGGAAAGAAAAGCATATACTACATTACCCGCAATATCTCCCGAACCGTATCCGACTTTGTTATACCATTTTAAATATGTTCTTTCTCCCATAATCGATTTCTCCTTTTTCGCTGTGCGGGGCCTGGAAAGTTCCGGATTCTATTTAAAAAACGATTCCTGCAACTTACACGCCCCGCCTTATGCCATGTTTTCAGAATTTTTTCTCACACTTTACAAACGGAACCAGTTTCCATTCAAAAGCAAATTCCTCCTCATCAAAGCGATACGGTGCAAGTACCTTCGGGCCACAGCTGTTTGAACCGATTCCGTTCTGCGCATAATCGAGACAGAGAATCGTACTGTCCGATTCCCTCAACTGGTAGTGATGGGTCGTGCACTCCAGCTCCTCCTGAGTATAGGGCGATACATTAAAGGAAAAAGATTCCTCCGATGCCACTGCAAGGCTATACCTCCCGTCTGACAACTCTACATAATCACAGTCATAATGACTGCCATTTTCCTGCGGACGAATATAATCTTCATGCATTTCCATAACCTTTGCCCGATAAAGCCCGTGACTTGACGCCCGGTGTTTGTCACAATAACTCTCGATCGGCCCCATTCCATAATACGAAACATGTTCAAATGTTTTCTTTACAAAAAAGCGTACCCCAAATCTCGGAAGTTCCGGGAATTCATTGTTTCGACGGACGTTCATTGCACAACGTATACCGCCGTTGCAATCAACTTTCCACTCAGCCTCTATATCCATCATGCGCTGCACGGAAGCCGCCGAGACAGACATGCGGCTGATAATGATTACCGCATCTTTTGTCTGCCGGATAAAAGTCTCATACGCCCTGGAATAAGCTTCATGGTAATGCGCCCGCTTCCACTCCGATACAATATACCTGTCATTATCCGTAGGCGCTCTGAAAAGATTTATTTCCATCGGACGATTCAGGTATTCCCTGCCTGCATAATTCAGGCTCGTAAACAATCCCGTCCGCTTATCATAAGCATATGCAAAATCTTTTCCCCTGCATACAACTGAATCGTCTGTTTCCTGAACATCGATTCTCGCTGCGTCTGTTGTCCGGTTGAGCCACTTTATCGCAGTCTGATTCCTCCCATCCGCATTCGGCAGAAGCACTTCATCAAACCCGAGCATATGGCCTTTGGGGACGAGCGGAGAGGTCTTTCGCAGCCGGTAAGTAAGCTTTAGATAAACACGCCCGCTGTCAGGAATCATAACAGGAAGATCGATAACTGCCTCCTCATGCGGTTTTACGGAGAATTCCGTAATTTTTCCCGATTCCGTACAGATACCGTCACAGGATACCTCATAATGAATCGAAACATAATCTTTTAAGTCCGTAAAATCCAAATAATTATGCAGCTTCAGTTCCCCTTTTGCGGCATCATAAGCAACAACTCTCGCCGGGCGATATACATTCCGGTATTCCAAAAGCCCGGTATGCGGAATACGGTCAGGGTATACAAGACCATCCATGCAGAAATTCCCGTCATGAATCGTTTCTCCATGATCTCCGCCGTAATAATATTTTGTCTTTCCGTTTTCAGCCTTTCCATGTGCAATTGCATGATCACACCACTCCCAGACAAAACCGCCGCACATGATGTCGTTCTCCTGAATCATCGTAAAGTAATCTTCCAGGTCCCCGGGACCATTGCCCATTGCATGACAGTATTCGACAAGCAGAAAAGGCTTGTCTGCATCTTTTTGCAGATACTCTTCAATCTCCTCCAATGCAGGGTACATCCTGCTATACAGATCAAGATGTGAGTAATCGTAATGCCGGTTAGGATTCCTGTATCTCGCACTCTCGTAATGTGTGATTCTTTCCGGGTCAAACTCTTTGGTCCATTTCAGCGCTTTTTCAAAATTGCATCCATAGGCGCTCTCGTTTCCCATAGACCAGATCACAATACACGGCCGGTTCTTGTCTCTTTCAATCATCAGACGCACGCGGTCCAGAATGGGAATTTCCCATGCCGGATTATCCGCTATTCTTTCATTCCAGTGACTGAATTTATTCTGATCGGTATTCTCTTTATAATAGATTTCCGATGGCCCGTGCGCTTCGATATCCGCCTCGTCTGCAACAAAAAAACCATATCTGTCGCATAACTGGTAGAAATAAGGCGCATTCGGATAATGGCTGGAACGGATTGCATTAAAATTATGCTGTTTCATCAGCTTAAGGTCTGTCATTAGCTGCTCTATACTGATGACCGGTCCCGTAACGGGGTCAGAATCATGGCGGTTGACGCCATTGAATTTTATTTTCTGACCGTTAAAATAAAGAATCCGATCTCTGATCTCAATGGTGCGAAAACCGACATAATCCGTAATAGTTTCTCCCTCTGTCGTAATAACAAGCGTATATAAATACGGATTTTCCGGACTCCACAGCACGGGATTCAAAACTTCCAGCGAAACAGTATCTTCTTTGACCCTTCCGGACGCCACACACCTGTCCTCATGGTCATAAAGTATGACATCCGTTGAAACCGGGTGCCCAAGATAGGAAAATGACACGTTTGCCTCTGCCCGGTTCTCATCTAAAACAGTCCTTACTCTGTAATCCCTGACGGACTCCTCCGGCCGCTTCAGCAGATAAACATCCCGGAAAATGCCGCTCATTCGGAACTTATCCTGATCCTCCAGATAGCTTCCGTCACACCATTTCAGAACAAGAACCGCTATCGTGTTTCTGCCTTCCACAAGCTTTGAGGTGATGTCAAATTCACTCACTGCATGTGATACCTGACTGTAACCCGTATAAGAGCCATTCAGCCATACATAGAAGCAGGAATCCACTCCTTCGAAATTCAGATATGCCTTTGGCGCCTCCTCGTCCCTCTTATAATCGAAAGAATGCACATATGCGCCACAGGGAATATCCTGAGGTATATACGGCGGGTCAAATGGGAACGGATAACGAATATTCGTATACTGGTGGGAATCGTATCCGGACATCTGCCATACACCCGGCACTTTCACCCTGTCAAACTTCGACGTATCGTATCCCAAAGCAAAGAATTCATCCTGCACGTCATAAATGCTGTTGTAATACCTGAATTTCCAGTTTCCATTCAGCATCTGCATGCGGTCGGAATCTTCCCGGCATTCCACCGGGTCATTCATCCGCTTTGATGCAGGTACATAGTACGCCCGCGGCATCATAGTCCCGTCATGCAGCACACTTAAATCTTCGTAATATTCTGGTACGATCATTACCTTCTCCTCCTGTTTTTCATCATATATCGCTTTCCATAATCTCCGTGCATCTTTTAAATTCATTATAAAGATTCAGACTGTTTTTTACCATAAATAGAATTAGACATAATATGCACAAAATGATACAATGATCAAAAGGACAAGGAGGTTTCCAAGATGTATATCAATTCCGGTTACCTGAACAACTCTCTGATCGATTTCAAAGACAAAAGCAAACCTCTTGTGGTGGGAAGCTGTGGAACCTATCGTCTGAATACACATCCCAAACTTCCAACGTACAGGCCTCGCGGCAGGATTGACTACCAGCTGTTGTATGTATCATCCGGAACTGCACATTTTCATTTTGACGACATAAATAATGAGATGATCGTCACAGCCGGAAATATGGTTTTGTACCGTCCAAAGGAACTACAGAAATACGAATACTACGGAGCGGATAAAGCGGAAGTATACTGGATTCATTTCACTGGAAATAATGTGAAGAATATTCTCAGAAGCTATGGAATTACAGATGATATGCGTGTTTTTTACGTCGGAGCTTCCCTTGAATTTGAAAGAATATTTAAAAGAGCCATCTCAGAACTGCAACGGTGCCAGCCCGACTACGAAGAAGTGCTTGTCCTGCTGTTAAGACAGTTATTGGTCGCTATCCACCGCCGCGTTTTAAAAAAAGAAAAAACAGAAAATGAATATCTTGATGTGGAAATGGATATTGCCGCCCAATATTTTAATGATAACTATAATACAGATATCTGCATCGAAGATTATGCCGCTTCCAAAGGAATGAGCGTAAGCTGGTTCATACGGAATTTCAAACAATACACGGGCGAAACTCCCATGCAGTATATCGTATCCATACGAATAACAAACGCTCAGATGCTGTTAGAGACGACTTCGTATACCGTATCCGAGATCGGGCGCATCGTCGGATATGAGAATCCCCTGTACTTCAGCCGGTTATTCCGTAAACAAAAAGGAGTTTCACCTTCTGAACACAGAAAAAATATTTTTAAGACAATGGAACCTCCGCTACCATAAAATGGAATACCCATCGAAAAAAGTGCATTGCCTTATGTTGTTTCAATCCCATCGGCCCGGCAGATCAGACAGAAGGCTTCGTGCGGTTTCCCGCTGTTTCATTCTGTATTCTGATCTGCTCTTCCTTAATCATGGGATACCGTACCAGTTCACTGCCATCAAGATTTTCCCGGTACATATCAACCGCTGTAATCTGATGATTGTCATAAGCCGTATAATAATAAATTCCCTTATCTGCATTGCAGCAGGAAGTATAAATTGTAATCTCATATCTTCCATCCTCAAGTTCACAGCATCCTCTCTGCTGATCGACTGAATTCAGAATATGGAAAAACTGGCTGACGCTTTCCTTCTCCCCGTCTTTTGAAACGGAATTCATCCTGACAAATGCAGCCCTCACAAACCGGGACTGAGATGAAAGGTCGCCCGGCAGACCAACCGCTCCCAACCCGCGACAGTACTGTTTCAGTTCAAGTCCGCGCGCAAATGTATTTACCGGAGATTTCGCTGACAGATGCATATAATTATTCAGCTGAAACAGTTGTTGGTCAAATGGCGGATTATTGGTCAGCACGCCAACAGGGTTCTCATATATTTTGATACCGTCCTTTACAGCCTCAAGCGTTATGCATTCCTCCCTGTCGGAAATGAGCCAATGAAGCTGCGCCAAAGGCAGTTTGTCATGAAACGACACATTCAGAAGGTTCATTCTTTCCACAAGCGTCCGTGCCTCTCTCACCGTAGCGCACTGGCATAATACCCACGGAATGATTTCAAACTGCGCGATATTGTCTTTTCCATCCACCTTATCCCAAAAGGCAGCATTGCCGACAAAATTAAGACCTGCCATTCCCAGCCCCTTTTCATTGACGGCATCATAGTAAAGTGGATAATCCTCCATCACATATGCCATTCCAATAAGCGCATAATGCACATTCCTGCATCCTTCTTCCACAAAATGAAACGGATAATTTCTGGGTGTGACAGTCACCTCTTCTTCATAGGAAAAATCATAATCCAATGTCCGCCCAAAATAAAAGTCTTTTGTTTTATAAGTTGCCGCTGTGCACATACCGCTGCCCTCCTGTACGCATTTCACGATTTTACAAATAGTATCCCCGTCATACTTCAAAAAATAACATCTATTCGTAAAATCTCCAGTCCACAACATCCTCCATGCTTTTTCGCGGTCTGGCAAGAGGCATTTCGTCAGCATATCCAACCGCCATAGCAGCAAACAGCTCACCGTCCGTATTCAACCGCTCATTGAACTCCCTCTGCGCAAAAAACGTATCGCAAATCCACAGACTTCCCAGACCGGCTTCCGTCGCTGCCAGAATCATGTTTTCCACTGCCGCCCCAATTGACTGCGCGTTGCAGATTTCATAAATCCTCTCTTCCGGCATAAGCGTTCTTTCAAGACTCTGGCCCAGTACATTAACGATAAAAATAACAACCGGCGCCTGCCGCATAATGCCAAGCGTGTATTCAGCGCCTTTTCTGTAGTCTGCACTGTCCGGCAGCAAAGGCTCCCGCTTCTCCCTCTCAAGCCCCTCCTCCATTGCAGTAAGCAGACGCTCCTTCTCCGCTCCCGCGGTCACAATAAATTTCCACGGCTGACGATTCTTTGAAGAGGGAGCCAGAATACCCGCCTTTATAATTTCTTCAATTACCGATTTTGGTATATCATCACTCTTAAATTTACGTATGCTACGTCTGTCAATAATCGCTCTTATCATAAAAATACCCATGCCTTTCCATAGCCTGTGTGAAAAATTTATTTTTCACACGAATCCTCCTTCATTTCAGGTATCGCCACATAATGCCTGACAAAAAATTTCTCCGGCGCAATTCTTTTCAGCGGAAGCTTATGTCCGGCTCCCACTGTACGGTCTCTTCCGCTTTATAATTCTGCCTCATCCCTGTATAATGCATAATAATCAGAATCCAGATTGTCCATCATCTGAACATACCAGCTTTTCGCATCATCCAATGCTTTATTGTAGATAACAGGCGCCAGCCTCTGCTCAAATAATTCCAGTATCTGCATCTGTTCAATCATTCCGATTTCTTCACCACGCTCATCCAGATAAAACGCCTTTATCTCATCACCTAATTTTTTTCTTTGTGAATCAGAAAGTCTGATCTGACATAATGTTTCTTTTTTTCTCACACAAACCCCTCCTGGGCTTCAACCTTCTCACACATTGTACCAGGGAGCTGCCTGGAAAAAGCAGCTCCCTTTTCTGTACTTTATATCTGTATTGTTTGGTGTACATTCCTTTACAACAAATAATTGTTATCCTTATCCGCCACCTGTAAGGCTGCCAGAATATACGTTGCATATCCCTCAGCGACAAGAGGCTCCTGTTTACAAAGAGCCTCCGCTTCCTCGTAACTCTGTGTCTTAAAAATAACCATACCGGCAACACCCGGATACCCTTTGAAGGGACCGCAAAGCTCAATTTTTCCGGCAGCATCTAAATTGCGCAGATTTTCCACATGTCTTGTAATTACAGCTTTCGTAACTTTGTTATATAATTTTCCCTTCTTTATTGTCATTACATACAACCATTTTTCCATATTTAACCCCATTTCTGCGCGGCCTTTTGCGCATGTCAAGTTTGTGGATGCCGCGCAGACACAAACTTGGGATTGAAAATTTTCAATTTTCAATCTTGCCGCCTCTCTTTTTGTCTTTTTATGCTGCCTGAGTGTCATATTGCCTGAAATCAGGTATAAAGTTTAACAATATCAGCTGCTTGTTCTCTGAGCATAACCCGAGCCGCTTCCGGCTCAAGAACCTCAACATACTTCCCAAATGACAGAAGGTAATGAAATGTCCAGTTATTCA
Source organism: bacterium C-53 (assembly GCA_003612525.1). Lineage (GTDB taxonomy): Bacteria > Bacillota > Clostridia > Lachnospirales > Lachnospiraceae > C-53. The sequence continues at coordinate 24,597 of RAZD01000017.1, read as the reverse complement.
AATCATATTGAATGGTAACGTAATAATATCCGTCCCCACACAGGCAAATCTGGTCTTCCCGAAATTCATCGTACAACCTGTGTGCAATTTCAGGAGAAAATTTCAACTTGAAAACAGGAATCTCACATTGCTCCCTGCATTCAGATACCGGTGAGTCATCCAAAGACAGTTCACGCTCAAAAATTTCCGGCAGGACCGTAAGGTGTTTTACTCTGGACAGCCGAAAATTTCTGATCTCTTCCCGGCATCTGCAATAACCAGTCATATACCAGGCATGAGATTTGAACAGAAGCCGTAAAGGTTCTATCGTTCTTACCGACTCTTTCAATTCGGAATTAAAGTAGTGAAACGAAATCACATGCTTATTTAGAATAGCGTACTGTAAGTCAGAAATTTTAATTTTTTCCTTTTCATCACTCCCCCAATAAGAAAAATCAACATCAAGCCATTTTAACTCCGATGCATTTCTGAAAACAGCGCCGATTTTACTTAATGCCATTTCTGCGTCAGGAAACTTAGTGGCTTGTAATATCTGCAGGCCCTGACAGACGCTCTGCCATTCCTCTTTGGACAACAATGATTTATCAATCGTGTATCCGTCCATTAAAGATATGCCTCCACCAGTTCCTTTTACAGATACTACAGGTATCCCTGCAATCGACAAAGTGTTGATATCCCGATAGATCGTTCTTGTTGATACATGAAAAAAAACGGATAATTCCTTCGCCGTGACATGTCCATGATTTGCAATATAAAAAACCATCTGAACCAAACGCTCAATCTGCATTGCAGCCACTCCTTATGTTGTGGTTAAACTATAACATACCCAATGCGACATATAGCTGTCGCATTCAGTAAACAAATATGCATAAGATTTAATCCTGCCTTTCCTCCACACTGTCAAATGTCTCACAAAACCGTGCCGAAAAGGATGGTTTCTCCCCTGCCACATACAAGTGTGATATATCCCCAAAGCTGCTTATGCGGAAAGATGCCTTCCCCTGTCTGCGCTCCTCCGTATAGACGGTTGTCACTGATGTAGGGGCCGCACACATATGGTGCCATAAAATCATCGGTGAAACATTCATCAGGCGGCTAAGCAATACGCATTCCAGTCCGAAATGACAGAAAAAAGCGATCGTGTCCCTGTTTGGTTTTTCCACACGGTATATCTTTCCGTCACGAACATAACCATGTGAGGAAAGAAGCGCATCAAAATTCTTTATTACCCAGTCGTACTCTGCCCTGACTCCTTTTTGCCCGGTTCCCGGAGAATCTGCCGCCTCAAATGCCGGATGATCCGGCCATGTTTCAAGGTTATAAAATTTCTCATCCGACGCCCAGTCCTGAGGAAGCCAATCCCATGCAACCTTCTTCACATACGGTGTATCCGGCCGGTTGACTCTGGGCGCAAATTCCCGAAGCCACTCATGTTCCACCGCTGTGCGGTTCATTTTCTGAAGCGTCAAAGATGCGGTATCCTTTGCCCTTCCAAGCGGAGATACATAAAATGCCGTAATCTCTTCTTTCTTCATTCGTTCTGACAAAAGTTCAGCCTCGTGCCATCCCTTTTCTGTCAATGAATCCCTCTCATAATCAGGGTCTCCATGCCGTATAATCAATATTCTCATAATTTCTCCTTTTCTGTCTTATTTCCATTGCATCATAGTTTGCACATACGAAGTGCCAAACGGCACTCTCCCCGTTTGGCACTCTGATTCTTATTTCTTGATAAGCAATGACTTTCCGGTCATTTCTTTCGGCTGTTCCATTCCCATGATCTCAAGAAGCGTAGGTACGATATCTGCCAGGCAGCCGCCCTCTCTCAGCGTATAAGCGGAATCGTAATTTACAAGGATAAAAGGAACCGGATTTGTTGTATGCGCAGTAAACGGTGCGCCTGTTTCATAATCCACAAGCTGCTCCGCATTTCCGTGGTCCGCACAGATAAACAGTGTTCCATCCACTTCTTTCACCGCATCGACTGCCCGTCCAACACATTCATCAACTGCTTCAACCGCTTTAATTGCGGCTTCCTCGACACCGGTATGGCCAACCATATCAGGATTCGCAAAGTTAATAATCACGACATCATATTTGTCGGATTTAATTGCGTTTACAAGGTTATCGCAAACTTCATATGCGCTCATTTCCGGCTTCAAATCATATGTCGCCACGTCTTTCGGGGAATTTACAAGGATTCTGTCCTCGCCCGGATTCGGTTCTTCCACACCTCCGTTGAAGAAGAACGTTACATGCGCGTATTTCTCCGTCTCTGCAATTCTGGCCTGTGTCATATTGTGAGCTGCCAGATATTCTCCAAATGTATTTGTAATGGAAATTTTCTCGAATGCCACTTCCTTGTTCGGAATCGTCGGGTCATAATTGGAGAAGCATACATATTTAAGGTCAAGTCTTTTTCTCTCAAATCCTTTGAAATCGTCATCACAGAATGCTCTTGTAATCTCTCTTGCACGGTCAGGACGGAAATTGAAGAAAATCACACTGTCCTTGTCCTGAATCAGTGCAACAGGTGCACCGTCTTTCTCCACTACAGTAGGTTTCACAAATTCATCTGTCTCACCTTTATCATAAGAAGCCTGAATTCCTGCAGGACCGCCAGATGCTTTCTCACCGATTCCCTTTGTCAGCGCATTATAGGCAAGCTCAACTCTGTCATAATTATTGTCCCTGTCCATCGCATAATAGCGTCCGCATACGGTTGCAATCTCTCCTACGCCGATTTCTTTCATCTTTGCCTCAAGCTGCTCTGCAAATTCCTTTCCGGATGCAGGCGGCGTATCACGCCCGTCGAGGAAACAATGTACATATACTTTCGTAAGTCCGTTTCTTTTTGCAAGCTCCAAAAGTCCGTAAAGATGCGTATTATGGCTGTGCACGCCACCATCGGACAGAAGTCCGAACATGTGAAGTGCGGAATCATTCTTCTTACAGTTCTCGACTGCATCAAGCAGCGCTTTATTCTCAAAGAAAGTGCCGTCCTCAATTTCCTTTGTAATTCGCGTAAGTTCCTGGTATACGATTCTTCCGGCGCCCATATTGAGGTGCCCGACCTCGGAATTTCCCATCTGGCCGTCAGGAAGTCCTACTGCCATACCGCTTGCATAGCCTTTTACAAACGGATAGTCCTTCATCAGTCCATCCATTACCGGCGTCTTCGCTTCCGCAACGGCATTCCCATCAACTTTCTCATTCAGTCCGTAGCCGTCAAGGATCATTAATACGGTTGTTTTTTTGCTCATAACTATTCTCCTTATCTATTTACATTTCCCGGCATCGGATTCAGTCGGTCCGTGCGGGATAAAACATACTTTTTACCGATATATTTTACCATCTTACGCGGCGTTTGTAAATATTCTTTAAAAGTACATCTGATTCATATATATTTCCTGAAATTCCTCTTCCCTTGCAAGATTCACTTCCTCCGCGATTTCCAGGATACGATAAATATCATCCCCGATACCGCCTGCCGAAAGAACCTTCCTCGCTCCGGCAAGCGAAGTATTGCCCGCCGCACGCATCTTTCCCATACATTCCGGCGGCAGAAGCCCGATACGACACGCCTTCTTCAGATTTAAATGAAATCCAAAACCGCCCGCAATTATAATTTCATCAATATTTCGGATATCTGTCCCCCATTTCGCGGCAAGTATTTCAAGCCCTGCACGGATTGCTCCTTTAGCCATCTGAAGTTCCCGGATATCTTTCTGCGTAAAGACGATTGCTTCCCCGCTCTCCGTCTTCGCAACCGGAAACCCGTTCTCAAAATATTCGTCTGCAAGAAGTCCGGTCTCATCCACAATCCCATGCTCTATCAGTTCCGCCATTATTTCCACGACGCCGCTTCCACAGATACCGCATGGGCGCTCACCTCCAATCGTTACAACTCCCCTGGGTTCGGACAATGAAAATCCGCTGACCGCCCCGGCAATGCTTCCGGTCCCCCATGTGACTTTTCCACCCTCAAAGGCTGGTCCGGCAGCGGCTGATGTGACAATCAGCCGTTTTCCATTCCCAATCGCCATCTCTCCATTTGTTCCCAGATCAAGAAAAAGCATTGTCTTCTCTCTTTGCGCAATTTCTTCCGCATAGAGCCCTGCGACAATATCTCCGCCGACAAACGCAGAAATTCCCGGAAAAATCAGAACCTCACAGGTAAGACCGGGGATATCAAATAACGCGTCCGCCCCGCAGCTTTCCGGGCTGAGAGAATATGGTGTGAAAGGATACTCACCCAGTTTGTCGCACGGGTATTCAAGAAGCAGATGTATCATTGTCGTATTCCCCGCTATGGCAATCTGTCTGATTTCCTGTGGCGGCACCAGACACCGCCTTAAAAGACTCCGAATTCCGTCTGTCAGGCCGGAGCGAATCAGCTGACACAGTTCAGCGCTTTTTCCTTCATTGGAAGCCTTGATTCTTGATATCACATCCGCCCCGTAAATCCGCTGTTCATTCAAAATAGCTTCCGGCTGACATATACCGCTGTCCGGCTGCCCCTCAAGACTGATTACAATCGTAGTCGTTCCGATATCTATAGCGATTCCGTATCCGTCCCTGCCGGATTCATATTCGGGTCCTTTTCTATCTGATACTATAGAAAATTCATCCTGTCTTTTGGGAAGCTCTATGGTCAGATCTTCTTTTGGAAACATCCGGCACGCCAGAGACCATTCCTTCTGCCCGCTTTCCCTTACCCGGCACTTTTTGCATGTACCGTTTCCGCCGCACGGTGCATCAAACTTTCTGTTGTTTCTCTGCAAGATGCTTAAAACGGATTCTCCCTCCTCAAATTCATATTCCGATAGCTGAGTACCAGAAATCACACGCAGTATCATTACGACATCCTTTCCTTCTATAATTTAAAATACAAATGAAAAGGGCACGCCAGTTTTCTCTGCCGTACCCTTAAATCGTTCATTTTAATATTGCCGCAACTTCATTGAATCATACAATATCTGTCTATTTTTTTGTGGCAAAAAAGTCGTCGATCATTTTCATGATATCTTCTTCCGGCATCGTCTTTAAAAGATATCCTTCCGGCTTCAATGACATCACTTTTTTGACGCTGTCCCTGTCCCCTCTTCCTGTCAGAAACATAACCGGGATTTTCGCTGTTGTCTTCTCCGAACGAATCATTTCAAGCGTCTGCCGTCCATCACAAACCGGCATCTCATAGTCAAGCAGAATCAGATCCGGTTTATTTACCGTAATGGTCTGAATCGCCGCTACACTGGAATTCGCTTCAAGCACCCTGTATTTGCCTTCCAACAGTTTGACCATACTACTGCGCATAAAATCGGAATCATCGACCACAAGAATCTTTTTCTTCTGTTCTTTCCATGCTGCTTTTTCCGAAACAAGGTACTCATTCACAATATTCATCGCATTTTTATTGTTGATGGATGATGTGATTTTTCCACGCATAGACTCGGCAGTTGTTGCGCAGAATGCAAAATATCCTGCCCCTGTGTCAAACAACAGACTACAGGATGGCCGCATACGTTCAAAAGACTCAACAAGCTGAGCATGCGTAAGAAGACTCTCTTTTTCCAAATTCGCCAAATCCATCTGCGGAAAACTCTCTCTTACACGCTCCAAAAGCTGCCTGGAAAGATAACGGCTGACATTAATTACCATATCATCCACTTTCTTGTATTCCGTATTCAGTATACCGCTCATGATCTTAAGCAGAAGCTGCTCCTCATAAACAAGTGTAATTTCCCACTTCTCCTTCTCCTGTCCGCGATAGATAAAACGACAGCAGATATCTTTTCCAAAATCCTGTCCTATGTACTGTTCACTGATCATCTTTGCCTTTAGATGGAAGATATCCTGAACAAGCTGTCTGATCGTATGCTCCAGAGCGTCTCTCTCACCTTCATATGGAATATCTGTCCACTTAATATTTGTTTTTCCGGAAATTGCCAGATCTTCCGTCAGCGTATGTGCCACAACCCAGCCGATGCAGACACCAAGAAAATGGCGAATAGACTCTGTCGAGTAATTCATCTCCTCCATTTCTTCTTCAAGCGCCGGCAGCGTATATTCCCGAAAATTATCATGAAGACGTTTGTGTATTTCATAGTCCGCATATTCAATGGATCTCATATATGCCTCTTCATGTTCGAAATGCTCTACGGAATGATTCTTTAAATATTTCACGCCTTCCCGACACACCCACTCTGTTTTCCCTTCATCCTCACTGAGTTTTAAGAGTCTGTCCATTGTGGTAAAAAGTAACTTGTGCTCTTTATCGATAAAGTCAACGCCAATCTTATATCTGTCATTCCATACAATCTGTTCCACGATTCTCCTCCTTTGCCATAATATATTGACATACCTCACCAATACCTATTATACCATATTCTGTTTTAATTTGCCTATCCTTAATTCTATTTACTTCTTCTTTTCAATATGGAATCAAAAAATAACTGCATCAGCCAGCAAAAAGGGATACCAAAGGAATGCACTTCCTTTGATATCCCACTTTTATTTTAGTCTCTTATCATCAGACTCTGGTGATAAATATGATTATTTATAGTTTACAATCTTTCCAAAGTCAGCTTTGAGAGAAGCGCCTCCTACAAGGCCGCCATCAATATTCGGCTGTGCGAACAATTCTGCAGCTGTATTTGCGTTTACAGAGCCGCCGTACTGGATACGTACTGCTTCTGCTGTTGCATCGTCATACATTTCAGCAATGCACTCGCGAATTCCCTTGCATACTTCTTCTGCCTGATCGGAAGTAGCTGTCTTACCTGTTCCAATTGCCCAGATCGGCTCATAAGCGATTACCATCTCTTTTACCTGGTCTGCTGTGATTCCAACAAGATCAGATTTAATCTGGAAACGAATCCAATCCATTGTAACGCCCATCTCTCTCTGCTCTAAAGACTCGCCGCAGCAAAGAATCGGTGTAAGACCTGCTTCAAATGCTTTCTTTACTTTCTTATTTAATAAAGCGTCATCCTCTTTGAAGTAATCACGTCTCTCGGAATGTCCTATAATAACATATTTTACGCCTGCATCTACAAGCATTGCAGCGGAAACTTCACCTGTGTATGCGCCCTTTTCCTCAAAATACATATTCTCAGCGCCAACTTCTACATTTGTTCCCTTCACAGCTTCTACAACCGGTACAATATCAATTGCAGGAACACAGTATACTACATCCACATCATCTGATTTCACCAAATCTTTTAACTCTTCACATAATTTCACAGCCTCGCTGGGAGTCATGTTCATTTTCCAGTTTCCAGCTACAATTGTCTTTCTTGCCATTTTTTTATCTCCTTAATCTTTTTATTTATCGTCCGCTGCTGCTACACCAGGAAGCTCCTTGCCCTCTAAAAACTCAAGAGATGCTCCGCCGCCGGTAGAGATATGACTCATCTTATCTGCAAAGCCTAACTGATTCACAGCCGCTGCAGAATCGCCACCGCCAATGATTGTTGTAGCATCTGTTTCAGCCAGCGCTTTTGCCACTGCAATCGTACCTTTTGCGAGAACAGGATTCTCAAATACGCCCATCGGTCCGTTCCATACAACGGTCTTTGCTGATTTTACGGCATCTGCATAAAGCTGTGCTGTCTTCTCACCAATATCAAGACCTTCCATATCTGCCGGAATCTGATCTGCATCCACAAGAGACACTTCGATTTCAGCATCAATCGGATTCGGGAATTCTTTTGCAATGGTTGTGTCAACAGGAAGGAGCAGCTTCTTGCCAAGCTTCTCTGCCTTTTCCATCATTTCCTTACAGTAATCAAGTTTCTCATCATCCACCAGAGATTTTCCGATTTCATATCCTTTTGCTTTTAAGAATGTAAATGCCATACCGCCGCCGATGATTAAAGTATCGCATTTCTCAAGCAGGTTGTTGATTACATTTAATTTATCTGCAACCTTTGCGCCGCCGAGAATTGCAACAAACGGTCTGACCGGATTCTCAACTGCATTTCCGAGGAAATCAATTTCTTTCTGCATTAAGTAACCAACTGCACACTCGCCGCCTTTTGCACGGATGCACTCTGTCACGCCTGCAACGGAAGCATGTGCCCTGTGAGAAGAACCGAACGCGTCACATACATAAAGATCTGCAAGTTCTGCAAGCTCTTTGCTGAACTCTTCGCCGTTCTTTGTCTCTTCTTTGCCGCGGAAACGTGTATTCTGAAGAAGTACAACATCGCCTTCATTCATCTCTTCCACTGCCTTTGTCGCAGCCTCGCCTGTTACGTTATAATCAGAAACAAAATTTACTTCCTTGCCAAGTTTCTCAGAAAGTCTCTTTGCCACAGGTGCAAGTGACTCGCCTTCGTTCGGGCCATTCTTTACTTTTCCAAGATGGGAACAAAGAACCACCTTTCCTCCGTCCGCCAGAAGTTTATTGATAGTGGGAAGCGCTGCCACAATACGTGTTTCATCTGTAATCTCGCCATTTTTCAGCGGTACGTTAAAATCACATCTAACAAGCACGCGTTTTCCTTTTGCATTAATATCATCTACTGATTTTTTATTTAATCCCATGATTGCTGCCTCCATAATAAAATATTTCCAAACTACCTGTACGATAAAAGGGTCCGGTCCTAAGACCGGACCCTGATAGGTCTAATATTGTCGCTAATTATGCTAACTCTGAGAAGTATTTGATTGTTCTTACCATCTGAGATACGTAAGAATTCTCATTGTCATACCAAGAAACAACCTGTACCAGATTATCTTCGCCAACCATTGTCTGTGTAGCATCAAAGATAGAACCGAATGTGCTTCCTACGATATCAGAAGAAACGATTTCATCCTCATTGTATCCGAAGGACTCTGTTGCTGCTGCTTTCATAGCTGCATTGATCTCATCTTTTGTTACGGACTTCTCTACAGTTGCTACAAGGATTGTAGTAGAACCTGTAGGAGTAGGAACACGCTGTGCAGAACCGATCAGTTTGCCGTTCAGTTCAGGAATAACAAGGCCGATTGCCTTAGCAGCGCCTGTGCTGTTAGGAACGATATTGCAAGCGCCTGCACGGGATCTTCTCAAATCGCCTTTTCTCTGAGGTCCGTCAAGGATCATCTGATCACCTGTGTATGCATGAATTGTGCTCATGATACCGGATTTGATTGTAGCTAAATCATTCAGAGCTTTTGCCATAGGTGCAAGGCAGTTTGTTGTACAGGAAGCAGCTGAAATAACAGTATCTTCCGGTTTCAGTGTTGTGTGGTTTACATTGTAAACGATGGTAGGAAGATCATTTCCTGCGGGAGCAGAAATAACAACTTTACGAGCGCCTGCTGTAATATGAGCGGAAGCTTTGTCTTTGGATGTATAGAATCCTGTACACTCAAGAACAACGTCAACCTGTAAATCACCCCACGGAAGTTTTGTTGCATCAGCTTCTTTGTAGATTGTGATTTTCTTTCCGTCAACTGTAATCGAATCTTCGCCAGCCTCTACCTTATCAGCTAAAGCATATTTACCCTGAGAAGAATCATACTTTAACAGGTGTGCTAACATTTTAGGGCTTGTCAAGTCGTTGATTGCTACAACCTCATACCCCTCTGCACCAAACATCTGTCTGAATGCAAGACGTCCGATACGTCCAAATCCATTAATTGCTACTTTTACTGCCATTTTTTACTCCTCCTAAATATAAATTATTTTATATGAGACGCCTGTCCGAAAACCTGCCCTCCCATACTGTTACATAAAACACTGCAGCCATCCGGCCGAGCTCATATTTGTTGAAAGATTGTTAAAATTTCAACACTCTTATTTTACTTGATTTATGTTCAAAATACAAGTCAATTTATAAATTTTTTAGGAAAAAACTTCCGTACTCTGGTTTTTTCTGTGAAACCGGACTATAATCGTTTCAAACACACGAAAGGAACTGCTTTTATATGATTACAGCTGACTGTCATCTCCACACTACGTTTTCGACGGACGGAGAGTCTGCCCCCGAAGATATGATAAAAAAAGGGATTGAGAAGGGACTGACCGTTATGTGCTTCACGGAACACATGGACTACGGCGTTGACTATGAAGAAGGCCCTGATGCATTTCAGACAGATACCGAAACATACTATACTACCTTCTGCAATATGAAAGAAAAATATTCCGGAAACATAAATCTTTTTTTTGGAATTGAACTGGGATTGACTCCGTCAATCACTGAATTCATCCGACATTATGTAAAAAAATACCCGTTTGACTTCATCATAGGTTCCTCTCACACCGTCGGAGGCATTGACCCTTACTATTCTGCCTTCTTCGAAGGTCGAACGGAAGAGGAAGCTTACCGCCTGTATTTTGAAGCGGAACTTGCATGCGCAAAGATATTCACGGACTTTGATGTTTACGGGCATCCTGACTATGTGCTGCGCTATGGCCCTTCCCAAAATAAAAATTTTACGTATCAAAAATACGGTGATATCCTTGATGAGCTTATGAAAACACTCATTCAGAATGGGAAAGGAATCGAATGCAATTCGTCAGGATTTAAATTTGGCATGGGGCATCCGCTCCCCCATACGGACATCTTAAAACGCTACCGCGAACTTGGCGGCGAGATTATCACGATTGGTTCCGACGCACACAAAGCCGAACACATCGCCCATTCCTTCCACCTCGCAGAAGAAGCGTTAACCCGGTGCGGCTTCCGCTATTATACGGTATTCGAAAACAGAAAACCCGTCTTTTATCCGATTCAGAACAATTAGACGCCAAAAAATTCAGGAAACGGCATTTTGCCTGCCGTTTCCTGCGTAACATTTCCTAATTTAGCAAAGCCGCTTTAACGCTTCTTTCCACGCCCTCTTCCGGAACCGGACTCATGAAAAAGAAATTGTCTGACTGCGCCTGTGGCAAGTCCAACCGTCTCTGTCAGAAGCGCAGCAATCAAAACAATAACAAACGTTATAAATAAAAACATCAGGATACTTTTCACAAACCCAATTTCCATTCCGGCATACGGTTCCATATAAATATAAAGAATCACATGATGTACCAGAAAGATGGCAAATGAATACTTGCTGATCATTTTTATAAACTTCTGCGGTATCTTGTATTTCTGTACAAACGCCGCGATATTCATCAGTAGTATAAACATTGATGCGCCCGTCAGCGTAGAACACATGACTTCTTTGATCGGAATCGGAGCAATCATAACAACCACCATCAGTACAAATGAAAGGATAACAGCCGGCAGATTTTTCAACTGTTCCTTGTATGTTACGAGAATCATGCCAATCCAAAAATCCATAAGACAGGTGAGCAGATTTTTCCCGTCAGATATAATAAACCAGTCTCTATACAGATTTAATGTATAGAAAACTGCAATCAGAATTGTTGTCAGTATCCTTAACTTCTTATTTTTATACAGGATTCTGAGCAGCGGGAACATGACATAGAGCAGAATAATTGCACCTAAAAACCACTCGCCCAGACAATAATAGTTGAGGCCTCTGTGCATAAAGTACCCGTCCATGCCAAAAAAGGTCATCAGAAACTGTTTCCTCGGTCCGCCCCAGAGCCATGTTCCGAATTTATGCGCATTGCGGCAATACTGCACGGCCCATGCCACATAGAACATTGGAAAGATAGAAAGCCAGCGTTTCACATAGAATTCTCCTACATTCATTCTGTCCTCGTAATTATACCATAGAACTGCCCCAGACAGCATAAAAAACACGGCGACAAACAGACCGCCCCAGTCGCCGTTCCCATACTTCTGGAATACAAAGGGATTTCCTCCAATGCTGTATTCAATATAGTTAAAACTGTTATGGAATAAAACAATTCCAATCGTGCTGACTGCACGGATAAAGTCAAAGCTTTCCTCTTTTGCCTTTCTGCCCACTTTCCGATGCTCCTTATCTCTCTATTGTCCCTCCGCCAAGCACACAGTCATCTTCGTAAAATACGACAGCCTGTCCCGGTGTAACTGCACGTACCTTTTCTTTAAAAACACAGGTGATTTCATCATCGCCTGTCTTCTCAATGGTACATAGCGCCCCTTTATGATTGTAGCGTATCTTCGCGAAGACCTCCCGCGGCTCTGTCAAATCGGGAACCGCCATAAAATTAAGGTGCGCACACACAAGTTCTTTCGCAAAGACATCTTCCGCTTCGCCAATCACAACCTCATTTGTCTCAGGCCGTATCTTTGTCACAAACACGGGATGTCCCATCGCCAGATTTAGCCCTTTACGCTGTCCGACGGTATAATGGGTGATGCCTTTATGACGTCCGAGAACAGTACCGTTTTTCGTCACAAAATTACCTGCCGGCAAAGCAGTTTCTGCCTGTTCTTCAATAAATTTTGCATAGTCCCCATCCGGAACGAAACAGATTTCCTGGCTGTCCGGTTTGTTTGCAACCTGAAGGCCGGCCTTTTGCGCAATCGTGCGGACTTCTTCTTTCGTATACTCCCCAACAGGCATCAATGTATGTGCAAGCTGTTCCTGTGTGAGGCTGTAAAGTGCATACGTCTGATCTTTTCCGTATGCTGCCGATTCCTTTAAAGCAAACCTGCCGTTTTCAAGTCTTGCAATCCTTGCATAATGTCCCGTTGCAATATAATCGGCTCCTATTGCAAGACTCCTCTTTAAAAGCGCTTCCCATTTCACATAACGGTTGCAGGCTATACAGGGATTTGGCGTCCTGCCGCTCTGATATTCGCGAATAAAATAATTCATGACCGTTTCGCGGAACTCTTTCTTAAAGTTCATTACATAATAAGGAATCCCCAGCTGCTGCGCAACGCGCCGCGCATCCTCCACCGCCGTAAGACCGCAGCATCCGCCGTTCTCCTGCATTTCTTCTGCGCCTTCATCCTGCCAGATCTGCATCGTCACACCGATCACATCATATCCCTGTTCTTTTAACAGATAAGCCGCCGCCGAAGAATCCACACCGCCTGACATGCCGACTACTACTTTCTTCTTCTCCATTTAATATTCTTCATCCTCTTCCTCTTCATGGATATCACTCTTTGGCTTCTCCAGTCCGTCAATCACAATATGATTCTTCTCCGCATAATCCCAGAGCGCCGCATGAATTGCCTCTTCTGCAAGAAGCGAACAGTGGACCTTTACAGGCGGCAGACCGTCAAGCGCCTCCATAACGGCTTTATTTGTCACCTGAAGAGCTTCCTGTACCGTCTTTCCCCTGACAAGCTCCGTCGCCATGCTGCTGGTTGCCACTGCCGCCCCGCATCCGAATGTCTTAAATTTACAATCTTTGATTACGCCATCCTCGTCAATATCGAGATACATCCTCATAATATCGCCGCATTTTGCATTTCCTACCGTTCCTACGCCGCTGGCGTTCTCTATTTCACCTACGTTTCTCGGGTTGGAAAAATGATCCATAACCTTTTCACTATACATGTTCTTTTCCTCTCATTCTGATGTTTCCGTTATCTGGTTGATTTTATAAAATCCTCATATAAAGGGGACATATTCCGAAGTTTCGCCACCGTTTCCTTGATGACATCCACCGTAAAATCAATGTCCTCTTTCGTTGTCTCATCACTTAATGTAAGTCGAAGCGATCCGTGCGCAATTTCATGCGGCAGTCCGATCGCTAATAGTACATGTGACGGGTCCAGTGACCCGGACGTACATGCGGAACCGGAAGATGCACAGATTCCCTTCATGTCAAGCATAATCAGAAGTGATTCTCCCTCAATGAACTGAAAGCTGAAATTCGCATTGTTCGGAAGACGATTTCTCGCATCTCCATTCAGTCTCGTGTAAGAAATCTCCTGCATAATGCGGCGGATTAGATAATCACGAAGCTGTATTTCTTTCTCTGTCTTCTCTTTCATGATGCGGTAAGCCCGCTCCACTGCTTTGCCCAGACCGACGATTCCTGCCACGTTCTCCGTTCCGGCGCGGCGTCCGCGCTCCTGCTGTCCTCCGTGCACGAAGGAACGGATTTTCACACCTTTACGGATATAGAGAAATCCGATTCCTTTCGGACCGTTTAGCTTATGGCCGCTTGCCGACAGCATATCAATGTGATACTCATCTACCGAGATCGGAAGCTGGCCATATGCCTGTACCGCGTCGGTGTGAAAAAGAATTCCATGTTCTTTTGCGATTTCACCAATCTGTTTTACAGGCTGTAATGTTCCAATTTCATTATTGGCAAACATAACGCTGATCAGAATTGTATCCGGACGAATTGCCCGTCTTAATTCATTAAGCTTCAGCGCGCCGTGTTCATCCACACCGACATAAGTCACTTCGTATCCTCTTTTCTCCAGATACTCACATGTATTTAAAACCGCATGATGCTCGATTGCCGAAGTAATGATATGTTTCCCTTTCTCCCCGTACGCCTCAGCCGCTGCAATCAGCGCCCAGTTATCCGCTTCTGAGCCGCCTGCCGTAAAATAGATTTCATTTGTCTGAGCCCCAAGAGATTTCGCAATCGTTTCCCTTGCATCCGTGACTGCTTTCTTGCTGTCGCCCGCAATCCCGTACACGCTGCTCGGATTCCCATATTTCTCCGAAAAAAACGGCAGCATCGCTTCTACCACTTCCGGGGCTGTCTTTGTTGTGGCCGCGTTATCTAAATAAATAATTCTATCCATATAAAAAATCTGCTCCTTTCAAACTCAGGCAGGATTTAATTCCTAGTGAATCACTTCTAATTCATCTGTCTGCATAATACCACCTGTTTTCCGTTCTGTCAACACAGCTCACAGAATATACTAATATCAAAATTCCATTTAAGGTAACTGAATGAAAAAAATAAATTCCCTGATCAGAGGAACGCTTATCCTGACCGCTGCCGGCTTTCTTAGCCGAATCATAGGTTTCTTCTATAGAATATTCCTGTCACATACAATCGGTGCAGAGGGGATGGGCATTTACCAGATGGTTTTTCCTGTATTTTCCATCAGTTTTTCTATCACAGGCGCCGGCATCCAGACTGCGATCTCAAGATTCGTCGCCGCTGAGCGTACCAAAAAATTCTCCTTTTTCCTGTCCGGACTTACGCTCTCGCTGATGCTTTCCGCTGTTATGGCCTCCTTTTTGTATCGTGCCTCAGACATTATCGCCGTACGGTTCCTTATGGAAGCGCGCACAGCGCCGTTAATCAGAATTCTTGCTTTTTCCATCCCGTTTGAGTCCATCCACTGCTGCGTCAATGGATACTGTCTGGGACTTAAAAAAGCGGAGTTTCCCTCCGCCACACAACTTGTTGAACAGACCATCCGCGTCAGTTCGGTTTTCGCTGTCTATTATATTATTTTGAGCCGGAATATGGAGCCCACAATCTCTGTCGCGGTGGTCGGAATCGTATTCGGTGAATTTGCCGCCATGATCGTATCCTTCTTTTTTATGCTGAAGGAATTTCTGCGTGACCGCATAACGCAGTTTACCATTCAAAAGGATCTGGTGCGTATTCTCCGATTTTCTGCCCCTCTAAGCTGCAATCGTGTTGTTATCAATATGCTTGCAAGCCTTGAGGCCATCCATATTCCAAACAGCCTCCGGCTTTACGGCCTCTCTGACAGTGAGGCCCTCAGCATATACGGCGTACTCACCGGAATGGCGCTTCCGATGATTCTTTTTCCCGGCGCCATCACAAATTCCATCTCCGTTATGCTGCTTCCCGAGATTGCGGAAGCGGAAGCAAGCCGCAATACAACCCATATCAAAAAGGCCATCGACAAAACGATACGCTGCTGCTTCTGCCTCGGACTTTTGTGCACCGCGGGCTTTCTGATTACAAGCAGTTTCGTCGGACGGACCTTTTTCAACAATGAGCTCGCCGGAACGTACATACGGGCGCTCTGCTTTATCTGTCCTCTCCTGTTCATGGCAAGCCCCCTAACCAGTATCCTGAACGGCCTCGGTCAGACGACACGGACCTTTTTCATCAACCTCATAAGTCTCGGAATCCGTCTGGCCTTTGTCTATTTTGCAATTCCTCATATGGGAATCAATGGCTATTTCTGCGGATTAATTGTATCTGAAATTGCAGGTATTGTGATTCTTCTATTTTTCCTCCGCAAATATATGTGATACGCCTGATTCCGTTTATCCGTAACCAGAATTCCACCCGGGAAGTGTGTCATTCACACATTTCCGCAATCGTATAAATCAGCCTCTCGGACTCCTCCCAGCCAAGACATGGGTCCGTAATGGATTTTCCGTAAACGCCGCCACCGATCTTCTGGCAGCCCTGCTCGATATAACTTTCAATCATAACGCCTTTTACCAGATCATGGATATCCGGGTTATGAAGTCTTGAATGCAGCACTTCTTTTACTATACGTATCTGCTCCTCATACTGCTTATTGGAATTGCTGTGATTGCTGTCCACAATGCATGCAGGATTTTTCAGATCACGCTGCGCATATTTTTCATGCAGAAGAACCAGATCTTCATAGTGATAATTCGGGAGGTTGTTTCCGTGTTTGTTCACGGATCCTCTGAGTATCGTATGAGCCAGTTCATTCCCATCCGTGCGCACAGACCAGCCGCGATAGATAAAATGATGCGGGGACTGTGCCGCCACAACGGAATTCAGCATAACGCCGAGATCACCGCTTGTCGGATTCTTCATCCCGGCCGGCACGTCAAAGCCGCTCACGGTAATGCGATGCTGCTGGTCCTCCACAGAACGTGCCCCTATCGCAACATACGAAAGGATATCCGAAACATATCCCCAGTTATCGGGATAAAGCATCTCATCCGCACATGTAAGACCGGATTCCTCAATCGCACGGATATGCATCTTACGCATGGCAATCAGTCCCTGAAGGAAATCCGGCTTCTTCTCCGGATCCGGCTGGTGAAAGATGCCTTTGTACCCTTCCCCGGTAGTACGCGGTTTATTTGTATAAATCCGCGGTATGAGAATCACCCTGTCTTTTACCTTTTCCTGAACTGCCGTCAGACGACTCACATAATCGCACACAGAATCTTCATTATCGGCGGAACAGGGACCTATAATTACAAGAAATTTATCGCTTTCCCCGGTAAATACCTGTCTGATTTCCTCATCTCTTTTTGATTTTAATAATTTTAAAGTGGCCGGAACGAAAAATTCATCCCTGATTTCATCGGGAGTCGGCAGCCTGTCTATAAATGTAAATCCCATCTTTCCCTCCATATTTGCCCTGGATGTACGTTGATTACAGGGCTCGTTTCCATTTATTTTCCGCTCTGTTTTTTGTGAAAGGTGAAGCGAAAAAACTTTTTTTATTATAGTATATTTGCACATGCGGCGCAAGTGTGGATACGAATGTGCTTTTCAATTCATTCATGCATTTCTCTCCTAAAAAAAGAAACAGAAGGCCAGTTCTGTTTCTTTTATTATTTCTCCCTTCTCGCCCAACCTGCAAATTTGGGCGCAGGCACAAAGCTGACGATTGAAACATCCTGATTTTTCAATCTAGCCTCTCGGATGTGCCTTCGCATATACTTCCTTCAGCCGGTTATGGCTCATATTTGCATAAATCTGTGTCGTTGATATGTCAGAATGACCCAGCATCTCCTGCACCGCCCTTAAATCGGCGCCATTCTCAACCAGATGTACGGCAAACGAATGGCGAAGCGTATGCGGCGTAATATCCGCCTCAATGCCCGCCTTTTTTGCATACGATTTGATCAGCTTCCAAAATCCCTGACGGCTCATCGGCTGGCCGGAACAATTCACAAACAGAACTTTCTCTTCCTTCATATCCACCATCGCATCTCTCGCACCCGAAAGATAGCTGCCCATTGCTCCCTTTGCCTTTCCTCCGATTGGAATGACACGCTCCTTACTCGCATCTCTGCATAAAATATAACCATCCGTCAGATTGACATCCGTCACTTTAAGGTGTATCAGCTCCGATACACGAATTCCCGTCGCATATAAAAGCTCAAGCATAGCCCTGTCTCTGATTTCTTTTGGAGCATTTCCACGTGGCTGTTCCAGAAGACGCACAACTTCCTCCGGTGAGAGAATCGCCGGCATCTTCTTTTCAATTTTGGGAGATTTTAAATTATCCGCGGGATCGGAACTATTCTTCCCTTCTTTAAAAAGATAGTGGAAAAAAGCTTTCATAGACGCAATGCTCCTGGAAACCGTCGTTGTCGCAAATCCGCTTTTCGTAAGAAAAACAACATAAGCATGCAGCTGCGTTTCCGTTATCTCACCTATAGATTTCACTCCCTGTCCGTAAAGAAATGACACCATCTTGCTTAAGTCACGTTTGTAAGACAACTCCGTATTATTTGAAGTTTTCTTAACATTATGTAAGTAATCAATAAATCCCAGTATCTCCTGCTCCATGAACCCAAAGCCTTTCTCTGCTTCATCCTCCGCCTGCATCCCCTCTTACAGACAACCTATGTAAACCATTATAATAACAAATGAATAGAAAAGCAAATGGATTTTTCCAGTATTTTAGGATATTTCCACGTATTTTCACTGAAAATCACGGCATGCAGGTCAGAGGCATATTCAATTCTCATCCCAGCCACTTTAATATCCCCTGTAATATTGAAGGATTTATAAAACTTTCAAGCCATACGCCCGCACATATTAAAACCGTCAGAACGAGAAATCTCAGACAGTAGAGTAAAATTCCTTTCCATCTCGGACAGGGATATTCTCCCGATCTTGTATAAGACACAAACCGGAAAAGTATCCAATAAGCTGGCAGATAAATCAGATAATGCGGCAGCAGGCTGCCAGCCCCGATCAGGACACCGCCAATACCGAATCCAATAATTTGAATGGACAGAAAGGCGCCTGTCGTAAACCCGACATAGAAAAAAAATCCCAGCAGGAACAGGTTTCCTGCAAAACTGCTCCCCAGAAAATAAAGGCATACCACAGGAAACAAACGCTGCCTGAAACAGTAGAAAAAGAGCGCTTCATTATCCACAGTCTGATAGCTATATTGTCCCAGCAGATTAACCGCCCGCTCCGCTTCTCCAAACAGATTTCCATATAAAATTCCCATAAAGAAGCTTAGAAGTAAGAAAAACAGCCACCCCTTCGTATGGGATGGCTCTGTTTTCGTCTGCACAAATGCTCTCTGATATACTTTCTTCACTTGCAATCTCCCATAACGGAAAGCGTTCCGTTACTCTATGTTATTCTTTTTCTGAAGGAGAAATGCATGATAACTCATAATTGAAGCAATCGTTTTAGAATCCTCAATCTTACCGTCAAAGATCATCTTCATAATCTCGTCTAAGGAAAACGGATGAACATCAATGTATTCATCTTCATCCAGGTGTTGTTTCGACGGAATCAGATGATCCGCAACATATACCTCTATTCTCTCATTGCAGAATGCAACTGCTGTCCTTATTGAAATCAGATGTGTAAGCCTGTCCGTGCGGTATCCCGTCTCTTCCTCAAGCTCACGAAAAGCCGCATCAATATAGGGCTCCTCTGACGTATTGCGCCCGCCTGCTGGGATTTCAAGAGTCACACGGTCAAGCGCATTTCGAAACTGACTGACAAGAAGGATTCTCCCGTCCGGCAGTACCGGAATAACAGCGGCAGCGCCTTTATGCCTTAAAAAATCATAATAATCAATCTTGCCGTCCGGCAACTCAAGTTTATCTTCATAAAACTCAAAAATATGCGCTTTTTTTACCAGCCTGCGTTCCAGACGCTTAAAATTTTCAATCATCTTTCACCGTCCCTTTATAACATCTTCAGAAACTTTTCAATTCGGTTAAGCCCCGCTTCAATCTGGACAAGGGAAATTGCATAGGAAAGACGCATATGGTTCGGGAAACCAAAGTCCGCGCACGGCACAACCGCCACATAAAAATCTTCCAGAAGAATATCCGCCGCATCCGCCGCTGATTCGATTTTCTTTCCCTGATATTCTTTTCCTATGATTGCTGATAAATCAATAAACAAGTAAAATGCTCCTTTGGGTTCTGCAAAATCCACATGAGGCATTGCCCGTACCCTGTCCATCATATGCATCCGCCGCTGGTCAAATTCCTCCCGCATCCTCTCCACTGTATCCTGAGGACCATCAAGAGCCTCTACCGCCGCTTTCTGCGCAATCGAATTTGGGTTTGATGTCGCATGGCTCTGCATGGAACTCATGAGTTTCGCAATTTCCGCCGAAGAACCTGTATACCCGATTCTCCATCCTGTCATGGAATAACTCTTGGAAAGACCGCTGCACGTAATCGTCCTTTTGTAAATCTCATCATTAAAGGAAGCGATACTTACATGCTTCTCTCCGCCATAAGTTAAATACTCATACATTTCATCAGCCACAACATATATATCATATTTTACAATCGTATCAGCAATCGCCCGCAGCTCTTCTTCCGAATAGATTGCGCCGGTCGGATTGCTTGGCGTATTGAGAATAATCGCTTTTGTCTTATTTGTAACTGCCTTCTCAATCTGTTCCGGGGTAATCTTATATTCATTTTCCTTTGCACCAAACACATATACGGGAACGCCATCGGACAGCTTTACCATCTCCGGGTAGCTTAACCAGTAAGGTGCGGGAATGATCACTTCATCTCCCGGATTTAAAATCGCGTCAAATACATTTGAAAGAGCATGTTTTCCGCCATTGCTGATTACAATCTGATTCGGTTTATAATCAAGGTGATTGAACTTTTTAAACTTTCTGCAAATTGCTTCCTTCAGTTCCTGTGTACCGGAAGCCGGCGTGTATTTGGTAAATCCATCCGTAATCGCATTAATTGCAGCATTACACACATTTTCAGGCGTATTGAAATCGGGTTCTCCCGCTCCAAATCCCACTACATCCATTCCCTGTGCCCGCAGTTCCTTTGCCTTCGCCGTGATAGCCAATGTCGAGGACGGTTTTACCGCCTGCGCCTTTGTTGATAAAGTTAATGCCATCTTCGTTCTCCTCCTTAGACTGTAAAACTCATACATCAAAAATTTTTTCATACTTTCCACGCACAAATGCTTTTCTGTGAAAGACACTTGTGCGCCCGCCTGATACACTATAGCATTATATAGGAAATAATTCAATCACTTTTTTTAAAAATTTGAAAAATGATTGATTATTTTTTAACAATGTGCTAGTATTATCGCGTGGCGCCAGCGCCATACCGCCTCGGCGCCCCATGTATTGTATCTCATTATTGAGAATAATAACAGGAGGAAAAAAATGAAAGACAAAAAAATTGTTGAGATGGCACAGATGGCCGTACTCACAGCCATAATACTCATTATGGCATTCACACCTCTGGGTTACCTAAGGACCGCGGGCCTGGAGATTTCACTCATCACAATCCCCGTAGTGATCGGGGCAATGATTACCGGTCCGGCTGCCGGAGCTGTTCTCGGCGGCGTATTCGGCATCACAAGCTTCTACCAGTGTTTTGGCATGAGTCCTTTTGGCGCCGCGCTTCTATCAATTAACCCCTTTTTCACATTCCTTGTATGTGTACCGACGCGTATCCTGATGGGATATCTGACAGGTGTTTTATTCAGACTTTACGCAAAACCTGACAAAACACATACGATCTGTTATTTCGCCGGAGGTCTTACCGGAGCATTCTTAAACACGCTCTTTTTTATGGGCATGCTGCTGTTCTCCTTCTGGAATACGGAATACTTACAATCCTTAAATGCATCTATGGGCGGACTGAATCCGTTTGCTTTCCTATTTGCATTTATCGGCATGAACGGATTATTTGAGCTTCCCGCATCATGCATCGCAGGCGGTATCGTCTCAAAAGCCCTTAGCAGATCGCTTCGGAATATCTGAAACTCAAACATGGAAAAGAAAAGGAGATTCTCACTATGACAAAGACAAAAACTTACGAGCTGGTACAGACAGCTATGTTCACGGCAATCATACTGCTTCTTGCATTTACCCCAAATTTAGGTTACATTCCCGTAGGACCGACGAGAGCGACGATTATCCATATTCCCGTTATCCTCGGAGCGATTGCCCTCGGCCCGAAAAAGGGCGCATTCTTAGGCGGAATTTTCGGTCTTACCAGCCTAATCAACAATACGATGAACCCTACGGTAACTTCCTTTGTATTCTCGCCATTCTATTCTCTCGGAGACACACAAGGAAACTTCCTGAGCCTTGTCATCTGCTTTGTACCGCGTATTCTTGTAGGAATTGTGCCGTTTTTCGTATTTTATTTTATCAAAAAGGCAATAAAGAATCATAAGGTTTCAACTACTTTTGGCCTTGCACTTGCCGGCGTGCTTGGTTCCATAACAAATACAATCCTTGTTATGAACATGATTTATTTCTTCTTCGGACAAAGCTACGCTTCCGCTACCGGAAACAGTATTGAGACATTGTACAAGGGCGTTATTCTGCCTGTCATTACATTTAACGGCGTTATCGAAGCAATTGTGGCAGGAATTCTTACCGCTGCAGTCGGCGCTGCCTTAATTGGGGCCAGAATTATCGTGCCGGTACGTAAAACAGAACCCGTAAACCAGTAAACAGAAATTCCGGCGGTCCAAAAATACCGGCCGCCGGAAAAAAGAAAGGCTGAATCATATGATACTTGCAATTGATGTAGGAAACACAAATATTGTCCTCGGATGCATTGACGATCAGAAGGTCTACTTCACGGAACGTGTGTCGACAGACCCGGCAAAAACAGAGCTTGAATACGCCGTTGCCGTCAAGACCGTTCTCGAACTCTACAATATACGCAAAGAAGATATCACGGGCGCTGTCATTTCTTCCGTAGTGCCTCCGCTCAACGGAATCTTCTCCTCGGCAATCAACAAACTTCTGAACGTAAAGCCTATTATTGTGGGCCCCGGCGTCAAGAACGGACTGAACATCTTAATGGATAATCCAAAGCAGCTCGGTGCGGACCTTGTCGTAGACGCCGTCGCCGGCATTCACGAATACGGCGCCCCCTTAATCATCGTCGATATGGGGACCGCTACCACAATCTGCGTGATCGACCGCAATAAAAATTATATCGGCGGTGTGATCATCCCCGGTGTCCATGTATCGCTTGATTCCCTGACTTCGAAAACCTCCCAGCTCCCCAAGATCAGCCTTGGACATCCGAAAAAAGTCATCTGCACCAATACCATTGACAGCATGGAAAGCGGCATGGTATTCGGACAGGCATCCTGCCTTGACGGAATGATTGAGCGCATGGAGGCGGAACTTGGATACCCTGCTACAGTGATTGCCACGGGCGGACTTGCAAAAATAATTGTTCCGCATTGCAAGCGGAAAATTATTCTCGATGATTCCCTGCTTTTAAAGGGTCTTAAGATTATTTATGATAAAAACCAATAAGGAGATTCCATATGCTGACCGGAAAACATATCATCCTCGCAGTTACGGGGAGTATCGCAGCTTATAAGATGGCCAATCTGTCCAGTATGCTGAAAAAGCTGAACTGTGACGTTACTGTCATCATGACGGAAAATGCCATGAATTTTATCAATCCCATCACTTTTGAGACACTGACCGGAAATAAATGCCTCGTCGATACATTTGACCGTAATTTTCAATACAATGTTGAACATGTATCTCTTGCCAAAAAAACAGATCTGGTCCTGATCGCTCCCGCCTCCGCAAATGTGATCGGAAAGATCGCGAACGGTATCGCCGATGATATGCTCACTACCACAGTCATGGCATGTACCTGCCAAAAACTGATCGCTCCTGCAATGAACACAAATATGTACCACAACCCGATTGTGCAGGATAATCTGAAAAAACTGGCCAGCTACAGATATGAGATTATCGTTCCAGCAAACGGTTATCTCGCATGCGGTGATACCGGTGACGGAAAACTGCCTTCTGAAGAGACATTGCTCCAGCACATCCTGCGCGGCGCGGCCTTTCAGAAAGACCTTACAGGCTTAAAAATCCTTGTTACTGCCGGTCCTACGATCGAAAAAATTGACCCGGTGCGCTTTCTGTCAAACCACTCCACGGGAAAGATGGGCTATGCAATTGCCGAACATTGTGTACGGCGCGGCGCGGATGTCACACTTGTTTCCGGCAGGACATCTCTGACCCCTCCCCTCTTTGTAAACTTCATTCCCGTCATTTCAGCGCAGGATATGTTTGAGGCCGTAACTGCAGATGCAGAAGCGTACGACATCATTATTAAAGCCGCTGCCGTAGCTGATTACTGCCCTGAATCCTACGCAGATGAAAAGGTAAAGAAAAAGGAGGAAGATCTGTCAATCAAATTAAAGCGCACCTCCGATATCTTAAAGTATCTCGGAGAACACCGCCGAAAAGATCAGTTCCTGTGCGGATTTTCAATGGAAACGGAACATATGCTTGAAAATTCCCGTGCAAAACTTGAGAGAAAGAACGTTGATATGATTGCCGCCAATAATCTGAAACAGAAAGGCGCCGGATTCGGAACCGATACAAATATACTTACTCTGATTACAAAGGATTCCGTTACGGAACTCCCCCTAATGGATAAGAGCCTTGCGGCAAAGGCTCTTATGGATGAGATTCTGAAAAATTTCCAAAAGTAATCCTTCCGTTTTGTGACATCTTAGGTATGCTGAATATTATCCTCCTTGGGAGCCACCAGTTTCCCGCTTGAGAGCCACCCGAAATTGATATTTTCCACCTT
>RAZD01000016.1 GCA_003612525.1 bacterium C-53 | reverse complement strand
CATTATACGCCCGTCTTTCGCAGGAAGATACGTTAGAGGGCGACAGCAACAGCATTGTGAACCAGAAAGCACTCCTCTCCAAATATGCGGCGGACAACGGCTTTTCCAATCCCATTTTCTTTATTGACGATGGTGTATCGGGTGTGACGTTTGACAGACCAAATTTTAACAGAATGATTGCAGAAATCGAAGCCGGAAACGTGGCAACGGTCATTGTCAAGGATATGTCAAGATTGGGGCGCGATTATCTGAAAGTCGGCTACTATACGGAAATCTTTTTCGTAGAGCGTGACGTGCGCTATATCGCAATCAATGACGGGGTGGACAGTGCGAAAGGCGACAACGATTTTACCCCGTTCCGCAACCTGTTTAACGATTTTTATGCTAAAGACACAAGCAAAAAGGTGCGGGCAATCAAACGGGCGCAAGGACAGGCGGGGGAACACCTGACAAAGCCGCCCTATGGCTACATAGTAAGCCCTACGGACAAAAAGCAATGGATTGTAGACGAGGAAGCCGCCGCTGTGGTGAAACGGATTTTTGATTTATGTATCGGTGGGAAAGGTCCCATGCAGATAGCAAAAATCCTCAAAGAAGATAAGGTACTGACTGCCAAAGCCCACTACGCAAAGAAAAAGGGAAAAGCCTTTTCCGAAAATCCCTATGATTGGAGGGATAGTACCATTGTTGGTATTTTGGAGCGTATGGACTACTGCGGACATACCGTAAATTTCAAAAGCTATTCCAAATCCCACAAGCTGAAAAAGCGGATTCCAACCACAAAGGAACAGCAGGCTATCTTCTTCAATACCCATGAAGCGATTGTCGAGGACGCTGTATTTGAACGGGTGCAGGAACTAAGGGCGAACAAGCGCCGCCCCACAAAAGCAGAGCGGCAAGGTTTATTCTCCGGCTTGGTATACTGTGCAGACTGTGGGAGTAAATTACATTTCGCCACTTGCAGAAGTTTTAACGGTTCACAAGACCATTACCGTTGTGCAAAGTACAAGAGCAATACGGGAAGCTGTACGGCTCACTTTATCCGTGAAGAAGTGTTGAAGCAAATCGTATGGAGCAGGATATTTGACGTGACTGCCCTTTTCTTTGATGACATCATGGCTTTCCATGAAATGATGTACGCACAACGCTCTGCCGAAACGGAAAAGGAAATGAAGCGCAGAAAACGGGAAGTCGGACAGGCAAAAAAACGAATTGTAGAACTTGACCGTATCTTCAAGCGGATTTATGAGGACGACATAAGCGGCGCAATTAGTCACGACAGGTTTTTGAAGCTGTCCGCAGAGTATGAAGCAGAACAGCGGGAACTGGAAGAAAAGGTCAAGGCAGACCAGCAGGAAGTCGATACCTACGAGCAGAATAAAAGCGATTTTGACAGCTTCGCCGCGATTATCCGTAAGTATGTGGGGATAAAGGAACTTACCCCCACAATCGTTAATGAATTTATCAAGAAAATCATAGTCCATGCGCCGGAAAAGGTGGACGGGAAACGGGTACAGAAAGTGGATATTGTTTTCAACTTTGTGGGTGAACTCAATTTCCTTTCTGCTACACAACCGAGAAGGCAAGGCGCATAGGAACTCAAAAAGACGGTACAGCCCTTGTAATTGGGGCTATACCGCCTAATCTGAAATTACTTCCTTATCACCGTAAACCTTGGACTTTCAAGGGTTTTACTAATTTCATTATTTTTCCTGTAATTATCTCTTACATAACTCCGAAGCCCGCAAATAAAGGGTTTTTTATTAAGTTGTAAGTTACGCGTAAATTACCTTCCGCAATTATCGCCGCTTTTTTCTGCTTTATGAATATGTAACAAAGCAGCTAATACCAGCGGCTTTTAACTTTCTTACCGTTGTTTCTGCGTTTTTCTTGTCAGTATACGCGCCTACCTGGACTTTGTAAAGCCCGTTTAGCAGCCTTACGAATACGTCCGTATGTCCTGTCCGCCTAACCTTATCTGCCATAAGGTTAGCGCCTTCCTTGCGCCTGTACGCCCCAACCTGTACGCGGTGGTATTTCTTCCCCGGCGTTTGCTCTGCTGCCGCCTGGCTCTTGTCCTCTGCCGTTTCCTGCTTCTGTCCGGCTTCCCCGTCATACTCTGTAAGTTTGTTTTCCTCAATCAGCTTAATAAGTTTCTCTGCGTACTGCGGGTCCGTAGCGTATCCGGCAGCCTTTATAGCTTCACAGGCTTTCTTATAGTCTGTTTCTCCTATAACTGCTTTATACCTCTTATTTGCCTTCAAAAATGCGCTGTGATCTGCAATAGATTTTTCCCAGCTTTCATAAGCACGAAAAGCCGCATTTTTAACCGTTACCATGTTTAAGCCGTCGTAACATTCCTTTGTATCGCTGCAATACACTTTCCCTTTCCAGGTCTTTGTAGCTTTGATACCGAAAAGCGCTTTACCGCCCGTAGCAAGCCCGGAAGTCCCGTAAGCCGATTCTAATATAGCCTGGGCTATTGTCAAGCTGGCAAGTACACCCGTCTTCTTCATATCGGCGGACGCGATCGCGCCCACCGTCTTAATAAAATTCTTCTGTGCTGTAGTCATATAGAAGCCCCCTTATACAGCCGTTAAGCTTGTCACAGCTACCCAGCTTTTGATCTCTGTAAGCCTTGCTTCTACTACTCCCTTATTGGTCTGTATTTTGTCTACTGTGTGCTTCTTCCCTCCGCGTTGTGCCTTCGGTACTGCCTTACCTCTTGTTGATGATAACCCGCCGTATACTGCGCCGTCCTTAATTGTAACTGTGCTTCCGGCTCTGATCTCCTTTTCTGCTGCCTGTGCGCCGTTTCCTGCTGCCGTATCGCGTTTCTTAAGCCCGAACTGCGCCGCGATCGCATTAGCCACCGCTGCCGCGATCTGTGCTTTTTTGCTGCTGTATATCTGCATATCGTCCTTATCATCTATAAAGCACGTTTCCAGCAGCGCGGAAGAAACGCCCGCCGCCTTCACCCTGGCAATTACTGTAAAGTTTGTCCGCTTTACTCCCCGGTTCTTTAAACCGAAGGCGGCGATAGCCTGTACAATCTTTGTTTCTACGCCTACGGTCTTTTCCGCCTTTGTAACGAAAATTTCCGTACCCGTTGTCTTTCCGTCGCCCTTCGTGTCATTGACGCAGGCGTTAAAATGCACTTCCAGCACATAACCATAATTACCGAAGTTAACCGCCAGCTTTCCGGCTTTCGCGTCACTGTATGCGTTTCTGTTCGTAGGGTATAAGTCAACCTGTGCATACTGGCTTAAAGTCTTCTTTATTTCTTCCACCATGTATACAGTTTCGTCTGCTTCCCTTCCAAACTGTGATACTGCGCCGGAATCCCCCGCGCCATGCCCGCTAATAAGTAAAATCTTCATACGTCTTACGCCCCATCTGCACTTTTCCTTATAACGTCTTCTATTGTGTCTGTTTCCGAGACTGTAAGCGTATTGTGTACATAGTCGTACAGGCTTTCATTATTTTCCAACATTTTCTTAAACTCTGCCAAAGCCTGGTCTAACAGTTCATCGTATTTTTCTTCTGTGATAAACAAACTTATGATCGGGAAGCACTCTACCAACCATTCCCACACCATAGAACGCTTTACGCGCCCTGTCTTGCTTTTTAATTCCTTTTCCGCTTCCGTCACCATATAAAGTAAAGCAGTCCTTACCTTATTCAATTGCTGCTTCGGCGTAAGCCTCAAAAAACGCAAGATCGCATATACCATAAGCAGCACTAGGATAAACGCGATCACAATAATAAGCCAGTTCTCAATAAGTTTCTGTAAAATTTCCATACTTAAGCACCTCTAAAAATTCTGTATGTCTGTCGCTTCCAGCGCTTCATCTATAAGTGCTTCTGTCCTATCCTTCATCTTTTGTATGGTTCTTTCTTTGATTTCTTCCGCCTGGTTTTCTTCCCCCAGGTCTATAAGCTTTTTTATCATTCCTAATTGTATTTTGATACCGTTTTCAAGCTGTACTGCTTTCAGATACCAAATTACAGCCGCCCCGAAGATACCCCCGGAAGCCGGAATAATGTAAGCAAATACTTCTGTAGGCTTTTCATGCCAGGAAAAAAACAGGGCGATCATACAGGCGCATACAAATATTAAACCCGTCCGTATTACCACTTTCTTCTTAAATTCTGTCTTTTTCCGTCTCATGCCTTCGCTGTCACTTCTTCCAGGTCGTCTATTCTATGATTCGCTACCTTCTGCCGTTCCTGTAATACCTCCTGATCTGTTTCCAGCTTATACACCCGTTCTACTACATTGTTGTGCTTATCTAATTTGGCTTCGATATAATTAAGCCTGGTTTTCACCGTCCCATAAATTACACCGATCGACACCCCGTACACAACCAACTGAATAAGCAAGCCTATCCAAAATTCACTACTCAAGCTTTACTAACTCCTTCCCTACGGCTCTAATAACCGTTTTAAATCTTCCTTCCCTTCTTCTATGTCTTCGATCATCATTAGTAAATGCCTGTCTTCATCTTCTATAGCCCTGTAGTTTTCCAGTTCTTCCAGCAGCAGCCTATTAACTTCTGCCAGGTCTGAAATAATGCTATTTTGTACTTCCACTACGTCAAGATCATACCGCGCTACTTCTACGGCTGCTTCGCTGTGTGTTCCTTCTTCCCATATAATCGCCTTCTTTCTGTTTTGCGATTATATCATAAGCTTTTTTATTTGTACTGCCTTCTCTCATTGTTTCCTATATCCCTGAAATTTTATAATTTTTTCACGTGTGCGGGCTTCTACCCGCACTAAGACAGATCACAGAGAGTCACAGCCGAAGCGCGCCCCGCTACCCGCGCGAACGTACCAGGGACAGTAGTCACAGTACACCGCGCGGCACCCAGCGACAACGCCGTCGAGCCAGCTACCGCCCGCGATAAGGCGAACAAGCCCGTAAGTCCCTTCTGTATAAACCTGTCCGTTTCCTGCCCCTAATACATCCTTCCACCCCCAAGACTGTGTACCGTCATGCCTGTAGCTTAATTCGTCCAGCCATTCCCACACATTCCCTACACAATCCACGCACCCGATCGCGGATACTGCATTAGCTACCTTCCCCGTCGTCGTCCTGGCTGTATTGGACGTAGCAGCCCAGGCATTTGTATTGTTCCCGTCTGCCCCCTGCGGGCTTCCATAAGCCGCCTGCTGCCATTCAGAATAAGACAGTAACCTCTTGCCCGACTTTAAGCCCAGGTCAATAAAACCATAGCTGTTATGTCCTTCTGTACCTGTAAGCGGCGTAGTTCCATAAGCAGACTTTACACCGCCTACACCATTGCTGGAAGCTATGTATATGTCTACCCACAATCCGCCCCCAGCGTATACCATACCCTCCGGGCTGCACTTTGGGCGGTGTTTCGTCGTCCATACAGAACGCGGCACAATGCCGGAAGCTACGTTAGATTCCCAGCCGCTACCCTTTTCTACTCCGGCTGTATTGATTGGTATAAGCTTGCTGTTTACCTGTCTTACCCGTCCATAATGGAAGCCGCCTATTTTCCGGCTTGTTTCCGCGTCGTAGCCGTCCGGGTATGTGCTGTTAAGGCTGATCTTGTAAACTTCGTCCAGGTCTTCACTTCCAGGATCACAAATATACACATAATAATCTTTTCCGACTGTAAATACGCTTCCTGCGTCCAGGTTTCCCGCACTAAGTATTGTAGCGTCCGTCTTAAAAACTCCCGTACTTCCTATCGTAATCACACACCCGGCAGTTACCGTAAGTTCTATAAGCCCCGTAGCCGTCAAATACTCCGCCGTAGGCGCTACAAGATCGCCGATATTTGCAAGCTTCGCTACCGTCAGCTTCGCGCGTGGGTCTTTGTTGATAAAATCATTACTTAAAAATCTACTCATACTTCGCTAACACTCCTTTAATACTGTCTAATTCTTCCTGGGTTATCCCGATTCTTTCTAAAACGCTTACCGGGTTTTCTATCCCTACTTTTTCTGCTGCTTCTTTCAGATCGGCGTTTACTCCTATAACCGTCTTCTTGTCTTCCCGTTGTTCTGCTTCCGTTTCTCCTTCTCCGGCTGCTGCCGCTTCTTCTGTAATGTGTTCTACGCTCTTGATCGTATATAACTCTCCTTCGCACAGTACTTTAGCGCCCTTTTGGGCTTCCGCCAGGTAGTTAGTCGTCACATACCTTTTATCTTCCGAAAGATCAATTACAGGGGAAAAGATATACTTTTCTTCTTCTATCCCCTGTATTGCTTCCCTTAACTCCCCTGCTGCCAGTTTCCCAGCCTGTACCATTCCTAACAGGTTATAAATGTCCTTTCCCGTTCCGATCACTTTAGGCATATTCCGCATATTTTACCCTTCCTTTCTAATCTTTCATTTCGCTTAAATATCCACTTCCCAAGTACGATTTATTTAACCAGGCTTCTTCCGCGAAGTCGTTAAGCTTATCAATATTGTTATAAATATCTTCTATCAGTTCCTTATAATTTTCTGCCTGTTGTGCTGCCTGTGTAGCCACCTTTACGGCTTCTTTGCTGGCTTCCGCCGCTGCTGTCGCTTCTTCTTTTACCTGGTTCGCTATACCTATGGTATCGTTTGCCGTTCTCATAGCTGTAGCGGCTAAAATCGTCGCTTCTTCTATTGTGTCTTTCGATTTCTCCACTTCCTGCAAAGCGTTGATAATCGCCTTATATTCTATTGTGCTTTCTATTTTGTCGCCCACTATAACTGCTGTATCTACTTTAAGGTTAAACGTCCAGGAAGCTATATAGCTGTCCTTTTCATATACACTAATAGCACATTCCGCATACCCTGGCGCGGCTGTCATTTGTTCCGTAATTTCTGCCGTAATAAGGTTTTCAACATATGTACAGTCGTTTAAGATTTCTTCCCCGTCCGACTTCCTGCACTCTATTCTTACTATTGCCCCTTCCGGCATTTCGTAAGGTTCGCCGTCATTCAGAAGAACTATTAACAGGTTTCGCGTTTCGCTGTCGAATTGTTTAACCCTTATAGTCTTTTCTACGCTATGACGGGCGAAGTCAAATATAAGTCTCCCTACTACCACTTTGCACCGTCCTTACTCGCATAAATAGCAATTATTTATATATGACAAGTCTAACCAGGCTTCCTTACTCTGCCCCGCCTGTACGCTTGCGTCCTCGTATAGTTCTTTTGTCATTTTATAATAGTGTTTCGCGCCTGTTTCCCCTTCTGCCGCCGTCTTTGCTGCCACTGCTGCTTCCGCCGCCCGGCTGGTTGCTGTCCCGGCTGCTTCCTGGGCTGTCCTTGCCGCTTCCCTGGCTGCTACTGCCCCTTCCGTCGCTTCCTTCGCGGCTCCCTGGGCTATTTCTTTTGCCGCTAAAGCCTGTCTATTTGCCCCTTCTATGGAAGCCGTCGCCTGTTGTATGCTGCTTGTCTTATCGAAGTAAGTTTGTAAGAAGTTCCCTAATTCTACTTCTTCGTTTTCTTTCGTTAAACAGTTCCACTTAAGTCGGATACAACGCGCCTTTGCTTCAACTTTTATTTTTCTGTGCTTACAAGTGATCGTATCCCCTATCCGCACATTTTCCAACTGCTTATAGCCCCTGTATTCTACCGTTTCCGCAAGTTCTACCATGTTTACGGTATAATTTACTGTCGGTTCGTCGATACCCTTTTTAAATTCATCATTACACGCTTTTACAAGCGCCTTCCTTAATTCCGTAAGGTTTGCATATCCTTTTTCGTCCTGGCTGCAATCTTCTTGTAACTTGATTTCTGAAAACTCTATAACGCCCGCTTTAATCTCCGCATAGTCCCCGATCTTTGGACTATCTACCCAGGGCTTGCTGCCTTCCAGCGTATACCCGTTATATGCTACCGGGATAATTCGCGTTATCGTTTCTTCTGTGCTTATGTTTTCTTCAATCCCTGTAAGGTTGTGTCCGAACTCTGCCCTTACGCCTTTATCCTCTCCCAACTGCCGCATAACGTATATATCGTAGTTATCGTACAGCATTTCCCCGCCCCAGCGGTTAATAAAGCTGTTTTCGTCGTCCCCGGCGATCGCTGCTACTATATTCTTCCGCACATAATAAGCAGTATTTACCGTTGTTATATCGCTATGCCCTCTAAACTTTGTCCCGCTGAATATAATGTTTAAGGCTTCCTGCCCGGTCTTAAGCGTTGGTCGTGTGTCTATAAGTACATTTGTCAGATTGTCATAGTAAATATGTCTTGCGTATACGGTTACTTCATCGTCGCCCTTCACCCTGTTATATATTCTGAATAATTGCTTGTCACTGTACGGCGTAGGCGCGGCTATTACATTGTCATTTACCAGGTATTCCCAGCGCCCCAGGTCGTCATATTCGTGAATTAGTTCTACCTGGCTTATGCCGTCTAACCCCATTTCAAAGATACAGCTTAAGGGCGTAAGCGTTATATCTCCGTTTCTTTGGTAGTTTCGGTTAGTATTTTTATATACCTCTATCATAATTCCCGCCAGTTAGGGACTAAGACAACCCTAAAGCCCTCTGCAAAATTAAAGATATTTTCGCCTTCTTCCAGGTAAAGCCCTTCATATTTCCCGGAAAGCGAAGCGTTACTTATTTCATTTGCCGCGTTATAGCATATTTCTAATTTTGTATCTATATTTAACTGCCCGTTCACTTCTGCCGTTACCCGGTTTCCGTTTACTTCTAAGGCGATTTCCCCGTTTCCGTATATCTTATATACGGGCTGTGTCCTCATATACGGGTTATACAAATATCCCGTTATTTCCTTTTCTTCCTGCCCGTCTATCCGATACATATAAGCGTCACAAGTGAATATTATTTCAAATTTTCCCACGCGCCTTGCTTTTCTTTCGCTGTCGCTCATCACCGCCTGTTTCACTTTATAGAAGTACTCCGGGTCGTCGCTTAGTATCAGCCTTTCATCTTTCCCGCTGTAAAGCCACTTTTTAACCTTCCTTAAGTCCTGCGCCCATATATCCGGGGTTTTCGATACAAAATTAAACTCAATTTTTATTTCTATATCTTTATACGTCCCTTTGTCCCTGTGTAATTCTCCGTCCCGTCCCTCTACCTTTATTGTCTCATGCTCTCGCTCTGGTATCGGGATAGTAGGGCGGCTTGTCACGCTCAACCCTACGTCTTTACAGGATTCACCATTATAAAAAATGTGAAATGTCGCCCGCATTATGCCGCCCCTTTCGTCTTATCCTTGTCGTTTTGGTCTTTCGTGATACCCTTAACAACTTCTTTCTTTACTTCTTTGGCTATTACTTTTTTATCTAATGTAGTCGTATTCGTCGTATTGACAATTACGATTATCTCATTGTTTGCTGTTACTTTCCTTGTATCTAAGTTTTTATCTATCGCTATTACTTTTGCTGCTGTGTTCTTAACTGCTGCCACCGGGTTAACCTCTGCCGCTACCTTCGCCGTCATTCCCTGTAAGCCTTTTTGTAAATCGTCCTGTAGCGTCGGTAATTCTTCGTCAATTCCTACGCCTATTCCCTGCGGTATCATCTTACCTACCAAGTCGCGGAAAAGTCGGGAAGGCGACTTAATACCTAAAGCGTCCTTTGCACCCTGTAATAAACTGCTTGCCAGGCTGCTAACTTTGTCTTTTAGCCAACTCCAACCACTGCTTATTCCGTTCCATATGCCGGAAACTATATTACTTCCGATCTCCACCATTTTCCCCGGTAAGCTGCTTACGCCATTTACTACAGCGTTAAACAGTCCTTTAGCTGCTGCCGCGCCTTTTGCTGCTAACTGCGTCCCCCAATTTGCTACCTGTTGTAATGCGCCTACAATCGCGTTCCAAATTTTGCCCGGTAACTGCTGCATGAAAGTTATAATACTTTTTACAAATTTCGGTATTTCCGTAGTCGCCCATGTGTACAGGTCAATTCCAAATTTCAGAATATGCCCCAGGCAAAAGCCGATCACATAGGCTATTTTGTTTGGCAATTCAGAAAAGAAGGTTACTACATTCGTTACAAGCTGCGTTATCCCTTCTTCCGCCGCCGTCTTAAGCCCTAACGCCCATTCGCGGATAGCGTCAACTGTACTTACGATCGCGTTCCAAATTTTGCTAGGAAGCTGCTGTAAAAATGTAACCACGCCGTTAAACGCTTCCTTGATCTGCGAAACAATATTACCTAAAAATTCTATGACTTGCGCGAAGGCAGACGGCAAAGTTTGGGTAAAAAATTTTACGATTGCCGTTACAACAATTTCGATCGCGGCTTTGATTTTCTCCCACACAGCAGCAATAGCCGCTCTTGCGTCTTCGTTGGTTGCTATGAATGTTACGACTGCTGCTATCAGTCCGGCAACAAGCGTAATTATAAGTACAATCGGGTTTGCGTTCATAGCGGCGTTCATAGCCCATTGTGCAATCGTCGCCCCTTCATTCGCCACTTTGAACGCCTGGAAAGCCGTTACTACAGTCTGAATAAGGGAAGCGACTTTAAACGCCGCAAAGCCCGCACCGATTCCGGCTAAAATGCTTACGACTGCTTCCCCGTTATCTGCAATCCAGCCCAGCCCTTCAAGAATTGCCGGAAGTACAGCGGCTACTATTTCGCTTGCCTTCTCTACCATGTTCCCGAAGCCTGTAGCGATCTCTTCTAGCGCCCCGCTTAAGCTTCCGTCCGTTAAATCGTTCTGTAAATTCCCTATGACTGTTATAATATTGTCTACGGCGTTTGTAATCGGCGTTTTGAACTTCTCATAGGCTGCAATTCCCAGCCCTTCCAACCCGCTTTTTAAGATCGTCACTTTTCCCTGTAGGTTGTCGTTCATTGTAGCCGCCATATCCGCCGCCGCGCCGTCACAGTCTGAAATATAGCTGCTTAATTCGTCGAAGCGTTCCCCGCTGTTTGCCAGCAGCGCATTAACGCTCTTAAGGTCTGTCTTATTGAAAATATTGTTAAGTACTTCGGTCTGTTCTCCCTGGGTCATTG
The DNA here is from genome assembly GCA_003612525.1 of bacterium C-53. Classification (GTDB taxonomy): domain Bacteria; phylum Bacillota; class Clostridia; order Lachnospirales; family Lachnospiraceae; genus C-53. The sequence goes on along the minus strand of RAZD01000016.1, from coordinate 77,237 downwards.
TCCCCAGGATTGCATTAAGGTCGTTAAAAGTATCATTCAACGGGCGCATATTCCCGTTAGCGTCAAATACCTCTAACCCTAATTCTTTCATTTTCTCTCTAGCGCTGTCTGTTGGCGCTGTAAGGCTTAAAATAATATTTCTTAAAGCCGTCCCGCCTTCTGCGCCTTTTACGCCGTTATCAGCAAATATACCTAAAACGGTGTTCATTTCATTAACGCCGCCCGCCAGGTTCTTAGCTGTCCCGCCTACCGTTAGAATAGCTTCCCCCAACTGCTGAACGCTTGTATTACTTTTTTGTGAGGTCTTAGCCATTTTGTCTACGAAGCTTTCCGTAGTCCCGGCTGTGTCCCCTAGCGCGCTCATACTGTCCGTTACCATATCCGAAGCCGTCGCTAAATCCATTCCCCCGGCTGCTGCCAGGTTTAAGACTGTTGGTAACGTCTCTATAGACTTGTCCGCGTCGTATCCGGCTAAAGCCATATAGTTAAGGGCTTCTGCTGCCTGTGTAGCGGAAAACTGCGTAGTAGCCCCGGCTTCTTTCGCTGCCGCTTCCAGCTTGCTAAATTCTTCGCTTCCTGCGGCTATTTCCTCTGTGGTTATACCCATAGTAGCCGCTACCTGGCTCATACCGCTTTCAAAGTCTGCGCCTACTCCGATCGCCGCCGTTGCTAATTCTTTTATACCCTTTGCAAGCGCCTTAACCCCGTTTATGATCGCACTTGATATTAAGTTAGCTTTTATAATGTCGCCCAGGCTTACCGTTTTCTTCCCGGTTTCGTCCATACTGTCCCCGGCGTTCTCTACTTCGTCCCCGAACTCTCCGAACTCGTCCCCGGCGCTCTTTAATTTATCTTCTGTTTCTTTTAGTTCTGCTTGTTCTTCTGCTAATGCTACCCGCGATTCGTTCAGCTTAATTGTATTTTTCGCTATCGCGTCTTCCTGTTTCTTTACCGCGTTTTCTGCTTTAGCGTGTGCTTCCTTAGTTTCGTCTAGCTGTGCCTTTAATTTCTTACTTTCTTCGCTGTCTTCGCCAGTCGCCTTAACGCTTTCGTCGTAAGCTTTGGTAAGTTCCGCTACTTTTTCTTTAAGCTTCTGCTCTGCTGCCTGTAATTCTGTAAGTTTCTGCTTTTGTGCTTCTAAGTTCGTCTGCTGAAGCTTAATAGCGTCCGTCTGTAGCTTAATCTTAGCCGTTAACTCCGTCTTCTTCGCCTTAAGTAAATCGGTCTGACTGCCTAACGCCTTCGCCTGTGCCGCTTCTACCTTGTATTCGCTGGTTACAAGCTTCATTTGTGTAAGCATTGACCGCATTTGACTGGTAAACTCGCTTGTATTCGCCCCTACCCTAAGACTAGCACCAGCCATTTATTAAGTTACTCCTTCGTTTGTGTTTCCCTGTCATACTCGACTTGAAATACAACGTAGTCTAAAAGATCGCTTAAATCAGATTCCAGGCAATCCCTATAGCTGTTTCGCATATTCCTAATACATATCTGTAAAATATTATCCAGGGCTTTTCCATAGGACTTCCAGGCTTCTTCCTGGGTTTCTTCGTCCGTATACCCGTTTTCCCTGTCGTATTCATCAAACGCGCTGCCTTCGTATGTTCCCCCCTGTCCGCCGCTTAAAAGTTCACTTATATCTCTGATCTTCTCATTTACAGAATCGTCCACTATTTCAATGATCGCCTTAAATGTATTAACAATTTCTGCTACGTCCAACTGTTCTATTTCTTCTTCCTCTATCCTGTCGTTGAAGACTGCCCTTATAACAGCAGAATACAGGTATAATAAGTCGTTTTCGTCTTCGGTTTTACTCACCAACTCCATAAGCTTTATATATCTTCTGTAAGCGTATGTAGTGATTCTATAAAAGCGTTTCAGCCCGCCGCCGCACTTGATACAGCTATCTATTATGCGCGTGAACTCAAATTTTTTTTTGCGTCTTCCGCCTGTTCTCCCAAGCGTTTTATAATATTTGCGTTGATAAGCGCAAAGTTAAAAATGATCTGTGAAACGTCTGTTAATTCTTCGTTTGCCGCTTCAAAAGAAAATTGATTATCATATATTTCTACAATCGCCATAACCATACGGTCTAATTCTTCATCTGTATAGGTCTGCTTTTCCGGCTTTACCAGGTCGTTATACACTTCCCTAAACGCCCTGTATTTCTTCCTTCCGATCTTCCCGCTTTCGTATTCCTTCCCGCCGATCGTAATTACATTCGTCTTTAAGGTTTTCGCTACCGCTTCCGCCTGTAAGTCCGTCTTATTCATTATTTCCGCGTTGATAAGTGAGAAATTAAGAATAATGCTGCTGATCTCGTCTAAGCCTTCGTCCGCTTCATCAAAAGTAAATTGATTTCCAAAGACTAATACAATAGCTTCTACCATGTTGTCTAAGTCTTCGTCGCTGAAAGTCTGCGCCGTCTGTTCTTTTCCTAACAGGCTTTCATATACAGCCGCAAACTTTCTATATTTTTCCCTTGTAATTTCTCCGCTTTCGTACTCTTTCCCGCTTAAGCTGATCTTCATGTTATCGCCCTTTCTTTGTTTAGGGTGTCAGAATATGACGCCCCGCCTTTATGCTCCCGTTTCTCCCCCGGCTTCTTCCTTCTCGGGTACGGGCTTGTACTCCTGTACTTCCCCGAACCAGTCCGCTATAGCTTCCGCTGCCGTTGTGTGTTCCTCCAGCAAGTTACTTTCATCTACGGTGATTCCGTAAAGCTTCTTTCTTTCCCCGTCTATAATGTCTTCTTTCTTCCTTGCGTACATGGTAAACTTAAGCTTGATCGTCTGCGCCGTCTTCTTATCCTTTACCGTCTCGTAAGTTACGTCTGGGTGTTCCGCCTTCCCGCAATAGTACCAGTTAAATTCATATTTCCCGTTACCCTGCTTTGCCCGGAAACCTAACGCCACTTCCTTAGCCTTGTCGCCTTCTGCTTTTACCAGGAAGCCAAACTTATACAGCGTATCGAAGATCAACGCATAATCGCCCGGCGTTATCCTGTTAACCTCAATTTCGATCTCTGTTTTTTCGTATGTCTCTACCGTATCTTCTACTTCGTCGTCGCTGTATGTGTATTCGACGCTAAAGGTATCCTTCACCGTCGCCGCCAGCGCCTTAGCCAGCCTTACCGGGACTTCTGCTTTATATACGTCTTCGTCGTTTGTTGTAACCTCTGCTACGCAAATATCGCGTAAGCCTACCAAACGACTGCGTACAATGGTTTTTTCATTTTCCTTTACTCTTGCCATTTTGTTAGTTATCTCCTTCCACATTCATAACAAAATAAAATCTTGCTGCTTTATGGTAGATTCCCGTTTCTTTTTCGTACTGGTCGTTACCTGTGAAATATGTAAAACCAGCTTTCTTAAGCAACTGTTTAACCTTCTGCTTAAGCCTAAAACAGTCTTCTTTACTCCATATATCAACCTGTATGTAATATTCTTCGCTTTCATTGGTATCTTCGCTAAAATCTGTATCTTCATCACTCATAAAGTAAAAAGTTATGTGTGTCTCGTTAATATCCTGGTTATACCAGCCTTCTTCCGTATGTATCCCTGTAATTCCTATTACTTCCGCTATAAATGCCGTTAAGTCCAGGTCTTCATTATTCGGGTAAGCTTCTATGATCTGCTTAAGCTTCTCTTTTTCTTCTCCGCTTAATTTTGCCATGCTTAACCCCCTAACTTTTCCTTCAATACTCTTTCGTATTCTTCTTCCGCAATACTCTTAAGCGCCTCGTAGGTCGGTTTAGCCGCGTCCAGCATAAAGCCTTTCGGCTTATGTATGCTTGTTCCCCATTCGTGAAATTTCATGTAAAAGAATGGGGATACGTCGCCCCTGTCCCAGCCTATCAGTTCCCCATAATTCCCACTTTGCGTAGAAGCCTTCTTAGGTACATTGTCCGCCGCGTGTTTCCCTGTCCTGCTGCCCTTTCTGCCCGACTTCATAGGGTTTTTACTGTATGCCTTCTTTCGTATCTGGCTCTTTGCTTCCTGCTGCCCGATCTCCCCGGCTCTTTTTACGATCTTCTTGTTAAGCGCCTTTAATTCTGATTCCGTAGAAAGTTTTTCTATTTCCCGCTGTATCTCATTAAGCCCCGTAAACTCCATTGTAATATTGAAACTCATATGATTTCCTGTGCCTTTAACACTATCTTTCTGCGCTCATACTTCCCGTAATCTACATTGATAATGTTAAACAGCCTTTCGCCCCATTTTACGCGGTATTCCTTTGTATTAAGGGCCTCCAGCTTGCCGCAAAACCGGGTTTCAAAGTTAAGCACGTTTTCTAACTTCGCTTCCAGGGCTTCATACAGTTCTTTTCCGTACAGGCTTTTTACATCACACCAACACTTAAAATAGTCTTCCCAGGTTTCTACAGGTCGTCCCTTTTCTACGGTCTTCTTCCGTTTCTGAATCATTAAGTACATACGCCCTACCCCACATTCGCCAGCTTGTCTAATATGGTCTTCGTGATACTGTCCGTTTTGGTATTAACCCGGACTGTCGTAGCCCTCACTTCGTACATATCGCTAATGATCTTCTTTTGAAGCAGGGCGGCAATTCTCCGCCCTTTTTCGTAGTCTTCGTCGCTTTCATAATTTGCCCTGTTTTTATATCCAGTCCCTACACAACTGTCTATATAGGCTTCCGCTGTCAATATAAGCCCTTCTATTTCTTCGTCGTCTTCGTCATAGCTTACCCGTAAATAGTCCTTCGCCTGTTGAAGCGTAAGTATTTCTTTTTCCTCTGCCATATTTCCGCCCCTTCCGGAAACTCATTAAGCAGCGGGCTTAAATTCTACTTTGAAGTCCGCCCGATCGTCCAGCTTTTCACAGTCAAAGCGTTCCTGTACCTTTAAAGCCAGTTCGTCCGATTCAAAGAATACGGACTTATCCGTAGATACGGTATAGCCCTTTCTCTCAAAGAACTTAACCAGGGCGTACAGGTTCACCACATAGAAGACTACCGCCCCTTCTTCTGCCGCTGTGATCGCTTCATCACTCAACGTAATAAGCCGCTTATTCTGAAAATAGTCCTTGTCGTTTACCGTCTTCACCAATTCCAGGTTACGCCCGTTCTTATCTTCTTGGGACTGCAAATACACATAGCCGGAAAGATTAGTAATTACGATCGTCCGGGCACGAAGCGTCGGTAATACGCCGTCAATAACCTTTTTCACTCCGCGCCAGTCGGTAACTCCCGCCGACTTGTCAACTGCTGCTGTTTCCACGATCTGTAAGATTTCATCATTTTCACTGTTCACCCCAGCTTCCGCAAAATCCGGCTTAATAACGTCCTGGACGATATTTACGGCTTCGTCTTCCTGTAAATCGTTGGCGATCGGTACAAGTGCGCCGTAATTCTCGATATTGTAAGAAATGTCTTCCGTATTTGCCGCTTCCCCTGTTAACTTTGTACCCGATTTGTACTTAGTAAGCTTCTTTCCGCCGATCTTTGCAAAAGGCATTTTCCCATGATTAGAAGTAGCCCTTACAATGTGACAGTGTTCCTTAAGGCTGGGGAAGCCTTCGCGCAATACCTGTATATCATTTACGAACTGTTCCGGCAGAATTGCGGCGTTATTGTCAATATTCACCGCCGCGCGTTCTTCATCTGTAAGCGCTCCCGCACCCTTAAGCGCATATTTTACCGCTGCGCGTAACTCACTTACTGCTGCTGCCGTCCGCTTTTCCCCTTTCCTCTCCCGCTGCGCCCTTAACTCTTGGGCTTCGTCGTCGTCTTCCGTTTCCCTGATCGCCAAAAGTTTCTGCAATTTCCTTTTTTCCTCTAAGGCAGCTTCCGCCTTGTCTGCGTCCCGGCTTTCCAAATAGCCGTTAATTTCCTCTGTCTTCTTTCCGATTAACTCCCTTAACTCCTGTACTGTCATGCCCTTAATTCTCCTTTTTGTTTTCTTCTGCGATCTCTAAAAGTCTCGCTTCTAACCTAAGCTTTTCTATCCTGCTTTCCTCTTTTGCTTCTTCCTTCACCCTCTCAAAGCTTCTACAGCTTATTTCCGAACTGTCATAAGCCGGAAATGTGCAAGGGCTTACTTCCCGTAATTCTGCCTTTACTATACTTCTTTTGTAAATTTGTTCGCCTTCATGTTCTACCTTGCTCCACTTGTCTTCCTGGCAGATAAAACCAAAGCTACTTCCGTCAACGTCCCCGCGCCTTACACTTTCCCTTACGTCATTTCCCCAGGTATTGTTAGGTAAGTCTATATCATAGGCTAACCCGCTTTTGTCTTCCTGGTTAAAGCGTAGCGTGTCCGTTTTCGTGCTTCCTAACGGTCTTCCTGTGTCGTGATTCCATAAAGCTTTAATTTCCTTTCCCGCTTCTTTGCTGCTGTTCAAGCTTTCATCAAAGCAGCCCGCCGCGATTTCTTCCAAGTATTTGTCGCCCCAGCGGTCTACAATCAACACAGGCGTATTATACTTAACGGCATATCCGCCGATCGTATTGCTTCCTTCCCCTTCTGCTGCTTTTCTGACTTCTAAGGTCGTCTGCTGATACGTTGCATAGTTCCGGCGTTCCAGCTTTTCACCGTCCTTCTTTTCAGTCATCGGCATTTCCTGCGCCCCCTTTCGTATCTTTTCCTAAATCTTTCAGCTTCAATACTCCGGCATTAACTATAAGGTCGTCACCGTCCGGCGTTGTCTGCCGCCCAAGTTCTAACCTGGCTTCATTCGGCTTAATGATTCCGCCCGCCACATACCCGCATAATATTTTTTGCTGCACTTCCGGCGAACTCCTTAAAATAACATTTGTGTTATGCCTTGCTTTGTATCCTGCTGCCCTCTTTTCTTTGGTTAATAAACTCCATGTAACTTCCTGCTCTATCGCTTCGTATATGATAAGCAGCGTATCGACTAAAAAGCTTAACTGCTGCTGCTCTAATGAATTGTTATTTGTGTCCTTAAGGTCGTTTAGCTGGTACATTTTAATACCGAAAAGCGCCGCGATCTGACTTATTGACATTCTTCTTATCTGTTCGTACTGTGCGTCCGCCAGGGATAAGTTAACAGGCTGTACGCTGAATCCTGCCGGAACTGTAAAAATACGTTTTCCCTTGCTGTAAAGCCTTGAAAACTTATCTTGTATTTTCCCTAGTTCCTTTTTTTCCTTTATGTCGGAAGTAAGCTGTACTACCATTTTGTTAGTTAAGCCGTTATCAAAAAGCGTATTTAAGTAATTCTGCGCTTTTATCTGTCCTTCGATCGTGCTTTTTACGATCTCCCTTACTGGCTTTGTGTTGATTCCATCCATTGTGAATCCTTTAAATATAAGCAAATCCTCATAAAAGCCGCTTTCGCTTATACTGCTTCCCGTTACCCTGTAATCAATCAAAACTTTGTTTCTAAGCTTTGATCTTAACAAGCCCGCGTCGTCTATGGTTATCCCTTCTACGGTACAGGGGTACAGCGCCAGTATTTCCCCCTTCCTTCCGTACTGCTTTACAGCGGCGCTTATTCCTTCGTGCTGCCTGGTTGCTTCTATCGCCTTCCAAAAGTCTACCGCTGTCATATAAGGGTTTGGGCGCAAGCTTAACAGTTCGTATAACGGGTCTTCCTTTGCCCTTCTCTGTCCTGTTTCCGTTTCCTGTACCAAGTAAAGCGGCGTTTTTGCTACGGCTTCCGACAACTTCTTAATACAGGTAAAATAGGTTGCTTCCCGTATAGCTGCCACTGGCTGATCTGATTCTATCCCGAACACTTTTAAAAATAACTTTTCTTCGTCTGTAATCTGAATTGTGTCCGCTTCTTCCCGTTTTTCCAAAAAATCTAAAAGCATTATTTTTTACCACTCCTAACCAGCATTACCGCCGCTGCTAACAGTTCCGCACTTAACAGATATAGCCCCGCGTGTCTGTTAATATCATATGTAACACCAAACGCAATAGCCAGGGCAGCTATTAAGATCGCGTCCGCAATTACCAACCGTAAATTTTTTATTTTTTTAATCTTCTTAAGCATTTTTCCCCCTTACATAGTGTCCAGGTATTCCACCGGGTTGTAATGTTCTATACCGTTTTCTTCGATACACAGCAGCAGCCCCATAAGCATAGCAATGATACCGTCGATCTTAAATTTAGACTTCTTCTTGCTGTATTTTACGCCTAACATTTCGTCATAGACTGCTATACAGTTTTTCGCCATGAACCTAAAACACTCATTTTCTGCTATAATCAATCTTTCATCTACTAACAGGTTTTCAAAATCGTTTATAACTTGTGTCATGGTTTTAGTTCCCTGTCCCAGTGGTATAACGTCCCAGCGTTCTTCTAATCGGTTTATGATCGTTTGGCTTCCCCACTGGTCGAAGCCTATTTGTTCTATCCTGTAATCTTCGTCTAATTCCGTCGCATGATCTAAAAATCTATCAAAATTTATATATTTCCCGTCTAATGCTATTAAATCGCCCTTCTTTATCCAGTATTCATAAGGGTTATTGTCCTTATGCTGCCTGTATGCTACTGTTTCCTTCGGCGTATACAGATACGGAACCACGATAAAGCGCCCTGTAGTTTCTTCATAAAACACCAACACAAAGCCTGTAATATCGTTCTTACTGGATAAATCTAAGCCGCCCCAGCATTTCCAGCCCTTTAAGTCTTCCGGGTTTACTTTCTTCGTGCATAAGTCCCACAAGTCCATATTGATAGCGCCTTGTTCATGGTCTAACGCTACATGCTGATTAAGAAACATACGGCGAAACATATTTTCTTGAAGCGGCATTAGCCTTATGCGCTTTGCATAGTTCGCCAGGTCTTCCAGTTTTCTAAATATCCCTAAAGCCGGGTTAGACTTATACCACTGTTCTTCATCTTCTACGTTACATTCCTTGTCTGCTTCGTATATCCTGTAATAAAAGCTGGGGTCGTCCATTTCTCCGGCTTCTATTTTCTTCGCCATTGTATAAAGCTGCATTTCCGGGTTAGTTGGGTCTTCTCCGCTGGAAGCCGTCGTAATCGTCATAATTAACGGTTCGTCCCATGCGCCTTGTCCTGTCCTAAGCTTCCCGTACATTTCGTCGTTTTTTGCCTGGTGTATTTCGTCTAGCACCGCTACATAATCGTTAAAGCTGTCCGCATTATCAGCGTCGGAAGAAAGAACCATAAGCTTATTGCCGTTATCTTTCCTTACGATCGTTTTTGTACTGCTGGTAATTTTGCAATAGCGCCTCAAGGTCTTATTTGCCTTTATAAAATGTTCGACTGTCGCGTATAACTCCCCGGCTTGCTTCGTCGTATTTGCCGTTAAAATAAAAAGTGCGCCGAAGATATGACGTTGACAGAAAAACAAATACACTACAATGATCGCCGCTAAAAATGATTTCCCATTTTTACGCGGTATGTTAATATGTGCTTCTCTATGTTTTCTCTTGCCGTCGCTTCTCCGTCTTACACAAAGAATCTCCGTTACTATTTCAAACTGAAATTCTAACAGATCAAACTTACGGCTTGCCCCTCTGTCATTTGTCAACTTCGACACAAAGTTAAATATCTTTTCCGCTTCTTCTACGTCGTAATAATATTTCTCTGTATCCCACTTCTTTTGTAACTTCTCCAACCAGGAAGCTAATAGCAGTTCCTTTTTAATCATGTGCTATCATTCCGTCTAATTCCGGGTCTATACCGCTGTCCGGTGTATTTCCGTTTTCCTTCATGCGCTGCCGCGCCGCTGGCGTTAAACCTAATTCCTTCGCCCAAGCTCTTAACTCCGCCTGCGCTTTATTCGCTATACTTACTTCTGGTCGTTGCTGTTCGTATCCGTTATCCCCTACTTCCATACTGTATCCCTTTTTGTTTATGATCTGTTCGCACTGCTGCCACTTTGCATAATTGATACAGTAGGCTTCCAATGCCTTAAGGTCTTTATCTGTAAATTCTTTTCCTTCTTCTGCAAAAATCTTAGCCACCCTGCGCCACTCTTTTTTTGCTACATCATTTAACCACTTCGGACAGGGCTTAGGCTTATTTTTTTCTTTGTCCTTTTCATCTTTTGCCATATCTCCACCTTCCTTAACACCCCCCTATAGCAAAAATCGGCTTATTTTTTCACACCGACCTGAACTCGGGACTTTTTTTAATTGCTTTTAAGTTTTTATATCCCCCCGTCAAGAATAAATTCCCTATAGAAGCGTTCCAACATAGCATATAAAATCTTTTGCATTTTCTTTTTAGCCTTATAGCTCCGTCCATACTCTGTATGTATGCGCCTATGGTTTGCTTCGCTTACCCCTATGGCGTTTCCCGCGTCCAACCGCCGCGCCCAGGCTTCTGTTATCTCTTGAATGTGGTGGTAGTTCTCCGCTGCTACGATCTTTCCCGTAGTGTAGTATTCGTATATATCTATTCCTAATTGTTCCGCTGCCCTTGCTGCTCTGAATAGTTCCCAGGCTTTGCTATTATAAAACTGCTGCCGCTTGGCTTCTTCTTCGTCCTTCATGCGCCGCCGCTTGTACTCTCTGTACTTCTCCCGATCTGTGTTCCTATGCTTCTCACAGTACTTAACCCCGTCTTCTATAACCTTGTGGCAGCCCGGATAACTGCATAACTTCTTTAGCATTTACTTTCCTTCTTTCTTTCCGCGCCGCCCTGTGTTTCATGCGGCGCGCGGAAGTTTAGGAATAAACAAAAAAGAAGAACTAAGCAAGGGGATAGTTACCCTTACCTGGTTCTTCTCTCGTTCATGCCTTAATATTACCATAAAGTTTTTTACGTTTCAATTACTTTTTTATGAGATTGCATAATACTTTCTTTATTTTTTACATAGCTTTAAACCATATGCATAGAATCTCATATGATGCAATTCCTCATAACTCATTGTCCTGATAAGCTGGCGGACTGCTGCCCGTTCTTCTTTCTCTCTCGCTTTATCTTCTGTAAGTGTTACTGCCCTTTTATCTGCTGTGCTATTCATATCGTTATTCCCTTTCTGCTTGATATTTCCACAAGGGAATGATATATTATATTTATCCTTTCCCTTGTGGATGGGTTGTTGTAGGGTATCAAGTGCTTGCTGTGCGGCGATACCCTACTTTTTTAATTCCACCTTTATTTTTTCAATCCCTTTCATAATCGTATCAGTTCTTGATAATTTTAGCTTTTCCGCACATTCGTTTATATCTTCCAATTCTTTTTCTGTTAATCGAATGTTTATATCTTTATTACGGGGACTTCCTTGCTTCGGCGGTCTTCCTGTCCTGGGCGACACTTTATCACTTCCTTTCTTTTGCCCTTGCATATATATCAACTTATGCAAGGGCATATGTCAATATCCTTAAATAAAATAAAGCTATCAACTTATCGTCAATAGCTTTATTGTCTATCATTATTCCTTTTTTATTTCTTCATCTTTCAACCCTGCAATATGTAACGCAATTCGCGCTTGTACAGTAGCCTTAATCGCCTTATCTTCTATTGCGTCCGCAATGGCTACACTTTTTGCAACTTGTTTATCATAAGTGAGTTCTTTGAAGAAGTCAGCCGCCCTATCTCGCGTTTCGTGTGCTTGATTAAAAAACAATACGGAAATCGCGTCTATAATTGCTCCTGGTAACACTTTTACAATAATTTCATACCATTCACTTCCCGTTGATGTGCAAATCATTACTATGATAAAAATAAAACCTATAGACGCTGCAAAGATACTAAACCAAAATTGTACACTTGATTGCTGTAATGCTTGACGGTGATGTGATTCTAAAAATTTATATAGTGAATTATCCTCACTTATTTCATTATCATCTTGTAATTGAATGTAACTAATTTCAAGCAATTCTTTTTTTAGTCTCTCGAAAAATTCATCTTCATTTACTCCCTCTGGTATACGCGTAATAGCCTCTTTAACTGTATTTTCACTTTCGCTACTCCTATTTTCTATAATAGCACTTTTTAATTCCAATTCACGCATACGCAAATTATGATTTATTTTCTTAATTACGAGTGAGTACAGCATTGACACTACTATTGCTGCGATCAATGCTGTTATCATGTCACTGTTTTCTATTAAAAATATCATAATATCTTGCATAATATCACCTATTTTTCTTTTATCTATAGTTTCTTTTTATAAGTCTACACTACTCAAAAAGACTATGCAAGCACTTCTTTTCGGCATAGTCTTTTTTGATTTTTAGCTATCGATTCTATCTATCACTTCCAGCCTTATAGGTTCTATCATATCTTCCAGGAACACATAATAAGGCTTTCTGTTTCCCGGCGCTGCCTTAAGGTTTATGTAACGGAAGTGTACAAAGTAAGCGGGTATCTCCACATCTGGCAGCGTCCGCACTTCCTTTACTGTCCCGATCTTCCCCAAGATATGCTTAATATGCTTCTGCTTAACGCCTACTTCCTTAAGCCTTGCTTCTGTGCATATTACTTTTACCTTCTGTCCTTTTCTGATCTCCATTTTGTTTTACCTCTTTCCTGGTTATAATATATCCGCTGTCCGTCTGTATCTCCGTATCACTACACAAAAACGGCTTACTTTCCAGGTCGTTAATAACTTTTCTTGCGTCTTCAATATTCATCATTTTATATCCAGCTTTCTACAACACTTTTATGATCTTCTTTACACCTTGCAAAAGGTAACTTATCCGGGAAGCGTTTTGCAATATCTTCCCTTATTTCGTCTACGGTATCCCTTATTATTACGGTATTTGTCGGCTTCGTCCCGTCAAATAACCTGGCTACGCACTTGTCCGGGTAGTCTATCGGATGTCTGAAAACACATATAATAGGCTGTCTTAAGCCGCTTGTGTCTACCTCTGCAAAGCTTCTTACTTCTTTTGTTTTCATTTTCCTTTACTCCTTTTCTTCGTGTAAATGCCTTGCTGCCAGTTCACAGTTAATAACAATTTCCTGTAAAGCGTAAAAATCGTCTTCGTTGATAAACTCCCGAAGCTGGAATAGATCGGCTGTAAGAATACCTGTAGCTTCCGCTATGTCTAATTCTTCTTCAACTGCTGCCGCCTGTCTTTCTTCTTCCACCGTTTCCGGCTGCTCGTTAATAATCTGTATCATTTGCCCGGTGTCATGTTCTGACACTTTCTTTACTGTCTTTCTGATTGTATTTTTAAGGGTTTCCACTACTCCAAAATACCCAGCTTCTAACATAGCTTCCAGCAGTTCCATTAAATCATAGTCCCGTAAATATTCCTTGTACTGGTTGTCCTTGCTGCCTACATTAAAGCCCCTGTTATCAAAATACGCGGTGTACTCTTTCCCCTCATGCTTAAAATCAAAGCTTTTCTTACCCGGCGCGTACTTTCCATCTTCGTCATAACAAAGCTTTTTCCTGTAGCTTTCAATGATGTTAAGCAGCGCATTTATACCCCTGTTGCCCTTATAGCTTTCTATGAAGTCCTGGCTAAATATCCCCGAATGAAGAATAGCCGTAATATAGCAGCTATACGGAAGTCCCATAGGTGTATAGTCCGGGTTCAATGCCCCGTCTATTTTCAAGTGTGCTGTATCCCGTTTTATGCTTACGCCGCCTGTGACTTCCGGGTATTCGTCTAAGTCCTGCTTCCCTTCTATCTGTTCTTCCGGCTCTGCTTCCGTAACCGGGTACAGATCATTAACCAACTGCACAAAACGCGTCCAGGTTATTTCCGTCGCACTCCCCAGCTTTACCCCGCGTAAGCTGCAATCAAAATTTACCCCGCCACTATTCCCGCCAGCCTTGCACCTTCCTAAATGCTCTATAAGCAGTTCCTTAAGCTTGCTTCTGTCCCCGTCGTACTTTTTCGCGTGTGCTTCGTAAAACTTCTTGACCGCTGCCGCCGTAGGCTCTTTCTTCTCCCTTTCCTGGTCTACCATTTGCTTCACTTCTTTACTAAGCATTTCCCCGGAAGCGATCACTTCTTTTTGTTTGTCTTCCGGCAGCCTGGACGTTTCGTAAGCCTTTGTAAAGTTTATATCCCCATTCTTAAAAGCTTCCTTCCCTTCTTCGCACAGGTTATTAGTAATGCTTTCCATTTGTGCCATTTTCCCCGTAGATACTCCGATCGCGTCCGCTATGTAATCGCGCATTTTCCCGGTTATCTCTACTTCCCCTGCTTCCCTGGCTGCAATCAGATACTTTTTAAACTCCGCTACGCCTTCGGTCAATTCCCAATCGTTTAAACGCCTGTTAAAGATATTTGCGCTATGTAACGTAAGCATAAATAAAGCTTCCGTCATTTCCCTAACTTTACAATCAATCAGCTTAAAACCGTCATGCCCTCTATTGATGTTAAGGACTGCTGCCGCCGTCCTCCTGTGCCCTACTATAATTCTGTCCTTCCTGTCTACCCGCCCTACTATGACTTCCTGTAGCTGCCCCACAAGTAACATATTGTCCGCCAGTTCTTCTATATCGTCCTGGCTGTATTTGTTCCTTTCGCTGGGAATCAGTGTACGCGGGTCTAACCTTACTTTCCTGTATTCATCTGTAAATATAACGCCCTGTCTGCTGTTATTATTCAGCCGATCGCCTAAACCTAATTTACCCATTCTTTATAACTCCTTTCATTCTTCTATCGTGCCTTCCTTCTATGCTTAGTCTGTATGCTTCTTCTTCCCAATCAAACGTCGTACACGCTATACAGTTCTTGCATTTCTCTATAGGTTCGTCGTCAAATTCCTTTCCAAAACCTAAACAGCCGTCGCTATCTCTTCCAGGGCTTCCATGCTCCTTAATTAAACCGCATTTTTCTATACGCACTTCTATCCTGCACTTCTTACACGTTATTCTTTTTCCTGTAGTCGCGCCCCGCTGCCTTACGTAGTATTTAGCCCATTCTTTACTAACCCCTCTTACGCTGTCCCACCTTCCCAGCAGTTCCCCGCAATTATCGCAATATACTTCTGTCCGCGTTTCTCTAAATACTGCCACTTCTTACGCCCCCCTTTCTTTGTGGTACTGGTTTTCCCTGCTGTTTCCATTTCTTATACGGTTCATATTCCCCAAAATGCGGCGATATGGTAATTAACTTTCTGTTATTACACCAGCGCTGCATATGCTGAACCGTTTTAAAATGTCTTAATTCTTCCTGTGTGTATCTTTCTTCTATACCCTTTATCCACTTACCCCGGCTGTCTACAAATATTAGTTAAAACATAAACGCCGATTCTGTCCGGGCTTTTAATTTTTGCTTCCACCAACCTTTTAAAATACGGCTGTAAATCCTCCTTCGGGTCGTCCCATGCAAAATGATGATCTTTTATCTTTATTTGCCTTACCTTTTCTATTACTTTTTCATTCATAAACCTAACGTCTAAGCCGCCGTTAAATTCCACTTCCGCGCTGCTTCCTATCAACTGATCTAACAGCGTTTCCCTATCCTTACACGCTAAAATGTTCTAATCTAATAAAATAATTTTCTTTTGCCCCGTCCAAAACTCTTTTAAATCTGCTACTTTCCTTGATATGCAACCGTCTTTTTGTGGGGTTATGCAAAAACCATGATTTACACGCGGACAACCCCTTGTTAACATTCCTAAAGCAAAATCATATTGCGGAAACAAAGAATAGTCCGGCGTTTCGTGTTCGATTTCTTCCGGCAGTTCATTAACCAAGTCTACACCGCTTCCGCCTATTATTACTTCCGTAGCATTTTCTACGATCGGTAATATGCTTTCTGTAAATATTTTAGAAACATATACGCGATCGTAACTTTTATCCTTATCCCAAAATTCCACAAGATCACCACGCTTTTTATGATAACTGCTTAATTTCATCAAACATAGGTTAGGGAAGTTGTGACTATCTGCATTAACAAGCCCTATTTTCATCTTTCCGCGCCCTCTGCCAGCCTTATATACTCTAATACCAGGTTCTTATAGTCCTTTGTCGCCGCGCTCCTGGGCGTGACTTCTACCAGGCTCTTTCCTTTCTCATACGTCCAGCTATTTACCCGCTTACTGAATCTGATATGAGTATTAAATGTACTGTATTCGCTTTTCTGTAAGGCTTCTTCCCCCTTTACTACGTCTATGTCATTCGTAAACATAGTTACAAGGCACTTTACCAGGCTTAAACCGGGGTTATATGGTCTGATTTCCTCTATAACCTCTGCCAGTTCTTCCATTCCGTCTAAGGCGTTTTTATCCGCCTTGATCGGTATAATTACATCATTTGCCGCTGCCAGCGCGTTAAGTACATTTATTCCCACCCCAGGCGGGCAGTCGATAAAGCAATAGTCGTAACGGTCTTCCACCTGGTTAAGCACTTCCCGAAGCCTTGTTAACTGGCTGGCTTCCTGATCTAACATAAGGTCAACTGCTGCCGCGTCCATATTCATATTTGCCGGGATAACATCTAAACCATAGCGCCCGCTGCTTCTTATCACATCTTCCGCTATTGCTTCCCCGTCCCTTAATACGTCTTCCATACTTTTATAGTCGTAGCTGTGAACACTAAAAAACTTACTTACATTCGCCTGTATGTCATTATCTACCAGTAACGCCCTCTTTTTATGTATCATTGTTAAGATCAAAGCCATGTTAATAGCTGTCGTACTTTTCGCTACACCGCCTTTTAAATTTACTACTGCTGCCGTCCTCATTTCTTCCTACCGCCCTTTCCCCAATAATATCTATCTATCCCTAAAATACAGTAACCCGCTTCTATTCCTGGGTAATTTTCCAACAGATAAATTATCGTTACCCTGTCTTCCCGTCCTGTAAATTCCTGTAAGTCCTTATCCCATTCTTTTAATATAATATCGTCGCCCGGCTGGTAGTCTCTGTCATTCTTCCTAACCTCAAACAACTTATAATCGTTTACCACATCATTAAAGAACTCTGTTTCGCATTTTACTTCATGTATCTTTCGCGGCTCTCCCATTAAGCGATCTTCGCTAAACATTATTCTTTCAAGCCACATCATAAAAGCTATGAGTTTATCCCCTGCTTTTCCGATCGCTCTTTTTATTCTTTCTTTCACGTTCCTAAACCTTCCTTTCTGCGGCAGCAGTCGTTATAGGCTCTGCCGCATGTGTGCCGTTATCCTGTTACTATTCGTGATATATTTCCTTGCTTTGCCAGTCCCTTAAGGGGTTTCATCTTTTGTTCCTGCCCTGCTTCCGTTCCTTCCTCGCTTCTCTGTACACTCGGAAGAACTCTGAAAGCTGGTCTGCTTCGTTTGCTGTCTCTATGCTGAATAAATACGGGAATAAGCCTACTATTTCTTCCCATATGCTATTAAGACTGCTGCCGCGCGTCCTGTCTGTTGTAAGCTGCCCTACGAACTCTTTTAAAAGTTCCTTCCAGGTATCGCGCCCTATTTCCTTTCGCGTCCGCTCATTGATGTATAGCCGCGTTTTCTTTGCATACCTGTAGAAGTCGTCGTAGAACTGCATTTTATACCGTCCTTCCCAGGCAGCCCGTATTATCACAGGTTCTACAGTCCGTCCCACAAAACCCTATAAAACGCTTTTTATTTACCCTTTCTGTAATCTTCGCTTTGTCTGCCGGGTATGTATCGCTTACTATTTCCAGGCTATCTATTTTTCCTTCCAGGTAAGCCGTAATCACTTCTATAGCGTTGTCCGCTTCATACACTACTAAGGCTTTCCCGCCTATTTCGTTGATCGTGTCTATAAAGGCTAACTGTGCGTCGGAAGCTTTGTTATTTCCTACCTTCAATTCGATATAAAGGTTGTTATATCCCCCTGCTGCATATGGTAAGCAAATATCACTTACACCCGGCTTCATGCCCTGGCGCTTCAAATTTGCCCCTGCTGCCCGGCTCCGCTTCCCTTCGTTTGCTGCGTGATACATGGACTTAAGCGCCGGGTGTTTGGACTGCTGCCAGTGCGCCCAGTTAAATATAGCCGCCTGTGCCTGGTCTTCCGATTCCTTAAGCCCCATACATAAGCACCCCTTCCGCCGCGTCCTGTGCTGCCCCGTCTGCCGCGTCCTTCCCGGTTATGATCTCCTTGCTTAAGCAGTTCCCTTTATCGTCCAGCATTACAGCTTTTTTCCTGCACCCGCTAAGGCTGCAATATTTACACGTCTTCACGCCGCATACTATGTTAGTCCCACTCATTTTCCCGCTCTCCCCTCTCCTTCCTTACCTGTTCTTCTGTTTTATAAAATTTGCAAGTTTCCATTTCGCAATATAACCGTTTCAGCGTGTGACATTTATTTTTGTCTTTATCATAAGCAAAGCAGTCTTTCTTTACTTCCTTCAACTGTCTCCCCCTTCCCGCTATCTTTTCCGCCAGCATAAGCACATATAGCGGAAGCATAAGCACCCATACTAGGCTTAAGACGATCGCCACAATAATAACGCCGCCTACGTCCCTTCCTGCCTTCCTTGCTGGTACTATCCCGTTTTCTTCATCTTCCAAGCGAAGCGCCCAAAACAATAACGGTATCGTAATAGCCAGGCACACCAGGAAGCCGACACAGAATACAACCAACGCCATGTATGCTGCTTTATTCATCTTTTCCGCCTTCCTGTCCTGCTGCCGCTTCCTCCTTCATCTGCTGCCGCACTCTTTCCGGCGCTTCCGCAATATGTACGCCTACCGCCTTCTTAATTTCGTCTGCCCGTTCTTCCGTCATTCCCCCGGCTGCTACATGCTGCTTTAATACCGCGTCTAAAGCCTGTCCCGCCAGGGCTACGCCATTTACTAAGCCTTCTTCATAGCCGTTACCGTAGCTTCTGTCCGTTACCCTGCTTAAGTAGCCGTCTAACTCTTTGGTACTCATGCGCTTAATGCGCCTTGCTGTATCCCTGTCAATGCCTAAAGTTTTTCCCATTCTATTTCCGTTTCCTTCCATGTTTGATTTATCCTTACGAACGTATAAGAAAAGAATGTGTAGCCCGTCCTTTCGTGTATGCCTTCCTGTATACTGTCGCCATCCAAATAATATGAATCTGCCAGTTTCTTAGGAATCTTTGCTACTCTGTTGTACCAACCCCGGTCTTTTATAGGCTCTTTTCTTATAACTGTCGGTTTTCTTAGGTTCTTAGAACTATTCCAGCGTTTACCCTGTAGCGCGTCCGGCTCTTTTAACATTCCGTCGCTTTGTTTAATCAAATAGGCGGCTAACCTTGCATACTGCCCGGTATCGTCCAGGGGGTTAAAGTGTGTCCGTCCCCTTCCCTTCCAGGCTTTTGTTATTGCCCGCTGACTTACTCCTTCGGGTGTATTTATAACTAAGTGGTGATGCAGCGCACCCTTCTTTCCGATCTCCATTACATGAATATACTTAAATGGTATCCCCAGGGACTTATACAGCTTCCGCATTTCCTTTAAGAAGTCGTCCGCGTCTGCCCTCATGCCTTCCCGCCCTGTTGGACGTTCGCTTAACTTATAGTCAAGTACTAAATGCGTGTCCCCTTCTTGGAAGTTCTCGTTAATCAGCCTTCTTAGTTTTTTCTCTGCTGCTCTCTTATTTACCTTCCTTTGTTTCTCTGTCGTTAACTCTTTCCTATCTCCCCTTCCTATACCCTTCTTGTTATACCTGCTGCTATAGTACTTTAATACCTCTACCGTCTGTCCTGCCTTAACGATCTCTATAATGTACGGCATACCCCACCAACCCTATAGTTAATACTTTAATCAAGCCATAAAAAGGCGGAAAACCCTTGAAAAATGCGTGTTTTTCATTGACTTCCGCCGTACATTTTGGTATACTATTTATGTAAGTAAGTACTTGAATGTACGGCGAAGCCGCTAGGTTATTTCCCGATAATCTAGCGGCTGTTTTTTCGTCCTTTTGTGGCTGCCGTCGGGTGTATATATTCCGTATCGCTGTTAAGCTGATACTTCACTTGTCTTAAGTCTTTCGTACTTGCTTACGGACAGTTCGTAGCACGTTCTAGGCTCCTTTTCCCCGTCCCCTAAGTCTTTTATGTATTCGCGGCTCTGTAAGCGTCCTATGGCTTCTACAACGTCCCCTACGCGCAACTTCTTACTTGCCCTGGTTGCTGTGCTGTTCCACATGACAGACGGTATATAATCGCTTAAATCACTCCCATCTCCCCGGTTTACTGCTAAGGTAACGTCCGCTATAGTGAAGCCGCGCGGCGTTGTCCTGGTCGGTATCTCTTTGCATATATGCCCGGTAATAATTACCCGGTTTGTAATGCCTTTGTAGTTGTCGTCTTCTGTGATCTCAAAAGCCCTGACGGAAATATCCAGCTTTCCGCTATCCTTCCCTTTTAAGTTCCTGGTTCTGACTTCGCCCTTAATAACAAGTTGTGCGCCTACAATCTCGCCTTTTTCGTCAATGTCCGCCAGTGTGTTATATGCCGCTGTGTCTTCTTCTACTACGATCGGTAAAATGTCAATAATTCCGCTTCCCCGTTCTACTGCCATGTTGAACTTGTAATAGGCTTTCCCCTGCCTGTCTACGCTTACCTGCTGCGGATAGTCTACAGGCTCACCGAAAAGCAGAATATAATTATTTGCTTCATTCATTTGTTATACACTCCCTTCTATCTGATCTGCCGTAACCTGTCCCACTTCCAGTGCTTCCCTGCTCTCTCCCTGTAAGAACACTACCGCCAGGACTATAAGCGCTGTGATCGCCACCGCCACCGCCAGCCGCTTATTTTCCTGTACGTTTGCCCCGATCGCCGTAAGCAGCGCCAGGACGACAATAAGGGCTAAGAATATCTTAAAAGCCATTTCCTACGCCCCCTTTGCTGTTGTCTGCTGTTACGGTGTCCTTCTTCGCTAAAAACATATTCGTAGCGATATATACCGCCTTTTGTGTTACTTCGTCCAACTGGCTTAATAAAGCGTTTGCTTCTTCTACCCTTGCTTTCTTACGCTCTAAGCTTTCTACTGCTGCTGCCATATTGTGTAACCCCCTTTCTTCCGTCTGTTCGCCGCCAGGAAGCCGCGCGTAAGCCGTTCCCCTTCGCTGTCGTCAAATTGTCCGCTTACCTCTACCTTCTGCCCTGTGTACGGCACACAGGAAACAACTTTAGACTTATCCGTAGTACAGTTCCGGCGCGCTGTCGCTTCGTCCTTTGCTGGTACTAACCTTGTCTGCCGCCTTCCGGCTGTCTCTACTTCTACTACAAATTTCCTCATTGTCTACTTTCCTTTCTACCATTTCTGCGCCCGGTTTCTGCTTACCTCATGCCCGAAAATATATTTTTCCATGCTGACTATTTCCCCATTTATTATTGCCCGGTTCTGATACCAAAACGCCCCGGCACTGTCCCGGTAATAGTCGTAAACTATATTTCCTTCCGTCCTGCTGCCTATGTAGTCTACCGATCGTCCGCCCGCTTCGTGTGCTTCCATGTTTTCAATACTCCATGCGTTACCATGTGCCAGGGCTAAAAGATCAGCGCTTATCTCTCTGTACTCTCCTTTCAACCGCTGCCACCTTCCCGGAAGAACCAGTTAATAACCGCTGTTGTTATCACCGTCCCTACTGCTGCCGCTGCGACTATTGCCACCGCTGCCGCTACTGCCACTATTGCAATTACCTTTATAAAGATCATTCCGCGATACCTCTAAACAAGGGCTTTTCTTTGGACTGCTGCCACAATCCTTTTATCTTTTGTTCCGTTCCCGTATCCGGCGTATTTCTTCCTGGACGTTCTTAGAAGTCCTTTCTTGTAACAGGTTGTCGCTTATTTGGTATGTAAACTCTGTTGAACCAGGAAGCTTAAT
The DNA here is from genome assembly GCA_003612525.1 of bacterium C-53. Taxonomy (GTDB): domain Bacteria; phylum Bacillota; class Clostridia; order Lachnospirales; family Lachnospiraceae; genus C-53. The sequence goes on along the minus strand of RAZD01000016.1, from coordinate 55,590 downwards.
AGCAACGCCTATAGGAAGCTGCCCCAACTGCATAGCCACGCGGACAAACTGCGGCGATACGCCTAATATATCCGCCGCTTCCACTGGCTTTATGTTGTTATCCCTCAATCTATCCCTCCTTTCTATGTATTCTTTCGCCTTCTGCATTTCCCCAGGCTTAGGACTGGCTACCACTGGTAGGCTGCATTACGCCGGGCGGACTGCTGCCGCCCTAGTCTTTCTATTTCCGCCCTTCTGTGCTATAATTTAAAAAATTGCTTAAGGGGGTTTACCATGAAACACATTTCTTATTCTTTTTCTGATTCCGATATTGAAGTTATACTTTTTACCCTTACTGTCTTCCCGTCTCTTGAACTGGAAGAAACGGAAGCCCAGGCAGCTATTAACTTACAATGCTGTCGATCGGCTGGCGAAAAGCTTATTAAGCGCCGTACCGATATAGCCCCTAATGAATTTCGCGTTATCTATGCTTCCCTTCACGCCGCACAACTGATTAACCAGGGCGAACTTGAAACAGATACAGAAACAAAGAAGAAATGTACGGGCTACTTATTTACGATCAATAAGCTTGTATCCATTTTTGATAAGCAAATGTCATAGCTTACGCTTATTTCCACCTCATCATTATTAAAATCACTGTTTGCAAGCTGCCGAAGCCTTTCGGTAGCTTCTTTTTTGTTTTCTGCCATGTTTCTAACCTCTCTTTCTGCCTTCTCCCAGGGCGGGGCGCGTTGTCGCGCTTCTCTCATTCTCTGCTTACTCCTATTCCGGCATAATTTTATCGTGTAGGCGCTTTTTCTCATTAAAAAAGCTGCTTAAAAACCTGTTGACCGTCCACATACTCTATAGCTGGTATGACCGCCGCTATTTTTGCACGATATACAAATACAGCTATTCGCTTGCTATATCTGCCGCAAGGTTGCCGCCCTTGCTTCTAATGCGCCCTGCTGGAATCGAACCAGCGCCCTCCGCGTAATGCGTTTCTACCACTGAATTAAGGACGCTTACTTGGCGGACTGCTGCCGCCCTGGTCTTTATTCTTCTTTTCCTGTCAATCCCAAAATATAAAAATATACTTTTTTCTGTAATCTATAGTCCATTTTGTCAATGAAACTATGTAAAGCCCTTTTTATCCGTTCTTTATCCATTTTCCTAACCTCTCTTTCGTTGTGTTTGTATTCTTCTCTGTTCTGTCTGTATTTATAATATTCCACAAACAGAACTTTGTCAACACTTATTTTATGTTTTTGTTTACAAACAGAACTTTTTATAATATACTAGGTTTTAGAAAGGGGGTATCAGTTTGAACGCCAACGAAAGAATTAAGCGCTTAAGGGAACATTTAGGCATTAGCCAGGAAAAATTAGGCGAAACAATAGGGCTTTCTAAGTCGGGAATATCTTCCATTGAAAACGGAAACCGAAGCGTAACAGAGAAACATATAAAACTTATTAGTACCTGTTTTAATGTTAACGAAAACTGGCTTAGAACTGGCGCGGGCGATATGTTTAACCCAATGTCTGAAGACGAAGAATTAGACTTATACATAGGGCGCATATCCGGCAGCGACGATAATTTTAAAAAGAATCTTCTTAAGGCTCTATGCAAACTTACGGAAGATGAATGGGACGTACTTAAGAAAATTATTTCAGAAATGAAAGAAGGATAGACGCTTTTAACGCCTACCCTTCAATCCCAGGATATAAAAGTATATCTTTCTAAGTAATCTTTCGTCCTGGATAGTGTCTATAAGGTCGTGTAGCTTCTCACGCATTTATAGTTAAGCCCCCTTCCTTTGACACTAGCCATTATACAAGATTTCGCCCGGCTTGTCTCATATCCTAAAAAGATTTCTAGGATATAGGAAATATTTTTACTGCCCGGGCTGGTAAGGCTTTGTTATGATATACTACTTATATTCTGAATCGTACAGATCACTAATACGGCAGCCTAAGCCCCTGGCGATCTTTTCCAGGTTTGCCAGCGTAGGCGAAGTCTTACCGTTTTCAATGTTATTAAGTGTGGACTTGCTTACACCAGTTAACAGCGCTACTGCTTCCAGCTTTAAGCCTTTAGCTGTACGCACTTCCCATAGCTTAATTTTTACCATGTTCTACCACATTTCCGCGTGATAGAACAATGGTACAAAACTTGTAGAAAGGTGTTTTTATGAATACAAACGACGAATATTATAATCAGACTTTCCGCCTTGCTGGTGTCACCTTTGACAACCCAAACGGAACAAGCCGCCAGCAACTATTAGAAGACATTAAATGTTTTCGCGGCTCTAATGGTTATGATTATAAAAAGGGTGAATTAACTGTAAACCTAGTTAAGTATAAATTTGAAGACGAAGACGCTATAAGGGTAGAAGTCGGAATATCAAAAGATATATTAGGAAACATTTCAAGGAAAGATTTACCTTTTTTACTCGAAAACTATGATTACATACACGACATACCTAATTTAGATGTTTACTACGGTACGCCTTACGGTTGTTCGATTACTGTTACATTCAAAAACCCGGACTATATACCGCCAGCGCCCGTAGTTGAAGAAGTCGCAATAGAAGAACCCGTAATTACAGAACCGCAAAACAAAGAAAAATCAAATAACAAAACAGGTTTTTTCTCAAAACTTTTTAAAAAGAAATAACAAAAAGCCGCCCCAGGCTGCCACCCGGAACGGCTAACGCGATACCTATAAACAAGGGCTTATAAGTAATCAACACGCAAATAGATTATATCATAAGCCCAGCTTTTTATAAAGGGCTTATTTTTTGCGCCCTTTTTTAAAGGACGGTGTAATATATGAAATTGCCTAACGGTTTCGGCACTGTTTATAAGCAGCCCGGCAACCGCCGTAACCCATATGTAGCAAAGAAAACTAAAGGCTGGGAAATTAACCCGGAAACGGGGAAGGCGAAGCAGCTTTATACTATCGTCGGTTACTACCCTACCCGGAAGGAAGCCTTAACCGCCTTAGCAGAATTTAACGCCAATCCTTACGACGTGAACGCCGCTAAGATCACTTTTGAAACTGTTTACGATCGTTGGAGTAGCGAACACTTCCCTACTGTAAGCGATTCTAACGTAAAGGGATATAAAGCCGCCTGGCTTCTCTGTGAAAAGATCGCTAAAATGCGTTTCGTAGATGTAAAGTTAGATCATCTGCAAATGATTGTTGACGAATCCGGGAAGAACTACCCGACGCTTCGGAAGCTTAAGGCGCTCTTAAGCCTTATGTACAAATACGCTGTAATACATGAAATTATACCGAAGGAAAGGAACTTAGTAGAATATGTGAATATAAAGAACGCTGGCAACCCCAACGCCTACGATCGGAAGCCCTTTAGTAAAGCCGAAGTTAGCCGTATATGGAAGGTTAAGGACACGAATATATATTATACTGTTGTCCTCATGCTGATCTATTCCGGCTGCCGTATAAGTGAACTGCTGGACTTGAAAAAGGAAAATGTAAATTTAGAAGAACGCTGGTTTAAGATCATAGAAGCTAAAACCGCTGCCGGAATCCGTACCGCGCCCATATCAGAAAAAATATACCCATTCTTTGAATACTGGTATAACCTTAATAACTGTGAATACCTGTTAAGCACCCCGGAAGGCGAACACTTCAAATACAGAAATTATTATGATAGTTACTGGCTTCCGCTTATAGAAGCTGTAGGTATGTCCCACCGCCCCCACGATACCCGGCACACCTGTATAAGTATGCTTACCGTTGCTGGCGTATCTGATAAAATCATAAAGAAGATCGTAGGTCATAAAGGGCAAGGCGTAACAGAAACGGTATATACTCACTTTGAAATAGAAGAACTTTTAGACGCGATCAACAAAATATAATTTAAGGCGGGGTTATGCCCTGCCTTATTTCTTGTGCGTCTTCCCTATGATTCTTCTTACCTCTGCTGTCTTCTCGCAATGTATATTCCTGCTTCCCGTTACGTCGTTTACATATCCGGCTTTTAAGTAGATAAAGTAGCCTTCATCCTTCGTATAAGACAAGTCTTCTATCATATCATAATACTTCCTGGGTACTTGCCACTTCTCTAGCATTTTCTTTTGTTCCTCATTAAAGCCTTGTTTCTTCTTTCCTAAGCGGCTCTCCCCTGCTGCCAGGTCGTCACAAACTAAAGCGTACAGATATTCATTAACTGACATTCCCAGGGCGGAAGCTGCCGCTTTTATCCTCTCCTTCTCCCCTTTGGGAATCGTTAAATATATCCTGTCGTAATGTTCCCTACAATGCTGATTCTTATAAGCCGTCCTGTTCATCTTTTGCCCCTTCTTATGCCTTTTCCACATTGTAACAAAGTCTTACATAAGACACAAGCTTTTTATTTCTGCATTTGTAAGTTACGTGTAAGTTATGTGTAAGTTACCGACGAAAATTTAGCCTTTTTTGTGGTACTCCATAAAATCACAGGGCATAGAGAAAACCCAGGAAATATAAGCATTTCCTGGGTCTGTGTCTTTTTCTGTATTCGCTTTGAATTATCTCTTACTAAACTGAGGCGCCCGTCTAGCAGCCTTGAGACCGTATTGAAATTCTCTTAGCGCCGTTTTTCCTTGATTTTACGGGCTTTCCCGGCTTTTCATTGTTCAGTTATCCTATGTGGGGACCACGAAAAATAGCAATTTTTCAATCATCCGTGGCCTGACGAAAAGCGCCATTTACCACGCCAAACAACTCCTCTGGCTTATTATACTTCACCTTTGCGTAGATGTCCATAGTTGTTTTGCTGTTTTCATGCCCTGCAAGGTACTGGACAGTCTTAGGGTCAACCCCGGAATACAGCAGGTTGGTGATATAGGTGTGACGCAGCAAATGTGGTGTCACATGGAAATCCAGTGTATACTGAATCTTGGGATTATTTTTCTGCGTCATCCCCAGTGACGGTGTGACGGTGTACTTGATGCTCTGCCCATTTACATATTTATAATAGTTACGCGCCTGAGTAGAGCGGACCACCACATACTGCCATACCCTTTGAAACTGTGAAGCGGATAACGCCTCCCCGTTGCTGTCGCAAATCACATATTCCGAAACAGAGGTTTCTTTGACTTCCCGCAGGCAATCTACCAAGCACTTGGGAATTGGTATGTCCCTCCGGGCTGCTTTCGTTTTTAATGTGGTGGAAATCACCGGTCGGTTATGTTCTGTGCGCCATGCTCGCCTTACAGATATGTAGGGAGTAGGTTCGTCCAGGAATACACAGTCCCATTGCAATGCAAGGATTTCTTCCCGACGTAGACCGGAATACAATCCAAGCACAATAAATAAGTGGGGAGGAAGTCCTTTGACCGTATCCAAAAGCACCTCTACCTGCTGATCTGTCAATGCCTCTTTCTTTTTTGCGGCCTTGCCACCCTTGCCCGATATGCCCACACAAGGATTGCTTTGAAGTATTTGGCTGCGCTCTGCCGAGTAAAAAACACATTTGAGGAGCATATTCACCTTACTGTATAATCCCTCTGATTTTTTCGACAGCGGCACAAGTGCCAGCCGAATATCGTCCGCTGTAACTTCCTCCATATACATCTCCCCCAGGGGCTTGATGATATAGTTCTTCATATCAGCGGTATAACCTTTCAATGTAGCAGCGGACACTTTGGCAGACTGCATAAGCAGCCACTTCTCGCAATACTCGGCCACTGTTGGATGCTGCCGATGAAAGATAATCTCCTCCACCTGCCGCCGCGCTTCTAATTGTTTCTCATATAGTTCTTCGCAAGTGGCAGCATACAAACTCACCTGCTTGCCGTCTGCATCCATAATCCGGGTTCTGTAATATTGGATTCCTTTTAACATGATGGTTCCGTACTTTGGAATCTCAGTTTTCTTTTTAGCCATTTTGGACCTTCCTTTCCTGAAATGTGCGGCCTATGTACCTACACTCCCTTTTTATCAGAAAGTCCCAATTTAATCAAAGATACGGCCAGCGTAAAGCAAAGAGCGAGACATCCTTGCCTCGCTCTTTCTGTGTTTTCTGTTTTATCTTATACAGCATCCCATTGGGCAAATGCACCGCCCATAGCTCTCACAAGCTGATCTGGCCTATTGTATTTGACCTTGGCGTAAATGTCCATAGTGATTTTACTGTTTTCATGGCCTGCCAGATATTGGACCGTTTTGGGGTCCACCGATGAATGAATCAGATTTGTGATATAAGTATGACGCAGCTGGTGCGGTGTCACTTCAAAATCCAGGCTGTAAACAACTTTGCCATTATGGGCTGCTTTTTCTCCAAGGACCGGTGTAACCGTATGCTTTACGCGCTTTCCATCTTCATACCGGTAATAGCAGCGCTCCTTAACCGTTCTGGTAACAATATACTGCCAAAGCCGCTTGAACTGCGTATAAGACAGTGGTTCACCATCTCGATTGGCAACCACATAGTCCGAAGTGGAAGTTGCCTTTGCTGCCTTTAAGCACTCTGCCAGACAAATGGGGAGGGGAATGTTTCTCTCCGCAGCCTTTGTCTTTAACTCAGTAAGAATAACCGGCCTGTTATGCTCTGTATGCCATGCCCGTCTTACCGTCAGATATGGGGTGTCCGTATCCAGATATACAGAATCCCATTGTAACGCAAGGATTTCTTCCCGCCGCAATCCAGCATACAAGCCGAGCATAACAAACACATAAGGCGGTAAACCCCGAATAGCATCTAAAAGGCGTTCTGCTTGTTCATCTGTCAATGCCTGCCGTTCCGCTTGAGGAACACCCCCGCCCTTTGCATCCAAATACATAGTCGGATTTTCGTCAATCACATGGCTCTCTTTCGCTGCCCGGAAAATGGACTTATAAAGAATCACCACCGACTTGTAAACCGAAGCCGATTTTTTTGAAACAGGAACAAGTGCCAGCTGAATGTCATCCAATGTTACATCTGCCATCCGTTTTTGCCCCAGCTCTTTGATGATATGCCGCCGCACCTTAGATGTATAATCAGTCAGTGTGGTGGCACGAATATGAACCGACTGCATCAGCAGCCATTTTTCGCAATATTCAGCAACAGTGGGCGATTTCCGATGAAAAGTGGCATTGTCAATCTGCTCCAATGCCTCTATTTCTCTATCGTACAGTTCTTCAGGCGTTCTTGCATAAAGAGCGATGAGCTTTCCATTCGCATCTCTTATCCTGGTTCTGTAATACAGGACACCTCTTTTCATGACAGTGCCATATTCCGGAATTACAACTTTTCTTCTTGCCAATTCCGTCACCTCCTAAAAATAATCTCCAGCGCTGTATCTTTGTTTTACCAGATATACAGGGTTCCAGCAAGGATACGGAATGAGTCATGCTCTGGCACTTCGTGGTTTGCGGTACGTTGTCCCTTTTTCCACCGGCTTCGCACGATGGGTACATTTTGCGATATACTCCTGAAGGCCCGCATCAGTGAAGTATACGCAACCATTCTGCACATACTGAACATAGGCAATCAGACCGTTATTACGTGCGGCATCCAGCGTGGCAATACTGATCCCCAAAATTTTTGCAGCTTCTTTTCGTGTAATAAGTTTTTCCATGAAGCATATTCCCTCCAATCAAGTTTGTCATTGTGCTTTCAAAATCACATGAATACGCTGGCAGACGAAACTACCAGCGCATGGTATCTGATCTTGAAATAGAAAGCTATCACAGCAAAAAAGCCGAAGAATCACTTTCTAATTTATATATCTCTGCTTCTCGTCACATTTGCCACGCCCCCTGACGATGGGGACATAACAGGCCGCTCCCGGCAGAGCTGTCATAACTCCGCAGCGCCGTTTTACTCGTGCGCCGCAGGGTTCCCCCCAAGTCTTTGGCGGGCCGTGAGGAAGTATCTTTAAGCCCCCGCACCATCATCGCGCCCGGAACGCCATCTCCGGGTTTAAGGCTGGACGTAGATCGCTCGGATTGCCTGTCTGTCATCACCTCCTGCAAGCAACCGTCCTGGCGGCGCGCCTTTTCCGCTTCGATACGGGTTATGTACCTGTTATGCCGTATATTCAGTTGTCAAGCTGCAATGAGGGGCAAGAGGACTTGTCCCTTCAATGTGTAGGCATTGGGAAAGGCGATTTGTTAAGCCTTTTTCAAAAAAATCTTGATTTTATTTATTCGCTGTGTGATTGCACTCCGGGAACAGTTCCACAGCCTTGCGACATCGGCCTGCCGGTATCCGTCCACAATGAGCAGGGTCAGCAGTTCCAGATCGTCCTCCGGCAATTTGCAGAGCCGCCGGTACAGCAGTTCATCTTCCAGGGAGGACAGCCAGCCAAACCGCCGGGAATCCACATCGCCGGTGTCCCAGGTGCAGGACAGGGATTCAAATTTTCGGAACAGGCAGGACTGCTCGCTCTCGTCCTCACACTGTTCGCTGGGAAGGGCCTGTACGCGGTTCTGATAGGTCCGCTGGCTGCAAAACCAGGTCCAGTCATATTCCTTCATGGCCGCGATCTGCCTATCGTCCATACCGGCTGCGCGGTATTCCTGTTCCAGCCGGGTCCATTCTGCATCAAACTTCCTTTTTTCGTATCCATAGTGAAATCCCATAGTTTTCCTCCATTTCGATTCAGGCGTGGTTGACGGGTGAATCGAATAGAGGCGGGGACCGGCAGCCGGGTCCCCACAAACAATGGAGCCTATGAAATTGTCGGGCTATGTAGAAAAAGCGCGGGGCAGGGGGAGGTTTGTCGTTTCTCTTTCCCCATACAGTGCGCTTTTTGTCTTTTTTGCCAGAATATCCCTTCTTTTTGCCGAAAAAGGGCAGACAAAAACAGGGCGCAGATGATTGTTGCATCATCTGCGCCCTGAACGTATCGGTTATTCTGTTATTCAAGCCTCTGCCCCATAAGGGCAGAGATAGATCAAAAGGGACGTTTACGCATAGACGGCCTCCATAAAATTAACCGCTATGCGACAAAGAAGGATTGGGTCAGCCGGGATTGCGGCACCTAATTACCTCACAACGGTATTCGGTTGTATCGCTTCAGGAATCTCCAAGGCTGATGCCGCTCCTTTCCCGTCCTATTTTCTGGCCCCGTCCGAGCCGATGGCGTAACCGTCAATGGTGGTATTGACCGCCATTGAACCGTCCGAATAGAAATAGTACCATTTACCGTCAATCTGTTTCCAGCCGCCAGTAAACATCCAGCCGTTACTGTCCAGCCAGTACCATTTTTTATCGTCTTGCAGCCAGCCGGTGGCAGGTTTGCCGTTTTTCAGATACTGCCAGGAGCCGCTGTGGTTCTGCATCCAGCCCTGGGCGGTCTGCGGGTCAATGACAATCTCCACAAACCGCCGCAGGACGGTAGCGACCTCGGCGCGGGTGGCGGTTCCTTTCGGGTCAAAGCGGTTGCCGCCTTTCCCCGCCATGATACCCGCCTGCTGCATGGCTTTGACCTCCTTTGCCGCCCAGCCGCTGATCTGCGCGTTGTCCGCAAAGGTCACAGCTTCATGGGCAGCCGGCAGGTCATAGCCCAGCTTTTTCGCGTAATTTGCCATAATGACCGCCATCTGTTCCCTGGTGATATTGGTGTCCGGGGAAAAGGTGGTGGCGGAGGTGCCGTTTACAATGCCTTTTTCTGCCGCCCAGTTCACATAAGGGGCATAGTAGGCGTCTGCTTTCACATCAGTGAATTTCCCGGTTTTATAGTCGGCTTGGTCGATGCCTGCCAGCCGCCCCAGGGCGGTGACGAACATTCCCCGCGTCATGCCGGTGTTGGGGCTGAATTGGTTGTTTCCAGTACCGGCGAGCAGCCCCCGGCTGGCTACAAAGATGATGTTATCCGCAGCCCAATGGTTTTTAATGTCCGTAAAGTCCGGGGCAGGGTTCTTGTAGCCGATGCCGTAGATGCTGAAATGCCCGGTTTCAAAAACAACCGTACCCAGGTCAGGGTCATAGCTGGATTTTGTCAGCCATTCCACCTTGCCCTTGCCATCTACATAGACCGCATAGAGATTTCCGGTCTTTTCGTCCTTTGCCGGAGCATAAGGCAGACGGACAGCGATGGTGTGGCCGTCAAAATCGGTAATCGGCGTTTCTTTCCCGCCGGAGAGATAAACCAGCGACAGGTCATAGACCGGCCTTGTGCCGATGGCAGCTTTGGCTTCTTTGGATAAACCGGACGGGTCTGTTTTCTTTACCCGGAAAATAACGTCCCCGTTTGCCGACAGGGTATCCAGCCATTTCAGCAGTTTTGTGTCCATTCCTCCAACAACCACGCCCTCAATGTTGATTTCCAGCCGCTTCACCTTTTCGCGGACGAGGGTGTTCAGGGTTTGGGCGTTAATAGTTACGTTAAAAGAGTTCTGTCCTTCTTTTGGCGTGACAGGAATGACAACCGCCACGCCGTTTGCGGTATTGCCGTTCTTTTTGGCGTCGTTCTTTGCCGTGTTGATGGCAGACTGGACAGTGCCGTTATCCACCGCCACATTCCCGTTTTTATCCGGTGTTGCCGGTTTGGTCTGGCTGGTGGTAGGAGTGTCCGGCTTGGTTTCGTCGGGACGGGCTACAATCGTGGAGCCGCCGCCGGAGGAACCATTGTCACCGCTGGAAGAACCGCCGCCGGATGAGGAACCTCCCCCGCCACCTGAACCGCCAGAGTTTCCGCCGCCGTTGCTGTTCCTTTCAAATACCGCTTTGACAGTCACATTTGCGGCGGGCATGGTAAAGCTGTTGTTGCTGATTGTCACGCCGCCGGAAATGACTTGCCATTCCTTGAAGTGATAGCCGCCGTCCGGTGTGGCGTTCAGGGTGATTTTTGTTCCTTTCTCCGCTGATGTCGGAGAAGCGGAAGCTGTGCCGCCGGTTCCGGCCTGTACTGTTATGGTATATTTGGCAGGCGGCAAGGGTTTACTGGTAATTGTCAGGGTTCCGTTCTCATAGACGATTCTGTCTTTGTAATTACCGCCCTCCGGGACTTCCGCTCCGCTGGCCGTGACCGTCACAGAGCCGGTTTTGGAGGTATCCGGGGCTTCGGCATAGGCTACGGTTGGCGGGGTTTTCAGGTTTTCACCTTGAACAAGGCCCGTGATGTTACAGTCTGCCGCAGAGAATACGGGGGCAGTTTCCCCCACATAAATCGTTTTGCTTGGGGCGGTAACTCTGATTTCCGCCTGTTCAATCACAACGGGAATCGTTGTGCTGCCAGTGTAGTTCCGATCCTCCGGGTCCACGGAAACGGTGAGGGTGTAGTTCCCGGCATTGACCGGGGCCGCATGGTTCGGGGTATCCCAGGTGTAGACAAAGCCATTTACGTTTACCGTCTTGCCGTCCACAGAGGCGGTGGCGGTCTGCTGGTATTCAATAGGACTGCCATTATAGGTACGCCCGGTCAGTGTCACGCCGGAAATGTCCACGGACTGCTTGTTGACGCTCCGCACGTTGATGGTGGCGGTCATATCCTCGAAGTTTTGGGTATGGATGGTGACGGTGATGGTTCCGATTTTAGTTTCGCTGTCGCTCTCCACCGCCTTAATGGGCAGGGTGAGGGTCTGGCCGTCAATCATTGCGCCGCTGTCGTAGTAGCTGCCCAGATTGACCGGACCAAGCTCGTAGGTGACGGCGGTGCTGCCCAGGCTTATGCCCTCCTGCACATCGGGCCGCAGAGCGCCCAAGCCGTAGGTGTAGGTATGCGCCTGCTTATTGGCAACCGCCAGATCGCCGGTCTTGGGGGTGAGGGGCGCAGCTTTGCGGATGGTCACGCTGGCCGGGACCGCTCCTGCGGGCCGGGTCACAGTGTAATTCCCCGCGTCCGCGCCGGTGAGGGTCATTGCGGGCAGGGTGAGGTTGGTATAGGTTCCCGCGTTGGAGCCGTTCAGGGTTCCGGTCAGGCCGGTGGTATCAACGGATACATCATCGCTGTTCAAAATCCCGGCCAGCGTCACGCCGGTGATCTCCACCGAATTGGTTCCGTCATAGGCCCTGCCCTCCGCCGTTGCTTCGGTGGCGGTCAGCGGGGCGGGAGTGACCTGTAAGATCCCTTGTTTAGGACAGGAAGCGCCACCTGAGCCAGACCAATCCACCGTAACCGTCCAGTCGTACTCCCCGGCCGCCAGCGTCTCCGGCAGTGTAAAGCTGGCTCCCGTCCCCTCGGCAGTGCTTCCAATAAGGGACCAGCTAAAAGTTGCCCCCGGCAGGGTGGAGGAACAGGTTAGCGTGATCGGCTTTCCATATTGCATAGTTTGGCCGTGGGCCGGCGCTGTGATCGTACCATCCGTTTTCGTATAGCCGCAGTTTTCACAGCTGCGCCGGATGGTAACAGCGTTCTCATTGTGTTCCGGCGTCCACGAGCCGTAGGTATGCGCCTCTGTTTTGGCCCTGCCGCAGAACTGACAAGCAGTGATGTGATGCTCCCCGCCGCTGTCGGGCGTATAGGTGTACTGACAGTCCTCCGCAGCTCCCGCATACCCGCAGGCCAGACAGGTCATGGCGTGGGTTTCCGCGCCTTCATTCGGCGTGTACTTGCAGACGCCCTCGCCGGTATGGTTGCACTTCTTCACCGTCACTGTGCCGGTCAGCGACTTATTGCCCAGCACACCCGTAAAGGGGGTTGTGCCGCTTTCGTCAAAATAGGCGTACCGGGTGTCGCCGCTGTGGGCCAGCAGGCCGCCGAGGGTGAGAGATGAGGATTGGCTCGTTATGACAATTGCCCCCGCCGTCCCGGAGTATTTTCCACCTGAGAGTTGAACAGACTGTGCATTGCTGACGGCCAATCCATAACCGCCGCCTGTGTTCTGTATGGTCACATTTTCGGTGACGGATAGAGATCCGCTCTCATCATTGACATTTACACCAGCAGATTGCGATCCCCCACCGGTAAAGGTTCCACCTTTCAGCGTGACATTTCCCCCCACATCAAGAGCGGTGTTGCTTGCAGAAACAACCTCGCCCGCACCCTGAATGGTCAGATTTGCGTTACGCCAAATGCTGATAGCTGTTCTACCAGTGCAGGTGATGGTATGCCCACCCAGGTCCAGGTTGCAGGTGATTTGGATGTCGAGTACTGGTGTTCGCGTCACATCCTTCAGCAGCGTAATGGTCGCGCCATCGTTTTCCGTTTTGAACGCATCGTCCAAATTGCCCACATAGGTGGTAGAGCCGTACTTCTCCACCTTCGCAACGGCGGAAATATTGACATTTACCGTCCCTGCCGCGTCCGCCATATTGTTATTCCCCACGAATTTCGCCGTCAGGGTGATTCCCGTACCTGGGCCTCCTGCCGCAACCAGCACATCGGCGGCGCTGACGGTCATGGTGTAGGCGCCGTCCGCACCTTTGTCTGCGGGAGCGGACACCTGCGTATCACCCACAAACACCGCCATTTGTCCCGCGCCCGGCCCGGTGAAGCTGGCCGCAAACATAGCGGAGTTGGCCGGAGCCTCCCCGGTTGCGGTGGGCGTGGCCTTGACGGTGATGGTGTCGCTGGCGGTGAAAGTAGTAGTCTGCGTGTCGCCGTTGTAGGTTTTTACCGCGCCGTCAAGCGTCGTGCCGGACTGCTGGAGCGTGATGGTTTTCTGGAAAGTGGTGGAGTTGTCAGTATTCGTATAAGTAGCAGTATAGTGCAAATCGTCTGTCCTGCTGACCTCCACCGTCCAGCCGCTGACCGTAAAGGTCTGGCCGCAAATCGTAACGCCTGTGGTCAGCTCGCCGGACAGCTCGGTTGTAATATCCGCCGTCCTGTCCTCCCCGTTATAATAGAGGTTAGTGGGGACAGAGATCATATCAGCCGTCAGATTTTCGGTGGTGAACGCATTGCCGCCGCTTAATGTGCCGCTACCGGACAGGCTGGCCCCAACGGGGATGTTCAGCGTATAGCCCCCAGGGACAGTATAGCTCCCGTCAAGGGTCACATCGCCGCAGACAGTGCCTGCGCCGTTCTCAAACACGATGGCGTTGGTTTTGCTGACGGTCGCCGCCGTATCGCCTGCGTTCCCGCCGTTGCCGATGGGAGCGCCCTCATAACCTTCCCAAGCGACCTCTGTGGGACTGGAAGCGTCCACAATGCCGCCGGAAATGGTGACGCTGCCGGTGCCGCCGGTACATCCGCCACTGGTGTACTGGGTGCTGTAATAGTACCCACCGCCGCCGCCAATGCCTGCGGCATAGTCGCCTCCAACGGCGGTCACTGTGCCGCCGCTGATGGTGACGGCGCCATCGCCGGATTTATAGCTGGAGTTCGGACTGGAAGTGCTGCCACCGCCGCCAATCCCTGCACCAAAGGAGCTGCCAGTGGCTTTTATCGTGCCGCCATAAATTTGGATATTGCTGCCGGCACCTCCGCCCGTAAAACCGCCACCGCCGCCGATGCCCGCGCCGCCAGATTGTATGCCAGTGGACGCCGCTGTGACGCTGCCGCCATAGATGGTGATGTTGTCGCCAGTCCCACCGGTACCTTGTTGGCTACCACCGCCGCCTATCCCTGCGCCAGCGACGAACCCTTCGCCGCTGTTGGCGGTGACCGTGCCGCCCAAAATAATGACCGCACCGCTGCTGCCGCCATTTCCAGAGCTGAGGGTGCCGCCGCCGATACCCGCACCGCTACAGTAGCCGGACTGACCACCGCCGGTTGCGTTGATCACGCCGCCGTGAATGGTGATCGCGCCGCTGTCAGGGGCAGTTCCAGAGCCGCCGATGCCCGCGCTGGCGTTACTCTCATAAGTGGCTCCATTACGGAAAAACACACCTGTGGCGTTCAGCGTCCCTGTGCCGCCCGACTGGGCGTAGATGGTCAAACTGTTGTCGGTGGTCACCACAATACCCTTTTCCGCGTTCAGGGTGCAGCCGTCCCCCAGGATCAGGTTCACCGCCCCGGTGACGGTGATGGGTTCGGAAATGGTGACGGTGCCGCTGACTGCGTACCAGCTTTCAGACCAAGTGACCGCCTCGGCGCTGTTTTCAACGAGGGTACAGGTTTCGGTCTTGCTCTCATAGGTCACTTGGCTGCCGTCCCAGGACGCCTCTTGATACTCGACAGATTCCGTTATTGGGGCAGGGTCGTTGGCCCCGTCCAGCGCCCCTTGCAGCTCGTAGCAGCGGGAAAGGTCGATCTGCTCCTGTTCGTCCTCGGTCAGCATTGAAAACAAAGCGAGGATTTCGTCAAGCTGCGCCCGCACCTCGTCCGCATTATCCTCCGTCACTTTATCCGGCAGGGCGGCGATCAGGTCCTCAATGGGGCAGATACGGCACTCATAAGTACACGGACTTCCTTCACTGTCCTCCGATTCCGGCTGGTAGCCGCAGGCATCGTCATGTTCCTGATGATGCTTGCAGATGCCGGTATCTTCCGGCTGTTTTGTATCTTCTTTTTCAGCTTTCCCTTTGCAGTCCGACAGGCCGGCATCCTCTGCGCCGCAGACCGGGCAGTCAGGATTGATCTGACCCTCTGTACAGAGGGTCAAACAAGAGCATTGCTCTTGTTTGATGATTCCTGTTTCCGGTTCCTCGTCGGCTTCGCCGCTGTCCTGCGGATTGCAGATTTCACACACATAGGTGCATGGTGTTCCCGGTGTACTTTCGGTGTAGCCGCACTCGCTGTCATGCTCATGCCGGCAGTCTAATTTTTCCGTAATACAGCCGCTTTCCCCATCGCAGATATGGGGGCAGTTTTCCGGCTCCCGTTCCTCTGCGTTTGCCGGGGTAGCCTCGTTGTCCGATACGCTGTCCTCTGTTTCCTCTGGGTAACATTCCGGCGTATGCTCGTGGACGCACTCGGTCACTTCAATATAGCAATCTTCTGTGTGTTCGTGGCCGCATGGCGTTCCCGGCGTTTCTTCCGTATAGCCGCAATCGTCCGTATGCGCGGCGTGGTGTTCGCACAGCCCGGTTTCCGGCTGTCCTCTGTCTGCCACCGCATGAACCGGAGTTCCTGACATGGTGACAATCATCACCGCAGACAGCAGGAACGCCAGCGGCCTCCTTAACTTGTTTCTCATAAAATGCCCTCCTGATATTTTGAAAAATGTATGGTTCCCAATTCCCTGTGTTTGGATGAACCCCGCGCCCTGGGCAGGCGCTTTTTGGTTTTGGGACGGGCGGCTCACAAAGCATTTGTGTTTTGCGTCATAAGCTGCCCTCTGCGGCGCAGAAGCTGCCCAAAGGCTTTCTGCATGGCGGGCAGGGCAACCGGCTTTCGCCCAAACCAGTCCGCGTTGTAGCGGTAGGCGCGCAGGGCGAAGTCCAGGTCAGAAAACCAGAAAATCCGCGCCTTTGGCCGTTCCTCCCGCAGCAGTTCCACCACCTCCAGGCTGAACGTGCCGTCCTGCGCCACCACAAACAGGTCAAAATCTGGCCCGTCCCGCACCATGCTGCAAAAATCCTCCTGTCTGGCATAGGGGACGATCTCCGCAAAACGCAGGTATTCCCTGGCGCACCGGTCAAGCTGCCCTGACAGTGCTTTCAGTTCTCCGGGGTTTTCATTATAAAGTGCAATCCTCAATCCGGCTCCTCCTTCCCGCAGTATATAAAAATGAAAAAATGGCATCAAAAAAACCGACCCTTTTAAGGAATCGGTTATATATTTAGCATAGCGTTTTTCCCGTTCTTGTCAATAGGCTCTGCATGAGATGTCAAAAATCTGCATGAGATGTAGGTCAGGACGCTGAAAATATGGTATAATGGGTCTTGACAAACGAAGTCTTTTGTGTTAGGAGGCGAAAATGATGCGAATTGCCATTGCAGACGACCTTTCCGCAGACGCTGGGAAACTGCGGGAATTTATCTGCCGCTGGGCGCGGGAGCAGGGGATTGTCCTGGTTCCGGCCCCGGCAGTTTTTGAAAGCGGCGAAGCCCTGCTTGCAGGCTTTGCCCCGGATACCTTTGATGTGATTTTTCTGGATATTTATATGTCTGGCATGACCGGCATGGAAGCGGCGAAAAAAATCCGGGAGCAGGACGATGCCTGCCAGCTAATCTTTACGACAACCACCAAGGAATTTGCTGTGGACAGCTATGATGTGGCGGCGGCATTTTACCTGGTCAAGCCCTATTCCTATGAAAAGCTGGCACAGGCCCTGACCCGGTGCGGGGCAAAGCTTCTGGAACAGAACCAGTGTGTGATGGTTCCGGGCGCGGCAGGACAGCAGCCGCTCCTGCTTCACCAGATTACCCATACGGAATACTGCGGACGCTGTGTGGAAGTCCATATCACCAGCGGGGAAAAGATAACCGTCCCCATGCGGCAGGCGGATTTTGCGGCTTTGCTGCTGGACTATCCCTATTTCTGTGACTGTACGCGGGGCGTCCTGGTCAATTTCGAGCAGGTGGAGGAGCTGCTGGCTGACCGTTTTCTTTTGAAAAACGGGACAGCGGTTCCAATCAGCCGGTTAAAATACCGGGAGGTGCGGGAACAGTTTCTCGCTTTTACTTATGCCCGGATGAGAGGAGGGCATTAGAGATGGGAAATGATACAGTTCTCCGCCCTATGCTGGAGCTTTCGGTTATAATCCCCGGCGCTGTTTTGTGTTATCTGCCCATGAAAGGACACCTGAATGGAAAGGGCAGACGGATCGCTTTGTGGGGAATCCCCGCTCTGTTGCTGTGGGCTGTTGCGGGCGGCGCTGCCTGTTACAGATTCCGGTGGGATACGAACCTCTGGCTGGTTCCCTCGCTGGCGCTGTCTGCCCTGTTTTACTGCCGGACAATCACGCTGTCTTACTGGAAAACCGTCAGCGTATTTCTGGCGGTCTGCGGGACGTTTTCCACTTTGAGAAATCTGGCAGTCCTGGCGGACGCCCTGCTTTCGCCCAAAAGCGGCCCTGTGGTTTTTTCTCTGGGCGGGGCAGCGGCCTATGCCCTGTTTTGCTGGACGCTGCTGGGGCTTATGTGGTATCCGGCCACCCATGCCGCAAGATGGCTTCTGGATGAAATTGAAATGCCGGGGACATGGTATGTATTCTGGATTCTTCCGGTGGTGTTCCTGAGCCTGAACATTGCCATGCGGCCCCAGGAATATTCCACTCTTTACACAAACCGGGTTATGATGTTTTATCCGGTTCTGATGCTGGCGCTTCTGGCGCTGCTGCTGTTTTGTTACGCGCTGTTTTACTGGATGGCAAGGGGGCTGACAAAGAATATGCGTCTGACGCAGGAGAACCGTTTTTTGCAGATGCAGGCCGCCCAGTACCGCATCCTGCAAAAGAGCATTGAGGACACCCGGCGCGCCCGCCATGATCTGCGCCAGCATTTCAAGGCATTGCAGGGCTGTGTGGAGAGCGGTGATATAGACAGGGTTGCGGAGTATGTGAAAGCCTATGGGGAAAGCCTGCCGCCGGATGCAGTCCGCCGGTTCTGCAAAAATTATGCGGTGGATGCCGTACTGCATTACTATGGGGAGCAGGCGGTGAGGCAGCAGACCGATATGGAGGTTTCTGTCCAGATGGAGGAAGAAACCATCATCCCACAGCCGGAGTTCTGCGCCCTTTTGGGGAACCTGCTGGAAAACGCCATTGATGCCTGCGCCGGTTCCAAAGCGCCCCGCATCATTCGCCTGCATATCCGCCAGCAGGGAAAGCAGGCCCTTTATCTGACGCTGGACAATACCAGCGACCAGCCGCCAAAGTCCGATGACGGGCGGTTCCTTTCCTCCAGTCACGATGGCTTTGGCGTTGGGACGGAATCGGTACGGGTGACTGTGGAGCGTTACAGCGGCGATACCCGCTTTGAATGGAAAGACGGGATGTTTTATGTTTCGGTCATGTTATCTGCTCAAAACAAGCCTTGACAGATACCCCAAGCCTCCGAAGTGCGTGGGTTGTCCCAGAGTGCGGGACAACGTGGCAAGCAATGCCCCAGGATAGCCATCCGGCTCCTGGCGCTGCTTGTTGGGGATTCCCCAAGCCCCTTTTGAACACAGAATTTCATTCTGTGGCTGCGCGTTCCTGCGGAACGCTTTTCACCTGCCTGCGGCGGTGAGAAAATACGAAAAAACGGGCGCGTCAGCGGTCCTGCCCCTGTTCCTTTTCCCGGTCATTCTGGCGTTCCTCCCCGTATCCCATCAGCCGGTCCACGTTGGCTTTTGCGGCCAGCAGTTCCCGCATTTCCTCGCGGGATCGCCGGTACTCGGCATAGTCTTTTTTCTTTTCTTCCAACAATGTTGCGTACTCGGCCTGCAAGCTCTTGACGGTGGGCAGCTTCTTGATACCCAAATCGTCAAATGCCTGCTTTGCCGCCTTGTGGAGCAAAATATCCGCTTCATGTTCCGCTAAAAATTTCTTGGAATATCCCGCCTTGCGGTAGGCCGCATAGACCTCGCGGGTTTTCACATAATTGATGATGTGGGTCCGCAGTACGGCTATCTCTGCCATGCGGGTTTCCGCCGCCTTGATCTGTGCCGACAGCTCATTGTGGCGGGTGGTAGCAGCAGCCGCTTTTTCTTCCAAGACTGCGTATTCCAGCAGGCCATGCTCGGTGAGATAGTTCATTGTCTGCGCCATCTGTTTCAGATTGAATACCTTTGCCCAGCGCGCGTAGCCAGCGCCTTTTCCGGCCTGCAATTTTGCCTGAATATCCACCAGAAGATTGACCTTGGGCGGCTCTGATTGAACAGCCGCTTTCTTCCTTGGGGTATGCTCTTTTTTCCCAGCCAGTACCGCCCGTATTTCATCTTCACTGTATCCTTTTCCCAGCTTTCCATCCATGCGGGCAACATTCTTCCAGCCGGGGGCTTTGAGCCGGATTGCCTGTCCCCGGCGCGACACTTCACAGCCCATTTCCGCAAGCAGCTTTAACAGGCCGTCAAAGTCTGCCGGTTTCTGTTCCAATGCCTGGTCAATCATCATACGGAGCTGCTCCCGGTGGGAGGGCTTTGCCCGGTCCCCCAGCCACTTGTTATAGCTTTTTCCATGCGGTTTTGGGTTCTCTACAATGGAATAGCCGTTCTCAACACAGATGGTATCATTCAGCCGCCGGACCGCGCGGGTGCTGCCCCAAAAGTTTCGGAATTTCCGGTCACAGTTCACATTGACCGCGTTCCAGATGATGTGATTATGGATATGGGATTTGTCGATATGGGTGCAGACCACAAAGGCGTGGTTGCCCTTGGTGAACCGTTTGGCAAACTCCACGCCCAGCCGGTTGGCTTCTTCCGGGGTAATCTCGCCGGGGACAAAGGACTGCCGGACATGGTAGGCCAGCACATCGTCCGCGCCGCGTACCCGTCCGGTAGCAGAAATGTACTCCCGTTTCGCCAGGAGAAACTCGGCGTCGGCTACCCGGCTGTCACACGCAAAGCCGGTGACGAGCCTGCCGTTGTCTGTCTTTTGCGGGTTAGATACATAGTCGATAATATCGCTGACAGCCTGACTTTCGGTGCGACCCTTGCCGATGTGCAGCGGCATGATGCGTGTGGTTGCCATGATGGAATCCTCCCTTCATAACAAAACGGCCTGCATACGCAGACCGCTTGTTTCTTTTTATTCACCATTTTTATATCGAATTACCGGAATTTGTTTGACCTTTTTTCCAATGGTCCGGCGTTCTAACGCAAAAACCATATCGCTGGTGCGCTCAAAAAATCCGATGTCCTTTTTCCAGCTCATGCTGCATTTACAATGCTGCAAGCCGATAAACTGCTGTTTCATTTTTCTGCCGCAGCCGGGGCAGACTTTATTACTGGCTCCCATATTATTCTTCCAGCTTATAAAAGCTGTCCAGGTTCAGCTCCCGTTTCAATTCTTCTTCTGATGGCAAATAAGTAAAATACTTAGACGCAAATATTTGATGATTATCTTCCGGCAGCGTGTATTTTACAATGGAATCTCCTTTGTCCGCACAAAGAACAATACCAATCGGCTGTGAATCCCCCTCATTCATCATTTCACGGGTATAATAATTCACATACATTTGCATTTGTCCTAAATCCTGATGGGTCAGCTTGCCCATTTTCAAATCTATGAGGACAAAGCATTTCAGAATATAGTTATAAAAAATCAGGTCGATGAAAAAGTCCTGTCCATCCAGTGTAAACCGCTTTTGGCGCGCCACAAATGAAAAACCGCGTCCAAGCTCTAAAAGAAAGTGCTGAAGGTGGTCGATCAGGGCTTGCTCCAATTCGCCCTCATACACATGGGTGTCCGGCTGAATCTGCAAAAACTCCATCACATAGGGGTCCTTGATAATTTTTTCATATTCCGGTTTTGGCTCGGTAGACTGGATTTCTTTTGCTACAAGTGATTTATCCTGACTCGCTAAAATGCGTTGGTAGTACATGGTGTTGATCTGCCGTTCCAGTTGCCGGACACTCCACGCAGATTTTGCACATTCTTCTGCATAAAAAGTCCTTGCCTGTTCATCCTGGACACGCATTAAAAGCCGATAATGGGACCAGCTCAATTCGGCACACAGTGTGTGCCGAATCGGAAACAAGCAATAAAACTGGCGCATTGCCCGAAGATTACGGACGGTAAAACCCTTTCCAAACTCAACAGTCAGCTGTTCAGATAAATAATCCAGAAGTTTTTTTCCATACTCGGCCCGGTCATTTTCTCCACACGCTTTATAGATTTGTTCTCCTATTTCCCAGTAGGTGATTACCATTGTGGAATTTACCGCCGCGCTTAAACGGTGTTGCGCGGAAACAATCGAATTGCGGATAGAATGATAGGTCTGTTCCGCATTTTGATTGATTTGCAAATCGTGATTCAATTTTGCTCCCTCCTTGCCTATGGACATTATACCACGCAATCACAAAAAAACAAATGCCCCAAAAATCTTGCTGTCTTTTTCATAAAAGCTGCGCTTTCTCTCATCAGAGATTGTAAAAAACTTGAAATAATGTGACCACGCCAATTTAACAGACGGTGTCTGGCATTTTCATAAGCCGGATAGAACGCCCTCATAACTGATGGGAAACATCCCCCATTAACTTACCCCACTAACATCCCCCATTAACTTACCTCATTATTGTTTCAGATATTTTACTCGAAAACTTTTCATTTGATTTACACTCGCCGCAGATTTTACAGTAATGCCCGCGCTTTTTCATTCCGCCTCACCGTCCTCTGTCAGAGCATACAAACGGTGGACCGCACCCATAACGGTGTTCCATTCCAGATCAGCCGCATAGGAAAATTTCTTGCGATAAGCGGACCAAAGCGCCTGCATCGCATGGCTGTTTTCTACTTCGGAAAACACTTCCTTCGCCTCTTTCAAATGCCCCTCCGTCCCACGCTTGCGGGCAGTAGCAAGGAGCGCGTGGCGGAGAATATCGGAATCCAGCGTTTTTCCGTGAAGCTGTTCCAAAATGTAGAGGTCATAAAAATCCCTCATGCGGGTGTTTGTTATGGTCCGGGCAATCATTGTTTCCAGCTTTTCCGCAAGTACGGTTTCCAGATTGTACGCCCAAATATCAATGGAGCGTTCCTCCAGCATAAGCCGGAAGCTGTACCGGACTGCCCTTGGCGTAATCACATCCCCGGTAGAAATATCAATTTTCAGCGGCGTCACCACTCCGTCAAAAACAGTGGCCATGCTGACCCGAATCCCCGGATACTCGGCCTCGTCCATGATTTCCGAAATGCTTTTCACCTGGAACTCCACTCCGTCCTCAATGGGGACTGCTATGATGGAGGACATCAGATTTTCAATGTCCTCCACATTCACGCTGGCCCCTCTGACGGTTGCGTCTAAATCCATTGTAGACCGGGCATCCAACCCTACCATTGCGGCAACCAGCATCCCGCCTTTCAAAATAAAGTTATCCCGATATTCAGAAAGGGAAATACGTTCCAGGAAACGCTCCATCATATAGTTCCGCATCAAAATCTGTGCGTCCGCCGATTTCTCCTTTGCGAGATTGCGGATCAAATCTTTCAGCTGCCTTGCTGTCTTTATCATAATAGCACCTCCAAATACTGCCGCAAAATTTTATCAACCCGGAACAGCCCTGCATACTGCATCAGCCTCCGCAGGTTTTTCTCTTTCCTGCGGGCGTACATTTTGAGCGCCCCTTGAAATGTCTGCATCTCAATGCTGCTCCGGCAGCGAAGCAGGTCGCAGATGGTCCGCTCCATATCATAAGCCGGAACCGTATGCCCGAAAGGGGTTTGAGCCGTACTCTTTCCGACGTCATGCAGCTCCGGTTTTATGGTGTAGACCAAAATCCCGTCCGCTTTCAATCTGGTCGTGCTGTATCCCCGTCTGACGGTAATGGAATAGGGGGAAGGCTCCCGGTCGGTCAGATCATGGAAAAACAGCGCCGTTTCATGAGAAAAAATCCCCTGGCTGCATCGTAAATGGAGCAGGTACATCCCATCAACCCAGGCATCCGGCGATACATAAACCCCATGTGCCGCCTGTTCCAATTCTTTTTCCTTCACATAGTTGTAAAAAACGGATTTTGGAATCCCCCGTTTCACCGCCTCCGACGTTTGGAGCATACCGCGCCGTCCCTCTAAAATCGTGTCCAGCTGTTCAAACTGTGTCATGCTCTCACTTCCTTTCGTGCTACCATTATACACGATTGTAGCACGAAAGTAAATAGCGTCAAAAAGGAAAAAGCGGAGGAAGGCGCGGCGAAGAACGCCGTTCCTCCCTCCGCAGATGGAGCAAACTATCCGGTCAGGAGAGCTTGGAAAGCTGGGCCAGTATCTTCTGCACACCCTCCCAAAGCTGTTCCTGCCGCTGGGATATATCCTCCAAATCAGCGTCATAAACCCGCCCTATTTCATGCACTTTACGGGTCAGCTGGTTTAAGTTGTTGCTGGAATAGCGCATCAGGGATACCAGCTCCTTCAGCTCCGGCAAATCCAGCTTTACCACATAACCGTCCAGCGCCATTTTCCGCAGATAGGCTTCCCGGTTGACTGTCCCAAGCTGTGACATTTTCTGCTCAATCAGAGCCAGCTCCTCCGGGGAAACCCGGAAATTCACCTGGACCTCCCGTTTCCGCTTTGCCGCGCTCATCGTTCCGGTTCCCGTTTCTTAGGGGCGGCGGGTCTGCGTTCCGGCGGCTCCTGTTTGAGCTTCTCCAAGACGGAGCCTTTCTCCGGGGCTTGAATGGCTTTCCGCGCCTGTTTCAAAAACAGGTCGGTCAGGCCGGGGTTGACCTTATCCACCACCAGGACATAGCTGTGGCGGGGATCGCCGCCATCCTCCGGCATGGGGATTGTTTTCGCCCAGGCTTTGTTGTCGCGGGAGATACGCCCGTCATGCTCCTTTTTCAGCACCGTATTGGCAAGGATGTACTGCACACGCTCCGGCCCGAACTGTTCCAGCACTTCTTTGACAGCGGCCTCGGTATTCAGACGGTTATCCCCATAGTGGGCGTTAATGGCCTGCTCAATGGCTTCTTTGCAGGCAAGACTGGCTTGCAGGGAGGCGCGGTACTGCGCCATCTCCCCATGCTCGGACGCATAGGCGGCGGAGTGGGGATAGACCGGGGCGGCCCTCTGTTCTTCTTTGGCCCTGTGCATCTCATTGGCCCGTTCCTCAATGCTCTCCCGGATCACATCCATATAGCCGGTTTCCAGCTTTTCAAAATGGCGGTACACATCGGCCAGCGGCGAGGGGGAATCCAGAAGCGCCTGGGCCTGTGCATCGGAGAGTTCCAGTTCCTCCATCGCCATCACAATGTCCTCCCGGACGGTGTACTCATAGGCATGGTTTAGGACCTCCTCCGGGGACTGGCTTTTCAGCCAATCCCGGAAGGTATCCTGTTCAGCGGCCATCTTCTCATAAAGGGCCGTATTCTTTTCGTTGCTGTTCATATTATCTTGCCTCCTGTTCCTGTTGTTTGGGTTTCTTTTCCATGCTGCGGGGCGGGATGGGGCGTTTCAGCCCTTCCAGCACCGAGGGCCTTTCGCGCTTGGCAATCGCCGCTTCTGGACGGGACTGCCCCTTGCTGTCCATGTTCAGCTCCATATCCAGCTCCACCAGACGGGCGTTCTTGACCCGCAATTCCTCCTCATAGGGGAAGGCTTTGCCCACTTCCTCCTTCGCGGCGGCCTGCTGCTGGTAAAGGTTATCCAGCTGGACTTTGACGCTTTCCAACCGCTGGGGCATCTGGGAAAGCGCGTTGTCAATCCGGGTCAGGTTGCCGCGCGGGTCCGCGCCCAGGGCGGTACGGTGGGTCATGCGGCCTTTCAGTTGGAGCATATATTCCTTCTGAAAAGCGTCAAAGGTTACAAACATAGCAAATCCCCGGTAGCTGCCGACCTGCACCGGCTCGGAGCCTTTAACCTCCTTGCAGGCGTCCAAAAGGGCGGCTCCGGCGTTCTCTTTGTCGGTGAGCGTATCGCCCCGGACTTCCATGCCGGTAAATCCGTCTGTTGGGTGTGGGTGTGCCGCCAGGGTTTCCATATCTGTTTCCAGGCCCTGGATAAAGCCTTTGTGTTTTTCAATCTCCTCCGGGAAGTGCTTTAACAGCTGATCTTCCAGCCGGTACTGCTTGCTCTGGTGGTCGGCCTTCATCAGCTTTAAGCGGGATACCTCCACATCCAGGTCCATACGCTCCTTGATGCGGGGGTCCCCGGCACACAGGGCCTTGATCTCCGCAAAGGACAGGGCGGTTTCGTCCACATCGTCACAGCTGCGGACCGGTGATTTTGAGGTCATGATCTGGGAGATGAATTTCTGCTTGTTCTCCACCGTCTGCCAGAGGTATGCGTCGAAGGTCCCCTCGGTCACATAGCGGTAAACATGGACCAGCGGGTTCTGGTTGCCCTGACGCTCGATCCGCCCTTTTCGCTGGGCCAGATCTCCGGGCCTCCAGGGGCAGTCCAGATCGTGAAGGGCCACCAGCAAATCCTGCACGTTGGTCCCGGCCCCCATCTTCTGGGTGGAGCCTAACAGGACGCGCACCTGGCCGGAGCGGACTTTGGAGAACAGCTCCTTTTTGCGGACTTCGGTATTGGCTTCATGGATAAAAGCGATCTGGCTGGCGGGCATACCCTGTGCGATGAGTTTCTGCCGGATGTCCTCATAGACCGTAAAGGCCAGCGGTTTCTCCGGCTCTGGAACTGCCTGTTCCAGAGCGTGAAGTATCGGGTTATCCAGCGTCTTGGCCACCTTTTTGGAGCCAGCCGCCTGGGGTGTGGAAATATCGCAAAACACCAGCTGGGTCAGCTTTTCCGGCTGTCCGTCCCGCCAGATTTGCAGGATATTGTCCACGCACTGGTTGACTTTTGTACCGGGTTCGTCCGGCAGCATGGGGTTGATGATGCGCTGGTCCAGCCCCAGCTTTCGGCCATCCGAGGTGATTTTCAGCATATTGTCGGTTGATGGGTCAACGGTCCCCGAATGGACTTTGGCGGCGCGCTCGGAGAGGGCCTTCACCATATCCTGCTGGTGTCCGGTGGGCTTTGCCACGATGTTGTGGTATTCCACCTCCGGGGTGGGCAGGTCCAGCTGGTCGGCGGTCTTGATGTCCGCCACCTCTTTGAACAGGTTCATCAGCTCCGGCAGATTAAAAAACTTGGAAAATCTTGTCCGCGCCCGGTAGCCGGTCCCCTCCGGGGCCAGTTCCAGGGCTGTCACCGTTTCCCCGAACCGGCTGGCCCAGCAGTCGAAATGGGTCATGTTCAATTCCTGGAGCCGCTCATACTGGAGGTAGCGTTGGATGGTATAAAGTTCGGTCATACTGTTGCTGACCGGCGTTCCGGTGGCGAACACAACGCCCCGGCTGCCGGTGATCTCGTCCATGTAGCGGCATTTGGCAAACATATCGGAGGATTTCTGCGCATCTGTGGTGGAAAGTCCCGCCACATTCCGCATTTTGGTGTATAAAAAGAGGTTCTTATAATTGTGGCTCTCGTCCACAAACAGCCGGTCCACGCCCAGCTGCTCAAAGGTAATCACATCGTCCTTGCGGCCCTCGGCCTGCAATTTTTCCAGCCTTGCCTCCAACGATTTTTTGGTGCGTTCCAGCTGCTTGACGGTAAAGCGTTCCCCGCCGCTGGCCTCCACCTCGGCAATCCCGTCGGTAATCTCATTGATCTGCTCCCGCAGCAGGCGCTCCTGCCGTTCCCGGCTGATGGGAATACGCTCAAACTGGGAGTGTCCGATAATCACCGCGTCATAGTCCCCGGTGGCGATACGGGCGCAGAATTTCTTGCGGTTGTGGCTTTCAAAATCCTTTTTGGTGGTGACAAGGATATTCGCGGAAGGGTAGAGCCGTAAAAACTCGGAGGCCCACTGCTCGGTCAGGTGGTTCGGCACCACAAAGAGGGATTTCTGGCACAGGCCCAGCCGCTTGGATTCCATCGCGGCGGCTACCATTTCAAAGGTCTTGCCCGCGCCCACCTCATGGGCCAGCAGGGTGTTCCCGCCGTACAGCACATGGGCGATGGCGTTTTTCTGGTGTTCCCGTAACGTAATTTCCGGGTTCATGCCCGCAAACCGGATATGCTGCCCGTCATACTCGCGGGGGCGGATGCTGTTCATTTCCTCGTTGTACTGGCGCACCAGCGTCTGCCGCCGCTGTGGGTCCTTCCAAATCCAGTCCCGGAAGGCTTCCCGGATCGCCATCTGCTTCTGGGCGGCAAGGGTGGTTTCTTTGGCGTTGAGTACCCGGCGCTCCCGCCCCTCGGCGTCCTCAACGGTGTCATAGATGCGGACATCCCGCAGGTTTAAGCTGTCCTCCAGAATCTTGTAGGCGTTGGCCCGGTCGGTTCCGTAGGTGGTGTTGGCGGCTACATCGCCGTACCCAACGGCGTTTTTGCTGGTGATCTGCCACTCGGCGGTGTAGGGGACATACTTGACCTCAATCTTTCCTTGCAGATAGTACGGGGTGTGGAAGGTTTCGTACATGAATTGCTGGATATAGTCTTTGTCAATCCAGGTAGCCCCCAGGCGCACCTCGATTTCCGATGCGTCCAAATCCTTTGGCTGGGCGGCGGTCAGCGCCTCCACATTGACAGAAAAGGCGGGGTCTTTGTCTGCCGCCCGCTGTGCCTGCCGCAGTTTCCGGCGCACGTTGCCGGAGAGGTATTCATCCGCTGTCACATAATGGGGTGATTCCCCCTCCGCCAGTGGTCCGGGCAGACGGAAGATCACGCCCCGCAGCTCCTGCGCCAATTCCTCCTGGGTTTTGCCGCTCAGTTCGGCCATATACGCCATATCCACCTCCGCCTTTTCCGCGATGGAAACAGCCAGGGCTTCACTGGCGGTGTCCACCGCAGTAACGGCCTGATGGGGCTTGATGGTGCGCTTGGTGAACATATCTGCCTTTTGCTTCAGCTGTCCCTCATCGTCAATGACTTCCAGCGCACAGAGCAGATAATAGCTGGAATCATCGGCAAAGGCCAGCCGGTTGCCCCGGTCATTGATAAGCCCGTACTTTGCGGAAAATGCGTCATAGAGCCGGTTCAATTCGGCCTGTGTTTCACGGATTGCCGTATCCGAAACAAAGCTGTCCATCTGCTGGCCGATGAGCTTCTGCACACAGTCCCGCAGTTCCACCAGACCCTTGATACGGGCCTCGGCGGTGGCGTTTAAGTCGGGGCGCACCATGCGGCTGTTTTCCCGATAGTACACCGCACCGTCCACAACGGTGTAGGAATAGTTTTTTACATCAGGGTCAGCGGGGATAGAAGTATCAATTTCTTCCCCCTCGCCCAGCTCCGGTAGTTCGGCCTCCTGGTAGGTCCCGCGAATATATTTTATGGCGTCGTGCAGTTGGTCGGAAAGTTCCAATCCCTCAATGGGATTTACGGTGTAATCCATGCCATGAGCGGTGCTTTCCGGCTCCTGCCTGCCCAGCACCATCTCCGGGTGGTCCAGGAAATAGCGGTTGATGGTAAAATCATCTTCGGTCTGTCCGGTCTGCGTCCAGTCCGGGGCAATGTCAATCGGGCGGTCACGTTTTTGCAGGAAAATGATGTCGGATACCACCTCTGTCCCGGCATTGGCCTTAAACGCATTGTTGGGCAGACGGATCGCGCCCAACAGCTCCGCCCGCTGTGCCAGATACCGGCGCACCGTAGAATCCTTGGAATCCATCGTGTAGCGGCTGGTGACGAAGGCCACGACGCCGCCCGGACGCACCTGGTCCAGCGATTTTGCAAAAAAGTAATTGTGGATGTTGAAGTTCAGCTTGTTATAGGCCCGGTCATTGACGGAATACTGGCCAAACGGTACATTTCCTACGGCTATATCATAGAAATCCCGCCGGTCAGTGGTTTGAAAGCCCGCGATGGTGATGTCTGCTTTTGGATAGAGCTGTTTTGCGATGCGCCCGGTGATGGAATCCAGTTCCACACCATAGAGGCGGCTGCCCGCCATGTTGTCAGGAAGCATACCAAAGAAGTTGCCCACACCGCAGGAGGGTTCCAGGATGTTGCCGGTCTGGAATCCCATTTTACCCACCGCTTCATAAATGGCCTGGATAACGGTAGGGCTGGTGTAATGGGCGTTTAAGGTGGTCCCTTTGGCGGCTTCATATTCCTCCGGGGACAGCGTGGCGTAGAGTTCCGCAAACTCCTTGGCCCAGGCGGGCTTGCTCTCGTCAAAAGCGTCTGACAGACCGCCCCAGCCGACATACCGGGAAAGGGTTTCCTGTTCTTCCGGTGTGGCCTGCCGGTTTTCAAACTCCAATTCTTTCAGGAGATTGATTGCGTCCATGTTGGCCCGAAACTTTGCTTTCGGTCCTCCTTCGCCCAGATGAATGTCGGTGATACGGAAGTTCCCGGCAGTCGGCTGGGGAGGGGTGGGTTCCGGTTCCCCTATGTGAAGG
Source organism: bacterium C-53 (assembly GCA_003612525.1). GTDB lineage: Bacteria > Bacillota > Clostridia > Lachnospirales > Lachnospiraceae > C-53. Next base: position 25,918 of record RAZD01000016.1, on the reverse strand, counting down.
GTATGAATCTCCACATCATAGGGCAGATGGTTCTGTTCGCCCGGATAACGGGTGACGGGGGTAATGGTGATCTGCGACCCCGGCTCTGGCGCAGGGGGATTCCCAAAATCCGGCTGTTCCTCTGCCAGCTGTTCTTCTGGCTGTGCCGGTTCGTGGGAGAATCCGTCCAGTTCCTGCTGGTAGAGGGCGCGCAAGGCAGCGGCAAGCGGCTCCCAGCTTTCATACATCGCTGCCAGTACCGTTTCATCTTCCCGCAGAATCTCTACTTCCATGCCGTTTGCGGAGGTTCGGTAATCCGCCGTATCTCCGGTTTCCAGCTGCATGGTTTCCACTGTACCTGCAAACCGCTGAGAAAGATGCTGGGCGATAGCCGGGTTTCCCGCGCCGCTTCGGAGCAGCGCCGCTATATCTTCCTTTACCCCTGCATCCAGCAAACCGCCCTCCCCGGTCAGGACTTCCCGCAAATCCGGGGAAAACTGGTCCAGATCGGCGGAGAGATAGTCGGTGATGGCGCTGTTGCGCGGGTCCTGCCGGATGGCGCGTTCAAACTGTTCTTTGCTTTCCGTCCGGTAAATGGGGTAAGCCAGCGCGGGGTCATTCAGCTGGACATAGCCCCGCTGTAAATCTGTGATGCGGTACTCAGTATCTTCCAGAAAAACAAAATCCCCTACTCCATAAGCCGATGCCAGCGGGTTGCGGGGAAGTGTTCCCGGTTCGTCCGCAGCGGGGGTGGCTCCAGCTGTTTCCTGTGCCGGTTCTTCCTGCCGGTTCGCATTTACCTCCTGTGGTTCCAGCCCGGCCAGGAATTGCTCCGCAGCTTCTTCCCTTGAAAATGTCCGTACCGTTCCATCGGAGGCGGTATAGTAATCATTGGTCTGATTATCCCAGACAGCAAACGCATCTTCCGGGTCGGGAAACGCATCGCTGGTCATAACAACGGAAAAGCGCGGTACTGCTTCTTCGGCGGCAATCTGCTCCACATCAGCCATCACCTGCTGGATAAAGGGGTCATTGTCCAGCTTTTCCGGTTCCACTACCTGCCCGTTTACAATGCCGCGCTGGGCCAGATTTTCCCGGATTGCGATAGGGTCTATATCGTCCAGATTGTCCCGTTCTGCCTCTGTAAAAAAGCGATCCTCTTTGATAAGCTGGGCGATCCGGCGCTGTACCTTGGACCAGGGAAGTTCGGTTGTTTCAGGGCTTCCGGCTCGGACAACGAACAGGTTTTTATTTTCAGGACCGCCGTACTCCTGGGACAGCCATGCGGCGGTGTCTTTGTCCCTGGCATGGTTCTCCATGTAGCGGACTACGGCTCGTTTGCTGTCCATATCCCCGTTCCATGCGCGGAGGGCTTCGTCAATATCATCTTGGGAAAGCGGACGCAGAAGCTCATGGAGCTGGGGATAGGTTTCGTCAACCACCTCCTGGTGCAGACGGTGGCGGAAATCCGGTACATCCGAATACTGTTTGATAAGCTGTATATCGCCGGAATCCAAAACCGCGCGGCGCACAGCGGCATTGCCCTCAATCACAGCGTTTTCATGGTCAGTATGACCGCAGGCGTTGCGGTATGCCGTATCCTCCATGATGGCGGCGGTCACAACCGGCTTGTACTGTTCCAGCAATTCTTCCAGCGCGGGCTGGGGCGGTTCTGTATGGTCGATGTCCTTTTGGGCAAAAGAAAAAGCAGAGGATGCTTTCACATTCTCTGCTTCATCAATATTCTGAATCTGTTCTGCTTCGGAAAGAAACAGGTTTAAGGTCAGCTGTTGATAAGTTCCGCCAGCAGAATCTCCTCCGCCTGGGCCTTGCAGTTGTTCATCAGGCCCACCCACTGCATCATGTCGCGGGCTTTCAGTTCCTCGGTCACGCCCGCCGCCTGCGCCAGTTTGGGCATCAGCTGCTCCAATCGGCTGTTCGCGGTCCGGTCGATCTCCAACAGGTGCGGGTACAGCTTCTCGCTCATCAGCAGACGGTTGTAAAGGATGGGCCGGTGTTCCTTCAAGTAGGTTTTCCGCATCCTGCCGTACTTGCCCAGGGGCGTTTCGGACTGTTCTGTCAGTTGCAGGTCGGGAATCAGATAGTCCCCGTTCCGGCTGTAAGTCAGATTGTTCTTCATGTTCTGTTCTCCTTTCCTGAGCGGCCTGCCGCTCCGCATTTAAGATGGTGACGCCGATCTGCCGCAGCACCTGCTGGTTGATCTGGCTGACCGCCGTTCCCAGCGCCCCAACGGTGGCCGGTGTGTTGAAATCGAAAACCGGCATGAAATCCTCGTGGGTGAAATACTGCTCCGGGGCCAGCCCGCAGCGGGACATCAGGGAATAGGCGATGCTGACGGTGGCGGCGGCTTTGAATTGGACTTCGATGTTAAGTTCATCGTACTCCTCCAAAAAGGAATCGTCAACGATGTAAAGGAAGTCCCGCCCGTTGTCCGCCCAGTATTCCCCGGCCAGCCTGCGGGCGATCTCGGTCAGCTGCCCGCCTAAATCATCGCCGCCCACCCCATACCGGTTTTCCAGCATGGCGGAGATGGAATCTATATGCCGTTCCTCCATCTTCCAGAGCCAGGGAGTGCGGGAGTGCGGGCGGGTTCCGGTGTCGGAGATGTCAAAGACATACCGCAGCCGGGTCCGGTCCCCGGAATCGTCCACCAGGGCGATGCCCTTGGAGCCGCGCCGGACATAGCGGCCCATCTTGTCATTCCACAGGTCATACTCCGCACAGGCGGTAGCGTCCGGGCGCTGGGCGTAGATCATCAGCTGGTCGTGGAAGGGGTATTTGTAAAGCCTGGAGGCTGTGTCGAGAAACCGCATCCACTCATTCCAGCTGGAAGTAAGCTGCACCGCCGCATGGTCGGCCATCTGTGCGTACATCTGCGCTTTGGTTGCCATTGTTTTCGGCCCTCCTTTCGGGTTTTGGATAAAAGGAAGGGGCGACACAGCGCCAGCCCCTCCGGTCTGTTGGTTCCTATTCGTCAAAGTCCGGGTACAGTTCCAGACTGTCAAACTCCGCGTCCGTCACGGCGCGCAGCTTATGAAGGGCGCTGTCGGTCAGCTCCATCAGCTCCGTTTCCTCCGGCGAGAGATAGCCGCGCATCTCGGTCAGGCTCTCCATCAGTCCGGCGCGGGTTCCGGTGTTGTAAATACACATCAGATTCATTTCTTCAAAGGTAAAGTGTCCCATATCAAAGCTCCCTTTCCGCGCTCTTTTTCGGCGCTGTCTTTTTGCTTTCCTGCTTCGGCTGCTGGTGGAGCTGTTCCACCACCGATTTCCGCTTGTCTTGTTCCTCCCGGTGGACCGCATCCGCCAAATCCATCAGGGAGATCGGCTGGCCGCTTCTGTCCTGCTGTTCCAGCTGGGCTACGGTCGGCTCCTTGGGGCCGTTGTTGATGATCCCGTCAATCATGCCGTAATCGTCCTCCATAGACATTTCCGCATTTTTCAGCGGGTTCGCGTCAAGAAAACCGGTGATCTGCTGAAAGCCAAAGCTGTCGCAGTAATGACAGGATAACGCGCCGTCCCTGCGGATGGCAACAATGTCGCTGACGCTCATGGAGGGGCTGTGATAGTCCCTGGGGTGTTCGTTGTTGAAGCGGTAGAACAGCTGCTCCGCCACAACTTCCGGCGTATCTTTGCCGGAAAGGGGCGCGGTGTAGATCAGGTTGTAATTCTCACGCTCCACCTCGCGCCCGATGGATTTGAGCCAGTCCAGCCCCTCAAAGCGGATCTCCCGCAGGCTGTCATCGTCCTTTATCTGATAAATGGCAAAGCAGTCCCCCTCATGGGAGAGAAACGCCTGCTCCCGTTCCTGCTGGCGGTTCTGCCGGTCCTGCACCAGTGCGTCAAAGGCTGGGCTTTCCTCCCATTCCTCGCGGGAAAGGGCAAACACCGTACCGGGAAGCTGGGATTCAAATTCCTCCCGGTCAAAGAGCATTTCCGCACCGCCTCCGTCCACCACCGCGTACACCGTCAAATCCTGCTCAAACAGTTCCAGCGCCCGCTCTTTGGAGAGGGGCAGCAAATCCCCGTCCTGATAGCCGCAGTTTTTCAGATCGTCCTCCCGCAGCAAAGGGTCCGGCATCGGGTATTCATCCAGCGTCTGCTCCGGCGCGTCGGGCAGCTGGGCGGCTTCTGCGGCATGGCCGATGGAATCCAGCGCCTGCGGGTTTTGGCTGGCGGGCAAAAGGGCGTATTCCCGTTCCTGCTCGGCGGTCAGCGGCTGGGGATAGTCGATACAGCCAAAGGCAGTGATGGAATCCTGTTCCACCTTTACCGGCGCGGCAAGTTCAGTGATGGTTTTCCCGTCCATCAAAGGATAGGTTCCCACATCCAGCGATTCCTGGGTAATGTAATAGCGGAACATGGAGGGGTCCTGCTCCGGCAGTTCGGTGGGGATTTTCCAGGAGGATTCCGGTTCAGGGGAAACCTCTGGATTCTCCGTATCGGCCTGCGGGCTTTCCGTCTGTATGGTTTCTTTTCCGGCGTCCTGCTCCGGCCCGGATTCCAGATCAATGCCGCGCTCCTTGCAGACCTCCTGAAAATGGCGGTCAATATCGGCAATCAGAGTACCGGCGGTCTTGTTGATGGTTTCCAGGCTGGTCCGCAGTTCCTTCAGCTCCTTGCCCTGGCTCCAGTTCGCAATGTACCCAAAGCTGTTCTCGCCGGTCTGAATCCCATAATACTGGCAGACTGCGTAAGAGATGCTCTCGGCCTCCACTTCCTCGGTGCGCCGGTCCTTTTTATGGTCCTGCAAAAACCGCTGTGCAGTCTTTTCGCCGCCGTTAAAGTCCAGGCCGGATTCATCGGTCAGCGGGAGATGCCCTTCCTCCGGCAGTTCCAGCGGCTTTGCGGTTATGACGGAACCAGCATGGTTGACGATAACCCGTTCCTCTACCGCAACCGGAGCGCCGGGGTCATCGTCGGAACCGCGCAGGTCATAACAAAACAGTCCGTCCGGCAGATCGTCTGCGGCAATCCGCTCATTGGAGAACAGGGCTGGCTGTCCAAACAGCTCCACTTCCTGATACAAGGGCGCATCCGGGTTGTCCGGCACATCGAAGTTGTGCAGCTTGCTGTGGGCGATCTCATGGACAGCGGCGGAAACCGTCTGCACCTCGCTCATGCCCTGGCGGATGGCGATGCGCTGCTGGCTGGAAGAAAAATATCCGTCCGTATCCGCGTCCATTTCCTCAAACGCAAGGGGAACCGGGGCGGAGCGTTTCAGCGCCTCCATAAACGCCTCAAAGTGCCGGACATTCCCGAACAGGTCCGCCGCCAGGGAGGGCAGGGGCTTTCCGTCCGTCTGGCTCACATCAAAGACCTTGACCGGACGGAACAGCGGGATTTCCACCTCTTTTTCCTCCATGACCACCCTGCCGTTTGCGTCCAGCATTGGCGCGTGGGTGTCCGGGTCCAGCTTCTGCTCCTCGATTTTCTTTTTATACGGTGTGGGCGCGATGATGGTGATGCCGCGCTCACCTTTCTTCACATGGCGCTCAAACTGGTTCTTCCACTTGTTATAGCCAGCCACAAGGGTCGCGTCCGGCTTTTGCATATAGATCAGCATGGTATTATTGACCGAGTAGCGGTGGAACCGGGACATCACCGACAGATAGCGCATATACTTTTCGCTCTCAAACAGTTCCTTGATGTTCTGCTCAATGCCCTCGGTGATTTCCCGCAATCGCTCCCGGTTGGTAGGTTTCTCTGCCATTTCCTTGTTTCTCCTTTCCAAATCCATGATTTTTGTTATGTGTGTTGCAATCCATGTTTTTTGTTCCTCGATGCCATCCTCCATCAGAAAGTCCAGAAGGTACTCCACATAGTCCTTTTGGTGCAGCGCCTCCACAAAAAGGGGGTGCGGCTCATCCTCCGGGGTCAGGGGCGCAAGGTCTGTTTCCCAGCCCCGCAGCAGATGGGCGTAGTCTGCCAGAGCGCGGAAACACCGCTGTTTTGATTCCCGGAACTTCTGCGCTTCGGACTTTTGACGGACATAGGTTTTCTTCGGGGGCGCCTGACTGTCATAGAGCAGGCCAAAATCCTGGGCCAGTTTTTCCGCCGCCTCTTTGGGGGAGAGGTTATACAGTCTGGCGGCAAAGTCGATCACATCTCCGTCCGCCCCGCAGCCGAAACAGTGAAAGCGGCGGTCCAATTTCAGGCTGGGCGTCCTGTCATCGTGGAAAGGACAGCAGGCCATGCCGTTCCGCTTTACCTCGATTCCATAGTGTTCCGCCGCTTCTCTGGTGGTGATGGACTGCTTTACCGTTTCAAAGACATTCCCGCCCATGCTTATTGACCGGAGGAGGATTTCAACGGCGGCTTATAGCCTGCGGCCCTGGCGCGTTCACTGGCGGCTTTGCGCCGCTTTTCGCTGTACGGCTCCCGGACCGATACGCAGCGTTTGGGGACAATGAAGTTGTGGGCGTCCTTTTTGATGATCTGCTCCGGGTGTTTACCGGCAAGGCGGTCCAGTTTTTTCATCAGCTTTGGGTCATGGGTATAGACCTGGGCGGCAGGCTCCGCCTGGTTGTAGAGGAGGATGGTTTCCTGTTCCACTAACAATAATTTTTGATGGCTCATAGCTTTTTCCCTCCTTTTTCACACGCCTGATTAACGGCGTCTGTAATGCCCTGCATAATATACGCAACACAGGGGACAGCGATAGAATTGCCTAACATCTGGTAACGCTTTGTGTCACTGATGGGGCTGCCATCTGCGCCGGCCTCCGTCCACCCGTCCGGGTAGCCCTGCAAACGCTCCGCCTCGGTGGGGGTGAGCCTTCTCACGCAAAGCCCGGTGCGGACGGGATTCTGGTAATTCAGCGAGTAGCCGCCGGAGGCCGCTTTTGCCAGCAGCGTGCCGCTGACCTCATCGGTTTCCCGGAGGTTGCGGCAGTCAACGGCGGCGGTCTGGCCCTCCATCACAGCCGCGCCGCCAATCAAACAGGCTTTCATCACGGCGCTTTGCTGGCCCGCCAGAAGGGTGGGGGCAGTTTCTTCCTGGAAACCGATGCTCCCGGACTGGCAGCCGGCCTTGTGCTTGAAGCCTGCGCTCATCACGCAGAAGTCCAGCTCGTTCCCCTGTCCGGCAGGGCGGGAAAGCCCCGCGCCGGAGGCACAGAGCGTCCCGGCAATCTGCGGGTGGGTCACGATGGGCTGCTCATGCCCTGCCACCAGCGTGGGGGACTTCTCTGTCATGATTTCAGCGTTGGTCTGACCGGTCGCCATGCAGACAGCGTGGCGGTCGATGGTGTTGAGGGTAAAGGACACATTCTCGTTGATTCCGTCACCCTGCGGTCCGTTCCCGTCCGCCCTGCCAATCATGGAGCCTTGGATGGCGTATGCGGTGATTGGCAGATTTCCGTGGGTCTGGCTGCGGAGGGTAGGAGATACGCCGCCTTTCTCCACGCAGAGGGAATCGCCGCCCTGGTCGTTGAGTATCTCTACCGCGTCCTTCGGCGCAAAGAGATACTGGTCATTTCCGGTTGCCAGAGTGCCGCTTTTTTCTATCTGGAGCAGCGGCCCCTTGCCGCCGCCCTCACAGCCACAGCGGATACGCATGGAGATGGCGGGGATCACATCCCCCGCGCCTGCTGTTCCAGCGCCGCTTTGAGCATAGGCGGCAGGTCCTTGCCGCGGCGTTCCGCCCGCCGCAAAATACCCTGACAGGCTTTTGGGGACAAAGAGTATTTCTCCGCTGCGTTGGCCTCTAAAATCTGCGATAAGAAAGATACGCCTGCGCCGCTGTGCCGTTCCGAAATATTGGGCGTCATACACGCACCAAGCGAGGTCAGCTCCTCGGCCTCGTACCATTCCGGCGTTTGCCCACCGTCCAGAACCAGGCATTGGAACTTCGGCCTCTGTGAACGCTTCCAGCACAGCCTTAAAGTCACGCCGGGAAGAACTTGACAAGGCTCCGGGGACATTTTCCCAGAGCGCGAATTTCGGGTATTCTCCATTGGTTGCCTCCTGCATTTCTCTGATAATCCTGACAGCCTCCAGAAAGAGGCCGCTCCGCTCCCCGGCAAGGCCGAGCCGCTTGCCTGATGCCACGGACAGGTCCTGGCAGGGGGAGCCGAAGGTGATGATGTCCACGGGCGGCAGTGTGCCGCCATAAAGTTTCGTAATGTCGCCAACGTGTTCCATTTCAGGAAAGTGCTTCTGTGTCACAGAAATACATTCTGGTATGATTTCGCTGGCCCACAAAGGTCTGATTCCATAAAAAGAGGCGGCATAGGGAAAACCTCCTATGCCGTCGAATAAGGAACCAAGCGTAAGCTGCTCTTTATTCAATTTTTCTTTCCTCCGTTGCTTTTTTCTTTGCCGCCAAAGTCCAGCTTGAAGTTCACATACTCGCCGGTATCCTCCAAAAGCACATCCGCGTCATAGGTTTTGCCGGTTTTTTCCGAGTAGCAGCCGGTGAGCCTTGCCCGCCCGTCTTTTAAGAGGGCCGCGACAATGGCCTTGGTGGGCTGTTTCTTCTTGGCGCTCCACCACTTGCTGTCTTTCCAGATGGCAAATCTGCAAGTTTCGCTTTGGCAGAAAAATCCCTTTTGCGATTCTGTAACCTCACCGCCGCACCGGGGGCATCTGCCTACTGCTTCGCGGGGCGGGGAGAACAGGTACTCGGTCCCCTTAACCACCTGATAGGTTGCCGCCAGCTCCCGCAGCATGGCGTAAATCCCGGACAGAAACTCCTCCGGGGAAAGCTCGCCGCGCTCAATCTCGCCCAGCCGGTACTCCCACTCGGCGGTGAGCAGCGGGGATTGCAGCTGCTCCGGCAGAACCGTAATGAGGGAACGCGCGTCGCGGGAGGGCATCAGCTGGACCGTCTTTTTGCTCTTTTTCCGTTCCAGAAAACCGGTGGAGGCCAGCTTTTCCAGAATCCCGGCGCGGGTGGCGGGCGTACCCAATCCCTTGCGCTCGGCAGTATCCGGCATATCTTCTTTACCGGCGTTCTCCATAGCCGACAGCAGAGTATCTTCGGTGAAATGTTTTGGCGGGCTGGTTTTCCCCTCCTTGACGGAGGCATTGGAAACGGACAAAGATTGTCCCTCGGAGAGTTCCGGCAGTGTCTTTTCCTCTGGTCTTTCCTCCGGCTCCGGAGCATTTTTCAGACCGGCGTGATAAGCGGAATCCAGCCTGCGCCAGCCGGGGCGCTGAATGGTTTTCCCTTTTGCGGCAAACTCCTGACCGGCGCAGACCAGCGTGGCGGCGGTTTCCTCGTAGAGATGGGGTTCCGCCACCGCGCACAGCAGCCTTGCGGCCACCAGCTCCAACACCGCTTTTTCCCCCACAGGGAGGGCGGACAAATCCGCATCCCGAAGATTGCGGGTGGGGATCACCGCATGGTGGTCGGTCACTTTCTTATCGTTGATGACCGCCTCCGGGTTGCAGGTAATGCCGATCCCCTTTCGGAACGGCATGGCATTGGCTGTGAGGTTGACCAGCACCGGCAGGCCCTCCGCCATATCCGAGGTCAGATACCGGCTGTCCGTCCGGGGATAAGTACACAGCTTTTTCTCATAGAGGTTTTGCAGATAGTCCAGCGTTTGCTGGGCGGTAAACCCCAGCAGGCGGTTGGCGTCCCGCTGTAAGGTGGTCAGGTCATAAAGGGCGGGCGGCTTTTCGGACTTCTCTTTCCGCTGCGCCTGCTTCACCACCGCAGAACCGCCCCGGCAGGCGGTTTGCAGCTCTTTCGCGGCGGTTTTGTCTTTCATCCGCGCCCCCACAGCGGTAAATCCGGGCAGTTCCAGCGCCACCGTATAGAACGGCTCCGGCTGGAAGGCTTCAATCTCTGCTTCCCGCTGGACGATAAGGGCCAGTGTAGGGGACATAACCCGCCCGATGTTGAGGGTCCGGCGGTACAGCACCGAAAACAGCCGGGTAGCGTTGATGCCCACCAGCCAGTCGGCCTTGGCGCGGCAGAGCGCCGCCTGATGCAGACCGTCATAGTCCGCGCCGGGGCGGAGGTTTTCAAAGCCCTCCCGGATTGCCGAATCCTCCATGCTGGAAATCCAGAGCCGCTTCATGGGCTTTTTACACCCCGCCAGCTCATAGACGTTGCGGAAAATCAGTTCGCCCTCCCGTCCCGCGTCTGTTGGATAGTTGGAATAGGTGACTTAGAAAATATCCATTATTCAAGGGTTTCCAATGCCCCTATGAACTTATAATGGATAGTAAGTCGTTGAATTTTCTGCCCGTCAACTTCTACGGGTTCAGAAACAAGAATTTTTTCTATCAGTTGATTGATTATCTTAAAATTGAGTTTTGTTATTCCTGCATAATCGCTTATCTGCTCCGCAAACTGCTCTATGGAAGATAACTGCTCCTTGTCCGCTATGGCACTTTTTTCAAGTTCCTTTATCTTGGCTGTCAGTTCTTCCTGCTCGCTGTCATACCTTGCCGACAGCATTTGGAAACGCTTTTCGGTCAGCAGTTCCCTTGTCAAGTCCTCGTACAGTTTGGCATACAGGTTTTCAATCTCCGACACTCGCTGTTTACATTGCCTTAATTCCTTTTTCTGCTGTTCCTTGTCCGCTGACAGTTGAAGATTAAGACGCTCCGCAATTTCCGTTACCATTGCTTTCCTGTCCGTCAGTGCCTGTCCTGCGTGTTTCTGAATGTCCGCAAGCACAACTTCGTGAACCGTCCTCGCCTCAATGGTGTGTGATGAACAACCCTCTTTCCCGAACTTGCGGTATTTGGTACAGCAGTAGAAAGTCTTGTCTAATACATTGTTACGCTTTCTTTTCTGTTCCACTTTGGCAAGCATGGCACTCCCACAATCAGCGCATTTGATAATCCCTCGGAAAATGTTGTCATATCCGCTTGAACTTTCCCCGATAACGGGCGGTCTGCTCTGTAAAATCTTCTGCACGTTGTTCCAACGGTTCTGTTCGATAATCGGCTCATGCGTGCCATAGATGATTTCACGCTCCGCATATGGGATATACTGTCTTTTCTTGGAACGCATGGTCTTAGTTGGTTTGTCCGCAACAGTAAGGTTTCCTGCATAGACGGGATTGTGCAATATCTGGCTGACATAGGCAGTATCCCAGTCATACATTTTTTCCTCGTCCATAAAACGCTCAAACAGTTCCTTTTTATAGAAACTCGGTTTCAGCACTTTCGCCTTACGCAAGCGGTTACAGATAGTGTGAAGCCCCACACCCTCCTCGGCGATTGAGAAAATCAGTTCCACAACGGGTGCGGTCACTTCATCAATGACAAGGTGGTTATGGTCTTTCTCGTCTTTCTGATAACCAAATGGGGCGGTGGTAGCCATATACTTGCCCTGCATTCTCCTTGCGTGGAGTGCGCTCTTGATTTTCCTTGACGTGTCCTTTGCGTACATTTCATTGATGATGTTGCGGAATGGTGTAATGTCCATTTGTGCGTTGTTTATGGAGTCCACCCCGTCATTGATTGCAATGTACCGCACGTTATGATTAGGGAAAAATACCTCGATATAAGTACCCGTTTCAAGATAATTCCTCCCCAAACGTGACAGGTCTTTTGTGATGAGCGTTGACACTTCCCCGTCCTGTATGTCCTCGATAAGCTGTCGGAAAGCGGGGCGGTCGTAGTTTGTACCGCTGTAACCGTCATCAACGTAGAACTGGCAGTTCAGAAAACCGTTGCGCTTTGCGTAATCTTTCAGCATGGTTTTCTGTGTGCTGATACTCATGCTCTCGTTGTTCGTGCCGTCATCTTTGGAAAGCCTGCAATATAAAGCAGTGATTTTGTCGTTATTCAGTTTTGCCCTTTTCATGTCGTCCTCCTTGATGAAAAGGGACTTCCTCTTAACCCATATTATACTATATTCCCTTTTCCGTTTCCAGTGTTAATTCACGCTGTTTTCCGCTTTTTCCTTAACCTTTTTTGTTATCTGTTCCTCGGCTATCCGCTTGAATATTGTTTCCATTTTTTCAGTGCCTACATAATGCCTTTCCACAATTATTTTTGTGGGTGGGTGCTGTCGGCTGGCTCTATGCTGTGTGTTGCTGTCTTTGCTCATAAATCTGCTCCTTTACATGAAAATAGAGCGCATAGACTGGTTTCTATGCGCTCTGACGCTGTGTTACCTATTTAGTTGTGATTGTTGTAATGGTTATTAAAAAACTAAAATTTGTCGCTATTATATTTGCTTACCCTGTATATGTTCCACCCGTATTTTCTTGATTGAGAGTTCCCTCAACTTCAATCAACAGGCATTTGACCAATTCGTTACATATTGGACGATGTTTTGTTCCTTTAGGAATTATTATAAAATCTCCCTCACATAAATGTGTTAATCCGTCCTCAAACTCAATATCAAATTCTCCCTCAATACAGTAGAAAAGTTCATCAGAATTTTCGTGTATATGAAAATCTAAAGTTCTATGTTCTGCTTGCAATACATTTAACATATGATTATTTAATGTACCCACTCTCTTATAGAGGAACAGTTCATCAATCGCATTTACATTCTCTTTCAAATTTACTTTTTGTATCATATGTTTCTCCTATTCAAATCTCAATTTGTACCTCCAATAGAATACCACAATCATACTCATATTTCTATCAGATTTCCATTAAATTTCTTCCTCCCTTCGCTTGGTCTTGTTTTGTTGTCTGTTTTGCTGCCGGCTCTCGTTCTGAAGCTCCCTCGCAAGGTTCTTTTTGTTATAGCTGATTACCTCCGCATACGCTAATTCTGTGGCGGTCTTGGTCTGCTCCTTGCCGATACTGTCATACTCAGATTGCAAAGACTGTATCTCGGCTTTCCATTGTTTCGGCGTTATCTTCTCGCCGTTCTGTAAAAGGCTCTGCATATGCTCCTTTAATTCGGGGTACTTCGATAAGCTGTCTTTATGCTCCTTATCGAATTTCATTTTTGCAAATCCTTTTAGTGACTGGCTCTCCTTATAGGTGGCTTGGATTGGCGCATACAGGGCATACATTTTTGACAGTTCTTTTAATCGGTTTAGTTTCTGCCCCTTTGAAAGATGTACCGTTAGAAGCTGTTGGTATCTCTGTTCTTTATCCGATGTGAATTTTGCAAGGCTCTCAAAGCTGTCTATCTTCCTTGTCGTGATAAATTTCTCCGCATTGTCGGCTGACTGCAAGGCGGTTCTGTCGGATATTTTTCTAAGGTGTTTTCCGCTGACAATCGGCAAGTCTAATCTGCCTTTGCGCTCCCTCATTTTTGCAATCATTTCCGTAACTTCATTCTTCACGCTGACCGCCGCATTTTTAATCTGCGTACTTTTGTACGTTGCGTACTGTGCGCTGTGAAGTTCCTGCTTTGCAAGCATGAGCATTTCTTTCGCCTGTTCCAACAGCATATTGTTCTTAATGATTTCCCGATTGATGTTGCCCCTCTCGGTCTGTATTCCCTTGCGCTCTAAAGCATTGGCAACCGCCCCGATATGGATAGTCGGCTCTCGGTCAATCCCCTGTTCCTTAAAAGAACGGTGTTCCCAATGTACCGCAATCCCTAACTGCTCATTGGTGGCATTGATTGTATCGGCTAAATCCTTGCGCCACATTTTGGCGTTTTCCTTGCTGTTCCAGTCTGTGCTGTCGGCGGTGTGGCATTTCCATTGTTTCCTGTTCCGCTTGTCAACTTTCTGCTGACCTGTCTTTTTATCAATCACTGGTATCTTTTCGCCGTTTTCGTCAAGGTCATAAATCTTCTTCTGTTTCGTTCCCCATTCCCCGTTTTCAGTGAGAGGGCGCATAGTGAGTAAAACATGGATATGGAGATTACGTTGTCCTCTATCGTTCTCGCTGTCATGGATTGCCCAGTCAGCGCACATACCTTTATCAACAAAGTTTCTCTGCACATAATCCCTCACAACTTCCTCCGCAAGTTCATAACTCCATTCGTTGGGGAGTGACGCTTTTAACATTCTCGCAAGCTGTGATTTCTGTCCTTTCTCTGACAGTTCAACAGCGTTCCATAAAGTGGCTCGGTCTGCATACTCTTTGGGCGCATTGGGTGGGAGAGTGATTTCGCTGTGGACTAAATCCTCATGGTATTTGGGGCGGTAGGTCTTCCCGTCAAACTCGCTGACAAGAACACTCCTGCTGATATAGGACGCTTTCTCAACTGCCGACTGCCCCTTGCTCCGCTTGACTATGGAAAAACGTGTGCTTGCCTGTTTCGTGATATTACCCATACGCAACACCTACATTCTGCCGATAGGGTAGTGGGGTGCATGGATAGACTTTGTGGGCAGATAAAAGCCGCACTTTGGCTTTTGTCTGAACGCAAAGTTCACTAAAGGGTAGCAAGCGCAGCTTGCGAAGGGGAATTGTCGTTTCCCCTTTTGGCTGTCGCAAGACAGACAACGCCCTCCGCAGGAGTCCATGCAAGTGAAACTTGCCCCTCGGAGAGCGCACATACCACCTCTGGTGGTATATCTGTGCGCACCCCGTAAACGGGGTGAATACGTTACCTCGGCTTTCCAGTGTCCTCGCCTTTGTCATTCCGTACCGCCCTCGCTTTCATTTTCGGCATTGGTGGGATTGGATTGTGAGGGAGTGGTTTCTCGGCTTTCCGCTTTGATTTTAGAGATAATCTGCTGACACTCCCTTGTCTGCAAGGCAACCGATAAGATACGGTTTAACTCGCCCTCGTCATAGCGGTAGCAGTCGGGGAGATACTTCACGACAATACCGCCCATGATGTACTTGTGGTGGTTCTCGGCTTTGCGTTTCTTCTCATTCTGCTTTTTCTTTTCGTTGGCTACACGCTGTTTTGCCTGTTGTAATACCTGTAATGCTTTTTCTAAGTTTTTACTTGTGTCATTTTTGCTCTCGATCATCTTGATACCTCGTTCTTTCTGTGCTGTGTTATTAGTTTCTGAAATTAAAAAAGGTAGCTGATTGTCTGTTAAGATAATCGCTACCTAAAGGTAAACAATATTCAATTTTTTTATTTCTTAATTTTTCCCCGACAAATTGGAATTCCTTGAGTAAAATTATGGATATATTTCTTTTGCATTAGCTGGTAGTTTCCTTACATGATGCAAAAAACTCAAGCTATTTTCCGCTTGTTCAAAATCGTATACAAATTTCTGTTTTTTACTAAGTTCTACCGCCGTACTTTGAAATAAATCACACATTTCAAAAACAGAATTCCATATTGATTCAATTTCTGCGATGGAGTATGTTGCAAGAAATTGTCTATACGTTTCTTCCTGTAAATATTTTTTGAAATATTTACAGGACTTTCCTGCACTAACAGAAAAATTATTTTCTATACCCATTTTCCATTCTAACAGGCGTTTTAAATGCGGTCTCAAGACGAAATTTATCACATCCATAGCATAAGGAAGTTCATTACGCCATAATCCTTTTGCCACATTATTCAAGCACCACCAAAAATCTGAACAAGTACATTTAAATTCAATTTCCCTAGGCTCTTTGACCCAGTATCTTTCATCCGTGGTTTCTTGTGGATATGGCACAATGCCATCTTTATCCACTAATATTTGATACAATTCAAGATTTGCAAGAGCATTTTCTTTGGTACATACATGTAAGTCCATCCTATTTCCATCTGCAAATTGTATCTGCCAACCATAACAATTCTCTACATCCGATGGATAAAACACATTATCCTCGGGATAATGCATGTACAAAATCTTGCCAAAATTATTTATCCATTCCTTGTCTTCACGAAATGGTTTTGTAGTTGTTACAATATACACAATATCATAATCTTGAAAAATATCCTTTGGAGCATTTGGATTTGTACGAGAGCCTTCAATATATGCAGCCCTAATATTTTCTTCCTTAAAAGCAATATCTTTTATCAAAGATATCATTTCTGCCTCTGTGCGCATTTTCATTCCCTCCCTACAATTTATAGTTCAATGTCAACTTGATATTCATCATCAATAAGAAGATAGTTAACCTTGTAAATTTGACACTGTTCTAATATCTTGGCATTATCTCGGAGTACTGTTTCTATCGTACAGCTCTCATCATCCATTCTATTTTCCACAATACTTGCATACTTTTTTATATCACCAAAATGATTCATAATATATTTATTGCTCATAACTAAGCAATAATATTTTATATTTTTCAAATACTCCGTTCCAAAATCTTTCGACCACTCAAAAGGAATATAACATCCTTCTACAATAAGATTCTGCTCATTCTCAATAGCTGTTTTTATCATTTCAGACACAATAGGCCATAAATAATCTGTTAGTGCTTTTTCATCACTAACAGGGGTAAGTATAGTATTCCCACTACGAATCAACCCCATTTTTAAATGGTCTATGCATAAATAAGGGTATTTATATTTTTCAAGTAGTTTTTGAGCAAGTACTGTCTTACCTGTATGAGATGCTCCTGTTACCAAAATAATCATTTGATTACTCCTCCAATCTAATTGAATAAATCCTAATTTATTCAATTGTTCAATTCCCTTATTTTATCACAAACACCCACACAATTCCATTAAATTTTGCTTAAACTTCCTTTGCCCTATTCTTTGCAATCATCATCTGCCTTGCCCGTTCCCTCTGCTCGGTGCTGACTGCCCTCGGCTTGCGGTAGCTGACATAAGACTTCGGAAAGGAATAGGTCTTAGATACCTCATCCTGCCCTGTCAGCTTGTATGTGTCGGGGAAGTCGGCAACAAGCGTGTCAAGTTTCCGCATGACCGCCTTATCCCTTGTGTAGAGGGTGGCGGTCTGTTCTCCTGCGTTATAATTGACAATCGTTTCCTGCTCGTATCGGGAAAGTTTCATAGTGCCATATCCCCCTTTCCTTTGCTGTGGGTTCTGTGCTGTTTTCCCTCGGCAACTGTCGGCTGTTTTGCCTGTTCCTTTGCTTTGGCTAACCTTGTCTTTATGGAATGGTCACGCTCGGTCAGTTTCCGTCTTTTGGTAGTGGCGGTCAGTTCCGCACACGTTTTTTCTGACAGGGCATTTAATTTCTTCAAAGTATCGCTTACTATCTGCTTTGTGTCACTGTCCTTTATCTGCGGAAGAATAGCGGACAGACTGGCGCACGTTTCCGCTTTGCTCTGCTCCCCAAACTGATAGATTAAGTTGATTTCATCAGCGTTAAAAGGTATCTGGATATTTGCGCCCTCACATAAACGCTCCATGCCTACGTACTTAGGGAGATTTCTTGTCAGTTCGTAATTATCCCTTGCTGTGATTGTTCCATGACTGTCGGTCTGCCTTACCTCGACTTCACACTGGCTTTTCTGTTCCAACACAAGCCACTGGTATTTGTCGCTTTCTTTGGTGAATACAGTCTGATGCGCATTGGAGTGTGTCTTGCTATGGATATATTTGTCGTTGGTGCTGTAATAGTCCAAAATCTGCTGTTCCTGCTTTTTGTTCATGGTCTTTGCCCTCCTGCAATATGGATTGATATGATTGATTGGTTTCGGTGCTTATATATGATTTTTTCTCGTTACTTGTCGGGAGTTTGAATTGCGGAATATCATTGTTGGGTATTTCTCCGCTTGGGGGAATAGGAGTTCATTTCATACGGTAATTACTGCATGAAAAAAGACTATAACCGTTGCTGTCATAGCCTTTTAAGGATTGAGGAAGCCCCTTTCTTATTTGTATTTGTTTGTCGCCCCTCCGCACTATCCAACATCACAGGCATTTACCACCTCGGTCACATCCGGGGCGCACAGCAGCTTTTTGAGAATATCAAACTGTTTCTTCTTGTCCCGCCCCACGCTCATTTTCCAGTCCGAGGGCAGGATCGGCAGATCGTCATAGCGCCACTTGGCGTACTTGGGGTCATAGCTGTCCGCGTCGGCAAGTCCGGCCAGATGCCCCACGCACCAGCTGACCCGCCAGCCGTTCCCTTCCAGATACCCGTCCTTGCGGGCATTGGCTCCGATTACAGCGGACAGACTTTGGGCCACCGACGGTTTTTCAGCAATCACAAGGCGCATAATCTTCATCCTCCCATTCTTCCCGCATAGATGTACGCAGTTTTTCCTCAATGCTGTTATCCTCTGTCAGCATCAGGTCATAGCCAAACCGGTAATCATATCGGTACAGTTTTCCTACCAGATCATTGATGAGGATACGGCAGGCCAGAATGACACGTTTTTTATCCACCTGCATCAGCTGGTAGCGTTGATAATCGTTGTAATAGGACTCATGCCGGTGTGCGCGGCTGTTGGCGTCCTCCAGCAGCCAGTCTACCGGGTCCTGGCAGCCTTCCTCTTTTTCTCCCTCCATATATTTCAGCAGTTCCATCACCATCGGAAAACTCTGCTCGTCCATACGGGCTTCTTCTTTCAGATAGCCGATCAGGGCGCATAAAAGCAGGCGGGCCGCTGTCTGTTCCCGTTGCGTTAAAGCCTCCATCGTCTTTGCGGCGTCCGGCAGAAGCCTTTCTTCTACAAAAGTTTCCACATCGCCGGAGTACAGCTGGCGGATGGAATCTATGGACAGCGGGGCGGCTGTGTCGCCATCCATAGAAAAGTCATAAAGGTCGTCGCTCTGTGCAGGCTTTTTCCGAAGTCTGCGTGTCAGGGCAGTCAGAATATCGCCGCCCAGATACACCGCCAGACAGCACAGGTCAAAAACAGCAACGATTTTGATAAATATAATAAGATACTTCATTTCCGATCTCTCCTTTCTTTCAGCTGCTTTTCCAGTTCCCGGTGGCAGAATCCCACACAGGGCCTCCCGTAGTTGCCGCAGCCATAGCAGGGGTGGCTTTTGGGTAAAGAAGGAGGGCTGGAAGTTTTCTTCCTGCCCTCCGGTTTCTGTGTCATCATGCGCTCAAAGGGGCTGTCGGTGAAGCGGGTCATTCCGGTTCTTCCTCACTTTCCTCCGGTTCCTCCTCCGCGCCCTCCTCGGATTCCCACAGCTCATCTTCCTCATCGCCGTAGTCGTAATCGTCCAGATTGTCCGGGCCTTTGGTTTTCGGCTTGTTCTTCATAAACTTGAAGTAGTAGAGCGCGCCCCCGCCGCCTAACAGGGCCACAACCAAAAGCAGGACTGCCGGATTCATGCCGGACTTTTTCTCCGGTTCCGGCTCCGCTGCAGGCGGCTCCTCCGGTTCCGCCGCCTTGCCGGTGCAGCTTGTCATGGTAAAGGCGCAGACCGGGCAGTTCCGGTTGATTGCGCCTGCCTGACATTTCTCGGTGCAGCCGCAAACGGCGGGAGGTTCCTCGCTGTCCCCGTCCTCCATCAGCGCCATCAGATCGGCTTCGTCTACCTGGTTGAGAAAATGGACGGTGTTTTCTCCCTCGTCATCCCGGTCCACCAGGATGTAGAAGTAGTTGCCGTTTTTGGTGGTAACGGTAATCAGCTGCTTGTTCCCGCCGTAATCGTCCACCAGGGTGGCGTTGCCATCCGGGGTGAGGGGCGGCGTTTCCTCCGGCTGCTCCACCTGTACGTTGGAATCGTTGGTTTCATCAGCCGGTTCCCCGCCGCCGCCTGCGTAGGCGGGGACAGAAAAACCGCCCATAAGAACCAGGGCGGTGCAAAGCGCGGCCAGTGTCCGCAATAGTTTTTTAGATTTCATCGTGATTTTCCTCCTTTTCCTGGGCGTCTGGCGCAGGCGTTCCCACGCCGGGAATCCCGCCGCCGGACAGCAGCGCGTTCAGTTCCTGCGGGGTCATGCGGACCGCCCGCACCAGCTGGACGATTTGCAGGTTCTCCGCCTCGGTTTTCTGCGCCTCCAATTCCCGCAGCCTGTTCTGGTATTCCGCCAGCTTTTCGCGGGTCTTTGCGATCTCCCGGTCAATCCGGTCGATTTTGTTCGTTGCCATCTGTAACACTCCTTCCCACATGGTTTAGTTCCAGTTCATCAGGCCGTAGCCCTTGATACACTGGTAATTCAGGTCATAGCTTTTGATTTTGCAGGCGTCGCCGGAATTGCCCTCCACCGTATAGACCCGGCTCCCGTCTGTGCCGATCACAATGCCAACATGGTCGGCGGAACCGTCCAAATCCCAGTCAAAGAAAATGGCGTCGCCGGGGGCGATGTTGGCATATCCGCGCCCGCCCCATTGTCCATGCGACTGGAACCAGGGTACGCCCTGGGACTGGCAGCCCGCAAAGCGCGGTTCGCTTTTCCCGGCCTGGTTATAGCACCAGCTCACGAAGCAGGCACACCATTCCACCCGGCTGTTAAAGCCGTACCAGCTCCAATACGGATAGCCGCCCACGTTTCCCACCTGACGCTTCGCCAGATCCACCAGTCCCGGATTGCCGGGGCGGGTCCCGTTTATAAACTCCACGCCGCTCAAATCCTCGGAATTTCCCATATCCGGGGAACCGCCGCCAAACAGCAGCGGCTTGTTGCCCCTGGTGGCGATATAGACCTGGTACATCTCATATTCGTCCGGGGTGAGAAGCTCCGGCGCAAGGGCGGAAATCTGGGTGTTCACAAGCTCCACATGGAGGATGTAGTATTCATAGGGGACTTCCTCGCTGGTCGTTTCCCCGGTTTCCGGGTCGGTGCTGGTTTCGGTGCGGTAGCGGATTTCCACCTCCTCGGTCAGCGTCAGGACATATTGGAGGTCAAAGACCCGCTGCAACTGTGCCGCCGCGCTCTGGGGCGTGTACTCATGGAGCAGGGCGCTTAAATAAGCCGCCAGCTCATGGGGGTTATGGCCGATGGGGTCCAGATTGTACCGGTACTCGTCATAGCCGGGGTGCAGGCTCTCCATGTTATCCAGTTCGGCTTGCAGTTCCGCCTCCTTTGCGGCATAATCCGCTTCGGTTCCCAGCATATCCCCGTCATTGGAGGGATAGGTGGAACCGGACACCGCCGAGCCGATGCTCTGGGCCAGCATGGAGCAGGAGGACAGGGTATTCATCAGCAGGCAGACCAGCAGAAACAGCGCCAGCGCAATCAGGAATCCCTTTTTGTGCCGCATGACAAACCGGCCTGCCTGTTCCGCTTTTTCTTTGACGGACTTTGCCGCCTTGCCGGTCTTGTGCGCGGTCTTGGTGGTATGGCCTGCGGCCTGCGCCGTATGCCCAGCCGTTTGACCGGCGCGCTTGGCGGCGGCATATTCCTTTTTGATGGCCTGCTTTTGCTGCCAGCGGGAAAGGGGATTACTGGCAAGCTGGGGGTTCTCCGCCAGGGACTTTTGGTACAGAGCGTTGATGTTTGCTTTTTCCAGCTTTTGCTCCGCCTTTGCCGCTTCGCGGTAGGGTTTCAGTTTATGGCTGCGGTATCCCTCCCGCACCAGCCGCGCACTGACTTCAACAGCCTGCTCGGTCTTGTGCGCCCCTTCCAAGCCCACATTGTCCTGTTCGGATTTGCGGATTTCCTTATGCGCCCCGGCAAGCAGCGCATTGGCCGGAGCGCCCCGTACCGCGTGGGACAGCTTGGAGGGCGGCTTTGCCTGTTCCTCAAAGGTCAGTTTCGTTGTTTTCTTTCCGGTATCGGGGTCAATAACGGTCTGCCGTACCTTCTTTTTGGGTATCCTGGCCTGCGCCTTGTCTGCCCGGACAGCTGCTTTCTGTGCGCGGCGGATCGGCTTTTCCAGCGCCGGGTCGGTCTGTTCCTCCCTCGTAAAACGCAGGCGCGGCTCCTTAATCAAACCATTCCCCCAGCATCAGCGCCTCCATCATATAGAGCAGTTCCACATAGAGGCCCATGCCAGCCGGGGTGTGTAAAGGACGGAGGACCAGGCAGGCATAGACCTGTGCCAGCACATCGGCCAGAAGCTCCGCGCCCCGGCCCTCCATAATCCTGCCGCCGGTGCCGGGGGAGAGGCAGCACCAGATTTCCGCAAGGCGGAGCAGGCCCGTTTCCCCGTCACTGTTCAGTTCAGCCGCCATGCTCTCCGCAGTACGGCACTCGCTTACCGCGTCCGCCATCGCCAAAAGCAGCTGGCGGCGCTGAATGTCCATCGCCCGCTTCAAAAACAGCCGGGGATTGTATTTGATTTTCTGTGTTGTCATGATTGCTTTCCCTCCTTTAGATTCTGTGATTTTGTTATTTCTGACAGGTCGGACAACCGGGTGGTCATGATGCGGTACAGCTCTGTGTCCTTGGGGAACCGGTCGATAAAGGGCAGGATAATGTTGCCGTAGAACAACAGCCCTTCACCCTCGCCGGAGTGGGTCACATAGGACAGCTGGTGCGGAGAGATGCCCAGCTGCCTTGCCAGAATCTGCCGGTCCCCGCTTGCCTGGTTGAGCATATATACAAAGTCCGAGTTCTCAAAGATGTTCTCAATCTCCCGGCTGGCAAGCAGGTCCTTAATGTTCTGGGTGATGCCGGTGGGAATCCCGCCCCACTTCCGAAACCGTTTCCAGATTTCAATGGTATAGGCGGCGGTCTGGTCCTCTTTGAGCAGCAGGTGCATCTCGTCAATGTAATACCGGGTGGACTTGTGGGCGGCGCGGTTGATGGTGACGCGGTTCCACACCTGGTCCTGCACCACCAACATTCCGATTTTTTTCAGCTGCTTGCCTAACTCCTTGATGTCATAGCAGACAATGCGGTTGTCGATGTTTACATTGGTCCGGTGGTTGAACACATTCAGGGAGCCGGAAACATAGATTTCCAGCGCCGTAGCGATGTACTGCGCTTCTTTTTCCTCCTGGGTCAGCAGAAGGTTGTATAAATCCTCCAATACCGGCATATTTTCCGGCCTGGGGTCGTTCAGGTAATCATGATAGACCAGCCGTACACAACGGTCGATGATGGTTTTCTGGACCGGCTGCAAGCCCTCCTTGCCGCCCACGATCAGCTCGCACAGCGACAAAATAAAATCGGATTTCAAAGACAGCGGGCTTTCATCATCCGAGTAGTCCAGGTTTAGGTCCATCGGGTTAATGTAGTCCCCGGAGGTGGGCGAAATCTTGATAACCTGCCCATGCAGCCGCTCCACAAGGGGCGCGTACTCCGCCTCCGGGTCGCACACAATAATGTCATCGGTGGTGAGCAGAAAACAGTTGGCGATTTCCCGCTTGGCGGAAAAGGACTTGCCGGAGCCGGGAGTGCCTAAAATCAGGCCGTTGGGGTTTTTCAGCTTCTTGCGGTCCACCATGATAAGGTTGTTGGACAGGGCGTTGATGCCGTAGTACAGCGCCTCTTTTCCGTTCTGGAAAAGCTCCTGGGTGGTAAAGGGGATAAAGATGGCGGTGCTGGAAGTAGTCAGCCCCCGCTGGATTTCTACCTGGTTTTGTCCCAAAGGCAGGCAGCTCATCAGCCCCTCCTCCTGCTGGAAGTCCAGCCTTGCCAGCTGGCAGTTGTACTTCTGCGCGATGCTGGACGCCTGAAACACGTTGTTGCCCAGCTGTCTGGCGGTGTCCGCCGTATTCAGCACCAGAAAGGTCACAAGGAACATCCGCTCATTCCGGCTCTGTAAATCCTGCAACAGCTTTTTGGCTTCGTTTCCGTAAGTAGCCAGATCGCTGGGAATTATATCCATATCGTACCCTGACCGGACCGCCTTTTTCTGTTCCTCGATCTTGGCCCGGTCCAGGTCGGTGATTTTGCGCTTGACCGTCTTGATGGCCTTTACCTGGTCTAAGGACTGCACATGGAGGCTGACAATCAGGGAGCTTTCCATATCCAGAAAATCCGCCAGCATCCGGTCGTTCAATTCTGGCGCGAGAATCTGCACAAAGCTGACCGCGCCGTACTTTTTCCCCATGCGGAACTGCCTGCCGGTGCGGAACTCAAAGGAAGTGGGGGCGATGAAGTCCTTGGTGGAAAGGCCGGAGGGGGCCAGCCAGTCCCACGAAAAGGAAAAGGGAATCTGTTCATCCATGTGAAATACGCCATGCAGCTGGGAAAGCCGCGCCCGCCCGTCCAGCGGCTCCGCCACTACGCCCAGCCGTTTGAAGTTGTTGAGCAGGTCGGTTTCAATCCGTTCCAGCCGGGGTTTTGCCGCCCGGATACTGTCCGCGTCAATGCCGAAGGTCAGGTACTTTGTCTTAATCAGGCCGTTGTTCCCCTTTGCCAGCTGGTTTTGCAGCATCTGGGTGTACTCGCTGCGGATATTGTCAAAATCATCCCCCTGGGGCGGGATGGTGATGGACCGGGCAAAGGTTTCCTGGGACGCGGCCAGGTTGAGGAAGGACAGCTGGAACCGGATGGAGCTGTCAAAGTAGTTGAGGAAATCGCACCAGCCCTCGAAGATGGCGGTCTTATCCTCGTTTTGGGACAGCTGGTAATTGATGTCCTGAAACTGAATGGTCTTGGTATAGTAGCAGCCGGTCACGCGGCAGATGCCGTCCGGCCACATCCGTTCATAGGGGATGCTGTCCTGCGCGGAAATCCCCTTCTGGTCAGTGCGGCTGGCGCGGGAAATGGCGGCTTCGATCTGCTTCCGATCCGCGCGGGAGAGCTTCTTTTTCACCGGCATTGGCCCTTCGCCCTCCGGCGCTCTGCCGTTTGTCCGGTTTTTCTTTGCCGTAAACAATGTCATACACCTCCTTGTCGAGTTTGTCCTGCCGCTCCAATACGGCATAGAAGTTGTTGGTCTGGTAGGGGCGCTGCCGGGGCCGGAGAAAGGATACCCGGATCATGTTGCCGATGATCTTTTCCAGCGGCTGGCCGTTCTTCTCATACATCGCCAGCAGGAAAAAGGGCAGCATGACAAGCATCATGCACAGGGCGGCGGCGCTGTTCCCAGCTGGCCCCCGAAGCAGAAAGAAAAGCGGCACGCCCACGAGCGCCCCGCCGCCAAAGCAGACTAACTGCCGTTTGGTGAGGTTGAAGGCCACCTTTGTCTTGACCTTCGTTAAGTCTTTGGGTACGGGTACATAAGCCATTTTTGCACACTCCTTTCGTCAGTGGGCCTGGAAGATCGCCTTTGCCATGCTGCCGCTCTTAAAGAGGGTCAGGCAGAGCAGGACCGTATATCCCACACAGGACCAGATGGCGGCAATCGTATCCTCGCCGGTGGCGATGTTCTGCACCAGGACCGCGTAGATTGCCACGCATACCATGATAAGGAACGCCTGAAAACCTAACGCCATCAGGGAACGCAGGTAATTCTGCCCCATGCCGCCCCATTCCCTGCCCATCATAGCGGCCATCGGAACCGGCGCGACCGAGGTGACGAGATATATTTCCAGCATACGGCCATAAATGACGATAAAAATACAGATGGTCAGCGCCCACATGGTAAGGCCGATAAACAGGGACTGAAACCACAGCCCGAACAGCGGCCCCAAATCCATCTCCATGAGCCTTGGCTCCAAATCCGCCATCGCGGAGGAAATGTCGATGGAAGCGTCCGCGCCGATGACGCCGGAAGCCTGGGCCACGATGCCCTGGGCCACATCAAACACGCCCATAACAATATTCCAGGTGTTGGTGACAATGAGGATGGCACAGGCGGTCTTGAATATCCACTTGAAAAACACAGCGGTTTCAATATCGTGAAAGTTGTTCTTGTCAGTGATAATCTGAATCAGTTCCAGCGTCATCACAAAAGCCAGAATCACGCCTGCTATGGGGAGAATGACCGTTTCCGAAAGGCTTTGGACCATGCTGAAAATACCCGCGTTCCAGCCCTGGGGCGTCTGCCCGATCTGCCCCGATATGTCCGCCACCTGGTTATTGACCGAATCGAACATACTGGAAAGGTTGCTCATAATGCCGCCCACCAGCATTTCTTTCAGCCAGGTGGTGATTGCATCCAGCAGAAAATCCATACAGTGCTACCTCCTTTCCGCCCCTCCCGCGTTTGCGGGAGGGGCAAAGGTATGGGTGTTTCCGGTGCGGGGATTAGCCGAACAGACCGGAGAGCAGGGGTACAAGCACCATGCCGATCAGGGCAACGCCGCCGCCCGCCATAAGCTGTTTCATGCCCTGGCTCTTTGCTCATGTGAGATAAAGAAGTAAAAGAAGTGTAAAAAATTTTGCCGTTCCCTGTCCGGCTGACTGCCGGACGGGTCGGGCTTTAGTCGGGCAATTCTACCTTGCCGACAAAAGAGTAATAGATT
>RAZD01000015.1 GCA_003612525.1 bacterium C-53 | reverse complement strand
CAATTCCCGAAGACCTCATGGTTCTCTTGGCTATCTGACACCAAATGAAATAGAATCCGCTTACTGGGGACGGGCTTAATTCTGTCTTCAGTAAAATATTTCTTAAAAATGTGTCTACTCTATTGACTATACTTCAGTAGTAATATCCTTCATTCCTGTTATCTTCAAATACTGTGGAAACTTCGCCCTTTGAGGTCTGCCACCGCATAAGGCGGGGAAACCAGCATAATCCGTCTTTAATAATCTCCTTAAATGAATTGGGCAGTTCCCCAAGTGCGGTTAGCAAGCCACGAAAGCTGTTTCCCGCCTCAACATCTGCCCCACGCTCCACATGGTTCGCAAATTCCTCAATCAACGGCGCAAAGGGCAGATATGACTGTATAAACTGTTTTATCTGCCTGAGCGCTTTCAGGAAGATATTGGAACTTTCAATTTCCCCGTCCAATTCGTCCAATTTCCTCTGCGTAGTGGACTTTTTATGGTTCAGAACAAGCATGTCAGCCTCAAGTCCTATTTTATCCGTTGATAGTTTTTCAATCTTTTCTTCCTCTTTCGCAACTTTGTATTCCGCAACCGTCAGGTCATGGTTTTTTCCCTTTTTCTTTTCCTTTACTTCCTGTTGGAAGATAGCTTTCATATAGTGGTTGGCGTTTGCTCGCATTTTATCCTGCAAAACTTCCGACAGGACTTGGGGCGTGAATACGGATCGCTTTGACACTTTTGTTGACAAGTCACGCTTAAATCCTCTCCCTACCGGAACACCTACAACGTGCATATGCGGGCTTGCCTCATCAAAGTGGATTACCGCATTTGCAACCTTAAAATCTGGTAGATACTCCTGCAATTTCAAAAGGATCTGCTTATAGACCTGTTTCATAAATATTTTGTCACCACTGTTCTGCTCCCAAAATTTTTTATCCCCACATTGTATGATGACTTCCACCGCCATGTCCTGTTCCGTTTCAGATACATGTTCAAAATAATCGCTAATCCGTCTTTCCGGTCTTGTCTGCTTTGCATTGTATTCATGCAGGGCGGCATCAAATTCTTTGTGGTAAACATTTTTCACGTCCTGCATGAGGTTTGTTGTCCCATAAAGAAGCGTGATGTTATCCCTGCTGTAATCCTGCGAACGGTACTTTCTCAGATTGTGTTTTGCAACTCCGGCAAGTTTTGCCTTGCTGTTGATTGCGCTTTTCTTATTGCTGATATGGTTGCTGAAAGAAATCTCTCCCATGTTTTCCTCCCTGATTTCATATTGGAACAGTGCGGTTATCATCTTGGCTCCGCCATAGATGATAACTCCCTAGCAGTATTGTCAAAGCCAACGTTCCGTTGGCTTGCCAATACTGCGGAGGCTCTCCGAGGGTATTCAGCGAAATGTGCTTTCAGCATATTGGAAACAGTTTTTCGGCTGTTTGATGCTTATTTTATTAGCAATCCTTTTATTTCTGTCCGTCCTTGTTATCCTTATCTGTACCCAATATACGGATTATGCTGAACTGTATTTCTGCTGTTTCCGGCGGTCAACTGATTTTCTTCAAACTGATTGCATTTTTTGAGTTCATTTTTCAAAAATGATTGTATTTTTTAAGTTCACTGTAGCTGCTTATCTGCCCTTTATACAATCGCCTTTCTTGTGACAGCCTTGACATTTCCCCTGTTCCGCAAATCCCTTCCTTCATTGACCGTCATAAACAGTTCCAAAATGTCCTTTTTGATAAGTACCTTTCTCCCCACTTTCAATACAGGGAGTTTATCCCATTCCACCAGCTTGCTCAGTGTGTTCCGACCGATGCCTGTGTAGTCTGCCGCCTCCTCAATGGAAAGGGCAATCTTCATTTCTGTCATTCATTCTCCTCCTCTTAAATTGCAATATGAAATTTTTATAGTATGCTTACTATACATCTTTTATATTTCATTGACAGGCGTTATGTGATTTTAAAAATCATTTTTAACTTGCATATTGCAATAACAGTTTTGGTATGGTATACTCTAACCATACCGATAAAGGAGGCAACGCCTCCGAAAGAACAGGAGGCGTAACAACAATGAAAGACAAAGAGCTGCGCAAGGTAATCGGCGTCAGGGCAAAACAGCGTAGATTGGAGTTAGGCGTCAATCAGCCTTATGTTGCTGAAAAAATGGGCGTTACTGCATCCACCATTCAGAGGTACGAGGCAGGAACGATTGACAACACCAAGAAACTCGTTCTTGACGGTTTGGCAGACGCACTCCATGTTTCCGTAGAGTGGTTAAAAGGCGAAACGGAAGAATATGAATCTGACATTACAGATAAAAAGGAAATGTTAATCCATGATGCCATGGCCTCCATTCTTTCAAAACTGCCTTATGACATGGAAACTTCCGAATCAGACTTTTCAAAAGACCTGTTGCTGCTGATGCTGCAAGAATATGAGCTGTTTGTGGATTCGTTCCGCCTTGCGTGCAGGAAGTTTAAGGGTAACGGGGAAAGCGCACAGCTTGCAAAGACAATGGGATTTGAATCGAACAGGGAATATAATGAAATCATGTTCCTGCGGGAGATTACCCACACCGTAAATGCCCTTAATGATATGGGCGACATAGTGCGGCTCTACTCCAAAAACCCTGATACCACCTCTGCAAGGCTTTCCGTTCTCTTATCAGGGAAAGATTCCGGTTCGGTATAGCAGGACAGCAGATTTTATGCTATCCTTATTTTCAGAAAGCATTCCATCAGTTCCGACTGCCATATCTGTTCAATGATTACATACGCAGAAATGCGTTCATTGAAAGGAGAAACGATTATGGCAAAAGGATCAGTACGGAAAAAAGGTAAAAAATGGTACTACCGCTTCTATATGGAAGACGCAAGCGGTAACTTGGTGCAGAAAGAATGTGCAGGAACAGAAAACAAGAGCGAAACGGAAAAGCTGTTAAGGCAGGCAATGGAGGACTATGAAAGCAAGAGATTCATAGCAAAGGCGGACAATATCACGCTTGGGCAGTTGCTTGACACATGGGCGGAGGAAGAATTAAAGATAGGCACGTTAAGCAATGGAACAGTCGGTACTTATCTTCAGGCGATTAACCGCATAAAACAGCACCCTGTAAGCAGAAGGAAACTCAAAACGGTTACTTCGGGGCATTTACAGCAGTTTATGGATTTGCTCTCATTCGGCGGAACCGTTGAGGACTTTGTTTCAAAGAGATATTCTATTGACTATATACGGTCTTATTCCGCAGTGTTGCAGCAGTCTTTCCGCTTTGCAGTGTTCCCGAAACAGTACATCACATTTAATCCCATGCAATATGTGGTAATGAGGCACAAAAAGGACGATATGGATTTGTTTGCGGAGGAAACGGACGCTGAAACAGGCAAGGTCAAGCCTATTTCACAGGACTCAGGCTTGGGGGAGTGGCAGGTCTGACTTGGCAGGACATCAACTTTGAGGAACAATATCTGACAGTCCGCAGGAGTGTCCGTTACAACGGTGCTACCCATAAGCACGAAATCGGCTCAACCAAGAGGAAAAAAGTGCGTATCGTTGATTTTGGAAACGCCCTCGCTGACATCTTGAAGAAAGCAAGAAAACAGCAACTTGAAAACCGTATGCAGTATGACGGACTCTACCACAGGAATTTCTACAGGGAAGTTACAGAGAAAAACAGGGTGCATTATGAGTATTACAATCTGCCAATGACAGAAGATGCGCCGGAGGATTATACGGAAATCTCCTTTGTATGTCTGAGGGAAGATGGATGTTTTGAACTTCCCGCCACCGTAGAAACAGCCTGCCGGACAGCGGCAAGGAAAGTATCGGAGTTAGAGGGGTTCCACTTCCACACACTAAGGCTCACCTTTACAACAAACCCGTTGTCAAACGAGGCGTAGCCAAAAGATGTACAGGAGCTTTTAGGACATTCGGACGTAAGCACAACCATGAATGTCTATACACATGCCACAAGGGAGGCGAAGCGGGATTCCGCAAAGCTATTGGATAAGGTTGTGGGAATGAATTAAGCAATGAAAATTGAATAACAAAAACTTTCCCTTGTAGCTTGCCAATAAGGGCAAAAACAAGGGAAAAGGATACATATTTTAAAGTTAGGCATACCGCAAAGCGTTGAAAATAAAGGAAAATTAAGGCAGTTAGTAGATAAATCGGAATTTGGAGGAGATTGTTATGACGGAAACGGTGTGTGTTGCGGTTGGAATAGGTGTATTGGCACTTGTTTTTATATATCTTGGTTGTTTGATTTGGAAAAAGGAAAAAATCACTTTGCTTCATAGTTATCATTATGACAAAGTGTCTCCAATTGATAAAAAAGGGTTTTGTAAAATATCAGGTTGGGGTGTTATCTTTATTGGAATTGGTCTTTTGGTGACTGCTGTAATAATCGGTATAACAGATTCAGCATTAAGTTTTATCGCTTTTGCATTGGGATTTGTTGTGGGATTGGCGTTGCTGATTTATGCAGGAGCAAAATATAACCGCTAATAGAGAAGAAACTTCCGGTTTATCTAAACAACTATTACCACAATCACAATTGAATAAATAACACAGCGTCAGAGCGTATAGAAAACAAATCTATGCGCTCTATTTTTATGTAAAGGAGCAAAGAATATGACAGAAACTAAAAACGAGCAACAGCCCCATAGTTTCAAGCGGAATATTGGAAACATTTTACAGCCGGAGAGCGGGAACGGCAGAGAGAACACGGATAAAAATACAAAAAAACCAGGACGCGGCAGCTGTCAGATAGCCACCGCGCCCCGGTTTTTCACAGGGTGCAGAGATTGGATTGTTACGCAATAGAACGGCATTTCCGAAAGAAAATAAGAATCTTCCATATCAACATCAACTTAAAATCCATCCTTATCCTACGCATGCCGTATATTCGTAAACTCTGAAATCTCCCTGTTCCACGTCACAAGGTCGTCCACGTTCAGATCGTGCACTGATGTATGACCTGTGATTCGTGCAAAGGTCTTCAGCTCCGCAAGCGTTACATTCAGATAATTCGCCACTCTTTCCGCCGACTGGCCCACTTTCAGTCTTTCCCTGAGTTTGGGGTCCTGTGTTGCAATTCCAACCGGACAATTGCCGGAACCACAGATACGATACTGCTGACATGCCGCCGCAATCAAAGCCGCACTTGCCACAGCGACTGCATCCGCACCCATCGCAAGCGCTTTTGCCACATCTGCTGACACACGCAGTCCTCCTGTTATCACAAGGGATATATCCGAGTGAACCGAATCCAGATATTTTCTTGCACGATACAATGCATAAATTGTCGGAACCGTCGTTGCCTCCCGCAGCAATAACGGACTTGAGCCCGTCGCGCCGCCTCTTCCGTCTACCGTGATGAAATCCGGTTCCGCATAGACACAGTATTCGAGATCTCTCTCAATTCGGCCTGCCGCAATTTTGATGCCGATTGGCCTGCCTTCAGATCGTCTGCGAAGCATTGATACCATCTCTTTTAAATCTTCCTTCGTATGAAGCTCCGGAAATTTACTTGGACTCTGCACATCCTCGCCCTGCTTCTTCCCTCTCAGTCTTGCAATCTCTTCCGTCACTTTTTCTCCCGGCAGATGTCCTCCCATGCCAGGCTTTGTCCCCTGGCCGATCTTAATCTCAATTGCGTCCGCAGCACGCAGATTTTCATCCGTCACACTGTACTTATTCGGTATGTACTCAAATATGTATTTATAAGACGCCGCGCGCTCTTCCGGCAGAATCCCGCCTTCCCCGCTGCACATTGCCGTCCCTGCCATTGCAGAGCCCTTTGCCAGAGCCACCTTGATTTCCTTTGAGAGCGCTCCGAACGACATATGAGAAATATATACAGGACTCTCCAGTATCATTGGTTTTTTTGCATGTTTTCCAATTACCGTCATCGTCGATACAGGATCCTCCTCCTCAAGAGGCGCCGGATTGAGTTGCGCACCCAGAAGCAGAATATCATCCCAGTTCGGCATATACATTTTTGTTCCCATCGCGCCGCTGATACTCTTTCCTGTCACTGCCATCTGATGAATTTCTTCCATATAACGACAGGATTCGTCAACCCGGTAAAACTTTGTGTCATAGCTTAAGTCCCCGGACGGTGCTTCCGCCGTGTGATCTCCCTCAAAACATCCCATCTCCAGTTCATTCGTATCACCGTTTTCCGTTGACTCCTCTCTGAATTTTTCTCCGGGCTGATGGCAGACAGGACATTCCTTTGGCGCGCTATCCCCCTCATGTACATACCCACAAACAGAACAAACAAATCTTTTCATGTGTGAACCTTCCTTTCCGACTTACGCCTTTGTCTTTTTATCTTGTCAAACATCTTCTCTGTATCCTGACAGCATCCACATCATTTTCTCCAGATTCAAAGGTTTTGTAAGATGCCCGTTCATACCTGCCGCTTTTGTCTTCTCCATATCTTCCTCATAGACATCCGCCGTCATTGCAAAAATCGGTATTTTTGCAGCATCCCCACGCTCCAGACCACGGATCATTTTCGTGGCTTTCATACCATCCATAACGGGCATATGGACATCCATCAGAATCACATCGAACGTCCCCTCCGGATACCGGCGAAATGCATCCACAGCCTCCTGGCCATTCTCCACCGCTGTGACAATCGCCCCCTCATCTTCCAGAATGGTTTTCGCAATTTCAAGATTCAATTCCACATCGTCCGCCAGCAGGATCTTAAGCCCGGGCAGCTCTATCACATTTTTCTGCTCTTCTCCGCCCGGATAGAAACGTGATAAAGTCTTGAGCAGCATATCCACGTCAATCGGTTTCGAAAGATGAACATTCATTCCTGCTTCCCGCGTACTCCTGATATCCTCCTCAAAGGCATTGGCAGTCATTGCTATAATCGGAATCTTTGAAGCATCCGGCCGCGCCATCGCACGGATTGTTTTCGTCGCTGTAATACCATCCATAACCGGCATCATAATATCCATAATAATCAGGTCAAACGTTCCCTCCGGATTCCCGGCGAATGCATCTACAGCTTCCTGACCGTTCATTGCAGGTGTGACTACAACCCCTTCTACCTCCAGAATATTCTGAGCAATCTCGAGATTTAACTCAATATCCTCTACCAGCAGCACCTTCATACCTGTCAGATCAATCCTTGCTTTCCCTGCCTTCTCACCGGCTTTTGCATTCTGGTCAATATCCATTGCAATTTCTATAACAAACTTTGTACCCTCATTTACCTTGCTCTCAACTTTGATTTCCCCCTCCATCAAGTCCACAAACTTCTTTGTGATGGCCATCCCAAGTCCGGTTCCCTTATATGTCGTCCTGGTACCATCATCCTCCTGCGAAAATGCATCGAATATATGTGGCAGGAAATCTTCTTTCATTCCGATTCCCGTATCTTCCAGCATAAACCGAAACAGCGCTCTGCCATCTGCACTTTCCACTTCACAGGCACGGAAAAAGATTTTACCCCCATCCGGTGTAAATTTAACGGAGTTTCCGAGAATATTAATAAAAACCTGACGCAGATGCAGTTCATCGCCAATCAGCAAAGGATGTTTGAATTCACCGAATTCACGCACCAGCTTTATATCCCTTGTGGTCAACTGACCGCCGATAATAGAAGCACAATTGTCAAGACATGTTCTTAAATCAAAACTTTCATGGTTTATTTTTGTTTTGCCTGATTCAATACGGCTCATGTCAAGGACATCATTAATCAATCCCAGCAGATGCTGCGACGAACCACTGATCTTCTTCAGGCAGTCAAAGATTTTGTCCTGATTGCCTATATTTTTCAGGGCAATTTCCGTCATGCCCATAATCCCATTAATCGGGGTCCGGATATCATGGCTCATATAGGACAGGAAATCACTTTTTGCCTGATTTGCACTGTTCGCCTCCTCTACCGCCGTCCTCAGGAGCTGATTCGCCTCATCCTTCTGACGCACCAGTCTTCTGTCACTCCTCGAAACCATGAGACCTGCAACGGCAATAACAGCCAGCACCAGAATTGCAGCGGACGCTGTCATAAAGAAGCGAATCGTTCTTTTCAACAAAAGTGAGGTGTCCGCTCCCAATACTTTTGCTGGAATAAACAACAGCATCTGCCAGTTTTCGGAAGTAACCGAAGCATTGGCCACAAACCAGTTATGCTTTGCGCCATCCTGCCCGGTGAACTCAAATTCCAAAGCGGTTTCTCTGCCCGCCTCTATGTCCTTTATGAAATTCTCGTACGTTGCCCCATGTTTTATGGTATAATCCTTAAATGCGCTGAGAACATCATCAACCTCGATAAAATTATCTGCATATGTATATTTATAAAGTCTTTTTCCACTCTCATTCAGCAAATACGTGTAGCACTGATCTTCAAACCCCTTCACAGTAATTTTCTCACGCATTGCTTCCATATCAACAGCAACCGCAAGGTGCGTGACTGCACTGCCATGATCTCCAAGCATGAGCGGGGTTTTCATCCGTTCCATAAATATAAAAAAGGAGCGGTCGTTCTTATGGGGAAGTTCCGTCACAACCTGCTGCATTCTTTCCATCTCTCCGGTCAGAAGCTCCGGATGCATAAAATGTCCAAAATTCCTGTCAGATGAATAATAATCTGAATCTCCATCAATGGCAAGCACCAGCGAGTCTTCCCCGTCCATAATTTCTGACATGGACGACATTGCGTCAAACAACTCATCTGTTGATGAGATTTCACTATTTTTCAGAATATACTCACAGGTGAAAACCTTCCTCCAGGAATACTCGATTACACTGTCCACGATCTCAGAAGCCTTATCTGTGAATTCCACAATGTGTTTGCTCCGTTCTTTAAAAAGCTGTGCATCAAGGAAAGTAAAATATCTTTCCGATACCACTGCCAGTATTACGGTCACAGCCGCAATTACAAAGTAAATACCCAAACTTCTTAAACTTCCGTCTCTTTGAATAAATCGTCTGTTTTCCATGTTCATAACATCCCTCTAACCTAAAATAAAATAATTTTAAAAAAAGTAATTATTCCTGTTTCTTATTCTTTTAATATTACCATATATAAGGAGGTAAATTCAATCCTTTCAGCCAGAAACAATACTTCCTTAAGATATTGACTTTCCCTTACCAACAGTGTTAGCCTTTTTATTATTCCGATTACACCGGTTTCCTTGCTGCTCATGCAGAGCAGCAGAGCCTGAAAGGAGGATGAAACATGCAGCAGCCGTCTGATCTGAAAGAAATTCGTCTCCACGGCACAAAATCGTTTCCCTGTGCGGTCTATCGCACACGTTCCGTGGAAAAAGGAGCATTCGTCAAACACCACTGGCACGACGAAATAGAGATTCTGTACTTTTCCAGAGGCGGATTCCGACTGGAAATCAATATGGAATCCTTTCCGGTTCATTCCGAATGCCTGTATTTTATCAATCCCGGAGAATTGCACAGTATCATCACAGAAACAACCGGCAGTTATGAAGACGCGATTGTCTTCTCGCCGGATATTTTAAGCTTTGATTCCTGTGATACTGCACAGGTGCAGTTAATACAACCGATGCAGAAAAAGAAAATACT
Source organism: bacterium C-53 (assembly GCA_003612525.1). Classification (GTDB taxonomy): domain Bacteria; phylum Bacillota; class Clostridia; order Lachnospirales; family Lachnospiraceae; genus C-53. The sequence continues at coordinate 82,775 of RAZD01000015.1, read as the reverse complement.
GTTTCCACGCTGCATTCTGCCAACGCATCCGTCATTTGCATCTATCCGGGATGTCTTTACGGATATCATGCACTCTTTTGGACATGTATTTCTGGAAGAATCCGTTCTGGACGACGGTGCAGTCACTGATGATCTGACAAACCAGTTATATATTAAATCTTCCCTTCTGCGTATTCTTGCCATACTCTCAAGCCACAAACTGTTTACCACTACGGAAAAGAATTATGATAAGCGTGTGGAAGATATTAAAACAGTGATGGCCTATGTGAGAAACAACTATAAGGAAAAAATCTATATATCCGACCTCGCAGACCAGGTCAGTTTAAACGAACAATACTTCTGCCGCTTTTTTAAGAAGGCGATCGGCCGCACGCCTATGGAATATGTCAATGAGTACCGTATCAAACAATCCCTGCGCCTCTTGGAAGAGACCGACCTTCCTGTTATGGAAGTCTGTCTGGAATGCGGATACAACAATCTGGGCAATTTTTTACGCGAATTCAGAAAACACACAAGCACAACACCATTGCAGTACCGCAAGAAAAAGTCATAATTTCGTATTTTTAAATCAGATAAACGTAAGACAGATTCTAATTTAGTCATTATAATAAATGATAAATCTATTGCATTCACAATTTGTGATAGCAGAATACACAATTCTTTCTTACAAGAAAAGCCGCAAAAGCGGCAGAATGAGAGGAAACTATCGTATGACAAAAAAATGGTGGCATGACAAAACGGCCTATCAGATTTATCCAAAAAGCTTCTGTGACTCCAACGGGGACGGCATCGGTGACATTCCCGGCATCATAAGCAAACTTGACTATCTTAAGGATTTAGGGGTAGATATTCTCTGGCTTTCTCCCTGCTATCCTTCCCCACTGGCTGACCAAGGATATGACATTTCAGATTATTACAATATTGACCCCAGATTCGGCACAATGGCCGATATGGAACTGCTGATTGCAGAAGCGAAAAAACGAGATATGTACATACTGATGGATCTCGTTGTAAACCACTGCTCGGATGAACATGAATGGTTTAAAAAAGCGTGTGAAGACCCGGACGGCAAATACGGGAATTTCTTCTATCTCAGGGACAAAGACGAAGAGAAGCTGCCGACAAACTGGCGTTCCTATTTCGGAGGCCCCGTATGGGAAGACCTTCCCGGCTCGAAGAAACAGTACCTTCATGTATTCCACAGGAAACAACCGGATTTAAACTGGGAAAACCCGGAGCTTCGGGAGGAAGTATATAAGAATATCAACTGGTGGCTGGATAAGGGGCTGGGCGGATTCCGCATTGACGCAATCATCAATATCAAAAAAGCGCTTCCTTTCCGAGATTATACCCCGGACCGAAAAGATGGACTCTGCAATATCGACGCAATGCTCCGGGAAGCAAAAGGTATCGGAACTTTTCTGGGAGAAATGCGTGACCGTACTTTCAAAAAATACGATGCACTCTCCGTGGGAGAAGTATTCAATGAAAAGCCGGAGGAACTCTCTGACTTTATCGGTGAAAACGGATACTTTTCCAGTATGTTTGACTTTAATGAGACCTTATTCGGGCAGAGCGAAAAAGGATGGTATGATGCAAAGCCGATCACACCCGACGATTATAAAAACTGCTGCTTTGACGCGCAGGAAAAAGTAAACGATATTGGATTTCTGTCGAATATCATCGAAAACCACGATGAACCCCGCGGCGTAAGCCGTTACATCCCGGAAGGGGACTGCTGTGCGGAAAGTAAAAAAATGCTGGCCGCTCTGAACTTTATGCTGCGCGGACTTCCGTTTATTTACCAGGGTCAGGAACTTGGCATGGAAAATATACCGTTTGCTTCAATCGAGCAGGTAGATGATATTTCAACGCTCGACCAATATCAGGTTGCACTGGACGCCGGACTGTCACCGGAAGAATCGTTAAAAGCTGTGGCAAAATACAGCCGGGACAACGCACGTACACCCATGCAGTGGTCCTGCGCACCACACGCCGGATTCACAACCGGAACTCCGTGGCTTTCAGTCAATCCAAATTACACAGAAATCAATGCCGAAGCGCAGATGAATGACCCGGATTCCGTGCGAAGCTTTTACAAAAAACTGATTGCCCTGCGCAGGAATTCTGAATATAAGGAAACTATCGTATATGGTTCTCTGGAACCTGCATGGAGAGAACAGCATAATCTCATGGCCTACTACCGGAAAGGGGATAAAAAGCTTCTCATTATCGGAAACTATCAAAAAGAGGAACAGTCCGTCACACTTCCTGCTCCATATAAAAAGGCGCTTCTGAACAATTACCCTGATATTGCACAGGAAGGCAATTCCATCTCACTGCACAGTTATCAGGTATTGATACTGGAGATGTAAATCGGACACACTATCTATAGGAAAAGCATTACAAACTTCTTCTTTAACACTATTTACAACAATCAACAGGGAAAGGATGAGAGAAATGAACAGAACATGGTGGAAGGAAGCTGTTATTTATCAGATTTACCCCCGTAGCTTTATGGACAGCAACGGGGACGGTATCGGAGATTTAAGGGGAATCACAAGCAGGCTTGACTATCTGAAATATCTTGGCATTGATGTGATATGGCTGTCCCCTGTCTACCAGTCGCCAAACGATGACAATGGATACGATATCAGCGATTATCAGGCAATCATGGACGAATTCGGCACAATGGAGGATTTTGATGAGCTGTTAACGCAGGCACATGACAGAAATATCCGTATCGTCATGGACCTTGTGGTGAACCACACTTCCGATGAACATAAATGGTTTATGGAAAGCAGGCAGTCCAGAGAAAATGAGTATCGCGATTATTACATCTGGCGCGAGGGAAAAGATGCGCAAACCCCTCCAAACAACTGGGGTTCCTGCTTCAGCGGTTCCGCATGGCAGTATGATGAAGATACCAATATGTATTATCTGCACCTTTTCTCCAAAAAGCAGCCCGATTTAAACTGGGATAATGAGAAAGTACGCAAAGAAGTCTTCGACATGATGACATGGTGGTGCGACAAGGGGATCGACGGTTTCCGAATGGATGTGATCAGCATGATCTCAAAGACAGAAGAAATGCCGGACGGGGAAGTGACCGATCTGTACGGTGATTTCGGACCATATTGCGTCAACGGCCCAAATGTGCATAAATATCTGAAAGAGATGAATGAAAAAGTCCTGTCAAAATATGATCTTATGACAGTCGGTGAGACGCCCGGCGTGACGACGGAACTTGCCAGACAGTATGCCGGTGAAGATGCCCAGGAACTGAATATGGTCTTTCAGTTTGAACATGTGGATGAAAACGGAAAGTATGGAAAGTGGACAAATGAAAGAATGCCACTTACCAGGTTAAAGAAGATACTGTCCCGCTGGCAGATGGATTTATACGGCAAAGCATGGAACAGCTTATTCTGGGATAATCATGATCAGCCGCGTGCGGTCTCACGATTCGGCAATGACAGTCCCGAATACCGCGAAGCTTCTGCAAAAATGCTTGCCACCTGCCTTCATATGCTGCAGGGCACCCCTTATATCTATCAGGGCGAAGAGCTGGGCATGACGAACTATCCATTCAAGAGCCCGGACGATTTCCGTGATATTGAGAGCATCAATGCCTACAGGGAATGGTGTACAGACGGCAGTATACCTCACGAAGAATTCTGGCCCTGTATCATCTTCCGAAGCCGTGACAATGCCAGAACACCGGTGCAGTGGGAGAATACGGCACAAGCAGGCTTCACCACCGGAACGCCGTGGATTGCAGTCAATCCAAATTACACAGAAATCAATGCCGAAGCAGAAACAAAGAACCCTGACTCCGTATTTCATTATTATAAGAAGCTGATTGCGCTCAGAAAACAGCATCCCATCATGGTATACGGAAAATATGAACCGCTCCTTGAAGACAGTGAAGAGTTGTTCGTCTACACAAGAACGCTGGAAAGCGAAAAACTGCTTGTAGTATGCAGCTTTTCTGACAAAGAGACAACGTTTATCCTCCCGGAAGAATTTGTGGGCGCCTCCTGTCTCATTTCCAATATGAAAAACACATATGACGGAAAAAACATTACACTCAAACCCTATGAAGCATTCGTATTGCATAAATAAAAATAGTAGAATAATCTGTTCACCACGTCTCAAAGCCGCATGAAAACTATGCTGCAATACAACGGTTTTTATTTCCCGCTGTATTGCAGCATAGTCGGATTGGACTATTTAGTCTGTGAAATATAAAATTCTCCGTTTAGGTTTGCACCATCTCCGACAAATCTAATTCGGTATTCTCCGGCAGACAACTCATAGCTATCTATTCTATTGCTATCTGTTCCATCGCATATTACCATTTCTATTTTTGAATTTTCTATATCGACTAAAACTATTTTGAAATTTCCGTGTTTAACATTTATATCCCACGAAATTGAAATCTGCGTATCCACGTTTGAAACAAATGTATAAACTGTTCGCATACCCGAAAAATTTTCAGATGAGATTTTGTTCTCGTGATCAGGAATTATTAACATTCCATTCGTTACAGAACAATGATAATTATCATCTTCATTAAGAAGTAAATCATTGTCATAATAAATGCGTCCTGGATTAAATAATGGAGTGTAAAAGAATAGTATAAACAGAAGTATTGCTGACATAGCACATATTGCAGAAAAAACATGCGCTATTCGCATTTTTTTAGTTCCCGTCATTACTTTCCTTATTTTCATCTTGATTACTCTCATTATTAAATATTGTGATTCGGTGCTTTTTAACTATCTGTAAATTTACCGCTGTTACAATGGCAGTCGCAAGAAAGAAAACTATTGCTAATTCATTTAAGGCTGTTGACAGAGAATTTCCAAATGGCTCAAGATATGGTAGTGGTAATTGAAGGAAAAAGAAAACTGCTAATGCAATAGCATATATGAAACCACTACTTAATATACGGAAACTTTTAATATGCTCTTTTTTTATTTTCTCCTGCAAATCCTCATGTTGTTTTTCTAACTGCTTTGTTCGATTTGTCAAAGTTTCTACTTCACCAGACAATAAAAGGTAATCTGTTGAAACGCTGAACACTTTACTTAATTCTATTATGCGGTCAATCTCTGGTATTGTTTCGCCAGACTCCCACTTAGAAATAGATTGTCTTGAAACATTTATTTTTTCAGCCAATGCTTCTTGCGACATTCCATTACGCTTTCTTAATTCATATATTTTTTTTGATAATGACATAATGAACCTCCTTTGACATATATTTTAACAATAATTATACTTACCTGCTATAAAGAACCTATTACATTGCCGCAACTACTGCGGGCAATTATGGTTGCAGCGGTAAACGTCAAAGTTTTTTCTGCGTCTTTCGGTATCATCCACATATAGCCAATTTTTGAAATGCCCATTTCTTCGCTGCTTCGGGGCAAGACATATATTTCATAATTCGCCTGTCATTTCTTTAAGCTCTACCATCATAATTATATACGGACAGCCGTATAATAATAAGCAACGAAATGTTTATCTCGCCGCGCTCCTTGACGGCATGAGCGATACGGGCATACGGATTATGAGCGCAACGGCAAAGGAGATAGCGGAAATCGAAACAGAGGGCTGATAAGATGTGTCCGGCAAAATTGAATAGGATTTAGAGAGTGTTGTAATCTTGAGGATTGCAGCGTTTTTCTTTTGCGGTAATTTGGCAAAATAGCTTTTCCTTCATAGTAAGGGATAAGGGCATAAGGGATAAAAACATTCGTAACAAGCACTCCAAAAGGAGAGCAATTTAGTCTTGGGGATGCAGAAAATCGTCCACATCCCCTGCCCTAAATATATTATGTACTCTTTTCTGTATCCAATTTATCCACTTCTTCCCTGTATTTATTTAACAAATCTGCTTCCTTTTTTAGTAAAAAATATAGTTGCACATAGGGTCTCATAATACTTGCATTCTTTGATTGAGAAATAATTTCTATCCAATCATAATTGGTGTCTTTTATACTTTCGCTTATAACATCTTTTATCTTCTTCTCCTTATTCCACATTAGGGAAATATTTCCAAGAATATTTCCCCTTGTATCTAGCGAAAATGATTTCTCAACAAACTCTTCCAAAATATTTTCAATCTCAGTATAATACTTAAATGATATATTATTTAGCATTGAAATCATATACTCTCTAATCTTATCTTCAAACCTATAAAAAATTGTACAAATGATACTGTAACTATTATTCCAAGTAAATTTGTTGCCATTCCAAATAAAATATTGTTAATATTATTGGCAGTCCTATCTGTAAAATCTCCCCATGAAGAACAAGCTATAATCAAAAGAATTATACTTATTATCAATAAAAACACAGAAATTTTACCAGCAGCGCTTTTTAACCACTTTCTAAGTCTTTTCATCATAATAAATCTTTCTCCCCCATAAATATACTAAGTTTTCTTTTTGGTACATATCCCCTATCTCATATTTACAAGCTCCATATGTTTCTCATAAGTCAACAGCCAGTCTATAAACATTTTGGGGTAATTTCAGAAGGATTTTGGGGTGGTTTTGGGGTAATTTGGGATACACTATCCAAAATCATTTTATTACCCAATGACCTCCCCTTGAAGCACCTACATGCTCAATTAAACCTTTGTTTTTCAACTTTTTCAAACGATATTTGACGCCACCTTCTGAAATCATTAACAGCTTTGACAATTCCTTTCTTGAAATATACGGATTATTACGCAAGGCATTTAGAAATACTTCTTCTACTCCTTGTGAAAACCCATTTATTTCACTTTTATCGTCCCTGTTTTCCCCATAATTCAAATTTTTCAATATGACTGTGAATTCCACTCTTGACGATATAAACTGTGGTGCTTTGCTTTCATCATAAACAGCCAAAAGCTACCGATTCTCTCTCACTACACGGCAGGGACTCCCGTACGCTATCATATTGTCCGGGATATCTTTTGTAACAACGCTTCCCGCTCCGATCACAACATTATTTCCGATTGTTACCCCAGGCATAATAATGGCTCCGCCGCCAATCCACACATTGTTCCCGATTCTGACAGGCGCCGTCTGAGTTTTGCAAAACTCAAATGAACCATCCTCCTTTGGCTCTCCGAACCGGTCAGCCGCGTTGGTTGGATGAAAGGCTGTATAGATCTGCACATTCGGAGCAATCAGTGCATTATCTCCTATATGAATGCTATTATCATCCAAAAATGTACAATTCATATTTACCTCGCAATTATTTCCAAAATAAATATTATTGCCATAGTCAACGAAAAATGGCGCCGTTATCCAAAGATTTTCGCCCTTTCCTCCCAGCAATTCACTTAATATCTCTTCTTTTTCTGTGTTATTTTCAGAATCCGTATTATTATACTTTCTCACTAAGTTCTTTGCTTTATGCCATTGTGATAACAGTTCATCATCTCCACAATCATAAAGTTGTCCTGCTAACATTTTTTCCCGTTCAGTCATACTTTTTCCTCCATAATTCCCGATTGATACCAATATCCTAAAAATTCTGATAAAAACAAGGTGTAAAACCACTGAAGGATTTCAGGATTTTACACCTTATCTTATTTCATATACCTACAATAATCTGAATGTCTGTAAATAGTTCACCGAATTACATCATTCCCATTCCCGGATTTCCTGCCGGCATTGCGGGAACATCTTCTTTGATATTTGCCACAACAGACTCTGTTGTAAGCAATGTGGATGCCACGCTGCATGCATTCTGCAGAGCGCTTCTTGTCACTTTTGCAGGATCGAGGATACCAGCTTCCACCATATCCACATACTCCTCTTTCAGCGCGTCGAATCCTACGCCTACTTCGGACTCTCTTACCTTGTTGATGATCACAGCGCCTTCCAGACCTGCATTGTATGCGATCTGAGCAAGAGGAGATTCAAGCGCTTTTAAGACTACATTTGCACCCGTTTTCTCATCGCCTTCCATTGTCTCGGCAAGTTTCGCAACATCCTTTGCCGCATGAATATATGCGGAACCGCCGCCTGCAATGATACCTTCCTCTACGGCTGCCCTTGTCGCTGCAAGAGCGTCTTCCATACGAAGTTTTGCCTCTTTCATCTCTGTCTCTGTTGCAGCGCCTACACGGATAACAGCTACGCCGCCTGCCAGTTTTGCAAGTCTCTCCTGCAATTTCTCCTTATCGAAATCAGATGTTGTCTCATCGATCTGGGTCTTGATCTGATTTGTTCTTGCCTGGATTGCCGCCTTGTCACCCTCGCCATCAACGATGATTGTATTCTCTTTCTGAACTTTAACTGATTTTGCACGTCCTAACTGGTCAAGTGTTGTATCCTTCAATTCAAGGCCAACCTCAGAAGAGATTACCGTACCGCCTGTCAGAATTGCGATATCCTCAAGCATTGCCTTTCTTCTGTCGCCATAGCCAGGAGCCTTTACACCGACTACGCTGAATGTGCCGCGCAGTTTGTTGACAATCAAAGTGGTAAGAGCTTCGCCCTCGATATCCTCAGCGATAATGAGAAGCTTGGAACCACTCTGTACGATCTGCTCAAGGAGAGGCAGGATTTCCTGAATATTGGAAATCTTCTTATCTGTGATCAGGATATACGGATTGTCAAGAACTGCCTCCATCTTATCCATATCGGTTGCCATATATGCGGAAATATATCCTCTGTCAAACTGCATACCTTCTACCAGATCAAGCTCTGTCTGCATGGTCTTTGACTCTTCGATTGTGATAACGCCATCGCCGGAAACCTTCTCCATAGCGTCTGCTACCATATTTCCGACAGTCTCATCGCTTGCGGAAATAGCGGCTACTTTTGCAATATGGTCTTTTCCGTTTACCTTGCTGCTCATTTTCGCGATTGCATCCACTGCACAGTCTGTCGCCTTCTTCATACCCTTTCTCAAAATCATCGGGTTTGCGCCTGCCGCAAGATTTTTGATTCCTTCATGAATCATTGCCTGTGCAAGAACGGTTGCCGTTGTGGTACCGTCACCTGCAACATCGTTTGTCTTTGTAGCAACTTCCTTTACAAGCTGTGCGCCCATGTTCTCAAACGGGTCTGCCAGTTCGATTTCCTTTGCGATGGTAACACCGTCGTTTGTAATCAGCGGCGCGCCGTAAGATTTATCAAGAACTACATTTCTTCCTTTCGGTCCTAATGTCACGCTGACTGTATCTGCTAACTGATTTACACCTGATTCAAGAGCCGCCCTTGCGTCAGCTCCGTATTTAATTTCCTTTGCCATGATTCCATGCCTCCTGTTATTTTATACACAATGTTTTATTCGCAAACTGCCAAAATATCGTTCTGTTTTACAATGATGTATTCTTCTCCGTCGATCTTCACTTCCGTTCCAGCATATTTGGAATAAATTACCTGCTGTCCCGCTTCTACATGCATTGTAATTTCTTTTCCGTCTACAACTCCGCCCGGTCCTACTGCAACAACTTCCGCCTGCTGAGGCTTCTCCTGGCTCTGTCCCGGCAGTACGATACCGGATGCTGTCTTCTCTTCTGCTTCAAGCTGCTTTAAAACAACTCTGTCTCCTAACGGTTTTAACTTCATAATAAATAACTCCTTTCTTCTCTAACATTTCTGATTTTTCCTTTTGCTTATTAGCACTCTTTTGGGTTGAGTGCTAACCGTTGAACCTATATTATGTTTTTTGCTTTTTCATTGCAAATCCGTATAACACTGTTTTTCTCATACTATCTCTGTTTTTCTTTTATTTACTCTTATTATCTCTGTTTTTTCATATGATATGAATTTTACACTTTTTTTATAAACGGTCCGGATATTCATTCTATTCACATTGCATCCGATAAATGCCTATCCCTCTTCTTTCCTTAACGCTGAGTTACTGAAAAAGCGAAACTCCTCTGTCTGACAATACCGCCCGTAGCTTTCTCCCTCCGCCATATCGGGAATGAGTATTGTATCTTCCGGCTCTGTTTTCCCCTGATGGTACAGATAAATCCGTTCCCCGCCTTTCAGGTTAAAATTCATGATATATTCACTTACAACAGGATTGCTCTTTCCATTGATTACGATCGTCTCACCTGGCAGAAGTTGTGCATCAGGGCACTGATATTTCGATGGTTCTTTCTCGTCGTCCGTTAAAAAATACTCATTTAATGCAGCCGCCTTCTCCCCGCAGTTATACAGTTCAATATAATCCGTATCTCCCTTTTCCGATACTTCATGAATCATTATGCATGCATCTCCCAAAGGCTCCGTCACAAGATCAACTACAATCTGTCCATTGCTGAGACCTCCAAAATCTTCATCTGTAAGACGCAACGTGAGATCCAAGACTTTCTGTCCGTTCACGAGCCAGTACAGGAATTTCTGTCCTTTCGAAACCCTGGCGCGGACAGGCGTCGCATACTCCCTGCACCTCGTTGTTGTGAGAGATTCCCCGCCTCCATAGACACGCAGGCTGCTTACTTCAATTATATTTCCGTTCTCAGGGGCATTTACGGTTAAATCATAAGTCGTATCACTGTCAAAATATTGATGGATATAAGAATACACTTCCTCCGTTCTTCTGCTGACAACATCACGGAGCCTGTCCACATTCGCAGACCATCCTGTCAGGTTTTCCCTGACCTCATCAAACGGCGATTCCTCAAAGGCATACCGAAGTTCCGGTTCCAGCTGTTTTACACAGCGTTCAAGCACAGCAAGAATATTTTCCGTCTGAAACGCGCCTGACAGATCATCCATCAAAAAATTCACAAACAGATTTCTGTATTCCTCATATTCCAGAAGATCCACAATCAGATCACACATTTCTTCTGAGTCCCTGCCCATTTTGCTATTATAAAATAAAGTTTCAAAAGGCTCCTGATGGTCCTCCCTGCACTCAAATACAGCGTCAAAATCATACAAAAGAAATCTTCCTCTTCCATCCGTAAAGGGATTCCCCTCCACATGCCTGCCTGTATAACGCCACATCTTCATATTATTATGCGGCCAGTCCGTATTCCCGATAATCAGCTCAAACGCATAATAGCGCAGGAGCTGTTCAATATCCACAAGCCGCTCAAATTCTTCTCTGAATTCCGGATCGCAAAAATCCATACTCTCATCCTCTTCATATCCGAGAGCGGCCAAAATTTCATTCTCACTATGATCAAAGACCTCAATCTTATCTCTGTCAAGTCCATACAGATCTGCCAGATAAGAATTCGTGTAGACCGTCTGCATATCCGCAACGCCGTAGTAAGCTCCGTTTATATAAATTGCCGTCGGCTGTACCATAGCCGCATCCTCAAACCCCGCCTGACGCGCAAGCTCCGCTGCCAGTGCGCCTCTCAACATTGTCTCTGGAAAATCCATGCCGCAGTTTCGAAATTTAAGTTTGCTGTATCGTGTAATGTGAGGCGTTATCGATGCTTCCTGCTGCCCTGCAAATTGAAGAGGAAACTTCGTGTTTGCAGTCAGTTTCAGCGGCTTTTGAACATATTTTCTTGAAGAATTCCCCGTAACGCTCAAATCACATATTTCATTAAAAATCAAATTTCCACCCGCATCAAACAGTGCGGCATTCACCCTTCGCATCCAGTCCGTCCGATTGAAATTTGCCGGAGTGCTCCAGTTTACTTCCTCTGTGCCTCCGGACGCAAGATAGTCCGAATATAGCTTCCCTGGCACCAGTATCCCTGCTTCTTCCCCATACAGCCCTTCCTCGTCTCCTGTCAGAAAGAGCGTCGGTATCGTATGGCAAAGAAGGGCCTTCTCACCGACAAGATACGTCCCCGTGGTAATCCGGCTTCTCTCGCCCCTGTAAAACACCGCCGCACGAATGGAACAGGCGGATATCCCTTCTTCACTCGAAAGAATCACCGGCCCTTTATATAACATATCCTGCTCCGTGGGCTCACTCCCGTCTAAGGTATAATATATCTTTGTCAGAAATGCAAAGCGGTGTTCCTTTTTTATTTCCACCGCAATCTCTTCTGTATATCGTCCGTCGGAATAATTAAAAGAGACCGCATTCTCCTCAGGATCAATAAAATCCGTAATCGATCGCACCTCATGAAAAAAATTAATCACAATCACCATTACAAGCGCTGACACAAGCAGCAGAAGATACAGAATCCTCTGCTGCACGTTATTTTTTATCATCTTCACTTCACACTAGCCTGCCATTTCTCCGGTTTTCAAAAGCCAGTTCACGGATTCCACCGCATCAATTGCACGGACTTCCTCCGCAAGTTTCATATTCAGCGTCTCTTTCGCTCTTATTTCATACACCATCTCAGTAGAATATTCTGTACGATTCACCGTCTTTAATTCATGTTTCACCGCATACTGATGAATCACCTGCTCTACATCCTCCTGTGAGACAGCCGCTTCACCGCCTCTGATGATCAACACATATGCATCCTTCTTCCTTCCTGCAAATGTAGCTGCCACAATCACAATTGCAATGAACAGAGTTGATACTACCGCAAGTTTCATATTCTGTGAGCCGACACAGAGCCCTTCGACGATCGCCCAGAATATATAAACCGTATCTCTCGCGTCTTTTACAGCCGTACGAAAGCGGACGATTGACAATGCGCCCACCATTCCGAGAGATACCACGATATTACTGCTGATCATCATCATAATAACTTCTGTGATCAAAAGTATAATCACATTTGAAAAATTAAACTTTGCATTGTAGCTCACGCCCTGATACGTCACCTTATAAATCATAAAAATAACCGCTCCCAGCGCCGTGCCAATACAAAGCAGCAGTAAAATCTTCACACCACTCAAATTTGCACTGTTCGCGGCAAACCATTCCACAATATCCTTTTTGTTCATAGAAATACCCATGCCTTTCCATAGCCTGCGAATTTGGGCCGCAGGCACAAATTTGCGTGTGAAAAATTTATTTTTCACACTACTCCTCCATATCAGAGCAGTTTACTGCGATGACACATGTCGGAAATCTCAAATTTCCGACTGCGATCGAGGCATATTTGAGGCCCTGACTCAAATTGCCCGATTGAAAAATTAGCGCATCAGCGTGATTTTTCAATCTACTCTCCACGCCTTTCTCTACACCTGTATTATTCTGACACAGAAACAGATCCATTATTGAAAACTTCCAGTTTTCGAGGTCCTATTTTCCTGTGTTCGAGCACGTTTTAGTATATAAAAAACTATATCATAAGACCATCCGCAAATATCGGCCTGCCCTCCCCATACTTACTGACGGACACCTGATCCAGGCAATATTTCTGTAATATACTTCCGATGAATCCTGCCAGATATCCGTTGTACTTTACCTCAAGAATCACAAAATTCCCGTCATCCACCTGACGGTACTGCTCTTTTTTAAAAAGGTCCAGGCAGACTTCCTCACTCCTCACTTTGGAATCAAACGTAATCCTCGTTGAATAATTCTGATACACATAGGCAGTCCTGTCATATTCCACAATCACAGCCGGTCGATATCCCCCCTGCCGTAAAATATTATAAATCCGGCCGGCAGTTTTCTCCTGTTTTGAAAGCAGTATGCCATAATCGCCCTTCATCATGCGTTCCGCATCATCACGACTTAGGAGCAGACTGTGTTTCTGCTGGCTCTCACCCTGTTTTTCCTTAAGTTCCAGCTTCACTGCCCTGTCATTTTCATCATAAATTCGAAGACGTATCTTCTTCCTTCTCTCAAATCCACCCAGTTTTTCAAAATAATCCTGATTGGTATATGAATCAAAATACAAGCTTTTGACCCTGTATGCCCCTCTCTCGGAATGAGAATCTCTTTTCAGAAGAATATCCAGTTCCTTTTGGAGCTTTAGAGCCTCCGTGACCCTCATATAATATTTCCGTTCTCTCCGCCCGACAAAAATTTCTCTCTCCACCACTGCTCCTGCACTGTTTTGTAACAATTTTGTAATGTTTGTTACTAAGGATACCAAAGAACAGCAAAAAAGACAATAAGAAGGCAGCAAATATGAAAAAGAATTAAGAATCTCTTCATATTATTGCCATACCATGTCAGTTATTTCCGCAAACAAAAAGCTGCCGTTTCATGAATACTGATTCATGAAACGGCAGTATGAAACCTCATGCAGACCCCTTCTATATCACAAAAGGGACAAAATCCTGATTCAATTCCTGGCTATGATGGACTCCAGTTACTGAGATGTTTGTAAAGATAATTATCTGCAAACTCTTTTTGCATCGCATTATGAGAAAGAAAAAGCATTATTTTTTCACGGCTCTCTTCTTCTGCCTTAAATTCATTGTCAACTACAATCTTACTTTCCCGGACGGAAGTGAACAAGTCACTGAACTGCCTTGTCTTTGTTCTGTCAAATACTCTTGAAAATCCGTATGTAAACGCAAATTTTACAATCATGATAAAAGCTACTGCTTCTATCATTCCTGCCGGCCTGGTATCACATGCGGAATAATCCTGGCATACATCAGAAGCCGCAATCTCAATTCCAAAATTTTTCCAGTCATTGTCCGACCTGAACTCATAAATCACCTGACAGGTTTGATATACAAGACACAGCCTTGCATTGTCGCCGTCAATCACCAGAAAATAATCTTTTGCACCGGAAAGAATATTGTTAACCCCGTTATCAAGGACAAAATCCTTCTTAAATTTTCTCATCTCACTGCTGATGGTTCCACTACATTTTACCACATCACGATTGTTTCGTTTTTCTTTGCGAAGCTGCTCAACATTGCGTGCAATCCTGAGCCCCTCCTCCTCGTACATTTTATAGATCTCCATAACATCTCCTTTAGAATTAAACATCAGAACCGTATTATGGATAGTATAATAAACCACAGCGCGAATTGCAATAGTTTCCGCCTTATTTACGTTTTTCTTTACAAAATTGCCGCCGAAAGCTCTTTCAAATTCAGGATCTTATCGCGAATCCCGACCGCCTGGGCAATCTGCGCAGACAGCGGCGGTTTTACATGCGCTTCTCTTAAAGTATCCATCCGGTACAAAATATCTCTTTTCTCTCCGTCGGCAATCACATTCTTATGTGCCATCACAATCACACGGTCAAAGTTTTCCGCAACATACTCCATATCATGAGAGATCGTAAGAACCGCCTTTCCCTTCTGCTGAAGGTAATCCATAACCGTCTTAAGCTGTGCACAGCCCCATAAATCCTGGCCTGCCGTCGGCTCGTCCAGAATCACATAATCAGGACTTACCGCCACCACCACCGCAATCGTGAGGAATTTTCGTATCGGAAGCGGAATGTCAAAAGGATGCATTTCCACATAAGGACGTATCCCGGTCACATCAATCGCTTCCTCACGGCGTTTCCTGATTTCCTCCTCCGGCAGTTTCCGGTAACGAAGCACATATTCGATCTCCTTCACAACATCATCATTGAAAATCTGGTCATTGGGGTTCTGAAAAACATACCCCACATGAGGCGCTATCTGCGCGGTTGTCCTCTCCTTCGTATCAATCCCGTCCACAAGAATCGTGCCCTTTGAGGGTTTGTAAATGTTGTTCATAAGCTTTACCGTCGTCGACTTTCCTGCTCCGTTCTGGCCTATGATCGCCACCCTTTCCCCTTTCTCAATCGTCATGGACACATTCTCCACTGCGGTTGCCAAGCTGCCCGGATAAGAAAACGTAATGTTTTTTACTTCAATTGCCATCGGCTCTCCCCTCCCTTCTTTCCTTTATCAAACCAATCGCTTCCTGCATTGTGACCGGAATCTCACGAAACGGCTTCCCCGCCTGCCAAAGTTCCCTCGCCAGACTGACAGCCTGTGGAATCCTCACCCCGTTTTCAGGCAGTACCGGGTCTGAAAGAACCTCCTTTACAGGGCCTTTCGCAACAATGCTCCCGCCTGCAATCGCAATGATTTCATCACAGTACTCCGCAAGCAAATCCACTTTATGCTCCGCAATAATCACAGTCTTTCCCTGCTTCTTAAGCATATCAATAATCTCAAATACATCGCTGCCTGCCTCCGGGTCAAGCTGGCTTGTGGGCTCGTCAATCACGATAATATCTGAATCCAGCGCCAGAATCGAGGCAAATGCCACCCTCTGGCACTGTCCGCCTGATAATGCCAGCGGATTCTTCTGCAGCAGGGTATCCACATGAACCATCTTCGCAATCTCCACGATTCTGGCGATCATTTCTTCCGCTTCGACCCCGAGATTCTCAAGTCCCATGCCAATTTCCTCAAAAACCGTTTCCTTGATTCCGCTGACCTGGGCAAACGGATCCTGAAATACATATCCAATCTGAACGCTGAGTTCCTCATCTTCCCACTCCAACAGGTTTTTCCCATGAATCAGTACCGTTCCCTTTAAGATTCCTCCGTAAAAATTCGGACACAATCCCCGCATCAGATTGCAGAAAGTCGTCTTTCCTCCCGCATTCGGCCCGATTACCCCATAACATTTTCCGGTTTCCAGCCTGCAGTTCAAATGCCGGACCGCCGCCTTTTTGGTCAGCGGATATGCATACGATACATCCTGAAACTCAATACAAACTCCCATACCATCTACCTCCTATAAATACATCCTGCCCGCAATACTTCCCGCAATGCAAAGTATCACAGCCAGCGCAGCCACCATTTTCTCAACCGGTTTTGCAGGCGCAGCCCTGCGGAGCGCGGTATGCTTTCCTTTTGCGGAAAAAGCCCGTGCATCCATTGCAAGCGTCCTGTCTTCCACCCCCGTCATAGAACTGATGATAACCGGAAAAAGCACCGGAAGAATTGATTTTACCTTCACAACCAGACTCCCTTCCGTCTCAATCCCTCTTGCTCTCTGGCTCTCTCTGACACAGTTCAGCTTCTCTTTAATGGACGCAATGCCGGAAAATGTAGACAATATCATAAAGGTGGCAGACGGAGACATGCCGACCTGCTCAAGGCAGCAACACAAATCCCGCATTTCTGTCGTCAGGAAAAACGTCATAAAAATTCCCAGAAATCCCTCAATCATAAAGATCAAATCAAGACAGCTGATTACCGCTGCCACAGGAACCGCCTTTCCAAACAGATAGAACGCCACCGGCCCGGGGTCCCCCATATGCACATACAGTCTTACGGCGACCGTAAACAGACACCCTGCCACAAACATAACACCCAGAGTGATAAAATATGTTTTTCTTGCCGGCGTCCTTATTGCAATGAGTCCTGCAAGAAGAAAAACCGCAAGTCCTACCTGCCATTTAAACACAATTAATGACAGAAAGCCGAAGGAAAGGCAGAATACGAGTTTGGCAACGGGATGGAAATCACACCACCAGTTATTCTTCTTCTGGTAATGTCTGAAGCTTTCAATAAATTCCTGATCTGTCATAGTCATTCTCCTTTCCATTAAAATTCAATCTCAGACTCATCATACTGTTTGCTTGTTACATACCTGCCGTAAGGCAGTTTAATCAGAAACCGGTCCGGCAGCGACTTTATAATGAGATACACAAGTACCAGACAGGCCGCCTTATCGATACAGTCAAATAAAAGCTGGCCGATTGCCATCGCAAAGTACTTCGGCACGCCCGCATGAAATAACGGGATACCCACAAACACGCTGGCCATATTTCCCCAGAAATCCCCGCCCATTGCAAGGAAAATAATGCTTCCGCTGAGCCATCCGCCGATGAATCCGTAAAGCGGCGTGCATAATATGGTCTTCCAGAGACGGATGAATATCTTCCGCTTAGACAGGTACCCCGATACAACGCCGAAGGCCACATTCAGGGGAAGCATAACGATCATAACCGGATTTTTGATAACATTCACAAGATTTGACAACACTCCGACAACCGCTCCCGGAACCGGCCCGCAGATGGCTCCTACAAGAATGGTTCCGATAGAGTCCCCAAGAATCACCATTGTTGTGGAATACAATACATTGTACGCCAGCATATTAATTGCAACTGCTAATGGAATCAACAGTTTTGTCATATTGTCCATTTTCTTCTTTTTCTTTTTACCAGTCATATTCTTTCCCTCCTGCCGCTCAATCCAGCGATTCATACGATGCCAGCGTCTCTTTCAAAAGGTTTACATAAGCCTCCTTATCAAGATCCATTGCTACCCTCGTATCTTTCGGATGGCCAAGCGGTGTGTACATAGTCAGCGGAACGACTCTGCCCCGGCAGAGATCGCTTTTCGTCTCAATGAAAATATTATGCCTCTCAAATATGACCTTCTCCGGCATGCCAAGTCCCATGACAGCCAGCGCCGGACCATAGTAAATCGGCTCGCCCGGCTTGTGCGACATCCCGCTCATGGCAAATGCCGTAGTGTACGGACCATTCGCCCCGTCGACAATCCGTCCGATCTCCGCATTTGAAAATGCTGACTTAAGTTCCGCATGATAACCATACATTTCCATTTTCACTCCACTCTGAAATACCGCTCTGGCCGCCTCAGGGTCCGCCGCCATATTCGCCTCCGCCACCGCCGACACATCGCCGTAATCATAGCTCCCCCCTACGAAGGCCACCCGTTTAATCATTGAACCGATTTCCGGGTATTTAAAAATTGCAATTGCAAGATTGGTCATCGGACCGAAACAGAGAATGATAAGCTCCCCCTCCGCCGCTTTCGCTTCCTCATAAATCCTGTCCCACGCCTGCATTTCCTCATATTCTCTGCCCTCTGCCGGAAGCGGCAGCCCACATTTCCCGTCCGGCAGAAACCGTCTCCCTGCTCCCCTGCTTCTTGTAAGAACCGGCCGCCTGCTGCCTGCCGACAGCTTACAGTCAAGCCCCGCCATAGCCGCAAATCCCGCGGCATTCTGAAAAGAATGTTCCGGATTCTCATTCTTCCCGGCACATACCGTCACCGCTCTCACATCGAGAAGCCGCTTTGCAAGAATCAGTCCCCACAGACTGTCCATCTGACCATCCGTATCAATTAAAACCGGTATTTTACTCATTGCACCCTTCTCCTTTCTCATAGCCCGCACATGCGCCCAGCAAAAGCTCCACAAAACGCTCTCTGTCCGATGCCAGTCCGACAAGCGCATTTGCCTCATGCCCTTCCACTCCGTAAGAATCCCCTACGGTGCTTCCCATTGTGAACTCCCCGCTTAAATCAATCCGGACATTCATCTCTCTCATGGTAAACAACGTCGGGTCAATCAAATAAGCGATTGTACAGGCGTCATGAACAGGCACACCACACCATCCAACCATCTCAAACCCACGTCCAAAGTAATCTGCCAGATCTGCAACCAGCGCTCCCACTCTTCCTGCCCGGCGGAATTTCTCCTTTTCATCAAACCCGATTGTCGTAAAATTTGTAACGTCAAGCCCCATCATCACAATGGGAATCCCTGATGTAAACACAATATCCGCGGCATAAGGATCTACCATAATGTTGAATTCCGAAGCCCCTCTTCCGCTGCATCCGCTTACAACCGACCCTCCCATCAAAACAATCCTGTCAATCTTTTGAATCAGATGCGGATAGCACAGAAGGAGCACGGCGATATTCGTAAGCGGTCCTGTGGGCACAAGCGTTACAGGTTTCCTGCTTTCCTCAAGCTTACGCGCCATAAAGACAACCGCGCTTTCCTCCTGCAAAGGCACTGCAGGCTCCGGAAGCTGCGGCCCGTCAAGACCGCTCTCACCATGAGCAATCCCCGCCGTATAGACCGGCGTAAGCAGAGGCGCCCTTCTTCCTTTCGCAACAGGCACATCCCTGCGCCCCAGAAATTCACAGATTCCCTGCGCATTCTTCGTGGTCTTCTCAATCGTCTGATTTCCACAGGCCGTCGTGATGCCAAGCACATTCAGTTTCTCAGATGACAACGCCAATATAATTGCTATGGCATCATCATGTCCGGGGTCACAATCCATCAATATCGGTATTTTGTTCATGCTTACTCCCTCCTTTTAAAAATAATTTTCTTCCGAAAAACCCTTGAAAGTATATCTCCATCTGCCGCTGCTATGGATTCCATAATCAATCGCTTCCGCCGGGCAAAAGTTCAGGCATGCCATGCATAAATAACAGTCTTCTTTTATCCAAACCGGTTTCCCTTCCTGCATCCGGACTGCACCCGCCGGACACTTTTTTTCGCAGAGTCCGCATCCGACACAAGCATCCGACACATGATACGGTTTTGTTTTCCTCCACTCCGAGTTAAATACAGGAGCCTTTACATATGTATTCTCTCTCGCATTTTCTCCCCGCTTTACATCAAATACCTCGTCCCGGTTCCGGATACGTGCAATCACCTCCGCAAGCCTTACTTTCGCTTCCCCAAGCTTCCTCATGGAACTCTCTTTCGTGTCAATGATGTGGTCCGTGACCGGATAATTATCCGGCATCACAATGCCAAACCCGCTTTTTAAAGGTACAATCTCAGAAAACTGTTCAACAGCCATGCCCGCCACATTGCTGAAAGTCGCGATCGCAAATACATATGCATCCGTATGCCCGATTCCTTCCGCAAACCGAAGCATCACCTCCGGAGCTGCCCATGCATAAACCGGAAATACAAATCCCAGATAATCTTCCTGCGACAAATCATAATCCTCTGCCTGCTTTCCGATGATATCAATCGCCGTATCCCCAAGCTCCTTTGCCGTAATCTGCGCAACTGCCGCGGAATTTCCGGTTCCTGAAAAATAAAAAATCATTGGTCCGCCTCCTTTTAAATATTTTAGCATCTAAAGTATTTGATGAAAAAAGATTGCATTCTTCCAAATATTCAATTAAAATGAATTTAGAATTCATGCAAATTAGAGTGTAATTACTTTAGATTCTAAAGTAATTGTATCATTTCTGTATGATTTGTCAAATGTTTTTTTCGTTATTTTAAGCATATTACACAAAAGGAGTCACCATGAAGAACGAAGAACTTACAAAAGAAGTCATTATTGCCACCCGAAACGCAACGATTGCTTACCATAATTACATGTATACCGACCGGGAATATATAAAAGGCCAGAAACTCTATCTCAGAGAAATGCATTTTCTCCTGTATATTGGGCCCGGCAATGAACTTACGATGAGCGAAATTGCAAGAAAAATGAACATTACCCAGGGCGCAGCCACCCAGATTGCCGCACGGTTAATCAAAAAAGGGTTTGTTCAAAAAGACAAACATCCGGACGATAAAAGGTATTCCGTAATCTCCCTGACTGCCGAAGGTGTCAAAGCTTATGAGGAGTACCAGGAATACGACAGCCGGCGCAACAAAGAGATTACGGCTTATATGGATGAATATTTTAGCGAAGAAGACATAAAAATCATTCTGAGATACGAAAATCTGATTCAGGAAATCTGTAACAAATAGACCAGGAAAAGGCATTTTCCGAATAGACTGATAACGGGAAAATGCCATAACAGGGAGGTATCCATATGAAAAATTCAAAAATTTGTCCGAAATGCAATGGTTCAGATATTATCATCGTTGACGGGTATGCCGGCGCTTACGGTTCCGGGAATAATATTATGACAGGAGCCACCATCTTTTCTGCCGTCGGCGTGGACCGATATATCTGCTGTTCCTGCGGGTACTGCGAGGAATGGATTGACACGAAAGACATTAGTAAGATAAAAAAAGCAAAACAAGCGCACCGCTGATTCAAAACTGCAAACCGCCGGCGATGTCCGTATCCTTCAGAGCGTTCCTCGCACGGATGCCCGCCCCCACGACGCACTTGACATCCGTATCCTCTGTAAAAAACAGCTGCAATGATTTATCCGGGTAAGGTTTTCTCACATGGCTGTGTATCTTTTCCGTAAGCAGCGGCAGCGGAAAATCTTTCATATTCGTAACCCCGCCTCCTACCAGAACATAATCCGGGTTAAGAATATTGATCTCAAGCGCCACCGTCATGGCAATCCGGTCCACAAAATCCTGTAACTGAGAATCTTGCCCGTGTTTCGTAAAAATATCGGAAATCGGGGTATTCAGATATACTTCCGCGCAAAGCTTTGCCAGGTATTTCCCGCCCGCAATATTTTCCATGCAGCCGGTATTGCCGCATCCGCAAGGTTCACTTCTGCCAGGTACGGGAATATGTCCCAGTTCTCCGGCGGCGCCGTCTTTTCCCAAAAGCGGTCTGCCATCCATGCAGATCACGTTCCCGATGCCAGTGCCGAAATAACATCCGATTAAAATCCCCTTCTCCGGCAGGCCAAGCTGTCTCATATCATAATGAACCGCCATACAGACATCCCGGTCAATATAAACCGGGATGTCAAAGCATCGCTTCAGGGAATCAACAACCGGCAAGTTTTCCATATAGCTGACGTTAGGAGCCTGTAGTACCACGGTCCGCTCCCGGTTCAGAACGGCCGGAAAACCGATCGAAATCGCATCCACGCTTTCTCTCAGTCCCTCCTGCTCCATATAGTCCGCCAGATACTCCTTCAAATCTTCCAGAGGGTCCTTCGAATGGAATACCTTCTTCACACTGACTTTTCGAAAAACATGAACCTGGTCTCTTCGGTCCACGGCTCCGATGCGAAAATGTGTACCTCCGATATCCATCCCCAGGATATAATGCTCCTGCATAAAAATCCCTCCTTTTCCTTCTGCAAAGCTGACGCCTGTTTTAAGTATGAGATCTGGCAACTGCCGTTGCCTCCTCCAAAATTTCCAGAACCTTCACAACCTCTTCATCCTTCACACATTTCGGAGCGCCATTTTCAATTGCATCCACAAGACTGTCGTATATTCTTTCATAATGAGCGCATCCGACCGGCACTTTCTCCTCCGTCCGCTCTCCGTCCTCATTCAGATAGATAAGAGTCCCCCACCGGTCCTCTCCTGCCGGCGCCGTATTGATACTGTGGCGTCCAACCTGTTTTTTCTTTCCGGAATTATGAACAACCGGCGGCAGTGTCAGGCTTCCCTTCGTTCCATGCAGCGTAAACCTCGGATAATCAATCATTACGCACATGTTCGTATTTACGGTTGCTTTACAGTTCCCGTAGTAAAATTCCAAATCATAATAATCATCTGCTTTGCCGGGATGGTGGATGCTTCGCACATCAAAATGAGTCTTGTCCGGCATGCCGAAAATGCTGATCACCTGATCAATCGTATGAACCGCCAGATTGTACAATGTCCCGAACGTATCATACCAGCCGTTTTCCTTAAAGTAATCATAGTGGCTTTCGAATTTCACTAACGCGCCGAGTTTTCCGCTGGCAAGCGCTTCCCTGACAGCAAGCACATCCGCATCAAAACGCCTGTTCTGGTTCGGCATGCAGATCAGTCCCTTTTCTTTCGCAAGCGAAAAGACCTCCCTCGCCTCCTTTGCCGTAGGCGCAAAAGGCTTTTCAACCAAAGCATGCTTCCCGGCATTTAAAATCTGTTTTGCATACGGCACATGAAACGCGTCGGGTGAACAGACCACTACCAAATCCACTTCCTCATCGTTCAAAACCTGATTCAGGTCAGCCGTGAAAATAATTTCCGGATAAAACGGCTCATAAGCCGCATTCTGTGCAATATCCTCTTCTCTCCGGTATACGTATTTCACCTTTATATCTTCTCTTTTTTCCACATAGGGAATGTGATATTCTCTGGCGCTGACGCCGAAACCTATGTAAGCTGCTGTGAGCATGATATCCTCCTTCACTCTCCGGGAAACAAAATCCCCGCATCTTTTCGCATATTTTCCATAACTTCAATAACTGCCGCTGTAATCTTTAACCTTTCCCGAATGGTTTCATGATCTTCCTCAAGCAGCATTTTTGTCATATTTTGTACCTCATAAAGCCATCTGTCAGGATTTTCCTGCAAATTCCGGGAAGCCTCACCTTCCTTTGTGACCAGACGTACATTCGTCAGGCCATTTGCACCGCCATCTATACAGAGGTAGCCCTTTTCCCCCTGAATCTGGACCATATTGTCTCCCCAGGTATCTTTCGCCCCGGTACACTCACTGACAAAGTCGGGATACCGAAGCACTGCAATACCGGAAGTGTCTACGCCGGTGCGACATAGATTCGGATAGTAGACGGCGCTCTCCGGCTTTCCAAACAATGTCACATTCAGATAAATGTTGTAGTAATTGATATCCTGCAGGCAGCCCCCCGCAAATTCAGGGCTGAATACATTCGGAACCTCCCCTTCCAGCAGTTTGTCATAGCGGCTGGAATACTGGCAGTAAGAGGCCGTCACCAGCCGGACTCTCCCAACCTTCAAAAGCCACTCTTTGATAATATCCAGATTCGGCAGAAATGCCGTAGGCGTCGCGTCCACCAGAAGAAGTCCCTTTTCCTCAGCAAGCGCCGCAAGTTCCTCCACCTGCTCCCTGCGCGGGCATAAGGGTTTCTCACAGATCACATTTTTCCCATGTAAAAAAGCCTCCTTCACCTGCTCATAATGCAGATTATTGGGGGACGCCACATAAATAAAATTCAGTTCATCATCGGACAAAAACGCTTCCAAATCCGTATACACCTTTTCGGCGCCATATGCTTCAGCCAGTTCTCTGCCCTTTTCTTCCGTTCTCGAATATACGGCTTCCAGCGAAATACCCTCCGTTACTTTCACGCCATCCAGGATGGAACGGACGATAACACCGGAACCAATTGTACCAAGTTTCATTTGTTTCATGGAAAGCCTCCTTATTCTTTTGCATTCTTTCGTGTCAGATTCAGAACTTCCCGACGTCCCGCCTATGCAGGACGTCTCACGGAAGTTCCTCTCACACTACTTTAACATAAGAATCCATGTCATACAAGGCGGTACAGGCTTCATCACAGCCGCCACAAACAACGATTCTTTAAAGCGTCTGATAAATCTCCAGATGTTCTCCATCCGGCCCGCGGAATGCCTGATATTTTACGCCTTTGTCAAATACCAGATCATCGTAATAAATGTCCGCCTCAAAAGCTATGCCGAGTTCCTTTAATTTTGCGCTGGTGTCCTCAATATCTTCCACCTCCATCGCAATATGATCAAATAACCCGTCTTTTCTGTCCATCCATACCTTATGCTGGATCAGTTCAATGATCAGATTCCCGCTTTTCATAAAAGCGATTTTATTTTCTTCCAGAGATATGAACTCACAAATATTCTCAAACCCCAAAATTTCTTTATAGAATTTTTTTGAACGTTCAATATCTTTGATGTACAGCCCTACATGTGCCACACCTTTTACCTCAACACCCATGTTCTGCCTCCCTACTAAATTCCAAATACATGGCGTACAAATTCCACAGCGCCTCTTGCCTCCTGGTCAAGAATCTCCTCTGACGCATCCGGCAGCAGGTCTCTCCACACTTTGATTTCCGAGCCAATCGTTCCGCCTGTCATAACGAAGGGTTCCATCACAGCCGCTCCCTGGTAATTAATATCCCTGAGCGCCTGACCGATTTCCTGCCACGGCATACTTCCTTTGCCCGGTACGCGCCTGTTCTGCTCGCCCAAATGCAGATGGCACAGTTTATCTCCCGCCAGGCGAATAGCCGCCGCCATATTGTCTTCCTCTATGTTCATATGGAACGTATCAAGCATCACCTTTACATGAGAGCTTCCCACCGCATCAATAAACCGGAGCGCCTCTTCACATGTATTCATCATGTACCCTTCATAACGGTTTAAGACTTCCATTCCCAGTGTCACATCGCACGCTTCTGCCACTTTCGATAATTTCCTCATATTTTGAATCGCACGCTCTGTGTCCTTCTCCTTATCCATTGGCAGAGTCGGGTCCAGGGGCCAGTAAGAATAGAGCCCGCCGCCCAGTATCTTGATATCCATCATCTGAAGCTTTGGCAGAATCATTTCAAAAAACGCCATTGCCCTTTTCACGGCATCCTCATCAGCTGAGCAGAGGTTCTGCTCTTTGGTGGGGCCATATCCGGCCGTCAGAATAATGCCGTTGTCGTCCGCACATTTTTTCAGATCGCGGATTTTTTCATCCGAAGCATAGTGACGTGTCAGCGCCGCACACGAAATTTCCAGTACGTCAAACCCCAGTTTCTTCACTTTAGGAATATAATACTCATAGTCCGCCGACCATTCATGAGTCCAATATGCATTATAAATACCGTATAACATAAATATCTTTTCTCCTTAATTGGTTATCCTATTTATTCTTGCTTGCACCAAAGAATCTGTCCAGCGTTACCGCCATAATAATTAATGCGCCCATTGCCATTTGCTGGTAGTAGGAAGACAGGCCGACCATATTCAGACCATTATTAATCGTTCCTATAATAATGCCGCCGATCACTACCTTCCAGACCGTCCCCTGGCCTCCGAAGAAAGAGGTGCCGCCGATGATAACTGCCGCAATTGCATAAGTTTCAAAACCTGTGCCGGCATTCGGCTCTGCGGAAGACAATCTTGCAATATTGACCATACCTGCCAGAGAAGCGCAGATACCAGAAATAATGAAGCAGACCAGCTGATGCGTATTTGTGGTAATACCTGCAAAATACGCGGACTGCGGATTGCCGCCCAGTGCATAAATATTCCGGCCTGCCTTTGTTTTGGTGGTAAAGAAAATTACCAGACCGGCAACAATCAGGGCAATGATGATCGGCATCGGAATCACGCCGCCGATCTTACCGCCCACAAACTGCGTAAACCCTGTCGAGATTCCGGATACGGACCGCGCCTCACTCAATATGTAGGTCAGTCCCCTGAAAATAGACTGAGAACCCAGCGTAATGATAAACGGCGGCAGCTTCGTAATATTAATCAGCATACCGTTAATTGCTCCTACCAGACCGCCAAAGAGGAAAATACCTACGATAACCGCTGCCACAGGATGCCATCCCGCTACCATCAGTTTCGCGCATACAACGCCTGAAAGCGCCATTACAGAACTTACGGAAAGATCAATACCGCCCAGAATAATGGCGAAAAATTCACCACAGGCAAGCAGAATATAGATAGAGCTCTGCTCGATGATCTTTATATAATTAGGCACGTTTGCAAACGCAGAAGGCTTCAGTATACTAAATACAATCAGCATCAAGATTAAAATTGCCACTGTGCTGTAGGAATTCCAGTAATCATTAAAAGATTTTTTTATTTTTGTGTTTTCATTTTTACTCATTTCTTCTCTCCATTTCAGTCCGCTTTTCAGGGTCAGGCCATCGTTGCCACACGTACAAGCTCTTCTTCCGTGGCATCCGCATTGTCGAATTCTCCTCTGCTCTGACCATCATTCATCACAATAATCCTGTCACAGGTAGATAAAAGCTCCGGCATCTCGGAAGATACCACCAACACCCCTTTGCCCTGTTCCGCGAGCCTCCGCATCAGCTTATAAATCTCGGATTTTGTCCCAACGTCAATTCCTTTCGTCGGTTCATCAAAAATAATCAGTTCGGGATTCGAAGCCATCCATCTTCCCAGAATCACTTTCTGCTGATTTCCACCGGAGAGTTCTGTGATAATCTGTGACAGGGAAGCGCATTTTACCTGCATCGCTTCTGCCTGTTCCTCGGCGACAGCCTGCTCTTCCTTCTCATGAATGAGCCCTGAGAGACCATTGAATTTTGCTTCCTTTAACCCTTTTGCCTGCACCATATTCTGTTTAATCGAATGATACGGAGAGAACCCTGTCTCACGTCTGTTCTCCGTTACCAGAACAATCCCTTCTTTTACCGCCTGATACGTACTTTTAATGTCCAGTTTTCTCCCATATAGATACATCTCACCGGACTTTATCGGCCTTGCGCCGAAAATCGCTTCCATCAGTTCCGTACGCCCGGCTCCCACCAGGCCGGAAAATCCGAGAATCTCCCCTTTTCGCAGCTGAAAACTTACGTTTCTTACCTTATTGTCTTTACGCGTAATATTTTTTGCTTCGAAAATGATTTCATCCCCGTAATCCTTATTTGGATTTTTCAGATGGCTTCCTTTTATTTCACGCCCCACCATCAGCTTCACCAGCCGGTCCTCATCCATTTCGGAAATCGGATATGTGCCGACATAAGCGCCGTCCTTTAAAATTGTTACCCGATCGCCTACGGTCAGAACTTCATCCAGCTTATGGGAGATAAATACAATTCCCTTCCCCTGCTTTTTCAGATTGTCAATAATCTCATACAAGTGATTAATTTCTTCTGTAGTAAGCGATGTCGTAGGTTCGTCCATGATGATCACTTTGGCGTCGAATGCAACCGCTTTCGCAATCTCTACCATCTGCTTTTCCGAAATGGAAAGCTGTCCCACCGGCACATTCGGCTTTCTGTCAAGCCCGATTTCTCTGAGGACCTCTTCCGTTCTTCTCCGCATAGACGCATTGTCCACAACAGGAATTCCGGCAATTCTTTTTGTCAGAAGCTTCCCGACAAAAATATTCTCCTGAATACTTATCTCATTGATCACGCTCAGCTCCTGATAAATGATACTGATGCCGTTATCCTGCGAGATTTTAGGTGTGAACCTCGGAAATTCTTTTCCATTTGCAACCATAGTCCCCTCTGTGGGCTCATATGCTCCGCTCAGCATCTTCATCAATGTGGATTTTCCGGCCCCGTTTTCTCCCAGGAGAATATGAACTTCACCCGGCCGTACATCAAAGTTAACGCCTTTCAGTGCCGTGACACCTGGGAATTTCTTTGTGATATTTCTCATTTCAACTAAACTATTCATAACTGCCGCTGCCTTTCCACAAGCTCTTCTTACGGTCAATTTTCGTCGATTGTAATCAAAATCGGATCTATAAACTCTTCGATGATCGCAACATCACCCGGCTTTTCGCCATTCTGATACGCTTTTACAAGCAGCTCCAGTGATCTTGCTGCCACACCTGCCGGATCCTGTGCCACAGTAGCCGTAAGATTGCCTGCTTTTACTGATTCAATTGCATCGCTGTTTCCATCTGTTCCAACTACAATAATGTCTTTTCCGGAATTCTGAACCGCTTCCTGTGCGCCCATTGCCATTGTATCGTTGCAGCAGTAGATCGCTTTCAGATTCTCATTCTTGCTGATCAGATTTGTTGCAAGATCGTATGCCTTTGTTTTGTCCCAATCTGCCGGCTGGCTGTCTACGATATTTAAACCAGCTGCCTCAAATGCCGCCTGGCATCCTGCTTTTCTCTTTTCACCGGAAGTTGCGCCTGCTTTTCCTTCAATAATCGCCACTTCGTCACCGGAAGAGAGCAAAGATGCAATATATTCTCCGGCAGTCTTTCCTACAAACTCATTGTCCGTTGTCACAAAGCTTACCAGTGAACCGCCTGCTGCCGTTAAGTTATCGTCATTTACTCTTTCATCAATATCTGCTACCAGATAACCTTTCTCATTCGCTTCCACAATCGTATTAACCAGGTTAGAGTCAGATAAAGGCGCTACCGCAAATCCTACATATTCTCCGGACTGAATCATCGTCTCAAACACATTCATCTGTCCTTCTACGTCGTCCTCTGAATTTGCTGCCAGAACTTCCACTTCCACACCGAGTTCCGCCGCTTTTTCTTCCGCACCTTTCTGTGCCGACTGCCAGAATTCAGAGCTTAATGTCTTCAATACAACGCCGTATTTCTCACCGCCTGCCGATGATGTATCAGTCGCTTCCTCTGTCTCTCCTGTCTCCGCTTCTGCTTCTGCCTCCGCCGGAGCCGGCTCGGGTGCAGCTGTCTTTTCCTGAGAGCTTCCGCAACCTGCGAGCAGAGCTGTTGTCATTGCCACCGTAAGTAACATGCTGATTAATTTCTTTTTCATCTTTGAGTCCTCCTGTAATTTACAATTTATTTTTCTATGCCGATCGCTTCCTTT
This sequence comes from bacterium C-53, assembly GCA_003612525.1. Taxonomy (GTDB): domain Bacteria; phylum Bacillota; class Clostridia; order Lachnospirales; family Lachnospiraceae; genus C-53. The sequence continues at coordinate 53,079 of RAZD01000015.1, read as the reverse complement.
AATGACAGATTTCCGGCTGCGATCATACCGGAAACTGCTGCGCCATAAGCCGCCTCCTCCTCATGTTCCGCCATTTGGAGTTTCATACCAAACGTTTCGCTCATGATTTGCTGAAGATAAGGATTCTTTCGAATGCCATTGCCGGATGCAATCATCCTGCCTTTCGAGAGAGAAAGTCCTTTTTCGATCTTCCCATACATTTTGTAAAGTTCCGCTGCCATTCCGTCAAGCACCCCGTAGATCAGAGCTTCCGGCGTAAAATTCTCCGTTCCGATATTTTTTATGAAGCCCCTTTTGTCCGGCTTTTCTCTGGTTCCTGAAAAAGCAGTATTCACTTTCAGTTTTTCCATCTTTGCCGCCTTATTATCCAGAAGCTTTGCCATCACACTATAATGGTCGATTCCTTCCACTCCGGCGGCCTGCGCGTAACTTCTGAAGAACTGTTCAAGCACTGCATAGGCACGGCCCCCGCACAGTGAAGAACCGGCCAGAAGATAACAGCCCTTTGCAAAAGGCCTTGCTTCAATTCCTTTCGCCGTAAAATACTTCTCTGACAATACGGATACCTGTCCGCCTGTTCCCATGTTCACAAGAATGGATTCCGTCGCATTCTCCACAGACCCCAGGAAGCCTGCCTGATTATCCCCAATCGCCACACTCACCGGAATTCCCCGGTATGTGCCGAGGCACGTAAAAGAATCCGTCACGTCCGGAAGTATCTTTGTAGCAGCTCCTGCGCTTCTCAACACTTCCTCCATAAAGCCGTCATGCTTCACATCGTACAGCCCAAGACTCGCTGCATTGCTGCTGTGTACAAGCGGTTTCTTCCTCTCCGTCAGCCGCATTCCCAGATAGTCCATAATGGTGCAAATCTTAGCGGTCCCCTTCGGTACGAGATTCATTCTGCAATTGTAAAGATGCGTTACAAGCCCATATCCGGTATAAGCCTTTACGGAATAATCGTCCTCCAGCATCTCACAGATACTTCTTCTGCCGTCACAGGCCAGATTGCCTCTGCCATCCTGCCACGTATATAATGGACTGATCTGTTTCCCTTCTTTATTCAGATATACAATGCCATGCATCTGTCCCGTGAGTCCGATCACATGAATATCGTTATATTCCTCGAGAATTTCATCTAACAGCTTCAATGTTTTCTGAAGAATCATCTCCGCATCCTGAATCTTCTCCCAATCGAATCCCGTCTTTTGAAAACTTCCGTTCTCAATGGTATAGGCTCTTTCGATTTTCCGTTCCTTCATCTCCACAATCACCGCACTGATCGTCGTCGTTCCGATATCAAGTCCCAGTGCCTTCATGAAACGTTTTCCCTCCTTTCTTTATTCTGCACTTAGCATATTTGTATGAGTATTTGAGTAATCGTTTACTCTTGTAAGTACAGAGTAACCGATTACCCAACGTTATGTCAATACTTTTCCTGTTTATTCCCGTAATTTTGTATATTATATATAATTTATCACCATTTGTTATGTGATAAATGCACAATAATTTTGCAATATATCTTTTGCTGTTTCAAAAAGCCTGTGGCATAATTTATACGATCGTAAATTATGCCACAGGCTTTCTTCTGATGGTTCCATAATCTGTCAACTTTGCTCCATTCCTTTTACGGACGGATTTATACGGTCTCACGTTCGATCAATTCCATACTCAGGATATAGGTTCTTTTCTCCTGATCTCCCTTCATCATTTTAATAATAGCATTTGCCGCCAGGCTTCCGAACTTTAAATAATCCTGCTTCACGGTAGTCAGCGCCGGCACCACCCTTGCGCTCAAAGGAATGTCATCTATACCGATAATGGAAATTTCCTCCGGAATTTTTATATTCTCTTCATGAAAATACTGCAATGCCCCGATTGCCAGAATGTCCGAAGAATAGAAGATTCCGTCCGTCTGATTCGCGCTCTCCAGCATTCTTTTCGTAATCTGATACCCCTGTTCCATACCGACATGTTCGACCTTGTAAACCAGCTCCTCCGCATAAGGGATTCCATAGTCATGCAGGGCCTGTCTGTAACCGTTTAAACGTTTATCCTGCGTAGCAATCGTCTTCGCATGCAGCACAACCGCAATACATTTTCTGCCCGCTTTAATCAGTCTTTCCGCTGCCAGATAACCTCCCTGATAATTGTCACAGCCGATAAAACACGAGCCCTGTCCTTCCTCCACAAACTCAGGTTTTCGATCCACATACACCGCCGGTATATCCTTAATCGGCTCTATCTTCTGATCTCCGCTGACATAAATAATACCGCCTATGCGCATCGCTTTCAGCGTCTCTATATATTGTTTTTCCATTTCCAGGCTTTCATTCGTATCGCAGATTACGGCCATATACCCCTGCTTTAATAAATCCACTTCTATTTTTCTAGCAATATATGAAAAAAATTCGTTCGTGATATCAGGTACAATCACGCCTACCACCTGTGCTTTGTCGACTCTGAGACTCCGCGCCAGTTCATTCGGGCGGTAATTATACTTCTCAATGACTTCACGGACCCGCTTTTCCGTTTCTTTCGAAAAACGGCCGTTCTGGTTGATGACCCTGGACACTGTCGCAACGGAGGTTCCTGCCAGTCTTGCGATTTCCTTGATCGATATATTTTCGTTCTTCATATCGGGTAATCCTTTACTCATTTTTCTTTATTTTAGCATAGATTCCCAGTATATGCCAACTTTATTTTTATACCGACAATAAATGATTCCTTTCCGTTTCTGGGAAGCCTGTCTTTAAAATCCCTCTTCTTTCCTCTGTCTGCGCATGCTGCATCTCCTGATTCCGGCTTCCCACTCGGCCCTCTCAGACTCTGTTTGAACAATCAATCCCGGCACTTTCACAGGATTCCCCGCTTTGTCCACTGCAACTAATGTTAAATAAGCCCTGTTTATGGGCTTTCTTATGCCCTCAAAGCTTTCAATATACGTGTCTACCCTCACCTCCATAGAAGTGTTGCCTACGTATGTGATTCTCCCGATTAAAACAATTAAATCGCTTTGATACGCGCCTCTGATAAATCTCAAATTGTCCACCGAAGCTGTGATAACATTGTGCTGCGAGTGCCTGATGCCAACAAGCGCCGCCAGTTCGTCAATCCACTCCATTAATTTTCCGCCAAATAATCTCCCCGCACCGTTTAAATGCTCCGGGCGAATCTGGTATACCTGTTCTATTCTGGATTCTGACACTGTTTTTTCCATCGTTTCGTCTCCTCTTTTCTTCACAGTCCGTTTTCTATATTATACACAAATGAGCAAAATCACAAGAACGGAATTGCAGAATGCAGAAAATCCCTGCGAGAAATTAATTTTACTTTTATGTGTCTCTTTGCTTATCAAAAAACGCCTGCCGGAAACAACATTTCTGTCATACCCGGCAGACGTTTTGCCTGCACATCATTTCTACCCGTAATTTCACTCTCTGCGAAACTGCCGCATTATATTTTAAACTGGCTCATCAGATCAACCATTGTCTCAACCTGTGCTTTCTGCTCCTCGCTGACTGCAGCCGTCTCCTCCGAAGTCGCTGAATTATTATCAACAGCGAAAGATACCTGTGCAATATTTTCGTTCATATCACGCATACGTGATGCATTCTGTTCCAGCATCTGCACGATCTGCTGCATCTTCTCCGTCGCAGCCTTTGCATCTACCATTACTTCATTCATATTCGCCGCCGTCTCATCTGCGATCACGATACTCTTATCCATAACAGAGACTGTTGTTTCGATCAGTTCCGTTGTCTTTCCTGCCGCTTTCGCCGATTCATTCGCCAGATTCTTTACCTGCTCCGCCACAACCGCAAATCCTTTTCCTGCCTCGCCTGCTCTCGCAGCCTCGATCGCCGCATTTAACGCCAACAAATTCGTCTGGGAAGCAATCTCTTCAATCGCCCCTATAATCGTACCAATCTGTTCTGAACAATCACTGATCTCCTGAATTGCATCTTTCAGTTCCTGCAATTTCTGATTGCCTTTTGCAAGCGTTACACCGGCAGCCGAAGCCATTTTCGCAGATTCTTCCGCTTCGCGTGTATTCTCTTCCACGCTCTTCGTCATACCCTCAAACACAGTCATAAGCTCAGACACCTGTGTAGCCTGCGTAGTACAGCTCTCCGCAAGATCCTGCGCCGCACATGCCAGCTGTTCTGACCCGCTGTCGATTTGTCCGGATACATTGCGGATCGTTGACAGCGTATCTCTCATTTTCTCTCCGATTAACAGGAAAGAATCCTTGATCGTCACAAATTCCCCTACATATTCCTGTTGAATCCGTATATTATAATCGCCATTTCCCATCAGCTCCAGCGTCTTTGTAATTTCTTCCACCATGCCGAGCAGGTTCTTTTTCATGAAGGCAATCGATGCAACCATCGTTCCGACTTCACTCTCATCTTCTTCCAGCGCAAGCTCCGTATGGAAGTTACCCTCCGCAAGCACTGCCATCTGATCGGACACCTTCTGTATTGGCTCAAGAAGCTCCTTTTCCGAGAACTTTATCGTCTTGACGAATTCTCCGACTACATACAAAAAGGATACTGCAAACAATACTTCAGAAAGAAGCTGCAAGATCTGAAAACCAGCCTGCCCCTTATCCTTTCTGTCTAAAATAGCAAGAATTGTGTCGTCGGTCTGTTGATTAATCTGTTCCACCGCATTGCCGTATTCCTGACTGAATACACATGCTTTCGCATCTTCCAGTTTTCCCTCCTGCACATAGGCAATCGCCTGCTTTTCCAGCGGTACAAGATGCTCCGACATCGATGCAATCTGATTCAGGCTGTCCCACTCTTCATCCGTAATATCACAGCCCTCCAATGTCTCAATTGCCAGCTCACGGTTGCGGTCCTCATTCAGTTCCCGCATATAACCATCATAATATTCCTGTTCTCCCGTAACAGCATAGGACTGGATATTGTACGTCAATGTCTTGGAACCGATGCGATATTGATTCAGCGCCACGGTTGTGTTAAGCTGTGCTTTATGTATACTCAGCATACCTATATTAAACGCAATAAACCCAACCAGCAGCACGATTCCCGTAACAACCGATATCCCTGCCTGTCGCACCAGCCGTCGAAGCTGAGCTGCCTGACTCTTTTTTCCTGGTATCCCGCTCTCTTTTTTTCCCATAAATTCTTCTCCTGTATATGCTGAATGTTCTTCTTGTTACTGATGATGTTGGGGCAAAAGGTGCTGGTGAAAACCAGTCGTCATATTACACAAAACTAATTGCGGCATTTCCGCCTTTTGGACACAACTTCAAATTTAATTATACATAAAAATATACTCTTATACAATTATTTTATAAAAAAATTTTATATATTATTATTTTTTTGATAATAATGCATAAAAATAAACACTGCTCCTGCCATCCCCAGCGCACAGGAAACAACGATTCCACCGCTTTGTCCCAGCACTTCCACATCCGCTGCAAGATAGACGAAACTATTTGCAGCGCAATGAAAAAGAACAGGGGCAAAAATACTTCCAAACCGCTCATAGACCCATACAAGCAGAAATCCCATTAAAAATGCATAAATACCCTGCACCATATTTCCATGATACATTCCGAAAAGCAGCGCTGACAGAACAATTGCTGTTTTTCTTCCCATGAAAGATTTTAAATGCCTGAAAATAAGACCTCGGAACATCAATTCCTCCGCTATCGGCACGGCAAAGCCGAGTATCAGAAGCGAAATCACCCTTGTCCCTGAAAATAAGACCTGCCTTGTTGCCTCATAACTTCCCTTAATCTCCGTAAGATGCAGAAGATTCATAAACTGATTGAGTCCCAGCGCCGTACAGATGCCAAAAGGAATCAACAGAATCCAGTCTGCTGTTCGACGATTCAAAAGGTTGTGTTCCTTCTCTCTTCCAATCCTTATGCAGTACAACGGCCAAAGCGCAAAAAGCATGAATAACGCTGTAATTCCTGTTATGCACAGGCCGGCTGCCTCCTCATTCCCCGTCTTTTGGAAGAAAAGCGCCCATACCGCCCGCGCCAGCGCTCCGGCCAGTTCACGCACGCCAAAAACCATAAAAATTCCCAAAATATGCTCAAAAAATACCGTTTGTTTTTTATCCGTCATCCTACACCCCTCATTTGATATTTCATCACAAAAAGTACTACGGAAACCAAAGGGAATTTTTGTTCCCTCTTGACATTCTACCTCGAAAATTATATAGTTAAATAGTCGATATGTATTCTATATGACACACTATTCAAAACTCAATTACGTGCTAGGGGAGCTTAGTGCTGAGACTGCCGCATACCGTGGCTGACCCTCATGACCTGAACCGGATAATGCCGGCGTAGGCAAGCAGCAATGTTGAGGATATTGGTAGGTATATTTCTGTGCCAATATCCCTTACATTGAATTAAAGCCCTCCTCCTGTGCAGACAAAGGAGGTTTTTTTATGTCATTCTTTTTTACTTACTCGGCCGATGATGTCGAATATATTCTGACACCCGCCGGGTACATTGCACTCGCGGTAATTCTTGCCGCCATTCTCTTATCCACCGCCGCTTTCGGTCGGAAAAAAGATGTGCAAAACGGCACAAAGCGGCTTGTGTTCTGCGCCGCTGCCATAGCGCTCGCCACGATTACATCGTATATCAAATTTGCCGCGCTTCCCTTCGGAGGCTCCATTACCCTGTTTAGTATGTTTTTTGTCAGCCTGATCGGATTTCTTTATGGTCCCTCTGCCGGCATCACAACAGGTATCGCTTATGGCATCCTCCAACTCATTATGCAGCCGTACATTTATCATCCGCTGCAGGTGCTTCTCGACTACCCGCTTGCGTTCGGCATGCTGGGCCTGTCAGGATTCCTTGCACGGAAAAAGTATGGGCTGATAACCGGATACGCACTTGGCGTCTTCGGACGTTATATCTGCCATGTACTCTCAGGGTATATTTTCTTTGCCAATTATGCGCCGGAAAGTATGAATCCACTGGTATATACCCTGGGCTATAACGCTTCTTACATCGTCCCGGAGCTTGCCGCCACCTGCGCGCTTCTGCTCACTCCCGCAGTTATAAAGGGTCTCGGCAGCATAAAAGCAATGGCAAATTCATAGGCAGGAATTCTTTCCTCCTGTACATTTACGGCAGTCTTTGCAACAGCCGCCGCATCCTCTCTTTCGGTTGATAAAAACGGCTGTTGCGGCCCATATGCCGAGTAATATAAGAATCAGTACGCTCTGCAAATTCATGTTCACACTTCCTCCTTATAATCCGATCATCGTTCCTATCCCATACACTATAAACGCCACAATCCATGCAATCACACACTGAAACGCCACAACGCCGCAGGCATAACGGCTGCCAAGCTCTCTTTTTACAGAGGCAATGGCTGCCACACAAGGCGTATAGAGAAGCGTAAAGATCAGAAAGACAAACGCTGAAAAAGGCTGAAACATCGTGGAAAGCGCCCGTGTTGAACCGCCCATCAAAACCGTCAGCGTACTGACAACACTCTCCTTCGCCGTAAATCCGGTAATCAGCGCCGTGGAAATCCGCCAGTCGCCAAAGCCGAGCGGTTCAAATACCGGTGCAATCACTCCCCCAAGCAGCGCGAGAAGACTGTCCGCCGAATCGGTTACCACATTAAGCCTTGTATCAAATGTCTGCAAAAACCAGATCAAAATGGATGCGAGGAAAATAATCGTAAAGGCCCTGGTAATAAAGTCTTTTGCCTTATCGCTGATTAACTGCCATACGCTTTTCGGACTCGGGAGCCTGTAATTTGGAAGTTCCATTACAAACGGAACCGGCTCACCTTTAAACCCCGTATTCTTAAGGAGAAACGCAAATAGGACAGCAACGGCAATTCCAATAAAGTAAAGCGCCACCATCACAAACACCTGCTGCGCCGGGAAAAATGCCGCCGTAAACAGCGCATATACCGGAAGTTTCGCAGAACAGCTCATAAATGGCGTCAGCAGGATCGTCATCTTCCGGTCACGGTCGGAAGGAAGCGTCCTTGTCGCCATAATCGCCGGCACCGAACATCCAAATCCGATCAGCATTGGCACAAAACTTCTGCCGGACAGCCCGATCTTCCTCAAAATCTTATCCATAACAAATGCAACGCGCGCCATATAACCGCTGTCTTCGAGTATCGACAGAAAGAAAAAGAGCACCACAATCACCGGCAGAAAACTCAGCACACTTCCCACACCGGCGAAGACACCGTCAATTACAAGCGAATGCACGACGGAATTAATGCCGTAAGCCGTAAGCCCCCTGTCACAAATTTCCGTAAGCCAGCCAATCGCCGTTTCCATCCATCCGGAAAGCGCTGCTCCAATCACGCCGAAAGTCAGATAGAAGATCAACGCCATAATTCCGACAAATGCCGGAAGCGCCGTATATTTCCCGGTAAGCACACGATCGATCTTCACACTTCGTTCATGCTCCTTACTCTCATGGCACCGGACCACCGTCTGACTGCATATATCCTCAATAAACTTAAAACGCATATCGGCAAGCGCCGCCTGGCGGTCTGTGCCGCACTCTTCCTCCATCTGAAGGATGATGTGCTCAAGCATCTCCTTCTCATTCTCCTCAAGCTTCAGCGCAGCAAAGATCGGTTCATCTCCTTCCACAAGCTTGGTCGCCGCAAAACGAACCGGAATTCTCGCCTTCTTCGCATGATCTTCGATCAGATGAATAATTCCGTGGATGCATCTATGTACCGCTGCGCCGCCCGTCTCATCCTGCGCATTGCAAAAGTCCATTCTGCCGGGACATTCCCTGTGCCGCGCCACATGCACCGCATGCTCAACCAGCTCCTCAATCCCCTCATTCTTTGCGGCAGAGATCGGCACAATCGGAATTCCAAGCAGTTCCTCCAGACGATTCACCATAATTGTGCCACCGTTCTCGCGCACCTCATCCATCATATTCAAGGCAAGCACCATCGGCGTGCCGAGTTCAATAAGCTGCATCGTAAGGTAAAGATTTCGTTCTATATTTGTAGCATCCACGATGTTAATGATGCCTTTCGGCCTGTCATTCAGAAGAAACTGTCTGGTCACAATCTCTTCACTCGAATACGGTGACAGCGAATAGACTCCCGGAAGGTCCGTCACATTCGTATTCTGCATTCTGCGAATGCTTCCGTCTTTCCGGTCCACCGTCACACCGGGAAAATTACCGACATGCTGATTGGAACCGGTCAGCTGATTAAAAAGAGTGGTCTTTCCGCAGTTCTGATTCCCGGCAAGTCCGAACGTCAGAATTTCAGTGTCTGAAAGCTCCTCCCCCTTTTTCTCAACATGATAAATGCCGTTTTCTCCCACGTGCGGATGGTTTACCGACTTTATCCTTTCCCGTTTCTTTGCCTGCTCGTGTGCTGCATGCACATTGGAAAGTGAAATACAGGCGGCATCGTCTTTGCGAAGTGTAAGTTCATACCCTCTTACCCTCACTTCGAGCGGGTCCCCCATAGGCGCCACCTTCACAAGCGTAATCTCCGTTCCCGGTGTAAGCCCCATATCAAGAATATGCTTGCGAAGCGACAGCTCACCGCAGTTTACCGCCTTTATCACCGCATCTTTTCCTATCTCAAGATCAGCCAATGTCATGATGATTACTGCTCCTTTTCCTTTACATTTCTGTCATATCAACACCATTTTCGCTAAAAAAATTCACCCGTTTCTCATTCGCCCGTTAAATGCACGATGGTATATTCATGATGCACCGCCGGAAGAAATTTCCGTATCAGATCATCCACCAAAAGCCTCAGGCTCGATGTGTTTACACATGGGTGGCATCCTACATATTCACCCTTCAGCACATCTTCATCCACCAGGAGCCTCACCCTGTTTTCCGTATCATTCATCAGTCCCATAACGCTTACTGAACCAGGCGTAATATCAAGCAGTTCCTCCATCGCCTCCGGCGGCGCAAAGGAAAGTCTGGCCGAACCGATCTGGCCCGAAAGCTCTTTTGTCTTAAACGACTTCTCCCCCGGCATCATCAAAAGGTAAAAAGCCGTCTTCTGCCGGTTACATAAAAACAGATTCTTACAGATCAGGATATCCAGAACCTTATCTATTTCATAACAGTCTTCCATTGTCATAGCCGCTTCATGGTCCGTGCGCGTGTATTCAATTCCCAGTTTATCCAAAAGATCGTAAACCCTGATTTCCTTTAAAAGCCGGCCCTCTGCAGATTCCGGTCTTCCTTTGTATCGTTCCATATAAATCCCCCATTTTTACACGAATCATCTGTTTTTTATTATAACATAATTATGTCTGTTTTTGACAGACTGTTTTTTTCCAACAACATAATATGAATTCCTTTCTGTAATAATAACAATGGAAGAGACGCCCGATACAGAAAAGTACCAGGCGCCTCATCCTCCATCCGATCTGTTCCTATAAATTCTGTCGAATCCTTTGTTTTCTCCCAAAATATCTTCTCACACATCTCTGATATCTGATATACTCCTCACCGAACACCTCTGTTAGATATTTCTCTTCCTGAAGAATCTGTAAATGCAGCAGCACAACCCCGCACACAGTTGCGCAAAACAATAACCCATTCAAACAGATCAGCAGGATTCCAATATACATCAGATCAAATCCCAGAAATGCAGGATTCCTGCTGTATCGGTAAATGCCGTTGGAGATTAACTGCGTTCTGTCCTTCTCCGGAATCCCGGCCCTCCAGCTGTTTTTCATCGTCAGCACTGCAATCAGAAAGACAAGATCTCCCAATCCCCCGATAATAACACCTGTTACTCTTACGGCGCCCGCCGCCCTGTTCCAATCCAGCACAACGGATAACACCTGAATCACCCCAATAAGCCATGTCATAAGCCGCAGCTTGGTTTCAATCGATCTGACTGACTTATTTTTTCCTTTTCCCAGCTGATTTGTCTGAATTCCCTGGCGTTTCTGCGACAGCATTTTTACAAAATAAATTCCGTAAAACAAAATCAGAATCATATATGCCGGAAGGATAATTACATCCCCAATCTTTCCCGCCAGAAACACAGATGTCGGTCCATCCGCACCGCCAATGATTGAAATATCCATTTTTCATCTCCTCCGCCGCCTGTCAGACACAACATAAAGTTTAGCCGCCATCAGGCGGCTGTACATTATGTATGACTCTATAAATTTACGGAAACATCCGAACGTATGCTGGAATAAACGGCCGCAATCTGATCTGCTTTTTGCGGAAAACTTTTCTGCAATTGCATTAAATACGGAAATACACTTCCTTCAAATGGCTGTACATCCCCAAACAAACCAACCTCATAGCAATGACGGAGCACATTAATGATGCAGTCATCGGTGTGGTCTTCCTTACACTCCTTGCATTCTTTCAAAATATGTGCAGTCGCCACTTCAAGCTCCACTTCGTCAAACAGTCGCGCATCCATCGTGGGAACCTGGCTGAGTCCTCCCGGAACCTCCTTTTTCGGCTCTCTCTTAAACTCCTGTATACACTGTTTCGCAAAGCCTATGATACACTGCTTCCCCCGGCACTGGCCGCACTGCTCCTCACTCTTACAGCAATTTTGCAGATCATTTTCTATCATAGCTACATTCAGGCCTTTCTTATGTTCCCCTTCCATATCTTCTTGTCTCCTTTCAATAATCTGATATTTCCTATAGAAACGGATTATAAAACCGGCTTCCATCATAAAACGTAATCACAAGCGCCGTCACCGTAATCAGAACAGTCACAGCAAGCGTTATATAATCAGCCGCTGTAAACTTTCTGCCCGCATACCAGGTTCTCTTCTTATGCTTCCCAAACCCTCGAAGCTCCATCGCATTGCTTACGACATCAATCCTGTCCATACTCGTAAAAATAAGCGGAAAGATGATGGAAGCCATATTTCTGACACGGCTCATAAAAGACGCTTTTGACGACATCTCAATTCCACGTGCCTCCTGCGCATGTTTAATCTGTGTAAAGTCATCCTGCACATCAGGAATATAGCGGAGCGCAATTGCAATCGCGTAACCGATATTGTAGCTGACGCCGATACGGTTTAAAGACGCCGCAAACTCACTTGGATTCGTCGTCACTACAAACATAAATACGGCCGGCACAATCGTAAAATACTTAATCATAACATTAAATTCATAAAAAAGCTGTTCTTTTGTAATCGTATAGTTGCCGAAAAGATGCAGCAATTCCGTCCTGCTGCCATAAATATTCACGCCCTCGTACGGAGCAAAGAAAAAAATCGCAATCAGATTGATAACCAGAAAGACCGCGATAAACTTAAGCACAGATCCAACCTGACGCCACTTTGTCCGGGACATTGAGTAGATCACAAAACTGAAAACCACCATAACAAGAAGCACGCGTGTATCATAAGTCAGCATGCTGGTCAGTGTCCATAGCAGAAAAAATACAAGTTTTGTCACTCCGCTCAGTCGGTGAATCCAGGTATCCTTCTCCTCATAAGTCAGAATTCTTGCCATTCCTTCCGCCTCCTTCCCTCTGTCCTCTCTCATGATGAATAAAGCGTTCCACAAACTGCGAAGGCTCCGGGATACCGCATCGTACTGCCAGATCATAGAGCGAAGTCTTCTTCAGATACGCCTTATCCGCAATCACCTCATTCGTCAGCACATTCGCCGGCGTGTCATCGGCCAGAAGCTGCCCGTCAGCAATCACAATGGCACGATCCGTATACTCAAGCATCAAGTGCATATCATGTGTTATCATAACAATTGTTATACCAAATTTTTCATTGATTGATTTTAAAAACTCCATGATCTCCGTATAATGGCGGTAATCCTGTCCCGCCGTAGGCTCATCGAGAATGATGACATCCGGGTTCATCACAAGGATGGAAGCAATTGTCACACGTTTTTTCTGTCCATAGCTCAGCGCCGAAACCGGCCAGTTGCGGAACGGATAAAGACCGCAGATCTTAAGCGTCTCATAAACACGCTCCTTGATTTCCTCCTCCGGCACACCGCGTACCGAAAGGCCCAGAGCCACTTCTTCAAAAATAAGCGGCTTTGATATCATCTGTGACGGGCTCTGCATCACAAGACCGATTTTCTCTCCTCGCTCTTTGATTGATTGATCTGAAATGTCTTCCCCATTTAAGTAAATCGCGCCCGAAGTCGGCTTCAAAAATCCACAGATCAATCCGGCAAGCGTTGATTTCCCCGCACCATTCTTTCCGACAATGCTGACCATCTCTTTCTTTCGGATATCAAAGTGAATGTCCTTAAGAACCGGCCGTCCTTCCACATAGGAAAAATCAAGGTGGTTAACGCAAAGCGCACTTTCTGTATTTAACGTCTTTTTCTCAAACGCAGCGCCTTTGAACCACTTTCTGACCTGCTCTTTATAAGGCTCCAGTTCCATCGATTCGATATGCTGGGGCCTGCTCTGCTCCTTAACCGTACATCCGGCATGCTTCAACGCCGTAATATAGAGCGGCTCACGGATTCCCTGATCAATCAGCACATTGCCTGCCAGGAGCGCATCCGGCTTTACATCCGCCACAATTCTTCCTTCCCCTACAACAACAATACGATCCACATCACGGTAAAGCGCGTCTTCCAGACGATGCTCAATAATCACAATTGTTGCCTTCCGTGTCCCGCTGATTTTGTCAATCAGGTCAATTGCCCGCTTTCCCGTCGCAGGATCAAGGTTTGCCAGAGGCTCGTCGAACAGGAAAATTTCCACATCATCAACCATAACCCCGGCCATAGATACTCTCTGCTTCTGTCCGCCCGACAATTCCCACGGCGCATGAGACAACAGGCTGTCTACTTCCACAACATTCGCAACCTCATCAACTTTTTGAAACATCTCTTTCTGAGGCACTTTATCATTTTCCAGAGCGAATGCAATATCCTCCGCCACTGTCAGCCCGATAAACTGCCCGTTTGTATCCTGCAATACGGTTCCAACCAGCTTCGACATTCCAAAAATCCCAAGTTTTGCAGGGTCCTCGCCTTTAATCCGAAGCGTTCCCGTACTGTCACCGGCAAATGAAAAGGGAACCAAGCCATTCATGCAATGAGCAATCGTCGATTTTCCCGACCCGGATGGTCCCACAATCAATACCTTCTCTCCGGGATATATATTCAGATTGATATCCCGGAGAGTAGGCTCTACCTGTGATCGATATTTAAAAGTATAATCTTTAAATTCGATAATTGGCGTCATACTTAATCCTCTCTTTTAAGGCTCGAAGACTTCGCACCGATTCTGGAATAGCCGACTGCCAGAAGCGTACCCAGCACTCCGATCAGCAGCACATTGCCAAGACATGCGCCTGCGCCCTGTGGCAATTACCTTAAGCGCCGGCTCCTTGTAAATTAAAACATCTAACAGCGGAGCGACAACAATCCATGCCACTGCATTTCCGACTACCTGAGCTATATTAAAGACGATCATTGCCTTCTTATCAAAAGCACCTTCCTTAATTGCATACTTTGCTGCAAACAGACCGATTGCAATTCCAACTACAGCTTCCGGAAATACCCAGCTCCACCATACACTTCCGTAAAAAAACGCATCTCCGAGCGCATGTCCGATCACACCGACCACTCCGCCAACCACCGGTCCAAATACCGCGGCAAGAAAAGCAAGCACTGCCATCCTCGGCTGCAAATAAGTATTGGGAAGTCCGAGAGGAATCTGCACCTGGGTTAAAGCGACAAACAATGCCGTTCCGATACCAATCGCAACTACTTCTTTAATACCAAACCTTTTTTCCATTTTTCTCTCCATTTCCGCGCTGCTTTTGCGCACAACGAGTCTGTGACCAGCAACGCGCAGCCACAAATCCCGCGATTGAAAATCTCTGATTTTCAATCTTATATCTCCTTTGTATAGTAATAACTTAAGAATACCACATGAGAAGACTGATTTACAATAGTTTCCCCTAAACTATTGATTTTTCATTTACGCACAAACAAATAAATGGTACAATAGATATCGTTAATTTGTTCATCGATATCTATCATTAAAAGCACAGAAAGGCACAGGTATTTTAATGGAAAAATCAAAAGTATATTTTACCGATTTCAGAGCAACACAGTTCGAAAATCTGCTTCAGAAGCTGGAACGGCTGATTACGACGGCCGGTATGGGAGATCTTGATTTCAAGGATAAATTTACAGCAATTAAAATTCATTTCGGAGAGCCGGGAAATCTCGCCTTCCTCCGCCCAAATTACGCAAAAGTTGTCGCTGATTTCATCAAGACGCGCGGCGGAAAACCGTTCCTGACCGACTGCAATACCCTGTATGTCGGAGGCCGCACAAATGCACTTGACCACATTGATACCGCATACATGAACGGATTTTCCCCGCTGACCACCGGATGTCAGGTAATCATCGCCGACGGTCTTAAGGGAAAAGACGAAACGCTTGTACCGATTGACGGCGAGTACGTGAGTGAGGCAAAAATCGGTTCCGCAATTATGGATGCCGATGTCTTTATTACTTTAACCCATTTTAAGGGCCACGAAGCAACCGGCTTTGGAGGATGCCTTAAGAATATCGGTATGGGCTGTGGCTCCAGAGACGGCAAAAAAGAAATGCATGACAGCGGACGGCCTATTGTAAACCCCGAAGGCTGTGTAGGATGCGGCGTCTGTACCAAAAACTGCGCACACGGCGCCATTACTATTATAGACGGAAAAGCGAAAATTGATCACAAAAAATGTGTAGGATGCGTACGTTGTATGGGTTCCTGCCCGCAGAAAACCATTGAGGCAAGCGATGAGCAGGCCAATCATATACTGAACTGCAAAATCGCAGAGTACGCTCATGCAGTTATCAAAGACAGGCCAAGCTTTCATATCAATTTGGTGCTCGATATCTCACCAAACTGCGACTGCCATGCGGAGAACGACGCTCCCATCCTCCCCGACGTCGGAATGTTCGCTTCCTTCGACCCGGTTGCGCTGGACCTCGCATGCGCGGATGCATGCAACAAACAATCCCCGCTGCCAAACAGCGTACTTTCCGAGCTTCCGGCAGTCAGCCATGATCATTTCATCAATGCACATCCTGAAACCAACTGGAAGAGCTGCATTGACCATGCGGTAAAGCTTGGAATGGGAACAAAAGAATATGAACTGATATCAATATAGAACTCTGTAAACGGTACGGCCAGATCATAAATAATGGATTTTGAAAAGAATTTTCTGTGCAGTGTCTGCTTCAAGACGCTTATACCAGAGAATTCTTTTCTTTTTCTGGTAAAATGACATAATCTTCCGGTCTGTGCTATAATCAAATGAACGGGACACGACTATACAGCAAGGAGAAAGACCGAATTATGAAGAACTGGAAATTAAGCAGAAAATTGACACTTGGAATCACTCTTATCGTTATTCTGTGTATGAGTTTATTATACATGACAGCGAACAAAGCGTTAAAGGGGGTCATTCAGAGTTCCGAACATAACCATTTGAAAAGCATACTGGCGGCGCAGACCAGCCTGATTGAAGAATATGTAACCTGGCAGTCCGGGAACTTTTAAAAGATACGGGCAATACGGAAAAGTTACGTGACGCACAGGCCTATACAGAATACTATTACGGAGGACTTGACAACTGGGAAGGCATTTATATCGGAGAATGGAATACCCACTGCATTACCCATTCAAACCCGAATGTAGTCGGAATCACTTTAAGAGAGGGGGAATCCCTCAAAGCGCTTCAGGATGCCATGAGTTCCGGAAACGGACTGTACAATGCCAGAATTACTGTTTCGCCTGCATCTGAAAAACTGATCCTGTCGATGTATTGTCCTGTTTTTGATTCGGACGGGACAACCATACTGGGGTATGTCGGAGGAGGGCCTTTTGTTGAAGATCTGGAGAACCTCCTGAACAAACTGAGAATTGAGGAAGACACCGCTGATTACTACATGATTAATGTTCGGACCGGTAAATATATTTTTGCAGATGACGCATCGTTAATCGCAACCGACATACAGGACGATCTGTTGTTACATATCCTTAAACAGATAAAGTCCGGAAAATCAACCGGTGAACTATTTTACGAAACCAAAAGCGGCAGTCAGGTCGCAGATTTCCAGTATATCGCTGAGCACGGGTGGGCTGTTATTTCACAGGACAGCGAAAAAAACATCTATCGCACTGCAAATAAAAATATGCTTGTGCTGGCAGAGATTTGCGTAATCTTTGTACTGGTGATCAGCATACTGGCATTTATCATGATTCATCTCAGTGTGAAGCCGCTGCGTTATATCGAGGAATCCATCATCAGTCTCAGCAGCCTGAAACTTCAGAAAAATGAAAAGCTCACTCCGTGGATTGGCTCCAGGAGCGAAGTCGGCAAAATTGCAACAGCCTTAAATTCACTATATGATGCACTTGACAGCATTGTGGCCACACTGTCCGTATGCTCCTGCTCTTTGAACGACACAGCCGAAGCAATGCAGGAGTCGTCGGGAATATTTGTGGATACGGTGCAGAATATTCAGACACAGATTCATGAAGTTTCAAATGTTCCGGAAGATCAGAACACTCAAAGTCAGGATATTTTAGCAAAAGCCAGACAGACGGAGGAAACGGCCATAGCCGTGACCCAAATCGTATGTAAGAATAAAGAGAATGCAAAGGCAATCAGCGGAATTGTAGAACGTTTTTCATAAAATGTAAAAGGAGAAGAAATGCAAGGCAATTTTTCCTGCATCTCCTCTCCTGCTTATTTAAAGCCGTTCCACCTGTTCTTTCCAAAGACGCGCACACGCATCCGAAGGCATCCGAAGATCGCCTCTTGGCGACACCGCGACACTTCCGACTTTTGGCCCGTCCGGAAGACAGGACCGCTTGAACTGTTGTGAGAAGAACCGCGTGTAAAATGTCTTCAGCCATTTTAGAATTGTTTCCTTATTATATGTGTTCCGAAATGCGATCTGTGCAATGCGGTAAATCTTTGCCGGCTCATATCCGAACCGAAGCGCATAATACAGGAAAAAGTCATGAAGCTCATAAGGACCTACCAGATCTTCCGTCTTCTGCGAAATCACACCGTCCACCGGAGGAAGAAGCTCCGGGCTCACGGGAGTGTCAAGCACATCCTCAAGAACCTTTGTAATCACTTCATCATCACACGTATCCGCATAGTATTTTACGAGATGGCGCACCAGTGTCTTCGGCACCCCGGCATTGACGCCGTACATTGACATATGATCCGCATTATAGGTTGCCCAGCCAAGCGCCAGTTCCGACATATCGCCCGTTCCGATGACCAGACCTCCCATACGGTTCGCAACATCCATCAGAACCTGTGTCCGCTCCCTCGCCTGCGCATTTTCGTACGTGACATCATGGCAATTCTCATCCTGACCAATGTCGCGGAAATGGGCGGATACTGCTGCTTTAATGTCAATTTCCTTAAGCGTACAGCCAAGCGCTTCCGTCAGCCTGCACGCATTCTCGTACGTACGGTCTGTCGTCCCGAAGCAGGGCAGTGTAACGCACACAATATCCCTGCGCGGAAGTGAAAGCAGATCAAATGCCCGTACGGTCACAAGCAGCGCAAGCGTAGAATCCAATCCGCCAGAAATCCCGAGTACCGCCGTTTTACATCCCGTATGCTCATAACGCTTCTTCAGTCCCATCGCCTGAATCGACAGAATCTGCTCGCATCGTTTCTCCCTCATTGCCGTATCCTGCGGCACAAAAGGCAGCGGTTCAAACTTCCGTGTAAGTTCCGTCTGCGTATCCTCAAGCTCAAACGGCACAACCACGTACCCGCTCCTGTCTGCTCTGGGGAACGTGTTCATTTTCCGCCGCTCCATACAAAGACGCCTTACGTCAATGTCCGCATAAAGAATGCCTGTTGTAAAAAGCTCTGACTGCGCAAGCATCACACCATTTTCCGCAATTAGATTGTGGCCGCCAAAGACAAGGTCTGAAGAGGATTCTCCCTCACCTGCGCTTGAATAAATGTAAGCGCTAAGAAGCCTTGCCGATGCAGATTTTACAAGCATCTCCCTGTAGGTGTCCTTTCCTACCGCCTCATCACTGGCAGACAGATTTACCAGCACATTCGCACCGGCAAGCGCATGAGAAGTACCCGGCGTATCAGCCACCCAAACATCTTCACAGATTTCCGCCGCCAGCACAAGCTCAGGAAGCGAATCCCCATTCTGAAACAGAATATCTGTTCCAAATGGCACCTCCCACTCTCCAAATAAAAATGGTTCCGGCGCCCTGTTTCCGGGCGTAAAATGCCTTCCCTCATAAAATTCCGCATAACTCGGTATGTTTGCTTTCGGAATAAACGCAAGCACATTCCCCTGATGAATGACTGCTGCCGCATTATAAAGTTTTCCGTCCTTTTCCACCGGAAGCCCGATAAAAGAAAGGATGTCAAAATCATCCGTTTCCTCCACAATTCGTATCAGCTGTTCCTCACAGGAACGCAGCAGGATATCCTGTAAGAAAAGGTCCGCACAAGTGTACCCGGAAAGACATAACTCCGGAAAAACTGCAATCCTGGCCCCGCTCTTCTCCGCTTCCTCCAGAAGCCGTATAATCTCATCCGCATTATATTCGGGATCTGCAACCTTTATCTTCGGCGTCACCGCCGCTATTTTCAAAAATCCCTGTTCCATATCCAAATACCCGTATCCTTTCCTCTGCCCCTGACCCGACGCTTCCGGTTCAGGGAATCCGATTCTTCCTATTATCTTCTGCCTGCCCGCTTTTTAATCGCTTTCAGTTCTTCCACGCTGAATTTATATGCACTGTTGCAGAAATGACATTTTACTTCAATGTCCTCTCCGTCGTCAATCATCTCCTGAATGTCCTTCGCCCCGATGCTGACAATCACCTTCTCCACACGGTTCTTATCACAGTCACAGTGAAACCGCGTCGGCATGGTATCAAGAATTTCCAACCGACAGCCACCGAGCAGCATGGAAAGCATCTCTTCCGGCGTCTTACCCTCATCAAGCATTTTCGTAACAGACGTTATTTTACTCAGATTTTCTTCAAGCATGCTTATCACGTCCTCCGATGCAAAAGGCATCAGCTGTATGATAAAGCCGCCTGCCTGTTTCACCGTATTATCCCGCTCCATCAGCACACCAAGTCCGACGGAGGACGGCACCTGCTCGCTTGTCGCAAAATAATAAGTGAGGTCTTCCGCAATCTCGCCCGTCTGAAGTCTGACCTGCCCGTTATAAGGTTCCTTCATCCCCAGATCTTTAATGACATGCAGCACGCCCTCTCCGATGGCTCCTCCTACATCGAGCTTTCCGTCGGGCCGTGCATGGAGGATAACCTGTGGATTTATGGCATATCCCTTTACGTCCGCCCGGGAATCCGCAGTCACCGTCAGCCCGCCAACCGGCCCGCTTCCTCTGACCTGTAATGTCAATACATCCTTCTCCCCCTTCATCATACTTCCCATCATTGCGCCCGCCGTCAGAAGCCGTCCGAGCGCGGCTGTCACCACAGGGCTTGTATCATGCGCCTGTCTCGCCGCCTCTGCCATATTCCTCGTCGTTGCCGCAAATGCACGAATCTGTCCGTCCGCCGCCGTTGCCCTCACAATTCTGTCACTCATACGTATTTCTTCCCTTCCTGAAATTTTTCCCTTGCCACCACATAAATCCGCTCACTGTCTTCCTTTGGCGGCTCTCTCGTCAGCGCGTCATATGCTGTTATAAACTCCATCCCGGCCTTTTCAAGCAGCTCACGAATTTCGGACAGCTCATACGCTCTCTGATAATGAAGTTCCTCAAATTTTTGATAGAGCCCGCTCTCGCTGTCCTTTAAAAACAGAGTCAGGTCATATTCATTCAGCTTTTCCTGATCATCGTACAGATTGTCCCAGATAAAGCTGCACGCTTCCCGGTTCTCGGCAAATACGGAATCCGCAAGTAAAGTTTCATATTTATAAGGAGTATTCAGGTCGAAAAGAAAAATACCGCCCTTATCCAGATAATTATTTACAAGCGCAAATACCTTAAGCAGTGATTCCGGTTCCGTAATGTAATTGACAGAGTCGCAGATGCTCACCACAGCCCTTACAGTGCCGTATAGCTCAAGCTCCCGCATATCCTGATTCAGATACAGGATATCTTTTCCCGATTTACTTTTTTTCTCTATGGCAATTTCAAGCATCTCCAGCGAATAATCAATGCCGATCATCTCAAATCCTCTGTCCGCAAGCATCTCCGTAAGCGTTCCCGTCCCACATCCCATGTCAAGCACCAGACCGTCCTCTATGCCATAGTCCCGAAGCAGGCTGACCAGATACCTACACCACTCCGCATAGGGAACATTATCCATAAATTCGTCGTAAACCTTTGCAAATGTCGTATATGCCTCTTCTCTTCCTTCCATAAAAATCTCCATTCCGGAGCGTTTATGCGACGGGGCGACGCAAATTTCCAATTTGCGTCTGCCATCAAGGCTTATTTGTGACGCTCCGGCACAAATAGCCGTGTGAAAAATCAGCACATCAGTGTGATTTTTCACACTAATACCCCTGCCTTTCCATAGCCTGCGAATTGGGGCCGCAGGCACAAATTTGCGTGTAAAAAATTTATTTGTGCCGCCTTGCAGCGTACCTTTCGTGTTTCATACAATGCCATAAAGGGACCATGTTTCCAAACATGATCCCCTTTTCAGTCAATCCCGTTTTCTCAATGAATCACTGCTCCCAACAGACCGTAGGACACAATCGACATGATTAAAGTAGCGATCACAATTCCTACCAGCTCAGCGATCACGGCCTTCTTAATGTCAATCTCAAGCAGCGCCGCAATCAGAGACCCTGTCCATGCTCCCGTGCCCGGCAGCGGAATTCCGACAAACAGCGCAAGTCCCCAGAATTCACCTTTCGCTACATTGCCGCTTTTATTCATCGCTCGGTTTTCAAGTTTCTCAATCAGCGGACGGAAGATGCGAAACCGCTTCATCCACTTAAAGATCTGCCGGATGAACAGCAGAATAAACGGAATCGGTATAATGTTGCCAATCACGCAGAGCGGAATGGCCGTTGTAATCGGAACCTGCAAAAGAGACGCTGCAAGCAGACCGCCGCGAAGCTCCAGAATCGGAATCATGGAAATGATAAAAATCACAAGTTCCCTTGAAATATAAGCGCCTAACGTTGTTGTAAACCAAGTTACCAGACTGGTCATAAAGAACCTCCATCCAAATATTTCTTTAAAAATTCAATCATGCAATCCATCTCTTCATCCGTGCCAATCGTAATACGCAGATAATCGCCAATTCTGTCCTGATTGAAATGTCTGACATATATGTCATTTTTCTTCAGCTCCTCGAAAATATCAACCGCCGGCACGATTTCATGTGTCACAAAAATAAAATTTGCTACAGAATCCGCAAAAGAGAACCCAAGCTTATGCAGCTCTCTCTTCATACGCTCTCTTGTACGGATAATTCTTCCCGTAATCGTCTCAAAATATTTCTGATCCTGAATCGCCGCGATTCCATAATAAATCGAAGGCATGTTCATTGTATACGAATTTACGGAAAACTTCACATCGTTCATATAGCGGATTAATTTCGGGTTTCCCATCGCAAATCCGATTCGAAGCCCTGCCATCGCCCTTGATTTCGAGAACGTCTGTACCACCAGAAGATTATCGTATTTATCAATCAGGCACAGCGCCGATTCCGCACCGAAATCCACATACGCCTCGTCGATAATGACAACGGAATCCGGATTACTTCTCACAATATCTTCAATAAAATCAAGATCTTCCTGGCGTCCTGTCGGCGCATTCGGGTTCGCAATAACAATTCCGCCATTTTCTGTCAGATAATCCTCTTTTACGATCGCAAAATTTTCATCAAGCGCTCTTGTCTTGTACGGTATACGATATACATCACACCAGACATCGTAAAATGAATATGTAATATCCGGAAAAAGCACCGGCTTTTTTCCATTAAAAAATGTAAGAAAGGCAATCGACAGCACATCATCCGAGCCGACTCCCACAAATACCTGATCTGAGGGCAGCCTGCAATAATCCGCCCATGCATCGACCAGCAATTCCGCCTTCGGGTCAGGATAAAGCCGAAGTTTCGTCTCATCAAACCTTTGAATTGCGTCCGTCACAAGCGGCGACGGCGGATATGGATTTTCATTTGTATTTAACTTAATTACCTTTCTCTGCGGCTGTTCGCCCGGCACATAAGGCTCTACTTTTCTGACGTTTCTCTCCCAGCTCATTTGAAACCTGCCTTTCCTACTCTGCCTGCGCAAAAAGCCCGAATTCCTCTGCAATCTTCTTAAATTTCGGCAGGGAACCTTCAATCGTCTCATATGATACGCAATAGGAAATACGCACATAACCCGGGCATGCAAAAGTGGAACCCGGCACAAACAGCACATTCTGTTTCTTTGCCGCCTCACAGAACGCTTTCTCATCTGAAATCGGAGATTTCACAAACAGGTAGAATGCCCCCTCCGGTTTAATACACTCAAAACCATACTCTGAGAGCGCATTGTACAGAGTGTCCCTGTTTCTCCCATAATATGCAATATCTGTCTTTTCATTCAGGCACCTGGCAACGGTCTTCTGCATTAAAGACGGCGCATTTACAAAGCCAAGCACCCTCGTCGCAACGCCTGCCGCTGAAAAGATCAAATCATAATCTTTCACCGCATCGGGAATTACCAGATAACCGATGCGCTCTCCCGGAAGCGAAAGCGATTTGCTGAATGAATATCCCACAATCGTATTGTTGTAATATTTTGTCAGATACGGCACTGTCACATCTGTATAGACGAGCTCCCTGTACGGCTCATCGGAAATCAGATAAATATCGATTCCGAATTCCTCCTGTTTCCGTTCCATGATTTCTGCGAGCTTCTTTATGGTCTCTTCCGCATAAACAACGCCTGTCGGATTATTCGGAGAGTTTACGATGACAGCCTTTGTCTTTGCTGTAATCTTTTCCTCAAATTCCGTCAGGTTCGGCTGGAATGTCTGCGTGTCAGGAGATATGACCACAAGCGTTCCGTCATAATTTGCCACATAGCTTCTGTACTCACCGAAAAAAGGCGCAAACACAATGACTTCATCCCCCGGATTCAGAAGCGTCTTTAAAATCACATTCAGTCCGCCCGCCGCACCGACTGTCATAATAATGTTCTTTGAAGTAAAGCCGGTGTCAAACCGCCCGTTCAGGGACTGCGCAATGGCTTCACGAACGTCCTCATACCCTGTATTGCTCATATAACCATGCAGGACAACGGAATTTTCTTCATTTAAAATTTCATTTATCGCCGTCTTTATCCCGGCAGGCGCAGGCACATTCGGATTTCCGAGACTAAAATCAAACACATTCTCTGCACCGTAAATGCCCGCTAATCTCCGCCCTTCCTCAAACATTGCACGGATTGCGGAACTGTTATTCACCAGATCAATCATTTTTTCCGAAATCATATCTATACCTCCTGTCCGCTTGAACGGACATTCCTTCTGTCATTTCAAACGTATGTCTCAATAAAACACATTGCCCCTTATCATACCAAAAAATACATATAAAAGCAACTCACCATCCTAGTTTAATTTTCCGATTGATGGGAAATACTTTATAACAGCCTTGCCGACAATTTTATCCCGATGGAGATATGTATGGTCCCAATACCGGGAATCTTTTGAATTATTGCGATTGTCCCCCATCATAAAATAAGAATCCTCCGGCACCTCATAAGGCCCGAACGTCCCTTCCGTCACAACATTAAGATACGGCTCATCAAGCGCTTCCCCGTCGATATAGACCTTTCCTTCACGGACTTCAAGCGTTTCTCCGGGCATGCCGATCAGCCTTTTGATAAAAAGCACACTCTCATCATCCGGATTTTTAAAAATTAAAATATCCCCGCGCTCCGGCTGCCCATATGTATAGGAAAGTCTGGATCCAATCACCCTGTCGCCGGTCATGATTGTCGTTTCCATAGACGATGTAGGCACCGTCGCATTTACAATGATACAGAAGTTAATGAACAGAGAGAAGATCACCGCAGCAGCAATCACTCCAATCCATTCCAGAATCTCTCTTGCAGCTTTTTTCTTTGTCATAATAGAATCTGCCTTTCCTTATTTAACGCATCAGCTTTTTTCCATCATACTCCATCCTTAAGTTTATTGCAACCTCCGGTTGATTGACACGTTTTTTAAGTTATAGTACAATGGGTTACGGCTGTGTTATTTTTACACGACAAGTTTGTGTGTCCGCCAACTTGTGTTTATGGGCACATGGAGGTATCTATGATTTTTAATTCCATGCAGTTTGTTGTTTTTTTTCCAATCGCAGTACTGCTGTATTTCCTGATTCCGCATAAATTCCGATATCTCTGGCTGCTCGCCACGAGCTATTTTTATTATATGTGCTGGAATCCGAAATACGCTTTGCTCCTTTTGCTTTCCACCTTGATCACATACGCGAGCGGTCTTCTGATCGGCCGGGAGTATATGTCCGTCAGGAGGAAAAAATGGTATGTCGGAATCAGCTTTTTTCTGAATCTTTCCATTTTATTTTTTTATAAATATTTTGATTTCCTGTTTTCAAGCATCGCCAGAATCTGCGAAACGCTCGGTATTGATTATGTCAAGCCGGCCTTCGATGTTCTGCTTCCCGTAGGCATTTCTTTTTATATTTTCCAGGCGCTGAGTTATACAATGGATGTTTACCGGGGGGAAATCAGGCCGGAACGAAACGTATTCAAGTATGCCCTCTTCGTATCCTTCTTTCCACAGCTCGTCGCAGGACCGATTGAACGGTCAAAAAACCTGCTGGGACAGTTTGACGAAGTGCATTTCTTTGATTACGACCGTGTACGCGAAGGCCTGATTCAGATGCTTTGGGGATTTTTCCTAAAGCTTGTCATCGCAGAACGTTTTGCCATAACAGCGAATCTGATTTATGGAAATTATAATGAATGCACCGGATACCAGCTGATGATCGGCACATTCGCATTTGCATTCCAGATATACTGTGATTTTGCAAGCTACTCGGAAATCGCAATCGGTTCTGCAAAGGTTATGGGGTTCCATCTTATGGAGAATTTCAGACAGCCGTTCTTTGCCGACTCCTGCGGCGACCTCTGGCGGCGCTGGCATATTTCCCTGAATACATGGTTTCGGGATTATCTCTATATCCCTCTCGGCGGAAGCCGTAAAGGAAAGACACGCAAATATGTGAATTTAATGATCGTATTTCTGACAAGCGGACTCTGGCATGGCGCCAACTGGACATTTGTCATTTGGGGCGGGTTGAGCGGACTGTTCCAGATCATCGGAGCCGAATTAAAAGGCATCCGCATGCGCCTTATGAATCTGATTCATATGAAGCCGGACGGAAAACTCCGCCATGTACTTTCCGTAGTCTCGACTTTCCTGCTGTTTAATTTCTCGCTGATTTTTTTCCGGTCAGGCACCGTTTCGGAAGCATTCTGCATTGTACGGAAAATCTTTACAGAATTTGGAATCAAGAGTATTTTTACAACCTCTCCATTTGAATTAGGACTGGGAGTCAAGAATCTGCTGTTTCTTGCCTTTTCCACGGTTATTCTGCTCATCGGAGACACGTTCAAAGAAAAATACGGCACATGCGGCGGTCCCGACAGCGCTATCGGACGGCTCACCGCTTCCAAATGGTATATACGCTGGGGATTCTACTATCTTCTCGTATTGCTCATCCTGTTATCAGCGAATCTGGGAAGCGCTGAATTTATCTATTTCAGTTTTTAAGAGGTTATTCGATAATGAAAAAACATCCTGTACGGAAATTGTGTTTCAATTTCATACTGATTGGCATTCCGCTCTATATCCTCATGATCTATACCTTTTTCTTTCCAATGAACTATATGGCCGTCGAATATTCGATGTGGGCGGAGGAAAAAGATTATGTAAATGCACGAAACGGAGCAGACTCCATTCCCGACGCACGCACTCTGATTCTCGGCGATTCCCGTGCAAAATCCGGCCTGCGTCCGAATGAGCTGTCCGGCGATACTTACAATATGGCAATCGGCGGCGCGACAAGCATCGAAATGTATTATGCGCTCAAAAACTACCTTGCAAACCACAGCGCGCCGGAAAATGCCATGATTCTGTTCGCTCCTTACCATTTCTGCGATATTGATAACTGGGGGCAGACACTCTATTACAATTACCTGACCATTCCGGAGCTTTTCGATGTCTATAAAAATGCACTGACGTATCACGACCCTGTTGTGACCGGTGATAACTTCTTTACAGACAGCCTGTCTTACCGCCTGCGTCTTCCGAATAAATATCTCGCGGCTGAATACAACGCAGGATTTATCGGCAGAAAAGAAGAAAACACCGCCAAATACAATTCGGTCCGGGCCGACCGGGGCTACACGGTGTTTGGCACAGACCCGGGAAACGACGCCGGAAATTACGAAACCCATCATGAGATATTCGACAAATCATCGCTTGTGGCATTCTATTATGATAAACTGCTGAAACTCTGCGCTGAAAACGATATTCGCATTATCATTGAACAATCACCGGTCAATCAGACGTCTATGGATCTGATCACGGAAGAATTCTGGGATGGGTATCGTGCATTCCTGACTGATGCGGTACAGGCATATTCCACCGCTACGGTCAATCAGGAAGTCATTGCGTATGACAATAAATACTTTGGAGATAACAACCACTTAAATGAGGCGGGAGCCGTTCTCTTCACAAAAGAAATGAAAGCAAAGTATCCTGAAATTTTCTAAAAGACAATAAATCAAAGGCGCCCGAAAACCGGGCGCCTTCTATTCCTCATACCTCACAAGACAGTCCTTTCCAAAGAAAGCAATTCCATATTTATGGACTACCTCATATCCATTGTCATTCAATTCCCGAATGTATTTCCTGTCCCTGATCTGTTGTATCGCCTCCTGCGCCCGTGCTTCCAGTTCGCGAATGCTCTTTGCAACTTTAAACTCCACAACAAACGCTGCTTTCCGGCGCGTCACTGGATAAATAAATAAATCGCTTCTCCCAGAGCCGCCTTCCCGGTTCGACTTCACAATATATCCCTGCATCCCCGACAAAACTCCTGCCAGAAAGCCATGATAAAAG
Organism: bacterium C-53; assembly: GCA_003612525.1. Lineage (GTDB taxonomy): Bacteria > Bacillota > Clostridia > Lachnospirales > Lachnospiraceae > C-53. The sequence goes on along the minus strand of RAZD01000015.1, from coordinate 24,969 downwards.
CTTTCATATGCATCGTTGAAACTGATGGTCTCCAGTAAAAGCTCCGTAATCTCCTCCTCCATCGCAGCGGCATCGCAATCGACTACGGCCTGCATCAGCTTCGTACGGTCCCTTTCCTTCACTTTTGCGTTAAACCAGGCAAGAATTTTTCTCCGGAAAATATACTTAATTTCCTGATTCGGAATCGTGAGTTCTACAAAATAATTGTTTCCTTCATCCATCCATACCTTTACTTTACGGAAATATCCTGTGAAAAACATAAAGTTCCACAAATTATCCATATTCTCGTAAACTTCACCGTATGTGATATCCTCGTGAATCGGTTTTACAAGCGTCTGACCGCCAAGTAAAGATTCCACTTCGCCTTTCGTATCCTCATCCGCCAGATCAATAAGTCTGCGCACAATGCTGTTGGAGCTTGTATTCGACCAGTACGGCCAGGGGAAACAGTTGATACTTCCCATGAGGTCATACATAAATTCAACTACACTCCAGGGATTATAGACATTTGTCTCTCCAAAAATGTACCCATTGTACCACTCCTTAAACACACTGTATTTTTGCGGTACCTTATAATCCTCACACATCTGATAAACTTCTTTGTCTGTAAATCCAAAATATTCATCGAAATTATTGCTCAGAATAGAAATAATGTTCAGATTATTCATTCCCGAAAAAATACTCTCTTTACTGATACGCAGACATCCTGTAATCACTGCAAATTCGAGACTGGCGTTTGTCTTTAATGCCGATTCAAACAGGGAACGTATAAAGCCGATCATTTCCTGGTAAAACCCTTCCATGAACGCATGCTCCAACGGCACATCATACTCGTCAATCAATATGACCGTCTTGACGCCGTGGAATTCTTCAAGGCATTTTGAAAGAAATTCCAATGCCTTTGCATATTCTATCTGATCCGCCTTCCCCGTTAAAATCGACTCATACTTTTCCCTTTTATCTATCGGAAGCACATCCGTATTCAGGATATAACGGTGTCTGTCATATTCTTTTTGTATCTCATCAATCAAACTGTCCCGCGCCATCTCAAAATCAGGCTGTCTTCCCGATTTTAAAGACAGATTTATCACAGGATACTTCCCCATAAAGGAGAGATAGTGTTCTCCGGCCTTCATAATATCAAGCCCTTCAAACAGACCGGAATAGTCGACCTTCTCTGCCTTCTTATTTCTTGCATCCTCAAAGAAATATCGCAGAATACTCAGGCTTAAGGTCTTTCCAAACCGTCTCGGACGTGTAAATAAAGTCACATCTCCCTTTTTATCAAGCAGTTCTTTCACCAATAATGTCTTATCTACAAAATAATATCCCCTTGTAATAAGCTTCTCAAAATTATCAATGCCAATTGGCAGTGGTTTATAGTTCATATCCCTGCTCCCTGTAAAAAATATCCTGCCGTTATCCTTTACAAAACCTTCGATAAAAATTCTTGCAACCGCTCACATTTCGGATGGTTAAAGAACTCAGCCGGTTCATTTTCTTCCATAATGATTCCCTCATCCATAAACAGGACCTTCGTTCCGACCTCTCTTGCAAATCCCATCTCATGCGTCACAACTACCATAGTCATTCCACTCTCCGCAAGCCCCTTCATAACATCCAGAACCTCGCCGACCATCTCCGGGTCAAGCGCAGAAGTGGGCTCATCAAAAAGCATCACCCTCGGATTCATCGCAAGTGAACGCACAATTGCAATCCTCTGTTTCTGTCCTCCAGAAAGCTGTCCCGGATAAGCGTCCGCCTTCTCAGCAAGACCGACACGCTGCAAAAGCTGCAATGCATTCTCTGACGCTTCCTCTTTGCTCATAATCTTCAGTTTTGTCGGAGCAAGTGTAATATTTTCCATGATCGTCAGGTTATTAAACAGGTTAAAATTCTGAAATACCATTCCCATATGTTCCCTGACCTTATTGATACTCGTCTTCGGATCCGTAATCAGCTGCCCGTCAAACCAGATTTCTCCACGCGTGGGTGTCTCCAAAAGATTCAGGCAACGCAAAAATGTACTCTTCCCGGAACCGGACGGTCCGACAACTACTATTTTCTCTCCCTGATGAACATGATAATGAATCCCACGGAGCACATGATTGTTCTCAAATGTCTTATGTAAATCTTTAACGATTATCACCTTTGCGCAGCCCCCTTTCCAGTTGTGCCAGAAGAATTGTCAGTATCTTGATTACCACAAAATAAATCACCGCCGCGCCAATCAGCGGCATAAACGCATCATACGTTCTGCTGGAAATCTGATTCGCCGTCCGCGTCAAATCCGTAAGGCTTACATATCCCACAATTGCTGTCTCTTTTAACAGCACAATAAATTCATTTCCAATCGGAGGAAGCACATTCTTTACCGCCTGCGGCAGTACGATGTAACACATCGTCTGCGCCTTCGAAAGTCCGAGGGAACGCCCCGCCTCCATCTGGCCATTATCCACCGCCAGAATTCCGGCGCGCACAATTTCCGCCACATAAGCGCCGCTGTTAATCCCAAATGACAGCACCGCAATCAGCACTCCATTCTTACTGTTCTTCATAATGACAAACCACATAATAAGAAGCTGCAGCACACTCGGCGTTCCGCGGATGATGTCAATATAAATATTGGCAATCACTGTCAAAACCGTCTTCTTCCCGTTCCGTGTTGTCGAAAGTTTCATAAGCGCTATAACCGTACCAATGATCATACCGAGAATTGCCGCGAAAAAGGCAATTTCCAAAGTCACCCCCAGGCCTTCAAAATACAGTTTCCACCTGTCTTTTGTGATAAAGGCCGCCGTAAAAAGCTTTTCTACTTTTGCAAACCACTCTGTCATAAAAATAACCGTACCTTCCTGTAATTTTCCTGTCCGACAAAAAACCGCAAGGACAGCTCCTTCTGTCTTCACGGTTTTTAATTATACAGGATTTCTGTATATTATTCAATAAAAACGGCCTACTTTTTCATGGCTGCCGGACAGGTTTCCATACGGAGCTTATATAGATCTCCGCGCCCTACCAATCGGCAAGCGGCCTTGAAAGCGCTTCCTCATATCGCTGCAATGCCTTTTCATACACCGGAGCCGGAACAAAATGTGTATTTCCAACCTCTTTTATTTTCCCATTGACCGAATAAACGGTGGTCGCAGCATCCACCACTTCACTGCTTATCTCATATGTATCTTCGGATGTGCCATCAAATATACCTTTTTCATTCAATTCAGTTTTGTGGTAGGTCCAAAGCATTCTTTCAATGCCGCTCTTTTTCGCCGCATCAAAACCATTCAGGGTTTTGGTATCCTCCGCTGACAGTCATATGGCATCCCTCCTTTTTTATATTATCGTCAATTTTTTCACATACCTTGATCAAAAAATAAGGAATCCCTCTCTTCCTGTCCGTACAAACTGCCATGCCGCATTTTATACCTCAGAAAACAAAGGATTCCTTATTTCAACTCACAATCCGTAAATTCTATTCTTCTCCCTCAATATACTGCTTTACTAACGCATCAAATGTTCCATCCGCCTTCAAATCAGCAAGAGCGCTGTTGATCTGGTCTGCAAGTTCCGTATCTCCCTTCGGCAGAGCAATCGCATACTCTTCCGGCTCAAATTCAAAATCTGCACCGTCAAGGGCTACTACCTGTCCCTCGAATTTGCTTTCAAATACAAGTGCAGGGTTCTTGTCAATAATAACTGCGTCAACTCTTCCGTTAATCAAATCATTTACCGCGTCAACACCCTTATTGTACTGAGAAACCGTTGCGCCTTCCACTTCCTCGGCAATGAAATCACCTGTAGTTCCAAGCTGTACACCCAGATTCTTTCCTTCAAGATCTGCCGCTGTCTTAATATCGCTGTCCGCAAGCACTACCACATACTGAAGCGCCTCATAATATGGTTCGGAGAAATCCACCATCTCTTTTCTCTCATCTGTCACTGTCATTCCGGCGATCGCCACGTCAATCTTTGTTCCAATGGAAGAAACAAGAGACGCAAACTCCATATTTTCAACCGTTACTTCCTTGCCGAGTTTCTCGCCAATCGCTTTAATCAGGGCAATGTCAAAGCCATCCGGTTCGCCGTCGTCACCTATATACTCAAAAGGAGGGAATTCCGCATTTGTACCCACCGTAAATGTATCGCCTGCCGATGCCGCCTCTTCTGCTTCACCGCTCTCTGCATCCTCCTCAGGCTCCTCTTCCTCTACATCCGCTTCCTCTTCCGGAGCCTCCGCCGGCTCACTTGCTGCTTCGGGCGCCTCGGTTTTCGTTTCCGCCGCACTGCCGCATCCTGTCAATGCAGAAACAGTCAAAGCCATTACCATTGCCATTGCTACTAATTTTTTCATAATCTCCTCCATTCCGCCGCGTACACGGCATTTCCTGAAAACATCATGTTTTAACATCAGCTAATATACCACGTCAGTTGAACAAAGTCAATAATTCTAAAATACCTTCTGCCAGAACTGCCCCGCTATAAACGTAAACGGATTGCCGCACTTATCTTGCAAACTGGCTATTATAAAGATTTGCATAAAATCCGCCCGCGGAAAGAAGGCTCTCATGGTTCCCCTGCTCAATGATGTTCCCGTCCTTCATCACAAGGATAATATCTGCCTCCTGGATCGTTGAAAGTCTGTGCGCCACAATAAAACTCGTTCTTCCTTTCATCATCCGGGCAAATGCCTCCTGGATTTTAATCTCGGTTCTCGTATCAATCGAAGATGTCGCCTCATCCAGTATCAGCATCGGCGGCAGGCATAACATAACACGCGTAATACAAAGGAGCTGTTTCTGTCCGACTGAAAGACTTCCGCCGTCTTCCGTGATCACGGTGTCATATCCATTCGGCAGACGTTTGATAAAGCTGTGTGCATGCGACGCCTTCGCCGCCGCAATTATCTCCTCCTCCGTGGCATCCGGTTTCCCCATCGTAATATTATCCCGTATCGTGCCGGTCTTAAGCCACGTTTCCTGCAACACCATGCCATAATTCGTCCGGAGACTCCTGCGTGTCATATCGCGGATATCAATGCCAGCCACCCGAATCGCTCCCTCATTCACATCATAGAACCGCATCAGCAGATTAATCACCGTCGTTTTCCCACATCCCGTAGGCCCCACGATAGCAACCCTCTGTCCCGGTTTTACCGACAGGTTGAATTTCTCAATCAATTTCTTATCCGGCACATAGGAAAAGCTCACATCCTGAAGCGCCACACTTCCGTCAGGATTCTTTAGCACAACTGCATTCTCCTTCTCTGGTATCTGCGGCTCCTCCTCAATCAGTTCAAAGACACGCGCCGCACATGCCAGCGCATTCTGCAGTTCCGTCACGACGCCCGATATCTCATTAAACGGCTTCGTATACTGGTTCGCATAGCTTAAAAAACTCGAGAGCTGGCCGACCGAAATTCTCCCGTGAACTGCCGCCACAGCGCCGAATACTCCGACACCCGCATACACAAGGCTGTTGACGAACCGCGTAGCCGGATTCGTGAGCGACGAATAGAAAATAGCTTTCAAAGAGCAGACAGACAAGCGTCTGTTAATCTCATCAAACCGGCTCTGGATGTCCGCTTCCCTCGAATATGCCTTCACCACGCGCCCGTTCCCTACCATTTCATCAATCAGCGCCGTCTGCTCTCCACGCGTCTCCGACTGAAGTTTAAACATCGAAAAAGTTTTCGTCGCAATATACCGCGCCACAAAAAGCGAAACAGGCGTAATCACAACCACCACAAGTGTAATTGTCACATTCAGACTCAACATGAAAAGCAATGTCCCAAGAATTGTAATAACTCCTGTAAAAAGCTGTGTAAATCCCATCAGAAGCCCATCCGCAAACTGATCTACATCCGCAATTACCCTGCTTACAATATCGCCTGTCGAATGTCCGTCTACATACTTAAGCGGCAGCATCTCAATTTTCTCAAATGCACGCGCACGGATATCACGCACCACACCATACGTAATCCTGTTGTTGCAGACGCCCATCAGCCACTGCATCAACGCCGTCAGAAGAACCGCGATGCCAATCCGTGTTAAAACAGCAAGAATGCCCGGAAAATCAACATCTCCCGGCGCAACAATCAAGTCAACCGCACGCCCCGTAAGAATCGGCACATAAAGCGTCAGAGCGACGCTTCCCGCCGCGAACGCAAGAGAAAGCGCAACCACCAAACGATATCTCTTTATATAGGAAAGTACCTTTTTCATAACCACGACATTCATTTTCCTGCTCCCCCTTCCGAACTTCTGCCCGTCTGCGAATAATGAATTTCCTGATATAAATCACAGGTCTTCAAAAGCTGCTCATGCGTACCGATTGCTGCAATTTCGCCGTCGTCAAGCACAATAATCTGATCAGCATGCTGGATGGAAGACGTACGCTGCGACACAATAAACACTGTCATATCCCCCTCCGTCTCACGTATCGCCTTTCGGAGACGCGCATCCGTAGCAAAATCAAGCGCGGACGCACTATCGTCAAGAATCAGTATTTCCGGCTTTCTTACCATTGCCCGTGCAATCGAAAGCCTCTGCTTCTGCCCGCCGGAAAGATTTTTCCCATTCTGCGTTATGAAAAAATCAAGTCTTCCCTCTTTCTGGTCCACAAACTCCTTAGACTGTGACATGCAAAGCGCCTCCTCAATCTCTTCATCCGTGGCATCTTTTCTGCCCCAGCAGATATTCTCCCGTATACTTCCCTTAAATAAAACAGCCTTCTGCATCACAATCCCGGTTTTCCGGCGAAGCGTCTCAATCGGGTAATCTTTCACATTGACGCCGTCAATCAGCACTTCCCCTTTTGTCGCATCATAAAACCGCGGAATCAGATTAACAAGAGAAGATTTCCCCGAACCGGTTCCCCCTATGATGCCAGTTGTATCCCCACGTTCCACACGGAAGTTAAGACCGCTTAAAGACTCGCCTCCGGCGCCCTGATAGGTCAGGCATACATTTTTAAACTCTACCTTTGCCGCCTTCGTATGTAGGGTTTTTCCGGCAATTTCCGACTCTGTAAGCGTACCGTCTGCCATTGAGGATTCCATCAGCATCACGCTCTCAACCCTGTCCGCGCACGCAAGCGCCTTCGTTATGGTGACAATCAGATTTGCAAGTTTTACAAGCTCCACCAGAATCTGCGCCATATAATTGACAAGCGCCACCACTTCTCCCTGAGTAATCCACCCCTGGTCTACGCGCAGGGCACCCGTATAAATGAGCATAATTGTCGCCGCATTGACGACAATGTAGGTCACCGGATTCATCAGCGCCGAAATCTTTCCTACATATTTCTGGAGGGTATTGAGTTCATCATTTTCCCTGTGAAAATGCTCCTTCTCCTCCTCTTCCTTTGCAAACGCGCGGATGACTCTTGCTCCCGTAAGATTCTCGCGCGTTACCCTGAGCACAAGATCAAGTTTTCCCTGTACCTTTTTGTAGAGAGGCATCGTCCACATCATAATGCCAAACACAATGCCGGACAATGCCGGAATCGTTACAACAAATATAAGCGCCGCCTTCACATCGATCGTGAATGCCATAATCATCGCGCCAAATACAATGAACGGGGACCTCAGAAAAAGCCTGAGCACCATATTCACTCCGTTCTGCACCTGATTAATGTCACTTGTCATACGCGTAATCAGCGTAGAGGTTCCAAGCTTATCCTCCTCCGAAAATGAAAATCCCTGAATATGGGAAAACAGCGCAGATCTCAATTTCTCCGCAAATCCGACGGCCGCCTTTGCCGCGAAAAACTGCGCGGTAATTGAACTCGTAAGCCCGATTCCTGCGAGCAGGAGAAGGATAAGACTCATCTTTATAATATAGGAGATATCTCCGTTTCCAATTCCTTTGTCAATCATAGACGCCATAACAAGAGGTACAAAAAGTTCAAACGATGCCTCCAGCATCTTAAAAAGCGGTGCAAGCACCGTCTCTTTTCTATAATCCCTGAGATATACAAATAAACTCCTCACAACATTCTCCATTCCGAAACACTCACTGACAAAATGTTTCCAAAGTAATTAAAACTGACAGCGAAATACCTGCAGAATATACTGCTGAAACTTAATCTTTAATGGACGGCGGACCCAGTCCACATAGTTCATTTCCCGGCATGATTTCAATGTTTCCATAAAATCCGCGCGCAGTTCATCCACAAGCTCTTTCTGCGGCGTCCATACCGCATTTTCATAGTGCAGAAAAAAGCTTCTGAAATCCATATTGATAGTCCCGACTACGGCCGAAAATTCATTCATAATAATTTTCGCATGCATAAAGCCCGGCTCATATTCAAAGATACGGACGCCCGACTTCAGTAAAGGACCATAATGCCACTCGGTCAAAAGTTTTGCACGTTTTTTGTCCGGTATTCCCGGCGTAATAATCCGCACGTCAATGCCGCTCTTTGCCGCAAGGCACAACGTGTCACGCATCGTATCATCAATGATCAGATACGGCGTTGTAATGAATACTTCCCTGTTTGCCTCCTGAATCATATGCCGGAAGATATCAAGCCCCTCATTCTCAGGGTTATTCGACGGCCCATCCGCAAAAGGCTGACAATAGCCACCATCCGTAAATTCTCTTTTGCTTTTATACTTCTGATAATCTTCCTCCACATTCTCAGACGCGGACCACATGGAAAGAAAGGTTAAAAGCATGCTCCAGACTGCACTTCCATACAATTTAACAGCACAGTCCTTCCAGTGCCCATACGGTGAATTAATGTTCGCATAACGGTCGCTTGCATTGATTCCCCCCGTATATCCCGTCTCACCATCGATCACCACGATCTTCTGATGCGTCCTGTAATTTAAGAACAGACGGTGATAGCTTCTCTCCACCGGATTAAACCGAAGAATACGAACCCCTACTGCCTTAAGCTTTTCCACCGTGGCATCCGCAATCTGAAAAACAGAGCCGGCATCGTCGTACAGCACCCTAACTTCGATCCCTTCTCTGACTTTCTCCTGCACGATATCACGAATCGCATCAAAAATCTGTCCATCCGCAATCGTGAAAAAACTCATGAAAATATATCTGCTTGCTTTCTTCATTTCCGCAATCATATCCTCAAAAGCGAACTCGCCAAGCGGGAAATACTTCATTTTCGTATGGTTATACAGGGGATATCCCTGCCGGTACAGATAATTCGATATCTTCCATTTCTCCGGATTGTCCCTGTGCATTTCAACAACAAACGGCTTTTGAAAATCCTGTTGTATATTCGCACGGTTCACGGTCCTCTGGATTCTTGCGTGTTCGCTCTTATTCACTTTATCTTTTCCCCACAAGTGGAACATAATATGCCCGACAATGGGAAGCGTCAGAATCACGCTCATCCAGTACAGTTTGTAAGCCGCATTCCTCTCATCCGCCACCAGCGGTACCAGAATCAAAAGGCTTAAAATTTCGATCGCAAGATAAACATAAATTGCATAATGGCGCAGAAAGTAAGCAAGGCCAAAAATACAGATTATCTGCACCATCAAAAGCAGAACAATCACCAGATATCGAATCAACGATTTTCCATATCGTATAAAAAGCCTCATTTCCGTCACCTCTCATGCCGCTCATGAGCAGCGCAAATAATCAGTGAAAAAAACCTGTTGTCCTTCACCCTTTACAGGATTTTTTCCATTCCGATCTTCTGTGGTTTCAGACCGCATTTCTCATAAAACCTCATTGCCGAATCGTTCAGGCTCCACACATTAAGCGTCACATTGTAGCATCCGCTCTCCTTCGCAAATGCGAGCACATGTTCATACAAAGCTTTTCCGATATGCTGCCCCCGAATTGTTTCATCCACACAGAGATCATCTATGTATAATGTTCTGATATCCGTAAGAATATTGTCATTCATATGCTGCACAAACATACAAAATGCATACCCCATCACGCAGTCTTTTTCATCAGCCGCAACAAAAATCGGTTTTTCATCGTCCTCAATCATTTTAAGAAGCTGTGCATCCGTATATTTTCTCGTATTTCCTTTAAATAAATCCGGACGTCCATTATGATGAACTGTCAGCACCTGCAAAAGCAGACGGTTGATTCCGTCCAGATCATGCTTCCTCGCTCTTCGTATCCTCATCTTGTATCTCCTCCTCCTTCTTTTGTCCCGTCAAAGCAAGCCTCGCATTCGCCGCATCCCTGAGCAAAGAATAGAAAACGGAACACAGCGGTATAAAAATAAGCATTCCCGTGATTCCCATCACACTTCCGCCGATTGTCACAGCCGCAAGCACCCAGATAGACGGAAGGCCAACCGAATTCCCAACCACATGCGGGTAAATCAGATTGCCTTCTATCTGTTGTAATATAAGGAATACAATCACAAACACAAGCGCCTGCATCGGATTGACCATCAGAATCAGAAATGCGCCGACAAAGCATCCGATAAACGCACCGAAAATCGGAATCAGTGCGGTAAATGCAATCAGTACGCCGATCAAAACAGCATAAGGGTAACGCATTACCGTCAGCGTTGCAAAAAACATCAGTCCAAGAATTACCGCTTCCAGACACTGTCCTGTCAAAAAATTCGAGAAAGTCCGTTCCGTCAGCGCGGCAATTTCAAGTATCACAGCGCCTGTCCGCTCCGGAAGAAACGCCCTCAACGCCTTTCTCACCTGGCGTCCCAGCGTTTCTTTCTGAAGTAAGATATAGATTGCAAACACAAATCCAATAAAGAAAGTCGTCAGTCCATTGATCACCGACATGGCCGCCGAAACGGTAGAAGAAAGAACTGTCCCTGCACCGTTCCCCAGAAACGCCATAATCTCTCCGATCAGCTGCTTCCAGTTCACATCCATCTCTTCAATATAACCTACAATATACGGATAATTCACAAAGAAAGCCTCCGCTTCCGCCTGAGCATTCTCCCAGAAGACAGGCACGCTCTCACTCACCGACGCAATCGTCCGGACCAGCTCGGGAATCACAAGAAATCCGACAAGAAACAGGACGCCTGATACCAGCGCCAGCGTCAGCACAAGGCTTATCGGACGTTTCAACTTCTCGTGTTTTTTTACAGGAAGTATCCGCTCGACAGACCGCATCGGAACATTCAGCACAAACGCAATTCCGCCGCCAAGCACAAAAGGAAACAGAATCCCGAATATCGTACCTGCGAGATCAAGTACAGTACGATAATTGATTCCGACAATGAATACCACCATTGTAAAAACAATCAGTCCCCTTATTATTTTCCTGTTTTCCTTATTTAAATTCATCCACTTCTTCCTTTCTCATGTCAGTACTTTCCAAAATAATCGGTTCCCGTATCACCCAGTAAATGAGCCAGATACGTTTCCGGTTCCTTCTCCATCCGAAGCATCGTATCAAATGCCTCCAAAACCATCCTGTCCGGATTTCGCCTGCCCGCATGGTCGCGGTCAAGCTCCGACTTAAAACGGTCAAGCCGCCAGATCATAAGATCTATAATCGTATACCCGTTTATTTTCTTCCGGCATAAAAAATCATGGTTTTCATAATAATACTGAAATTCTTCTAAAAGTTCCGGCGATTCGCTCAGCCTTCTCTTAAAATCTCCAAAATATGTTTCCTTCATTCCTGCACTCCGGCAAAATGCCTCCGCCCACTCCCACATCTTTTTCATCTTACACTTCACTTCCTTACAATAATGTCTGTAGAATCAAAACAATCAGAAGAACCGGCAGAATATAAACCATATAAATGCGAATCCACTCAGGTATTTTCAAACCGGTCCCGGCATTGGCCTCTTCCCTGTACTTTTCAAATCCCCAGCCAAAGCGCGTCACACAGAACAAGAGATAGCAGAGCGAACCGACCGGCAAAATTATATTGCTTACCAGAAAATCTTCGAGATCCAGAATCGTGCTGCCCTCTCCCAGCGGCTGGAATGCGGACCAGATGTTAAAACCGAACACACACGGCAGTGACAGAACCGTAATCAGCACAAGATTAATCATACAGGATTTTTTCCTGTCCCAGTGAAACAAATCCATGCCACAGGAAATAATATTTTCAAATACAGCCAGAATGGTGGAAAACGCCGCAAAAGTCATGAAAACAAAAAACAGCGTACCCCAGATGCGCCCGCCTGCCATATGGTTAAATATATTGGGCAGCGTGACGAAGATCAGGCTTGGCCCCTTATCCGGGCTGATGTCAAAGGCAAAACTTACCGGAAAAATAATCAGGCCGGAAACAATCGCCACAAACGTATCAAGAATCGCAATATTTACGGATTCCCCCAGAAGCGTATGCTTTCTGTCAATATAGCTTCCGAAAATCGCCATCGAACCGATTCCGAGGCTCAACGTAAAAAATGCCTGATTCATCGCAGCCGTAATGGTTTCCCACACGCCTACTTCCTTCATTCTCTGAAAATCAGGCAGCAAATAGAACTTAAGCCCTTCCATACCGCCTTCCAGCGTCATACCACGCACTGCCAGAATCATAATAATAACAAGAAGAAGACTCATCATAACCTTTGTGATTCTTTCCACGCCCTTCTGCAATCCCAAAGAGCAGATCAGCATTCCCGATATCACAATAAGAACCATCGAAACCGTCAGTACGCCGGGAGCCGCAAGCATGTCCGTGAACATGGCGCCCACCTGCTCTGCATCCTTCCCTACAAATCTTCCTGTAAGCATCAGAAAGAAATAATACAGCATCCATCCTGCAACAGTCGTATAAAACATCATCAGGATATAATTTCCCACCATTCCAAGATACCCCTGAAGATGCCACTTCTGGCCGGGCTTCTCCATCTCCTTAAAGCTCTTAATAATACTCCTTCGGCTGGCACGTCCTACCGCAAATTCCATCGTCATAACCGGTATCCCCATCATAACAAGGAAAAACAAATAAAATAATACGAATACACCTCCGCCATACAAGCCTGTTATATACGGGAACCTCCATACGTTTCCGATTCCAATCGCACAGCCGGCCGACAAAAAAATAAACCCTAATCTTGAACCAAGTTTTTCTCTTTCCATTTTTTCTCTCCTCTCCATTAAAAGGTATTATAGCATATCTTTATTTTCTATGGAAATAAAATAAATTGAAAGAAAGTAAAGGAATCTAAAATTCAGCCATCGGCAAATACAAAAATAATTCGATCATGCCATCCACCTCTTTGAATTCTATCTCACCATGATAACGCTCCACAATTTCGCTTATACTCCTAAGCCCAAATCCGTGATTTTCCTTATCCGTCTTGGAAGTTGGCCAGAAACCGACGGACGTCAATGCATGAACATCATAGCCGCCTTCCCCATCTCCGCACTCCGGCACAGGGTTCCTCACCGTCATACAGAATAATCCCTTCTGCGCCATACTTTTCAGTATAATTATTCTTTTTTCCTCTTCCAGTTTCATACACGCCTCCACTGCATTGTCGAGAGCATTCGCATACAGTGCGCACACATCTGTCTTTTCAAAAGGAAGCTCCATTGCAATATCCGATGTTATTTTCCATTGAATCCCATACCGTGCCATCCGGCGTTCCTTTACCGCCAGAACCGCATTGACCGTATCATCCCCGCAGCATCGAACCGGGCGTATATCCTCAAGGCTTTCCGTCAGTTTTCTGATATATTCTTCCCTCTGCTCCTCCGGCAGCGCTGACAATACCGACAGATGATTTGCCATATCATGTTTCATGCGGCGTATTTCAAAATGCTGCTGTTCCATTAATTCATAATAATTTCGGTTTATCTCTGACAACATGCTATCCCGCTCAAGCTTCTGCTGTTTTGCCAGTACGATAACCGCCCAGAACAGGCCGGCAAAAGACAATAATACAATCAGACATATCACCTCATACTCCAAATGCTGCCGATACTCCCATTCAGAGTTGTCCGGATACAATGTCACCAAACTGACAATCACACTAAGCGGTGTTGCCGTCAGCAAAATCAATAATTTCCACATGCTCTCCGAAAGCTCATAATCTTTATCCGGTGCAAACTTTTTTACGCCGCCGTAAAGGAAAAGAACCAGAATATAGCACATGCTTCTGCCAGCCAGCATCGAACCGGTTTTATCTTCTATCCTCATCGAAACATCAATAATATAATTATCGCGAAATGCGTTGAATGCAAACACCGTACTGGAAAATAAAAGGCCGATTTCTGCCCTCTTCCAGAAACTTCCTTCACAGGAAATCCATATTGATACAAGAAAAGCAATCAGCGTCAACAGTATATTGATTTTATCCCCGATGAAAATAGCAATGTCCAAAAGTAACCAACAGGCCGCAAGCAGGACAAACTGTTTCCATTTTTTCTCAGAAACATGAATCAAATTTGAGATTGCACACCGCAGAATCCATGCCGCCGGAATTACGCTGAACATGTAAAACCAATTCATCCGTTTTCTCCCCCTGTCATTGAACGGGCAATCTTTCTAAGCGCCTCCTCTTTGTATTTCCTACTGCATGGAAGCGTCTTTCCGCCCACTTCAACACAATCTTTTCCCATATAATCCACCCGGACGGGATTCACCAGAAATCTTTGATGCACCCTTACAAACTGTCCCCCTATCTTTTCCTCAATATCATCTAACTTCGCATAGAAGTCATACTCCCCCTTTTCCGTAACAAGACTGCATTTGCGCCTGTCCGAATAAAAATAAAGGATATCCTGCTGCCGGAATCTCCATGTTCCGTCCGCATTTTTGAAAGAAAAGCTGATGTCTTCTTCCTGCTCCAGTTTCGCGCGCACCCGGTGAAGCACCTCCATAAGCCTGGATATTTTAACAGGCTTGATGATATAGTCAAGCGCGTCTACTCCATAGCCATCGAAAACATACTCCGTATATCCCGTCACAAAAACAATATATATATTGGGATCAAATTCCCGTATTTTTTTCGCAGTGTCCATACCGTTCTGCCCTTTCATCTCTATATCCAGAAAAAGCAAATCCACTTCCCCGGGATGTCTCCCAAGCCACGATACCGCGCCTGTGCCTGAAGAAAATTCATATACAACTTCTTCCGTCCCCTCCACGATTACTTTTTCCAATTGTATGCAAAGCGCGTTCCTTGCCTCTTCTTCATCATCACATAACGCTATACGCAGCATAAATCTTACCTTCCTTCCATACAAATCCATCCATTTTCTATGATAACATAGACCAATCCTAAAAATACAGTCCGGCATATATACCATCATGTCAAACTTTACAGAAAACATCCCTAAACTTTACAAAACCAGCCGCCACTTTGCAAACTTTACACACAGGTACTCTGGTTATTACATCGTCAGAACATTATGCTCCGCATCCATGCTATGATTGCACCAAAATGAAAACCATCACAGACGAAAAGGAGTGTTGTTATGCTGTATGTAAAAGATCTTTACAAATCTTACGAGGCAGGAAAAAACAAATATCAGGTGCTGAAAGGAGTGGACTTCCATGTGCAGCATGGAGAATTTGTGGCGGTCATGGGGCCATCCGGTTCCGGAAAGACCACATTGTTAAACTGCATTTCCTGTTATATCCCTTTTGACAAAGGGGCGATCACCATTGGCGAGACGAATCTGGCCGGCCAGAGCGAAGATATGCTGGCGCATTTCAGAAATACAAAAATTGGATTTGTTTTTCAGGATTTTATGCTCTTAGACGGTCTGACCATCCGTGAAAATATTCTGATTCCCAGAATTATACAGGACGAAGTGACGCCTGATGCCGAGGAACTCGCCAACAAACTGGCCTCCCTGTTCGGCATCAGCCAAATTATGGATAAATATCCGGCGGAAATATCCGGCGGGGAAAAGCAGCGGGCTGCCGTGGCACGAAGCCTGATCAATCATCCTCTCATCATTCTTGCGGATGAGCCGACAGGAAACCTGGATTCCAAATCAAGCCGTGCTGTTATCGAAGCCTTCGGAGAGGCAAAATCACGCATGAACGCTACAATCTGCATGGTGACGCACGACAGTTTCGCTGCTTCTTTCTGCGACCGCGTAATCTTATTAAAAGACGGAACCGTATATAAACAGTTGGAAAACGGCGGAAACCAAAGTCAGTTTCAGGACGATCTGTTAAGTGCAATTAAGAAAATGAATATGGAAATATAAGATTGAAAACCAGAAATTTTTCATCATGGGATTTGTGTCTGCACGTTGCCTGCCACAAAACCTGTTAAGCGCAAAAAAGCAACGTGGAAATGGAGAGAAACATGAATCAAACAGTAACCTTGAATAAAGTGGAACAGAAATTACGGCATGCAAACCGGAAACATGCACGTCTGTATTTGTTCTGCAACTTTACAGCCCTTATGATTATTTCCGCATATTCCGGTTTAATGTTTTCGCCGACCATACAGACTGCATTCCCCTCAGGCGGCGACAGCCGGAAACAAATGAATGTAATTTTTATTTTGACACTGATTGGCTGTGTTATTTTTACCATTTACGCCGCAAGCCTTTTTTTCCGGCATAAATCAAAACAGCTCGGTATCCTGATGGCTTTAGGCGCATCCAGAAAACGCCTGGCCCCAACCTTATTCCGCGAAATACTGCTGTTAAGCAGCCTGTCTTCCATCTCGGGCATTATTGCCGGTTTTCCCTTTATATGGATTATATGGAATCTCTTCCGACTGCTGCTGATCGACAGTACGGACATGCAGCTTGACTTCGATTTTAAATGCCTGCCTGTGTCTCTTTTATTTTTCACTCTTGTTCTGACCTTCACGTGTTTCACAGCATGGCGTTATCTGCACAAAACAAATATAATGGAAGTGATTCGGGAAGAGCATATCAATGAACCGGTCAGAGAATTGGGAAAATGGTGTGGACCGGCAGGCTGCCTCCTGCTTGCCGCCGGTGTTCTGATGGGTTATTGGGGCCCCTCCCTCTATTGTGACCTTGCAAATGTCATGCTGCCTCCCGCATGGATGAATCTGTTATATGCCCCCGCCTTTGCAGGGCTTTATATGATTATGCTCCACGCTGTCGTACATGGTTTCCGAACTTACAAAAAACAACCCTATAAAAATATTCTTTCCAGAAGTATGATGAAATTTCAGGGAAAGCAGACTGTCAATAATATGATTGTCGTCGCACTCTTAATCGCAGGTTCCTGTTTCGGCATATTCTATATTCCAGTGACAGCAGTCGGATCTATGATGAAATATGCCGCGCAGCCCTACGACTACTTTTACTGTTACAGAGCAGACCAGTCCATACCGGATGAATCCACGGTCAGGATGCTTGCTCAAAAACATGGTCTGCGCATAAAAGACTGGGAACGATTTGAATACATTACGCTCGGATACGGGGGAATCACTTCCGTAATGGAAGAGGACGGTATACATTTCCACGAAGAATACGATCGCATCTTAAGCGAATCGAAAACTCTTTCCGAAGACACCTGGCGTGCACTGTCCGGTATGGATACAACTGTCCGTTCCGGAACCTATTTATGCATTACAAACCAGGAACAGACCTCTTACTCCGTCTCACCCTATGCAGAACACATTACAAATATGGTAAGCCGGGAGCAGATTGCCACAAAATACGCCGGGATTGCAGTTTCTGACTTTTCCTCCCTTACCAATACACCTGGCTGTCGTATTCTGAACCAAAAAGATTATGACCGCCTTATAGAAGGGCTGACCGATGACTGGAAAGGCTTTATTGTACGGTTCAATATCGACGGGAAAGACTCCTACGCATTTGCAGATGAACTTTACCGCCTTCTGGTCGGCTCGACCGACGACACCTGTATGGTGACACATTATTATGACAGGGTGAATAAAACCATCACGAACGAAAAAGGAGACGACTGGTGGGGAGACCAGCCATCTGAAGCGCCTTTTATGCGGGTTAACCCTAAACAGATCAACTCCATTTCCTTCCGTATGGGATGGATGTATCATCCTGATTTTCGCATCCTGAACCAGAATGATTTCCTGCTCTCAACATCAGTGCTTCTTATGATGTTCCTTTTTATTTTTATCGTCTGCCTTATGACGGCCCTAGTTATATGTTATACCAGATGTCAGACGATTGCACTGAACAACCGTTATATTTTTGATGATTTAAGGAAACTTGGCGCCTCGCCCGATTTTCTTGCAAAAGAGGTGCGCAGTCAGTGCAGAAGTGTATTCCGAACCCCGTCTCTCGTGGGTATGACCATTATTTATCTGATCTTTATACTCCTGTTATACGGCAATGACTGGCAGCTCGTTTTAACAGAACTCATTGCGCTTTGCATATGTCTGGGAATTCTGGGAATCATCGGTGTGTGTATTTATCTGATATATCGTCTTACAGTGAAAAACATTATAAAAAAGCTGAAAATCAGGTAAAGAGCAGGGCCTGCACACAAAGGCCGTCTGTATCTGTACCAGCTGTCACTCCCCGATGCCCTGACAGTCTCATCTTCTCCTGCTCTGTTTACATCAAATAAAAAGCGGTTCAATCTCAGGTAAAACCAAGATTGAACCGCTTTTTATAATGCCGGCGACCGGAATCGAACCGGTACGGGTATCGCTACCCACGGGATTTTAAGTCCCGGGCGTCTGCCAGTTCCGCCACGCCGGCATGTATCAAAAATGGGACCTATAGGGCTCGAACCTATGACCCTCTGCTTGTAAGGCAGATGCTCTCCCAGCTGAGCTAAGATCCCATATTTAATTACAACGACCCAGATCGGACTCGAACCGACGACCTTCGCCGTGACAGGGCGACGCTCTAACCAACTGAGCCACTGGGCCATATTATTTTTTGAGTGGACCTTCGGGGACTCGAACCCAGGACCGACCGGTTATGAGCCGGTTGCTCTAACCAACTGAGCTAAAGGTCCAAATTCTTTAAGAGCCGATGATCGGACTCGAACCGATAACCTGCTGATTACAAATCAGCTGCTCTGCCAATTGAGCCACATCGGCGTGAATTTGTTTTATCTATAAATGACTCCGACGGGAATCGAACCCGTGTTACCGCCGTGAAAGGGCGATGTCTTAACCGCTTGACCACGGAGCCTTCATTCTTTCCTAACTTTCAAACTTATGGTCAATCTGCTTCAAAGCAACCTCAGCGAAAACTATCATACCATACCTCTATATATTTGGCAAGAGGGATTTTTGTATTTTTTGAAGAATTTTCAATAATCTTTTTCAAAAAACTGTCCACGATGCATATTTTTGCATGAAACTTCTGACGTCCCGCTTTTGCAGGACGTCTTTCGAAGTCCTTCTCCCATTACTTTTTCAATGTTTCTTCCTGAAGTTTATCAAACTCTGCCATACACGCATCGACTGTAGCGCCATTTAACAGATTTCGGACAATCAGACATGTATTTCCCCATTGTTCCAGTTTCATTCCCGCATTCGACCCAAGAACATAAATATTTTCTTCAATCCTGTCATTTAATGGTTTTAACGCCGGAATACAATCCACCTGAACATTTTTTGAAGGTGATATTACTTTGTTTGTTTCCGTATAAACCTGAAGCGCCTCATCTGAAAGCATAATGTCCATGGCCTGCATCGCATCTTCCAGATGCTCCGCATTGATGCCAACCCCAAATCCCGTCATAGGTATAACCGGCATCTGTCCCCTGCTGCTTGGAAACCCAATCACCTGCATGTTAAAATCCGGTCTTCCATACGCAGTATCAGAATTCGCTGCGCCCCAGTATGCCATTACAATCGGTGTCTTCTGGGCCAGAAAATCCGCGCCCTCTCCTTCAATTGCCTCACTCACATAGGCTTTTTTTGCATCAATATATCCACAGTCAATCATCTCCTGAAGAAATTCGAAGCCAGGCCGCATATAGTCACTGTACTTGCTTTCACCACTATTCAGCGCAGCGATCTCCGCCTCCGTATTGCCTCCGTTATACAAATCGGCAAATGCCTGAGCCAGCACAAACGTTTCAAGCCACCAACGGTTCGCACCGACCGGAGTCTCAATCCCGTTTTCCTTAAATACTCTGCAGCATTCCAGAAATTCATCGGGCGTATTCGGCAGTTCCAAATTGTACCGATCAAACATATCCTTATTGATAAACAGGCCATATGCAACTACTTCCTGTGGGATTGCTACCAGTTTTCCATCCACAACATTCGCTGTTTTAACTACATCTCTTAAATTTTTTGCGCTTTCAAGTCCTGATAAATCCATTAATTTTTCTTCTTCTGCGAGTATCATAATTGTATCAGGATTCAGCAAATATATATCGTCCATATCATTACGCGCCCTGTCAAGAGTTACATCGTCATATGTCTTATCTTGATAGTCTTCCGCCGTATAGGTTCTGTATGCCACATTGATACCCAATTTTTCCTCTGCCATTACAACCGTCAGATCAGCTGCAGTTCTTGCCGTATTTTCCGCATCCGGTTCCATCTTTTCCATAGGGCTGAACATATTTACCATCCGCTCTTCTGCTTCATCATCAGCGGCCAGATTTCTGACCGGACCTTCCTCGCTTCCGCAGCCTGCCACCAGAAAAGCCACTATCCCGGTCAGAAAAACCGCCATTGCTTTTCCAAAGCCACATTTCCTCTTCATCCCTTCATTCCCTTTCACGTATACTGTTTTATTACTTTCTTTAACAACTCAATATCAATTGGCTTCGCCAAGTGGACATTCATCCCAGCTTTTATAGCTTCCTTTTGGTCTTCTGCAAAAGCATTCGCTGTCATAGCAATGATTGGTATTTCAACGGCATCCATACGCTCCAGTTTTCTGATTGCCCTCGTAGCATCATATCCATTCATCACCGGCATCTGTACATCCATCAATATTGCATCAAATTCACCTTCCTGTGAATTCATAAAACGTTCCACCGCCAATTGTCCATTTTCGACAATTTCACAGCCTGCTCCTTCTATCGTTAAAATCTCATGGAGTATCTCAGCATTAATCTCATTATCTTCCGCAGCAAGAAAATACAGGCCTTCGAGACTGCCTTCTTCTACCGCACCAGCAGTATGTCCACCTGCTTTTTCCGCCATTCGCTCCGATATTTTTTCTTTCAATGCGGATACAAAAAATGGCTTTGAAAGCATCCCGGTATTTTCCATGTGGAGTGCTTCATCCATTCCGTCCGTACCGCTCTCGGCCATGAACAGAATTGGAACACTGGAAGGAATCACTGATCTGATGTTTTCTGCTGCCTGTAAACCATCTGCATCATGCATATCCCAGTCAATCAGAACCAGCTGGTAGAGATCTTTTGCACCGTCTTCCTTTATCCGGTGCACCACTTCCCCCGCATCACAGGCAGTATCCACCGCAACATCCATATCCTTCATCAGAGTCTCAATATTGTTGACAGCCCGTCTCTCTTCATCCACAACCAGAATTCTGGAAATTCCACTCTGCTTCCAAAACAGCTTATCCGCCATTCCTTCCGGTATACGGAGCTCCAAGTCTACCCGAAAAAGGCTGCCTTTATTCACCTCACTGAATACATCAATGGTACCGCCCATCAGTTCCACAATATTTTTCGTGATCGCCATGCCAAGCCCGGTTCCCTGGACCTTATTTGTAGTGCTGTTTTCCGCACGCGTAAATGCATCAAAGATGACTTTCAAATATTCCGGCGTCATTCCATATCCGTCGTCTTCGACTTCAATCCTGATATGCTCATATTGAGCGGAACGCTGCTCAAGCCCAATCATCCGAAACCAGATATTGCCTCCTTCCGGCGTATATTTAACTGCATTGGAAAGAAGATTAATTAAAATCTGATTAATTCTTGTTTCATCCCCTATCAGATACTCGTGTCTGACATCCGTTACTTCGACATGAAATTTCTGTTCCCGCGCTTTTGCCATCGGACGGATAATCGCATCTACCGATGATACCAGATCATTCAGTGTGAACTCTTCGATAGTAAGCACAACCTTGCCGCTTTCTATTTTGGAAACATCCAGTATATCATTGATCAAGCTTAATAAATGCTGGCCCGATGCCGTTATTTTTTTTGTGTATTCTCTTACTTTATCCGGATTTTCCGCATCTTTGGCAAGCAGCGTCGTAAATCCAAGAACCGCGTTCATCGGCGTACGAATGTCATGTGACATATTGGAAAGAAACGTTGTCTTTGAATTACTTGCAATCTGTGCCGCCTGCAGCGCCTCGGCAAGCTGTTTATTATGTATTTCTCTTTCTTCTTCTCTCTCTTTTCTGAGTCTGATCTGCTGTCTCTGATTGAAATAATACAACATACAGCACAGAAAAAACGCAATCAGCATAACACAGACTACAATAAATATATTCTGATTTACAGTTTTTCCTTCCTGCTGAATCGCTTCAATCGGAACATAACCGGTCAGGTAAAGTGTGCCATTGTTCACCATCCACATATAATTCAGGGAACTTTTACCGCGAATATCGTGATAAAACATAATATTTTCCCCGTTTTTCACACACTTTGTGACTTCCTCACGTATTTCCGGTTCGTTAATATCATTTGCCCGATAAAAATCCTGGAGGTTCAAATGCCCGGCATTTCTCTCCCCCATTCCTTTTGGTTTAAGGACAAACTTTTCAGTCTTTGCATCCATAATATACAGCATTGCCTTGCCATCATAGAATCCACTCGGAAGTGACCGGTCCAATGAATCAAATACATATTCTACATAAAGGGTCGCAATATTCTGCCCGTCTTTTTCAACAGGACACTTCATAGCATACGCCCAGGTTCCCATATAATTCAAATAAGAATGGGATACATCAAGCCCTTCTATCATTCCTTTTGAAGAAAAATTCAGGCCCTCTTCCGAGAATACTTCTCCCGTGCTTGAAATACCCTCTTTTTCTCCGGCACGTATCAGCGCAATCTTCATCATTGTCTGGTTCTTTTCATAAGTGCGGATAAATTCTTCCGGATCATCCATCGCTGCAATTTCTTTTGCCATAATCTTCTGATACTCTGCTTCGTTATTTAAAATCGCCTCTATCGTACACTCTATCAGATCAAGGCTTTCACTCAAATTCTGGATTGCAGCTTCTGACATCTCTACAGAAAGTTTCCGTGCCACGGAAAATACAACCACTCCTATTGTACAAAAAACCAATATAATGGAAAGGAATAAAGAAATGCCTTTATCCACTTTATTCTCATTCTGCTTCTTTTTCATCCTTCAATCCCCATTTTCTGTCTTGAGATAATGACAGCCAGAACACTTACAATATTTGCTTTCTTGATTATACTCTCTTCTTTATTTTTATGTCAATATCAATTAGAAGGTGATAAAATTCGCTGAAATATGTGATTAAAATACGTATGAAACAGGGAAATTATTGAAATGCTGATATACCAGATCTGTAAGATTTTATTGCTAAAGATAGGACAATTGCTAATAACATGAAAGCTGCTTCTGCATTGAAAGGAAAAGTAAAGCAACCGGCAGTTTGTGAATGTCTGCAGCTTCATCAAACTGTTTTCTAATATTCTGAAACAATAATAAAGTCATAATTAACACCTCAGAGGGTCATAATGACCCTCTGTCTGTTTTCTATAATTCTAAGATTTCATCTTGTCCTTCCGCCTGCTCCTCCGCTTCAACCTCTTCATCATGCTGAGTCCTGTCCACATCGTTGCGCGCATCAATCAATTTCTCTATTTCATCCTTAATCTCCTGAGACGCTTCGCCAAGTCTCCCCTGCATCGCCTCATTACAGGCAGAATCAGCAGCGGACAGTATCATACTCCTTTTTGTTTCCTGAATGCCCGCAAGCGGATTATCCGCAATATGCTTTATCTTGCATTCCTGTGCATCCTCCTGAATTTGAAGGCCTCTGCGTCTGTAATCCTCAATATTCCTATAATTTAATGTCATTCCCTCCTGAAAGCTTTTCATCATCTCTGCCCTTTTCTCATCTGTAATACTCTCATCCTCAAAAGCGGCTTTGATAGTTTGGCTTTCTCTGAGTATATTTCGGGTGATCCCATTCGCCGTGTCAAAAAGTCTGTGCCCTTCCTCTCCCAGACCGGCAATCGCTTCCTGTACATCCCACTCACGTTTTACTGAAGATAGCGTAAACTGAAGCGCTGAATCATGAATCACATCACTTGTCAGGCTTCCCGTGCCGGTTCCTCCACTATCGTTGCTTTTCTTCTTTCCTTCACCGTTTTCCTGCTCGTCCTCCGTCTTTTCCGCCTCTTCAAGGCTCTTGAGTAACGTCAGCATATCCCGGTTATTTTCATCGATGTCTTCCTGATATCCTGCAATCTGCATAGCCATTTTCTGCGCATCTCTCGCCTGCCTCTGGTTTTCCTCCATCTGCAATTGCTTCTGATCCCGCATAGCTTTGAGCACTTCCTGCTCTCTCTCAATCGTATAGGTATCCTCTGTCTTGTCGTATGTGTTGTTCAGCGAATGAAGGGTATCTTCAATTTCCTTCAATTCTTCGCGATATCTCTCTTTCACTTTTTTATCCTGCTCGGATTGCTTCTGCTGTCGAAGCAGCATCCTCTCCGCTCTGGTGTCCCGAACGCTCGCTTCCGCATGGGTCTGCTGCTGGCTGAGTCTTTTTCCCTCCTGCGAAATCGTAACTTTACACTCACCGCCGAATATCTTTTTCCCAGGCTGTGCCTGAGATCTGTTTCCCCGAATGCCCCACTCTGCTTTCGTGTCGAAAACGCTGGCAGCAACCGTCCTGGTCTGCATATGTAACCTCCTCCATTCCGTTGGATATCTGCTGTTGCAACCCCGTTTGCATAATAATACTCTTGTATATTTATATCGGCTGATCTTTACATATTCTTAATGATAAAAAACCTGTAAACATCACGTCTACAGGTTTTCTCATCTGACTATTCACTTAACTCCCCGAGTTGGGCTCGAACCAACAACCCTTCGGTTAACAGCCGAATGCTCTGCCATTGAGCTATCGAGGAATATTTGTACTTTACAGTACCCTCAAAACCAAATACTGAACCATATCATCCGTTTCTGTCTCTCCATTCCGTATCCCGCTTCTCTTCC
>RAZD01000014.1 GCA_003612525.1 bacterium C-53 | reverse complement strand
TATTTGCGGTAAACCTCAAACGGATCATTAAGCTGATTAGTGAAAAATAAACAGGGATGACATCTGAAATATTCGGAAACTTTATCCGAATCACAAAAAATCCACCAGAATAATCGAACCTGGTGGATTTTTTGTGTGTATTTGAAATTTAAACATGAAAAACGGTATGTTTTTCAGCGGCCTCCGGGAAGAAAGGGGGTAAGTTATGATGAAGTATTCTGAACAGTTCATGGAGCATATCGAATATGCCTTTGCCACCTTTTGTAAAGTTGTTCTCCGCAACACGGCAATCAGCGCATACCGCAATTTTGGACGTAAGCAGAAACGCAAAGTATCGCTTGACTATCTGATGTCCGAAACACCCTTTGAACCGTTCACGACAGACAATTACTTTGAGCAGTATGACAAGCCGACCATCTTTGTTGTGAAAGGGCAAGAGATTATTATTGCAAGTGAGCGTTTAGCCGACGCATTAGCCAAATTGCCGGAACAGCGGCGCGCTGTCCTGCTGATGTACTTCTTCCTCGGTTACACTGATACAGAAGTCGGGAAGGAGTACGGGCGTTCCAGAAGCACAGCGAATTACTGGAAGTGCGCGACATTAAAACAGTTGAGAAAGGAATGGTTGAAATCAGAACATGAGGAACAAGAAGCTGATACCCTTTGAAGTCATTGAAAAAGCTGTTGCCGGCGAGCCGGAAGCCATAGACGCGGTACTGCGGCATTACAGCGGTAATAAGGGCAGGGGTAAGGGTTTTTACTCCCACCCTAAAAATGAGGTTCTACTGTGTAACATAACAAACGATATTTTTATATTGCCGTTTCCGTTCCGTTCTTTTCCATTCCGGCGGCTCTGCCGCTTTGCCTTGCCCAAAAGGAGAGGGGTTAGGGAACGGGTAGGAAGGGAATGGGTATTTGATTAAATCCGTATTTGGTATTTCTTTAGTTATTTATATTTTTATTTAATTGCGTTGGATTTTCCAACGTAGGCTTTTCCAACATAGGGAAATCCAAGATAGGCGGTTTATGCTCCCTCGGATAATTACCACAGGTTTGTTACGCAGTAGAAAGGCGTTTTTGAGGGAAAAGGTATAAAACCCTTGCCGCGCGGAAAACGCACCCGCAAAGCCGCTTATATCAATGCTTTTTCAGTCCCTACTGCGTAACAAAGAGCATGAAGAAAGCGAATAAGAAACGCTTTGTTTCCTACCCGCTTTTTTCTGCGCCCTGTATGGCAGCTACCCTATTTCAGTTTGTTGGTTGATACTGTTTTATGAGTAGCTACCATTGCCGGGTTCTTTTTTCTTTTTCCATCACAGACGCGGCAATCGCCGTTTTGCTTCCAAATCCCATGACCATATTTCATTTCTTAATATTTAATAAATGTATTGACATATAATATTATACATTGTATAGTATCAACAAGACATAATATTATATATTATATAGTATTGAATTCAAAATAGTATAAGGAGTGGAAGGGAGTGGTTAAATGGTATTCAATACCGGCGCAGCACTGCTTGACGCAATTGTGCTGGCAGTCGTATCAAAGGAGCCGGAGGGCACGTACGGATACAAGATAACTCAGGATGTGAGAGAAGTAATCAATATATCCGAGTCAACACTCTATCCGGTTCTCCGAAGGCTGCAGAAGGACGGATGCCTTATCGTGTACGATCAGGAGTGCGGCGGGAGAAACAGGAGATATTACAAGGTGACGGAAAAAGGAAGTGTGCAGCTGAATCTGTACAAAACTGAGTGGAAGGCTTATTCAAATAAGATCTCAGGAATATTTAGTGGGCGATGAAAGGAGTATGGGTAAAAGAAATGAATAGAACAGAATTTATGCAGAAGCTTTCGGAGCTTTTGAATGATATTCCGGAAAGTGAGAAGCAGGAAGCCCTCAACTTTTACAACGATTATTTTGACGAGGCCGGAGTGGAGAAGGAGCCGGCAGTAATTGAGGAGCTTGGGTCGCCCGAGAAGGTGGCCAGAATTATTATTGATGGTCTTTCCGGAAAAGAAGATGACAGTAATATGGAATATAGCGAACGCGGCTATTCGGACCGTCGGTTTATCAGCCGGGAAGAGCTTTCCAGACGGACAGATACAAAATACAATCGCGGTTCAAAAGAAGAGAGAAGAGGAAAGAAAACAGACGGTACAAATGTGCTTTTGATTGTCATTCTGTGCCTTTTATTGCTCCCGATCGGAGCGCCGCTTGCGATTGCAGCGCTGGCTGTTATATTTGCGGTGTTTGTGACTATTTTAGCGCTTGCATTCGGGCTTGGAATCACGGGTGTGGCGATTTTTGTTACAGGCATTATCCTTGTCTGCGTGGGATTTGTGAAGCTTTTTGCAGCTCCGCTTGCGGCAATGTGCCTGCTTGGTGGAGGGTTCCTGCTGGTTGGATTGTCCATACTGGGGCTCTTGCTGGTCTTGTTTATTATAACGGTTGTATTTCCGGCGGTTGCTAAGGGATGTGCCTGGCTGTTTCGGAAGATGTTTCCAAAAAGGAGGACAGTATCATGAAGTCATTTTATAGGATATCATTTCTTGCAGCAGGATGCCTGATTGCAATCGGGTTAATTTTTGGCCTGGTCGGGACTGCGTTCGGTGGAAACCGACAGCTGCGTGACATGGCGAGAGACGGGGAATTAAGCTATTCAATTGACGGATGGAATTTTGCAGACCATTTTATCAATAATAACATTTTGTGGCAGTTTGATGACGAATACGAAGAACGCACGGAACATATGACGGAAACGACGTATCCGGCAGACGGGGTAAAAAAACTCAGTCTGAAAATCGGCGCTGCCGAAGTGAAAGTAATGCCGTACAGCAAATCGGGAGAATTTATGATTTCTACGAATTATCTGGATAGATTTGAATATGGAATTTCGGATTCGGATACGTTTTTTATCCATTCGAAGGGAGATATAAGAAACAGGAACTGGAACCCAAAGATAGAGCTTTATGTGCCTGAAAATATGAAATTTGAAGATGTGGTAGTGGATATCGGAGCAGGTGTCGCAGACATGTATGCTTTAAATTGTAAGAATATGGATATTCAGGTTGGGGCCGGTGAATGTATCGGAGACAGAATCATCGTGGGAGACCTCAATTGTGACATCGGGGTAGGAACCGTAACATTGTCCGATGTAAAAATTGGGAAATCGGACTTTGAAATCGGCATGGGCAGCGCAGATATTCTCGGTAAGATATCAGGTGATACCGATATCAGGTGTAATATGGGCAGCGTGAATATGGAGCTTGAAGGAAATATGGAAGATTATAATTATGAAGTGTCCTGCGCAGCAGGAAATGTAACAATTGGTGACGAAATGATCAGCGTGGCTTCAGGCAGCAGGGAAATAGATAATCAAAGTGATGTAACATTTGATGTTGAATGTTCAATGGGAAACATCAACATTGAGTTTTAAGAAAAATTTAAGAAAGGATGAAAATGATATGGATAACAGTTATAAGAGACTTGAAAAGTCTTCAACGAATCGAATGATATGTGGTGTATGTGGGGGAATCGGGAATTATTTTAACATAGATCCCACGATTATACGGCTTTTGATGGTAATTTTCGGTTGTACGGGCACAGGAATTGTAGCATATTTTATTGCGGCAATTGTGATTCCAAATGAAGGTGAGGGAAGATAAAACCATCTTGCAAAAAGAGAAGAATAGAGTATAATGATGGCAGACGTCCGATATTGAAATCGGACGTCTGTTCTTACATGAACAGGATTACAGTGAGGAAGATGTATGAAAAATAAAAAGAGTTTATTGAGTGTACTGTTTCTGATTCTTTTGATTACAGTTACATTTTTGTGGTTTTTTCATCAATATGATTTTCATGAGACCATGCAGGCGATGAAAAATGCAAGCCTTGCATTTCTTTTCGCGGCGGTTTTGTCAAATCTGATGTTTGTTTTGTGCGAGGCTTATAATTTATATGCGATACTTGTTTCAATTCAGGCAGATGTGAAATTCCGGAAATGTGTGAAATATGTCTTTGTCGAATGCTATTTTTGTGCGATTACTCCGTCTGCATCAGGCGGACAGCCGGCACAGCTTCTTTATATGAGAGACGACGGCATTCCGCTCGGGAAATCATCGGTTGCACTTCTGATCATTGCGATTACATATAAAGGGTCACTGCTGTTGTATGCGGGGATTACTTACCTTATGACGAG
The DNA here is from genome assembly GCA_003612525.1 of bacterium C-53. Taxonomy (GTDB): domain Bacteria; phylum Bacillota; class Clostridia; order Lachnospirales; family Lachnospiraceae; genus C-53. Next base: position 88,912 of record RAZD01000014.1, on the reverse strand, counting down.
AATTTCCTTTCTGGATACAATGGGGCGGTTTAAGTATCTTTTTTATCTTGGCATACTGATGAATGCCGGCGCTGTTCTCTTTATGGCTATGGCGCTGTTCTCCGGCGGGGTTATTCGCAGACTGTCCTTTTTCCTTATTGCGGCGCTGAAGCAGATTCCAGGCATACGGAAGATTCGCCTAATGCAGAACACGGAGCGTTTATATGAAAGAGTGAACCGCACGATGGACAGCTACCAGGAGGGTGCGGTCTATATTGCAAAGCATAAGGATGTATTTGTACGGGTACTTGCGATAACGATGGTACAACGTACATTCCGGTTTATCGTGACATATTTTGTATATTGTTCCTTTGGCCTTCACGAGACAGGGATGCTGCCTGTTCTCCTGCTGCAGAGTGTGGTGTCCGTTTCGGCGGATATGATTCCGATTCCCGGCGCGGTCGGCGTAAGCGAAACCTGTTATATGAGACTGTTTCGCAGTGTGTTCCCGCGGGAGTATCTGATGCCCTCTCTCGTACTGAGCCGTGGAATCAGTTTTTATGGGATGGTATTTTTAAGCAGCATCATGATTATTGTGAGCCAGATAAGGAAGATTGGCAGAGAGAAGCGGGGGAATATGTAAATGGTTGGTATATTGACAAGATGCTTTATTAAGGACCGGGAGGATGTGAAAAATCCGGCGGTCCGCAAATTGTACGGGATGTTATGCAGTCTTTTGGGGATTAGCTTAAATGTGCTTTTATTCGGAGGCAAGTTTTTCATGGGAAGGCTGACGGGTTCGGTTGCGATCACGGCGGATGCTTTTAACAACTTGTCGGATGCAGGCTCGTCTTTTATCACGCTGATCGGCTTTCAGTTTGCCGGGGCAAAACCTGACAGAGACCATCCGTACGGGCATGGAAGGATCGAGTATTTGTCGGGACTTGCCGTATCGGTCGCAATTCTTCTGATGGGATTCAGGCTTGCGGAAACTTCGTTTGTAAAAATACTTCATCCGGAGGCGGTTGACACAAGTCCGGCTGCTTTTCTTGTGCTGACGGCATCCATTGCCGTGAAACTGTATATGGCGTTTTATAATCACAGAATCGGCAGAAAAATAGACTCGGCGGCTATGAAGGCGACAGCGACGGACAGTCTGAGCGATTCCGTGGCGACGACAGTCGTACTGCTTAGCATGCTGATTCTGAAATTTACAGGGCTGAATGTTGACGGTGTGGGCGGCATGTTTGTGGCGGCATTCATTATCTATGCAGGATATGGTGCGGCGAGGGATACGCTGAATCCGCTCCTGGGACAGCCGCCGGAAAAAGAGTTTGTGAATCAGATTGCGAAAATTGTAATGTCCTATGATGGAATAGAGGGGGTTCATGATCTTGTCGTGCACGATTATGGTCCCGGACGCGTGATGATATCGCTTCATGCGGAAGTTCCGGGCAACCGTGATATTTTCGAACTCCATGACGTGGTGGATCAGGCGGAAATCCGCCTGAAGGAGGAACTGGGGTGTGAAGCGGTCATACACATGGATCCGATCGTCGTAGACGACCAGGCGGTGGATGACATGAAGAAACGGATTATGGAACTGGTGCATAATATTGATGGAAAGATTACCATTCATGATTTCCGTATGGTGAAAGGGCCTACGCACACAAACCTTATTTTTGATGCGGTGGTTCCGATGCAGTTTCATATGGGCGATGACGAGGTGTTGGAGCGCATCCGGGAAGAAATCCGCCGTATGCCGGGGAATTATTTCGGCGTCATAAAAATTGAGAACCCTTACTACTCCGAATGAATCAGAGCGCCCATGCATCTTTCAGGAGGCGTATGATTTCTTCTGCCTGCTCGTAGTGAAAGCCGGTGTAATTAATGAGAAATACCGGATACTCAGGAGCGCCTTCGATATAGTATTCACTTAATGCCTTTAAAATCAGTCCGCAGTCAGCGGACTTTTTTTTGAGTTCGGATTCGCTCATGCCATTCTTTATAAGCAGAAGGAAATGGAGTCCCAGATTATCTCCATAGATTGCGTATTTTTTGTGATTCCAGTGCTTTTTCATTAACTGGAGGAAACCGTCTCGGCGCCTCTTGTACAGGGTTCTCGTGCGGTTTAAGTTACGCGTGTAATGTCCGTTGGAAATAAACCGTTCCAGAGTATGCTGTTCAAATCTGGACACGGTCGGTGCGCAGTAATCGAAATGAGTGCGATAGACGCTCATTAAGTCCGGCGGAAGAATCATGTAGGCGATTCGAATGGAAGGGGCAATGCTTCTGGAAAAAGTTCCAAGATAGATGACTTTTCCACTCGTATCGAGGCTTTGGAGGGATGGAATCGGTTTTCCGCTGAAACGGTATTCGCTGTCGTAATCGTCTTCAATAATATAGCGGCGCCCGCAAGCTTTTGCCCACTCCAGAAGCTTTAACCGCGCTCCGATCGGCATGGTTACGCCGGTCGGATATTGATGGGATGGTGTGATGTAGACCACATCGGCTTTGGAGGCGGCAAGCTCCTCAAGGCAGATGCCGTCTGCGTTCACCTGAACCGGCGCAATTTCTTTTCCATTGTCGGTCAGATTGTGGCAGACCCGCATATAACAGGGATTTTCGATTGCAAATGTGTGATGGTCTGAGAGAATGCGGCTTAGAAGTCCCAGCAGGTACTCTGTTCCGGCGCCTATAATGATACAGGAGGAGTCCGTATGCACTCCACGGAATTCACGGAGATAGCGGTTCAGTGTGTCTCTTAGAATAAGATCTCCTTCGCTTGGACCGGGAGAGAGAAGTTCAGGGGAATTGTAGGTGACTTCTTTACTGATTTTTGCCCATGTTGTAAACGGAAAACCGGAAATATCGACCGTGGAGGAGGCGAGAGAGTAGCGGATATCCGGTACCTGGGAAGCATCTTCTTTCTGAATCGGTTGTTCCTTCCCCGCGCCCGGGGCATCAGGCGCCGGAGGCGGCAGAGCCGCGTCGAGTACATAGTAACCGCTGCGCGGTATGGAGGAGATATAACCTTCTGTCAGAAGCATTTCATAAGCGTTTTCAACAGTTGTCTGGCTCAGGCCCAGATGAGTGCAGAGCTGTTTTTTGGACGGAAGCTTTTCGCCTGCCCTTAAATGTCCGTTCCGTATTTCCTCGATCACAGCCTGATAAATCTGAACATAGAGAGGTTCCCTTGAGGAACCGGGATGCAGCGTCAACGTAAGGTTTTGCACAAACTGACCTCCTTCAAAATATATAAATTGACTATTTCAAAATGGTTATAATGTGCGTAAAATATATCATGAAGCGGCTTCAGGAGTCAAGGAATAAGAGGAGGAAATATGAAAATGAGAAGTTTAAAGGACGTGAAATTTCTGGTGACGGCTGCACTTCTTGCGGCTCTGACATGTATTGCGACGATGGTGATAAAGGTTCCGACGCCGACGCTTGGATATGTTCATCCGGGAGATGGGCTGGTGCTGCTCTGTGGGTTGATTCTGGGTCCTGTGTATGGTCCGCTTGCGGCGGGAATCGGTTCTGCGATGGCAGATCTGCTGTCCGGCTATGTGATCTGGGCCCCAGGCACTTTTGTGATTAAGGCATTCACTGCCATGACAGCCGCGCATGTTTACAGCGCTCTTAAGAAGCTTTTAAAGGAGAAGGCGGAGTATGGCGTGATTGCAGGATGCGGCGCGGCAGGCGAGGCGCTTATGGTGTTTGGCTATTTTCTTTATAACATTCTGGTCATTTCGTTCACAAATGCATCGTTTGACCGGGCGGGTATCGCGGCGGCGGCAGCGGAATCGGCAGCGGAAATTCCGTTTAATATCGTACAGGGTGTGCTGGGGATTGCAATTGCGGTTCTGCTGATACCGGTTCTTAAGATGGTGCCGGATATCAGGAGATGGATGGTTCCTTCTTCCGGCAGAATGGATGAAAAATTAGGATAAAGAATTAAATACTACCAGTTGCACTTTTTCCCGTGGATGCGTATACTCTAATAGGGTATTTACTTACAGACGGAAAGGTATAATGATTTGGTATGAGAAAAAAGAAATTACATAGAAATGAGACGGAGCGGCGTTTTGATAAGAGGTCATTCATTGTTTTGCTGATCGGATTCAACCTGGGCGTCTCTGTGGTGCTTCTGGCGCAGGGGTGCGGAAAAGTGATTGCCGCCATGCAGCAGGAAACGGTGCCGCAGATTGTCATAGACCATAGGGAGGAAGACCAGACGGAGGTTGCGGAAGATGATCTCGAAGGAATCCGGACGCAGGCGGAAGAGGAGAATGAGAAAGCTTCAAAGCAGCTTATGGAACAGCTTGAGGGAGAAGGCGGGAATGAAAACATCCCCGGCGCTGTTTCGGGAGAACCGCTTGATATTCTGAAGGCGTATCTTGAGAATGGGGAATCAACTTCGGCTGCGCTCCGCAAGGCATTATCCGATGAGATTGTCGTGGCAAGCGGCGGACGATATTATTTCCTGCCAATTGAGGAGGAACTTAAGAAGAACAGTTACAAAAGCGAAAACCTTGTGATTGATGATAATGGTGTGCTTTCTTATCAGGAGGACGGCGAAATCATATCGAAGAAGGGAATTGATGTATCCCGCTACCAGGGGGAAATTGACTGGGAGCGTGTCCGTGCGGACGGCGTTGAGTTTGCATTTATCCGTGCGGGAATCCGCGGTTATGGAACGGGTAAGCTTGTTCCGGAGGAAGGGTTTGCCGAGAATCTTGTGGATGCGGTGGATGCAGGCGTTGATGTCGGTGTTTACTTCTTTTCACAGGCAGTTACCGAGGAGGAAGCGGTAGAAGAGGCGGACCTTGTGATTGATTCGCTCTCAGGCAACGGGATTCCGTATCCGGTTGTATACGACCTTGAGAAGGTGAAAAGCGCGGATGGCAGGATGAACAAAATGACAAAGGAAGAGATGACGAAAGTGTGCATCGCATTCTGTGAACGCATCAGGGAGGCCGGATATACGCCGATGATTTACGGGAATCTTGAGACGTTCTGCCTGATGCTTGACATGAAACAGCTTGAGGAGTACCCGAAGTGGTTTGCGTTTTATCAGAGTGAATTTTATTTTCCCTATGATTATCAGATCTGGCAGTATTCCGATAAAGGACGTGTCGACGGAATTGAGGGAGATGTGGATATGAACATTCTGATTGATAAGACAGGGTGGTAATGATTGAAAGTTGTAAGGATTTTGACTGACATAGGAGTACGTAAGGCAGCCGTTTTTGTGACTGCCGTATTTCTATGTCTGTTTTTCGTATCCTGTCCGGTGCGGGCATCGGAGAAGACGAGCGTCCGGCAGCAGTATCAGGAATATCAGAAACGCCTGAATCGTGTGAAATACCGCGCCGATCTTTTAAAGAATGGGTTTTCGACTGTCAGTGACCAGATTTTTCCGATCGAGGTTGCCGGGCATGGGGAAGTGTCCCTGATTCCGGCTTTTGATCAGACATACCATCGTCTTGTCCTGTTTTTTGTGGACGACAGGGGACAGGTTATCTTCAGGACAGACCAGCTGGAAACGAATTACCGCGTGCTGGGGGAGATGAAGCAGCCGGACTGTGAGATTGCGGCCGTATCGATCAAAGATCTCAATCAGGACGGACGTATGGATATTATACTGATTACTTCGTGTGCCGGGGAAGATGGTTCCTATGAGGGTTTTAAGATAGGAGATGTCCTGTTTCAGAACAGACAGCAGACGGGATTTTACAGGGACTACCGGATTGCAGATCATGTAAACCGGTTCGGAATGAATAAAAGCGCGGAAGTCATTACGGCTTTTGTGCGGGACGGGCATTCCACGGAATTTCTATATACGTCTGAGACGCTTAAGGAACTTCTTTCCAAAGGATTGCAGATTATTTCGGAACAATGTTATTTCCGTACATTCGGAAAGCTGGGAAGGCTTCAGGTTGTGCCGGGAACATACCCTATTTCCAATTACGACGTATTTATGATCTACCTTGTAAGTGAGCAGGGAGATATCCTTTTCAGAATGCAGCCGATGGGAAATTACGATAATCTGTATGCCTTAAAGGGCATAAACTGTCGTGATATTGACGGGGACGGGCTGAAAGACATTGTGGTGCTGGCAAAGTACAGTTATGAAGGGGACGGTGGCGAACTTATCGTGGCGAGCGATTATTCTATTTATTATCAGAGAACGGGCAGCTTTTCACAGGATACGGAAATCAAGAAAGTGTACCACATAGGAGAAGAGGATACAATGGAACTGCTGATTGAAAAGGCAAGGGCTTATTGGGGATTTAAGGTAGAAGAAAATGATTAAAATACTGATTGTTGATGATGAGAAACCGATTTGCGATCTGATCGACTTGAATTTGTCATCCGCGGGTTATCACTGTGTAACGGTGCAGGATGGACTGAAGGCAATTGAGATGATTGAACAGGAAGCCTTCGATTTGATTCTTCTTGACATTATGCTGCCGGGAGCGGATGGGTATGATGTTATGGAATACATACGTCCGCTTGATATCCCTGTGATATTTATCACGGCGAAACATGAGGTGAAGGACAGGGTGAAGGGGCTTAAACTGGGCGCCGATGATTATCTGGTGAAGCCCTTCGACGTGGTGGAGCTTGTCGCGCGCGTGGAAGCGGTGCTCCGCAGGTATAATAAGACGGAACAGCGGCTTACGGCAGGGGATGTTGTGGTGGATTTGGAAGCGCGCAGGGTGGTAAAGGCGGGAAAACCTGTGGTGCTCACAAATAAGGAATTCGGCCTGCTCGTGCTTTTCATCCGAAATAAAAATGTTGCGCTGTTTCGGGAAACATTGTATGAAAAGGTGTGGGAGGAAGAATATTACGGTGACAGCCGTACGCTTGACCTGCATGTACAACGGCTGAGGAAGAAACTCGGATGGGAAAACAATTTGGTAGCGGTTTATAAGGTTGGTTACCGTCTGGAGGAGTCATAATGAAATTTTCGTTGAAAATTCTGCTGTGGACTATGACGGTTATGGCGCTGGCGCTTGGTTTCAGCGGGTTTTATTTTGTGAATTTTGTATTTGAGACTTCGCTTTCCAGAGAAGTGGGGCAGGCAAAGGATGAAAGCAGCATTCTTGGCTTTGCATTTGAGACAGCGGCTTTAAGCGTGCCGGCAAAGTACAGTGTGCTGCCGGACAATACGGTGGAAGAGATCGCCGCAAATCTGGAAAAGGGCGGACAGAGTGCGGGACGCCTGCTGCGTATTTCCGATGAGGAGAAGAATGCTTTGTATGTCAGTGACGGCTTTGAGATGGATGAGGCGCTTCTTATGCGGACGGAGGAAGACACAAAGGCATATCGTATCATTCGGTCAGACGATCACTACTATGTCCATACGGGCACAGCGGTGAACGCGCTGAACCGTATTCTTTATCTGGAAAATTTAAAAGATGTTTCGGAGGTATTTACGGAACGCGCAATAGGATTCTCGCTGTATCGGCGTGTAACGCTGATTATGTTGTGCGCGGGGCTTTTTGTGATGTATTTTATTTCCTCAATGCTCACGAAGCCGGTGCGTCTGCTTACCGAAGCGACGAAAAGGATGGCAGCAGGGGATTATGCTTACCGTGCAAAAGAGATCAGCCAGGATGAATTAGGGGAACTGACACGCGATTTTAACAGCATGGCAGGTGCGCTTGAGCAGAATATTGAGAAACTCAGGGAGGAGATTGATGCAAAAGAGGAATTCATGGGCGCTTTTGCTCATGAGCTTAAGACCCCTCTTACGGCAATTATCGGATACGCGGATATGCTCCGTTCCCATCGTCTTGATGAAGAAAAGAGCATATTGTCGGCCAATTACATATATACGGAGGGAAAGCGGCTTGAAACAATGTCTCTTCGCCTTTTGGACATTATTATTGCGGGAAAAGAGGATGCGCAGCTGCAGACTGTTTCCGTGGAGCCTGTTTTCGATTACCTGAAGGAAATGTTCTGTGCAAGACATGAGATAGAGTTCCATTACACGTATGAGCAATGCAGAATAGAGGCGGAGGTCAGTCTGATCAAGACGGTGCTTGTCAACCTGATAGACAATGCATGCAAAGCGTCTGAGGACAACGGCCGCGTCGAGGTAAGCGGCTGCGCGGTGGATAGCGGATACAGGTTTGCCGTTCGGGATTATGGAATCGGAATTCCCCAGGCGGAATTGCATAAGATCACAAAAGCTTTTTATATGGTAGATAAGTCACGCGCAAGGAGTAAGAACGGGGCGGGGCTTGGACTTGCCCTGTGTGTGCAGATTCTGAATATACACCACAGCGAACTTCATATAGAGAGCGAGGCAGGAAAGGGGTCCTGTTTCAGCTTTGTTCTTACGAAAAGTGAGGTGCGGGATGAATCATAAGATGAAAATGGCGGTTCTTCTTTTTCTGGCAGTATTTTCGATGGTGTTGTCCATCTGGGGGCCGGAAGCGCTTGCCAAATATCAGGATAAGGGGACGTTAAATGAAATCCATGTGGAGGATGTGGGAGAGGCAGGTGTGGGCTATCGTTACAAGCTGAATATGAATGAGAAACTGTACATCCTTTCCAGGTGTCTAAGCAGCCGTACGCTTCCGGGAAGTGAGCAGGGCAGCGCGGCGCGGGACCGTACGGCCGTACTCAATGACGGGGAAGCCGGGATTTACCAGGAGCCTGAAGGTTCCTATGCTTTTGTGGCAAATTACAGAAGTCCGTCTGATAAGGAAATTACGGACGATCAGGTTTATGAGACATGCAACCGCGCGCTTTCTGCTCTGAAGGAGGCAGGTATCCTGCCGGAGGAGGTCAGGGAGGTTGCGGCTTCCGCCTACGATGCGACGCTTTATTCGGCGATCGATGTGTTAGAACCCAGAAATAATATTGCAGTCTGGAAATTGAGCATATCAAACAGTCAGAAAAATGCAAATAAGGAAAACCGTCTGATGGATGCCTATATTGGTGCGGAGGATGGGAAATTGTATGAATTTTATGTAAGGACGCCCTTATTGTGGGAGGATATCGACACAAAAATGATTGTGGAAGAATGGAGCCGGTATATGGGGCTTGATATGCCTTCGCCTTATGAATCGGATAACCCCCTGCTTGAGACGACGCCCTATTTTCATAAATATGTTTTTCCGGGAATCGGGGATGAAAAGACGGTGGTCACGGTTGGATTTTATGAAGGAATTAACGAATTGTTTCTGAAGATTGAAAGATGATGCAAAAATGATGCAAAAATGATGTGACTTTGATGCAGAAATGATGATATTATGATGCAGCTCTTGTGTAATCTTGTATTACAGGATGACACAGGAGCTTTTTCTTATGCAGGACATGCGCATGTTTATGAAAAGCTCTGATTTTACAATAATTTACAGGGAGAGGAGCTTTCGGAATGTACAAAGGAAAAAATCACCATACAGGGTACTGTTATCAATATTACTGGAGGGACAGGAGAAGAAGAGAGGCAAAACGGACATTAATCTTTTTGATAAAAATATGCATGCTCACACTTATGTCAATTTTAGTAGCGGGATTTATCATTCTGGCAGTTTTTCTGGGGTCTAAGCTGCATCTGAAAAGGGTATATGCATCGGAGGATACGGCGCTTTTGGAGGAAGAGACTGTTGTTGTGTCAGAGTCGCAGGATGAAGAGAATTTCGATTTGGCGGATCAGGACGTATGGATGGAAGAGAGAAAGACGCCGGTTGTTTTTCTGGATGCAGGACATGGCGGGGAAGATGCGGGGTGTTCGAACGGGGGCATTGAGGAGAAGACAATCAATCTGGAGATTGCAAAAAGAGTACAGAAGAATCTTATGGAGTCCGGGTTTGAGGTCATTATGTCCAGAGAATCCGATATCTATATTGCAAAGGAAGACAGAGTGATGCATGCGAATGATACTGCCGCCGATATTTATGTGAGTATCCATCAGAATGCGGCTGAGGAGGGCGATGGAATAAGCGGCATGGAAGTATGGTACGACGGCGGTTCTGATGCGGCGCAGGAGAATGGGAGGCTTGCACGGCTGATTATGCAGCAGACAGGGAAGAGCACGGAGGCTGTGGAGCGGGAGCTCAGAGGAGATGCGGATTTCCATGTGACGGGAAACACTTCGATGCCGTCTTGTCTGATTGAGACGGGATTCCTGTCTGATTCACAGGAGAGAAGCCGGCTTGTTGATTCGGAGTATCAGGAGAAAATAGCGGCAGGAATCGCGCAGGGAATTGAATATTATTTCTATCCCAAGACGATGTATCTGACCTTTGATGATGGTCCGTCTCCGGAAAATACAGAGAGGGTGCTTGATATTTTAAAGGAGAGGGGAATCAGGGCAACATTTTTCCTTGTGGGAGAAAATGTGGCGAGATACCCGGACATAGCAAGGAGAATTGCAGAGGAAGGACACACGATAGGGATTCACAGCAACACACATGATTACATAAAAATTTATGCGGATACGGACAGTTTCCTGCAGGATTTCGAGGCTGCTCATCAGATTGTATATGATGTAACGGGCATAGATGCGAAACTTTTCCGATTTCCGGGAGGCAGCGTCAACGATTACAATACAAAAGTCAGCGGCGATATTATTGAGAAGATGTCAGAGATGGGATACATTTATTATGACTGGAATGCGAGTCTTGAAGATGCGGTTGGAAACGCTTCGCCGCAGGAACTCGCGGCAAACGGGGCAGCTACCACACTTGGACGAAAAAATGTAGTTATGCTGGCCCACGATGTTGTCTATAATACAGGCATTTGCCTGAACGACCTGTTAGACAGCCTGCCGGAATATGAGATGAAGGCGCTTGATGAAGATTCGGAGCCGGTGCAGTTTTAGACACAGCGCGCAGATAAATTCTGAAGGCGTGTCCCCGAAAGGCGGCACGCCGGAAAGGAAATGTTTTGTCAGGATGAGTTGGACGGAAAACCGGGAGCAGTTAATCGGTTGTTTCTCTTCTGATTAAGACAGGAGTTATTTTTTTATGGATTCGTTCGGTCTGAGGTTTGGGGCGGCGCTTCTTCCGTTCGTCCATCTGCGTTACCAACAGCTCCATCGCTTCGTATGCTATTTTGTCAATTTGCTGGCCTACGGTACTGATTGGAAGGATTGCCTGTGATGCGATGGGGGAATCATCGAAACCAATAATACGGTATTCCTCCGACAAAGATCCCAGTTCCCGGAATAGAATGTTCAACATGCTGTTGGCATGGGTATCATTTGCCATGAACAGCCCTTTCTTCTGCTTTGGGTAGGCTGTTTTCAGATGTTCGTAAATGTCTGACATATTCTTATGAATTTCCTGATGGGAGTGTCCCAGATCTCTTAATATCAATTCATGTCTGATATTGTTCGCTGAACAGGTATCTTCAAATCCCTGAATACGTCCGTAGGAGGGGACATCTTTTGGAAAAACAGAGTTGACATGCACTAAAATATCACAATTGTTTTTGAGCAGGAGGCTGGTAGCCTGGACCGCTCCCATATAATTGTCCGTATTAACACTGTTGACATACCGGTCTTCACGTTCAATCGTGACGATTGGGATCTCATAGGAGGCAAGCTCGCTGGAAGAAATGGCATGACTTAAAATAATCATGCCCTCGATCTTATATGCGAGCAATTCCTGAATATATTCCCTTTCTGTTTCGGCGCTGCCTCTGCTCACAAAAACCAGGAATTTATATCCGAAGGTTTTGTAAGTATTTAAAATCTGATTTAACATTTCGGCATAATAATGCAGATAGAGGTTAGGAACAATGATACCGACGAATTCGCTTTTTCCGTTTGCCAACACTTTGGCAAGTTTATTTTTCTGATAACCTAAATCAATGAGCGCCTGTGCAATGATATCCTGATTTTCTACGGTAAGGGAATCAGGATTGTTAAAATACCGTGATATCGTGGTTTTCGAGAAATTGGTGTATTTTGCTATATCATCAAATGTAACTTTCTTTTTATCCATACGAACCTCTCCAACTAAGTATAACAGGAAACAAGTTTTATGTTTCCTTTAGTATATCAGTCTGGCTTTCGAAAATCAATCACAAGTGATAACTGGTTAAGTAACCGGTTATTTTTTTACAAAAAACCTATTGACATGAAATGCAATAAGTGTTAGCATAAGAGCATAAAGTAACCGGTTACTTAACCGATAACTTAACCGAGCGTGGAATATGGAGGAAATTATGGAGCAGATGGAAAGCAGCCAGTTAGATATGGCTCGAAAAATCGAAAAGAAAGGCATTTCGGAAATTCCTGCCGAAAGCAGGCCCGCCTATCATCTATCATCCCCGGTAGGGTGGATGAATGATCCGAATGGTTTTTCTGTTTACAGGGATGAGTATCATTTGTTCTTCCAATATCATCCGTTCAGTAACCAGTGGGGGCCGATGCATTGGGGGCATTGTAAGAGCAGGGACTTGATCAGATGGGAGTATTTGCCGTTAGCAATGGCGCCGGATGAACCATATGATGGGGGAGGATGTTATTCAGGAAGCGCAATAGAAGCAGAAGGAGAGCATGTGCTGTTTTATACCGGTGTCACGGATCGATATCTGGAGGATGGAACGCATGAGTACTGCCAGGTGCAGTGCATGGCAAAGGGGGATGGACTCAACTACAGCAAATACAGGGATAATCCCGTAATTGCCGGGGATAATCTTCCGGAAGGCGGCAGTGTGAAAGATTTCCGGGATCCGAAAATCTGGAAAGAGGGGGAGCATTATTATCTGGCAGCCGGCAACCGGAATGCGGACGGGGACGGACAGGTGCTGTTGTACCGCTCCGATGATTTGGAACAGTGGGTGTTTCTCACAGTGCTGGACCAGAGCAGGGGAGAATATGGGAAGATGTGGGAGTGTCCGGATTTTTTCCCTTTAGGAGACCGGCAGATTCTAATGGTTTCCCCACAGGATATGCGGGCGAAGGGGTATGAGTTTCATAATGGAAATAATGCGATATTTATCTATGGACAGTATGATCGGTTAGATTATGAGTTTGAGAGAGAGAAGGTCACGTCCGTAGATTATGGGCTGGATTTCTATGCGCCCCAGACTGTACAGACGACGGACGGCAGGCGGGTCATGATTGGATGGATGCAGTCGTGGGATGCCAAGTTAACGAATGATTTCTGGAACTGGTCAGGAATGATGACGCTGCCAAGAGAGCTGACATTAAAGGAAGGAAGAATCTATCAGAGCCCTGTTCGGGAACTGGAGTGTTATCGTAGGAACAGAGTTGAATATACCCGTAAAAGAATATCCGGAGAGACAGTTCTTTCCGGCATCAGCGGCAGGGTAATTGATCTGAAGGTTGATCTTACGGAATTTGCTTTTCATTATTTTACGATTCGCTTTGCATGTAATGAGGAGTATGAAATGCTTCTTCAATACAATCATTTGAGAAAATGCCTGACCATAGACAGGACCCATTCCGGCCTGGTGCGTGATGTGGTATGCCGCAGAAAAATGACAGCGGAACCCTTTGTATCAGGAACACAGAAAGAAGTTCTGAGCTTGCGGCTGCTGCTGGACAGGTATTCTGTTGAGGTATTTCTGAATGAGGGGGAGAAAGTGATGTCTGCCGTCTTCCACACTCCTATGGAGGCGGACGGGATCGTTTTTGATACGGATGGAACTGCTTGTATGAATGTTGTTAAATATGATATTTGTGTTTAGAGGAAGGATTCGGTTGTACATTTCCGGGAAAGGAGACTGCTATGGAAATACAATATTTAGGCACTGCCGCGGCAGAGGGACTGCCGGCTCTGTTTTGTGACTGCGAAACCTGCAGGAAGGCAAGAGAGATCGGAGGAAAGGAGATGCGGACCAGAACGCAGTCCATTGTGGACGGAAAGATTCTCATCGATTTTCCGCCGGATACTTATGCACATGCGCTTGAGTACTCTTTGCAGATTGGACAGATTCAGCATTTGCTGGTTACACATTCACACATGGATCACTTCTTTCCTGTTGAATTGATTCACCGGCATGAACATTTTGGCCACAATGCAAAAGGGATGCTGTATGTTTATGGAAATGCGGCGGTAGAGAAGGCATTTTACGATGCGGTGTTGATCGACCGGTTTAAGGTGCATCCTCTGGATGATGCGGTCAGATTTGTCCGGCTGGAGCCGTTTGCTGATTTTATGGCAGATGGTTATCATATTATTCCACTGCCAGCGGATCATGACAAAAGGGAAACCTGCCTGATCTATATCATTGAAAAAGATGGAAAATGCCTTTTATATGGTCATGACACCGGAATGAATCTGAGCGATGAGGCATGGAATTGCATTTTCAGCCACAAATACGATCTGATATCCTTAGATGCCACTATGGGAAGAAAGCAGATTGACGGATATCATATGGGATTGCTGGATGACATTGCATTTGCGAAGATGCTTGAGGAACGGGGGTGTATCCATCGGGATACGGTAAAAGTCATCAATCATTTTTCGCATAATGGTGGAATGACTCATGGACAATTGGAAGAGTTTGCAGAGGAAAATGGAATGATTGCTTCTTATGATGGAATGAAAGTGATATTCTAAACAGGGCCGGCTGGCCAAACAGTGTCGTGCATGACACGGAAAGAGAGGAAGATATGGATTATAGGAAGGTTGCGGAACAAATCTATGAAAAAGTAGGAAAAAAAGAAAATTTAATTTCCGCTGCACATTGTGCAACACGTCTGCGTCTTGTAATTGTGGATAATGATAAATGCGACAGCAAGGCAGTGGAGGAAATTGAGGGAGTGAAAGGTGTCTTCTTTGCGTCGGGACAGCTCCAGATCATACTTGGCACGGGAACCGTAAATAAAGTATATGACGAATTTCTGCAAATATCCGGGCTGACGGCCGCTACAAAAGCGGAAGTAAAGCAGGCGGCTGCTGCACAGCAGAATGTATTCAAGCGTGCGATCAAAACACTGGGAGATATCTTTGTGCCTATTATTCCGGCGATCGTAGCCAGCGGTTTCCTGATGGGTATTATGGAAGCGCTGAATTTTATGGTTAATAACGAGTTTGTGGCATTGGATACCAGCAGTTCCATATTTGTATTTGCAAATCTGTTCAGCAATGTGGCTTATACGTTTCTGCCTATTCTGATTGCGTACAGCGCAGCGAAGGCATTCGGAGGCAATCCGTATCTGGGCGCGGTAATCGGTATGCTAATGATTCACCCGAACCTGCAGAATGCATGGACGGTTGCGACAGAGGGCGTGCATGTCCGGCAGAGCGTATGGTTTGGATTATATGAAATCGATCTAATTGGTTATCAGGGACATGTGATTCCGGTAATTATTGCCGTATGGGTGATGTGTTTTATCGAAAAGAAATTACATAAAATTGTGCCGGAAATGTTTGATTTATTTGTAACGCCTCTGGTAAGTGTATTTGTGACCGGCTATTTGACATACTCCATAATTGGGCCTTTGTTTGTTGTGATTGAAAATGGCATTATTGACGGTATCCAGTGGCTGATTGCGCTCCCGCTGGGAATTGGGAGTTTCATCATGGGCGCATTCTATGCGCCGACGGTCGTTGCGGGAATCCATCATATGTATACAATCATTGATGTGGGACAGCTTGCGAAGTATGGAGTTACATATTGGCTGCCGCTGGCATCGGCAGCGAATCTGGCACAGGGAGCTGCAACACTTGCGGTTGCGGTAAAGACAAAGAATGCAAGGACAAAATCTATGGCGCTTCCCTCCGCATTCAGTGCATTTATGGGGATTACGGAGCCGGCAATCTTTGGTGTGAATATGCGTTACTTTAAACCTTTCATCTGTGGCTGTATCGGCGGTGCGTGTGGCGCTCTCTTTGCCTCCATTACACAGCTTGGCGCAAGCGGAACGGGTGTAACGGGCCTGTTTGGTGTTCTGCTTTGCCTGAATATGCCAGTCCAGTATATTTTAATGATGGTAATTTCCATAGGTGTTTCGTTTGCACTGACATGGATATTCGGATACAGGGATGAAGAGCAGCCGGTTCAAAAGGAAGCGGGAAGTGCAGTCGCAGCGGAGGAACCGACGGCAGAGGAGGCAGCCCCTGAAAATGTAAGGAAAATAATCTATGCTCCGATTCAGGGAAATGTCATTCCAAGAGAAAGCATTCCGGATGAGACATTTGCATCCGGCGTTTTAGGGGATGGCGTCGGTATTGAGCCGGAAGTCGGAGAGGTTGCAGCTCCTTTTGACGGGGAAATATCTTCCGTGGCCGAAACACGCCATGCTGTCGGCATTACCGGACCGGGAGGCATGGAGCTTTTAATTCATATTGGAGTGGATACCGTGAAGATGAATGGCAGCGGGTTCACAGTTCTGGTATCTGAAGGCGACAAAGTCAAGGCTGGCCATAAGCTTATGACATTTGATATTTCCAAAATCAAAGCAGCCGGCTATAGCACAACTTCAGCCGTATTGCTGACAAACAGTGATGATTATCAATCCTGCAATGTAGTAAAGACAGGTATGACAAAGCAAATGGAGAAGATAATCACGGTCGATGAATAAACAGATCATAAAATATTCTTACGGGGGCTGTCGGTTAATACCGAAGCCCCCAAAACATTATATAGTCTGCTTATAAAACAGATTCATATATTCCTGGGCGGCCTGTAAAGACAAGCCCAGCTTATTTTGCAGTCTTTCTAATATATCACTTTCTTTTGCAATTTCATCAAATAAAGTACACATATCACCTTTCCCCTTTCCAAAAGCATTATAAACAACCCTTTTGTACTTAATAGTATACTACCCGGACATCCATATTTCAAGCAGTGGAGGGAATGGGTTCATCTGCTTTCTGTCAGAATATGAAAAAACAATACTATTCATTCGAAACAGTGAAATAAGTTGCCCTCGTTATTTGCGATACGTATAATGAAAGTCAAATATTGGGGAATAATGACGATTTCAGGATGTAATTTATAAAGGGAACGCGATATGAAAATTCTGGTATGTCTTTCGAAAAAGGAAAAAGCGCAAAAAATTTTTGAACATACGGTTGAAGCTGTGAAAGAAACAAAAGTAAGAGGTGAAGTGTTTCTCACACTTCAATGTGAATCAATAAAAAAGAAGCTGTCAGACAACATATACGAATATGATATTGTGATGCTTGACGCATTTGATCAGAAATGTCTGGAGATTGCCAGATATATTCGAGACCGGAATTTTATTGCCTCTATTTTATTTATATCCGATCATTCTCAGATTCGATCCGATCTTTTCTCCTACAGGCCGTCAGCGTTAATCACAGAATCTGAGGATAACAAACAGATCACAGAAGCGGTTATGAGAGCATGCAGAGAACAGGTCAGGGCAAATCCATACTTTACGATCAAAACGAAAGAAGCGGTTATGAGAGTCAATTATGCAGACATCTTCTGGTTTGAGAGCAGACAACGGATTGTCATTCTGCATGGCAGGACAAAGGAGATTACCTTTTATGCAAAATTGTCAGAAGTATACGATCGAGTTCCCAAAGAGACATTTTTAAGATGCCATCAAAGTTATATCGTAAATGGCAATATGATCCGCGGTATTGATAAAGTGCACAGATGCCTTGATTTAGTTACGGGTGAAGTGATTGAGATCAGTAAAAGTTATTACAAGGATGTCTTATCATTTGCCGGTCAGGGAAGGTTCTAAAAGCAGATAACAGCATTTTAAAGTCTGAATCTGACATCTTCGTTGAAAAATGCCGGCATTCTTTTATCATGGAGCTATAAAAGCAGAGAGAAAAGTGGAAACAGATCAGGGAGGTGATGTGATGTTTGATTTTCATAATTGGGAGTCAGGGTTTGAGCGTAGTGAGATGGGAGATACAATTGGATTCGATTCAAATGGTGACGGGCTCATTGATACGTACTATATGGAACTGGATACCAATCAGGATGGAAGTGTGGACATGATTTTTGAAGGCCATGATTATAATCAGGATGGAAGTGTCGAAAGCCAGACAATTTATTATGACTATGATCAGAATGGCATCTATGAGGAGGTTGTGAAGGGGTATGATTCGGATGGCGACGGTCTGATGGACGATATTGCAACGTATCATGATTTTGATGGCGACGGCAATGAGGATATGAGTATCAGAGAACAGCTTCTCGATCAAGACGGCGACGGACAGATTGACACGTATATCGTAAACGTGGATTCCAATGCAGATCAGGTATTTGAATCGGTGGAAGTTTATGATCTGAAGGAAGGGCCGGACACATTAGGGTTAAATCCGGTGATGCCGGAAGGAATCGGAAATCTTTCAGGCGCCTGTGCGGATGAATTATATAATTTTGACCCGATGAAAGCGGATTTAAGCCGCGTATCTGGAAATCCTGCTCAGGCGATGCGGGAATGGGAGTATCAGGGGAATACGGAACGATGTGCATTGTATTCTCAGAAATTTGTTATTGAGGAATTTACGCAGAATGAGGTCCATATAGAAGAACTGGCTGAACTGGCGCAGAAAAACGGCTGGTATAGTGAAGGCAGCGGAACGCCTTTGCTAAATATGGACAAGATTCTGCAACACTATGGAATCCAAAGTGAAATGAGCTTTTATAACGAAATATCAGATATACAAAGATGTCTGGAATCCGGTGGAAGAATTATTGCGGCGATTGATGCGGATGAGATCTGGTACGGAGAAAACGATGACTTATTTACACCATGTGATGGGGCAAATCATGCGGTCGAGGTCATCGGAATGGATTATACAAATCCGGATGAACCGATGGTGATTCTGAATGATTCCGGGAATCCAAACGGATGCGGAGAGATGGTGCCGCTTGATATTTTTCTGGATGCATGGGAGGACAGTAACCGACAGATGGTTTCCTGTATCTATGGAAGTAAGTAGGTTGAAAAATAAAGGTTTCACCGACAGACTCGTGCCTGCGCTGCAAATTCGCAGGCTGGGTAAAAAGGGGGGGGGTTAATGGTGCGGACAGTATCGATTGAAAGAATAAAGAAGAATTTAAAGACAAATGGATTTTTCCTGAATTGTAAAATACCGATTGGGTATACTGCCGGGTTTCCGATTCTTCAGGTGAGAAATGAAAGTCTTTGTATTTTATTTCCGTATTTGAAATATCAGACGACAGGGGAAATAGACCGGACGTTGGTTTTTCCTGTCCGGTATGGAATATTGATGGAACTTCCTACGGAGAAAATTATAGGTTTTGAAGATTATGAATACAGAGAGATTTTTAAAAACATTGATTTTAATAAACCTGTAGGATTCTTCCGGCATGATGCGGTAAAGAAATATAACAGGGAACAGTACAAAACTCTTTATGATGAATTAATGAAGGAATATGACAAAGTGATCAATGCTCTTTTGGGAAACGGAAATTATAGCTTCGATGATGAAAGGAGGATGAGAGAACTGTTGCAAATCCTGATTGAGCCGTCATTGCTGTCTGTATACCAGGCGATTGATATGGATTTCTACTATAAATATCTATCGAAAGGGGATGAAAGTTATGGCATATAAGGTGAAAGATCCTGAATTTTTTAAGAAACGCCTGAAGGAGGCAGACCAGACGACGGAGGAAGAAGGCGCATCCGGTGAAAAGGAAAAAACAACGCCTTTCAGGGCAAAACCACTAAATATCAGCACGGCAGTGGATTCAGTTTTAACTGATACTATAAAACTATTATACGAAGTGGAATATGCGAAGATGGCGGAGGAAATCGAAAAACTCAGGGAAAATGCTGTGCGTGAGCGGTTTACCATAGCGGTTGTGGGAGAATTTTCAAGAGGCAAGACCACATTTCTGAATCAACTGTTTGAGAGAGAGTTTCTGCCTGTGAGCAATCTTCCGACGACGGCTGTTCTGACGAGAATTCGGCACGATTCCGATGAAAAGATAGAAGTTTTCGACGAAAAGAATAAAAAAAACCAGGAACGTGAATTATCAATGGAGTCGTGGGAGGATTTGACGGTTCAAAATTTTGGCGGCGAAGATTTTGACGGTGAGGTTCTTGTAAAAATCCATTCGGAACTGCTGCTCCACTCAAATCTCGAATTCATTGATACGCCTGGTGCGGGCGATTTGGATGAAACGAGGGCAAAGGGGATTGGAGATGTCCTCCTGGGATGCGATGGCGCTGTAATTGTCATCAGCGCCACATCTCCCTTAAGCCTCAGCGAGAAGTTGTTCATTGAAGAAAGGCTGATTGCGCGGAAACTGCCGTTTCTTCTTTTGATCATTACGAAACTGGATATGATTCCGCCTGAGGAGCGTGCGGGAGTGGTTCAGTATGTTGTAAATAAGCTGAAACAGTGGAAACTGGATATTCCGGTTTACATTCCGTATGACATTGAATGGAGTGAAACGACATATGACAATATAACAGGGATGGATAAAGTGAAGGGTGAATTTGCACGTTGGATTGCGAATCCTTTGAGAATGGCGCTTCATGAAACCTGGGTAATGGAAAAAACGCTGGATATTGTGAATCATGTGAGTTCCTCTTTGACGGAAAGAAAGCTTTTGGCAGAGGAGCGCGATCAGGCGAAACAGGAAGCGTTAATTTCTGAAAAAAAACAGAAACTGGCGCGGGCGCAGTTAGTTTGGGGAGATTTGCGGATTCAGATGCAGCGGAAATGTACGGAATGCTGCAAACTGCTTCTGTCCCAGGCAGATGTTTACGCAGCAGCGATTACGGAGAGGCTTCAATATGAAGTTTCGCATGCAAATCACCTTGAAAAATGGTGGACGGAAGATTTTCCCTACAGGGTGAAAATTGAACTGACGAATATGGCTGTCGGAATTAATTCTGCCGCGTTAAGCCAGATCGAAAACGACGCACGGTGGTATCGTGCGAAAATTAAGCAGACATTCCAGTCATACATACTATATCAGAGGCAGGCCATTGTGGATAAAACACTTTTTGGTAATTTTGATCCTGGCAGAGATATCGAGTTTGAAAATCTGGATAGACAGCGCACGGCTTTTAAGATTGGTTCGGCCGTATTGAGCATTTCAGGTTGTGCATTGTTCAGCGCTTTGGGTTTTTTACCGATCGCTGCGACTATGGGAGTTGGGACAGGCGCGGCAATTTTTTCGGAGAAATTTTTCGGTCGGAAAATTGAGGCGCAGAGAGAGGAATTAAAGAAGGAGATCGCCCGTTGTGTTCCCCTGTTTATTCGGAATTCAATGGAGGAGAGCGAACGTCGTCTGGAAGCGGTTTACAGAAACATGATTGATGAAGCGCATAAGAGTGAACAGGCATGGCTGAATGCTCAGCAGGCGTCCATAGACAACATCTGCATACAGAAGGACGGGCAGAATGCAAAAATCCAGGAATTTCTGGCAAAATTGCAGTGGCAGACGGATACTATTCAATCATTATTAATACAGGAGGATAAAGATGAATCAGAATCATATCATGAATGACTTCAGGGAATATCAGAAAAATCAGAGGGAACTGGCCGACATTTTAAAAGAGGCATCTAAAGTAACGCGAAATCTTACGATGTCAAAGGAGAGAGAGCTGGATGAGCTGAGCCAGAAGATTCAGAATGACGCTTTCAAGATTATGGTAACAGGCACGTTTAAAAACGGCAAATCGACGTTTATTAACGCAATGCTGGGAGAAGAAGTCCTTCCCGCCTATGCGCTTCCCTGTACGGCTGTTATCAATGAAGTAAAGTATGGAGTTTTGAAACGCGCGGTCCTGCATTTCAGAAATCCGTTGCCGGATTCATTGCCGAATCAATTGGCGCCAAAGGCTGTCCGCCATATGGAACAGTATAAAGGAAGGGCAATTCCGTCGCTGGAAATCCCATATGATGAGATTGAAGATTACGTTGTCATTCCGATGGGGGCGGATGAAAAGCAGATGAAACTGCAGAGTCCATATGAAAAGGTGGAATTATTTTACCCGCTGGAACTTTTAAAGAACGGGGTTGAAATCATTGATTCGCCGGGCTTAAACGAGGATGAGACAAGAACGAGAGTTACGATGGATTATCTAATGAAGGTGGATGCGATTCTTTATGTTCTGAATGCGAATGCGATCTGCGCCGGGGATGAAATGCGGTTTGTAAAAAATGATCTGAGAGGGGGGAATATTGATTCTGTTTTCTTTGTCGTCAATCGGTTTGATCAGATTCGAGCCAGAGAACAGCCCGAGATTTGCCGGTATGCGGAGCTTAAATTAAAAGAGTTTTATGAGCAGCCCGAACTATTCTGCGTGTCTGCCCTGAACGCATTGGAGGGACGTCTAGAGGGTAACGATACATTGGTGGAAGAATCAGGCATGACTCCGCTTGAAAAACGGCTGACGGAATTTCTGACAGAAGAGAAAGGGAAGGCAAAATTAATCTCGCCGGCAAGACAGGTACGCCATATTCTGAGCCGGGAGGCGCTGGAAGTTGTCATCCCCAGAGAAAGGAAGCTGCTAGAAACTTCATTGAAGGATCTGGAAAATAAATATGCGAAAATCCGGCCCAAGTTGGAGATCATTACACGAGAGAAAGACCAGAAAAAGGCGGAGCTGGATATGAAGATTGAGCGCAGCGCCAGGAAGTTTGAGCGGTCAGCTCTAAGGAAGATATCCGAGATTATGGATTCCATACCGACATGGGTGGAGGAATACACACCGCCCACTTCGCTGGGCGCCATTCCTACGAAAAAGAAAACGGAGCAGGTGGTCACGGAAATTTCTGAGTATCTAAAGACAAAAACAGAAGATGAGTACAGAGAATGGCAGAACAGTGTTTTGAAGAGTTTGATCGAAGAGGAGGCAGATTCGATTTTTGGAGCGGTGGAACAGGATATTTCCAGGATATTCAGTGAGATTGACAGTATCCATATAGAACTGACAGACAGTGAGTATGATGCGAATCCGGTTCCGGTCTGGCAGAGAGTGGCAGGCGTTGCGGGCGGCCTTATGATCGGAGATGTCGGACTGGCTTTTTCGGGCGGCGTAAACGGGATTGGGAAAGAGTTTGCCAAAACTGCGGCGTTTGAACTTGGGGCAGGATTTATGCTGGGACTGTTTGGGATTTTGAATCCGGTTACTTTAATAGCGGTTGTTGTCGCTGCATTTCTCTATAATTTTGGAAAAGGAGCATCAAAGGCGATGGACAAGCTGAAGAAGAAGGTAAGTGAAGCGGTTGCAAAGGACCTGTCCAATGAGAAGGCAGATAAAATGGCCCGTGATCTGGCCGATGGAATCAAATGCAAATTTGAGGAATTGGAAGAACAGATCATTGACAGCATCTCAAAGGAGGTGGATGATATTGACCGGCAGGTCAAATCGGTAATGGAAGAGAAGGCGAGGGGTCAAAATGATGTGGAAAACCGCAAGAAAGAGCTGGAAAAGAGTGAAAAGATCATTCATGAACTGAATGGAAGGCTGGATGCGCTTGTTTTTGCCCTTGCAGGAGCGTGACCGGGCAATGAAAACAGGAAATCAAAATAAGGATTTTTTCTCTTTTGGTTTTTTAAGCGAATGGGCGGAGATTGAGAACCATATGGCTTTTATTAGCGGCTTAGTGAAAAAGTACGGCGAAAGGCCAGATGAAAAAAATCTCCGTCCAGGATTTAAGGAGGATGGGCATGACTGGGTCCAGATCAGCCGGCAGCTGGCCCGAATCCGGGAAAGGATGGAGGATCCGAAATTAAATATCAGCGTAATCGGTGAATTTTCCACAGGCAAGAGTACGTTTATCAATGCGCTTTTAAGGCATGAACTTCTCGTTTCCAGCGCCGTGCAGGGCACTACGACAGCTTCTACGGTCATAGAGTATGACAGCCGGTACAGAATTCGTTTGCAATATCTGGACAATCAGGATGATCAGGAGATTTGCTATATGAATTTCCCGGAGTTTAAGAAAGATCTTGACTGGTTTACAACAGATTCATTTATATCCAGGACGCTGAGGGCAGTGAACGTCTGTCTGCCGGCGGATATTTTAAAAAATCATTTCCGCATTATAGATACCCCGGGAACAAATGTTACCGAGGCGTGGCATGAGGATATAACGGTGCGTACGCTGAAAGAGGAATCCGATTTACCGATTGTTTTAATATCTGCCGAAAAGCCGGTGCCTGACACCATGCTTCGGTTTATGGAGAATCATTTGGCGTCGATTCTGCCGCAGTGTGTCTTTGTGGTGACAAAATTAGACATGATACCGAAGCGCGAGAGGGAGCGGCAGTTATCTTATATCAGGATGAAACTGGAAGACGGATTGGGAATACGGGACGCAGTCGTGCTTCCCTATGTCTCGCCGATGGTTCTTTATCAGCAGCCGGAAAACATACCAAAGGATTGGAATCTTACAATTGATGATGCTTTACTGAATCTGTCTTTGGAAACGGAACGGGAATTCCTCCTTCATACGTTGAAGGAGAGGACGCTTGTCGTTATAAAGAAGCTTACGGGGCTGATGGATGACATTTACTGCTCTATTTCCGGGGAAATGGAATATCTGTCAAATGGGTATAAGAGCAGGCTTTTGTTATTGGAACGGTCACGCAAGACGGACCTGAATTTGTTTGTGCGGGATGAAAAGGCGTGCAGGCTGGAATGCTATGATCGCACGATTGCCGCTCAGGTTGAGGAGATTGAAAATAAAATTCATAAACAGGCGGCGAATGCGCAGAATGCCATATTAGAAAAAATAGATGAGAAAAAGAATATCAATGAGTTAAAAGCTTATATTGATCAATCATTAGGCGCGGACTGCAGCCAGAGAGCCAGAAATATGATCGCTTTGATGGACAATTATTACAGGGAAATTCGGAGCCGGTTCAGGGTCCAGATGCGGTTGTTCAATCAATCATTTGTGAAGAATTATCAAAACCTGGAAATTCTTCCGATTGATTTTTCAAATGAAGATTATCAGTTTCCACAAAAGGTTGAGATTGCAACGGCAAATCTGGATTCAATCGCGAACTGTATAGCAGAAAAGCTGGCGAGCGAGAATAAAGCGTATCTGGGAGGTGCAGCGACGGGCGCTGTGCTTGGGACAACAATACTGCCGGGAATCGGAACGATTGCCGGGGCTTTCATAGGCGGGATTGCCGGAGCTTTCTGCGCGCCAAATATGGACGATGTGCGTAAAGAGTGTAAAGAGAAGCTAAAACCGCAGCTTATAAATTATTATAATAGCGTATCGATTCAGATGATGTCCGCGGCGGCTCAGTATATTGATCAGCTCCGGCTCTGTCTGTCAAATGAAATGGATGCATATTTGAAGCGTTACCGCAATGAAGTGCGGCGTCAGATTGCGTTTATAAATGAGCAGCAGTCAGTAACAGATCTGAAAGTGTATGATTTGAAAAGAGACCAGGAACAGATGCGAAATCATAAAATACGGTTAGAATCAATCATGGTCCAGTTAAATAAGTTTGGGCGAAAGGAAGAATAATATGGATACAAAAAATTATGAAAATTTTCAAAAGTGCTGGGAAAAATTTAAGAACCAGGTTCAGGGGCAGATGATGATGCAGGCAAAGAAAGATATGTTTACATTCGCCTCATTGAATTTGATTTTAAAGAGCAGCGTTGATTTTTGGGATTCCCGGTATTCGGAAGGCGGACGCTGGCTGGACGGGCTTGAAAAAGAACATCCGGAGCAAGCCGGCCTGATCAGAAATATACTGTTGAATGATATGAAATTCACAGAGGCGTCCACGGAGGAGTCAAAAGGAGGAGTTTTGAAATATGTGGTTCCGGCAGGAACTGCCGTAGCAGGTTTTGCGATGTCAAAAGCCGCCGGATTCAATAAAACCATACAGGCG
Organism: bacterium C-53; assembly: GCA_003612525.1. Lineage (GTDB taxonomy): Bacteria > Bacillota > Clostridia > Lachnospirales > Lachnospiraceae > C-53. The sequence goes on along the minus strand of RAZD01000014.1, from coordinate 63,151 downwards.
CTCTGTACTGTCGCTCCGGCCGTTGCTTCCTATCCTATTACGAATAATATTATGAATACGATGGAAGATAACAGGAAAATGGAGAAAATACAGGCATATATCGGGCAGCTGGATAAATATAAACAGAGCATTGAAAGTATATTGAAGGACATAGAAGCATAATGAGAATATTGGAATCGGAGTGGAAAATGACATTTTCTGCTCCGATTTATTCACTTTTATTGATGAAAATCGAAAAAAACCTTAAGATGCAGATATCAACAAAACAAAACGGAAAGAGGAGGAAAGGTTTATGATTTTCTGAAAGAAACGCAGAAGTATGAAACCAGATAAGGACAAAAGAAAAAAATAACCATTGATATGGTATAATTCCTATGTTGTCCAACCTACACCCAACAATGGGAGGGGGTGTTCAAATGGAAATCATCATTACTTTTCTAGTGACTGTCGCAGCAGGTGTGGTTTGCCACCTCATCAGCAAATGGCTAGACAGGCATGATAAGGGCAACAGATAGCCTGGTGGGTGCTTTGCCACTATAAAAAGAAAAATCCCTCGACTGTACGCCATTACGGTCGGGGGATTTGTTCTGTTGTCCAAATGGACTCATCATTACTTTTTGCCTAATGGCATTATAGCATATGCGAATTTTAATTGCAACATACATTACTTTTGAAAAGAAAAACATACCTGACAAACGCTCTTTTGACCCTGACATTTATCCGGTTTTATAGAAATGCAGAATGCGAAGGTTCATTACGGGCGCACCTGCACCAGGTCATACGTCTCAGCATCCCCGCCGTGCTTGCCGAGATCAGTTCGATTGTGATGCAGTATATTGATGCGGCGATGGTCGGCAGTCTGCACACCGTTGATGTTTGCTATGCTGACGCTGGTTCCGAGTATACTGAATCTTGCGAGTATGTGGGGGATCCGGATTACGTCCGCATTTCTGCTTGCGCCGCGTTTTGGTCTTGCCGGGGTATGGGCGGCAATGTGCGGAGAGCTGTGTGTGCGCGGAATGCTGTTTTTTATCCGGTTGCGGAGGGGAAAATGGATTGATATGAAAAAAATAGTATGATACGATATAGTTTACAGATCAGCGATGCTGTATCAGTTGAGATTGGGAACGACAATAGGATTGCAGAACAGGAAGGTGAGTTAAAATGAATTCCATACAGGATTGTTACACATTAAATAACGGTATGAAGCTGCCCTGCCAGGGGTTCGGCACGTATCAGACCACTGGAAAGGACAGTGTGGAAGTTATAAAAAAGGCAGTAGAATGCGGGTATCGTTTTTTCGATACGGCATCCTTATATGAAACGGAGCGTATACTGGGGCAGGCGGTTCGTGAAAGTGAGATTGCGCGGGGAGATCTTATAATTGAGACAAAACTCTGGATTCAGGAACGCGGGTATGAAAATGCGAAACGCGCTTTGGAAGCTTCTTTGAAACGCCTGCAGATGGATTATGTAGATCTGTATCTGATTCACTGGCCGCGTGAGACAGGTGAACCGGATGAAAACTGGAAAGAGGTTAATCTTGAAACATGGCGCGCTTTGGAGGAGCTGCAGCAGGAAGGGAAAGTCAGGGGAATCGGATGCAGCAATTTCCTCCCCCATCATCTGGAGCCGATTCTGAAAAATTGCAGGATAAAACCGGTGGTAGATCAGCTCGAACTGCATCCCGGCTATTCGCAGGAAGCTGCCGTAGAATATTGTATGAAGCACGATATACGCCCGGTTGCATGGAGCCCGCTTGGACGCGGAAAGGAGATGGCGGGCAATGATCTATTGGATGTCCTGTCCGAAAAGTACGGAAAGAGCACGGCGCAGATCAGCCTGCGTTTTCTGACACAGAAAGGAATTGTTCCGATTCCGAAGGCTTCATCCGAAGCGCATATAAAGAGCAATACAGAGCTTTTCGATTTTACTCTTTCAGAGGAAGAGCTTTTCATGATCAGCTGCATGCCGCAGACGGGCTGGCTGGGTGAACATCCGGATTTTCATATTCCGAAAGCGCGGCTGAATCAAAATCAGTAAATTCGGTTCTTTCGTACGGATTGACAGAATTTCTTTTCCGTGTTAGGATAGGACTCATGAAAAGGCAGTGAAGAAGAGGAGTATGCGGGATTCTCTTAGCAGCGAGAACGGTTCGTCGGGTGCAAGACCGTTTTAAGGTGGAACGCAGAAGGTAGCTTCTGAGCCGGCAGGCTGAACAGTATCTTATTAGGTCTGTCCGTTCGCCCACGTTACAGGGTATCCATGAGAGGATTTTCTGATCGTCATGGAATGAGTGAAAAATAAAGGTGGTACCGCGGAATTGTCCGCCCTTTGCTTCGTATGGAGGCAGGGGGCGTTTTTTTGTCCGCTGTTTCCGAAAACAAATAGAACGTTGCGCCGCAAGGCGCGGATTATCAGAAAATGGAGGTTAGATATGGCAAAAGAACTGGCAAAAACGTATGACCCGAAAGGGATGGAAGACAGACTGTATCAGAAATGGGAAGAAAAGAAATATTTCCATGCAGAGATTGACAAAGACAGGAAACCGTTTACGATTGTGATGCCGCCGCCGAATATAACAGGCCAGCTTCACATGGGACATGCGCTTGACAATACGATGCAGGATATCCTGATTCGGTTTAAACGGATGCAGGGATATAATGCACTCTGGCAGCCGGGAACGGACCATGCAAGCATTGCGACAGAAGTGAAAATTATTGAGTCACTGAAGGAACAGGGCATCGATAAACAGGATTTGGGTCGTGAGAAATTTTTAGAGCGTGCGTGGGAATGGAAGAAAGAATACGGAGGAAAAATCACAAAGCAGCTTCGTAAATTAGGCTCTTCATGTGACTGGGACAGAGAGCGGTTCACGATGGATAAAGGATGCAATGCGGCGGTGACCGAAGTGTTCTGCAAACTGCATGAAAAAGGGCTGATTTACAAAGGTTCCCGAATCATCAACTGGTGTCCGGTCTGCAATACCTCTATTTCCGATGCGGAAGTCGAGTATGAGGAACAGCAGGGCCATTTCTGGCATATCAAGTATCCGCTGGTGGATGAAAACGGGCAGCCAAGCAAGGAGGAATTTCTGGAATTTGCGACGACGCGCCCGGAAACCATGCTTGGAGATACCGCAGTTGCGATTCATCCGGAGGATGAACGCTACACATACCTGAAGGGAAGACAGGTGTGGCTTCCGCTGATCAATAAGCCGATTCCTGTAGTGGAAGATTCCTATGTGGATATGGAATTTGGTACAGGTGTCGTAAAGATTACGCCGGGTCATGACCCGAACGATTTTGAGGTCGGAAGACGTCACGATCTTCCGGTGATCAACATCATGAATGATAATGCGACAATCAATCAAAACGGCGGAAAGTATGCGGGAATGGACCGCTATGATGCGAGAAAGGCGATTGTGAAGGAACTTGACGAGATGGGGCTTCTGGTACGTATTGAGGACTATTCTCACAATGTGGGCACCCATGACCGGTGCAAGACAACCGTAGAGCCTCTCGTGAAACAACAGTGGTTTGTAAAGATGGATGAACTGATCAAGCCGGCGGTGGAAGCTGTGAAATCGGGGGATATCCGGCTGATTCCCGAGCGTATGGATAAGACGTATTATAACTGGACTGATAATATTCGCGACTGGTGCATTTCGAGGCAGCTCTGGTGGGGGCATCGGATTCCTGCGTATTATTGTGAGGATTGTGGTGAGATTGTAGTGGCAAAAGAAGCGCCCGGCATATGTCCCGGATGCGGGAAGAGTCATTTCACACAAGACCCGGATACGCTTGATACGTGGTTTTCATCTGCGCTCTGGCCGTTTTCTACATTGGGGTGGCCGGAAAAGACGGCCGACCTTGAATACTTTTATCCGACCGACGTGCTTGTGACAGGATATGATATCATATTCTTCTGGGTTATCCGCATGATTTTCTCAGGCTTTGAACAGATGGGCGAGAAGCCGTTTCATACCGTTCTTTTCCACGGCCTTGTGCGGGATTCGCAGGGGCGTAAGATGAGCAAATCTTTAGGAAACGGCATCGACCCGCTGGAGATTATCGATCAGTACGGTGCGGACGCCCTTCGTTTCACATTGATTACGGGAAATGCCCCTGGAAACGATATGCGCTTTTATTATGAGAGGGTGGAAGCAAGCCGTAATTTTGCGAATAAGATCTGGAATGCTTCCCGGTTTATCATGATGAATCTTGATGAAAAGCCGCTGGTTCCCATTGAGGATGCAAAACTTCTTCCGGTGGACAAATGGATATTGTGTAAACTCAACAGAGTAATAAAAGAAGCGACCGATAATATGGAGAATTTCGAACTTGGTATTGCGGCTCAGAAGGTATATGATTTTATCTGGGACGAGCTCTGTGACTGGTATATTGAGATGGTAAAACCGCGTCTCTATAATTCCGATGATGAGGATTCCCGGAATGCGGCGCTTGCAACACTTAAGACTGTACTTGTGGATTCCTTAAAACTTCTTCATCCGTACATGCCGTTCGTGACGGAAGAAATCTACTGTACGCTTGCGGATATGGCGGGGGGACTTGACTGCGAATCAATTATGATATCCGAATGGCCGAAGTACGATAGCGAACGGGAATTTGTCCAGGAGGAGAAGGAAATTGAGCTTATAAAGGAAGCGGTGCGTGGAATCCGCAATGTGAAGACGGAAATGAATGTTCCGCCGAGCAGAAAGGCAAATATTTATATTGTATCGGAAAAGGAGGACGTTCTTTCGGCATTTGAGAAAGGAAAACTTTTCTTCGGCGCGCTTGCCGGCGCTTCCCAGGTGTTTGTTCAGAAGGAGAAAAGCGGAATTGATGATGATGCGGTATCGGTGATGATTCCGAATGCAGCGGTGTATATACCATTTGCGGAACTTGTTGATATTGAGCAGGAGATTGCGCGTCTGAAAAAAGAGGAAACACGTCTTACGGGCGAACTGAAGCGGGTGAACGGCATGCTTTCCAATGAAAAGTTCATAAGCAAGGCGCCGGAATCGAAGATTATGGAAGAGAAGGAAAAGCTTGCTAAATATACACAGATGATGGAACAGGTAAAGGAACGCCTGAATCAGCTTTCGCAAAAATAAATTAGGAATAAATTAAGCAATAAAACGGTTGATTTTTTCTTCAAATCTGTATATGATAAAGATATTGCTATGCTTGGGTCAGATGCGCCTTGCAATGAGCAAGGTGCATCTGTTTGAATCATATAGAAAAGAAAAAGATCTGCACGCCAGTGTGGACGGATTGGAGCAAACAGTGATTGATTTCGAAGAAGAATTGAAGAAATTTCATCCGTCGCTTGAAGTAGAAGATGCGGAGGATTCCATATACAGCCATGACTTATCCGATATGACAGACGTAATGATAACAATGTTTAAGGAAGCAAAAGGTGAGAATGAGTAAGCGGGACAAGTTTGAAACAGAAGTTTCAACGATTGATTTGATGTCCGCGAAAGCGGACAGGAGGTATAGCCATGAAATGTTATAGCTGTGGATGTACTCTGTCTGAATATGATTTCTGCACCGGATGCGGAGCCGATGTAAAGGTATATAAAAAGATTTTATACCTTTCCAATATGTATTATAATGATGGTCTGAAAAAAGCTCAGGTCAGGGATCTTTCCGGAGCTGTGATCAGTTTAAGGCAGAGCTTGAAATGCAATAAGAACAATATTGATGCCAGAAACCTGCTGGGGCTTGTCTACTTTGAGATGGGTGAGGCTGTTTCTGCGCTTAGTGAATGGGTAATCAGCAAAAATTTAAAAAGCAAAAAGAACATTGCGGATGACTTTATCAAGCAGGTGCAGGGAAACCCCAGCAAGCTTGATGCAATCAATCAGGCAATTAAAAAATACAATCAGGCGTTGACATACTGCAGGCAGGACAGTCTTGATCTTGCGGTAATCCAGTTGAAGAAAGTGCTTTCTATCAATCCCAATATGATAAAAGGCTATCAGCTTCTGGCGCTTCTTTATATGAATGGTGAAGAGTGGGATAAGGCAAAGAAGACGATTTTAAAAGCTGTGAAAATTGATGCCAATAATACGATTTCCCTCACGTATCTGAGAGAGATTGACAAAATGCTTGCCGCAAAAGAGGAAGCAGGTATTGATAGTAATGGCGGCAAGAGAAAGAAAAAAGCTCCGAAAGAGGAAGCGATCACTTACCAGAGTGGGAATGAGACAATTATACAGCCGTTAAACGGGCCGGAAAGGTCCGGGGGCACAACGATTTTAAATATTCTGGTTGGAATGGTGATTGGCGTAGGAATTATGTGGTTTTTGATTCTTCCGTCGAGAATACAGTCGGAGAAATCCGACATCAATAAAAATCTGGTTGAGGTCAGCAATCAGCTGACAGAGAAGTCAGCGGCAATTGAGGAGCTGAATAAGCGGGTCGAAGCGCTTCAGAAGGAGAATACAGAGCTTGAGACGCAGATTGAAGATTATACAGGCAGCGATGGTGTGATGAATGCGGCTGATGATCTGATGGCGGCGACATACAAGTACATCAAAGAACCGGGCAATGCCGTGGAGGTGATGGATCTTCTGGAGAAGATCGAGACTTCTTATGTTGAAGGTTCCGAAAGTTCGGAAGAGTTTAAGACACTTTATAAGCTGCTCTTTGACGAGGTTGGCACGAAGGCTGCTGCGGAATATTTAAGTACGGGTCTGGAAGCTTTCCGAAGTGGTGATTACACGACGGCAATTACTGATCTGACGAAAGCGTATGAGATGGATGAGACGAATGTAGAGGCGCTTTACAATCTTGCGCACTCGTATCGTCATGCGGAGAATACGGATAAAGCAGATGAACTCTATCAGGAAGTAATAGACAAATTCCCGTCCTCGGTATATGCGAGAAATGCGAAAGGATATAAGTCCGACAGCGCGAACAGAACGGCGAACGCGAATTCAAATGCTGGAAATTCGAATGGAAATCCTGCGGGTGCGAATGAGTCAAATGGAAATGCAGGCACGCAGCAAGGGGAGTCTCAGCTCCCGGCGGTAAATGAACCTACGCTTCCGCCGACGCCGGATCCTAACGCGATAACGGACCCTGCAAATCCTTTGGGGACAGGGCCGGATGTACAGACGCCGGTTGTGCAATAAAAACGGAAAATACGATAAAATACAAAAGAGACATGGCTGTATGCCGTGTCTCTTTTCCTATGTGACAGGGAATGACAAATATCCTGTAAATAAGATTGCCCGTAAAAGGGGCGGAACGGAGGGAAACAATGGATGATTTTCAGGTAATTAATTCTTACCTGTGCATAAGAATGCCGAAGGAACTTGATCATCATAAGGCAATCAGGATACGAGAGATGGCGGACCGTTACATAGAAGGACAGCATATTGAATTTGTAGTATTTGACTTTGAGGACACCAGCTTTATGGACAGTTCGGGGATTGGTGTGATTATGGGAAGATACAAGAAGATACAGATACTTGGGGGACGTGTGCTGGCCGTGCATGTCAGCGACCGGATCCGGAGAATATTCAGGCTGTCAGGATTACATAAGATAGTGGAGATTGTAGAAGACGAAGAGTGAGGAGAGAGAGGATGAAAACAATGAAAAATCATATGAAAGTGGAATTTGACAGTTATTCGGGGAATGAAAGTTTTGCAAGGATTACGGTGGCAGCTTTCCTGTGCTGCCTGAATCCTACGGTGGAAGAGCTTGAGGATATCAAGACGGCTGTTTCGGAGGCTGTGACAAATTCTATTATACATGGATATGGGAATCAGGTAGGGACGGTTACGATGGAGTGCGAGATTGACGGCGATGAAGTGATTGTGGCTGTTTCGGATGAAGGGGTTGGCATTGTGGACATTGGAAAGGCGATGGAACCGCTGTATACGACGCGTCCTGATCTGGAACGTTCGGGTATGGGATTTGCCTTTATGGAGGCCTTTATGGACACATTGGAGGTGACATCCGCGCCTATGGAAGGATGTCTTGTCAGAATGAAAAAGAAAATAGGAGTACCGCTTCATGAAAGATACAATTGCCTTGATTGAAAAATCCCAACTTGGAGATAAAAAGGCAAGAGAGATACTGATTGAAGAAAATCTTGGGCTGGTGCGCCATATTGTAAAGCGTTATACCATAAGAGGGTACGATGCCGAGGACTTATTTCAGATTGGAACGATTGGACTGATGAAAGCGGTCGATAAATTCGATTCGTCTTTCGGCGTTCAGTTTTCAACGTACGCCGTACCTATGATTCAGGGGGAACTGCGGCGGTTTATGCGTGATGACGGCATGATTAAGATTTCAAGGGGGCTTAAAGAGAACTGCATTAAGGTGAAACGGGCAGTCGAAAAACTCTCGCAGGAGCTGGGGAGAGAGCCCCAGCTGTCACAGATTGAGGAAGAGACGGGAATCGACAGAGAGGATATTGTAATGGCGCTGGACGCCGGCATGGAGGTTGAATCCATTTACAAGACGATTTACCAGTCTGACGGAAATGAAATTTATATGATTGACCAGCTTCGCTCACCGGGGGAAGAAGTCCCTGACGGTGAAAAGGAAAAACTGATTAATAAAATACTGATTGAGCAGCTTCTGGATGGTCTGGACGAAGGGGACCGGGAAATTATACGGCTCCGTTATTTTGAAAATGTAACGCAGACAGAGGTCGCAAAACGGCTTGGCATGAGCCAGGTTCAGGTAAGCCGGCTTGAGAAAAAAATACTTCTGCGTATGAGAAAGTATTTAGATTGATCGGGATATATGATATAATTCGTATATGCAATACCGGAGGTCAGACAGAATGGATACGAAAAAGAGAAAGGCAGGCCTTTTTTTGCTTTTGGCGGCATGCCCGCTAACGGGTATATTTTATCAGGTAAACAGTCCGAGAAGATTTGTGTTTGCAGAAATCATTTTATTGGCGGCTGTTTGTCTGGCGGCATTTTTTATGTGGAAAAAGGGGTATGAGGAGGCGGGGATATTTCTGCTGTTCGGCGTCGGTTTTCTGCTGCGCGCATGCTATATTCTTTATACGCCGACATGGGTGCGCCAGCATGATGTCATTGGATTTGGCACGGGGTTCGGACAGGCAGGCCTGATTGAATATTATTATGAGAACCGTCAGCTGATAGATTTTGATCCGCGTACTTTGTGGGGTTTTTTCCAGCCGCCGCTGCATCACATTCTGGCAGCGGTATGGCTTAAGCTCAATACGCTGTTAAAAGTGTCCTATAATCATGCATGTGAAAATGTGCAGGCGCTTACACTGATATACAGTACTCTGGTGACTGTGTATGCGTACAGGATTATGAAAGAATTTCAGCTTTCCGGCAGGGCGCTTGTATCGGGCCTCTGCCTGGTGGCCATGCATCCGTGTTTTATTTTAATGGCGGGAAGCATTAATAATGATATGCTGTGCATTCTTTTGCAGGTTATGGCGGTGTATTATCTGATTCGCTGGTATCGGGAGCCGAAGTTTTCAACGATCGCAATTCTGGCGGTATGCGTCGGCGGCTCGATGATGGCGAAACTGTCAGGAGGATTGATTGCTCCTGCGATGGCATTTGTTTTTTTATACCGACTGATAAAAGACAGGGGGAACTTTTGGAAACTTTTCGGACAATATGTATTGTTTGGTATTCTGTGCATTCCTTTGGGACTTTTCTTTCCTGTCAGAAACCTGATTTTGTTTGATGTGCCGCTGAATTATACGCCGGGCGTGGGAGAACCGGTCGGAGCGTATTCGGTGTTGAGGCGGCTCTTTGATATCCGTACGGATATTCCTTATACACATATGATTGTGAACGGCTGCGAATATGACGAATATAATATACCGCTTGCCCTGTTGAAGACCTCACTTTTCGGAGAGTATGATTTCAGGCAGACAGTGGGTATCGCTATGCCGTTTGCGTGGGCTTTGCTGATTTCAGGCGCTGTTCTTGCCGTGCTGTCCCTGATCGGGATGATTTATGTGCTGAAAAAGAAGGATACGGCGATGACATTTCCAATGAAAGCGTTCTTCGCGCTCTATTACGCGGTATCTGTCTTGTTTTATCTTAATTTCTGCTTTTCAATGCCGTATTTCAGTTCGCAGGATTTTCGCTACATTGCGCATATCCTGGTAATTATGGGATTGTTTTTCGGGCTATTCTATAAAGAATGCATAAAAAAGAGATGGATGAAAAACATAATGACAGGAATGCTTGTCGTTTTCTCCATCTCCTCTGCAGCCGTTTATATTCTGATTGGTCTTTATCAGTGGAAATAATCTATAGGGATTCCAGTATGACGCCATGCGCTATGCCTGGTACACTGTTCCCTTCATTAAAGCTGACTGTGGATAACAGCGCACCGGTGGGAAGGAAGAGTATCCTTTTCCACTCGTTGGAAATAAGCTTTCTTAAAAGATATGCAGAAAGCACCACTGCCGAGCATCCACAGCCACTACCGCCCGCATCGGTATTCTGGCTTTTCGGATCGAAGATTTCGATTCCGCAGTCCATATATTGTTCTGAAATATCAAAGCCTTTCGTCTTTAATAAATCAATCAAAAGTGTTCTGCCGATTGTACCGAGATCTCCCGTAATGATTTTATCGTAATCCTGGGGGACTCTTGCGAAGTCACGGAAATTGCTGAGGATGACATCGGCGGCAGCAGGCGCCATGGCAGCGCCCATATTCATAGAATCTTTGATTCCGGCGTCTACGATTTTCCCGGTCGTGATGCCGGTTATCTTTGCTTTTGCATTTTCCGGTGTGGAGGACAGGATAAAAGCCCCGCTTCCGGTAACTGTCCATGTGGCGGATAAAGGCCGCTGGTTGCCGTATTCTAATGGGAAACGGAACTGTTTTTCGGCGCTTGCAAAGTGGCTTGATGTAACACAAAGCACTCTGTCTGCAAATCCTCCGCTGACGGTGATAGAACCAAGACTTAAGGATTCTCCGCAGGTAGAGCATGCTCCGTATAGTCCAAAAAGCGGGAGATTTAAGTGCATAAGGCCAAAGGAAGACGCAATTAACTGACCGAGAAGATCACCTGCAAAAATATAGCGGATATCATTGGACGTGAGGCCTGCTTTTCCGAGCGCAAGCGTACAGGCTTCTTTTTGCAAAGTGCTTTCCGCTTCTTCCCAATTGTTGCATCCAAACATAGGATCGTCGCCAATCACGTCAAAATATTGAGCCAAAGGGCCTTCCCCTTCTTTTTTTCCCACAATAGAAGCGCTGTCCGTTAAGTAGACAGGCTTGTCAAATTTTATGCTGGAATTACCTGACATTTGTGTCATATTATCATTCCTTTCGAAGTTACTGAAATAATTGAACCGCATCATCATTATTCCCGCGATCAAAAAGATTATGCATAAAAAGTAACGCTTCGGTTACAATAGCCCTGAAAGGAATCAATGATGGATAAGAAAACAGTTTATCTGAAAGCGGAAAGAAAAACAGAAGTACATTCTGCGCCTGTCTTTGTAAAAGATATTGCGCGTGTGGCATGTAGTGACGCCGGCCTTGCCCGGGAGATCGGACAGCTTGTTGCAGTTGAAAATTTTACAAAGGAAGACGGCCGGATTGTAATCACGATTTTAAAAGTCATCGATACAATTATAAAAGCATTTCCGGAGATTGATGTGGAAAGCCTCGGAGAGTCGGAGACACTTGTGATTTTTGACGATGAAGACGAGATGGGAAGGATAAAAGAAATTGGCCTGATTGTGTTTGTGGCGGCTATCTGTTTCTTTGGGACAGCATTTACGATTATGGCATTCCATAATGACATTGGCATACAGGATGTCTTTTCCAACGTGTATGAGATGGTGACGGGTGAGACTTCAAATGGAATTACAATTCTCGAAGTATCTTACTCGATTGGGCTTGCAGCGGGAATTATTATCTTTTTTAATCATATTGGGGGAAGGCGCATCACAAAGGATCCAACGCCGGTGGAAGTGGAAATGCGGCTTTATGAGAATGATGTGGATACAACATTAGTAGAAAGCTGTGGGCGAAAGGGGAATACGGTCGATGTGGATTAATGTTTTTCTTGGCATATGCGGTATGAGTTTCGGGTTGATTGCATCGGCGGGTGTCTTTACGGTTCTGATTTCAGTAGGACTGATTCCGCGGTTTGCAGGGAAGACACATACTGCGCATCGTATTTTCTTCTATGAAAATACGGTTGTGCTGGGAACAATTCTTGGCGGGCTTGTAAGTGTATTTCCCATAGGAAACGGACTTGTGCCGTTTGAGTGGCTGAAGAATGGATTTCTGATTATTTACGGGATATTCAGCGGAATTTTTGTAGGATGTCTGGCGCTCGCGATTGCGGAAATGCTTGATGCAGTTCCAATTTTTGCAAGGCGCATAAAATTCAGGAAAGGGATTGGGATTGCAATTCTTTCAGTTGCATTGGGGAAACTTACGGGTTCGCTGATTTATTTTATCAATCAGATGGCGCCGTGAGGTTTTCAGGGCAGCAATATGAAAGCGTTAGGGGAATAATGCAGGAAATCTTGCATTATTCAATCATTGTGGAAAGGTGTGGTCAGAGTATGAATGAACAGGCAAAACAGCAATATCAGGAGAAGGTAAAGCAGGTGACGCCGCTCAGCAATTTATGGATGCAGATGGCGAAGGCATTTATTGCCGGAGGGCTTATATGTGTGCTTGGTCAGGCAATTTTGTCGGTGGCAGGAGGCATGGGACTGTCAAAGGATGACGCTGCATCGTGGTGCTCGCTGATTCTCGTATTTTTAAGCGCGCTTCTGACAGGGTTAAATATTTATCCGGGAATTGCCAAATGGGGAGGCGCAGGCGCACTTGTGCCGATCACAGGATTTGCAAATGGTGTTGCGGCGCCGGCAATTGAGTTTCAGGAGGAAGGGCAGATATTTGGAATCGGGTGCAAGATATTTACAATTGCGGGACCGGTTATCCTGTACGGAATTTTGAGTTCCTGGATTTTAGGGCTTATTTATTGGGTTGTAAAAGTCCTGGGGTGGGCGTAACAGCACTGGTGGACAGAGACTTGCGTTTCTGCCCACCATATTTTGATTGATAATCTGTTTGTAAAAGAATATAATGATGTCATGATCAGGAGGCGTACGCTGGATGAGATTTGGAAAGGATGTCGGAGAATGATTTCGGAGCAGAGAAATTATGCTGTTTTAAATACGGAGCAGGCAAAAAGCATTACGGACCAGTATTTAAAAAAACAGCAATTTGATATGCACAATGTCACGTTTGGACTTCCGGAGATATTTGACAGATATCATGTCTGGAATGTTCCGGTTTAATATAAGAAAAAGGTGATCGGAGAGATTGCAGTTGATGCATACTCAAAAAATATTGATGAAAAAAGGTCGTCGGGCATTGGGGTGCTGAGTGGAAGACGCAGGAAAATAGATATCGGGAAGTCTGTATCCATTGAAAGGGGCAGAAAGAAAAAACAGCAGTACAGGATTTCCGAATTGAACAACATGCTGATCAAGGGGCGGGCGGAACTTGTATTAAAAAAGCTTCCGGAACAGTCGGTTGATTTGATTTTTACTTCGCCTCCCTATTATAATGCGAGAAAACAGTATTCGGAATTTGATACATATGAAGATTATCTGGCTTTGATACGAAAAGTGGTGAGGGAGTGCAGAAGAGTCCTGATGGATGGCAAGTTTTTTGTTATAAACTCTTCGCATGTCCTGATACCGAGGGCGAGCCGAAGTGAATCTTCCTCGAGGATTGCTGTTCCGTTTGATATTCATCAGATCTTTATGGAAGAGGGATTTGAATTTGTGGATGACATTATCTGGGAGAAACCGGAAGGGGCAGGCTGGGCGAGCGGGAGAGGAAGAAGGTTTTCAGCGGACCGGAATCCGATGCAGTATAAGGCGGTGCCTGTGACGGAGTATGTGATGGTATACAGAAAAAAACCGTCGATATTGATTGATCATTTTATCAGAAACCATCCTGACCAGACTGTCATTCAGGAATCAAAGATTCCGGATGGATATGAAAAAACAAATATCTGGTATATCTCTCCGGCCAGGGATAAGCGCCATCCTGCGATTTTCCCAAAAGAACTGGCTGAGAAAGTAATACAGTATTATTCTTTTAAAAATGATGTGGTACTGGACCCGTTCGGAGGAATCGAAACAACTGCGAAGGCGGCTGCCTGTCTGGAGCGGAGGTTTGTATTGATTGAGTGTGCGGATGAATATGTGGAAAGCGCCATGAACGATTTGGATGGTTTAAACAGTCTGCTGCATCCATTTGAGTATCAGTTTGAGGATTCCTCTGATCTGGCGGACAATGAAGAGCCGGAAGGCAGTTTGCCTGAAATATTACGCAGGCTGAAAGAGAGGAATATATCCGAAGATGAAATTGCGGAGCTTTTAATGTGCACCTATCAGAAGAAATTTATGGATAAGGGAGAATAAATGGGTATATTTGAAGATTATAATTCCAGTGGGAAGAGAAATATGAGTGCAACAAGAACGGATTTTATACGTCAGGTTGGGGCTGAGGGGATAAGAGGCATTGTAAAAGAAGTTCTTCTGGGGGGAAATATCAGGGACTTCACGGAATTTATCACACAGAAAAGGCTGATTGAGTCCTATGCGGCTCTGCTGGACTTGTATATGGGCCGTATTGGGAATCATGTGGATTCGGTTGAAGAATATGCGGGTTGTGTGTTAAATGATTATATGGAGGCAAGGGGCCGTGATCCGAAGACCCTTGATTTGTGGCTGCTTGGGTTGACACGCAAAGGATTCGATAATATAACAAGGGACAATATTCAGGATTATAAATATTCTTTTACTGCGTCTGTGGAAGATATTTCGGAAGGGCTTGAGAAAGAGTATGGCCCGGTGTCGGGAACGATTGAGGTAGGCGCCAGAAAGCTTTCCTTAAACTGGACCGTATTGTCCCTGCTGTTTACTGCGGCGGGAAGGCGGTCAGCATTGATATCGGATTTATAGGAAAAGGTAATCCGGAAATTACTTTGGATAAAGTTACGCGATTTGTCCGATATAAGGAAATTGGCAGAATGGCGCACGATATGGCTACGATTATTATTGTCGATACGGTGAGTGAAAACAGTGATTTGTTCCATAAAGTAAGGCAGGTGGGCGGACATGTGCTGCAGATGAAGCATCGGGACTGGACGATTGCGTTTGCAAAGATATTATGCGAAATTATGCAAATTTCGCATGAACTGACCGAACTGGAAGAGAATGAACTGGAGGCCTGCTTTGACCGCTATCTTCCTCAGATAGATATGCAGGAATTTGTCGTCTGAAAACCAGTATACCAGGGAAAGGCAAGGTTAGATTTAATGAATATCCTTACAATTAACGGCTTGAAAAAGTCTTACACAGATAAAATTCTATTCGACAGCGCCGATTTTTCGATTGGTGAGGGAGAGAAGGTCGGCGTGATCGGGATTAACGGCACAGGCAAATCGACGCTGCTTAAAATTGTGGCAGGCATCGAGGAAGGAGAAACAGGAGAAGTTATAAAGGGAAATAAGGTGCATATCCGCTATCTTCCGCAAAACCCTGAGTTCGAGCCGGGAATCACGATTTTTGATTATGTGGTTACGAAAAATAAGCATCTGGGAAACGAATGGACGATAGAGGGGGATGCAAAGAATGTTCTAAACCGCCTCGGATTTACGGATTACGATGCAAGGATCGACATTCTTTCCGGAGGGGGAAAGAAGCGTGCAGCGCTCGCGGCGGCGCTTCTTGCGGAGTGTGATCTTCTGGTGCTTGATGAGCCGACAAACCATCTTGACAACGAAATGACGCAGTGGCTTGAGGATTACCTGATCGGGAGAAAAGGCGCTTTGCTGATGGTAACGCATGACCGGTATTTCCTGGATCGTGTCTCAACGCGCATTGTGGAGATTGATAAAGGAAAGATTTACAGTTATCTGACAAATTATTCCGGTTTTCTTGCACTGAAAGCTGAGCGAGAGGAGATTGCGCTTGCCACGGAACGAAAGCGCCAGAGTATTCTGCGCAGAGAGATTGAATGGATGCAGAGAGGCGCGCGGGCGAGGAGCACGAAGCAGAAAGCGCATATTGCAAGATATGAGGCGCTTAGGGATGCCAAAGCGCCTGTTTCTGACAGCGTAGTGGAGATGGGATCCGTTTCATCGCGTATGGGGAAGACTACCATTGAGCTGTTGGGTATATCCAAATCATACGGTGATAAGTGCCTGATTTCTGAGTTTACTTATATTTTTCTGAAAAATGACAGAGTCGGATTCATTGGCCCAAATGGGTGTGGCAAATCGACGCTGATGAAAATCATTAACGGAAAGACTGCGCCTGACAACGGTGAAGTGGTGGTTGGAACTACCATAAAGATCGGGTATTTTTCGCAGGAAAATGAATATATGGACGATTCTCTCCGCGCGATTGATTATATTAAGGAGACGGCGGAATATATTGAGACGGAAGATGGAAAGGTGACGGCTTCAAAGATGATGGAGCGTTTTCTGTTTGATTCCACTCTTCAGTATCAGAAGATTGAGCGGTTATCGGGCGGCGAGAAAAGGCGGCTGTATCTTCTGAAAGTTCTGATGGAGGCTCCGAATGTGCTGGTGCTTGACGAACCGACGAACGATCTCGACATTGCGACAATGAGTATATTGGAGGATTATCTCGATCGTTTTCAGGGAATTGTCATAGCAGTATCACATGACCGGTATTTCCTGGACCGTATCGCAAGACGTCTTTTTGCCTTTGAAGGTGAGGGAAACATCCGTCAGTATGAAGGCGGATATTCCGATTATCTCATGGAGCGGGAGATGGAAATTTCCGCTCTGTCGCCTGCGAAGGGAGAGAAAGAGAAAATATCCGACAGCAGGGATACGTGGAAAGTGCGCGAGAAGAAGCTTAAATTCACGTATCAGGAGCAGAAGGATTATGAGACGATTGAAGAGGAAATAGCGGAACTTGAGGACAGGCTTGCATCTGTGGAGGAAGCGTATGCGAAAGCCGCCACGGATTTTGTAAAGCTGAATGAGCTTACAACGGAGAAAGAATCGCTTGAGAAGAAACTTGAAATAAAGCTGGAGAGATTTGTGTATCTTTCCGATCTTGCGGAAAGGATAGAAGCGCAGAAATGACGGAACAGGATGAATTATTGAAAAAACGCTTCGCGGAACTTGCGGCGCAGTCACACGGAACAAACAGTTATACATTTACCGGATTTCTTGGCGAGGCGGAATCTGCCGTTTATTATCAGATGGAGAGGGAGCTTGTGTATGCCGGCGTGACGGTATTCGGCGGGAGGGCGGAAGCTTCCCGGAATATGATACGTTTTGGGTCGCAGGAGGAATTTGGATACGTGGAGGAATTTCCTATACGCTGTATCTGCATTGAACCGCTACACCAGAAATTTGCCGATGCTCTTTCACACCGTGATTTTCTCGGAGCGGTCATGAATCTTGGAATTGAACGCAGTGAAGTGGGCGATATCGTGGTACAGGACAAGAAAGCGTATCTGTTTGCAAGCGAGAAGATGGCTCCCTATATCTGTGAAAACCTGGATAAAGTAAAGCATACTTATGTCAGATGTCTTGTGACAGAGGAGCTTCCCAGAGAAGCGCAGGTTCATACCGAGAACATGGTTCTTCAGGTATCATCGGAACGTGTGGATGCCGTCGCATCGAAAGTGTTTCGTCTTTCCCGGTCTGAAATACTGGATTATTTCAGAACCAGGAAAGTCTTTGTGAACGGAAGATTATGTGAAAATAATAGCTATTATTTAAAAGAGGCGGATACAGTATCCGTGCGGGGATATGGGAAGTTCCGTTTTTCAGGCGTTTTGTCGCTTTCCAGGAAGGGGAAGCAGAATGTTCTGATCGAAAAATATGTATGAAAGGCAGATTATTTTGGAGAAAAGTAATATTATTTTAATTGGGATGCCGGCTGTTGGAAAGAGTACGGTTGGCGTCATTCTGGCAAAGATTCTCGGATATTCTTTTATTGATTCTGATCTTCTGATACAGGAAAGCAGGAAGATGCTCTTAAGTGAAATAATCGCAGAGGAAGGTGTGGATGGATTTCTTGCTATCGAAAATGAGGTAAACCGAAAGATAGAAGCCAGGCGTTCGGTGATCGCAACAGGAGGCAGCGCAGTATATGGAAGGGAAGCGATGGAGCATTTTCGGGCAATTGGCACTGTCATTTATCTGAAAGAGGAATTTGCAACACTGCAAAGGCGCCTTTTTGATATCGAGGGACGCGGGGTTGTCCTGAGGGAGGGACAGACGCTTCAATCGCTGTTTTTAGAGCGGAGCCTGCTGTATGAGAAGTATGCGGATATGATTATAGAAGAGCGGTCACGGGGGCCGGAAGATACCATTCGTGAAATAAGAAAGAAACTCGCCTTACTGGAATAAATCCGGGAGGTCGGGTTTCTTTCGTTTGAGTTTTTATTTGAGATTTAAGTTTTTAAACAGGTCTCCCAGGGAAGTTCCGAGAGATTCGCTCTTCGGGAGATCATAGGATTCTTCTACGATTTCCTCAGCGGCAATATCGTTCAGCGCCTTCATGCTGAGGCTTAATTTTCCGTCTTTGATAGCGGTTACTTTAACTTTGACTTTGTCGCCTTCTTTTAGGACAGCGCTGGGATGTTTGATTCTCTTTTCACAGATCTGGGAAATATGAACGAGGCCGGAAATTCCGTTGCCAAGATCAACAAATGCGCCATAATTCTGCAGGCTCTCAACAGTTCCCTCCGTAACAAGACCAACCTGAACATTCGAAATTTTATTTGCACGTTCCGCATCTGCCTTTTCTTTCAGTATATCCTTTGCGGAAAGGACCAGTTTGCGCTTTTCTTCGTCAGCGGTGATTACGCGGACTTCCAGTGTTTTGTTTAAATAGCTGTCAAGGTCATTTTCTTCCACATAAGAAAGTGAAAGCTTTGAGGCGGGAATAAATCCGCGTATGCCTTCCAGAAAGGCAACAACGCCGCTTTTCACGGTTTCAACAACTTTGACAGACACATTTGTCTTGTCCTCAAGCATTTTACGGAGCTTGTCCCATACAAGAAGCTGGTTTGCCTCTTTTCTTGATAACAGAATATTTCCTTCGCCGTCATCGACGCGAATAACGGTAGCGGACAGTTCCTCTCCCATTGTGATGTCTGTTTTGATGGAGAATGAAGGGTCTTCGCTTAAATCTTCCAGTCGGATGATTCCCTCGGCATAATAGCCAAGATCAAGCGCGACTTCCGTGTCGGAAATACCGATTACTGTGCCTTTCAGAAGATCGCCTTCTTTGATTTTTTTCATGGAAGCATTTAATTCTCCGGCATAATCTTCCATCGTTTCCTCCGGTGCGTTGTTTGCTGCTGCCTCTTTTTCTGCATTGGCCTCAGCGGTTTCTGTGTCTGTTATTTTGTTCTCTTCGCTCATGAACCACTTAACCTCCTTGTATCGTTCGTGTACTGTCGGATATAGATTTGCAGGTCATTCTCCGATCGTATCTAATTTCTCATTATAGCCTATCTTTCTGCCGAATTCAATATCAGAAAACCGCGAACCATCTGAATTTTGGCGCATAGTCTGAAATAACGAGGGCAAATGCATCGAAAGCAGAAAAGGAGAGGAACGTGTTTTGAGCAGAAGACTTGACAGAGTATATGAAAAGGCTCCGGTACTTACATTTCCAGATTATGCGCGGCTTGTATTTATGAGCGACTGTCATCGCGGCGTCGGCAACGGAAATGATAATTTTGAACAGAATCAGAATCTTTGTTTTGCCGCTCTGCAATACTATTATGCGAATGGCTTTACTTATTTTGAGCTGGGAGATGGCGAAGAATTGTGGGAAAACAGGAGTCTTTCAAAAATTGTTGAAACATATGGGAATATCTACTGGTTTTTGAGGGAATTCTATCGAAGAAACAGGCTTTATATGATCTATGGAAATCATGATTATGCAAAGCATAAGCCAAAATATGTGAGAAAAAATTATGCTTCGTTTTATAATGATTGTACCAATCGCTGGGAAGAATTGTTTCCTGATCTTAAAATTTGTGAAGCGTACCGTGTCAGAATCATGGATACAGAAATCTTTCTTCTTCATGGTCATCAGTGCGATTTGTTGAATGATTATCTTCATGTTTTTACAAAGTGGATGGTGCGTTATGTATGGGGGCCGCTTGAGATGATCGGGCTGAAGGCTCCGGCGGGGCCGACGGAAAGCCACAGAAAAGCGGAAAAAGGGGAAAAACGTTTTTTGAGATTTGCAAAAGACAAAAATATATATGTTCTCTGTGGACATACGCATGAGGCGAGACTGGGAGAGGATTTGTATCTGAACGATGGCAGTATGGTTCATCCGCGCTGCATTACAGCCATAGAGATAGTGGGAAGGGAAATCTGTCTTGTAAAATGGGAGGTCACCGTGAATCCGTGCGGATATCTGATGATTCACAGAACGGTGTTAGAGGAAAAGAGAGAATTGAAACCGATTGCCAGGAATGGGCATTTTTATGGATGAATAAAATAGAGGGAAACCGGCACACTATAAGGAAAAACCTTAAAGGACAAAGAGAAAGAAGGTTGAGGATATGGATTATCTGAATGCTTTTTGGGTTGGCGGTCTGATTTGTGCGCTCGTGCAGATTCTGATGGAGAGAACGAAAATGATGCCAGGACGCATTATGGTGCTTCTTGTGTGCGGTGGCGCAGTATTGGGTGCAATCGGAATTTACGGACCGTTTCAGGAGTTTGCGGGAGCAGGCGCATCGGTTCCGCTGCTTGGTTTCGGAAATGTGCTGTGGAAGGGCGTAAAAGACGCAGTCAATGAGAATGGATTTATGGGTATTTTTATGGGTGGATTTACAGCAAGTGCGGTCGGCATATCTGCGGCGATGATATTTGGCTATATTGCAAGCCTGATATTTAAGCCAAAGATGAGAAAATAGAGTAAGAAGCAGTTTATGTCTGGCGTGAAGAGCGCTTCGTGAAGAAGCGCTGATTTCACGCTCAGGAATGCCTGAAATACGGCATTTATATTTTCATTTTCAAACAGCAGGGACTTATTCGATTACATGAATCCATCCTTTGGGCGCTTCCAGGCGTCCCATCTGGATTCCGGTCAGAGTATCGTAAAGCTTCTTTGTGACAGGCCCCATCTCTTCCATACCGCTTGGGAAGCAGATTTCCCTGCCGTGATCATTGATCTTTCCGACAGGAGAGATGACGGCGGCCGTGCCGCAGAGACCGCATTCTGCAAAATCTTCCACCTCTGCGAGTGTAACTTCGCGTTCCGTCACTTTTAATCCAAGATATGTTTCTGCTACTTCTACAAGAGAACGTCTTGTGATGGACGGAAGGATGCTGTCTGACTTTGGAACGATAAGCTCTTCGTCTTTTGTTACAAACAGGATGTTTGCACCGCCTGTTTCTTCAATTTTTGTACGCGTCTGTGGGTCAAGATAGATATTTTCGTCAAATCCCGCTTTATGGGCATCTACGATATTGTAAAGGCTCATGGCATAGTTCAGTCCTGCCTTGATATGGCCTGTACCATGCGGCGCCGCACGGTCAAGATCGCTTATGCGTACGGAGATCGGTTTTGCGCCGCCCTTAAAATAAGGGCCAACAGGGGTTACGAACATACGGAACTGGTACTCGTCCGCCGGTTTTACTCCGATTACGGCATTTGAACCGAACATAAACGGACGAATGTAAAGCGTTGCGCCGGAACCATAAGGAGGCACATAATCTGCATTTGCTTTTACAACTTTTTCAAGCGCATCCATAAACCGTTCCTGTGGAAATACGGGCATTTCAAGCCTGATCGCTGAATTGACCATGCGCTCGGCATTTAAATCAGGACGGAACGTAACAATATGTCCGTCTTCAGTCGTATATGCCTTAAGTCCTTCAAAACAAGTCTGGGCATACTGCAGAACACAGGCGCATTCGTTTATCACAACATTGGAATCTCCGGTGATCTCTCCGTCATCCCATGCGCCGTTTTTATAGTTGGAAACATATCTTGCCTCTGTCGGCATATAAGCAAAGCCAAGATTTGACCAATCAATATCTTTTTTCGCCATAATTCTCCTCATTTCTGCGCAGCTTTTGTGTATAAGGAATCTGTGGACACCGCGCAAACACAAACTCCAGAATGAAACAAAATCTTCATGTAAAAATATAGCACTATTTGCGTATGGAGGCAAGAAAAAATGATGGATATCCGTTCGAATTCGCAGTGCGGTGCAGCACGATACGAATCCGGGAAAAAGATACCTCAGTTTTCAGTAAAAGCAAGGTCATTTTTCAGAAAAAATCTGCGTACCATATCATCCCATGCATGTTCCACGCTCTTGTCCATAGAAAATACGGACAGTGAAGTTCCCGTAGTGCACATGACGGCAGCGCCGTCATAGCGGACTGTAAGCACAAGCGCGTGGATATCAGCTAATGAAAAGGAAGTATCGGCCCGCTGTAAGATTTTTTCGGTATTTTCACGTGACAGATGAAAAACAAAGCGGAAGTTTAAAGGTGTTTTTTTCCCTTTAATCAGTTCAAAGCAGATTGGACGAAGGGATGCATAGGTTGTGAGGACAGGTGCAGAGGGCCCTGTAAGGTTTAAGTCTTCCTGCTCCTCTTTTGTATAAAAATTTTTATTGATACGGCCGTCAATTGTAAACGTATTGGCGGTGGCAATCGTGCATTCTTCGAGAAGAAATGCATCGAAAAGAGGGCTTCCCAGAAGCTTTTTGCAGAATAAATTTGTCTCGTTCATTGTAAATGCAGTCATAGTTCTTCCTTTATAAAAATTATTTTCTATAGTATAATCAATCTGAATCAAAAAAGCCAGAAATAAATGAGCAGATTAAGAAAGGGCGGGAGCAGAATGAACTGTATGGAAGATTTCAGAGAATTTAACAGCCGCGCGGTTTCTCCGTATCATGTGGTTGATGAGATTGTAAGGATTCTAAATGAGAATGAATTTACCGGACTTTTACCGGCCGCACCGTTTACGATTGAGCCGGGTGGAAAATATTATGTGAAAGGTCATGGTTCTTCGCTGATAGCGTTTACGGTTGGAGAAAAGTTTGAGGAGGGCAGCGGAATTTATATTGCGGCTTCCCACACGGATTTTCCCTGCTTTCGTATAAAACCGAATCCGGATATGAAGGAGGGGGATTATGGGAAAGTGGACGTTGAATGCTATGGCGGCGCCATTCTGTCTACCTGGATGGACAGGCCGCTCGGGATTGCAGGAAGGGCGGCCTTTCGCAGCGGAGAAGATCTGCATCCCGGGATGTGTCTTTTTGACAGCGGACGTCCGGTTCTGACGATACCGAACCTGCCGATTCATTTGAATAAGGAAGTAAATAAGGGCGTAGAATTAAACCGTCAGACAGATCTGATGCCGGTGTATGGAATGTGGCAGGAAAAGGGCCTGATTTCGTGGATAGAGGAGGAACTTTCTTTAGAGCAGGGGAGCATTCTTGATTATGATTTCTATATATATTGCAGTGAACCGGGGACGGAAATAGGGACGGAGGGGGAGTTTTATTCTTCTCCGAGACTGGATAATATGACGTCTGTTTTTGCCGGTTTGCAGGGAATCCTGCATAGCGGCCGCGAAACGGGCGTCAATGCGGCGGTTTTCTTTGACCATGAGGAAATCGGGAGCAGGACGAAACAGGGAGCAGGTTCAATGTGGCTTTCGAACACACTGGAGCGCATATATGATGCGCTGGCGCCCGGGCGCATCCATTATCTTGAAGCGCTGGAAAAGAGCAGAATGCTTTCTATGGATGTCAGTCATGCCTACCATCCAAATCAGGGAGGCAGATATGACCCGAAGAATCATGTGATGTTAAATTCAGGTGTTACGATCAAAGAATCAGGAGTGCAGTCTTATGCAACGGATTCGGAAGAAATCGCATGCTTAATGCGGCTTATGGAAAAGGAAGGAATTCCTTTCTGCAAATATATTAACCGCTCTGATCAGGCGGGCGGGGGTACGTTAGGCTCGATTGCATCTGCTCTGCTCCCGGTGATGACGGCAGATGTCGGGATTCCGGTACTTGCTATGCACTCGGCGCGTGAAACGATGGGAAGCAAAGACCTTCCGGCCCTTGTGAAACTGGTGCAGGCATATTTTAAAATGGCGTAATTTTGTAGACAAAATCGGTTTTGTGTGATAGTATATAGTAATAAAAACTACGTAGAGTAGAAAGAGAAACAGTAATGTGTTCTATATACAGAACAGAATGGAGTCCATATGAGTTATAAGATCGTAGTGGATAGCTGCTGTGAATTGCCGGAAAACTTTAAAAACAGGGTAAATTGTGAAATTGTGCCATTGGGAATTCAGGTAGATGACTATCGCATTTTAGATGATGAAACTTTTAATCAGAAAGAATTTTTGAAAAGAGCTGCAGCCAGTCCGAATTGTCCGAAATCTTCATGTCCGTCTCCTGAGCGGTATATGGAAGCCTTTAAAGGGGAGGACGAAAATATATATGTAGTGACACTTTCGGCGGAACTGAGCGGTTCTTATAACAGCGCCGAGCTTGCGAAGAATCTTTATCTGGAAGAAAATCCCAAAAAGAACATTCATATATTTAATTCCAGAAGCGCTTCCGGCGGAGAGACGCAGATTGCATTCTGGGTCAGCGAACAGGAAGCGAAGGGGCTTTCATTTGATGAGATTGTGCAGGAAACAGAGAAAAAAATCGATGAAATGGGAACTTATTTTGTTCTGGAATCATTAGAGGCGCTCAGGAAGAATGGACGTTTATCCAATATTAAAGCATTTGTCGCAAATACGCTGAACATCAAACCTGTCATGGGCCGTACGGTACAGGGAACAATTATACAGCTTGGCCAGGCAAGAGGAATGAATAAGGCGTTAGCGAAAATGATCGAGCATTCTCTCGGTGAGATCAAAGATACGGAAAATCGCAGATTAATCATTACACATTGCAACTGCCCCGAACGTGCAGAGGAAGTGCGCAGGTCTTATTTGGCGAAAGCGAAATTCTGTGAAAGTTACGTAATGGATACGCGCGGCATCAGTACCCTCTATGCGAGCGATGGAGGCATTATCGTAACATTCTGATATCCCACATCAATTATTTGTTGTTCACTTTCGGATTCGTGCTGCAGGAATACAGCATGAATCCGAATCAGGATACTTCATCTTTCTTATATTCAATATATGCGTTTAGAATGCGTTTCTGTTCAAAAATGCTGAAAGGCAGACGTTCTCCGTTTATCATTTCAAAGGAGCGTCCGGAGCGTCTTTTGATATAATTCATATTGAGAAGAATGTGAAATCCGAGAGAGAGGAAAAAGGGGTAAGGGCGCAGAAATGTCCGCGGAATGTCAAGGGTTCCATAAAAGAGAGCGGAACGTCCGTTTGTCATAATGGCATGAACCTGATGGCTTTCCTCTTTGAGATAAATAATTTCATCGGCTGTGACAAAATAAGTGGTCTTTGTGTAGTCATCGCGCAGTTCAATCAGAGGTGCGCGCTTTTTCTTTTCCTCAATCGCATAATCGATCATGTCCGATAATTCCTGTTTGAGGATGGGTTTATTCATATAAAGATATCCCGAAGTATTTCCATACTTTTCGGGATAATTAATTTTGGATGAGCACAGCACAATAGGGCATAAAACGCCGTCCGAACGAAGCGTTGTGGCAACATCCATTCCGTCACGCGTTCCTTCTGTCAGATCAATAAAAAACATATCGTATTTCATGGGAGTTTTTAAAAGCGCGTCTTCACTCCCGTACGAGTCTATGTACAACACTCCGGTATCATTTAAACGGATATCGGATTCACGTCCCAACAGACGTTCCATTTGTTTTCTGTCCGCCATGTTGTCGTCACAGACAGCAATATAAGTCCCCATAAAATATGCTCCTCTGAAAAAATCACATTATCTTAATTGTAAACGGTGAATAATAATGATACCAGAGACCGGCAAGAATATGCAGGATAAGAATAAGCGGCATTCCAAGTACAAAAGTGAGATGACGCGTTTTGTGATGGAAGAGATACATACCTGCAATTGAACCAATGGCGCCCCCGATAAATGCCAGAAAGAACAGGGTAGATTCCGGGATACGGAATGCATGTTTCCTGGCTTTCTGTTTATCAATTCCCATAATGAGAAAACTGATTGTATTTATAACAATAAGGTAAATAATTAAAATTCTGAATAAGTCCATAAATCAAAAGAGTTCCTTTCCAGCAGTAGACTTTACGGCCTTATCTTTTGACCTTCATATCTATAAGCTATAGTATCATAAAACCAATGTTTTCGTCAATTCTCATAATTGGAATCAAACAGGCCTTAAGCATCCTGAAAGAATGCTCAAGGCCTGTGAATGATACGCGTTATTTCTGTTCTGTTTCCTGCATTTTCATAGCGCGTACTTTGCAGGAAAGACCAAAGAGGTTGATAAATCCTTCTGCGTCATGATGGTCGTAAAGATCTCCGGTGGTGAAAGATGCGATACTTTCATTGTAGAGAGAATACGGGGAGGTGGTGCCGGCTTTGATAATATTTCCTTTGTAAAGCTTAAATTTGACTTCACCGGTTACATATTCCTGTGTGGACCGGATAAAGGCGATTGTAGCTTTGCAAAGAGGCGTGAACCATTTTCCTTCATATACGATCTGTGCAAGCTTATTTCCCATTTCTTCCTTTTCACGGTAAGTGTCTCTGTCGAGAATAAGTTCCTCAAGCTGTTGATGCGCTTCGTAGAGAATCGTTCCGCCCGGAGTCTCGTAAACGCCGCGTGATTTCATGCCTACAACACGGTTTTCAACGATATCAGCGATTCCGATGCCATGTTTTCCGCCGAGGCGGTTTAACTCGCGGATAATGTCGGAGACTTTCATTTCTTTTCCATTTACGCTTTTCGGAACGCCTTTTTCGAAAGTCATCGTAACGTATTCTCCCTCTTCAGGTGCCTTTTCAGGCGTTGTTCCGAGCACGAGAAGATGATCGTAATTCGGTTCGCTTGCCGGGTCTTCCAGTTCGAGTCCTTCATGGCTGATGTGCCATAAATTGCGGTCGCGGCTATAACTGCTGTCGGCAGAGAACGGCAGATCGATGCCATGCTGCCTGCAGTATTCGATTTCCGATTCACGGGAATCGAGCGTCCACTTATCATTTCTCCATGCTGCAATAATTTTCAGATCGGGAGCAAGCGCCTTGATGCCAAGCTCAAAACGAATCTGGTCGTTGCCTTTTCCGGTTGCGCCGTGGCAGATTGCCGCCGCACCTTCCTTGCGTGCAATTTCCACGAGGCGTTTCGCAATAACCGGCCTTGCCATTGAAGTTCCGAGAAGGTATTTGTTTTCATATACGGCATGGCCCTGCACGCAGGGAATGATGTATTCGTCACAGAATTCATCTGTTACGTCTTCAATATATAATTTTTGCGCACCGCATAATTTTGCCCTTTCCTCAAGTCCGTCCAGTTCATTGCCCTGTCCGCAGTCCACACAGACACAGATGACTTCGTAATCAAAATTTTCTTTCAGCCAGGGAATGATAGCAGTTGTATCAAGTCCGCCGGAGTAAGCTAAAACAACTTTTTCTTTCATAATGGTTCCTTTCCTTGTGATATAAATTCCTGCTTAAATACAATTTATTTTGTCTTGAAACAATATACATCATCCGACAGGAATATGCAAGCAGAAAATATGTATTTTTATAAAACAGATCTCGTACAAACTGCATAAAACAAAAATTAATCTTGCATATTATACAAAATTAATGTATATTTATACAATAGTAAAAAACAGGACGGGGACGGAGGATTGTTTTTCGCCGGCAATTGCGCTATAGTAAAGTGTCGGAAGAGCGCCTTTTGTATATTTGGCAGCAGGAAGGAAAGGATGAAGATATGATAAAAGCTGGAATTATCGGAGCGACTGGTTATGCGGGAGGCGAGCTGGTGCGTATCCTTGCGAATCACCATGATGTGGAAATCAAGTGGCTCGGTTCGAGAAGTTATATAGATCAGAAGTATTATGAGATTTACCGGAATATGTTTCGGATTGTAGATGATATATGCAGGGATGACCATCTGGAAGAGCTTGCGGGCCAGGTGGATGTGATCTTTACGGCGACGCCGCAGGGGTATCTTGCTTCCCGGCTGAATGAAACGCTTCTGTCAAAAACAAAGTTTATCGACTTGAGTGCGGATTATCGTATAAAAGATGTATCAGTCTACGAAGAATGGTATAAGATGGAACATAAATCGCCGGAGCTTTTAGAACAGTCTGTGTACGGACTCTGTGAACTTTACCGGGAGCAGATTCGGAATACAAGGCTTCTTGCGAATCCGGGATGCTACACGACGTGTTCGATATTAACGACGTATCCTCTTGTGAAAGAGGGGCTGATTGATCCAAATACATTAATTATTGATGCAAAATCAGGGACATCAGGCGCCGGAAGAGGCGCGAAGACGGATAATCTTTTCTGCGAGGTCAATGAAAATATCAAAGCGTATGGAGTTCTGACGCACCGTCATACGCCGGAAATAGAGGAACAGCTTTCTTATGCGTGCGGAAAAGATGTGAAGCTTATTTTTACGCCGCACCTTGTTCCAATGAACCGCGGCATCCTTGTAACGGCATATGCAGACCTTTGCAGAAACATTACATATGAAGAGATCAGAGCGGTCTATGACAAATACTATGCGGATGAATGTTTCGTACGTGTGCTTGACATAGATGTCTGTCCTGAGACAAAATGGGTGGAAGGCAGCAATTATGTGGATATTAATTTTAAAACGGATTCCCGCACAAACCGTGTGGTCATGATGGGGGCGCTTGACAATATCGTGAAGGGAGCGGCAGGACAGGCGGTTCAGAATATGAATCTGATGTTTGGCCTTCCTGAGACAGAAGGGCTGCAACTGATTCCGATGTTCCCTTAGATGTGAGAAATGTGGAGATAAATGGTGGATAATATTGAAGTCAGGGTAATGACAATTGAAGATTATGATGGTGTATACCGTCTCTGGATGACGATCAGGGGATTTGCCATCCGAAGCATTGATGACAGCCGTGAAGGTGTGGAAGCATTTCTGAAGCGCAATCCGTCCACAAGCATTGTGGCTGTCGACGGAAAGGAAATCGTAGGCGCAATTCTCTGTGGCCATGACGGACGGCGCGGATGCTTTTATCATGTCTGCGTGCGGGAAGATTACAGAAAGCGCGGAATTGGAAAGGCAATGGTAGTTGCTGCGATGAGTGCGCTGAAAAAGGAGAAAATCAATAAGGTTTCCCTCATTGCGTTTACAAAGAATGATATCGGAAATTCATTTTGGAGGGGAATTGGCTGGACGGCGCGTCAGGATCTGAATTACTATGATTTTGTGTTGAATACGGAAAATATTGTGAGATTTAATGCGGAAATATAGCTTAATAAAATATAGAAATGAAATTTTTGAATCCGCAAAGCAGTGCTTTTGGGTACAGTTTTGCACGTTGAGAAAGGAGTATGGTTGATTCATATGGTACGGATAGAAGGCGGTGTAACCGCGGCGAAAGGCTTTCAGGCGGCAGCGGCAGCGGCAGGGATTAAATATGAGGGCAGAGATGATATGGCGATGGTTTATTCGGAGACGCCCTGCATAGCGGCCGGTACATTTACAACAAATGTAGTAAAGGCGGCGCCTGTGGTATGGGACAGGAAGATTGTCGAAGACTCTGCCTGCGTGCATGCGGTTGTAGTAAATGCGGGAATCGCAAATGCAGGAACCGGGCAGCAGGGAATGCAATACTGTGAAGAGACGGCGGAGCAGGCAGCAAAAGAGTTGTCCATACCGATGGATTCTGTATTGTTGGGTTCGACGGGAGTCATAGGCATGCAGCTTCCGATGGACAGGATTAAAAACGGTGTTAAGTCGCTGGCGGCTGCTTTGGGAGATACGCCTGAGGACGGACATAAGGCGGCCTGCGCGATCATGACGACGGATACGATTCCAAAGGAGGCGGCGGTAAAAGTTGAGATTGACGGTAAGACCGTCACAATCGGCGGAATGAGCAAAGGATCGGGAATGATTCATCCGAATATGTGCACAATGCTGGCTTATGTGACAACGGACGTGTCCATTACAAAGGAGCTTCTTAAAGAGGCTTTGAGCGAGGATGTGAAGGATACGTTCAACATGATCTCCGTGGATGGAGACACATCGACGAATGATACGCTTTTATGCCTTGCGAACGGGCTTGCGGGCAACCGGACGATTACGGAGAAAAATGAGGATTATGAGCGCTTTGTAAAAGCGCTTCATACTGTAAATGAGACACTTGCCAGAATGATGGCAGGTGACGGAGAGGGAGCGTCAAAGCTATTTACCTGCAAAGTTATTCATGCGGATACAAAGGAGAATGCGGTACTGCTCAGCAAATCGGTGATTACGTCCTCCCTTGCGAAAGCGGCGGTTTTTGGGTGTGATGCGAACTGGGGGAGATTTCTGTGTGCGCTTGGCTATTCCGGCGCTGTGTTTGAACCGGAAAAGATGGAGTTGTCATTTGAGAGTGAGTTTGGAAGCGTCCTGGTATATAAGGACGGCGTCACAATGGATTACAGTGAGGAGCTGGCGGCAAAAATACTTTCAGGGAAGGAAGTCACGGTGCTTGCCGATATGAAGATGGGAGATGCGCAGGCGACGGCGTGGGGATGCGATCTGACTTACGATTATGTAAAGATTAATGCGGATTACAGGAGTTAAGCTGGCGGCGTACTCTAAACTGCATGATGGAAAATAAGGAAAGGGAAAGAGCAGAATGGATCAGGAAATGAGCGAAGTAATGCAGAAAGCCGAGGTTTTAATCGAGGCGCTGCCATATATACAGAAGTTTAACAGGAGGATTATCGTTGTCAAATACGGCGGGAGCGCAATGACAAGTGAGGAACTTAAGAAAAATGTGGTGAAGGATGTCACTTTGTTAAAGCTTGTTGGATTTAAGCCGATTATTGTACATGGCGGCGGGAAGGAGATCAGCCGCTGGGTAGGAAAAATAGGCATGGAGCCTAAGTTTGTAAATGGTCTTCGCGTTACGGATGCGGATACAATGGAAATTGCAGAGATGGTTTTGAATAAGGTAAATAAAGGGCTTGTACAGATGGTGCAGGAGCTGGGCGTCAATGCAGTCGGAGTCAGTGGAAAGGATGGCGGCCTCCTGAAAGTGAAAAAAAGATTTTCGGACGGGGAGGACATTGGATATGTCGGGGAGATCACGGATGTGAATCCGAAGGTGCTTTTTGACCTTCTGGAAAAAGATTTTCTTCCGATTGTCGCGCCTGTCGGAATGGATGATGATTTTCATACCTATAATATTAATGCGGACGATGCCGCATGCGCGGTGGCAAAAGCAGTGAAGGCCGAGAAACTTGCATTTCTTACGGATATAGAAGGGCTTTACAGGGATATCAATGATAAGAGCTCTTTTTTATCAAGGCTTACCGCTTCACAGGCGGAGGAGCTTCTAAAAGACGGAATCATCGGCGGCGGAATGCTGCCAAAGCTTTACAGTTGTATCGATGCGATTGAAAACGGAGTGAATAATGTGCATATTCTTGACGGACGCATTCTGCATTGTCTGCTTTTGGAGATCTTTACGAATAAGGGAATCGGCACATGTATTATGCCCGATGATGCGGCTCAGTAACAGAAAGGAAAGGATTTGACATGACACAGCAGGAATATATAAAGGAAGCGGAGGAAGTCCTGCTTCATACATACAATCGTTATCCGATTGTTTTTGAGAAGGCCGATGGTATATATCTATATGACATGACCGGAAAAAAATACCTGGATTTTGCATCCGGCATCGGTGTATTTGCGCTCGGATACGGGAATCAGAAATATAACGATGCATTAAAGGAACAGATTGACAGGATTCTTCATACGTCAAATCTTTATTACAATGTTCCTGCAATCGATGCAGCGAAAAAGCTGGTTCATGCTTCCGGCATGGACAAGGTGTTTTTTACAAACAGCGGTACGGAGGCAATTGAGGGAGCAATCAAGACGGCGAGAAAGTATGCATATAGAAAAGACGGCAGAACCGATCATGAAATCATAGCGATGGAGCATTCTTTTCATGGCAGAAGCATGGGCGCTCTGTCCGTAACAGGAAATGCGCATTACAGGGAGGCTTTCCGGCCGATGATCGGTCATGTGAAATTTGCGCAGTTTAATGATCTTGAGAGTGTGAAGTCACTTGTCAATGAAAAGACATGCGCTGTTATTATGGAAACAGTGCAGGGGGAAGGCGGTATTTATCCGGCGGATAAAGGATTTATTGAAGGAGTCAGGGAAATCTGTGATCAGAAGGATATTCTGTTGATTCTCGATGAAGTTCAGTGCGGCATGGGCAGGTGCGGCGAGATGTTTGCTTGGCAGATGTATGGCGTGAAGCCGGATATTATGGCATCTGCAAAAGCGCTGGGATGCGGGGTTCCCGTGGGCGCATTTCTTATGACTTCGAAGGTCGCGTCCGGTTCACTTGTGCCGGGAGACCACGGTACGACTTACGGCGGCAATCCGTTTGCATGCGCGGCGGTAAGCAAAGTATTTGATTTGTTTGAAGAGGAAGATCTGATTGGTCATGTGAAAGAAGTTGCGCCGTATTTTATGGAGAAACTGGATGGACTTGTGGAGAAGTATGATTGTATTAAGGAGCGCAGAGGCGTAGGATTTATGCAGGGGCTGCAATTTGACTGTGATCCCGGCAAAGTGGTTTTAAAGGCGCAGGATGCAGGGCTTCTTGTGATAACGGCGGGAAATCATACGCTCCGTTTCCTTCCTCCGCTTGTGGCCGGGAAGAAAGAAATTGATGAAATGATCGAAAAATTGGAGAAAGTATTAAACATATGAGATGGTATAAAGAAAAAGGACTGTCTGCGCTGCTTGTCTTTTTCATGAGTGTCCTGCTTGTGTTTCTTTCCGTGACGCGGCCGGGAAATGATGAGGGTGGATATGGCGGCATATTTGGAAAACGATATGATGAAAGCCTTGTGCTGTGGTATGCAGATGAGGCCTTAACCGGTTATCTGACAAGCCAGGCGGTTGCTTATCAGGAAAAATACAAAGTGAAAATAGAGCCGGTTCTTGTATCCGGCCTTGAGTATCTTGAGCAGATCAACAGAGAATCGGTTGACGGCGCAAAAGCGCCTGATGTCTATATTGTCAATAACGGGAATCTGGAAAAGGCATATTTATCGGGACTTGCGGTGAAGGCCGCCGATGCGGAGGGGATTCTTAATTCAGACCATTTTCCGAAAGCGGCGCTTGATGCAGTGAGCTTTCAGGGGGAAAATGTGGCATATCCGCTGTATTATGAGACAGCGTTTCTGCTATTTAATAAGACTTATATCAGGGAAATGGCAAGAGACCGGATACAGGCGGAGGCTGATGCGGCGGAGGGAGAGGCAGCGCAGGCGGCAGCCGATGCAGCAGGCGATGCGGCGCTTATGGAAGCGGACGAGGGCGATATGCCGGACAATACTGTTTCTGACTCTGTGGACAGAGAAATACCGGAAGAGGAAGTAACGCAGCGCATGAATGAGTTGATACCTTCTTCCCTTGATGATATATTAACGTTTGCAGTCGAATACAATGCGCCGGAAAATGTGGAAGCCGTCTTTAAATGGGATGTTTCCGATATCTTCTATAATTACTTTATGGTTGGAAATTATATCAGTATCGGCTCGGATGCAGGCGATGATGAGACCGTGATGGATATTTATAATGAAAATGCCTTAAAATGCCTTACCGTCTATCAGGAACTGAACCAGTTTTTTTCAATTGATTCAAAGGAAGTCAGTTATCAAAGCATTGTAGATGAATTTCTTGAGGGAAAAACAGTATTTACAATCGCAACGACGGATATATTTGAGAAGCTTGCAATGGCGGAGGCAAGTGGAAATTTCCCGTATGAATATGGCGTGGCTGCGCTGCCTGATGTGAGTGCCGAGCTGAAATCAAGAGGGTGCTCGGTGACGAATTGCGTGGCGGTGAACGGCTATTCGCAGAAGAAGGAAGAAGCGGAAAAATTCGCGTCGTATCTGGTGACGGATGGCGTGGAAAATCTTTACAGCCTTTCTGGAAAAATAGCGTCGCGGTATGGCGTTGCATATCAGGAACCGGAAATTGGAAATGCAATGCTTGAATATGAAAAATCCGTACCGGTGCCGAAAATGATGTCTGCACAGAATTTTTGGGTGAAACTTGAGATTGTGTTTACGAAAATCTGGAACGGCAGCGATGTATCGGAGACATTACAGGAGCTTGCTCTTTAGCGTTTCGGTGAACCTGAATAGATCCCCCTTTCGATGGATATACTAAATGTAAGAATTCGGAAGGGGGTATTTTTATGTTTGGAATGTTGATTGCACTGCTATCCGGCGCTCTGATGAGCGTACAGGGGGTCTTTAACACAAAGGTCACAGAGGCGTCAAGTATATGGGTGACAGCAGGTTTTGTACAGCTTACGGCTCTTTTCGTCTGTATCATTGCATGGTTTTTTGACGGAAGGAAACCGGTTTCACAGCTTTTTGCCGTGCAGCCGAAATATATGCTTCTCGGCGGGGCGATAGGCGCTTTTATTACGTATACGGTAATTAAGAGCATGGATATGTTAGGACCGGCAAAGGCAGTGATGCTGATCGTGATTATGCAGCTTATCACGGCATATCTGATTGAATTACTGGGAATGTTTGGCACGGAAAAACAGCCGCTTGAAATAAAAAAGGTAATTGGCATGGCAATTGCAATTTTGGGGATTGTTATTTTCAAATGGAAATAGTAGAATAGTATTACTGGCAGAGAGGGGCCTTACGGCGGACTGCGGTAAGGAGAGCCAATGAAAACAAACAAAATCTTTAAAGCAGCGCTGTTCTGTATGGCAGCGCTCGTAAATCTTTGTGCAGGATGCGGCAGGACGGAAGAAACCGTCTTGAATCTTTTGGAGGAACCGTCTGTAAATTCTTTAATGAACCCGGAAGAAACAGTGATTCAAGAAACGGAAATCGCAGAGGAGAAAGATGTTGTCTGCGTATATGTATGCGGAGGTGTGGTGAATCCGGGAATCTATGAATTACCCCTGGGGAGTCGGATATACGAGGCTGTGAATCTTGCCGGAGGGCTTACGGAAGACGCGGATGAATTATCTCTGAATCAGGCGGAAACTTTAAGCGACGGGCAGAAACTCTATGTTCCTCTGACCGGAGAAAAGAATACGGTCATGCAGGACGTCGAAAGCAACGCTCCTGTAGCCGGACAGAGCGTATCGAATCGTGTAAATATTAATACAGCAGATCTGAAAAGTCTGATGACATTAAGCGGTGTCGGCGAGTCAAGAGCGAAAAGCATTATTGCGTACCGGGAAGATGTTGGAAAGTTTTGCCGTACCGAGGACATTATGAACGTGACAGGCATCAAAGAAGGCCTGTATGAGAAAATAAAAGACCAGATAACGGTCAATTGAGGAGTGGCAGTTATGGGAAAAAGAGTTTTGGTAGTGGATGATGAAAAGTTAATAGTGAAAGGAATCCGATTTAGCCTGGAACAGGACGGAATGGAAGTCGATGCGGCATATGACGGCGAAGAGGCGCTTTCCTATGCGAGAAGTCATCAATATGATATGATTCTGCTCGATATCATGCTGCCGAAACTTACCGGATTTGAAGTGTGCCAGATGATTCGGGAATTTTCCGATGTACCAATTGTCATGCTGACTGCAAAAGGGGAGGATATGGATAAGATTCTGGGCCTGGAATACGGCGCGGATGATTACATAACAAAACCCTTTAACATACTGGAAGTAAAAGCGCGGATTAAGGCAATTATGCGCAGGACAACAGGTAAGGAAGCGAAGGAAGAGAAGGCCAGAATCATTGAGATGGCAGATATGCGGCTTGACTGTGAGAGCCGGAGGGTATACATTGCGGGAAAAGAGATCAATCTGACGGCGAAAGAATTTGATGTGCTTGAACTTCTGGCGATGAACCCCAATAAAGTGTATGGCAGAGAGAAGCTGTTAGACCTTGTATGGGGTGAGGATTATCCGGGAGACGTCAGAACGGTTGATGTGCATATAAGAAGACTTCGGGAAAAAATTGAGGCAAGTCCCAGCGAACCGAAATATGTTCACACAAAATGGGGTGTAGGCTATTATTTTCAGGCTTAGATACTGTTTGATGACTATCAGGATAAAGGAAGGTGTTTGAGATTACTTCCGTAGTGAAAAAATCTATAAATAAAGTAAAGATATTCCGGAGCCTGAAATTTCGTTTTTTTATCATTATCATGCTGATCGGAATTATCCCGAGCGCAATTACAAGACAGTGTATTCTGCTGAATTATGAGGATCGTGCGGTGAGCGTGCGCACGTCGGATGTGATGAACCAGTGCAGGATACTCGCAAATCATCTGGTAAGCGCCGGCTATATGGTCAACACCTCGATCGACACGATTAACGGTGAACTCGAGCAGCTTTCCAATCTTTATGATGGACGGGTGCTGATTATAGACGGAAATTTCAAGATTATTAAAGACACGTATGCAATTTCGGAGACAAAGACCGTGATTTCGGAGGAGGTTATCAAGGCTTTTAACGGAGAAAGCAGTACAAATTATGATGATGTCAATCAGTATATCGAAATGACGATACCGATTGTTGCAACGGATACCGATCAGGTAGCAGGCGTGATGCTGACAAGTGTTTCGACTGACAGCATTGTGGACAGTATTGAAATTCTCAGAAGAAAGGCACTGATTCTTGAAATAACAATGGCACTGTTTATTTTTGCAATTGCGCTTTCTGTGTCATCATTGCTTGTACAGCCGTTTGCCCGTGTCACGAAGGCAATTAACGGGGTGCGGGAAGGATTTGAACAGCAGGATATATCGATTCCCGATTATACGGAAACGGAATCGATTATGGATGCGTTTAACCAGCTGCTTTCAAGAATGAAAATTCTTGATAATTCGCGCCAGGAATTTGTGGCAAATGTATCCCACGAGTTAAAGACGCCGCTTGCGTCCATGAAAGTGCTTGCGGATTCCCTGATTACGCAGGAAGAGGTTCCGGCGGAACTTTACCGTGAATTTATGGTGGATATTGCGGAAGAGATCGATCGTGAAAATGAGATTATTACCGATTTGCTGTCTCTTGTGAAAATGGATAAAACATCGGGGAAATTAAACATTGAGACCGTCAATATTAATGAACTTTTGGAACTGATCTTAAAACGCCTCCGTCCGATTGCAAAAAAGAATAATATTGAGATCGTATTTGAGAGTGTCCGTCCGGTAATTGCGGAAGTTGATCAGGTGAAACTGGCGCTTGCGTTCTCCAATCTTGTGGAAAATGCAGTAAAATATAACAGAAAAAACGGTTGGGTGAGAGTGATGCTGGATGCGGACCACCAGTTTTTTACACTGGAGGTATCAGATTCTGGAATTGGGATTCCCGAACAGGAGCAGGAACATGTATTTGAACGTTTCTACCGGGTAGATAAATCCCATTCAAAAGAGATCGGGGGTACGGGACTCGGTCTTGCCATTACAAGAAATGCAATCCTGATGCATCGTGGGGCTGTGAAAGTAACGAGCGTCGAGGGAGAAGGCACAACATTTACCGTAAAGATTCCGTTAACCTACATAGCGTGACGGAGTGAAAGGAATAGGAAATTATTTATGCGAAAGCTTCGGTTTACTGTTTTGTCCGCAGTCCTGCTTCTGCTTATTCCATCCTGTGGACTATCGCAGCCGGCGGATACGGAAGTGAGTGACGGGGATGTATATAGAGTCTATTATCTGAATAAGGATGAGACAAGGGTGCAGGGAGAGGTATATACTCCGGTTGGAGAAACGTCAGAGGAATTGATACGTGAACTCCTGGGAGTTCTGGCGGAAGATCCTGAAAATTTAAAATTAAAACAGACATTGGGCATTGATACTTCGATCACCGGGTATTCTATGGATGGGAATCAGCTGATACTGAATTTTGACAGCAGCTATATGAAGTTCAAACATACAACTGAAATTTTATTCCGCGCCGCGGTAGTCCGCACGATGAACCAGATTGATAGTGTGGAGTGCATTTCATTTCAGGTAGATTCCAATACGCTTACGGACAGCGCAGGAAATCCGATTGGCGCGATGACTGCCGACATGTTCATTGATAATGCCGGAAATGAGATTAATGCATATGAGAAGGTGAAGCTGACGCTTTACTTTTCCAATGAGGAAGGCACGGCGTTGATCCCGAAGACGGAGGAAGTTGTTTATAGCAGCAATATTTCTCTGGAGAAACTTGTGATGGAAAAACTGCTGGAAGGTCCGGGGGATGAGAGATTAAAAGCAACACTTTCACCTGAACGCAAAGTAAACAGTATAACGGTAAAAGACGGTATCTGTTATGTGAATTTTGACGCATCAAATATGGAAATCACAGCGAATGTAACGGAGGAGGTTTCCGTATATTCCATTGTAAATTCTCTTTCCGAGCTGAAAAACGTAAATAAAGTCCAGATATCCATTGATGGTGAAAACAACAGGATGTTTCGTGAGAATATCAGCCTGTCCAATGTATTTGAGAGAAATCTGGATTTAGTGAAAACAAAATAAGTAAAAAGCATGGCTTTTTAGAAAGGCGGGGAAATAGCATGAGAGGCCGGCCGCTTTGTGTGATTGGCATGGCGTTCTTCTTTTCTTTCTTTTTCCTGTTGACAGAGTGGCCTCTGCCCGTATATAATGATTCTACATTTGACGGGCAGACGATCACTGTAGTCGGGGAAGTCAGCCGCAAGGAATGTAAGAACGGGAAATATCAAATCTATTTAAAAAATGCGAGTTGTTCTGACCGCATAAATTCCAATGAACAAAACAGAACAGGAAAGTCAGGAGTGTTGTTGTATTTATCTGATCATTATGACATGCCGGAGAAGCTCCCGCGGCTTGGAAGCAATCTTCGTGTAAAGGGAAAAAAACGGCTTTTTGATCAGGCATCCAATCCGGGCCAGTTTGATACAGCGCGTTATTACCAATGCAGAGGAATGGATTACTGCCTGCAAAATACAGTAATTTTATGGGAAAGCCAGTCCTGTAACTATTATGCGGAATGCATGTACAGAGTAAGACAGTATTTGACAGAGGTGTTCCTGTCTGTGTGCGAGAAGCAGGATGCGGAGATTCTTTCGGCCGTTATGCTTGGGGAGAAGAATTTGCTGGAGCCTGATATGAAAGATATGTACCAGAGATCGGGTGCAGGGCATCTCCTGGTTGTTTCGGGACTTCATATATCTCTTGTCGGATATGCGCTGTTTCGAGGATTGAAAATGGCAGGACTGATGCAGACAGCGGCTGCCCTTATAGCATCGTTTTTCGTGTACAGTTATGCGCTTCTGGCCGGGATGGGAACATCTGCACAGAGAGCATTGATCATGTTCCTTACAGCTCTTTTCGGAGAGTGCATCGGAAGAGCGTATGACCTTCTGACGTCATTAGCGCTTGCATCGCTTGTACTTCTTTTTCAAAACCCGCTTCTTGTGCTCGATTCCGGATTTCTTCTGTCCTTTGGCTCTATCATGGGAATAGGGGTTCTGCTTCCTGCTTTTGACCGGCTGCTTCCAGCAAAAGGAAAGTTGATATCGTCATTTAAGGCAAGTTTGTCTGTCAGTGTATTTACATTTCCCATAACACTTTATTTTTTCTATCAGTATCCGCTTTATTCTATTTTCTTCAATCTTGTATTTGTTCCCCTTATGTCCGTTTTGTTTCTGACAGGTTTTCTTACATTGTTTTTCGGAATTATTTCCGTAAAAGCAGGCATGACAGCGGCGGTTTTGCCGCATTTGATTTTATGGGTCTATGAAAAAGGCAACTGTTTGTATGCAGAGCTTCCATTCGGAAATCTGATCCTGGGAAGGCCGGAAAAGGGCAGAATTCTGTTGTACTATGTTTTGATTGCGTCAGCCGTCGGGCTATCCGGGTATTTGACGGAAGAAACAACAGGAAAGGAGCGTTGTATTAGAGCCGCAGTTTTCTGTATTGCAGCGGGAGCGGCCGCATTGATGTTGTTTCCCCAGCGGCCGGAATTCGAGGCTGTTGTCCTTGATGTGGGGCAGGGTGACTGCAACTATATCCGGTTTCAGGATTTTCACTGTCTGATCGACGGGGGAAGTACCAGTGTAAAAGAGCCGGGAAAATATCGTATGGAACCTTTCTTAAAAGCAAAAGGTGTGCAAAAGCTTGATTTGGTCTTTCTCAGTCATATGGATGCAGATCATGTAAACGGTATTTATGAATTAATGGAGCTGGCATCAGAAGGCGGCGTTCAAATCGGATGCATTCTGATACCGCCGTCTGAGGAAAGCGATGAACCGTATCAAAGGCTTAGAGAAGCATCCACACAGGCGGGTATACCGCTTAAATTTATGAAGAAAGGCGACTGTGTTTCACATGGCAGGCTGAAGATATTCTGCCTCTATCCGGAGAAGAAAGTATTGGTGTCCGATGATAAGAATGAAAATTCTATGGTTCTCAAGGTGGAAAATGAAAATTTCCGCGGTTTATTTACCGGAGATCTGGAAGGAAGGGGAGAAGAGGAACTGCTTGCCTCCTTGCGGGAAGAACAATATATCTTGTTAAAAGCAGGACA
Organism: bacterium C-53; assembly: GCA_003612525.1. Classification (GTDB taxonomy): domain Bacteria; phylum Bacillota; class Clostridia; order Lachnospirales; family Lachnospiraceae; genus C-53. The sequence continues at coordinate 22,430 of RAZD01000014.1, read as the reverse complement.
TCATGGTTCAAAGGGCGCTTCTTCCGAATCCCTTTTGAGGAAGATACGTCCGCGCATGGTAACGGTGTCGTGCGGAGAGGGAAATTCATATGGTCATCCGCATCAGGAATTCTTAAACAGAGTGCAGGAGGTTACAGAGGGAGTCTACATAACAAAAGATTGTGGAGCGATCAGTATTATGGGAAAGAATCATAAAGAACTACAGATTAAATGTTATAAGGAGGAACGGTAATTGATGATAAGTGGAAAATGGATTGCAGGGCTGTCAGGTGTGATAATGCTTGTTTCCGTGAGTGTTTCTGTTTTTGCGGCGAGAGAAGAGACCTCTCTGCCTGTGGCAGCCGGCGAAGTGCTTGTAGAAAGTATGAGTGGAGATAATTATGAGAACAGCGGATACTTTCCGAAGGGAGATAAGGTCAGAGTGATCTGGCGCAGGTTTAAACCGTTCATTACGGAGGCCGGACCGGACCCGGACGGGAAAAACAGGTATGCAAGTATCTGCAAACTGATGATCAGGACCTCGCCGGAGCCAGGATATGTGGTCTACAGCAATGTTCTGTCTATGCAGGAAATTACAGGTGATGAAGTTGTCTTTGAAAATATTACAATTGGAGATCTGGATTCACGGCCGTATGTGACCAGCTTTACGAATCAGGAAGTAGAGCAGGGGGCGGGAAATAAATTTCAACAGATTGCGTATAGAATTGATTATGCAAAACCGGAAATTCTCAATCTGACGGCCGGGTATCACGGAAATGGGGATGGCGCTTTTTCATATGCTGTGCTGCATATGGAAGCAAGGGACACGAATTCCGGTCTGTCCTCGGAAGCGTATTCGATGGACGGAGGCGCGACATGGCAGTCCTCTCCTGATTTTACGGTGACACGGAATGATACATACAGGATTTATGTGCGCGATAAAACACATCAGACGAATTTTCAGGAAATTACGGTAGAAGGGCTTGATGGCGACGGCCCCTGCATTAACGAAATCAAGAAGCATGAAATTGACGGGAAAAACGGATACGCAAGGGAAATCCGCATTGAGGTAAATGCTCAGGATGAAGGTTCGGGACTTGCAAGAGAGGCATATTCCTTTGACGGCGGCATCACGTTTACAGATCAGAATCAGATGACGGTCAGCCAGAATGGAACCGTGAAAATTGTTGTAAAGGACAGTGCGGGAAATTGCACGGAACAGGAAATTGTTGTTTCGGAAATTGACAGGACGGGACCTTCTCTGCAAAATGCTGCAGTTATGCCGGTTGACGGGTGGAACGGATATGGAAAGCAGGCGGATGTTTCTTTTTCATTAGCGGATACAGAAGCAGGCCTTGCGGATGAGCCGATCTCTTATGACGAAGGACAGACTTTCACAGGGGACATGTCAAAAAGATATACGGAGAACGGCAGCTACAAAATTTTTATGAAAGATGCGCTCGGAAATAGTTCCGAAGCGTTATTTGACATAGACTGCATCGACAGGGATGCGCCGCATGTGGAAATCAGGCAGCAGATGGACAGTGTGAGCATAAATGGTTTCTGCCGGGAGGCAGAACTTCATATTCAGGCTTTTGATGCAGGCGCCGGGCTTGCACCAAAACCATATTCCTTTGACCGCGGTATTACATGGACGGACAAACCGGACAGAAAAGTGTCGGAAAATAAAAAGGTGGATATATGGGTAAGAGATGCGTTAATGAATGTAACGGAGAAGAGCATTGCGATTACCGGTTTAGACAGTGACGGCCCCACTGTGAACAAAATTGACAGAGAGATTTTAAATCAGAGCGGTAAATTCGGAACGGGACTGACGCTGACGGTACATGCAGAGGATAAAGGAGCAGGACTTGCGAAACAGCCTTTTTCATTTGACGGCGGAAAGAATTATACGGATTCAGCGGTTTGGAATGTAAAAGAGAACGGAGTGATTTCTCTTGTGGTACGTGACGGGCTTCTGAATGAAACGCGCAGGGATATCAAAATATCGGAGATTGATACGACAGCGCCTTCCGGTGATATTTCAGGAAATCCGAAAGAGACGGTAAAGAAAAATGTTACACTGACATTTACGGGAAGAGATTCCGAATCGGGGATAGCTGCGCTGTGGTATCAGAGTGACCGTGTGAAAATCCGTCATCTTCTTGGTCGGTATGACGGGGATAAAACAGTAAAAGAGAAAGTTACGATTACCGCCAATGGAAAATATAGATTTATTGTACAGGACATGGTAGGAAATACAGCGGAATATACGGTAAATGTTACGAAGATCAGGAAAAACCGTCCGGGAGAAGATTCCGACAGCGGTTCGGAATCCGGCGGGACAGGGAATCAGGATTCGGGACCGGGGAGCTCCCCGGGAGAAGATTCCGATGGTACGATTCTGATTGGTGACAGCGGTCCTTCGGATGAAGAAAGTCCTTCTTCGGGAAATCATGTGGTCTATCCGACAGAGAAAATCGATTTCGGTGAAAATGGGGATGGTGAGTCTTCAAACAGGGTGAAAAAAGGAGGGAAAACAAAAGTTGTGAAGTTAAGCGGGAACCAGGTGGATGATGGGGAGGAAGAGAATTCTCAAAATGCAGATGGCAGGAATGATGAAAAGAAACGCAAGGATTCAAAAGAGACGATTGAGTCCCTGTTAAAAGAAACTATGTCAGATACACAGGAAATAGCGGTGGAAACAGGTGAATCTTCCTATCCTGAAATAGTTGAGGACAAGGGCATCGGGATGAAAAAAATTGTGGCGGCTACGCTTGGGTTGATTTTACTTTTGTGCGCCGCTGCATTTGGAATCCTGTGGTACAGAGGAATTATAGTGTTTGGTAGCAAGGAGGATGAGGAGGATGAAGCGAAAGAAGAGAGTTGACGTTGTCTGAAACCTGTGTCAAAATAAGCAATAGGGCGAAAAGATGTTCTGAGCCTGGAAAGAACCAGCCTGCAAGTCGGTGTGTCCGCTGACCTGCAGGCTGTGGACATATGGAGGTTAAAGGTGAAAAGCATAGATCAGGATATAAAAAGCGGTGAATTCAGCAGAATCTATCTTTTGTACGGAGAAGAGGCTTATTTGCGCCGTTCTTATAAGAATAAATTGAAAAATGCGCTTGTATCTGAAGGCGATACGATGAATTATGCTTATTTTGAGGGAAAGTTTGTCAACCCGAAAGCAGTTATAGATCTGGCGGAAACGATGCCCTTTCTGGCCGGTCATCGTGTGATCGTCATTGAAAACAGCGGCTTTTTTAAGAGTTCATGCGAAGAGCTTGCCTCCTATCTGACGGATGTTCCTGAGTCTACGGTAATTATTTTTGTAGAGTCGGAGGCGGACAAGCGCGGGAAGATGTATAAGGTGGTAAAAGCGCATGGCCGGGCAGTTGAGATGCCCGCTCAGAAAGAGGATAAATTGAAGGCGTGGGCGGCAGGGATTCTGAAGCGTGAGGGCAGGAATATACGTGAAACGACGATGAATCTGTTCCTTACGAAAACAGGAACGGATATGGAAAATATAGAAAATGAACTTGAAAAGCTGATCTGCTATACTGCCGGGCGCGATATAATAGAGGATGAGGATGTGGAGGCAGTATGTACCGTGAGGGTACAGAACCATATTTTTGATATGGTGAATGCAATTGCGGAGAAGAAGCAGGAACAGGCATTCAGACTCTACTATGACCTGCTTACACTGAAAGAGCCGCCGATGCGTATTCTCTTTCTGATTGCAAGGCAGTTTAATCTGCTCCTTCAGGTAAAAGAGCTGGGCCGCAGCATACGTGATACCCGGGTAATCAGTGAGAAGACAGGACTGCATGGATTTGTTGTCGGCAAATATGTAGCGCAGGCGAAGCGGTTTCAGACAGAAACGCTTCGTAAGGCGGTGGAGGACTGTGTAGCAGCGGAGGAGGCTGTGAAGACAGGAAAGATGAATGACGTTATGAGTGTGGAATTACTCATTGTAAATTATACCTCCTGATAGTATAATAGATAATAAATGTTGTTCAGAGTGTGTATACATGAAGATAGGAGGTAAGACAGATGTCTTTTATTGAAGAGTTAGGTGAAAGTGTTGTCAGTATAGCGAAAGATGTTGGTGAAAAAGCAAAAGAGATTTCGGGTGTTGCAAAAATCCACGCCAATATTAAAGCGGAAGAAGTGCGTATTCAGGATTTGTATTATAAACTCGGAAAGAAATACTATGAGGTTTATCAGGATACTCCCGATACAGAGGTGCTTGATTTTGTAGACCGGATTAAGGAAGCGAATGATAAGATTGCAAACTACCGCAAGGAACTGGATGCCGCAAAATCTTCGGCGGATGTTGTTGTGAATGATGTTCCGTCAGAAGACGATGTCGTAGCGCAGTCACAGGTTGTAAATGAAGCGCCGGATGATTCGGCGGAACAGGAGGCAGAGACAGGAACGGAAGAAACAGTGCAGGATACGGCGGACGAACATACGGAAGGTTAAGGATATGGAAAAGGAAGCGCTTGAACGAGGAAAGGCAATTCTGAAAAAGGCAGTCAGGATTCTGAGAAAAGCTGCCGCGGCAAAATTCTTTGTTCCGATTATCACAGGCATATCCGCAATCCTTTTGTTTGCAGGCACTGTACGCCGCTACGGAATCAGGGCAGCTGTGCGCGGCGCGGCTAAGGCGGAAAAGCAACTGCATCCAAAAGAGCTGCGTAAATGGAAACAGCGTTGCCGGAAACGGCGCAGCCGCCGGCGTATTGCGCTGGTCAGGATACTTACGTCGAAGAAAACAAAAAAGAAGCCTGGTTATAAAAAACTTATAAAACTATTAAAATTGTACAGATGAGAGAAAGGCTTTCGGCACATTCAATGTGGCCGGGAGCCTTTCTTTTTCTATTTGGTGATCCTCGGAGAATTTGGAGAGGCAGATGTCTTTTTTGCAAGAACAAAAGCAATCTGTCACTTTTGTATAATGATTTGTTTCAGGATTGGATATGATATAAAATAAGGCATTTCTTATGATTTTCTTAGAATGTAAACTTTATTCAAATAATCAATGACAGGGCATCGCTTTTGCCTTATAATGTTTTAAGGAAATCAGTGGAAGGAAAGGTATGGTTATTGACATGATCAGACAGACTCCCAGAGAACATGAGATTTACAGGGATTTACAGGGAACATTATATCAGGTAATGACAGTGGCGGTGCATGCCGAGAGCAGTGAACGAATGATAGTTTATCGAAACCTGTATGAGCCGTCCGAGATCTTTACAATGCTGCTTTCGCAATTTATGAATGAAATGTACGATTGTAAAAATCCGGATAACAAACAGGATCCTGCTTCGGAAGGGGAAAAAAAGCAGGAGGAGCTTACGGTGGCTTTGACGGCAGAAGAAGAGCCTGCTTGTACTGAGGAGGAAGAAGCTGAGACAGAACCTATGGATGCTGAAATAAATCCCCTTCTTTTAAAGTTTCTGGATGCACGTACTTATAAGGATAAGCTTGACCGACTGACCGGCATGAGAGACAAAACAGATGACGAGATGCTGAATGCAATTGCCATGTCTCTTGATCTTGAATTGCTAAGCGAGACTCCTGAAGAAAAATTCGAAGAAGTGAAAAACTGTTTGATGATGATGGTAAAATATGAATGCAGCCGATTGAGATAGATAAATTACGGAAAGAAGACTGGGATAAAGCGGCTGATTTGCTGCTTTCCTGGTTTGATCGAAAGAAACGAAAACTTCCCTGGCGAGAAGACCCGACTCCGTATCATGTCTGGATTTCCGAGATTATGCTGCAACAGACGAGGGTTGAGACGGTAAAGTTTTATTATGAGCGGTTTCTAAACCAACTGCCGGATGTTGAGGCGCTTTCGAAGGCGAAGGAAGAAACCCTGCTTAAGTTGTGGGAAGGACTTGGCTACTATAACAGAGTACGCAATATGCAGAAAGCGGCTGTTCAGATTATGGAAGAGTATGAAGGACGAATTCCGGATTCATATGCCGAGCTTTTAAAGCTGAAAGGGATTGGGAATTATACGGCGGGCGCGATCGCATCAATTGCATATGGCAGGAGGGAACCGGCAGTAGACGGAAATGTTCTTCGTGTCATCATGCGCTTTCTGGCGGATGAATCCGATATCTCGAAACAGTCGGTAAAAGTATCCGTGGAGACGATGCTTCGACAACGGATGCCCGAAAGACGCAGCGGAGATTTTAACCAGGCGCTGATGGAACTCGGCGCTGTTGTGTGTATTCCGAACGGGGAACCCCTGTGCATGGAATGCCCGTTAGCGGAACTCTGTGCTGCCAGAGGGCAGGAAAATGTCTGTAGAATTCCGGTAAAATCCGCGAAAAAACCACGTACAATAGAAAAAAAGACGGTGTTTATCCTGTTTGACGATGACAGGACGGCGGTACGCCGGCGGGATGAGAAGGGACTGCTTTTTGGGATGTATGAATTTCCGAATACGCAAGGGCACTTAAATTGGGAGCAGGCGCTTTCTTATGTGAGAGAACAGGGATTTTCACCATTGAAGATTACTGAGATTGAATCGTCGAAACATATTTTTTCACATAAAGAATGGCATATGAAGGCGTATGCCATAAAAATTGAACAGGCAGATGACCAAGAGGGATATCTGTTTATACATCCACAGGATGCACAGGAAAAATATCCGATACCATCGGCGTTTGCCGTTTATGCAAAGTATCTTACGATGCGGATCGGGATTGATAAATTGAAAGGGGTAAATGGAGGTTCACAATGAAGTTATTGACAATCACAGTTCCATGCTATAATTCGGAAAGTTACATGAAAAGATGCATTGATTCGCTTCTTGCGGGCGGAGAAGATGTGGAAATTATTATTGTAGATGATGGCTCCACGGATGGTACGGCAGGAATTGCGGATGAATATGCCAGACAGTATCCTTCTGTTGTGAGGGCAATTCACCAGGAAAACGGAGGTCATGGACAGGCAGTCAATACGGGAATGCGGAATGCAAAGGGACTTTATTTTAAGGTAGTTGACAGTGATGACTGGGTAAAGGAAGAAGCGTATCTCAAAATCCTTTCCGTACTCAGGGAAATCATTGGCGGGGATCGTGTTTTGGATATGCTGATAAGCAATTTCGTTTATGAGAAGGAAGGAGCCATACGCAAAAAGGTGATGACCTATCATTCCGCACTTCCTCAGGATGAAATTTTTACGTGGGATAAGGTGAGGCATTTTCGCAAAGGGCAGTATATGCTGATGCATTCTGTAATTTACCGAACAAGGCTGTTAAGAGAGTGCCGGCTGGAACTTCCGGAACACACCTTTTATGTAGATAATTTATTTGTGTTTCAGCCGCTTCCCTATGTTCAGACAATGTATTATCTGGATGTGAATTTTTACCGTTATTATATTGGCCGCGATGACCAGTCGGTCAACGAGGCTGTAATGATCAGCCGGATTGACCAGCAGCTGAAAGTCAACATGCTTATGATTGATTATATGGCAGGGAGAGTGGTTCCAAACAAGAAGCAGCGCAGCTATATGATTAATTATCTTGATATTATAATGACGGTATCTTCCATCATGTTGATTCGTTCCGGCACGGAAGAAGCGCTTATGAAAAAGAAAGAGTTATGGCAGTATTTAAAAAAGAAAGATGCGGTTTTATACTTTAAGATAAGACATGGCATACTGGGCAGTCAGATGAATCTGCCAGGAAGAGGTGGACGGAAAATTTCTGTTGCCGAGTATAAAATTGCACAGCGGTTTGTAGGATTTAATTAATGGATATTAGGAAACCGGGAGGACGAAAGCCTCCCGGTTATTAAATATTGTGTTCCGGATTTAATTGTTTGCGCCGGCGCTTTGCCGCGATAGATTCATAATCAATGCCATATACGATCAGGTAAAAGGCAGCGGCCATAATAAACGCCGTGATAACATCAAATACTGAATGCTGTTTTAAGAATACGGTAGACAGAATAATGGATATACAGAGTACAAAAGATGTGCGCTTTACCCATTTACAATCTGTGAGTCGTCTGCTGTTCATGACGGCGATCTGGACGCCGAGCGAGTTATATACATGAATGCTTGGAAACAGGTTCGTGCTGGTATCTGTTTTGTAAAGTGAGGCTGTCATCCGTGTAAACAGGTTGTCATTTTCAAAAAACAACGGTCTTAAATGATGACCGTTCGGGAATACGGTTGATACGATCAGGAAGATTGTCATGCCCGAGAAAAGAAACGTGCACAATTTATAATAATCGCCTTTGTCCGTGAACAGGAAATAGGCTACGGCTCCTGCAACATAGGCAAACCAGAGAAAATATGGGACGATGAAGTATTCATTGAAGGGAATATAATCGTCAACGGCCATATGAATCACATGATAGTTCTTTGTGACGGTTTTCTCAAGATAGACAAACCAGGGAATATACAGACAGGCATACGCAAATAAAATCCATGCATGCCGGTATTGTTTAATAAATTTTTTCATGCAAACCTCCAGAGTGAAAACTATTTCTTTCATAAAGGCGATTATAGCACCGGAAAAATCGATCATCAAGGAAAAAGCGGAATTTTATAAAATATTAAAATTTGGTATACCGGCATTATCCTATAATCATATGTATCTGTTCTTTTTTGCATGTCACCAGGATTTCGTTATGGAAGCCGCAGGATTCTCCGTCACAGTGAACCGGAAGCTTTTGATCGGATACAATCCTCATAGAACGTGACCGGTATGCCTGTATACCCTTATAGCGAAGGTGATTGCCCGTAAATCCGGACGGAAGAATAAAAGGAATCTTCCATTTAGGAATATTTCCGACTGCGCATGTATTTATCAGGCCGTCTGCGTAATCTGCATCGGGACAGAATTTGAAACCGCCTCCTTCGTAGCGGTGTACCATAACTGTGACAAACAGAAAGCGTGCAAGTTTTACAGGAGCGGTTGAATCCGGATAAATGATACATTCGGCTTTCGGGGCTTTGATCAGCTGCTTTAAAGCAATTCCCAGATATGTAAGTTTGCCCAGATGAAAGCGGTTTAATGCGTCTTTCATGCGGGAATGCAGCGCTTCATGGCAGACGCCGGCGTCAAATCCGATTCCACAGCTTACGGCAAACCTTTTTTTCCGAAGGAAGCCGTTATCAAAACAGATCAGTTCTCCTAAATCCATGAGAACGGTTTGTGTCGGATGCAATACAGTGTTCAGAGCCTGATGGATATTTCTGGAGACTCCCAGATCTCTTGCAAGATCATTGCTTGAACCAGCGGGGATATAACCGAGCGTTACGAGAGAAAGATCACGGATGCCGTTTAGGACTTCGTTTACCGTTCCGTCCCCGCCGAGTATGACCAGGGTAATTTTTTTCCGGCCGGCCGTCAGCTTGTCGGCATATTTTCCGGCATCTCCGGTCTGTCTTGTAAAATAATGACGATAGGAAACCGTTTTTTCCTTCAGGTCTTTTTCGATTTCTTTCCAGATGGAAAATCCTCTGCCGGAACAGGCATGTGGATTAATGATAAAATAATACATATAGTTTTCATCCCCTCCTAAAATTTTATACTGCATATTGTACTATTTTTTCTGATACATTTCCACAAAATAAGTTGCAAAAATCATCTGCTATGGTACAATAAACTGAGATATCAGACAGGAGGAAATCAAATGTATTCACTTGATGAAGTAAAAGCAATGGATCCTGAGATCGCAGAGGCGATTGTCAGTGAACAGGAGAGACAGAACAGTCACATTGAACTGATAGCATCAGAGAACTGGGTAAGCAAGGCAGTTATGGCTGCGATGGGCAGCCCGCTCACAAATAAATATGCGGAAGGATATCCGGGAAAAAGGTATTACGGCGGATGCGACTGTGTCGATGTAGTGGAGAACCTCGCAAGAGAACGGGCAAAAGAATTATTCGGCTGTGATTATGCCAATGTTCAGCCGCATTCAGGTGCGCAGGCGAATATGGCGGTATTTTTTGCAATGCTTGAGCCCGGCGATACTTACATGGGTATGAATCTTGACCACGGCGGTCATCTTTCACACGGTTCACCGGTAAATATGTCTGGCAAATATTATCATTGCGTGCCGTACGGAGTCAATGACGAAGGCTTTATTGATTACGACAAAGTACGCGAAATTGCAATGGAATGCAAGCCGAAAATGATTCTGGCCGGTGCGAGCGCATATGCGAGAAAAATTGACTTTAAGAGATTTCGTGAGATTGCGGATGAGGCAGGCGCATATCTGATGGTTGATATGGCGCATATTGCCGGACTGGTGGCTTCCGGTTATCATGAAAGCCCGATTCCGTATGCACATGTGACGACAACGACGACACACAAGACGCTGCGCGGACCAAGAGGCGGAATGATTCTCTGCAATCAGGAGGCAGCGGATAAATTTAACTTTAACAAGGCAATTTTTCCTGGTATTCAGGGCGGGCCTCTGATGCATGTGATTGCGGCGAAAGCGGTCTGCTTTAAAGAGGCGCTCTCTCCTGAATTCAAGGAATATGGAAAAAATATTATAGAGAATGCACAGGCGCTTGCAAACGGCCTGATGAGCAGAGGGCTGAGCATTGTATCCGGTGGCACGGACAATCATTTGATGCTTCTTGACTTAAGACCGCTTGAGCTGACCGGAAAATCGGTGGAGAAGCTTCTTGATGCGGCCCATATTACTGCAAATAAGAATACCGTCCCGAATGATCCGCAGTCTCCTTTTGTAACAAGCGGTGTGCGTCTTGGAACTCCGGCGGTTACTTCACGCGGAATGAATACGGCAGATATGGACAGAATAGCGGAAGCAATTGCACTCGTGGTAAAAGGCGGAGAAGAGAAGATACCACAGGCGAGTGAGATCGTAAAGGAACTGACAGACAAATATCCGTTAATTTAATAAAAAAATTTTGACAAAGGAGTCAGGCTGAGCCTGGCTCTTTTGTCAGTTGAATGGAAAAATATTCAGGAATCTTCATGAATATTTAAGGTTTTTTTTTCATAGAAATGTGCTATAATGATTCGTGTCTAATATATGCAGATTTTGGAGAAAAATATCGGTTATTATGGAAAGAAAAAGAGAACCTGTGATTGATGTAAAAAGCTTATATAAGGTTTTTAAAATAGGCGACACCAAAGTCCGCGCTTTAAACGGCGTGGATTTAACTATATACAGAGGTGAATTTTGCGCAGTGGTCGGAACCTCCGGTTCCGGTAAGTCTACCCTGCTGAATATGCTGGCGGGTCTGGAGAAACCGACAAAAGGGGAGGTTGTGATTGCGGGGAGTCATATTGAGCGCATGAATGAGAATCAGCTGGTATGTTTCAGACGGGAACATGTAGGTTTTATTTTTCAGTCTTTTAATCTGCTTGGAACAATGGATGCGGTGGAGAATGTGGCGCTTCCGCTGACTTTTCGCGGCGTGGACCGGAAGACAAGACGGGAGAAAGCTGTGAAGGCATTGAAGCTTGTCGGACTTGCCAGGCATATGACGCACAAGCCGACGCAGATGTCAGGCGGTCAGCAGCAGCGTGTCGGTGTGGCGAGGGCGTTGGTTTTGGAGCCGGAAATTATATTTGCAGACGAACCTACGGGAAATCTTGATTCCAATACGTCGAAGGAAGTTCTTGAACTGATGCGTAAGGTGGTCAGGGAACAGAACCAGACATTGGTTATGGTAACGCATGATAATTATCTGGCATCGTTTGCAGATCGCATCATAAGAATTAAAGACGGAAAAATTGTGGAGAACGAGGAGAAGAAACAATGAAAAGAAATCGATTATTAAGAAAATTACTGGTTGGAACACTGATGGTGGCCATGCTGGTTCCATATATGGGAAATTTCACTGCCGAGGCGTCCGCTTCCGGAAATTCCGTGGATTTGGATACAGGTTCGGATAATTCAAACTCCAGTCGTGATACATACGATGCGGCGACTTCAACGAGTTCTTTTATTCTTCCGGCTGGCACATGGGTTACGCCGCAGGTATCACACGGGCAGGATGTGCTGGTGGTGCTTCCGATTGTAAATATGTTTAAATATAATGTGAAAGATGTTGTAATTACACCTGTTATTTCTACAAACAAAAGCGAGTGGCCATTTGAAATTTTACAGACAGGATATACACAGAAGGTAGATGTGCTGTTAGGTGAAGAAGCATGCCCCAATGTTTCCGACCGTGTCCAGAATGTTGTATGGGCATTTCGTGCAAGGGAAGATGTGTTGAGCGGCTACTATAAGATTGAATACAACATCAATTACACGAATCCGGCCTGTAATATAGAATCCTGTACTATTTCTACATTTGTTAAGACGATAGGCAAGGCGGGCGCCGGTTCTGTGGATGGTGATGATGAAAATAAGGGCAAGGTATCCACTCCAAGAGTGATTGTCGGAGGATTCACGACAAGTCCGGCAGATGTCTATGCGGGAGATACGTTTACCCTGAATCTGAACATTCGGAACACATCGAAAAAGACGGCTGTATCGAATCTGGAGATTACGCTTGAGGCAGCGATTGAAGGCAAGGACGAAAATACATACTCCGCTTTTCTGCCCACTTCCGGCGCCAATACGATTTATGTCAATAGAATTCCCGCGGATGGAAGTACGGATATTGCAATTGACCTGACAGCGAAGGCGGACCTTGTTCAGAAACCTTACGCAATGAACATCAAGATGGCTTATGAAGATTCGGATTTCAATCCGTTTACAAGTGAAGCAAGTGTGTCGATTCCTGTGAAACAGCAATCCAAATTTGAGACAAGCAGCGCGGAAGTGATGCCGTCTTCGATTGAGGTGGGACAGGAATCCAATGTGATGTTCAGCATTTACAATACCGGAAAAACAAAATTATATAATGTGTCGGTTCATTTTGAGGGTGACAGTATTGAGGGCGGCGATACGTTTATCGGGCCGCTTGAGTCAGGCGCAACAGGAAATGTCGATGCGATGGTGTCCGGTGTGCAGGCTACAATGGATGAGGGTAAGATTAAGGCCGTGATTTCCTATGAAAATGAATCAGGCGTGGTGACGAAGGAAGAGAAAGAAATTGAACTTTTTGTTACGGAACCTGTTTTTGATGAAAGTATGATGCAAGATGATTTCATGATGGACGAAGAGCCGAAGAAGAACAGAATGCCAGTCATTATTGCGGCAGCAGCGGTTTTGATGATTGCAGCAGTCATTGTATTGATTGTTGTGCTTAAGAAGAGAAAGAAAAAGAAACTTGAGCTTACAGAGCTGGCGGAACTGGAAGAAGAATTGAAAGACGAAGAGTAACCGGGAAGGGTATCAGGCATGAAATTTGGTGATTTGCTGCGGATGAGCAGCAATAGTTTGTGGAAAAGAAAGATCAGAACCATATTGACGATACTCGGTGTAGTGATCGGTACGGCATCGATTGTAGTTATGATTTCGCTCGGGCTGGGGCTTAACAGGCAGACGATGCAGGATATTGAAAAATACGGCGGACTTACAACTGTAAATGTATATTCGAATGATGGGAGCTATTATATGAGCTTTAATTCTGACGATGACAGCAGTCAGAATACGGAAGTCAAATATCTGGATGATGAAGTGATTGAGCAGGTAAAGGCATTGCCGCATGTGGATATTGTTTCTCCGGTATTGCGTGCGGATGTGATATTGAAGTCCGGTGTCTATGAGTATTACAGCTCAATCCAGGGTTACAGCATAGATGCGCTGAATAAATTGAACCTTAATTTTGCCTCGGGAGGGATTCCTGCCGAGGGAGAACCTTTGCGGCTTATTTACGGAAATCATACGCTTGAGCAGTTTTCGAACAGCAAAACAAATCAAAATTTCTGGGAAACGGGAGAACTGCCGGACATTGATCTTGCGGGTTCACCTTTGTTTATGATTCTGGATACAGACAGCTACTGGCAGAGCCGGTCGAGTAATATGCAGGAGCCGGGAGGCGATGGGGGTCAGGCGGTGAAACCGCCAAAGAAATATATGGTGGAGCCGGCAGGGGTCCTTGCGGGGGATGATAACTATTATGATAATAACAGTTACAGCGTATTGTGCGATGTGGATGCATTAAAGGCGCAGCTTAAAAAAGCTTTTAAAAATAAAGCGATTCCCGGGCAGCCTACGACGAAAAGCGGCAAACCGTATAAAGAGATCTATTATTCAGCGCTTTATGTGAATGTAGACAGTATGGATGCTGTTCAGGAAGTGCAGAACGCAATTAAAGAAATGGGATTTCAGACAGACAGCAATGCGGACTGGGTGCAGCAGATGCAGAGCCAGTATCGTTCCATTCAGGCAATTCTTGGGGGAATCGGTGCGGTCTCGCTGCTTGTTGCGGCGATTGGCATTGCGAACACTATGATGATGTCGATTTATGAGAGAACGAAAGAGATTGGGATTATGAAAGTTTTAGGATGCAATCTTGGTGATATCAGAAGCCTGTTTTTGATAGAGGCGGCGTATATTGGCTTTATTGGCGGTGCAATAGGGCTGGCGCTCAGCTATGGAATTTCCGCTATTATTAACAGGATCACGACAACGATGTATGGATACCAGACAACAACTTCATTTATTCCGTTCTGGCTTTCCGGCACAGCGCTGCTCTTTGCTGTGCTCGTCGGAATGCTTGCGGGATTTTTTCCGGCCCTTCGTGCAATGCGTTTAAGCCCTCTTGCGGCGATTAGAAATGAATAGTGGGGCGGATAAATATGGTATTTAGCAGTTTGAATTTTATGTTCCGGTTTTTGCCGGTATTTTTGCTGATTTATTTTTTGGTTCCGGGCAGGTTCAGAAATATTGTACTTTTAGTGGGCAGCCTTATTTTTTATGGTTTTGGTGAGCCCAGATACATATTACTTCTCATTATGTCGGTGCTGGTGAATTACTTTCTGGCGAGAGCGATGGCTGCAAATCAACACCGGAATACATTAAAAAGGTTGTTTTTGATTCTTGCCGTGCTGTATGATGTGGGTACGCTGCTGTTTTTTAAATACAGTAATTTTATAGTAAGTAATGTGGAAATGGTTTCGGGAAAGGAATTTGATTTTCCACGAATCATGCTTCCGCTGGGAATCAGTTTTTATACGTTTCAGATTCTGTCCTATGTAGCAGACGTATATTGTGAACGAATTCCATGCGAAATGTCATTGATGCAGCTTGGCGCTTATCTTTGCATGTTTCCAAAACTTTTGGAGGGGCCGATTGTACCTTATTCCACAATAGCGGAGGATTTGAAGCCGTACCGAATTACTGTGGATTGTTTTGAAGAGGGGCTTCGTGTATTTACACTTGGCTTGGGCTCGAAAATTCTTCTGGCGAACCGTTTCGGACAGGCATGGAACAGTCTGGCGATAGTTGGCTATGAAAGTCTTTCAACTCCAACAGCCTGGCTGGGAGCGGGAGCGTATACATTGCAGATTTATTTTGATTTTCATGGATATTCTCTGATGGCAATCGGACTTGGACAGATGCTGGGATTCCATCTTCCGGCGAATTTTAATCATCCATATACGGCATCTTCCATTACGGATTTCTGGAAGAGGTGGCATATTACTTTAACGGACTGGTTTCGGACATACATATATATTCCGCTTGGCGGCAACAGGTGCGGAGCTGTAAGAATGTTTTTTAATATGTTTATTGTATGGCTTTTGACGGGATTCTGGCATGGAGCAAGCTGGAATTTTATTTTATGGGGTCTGTACCACTTTGTATTGCTTGTCCTGGAAAGACTGTTCTTAAAGAGCTATCTGGATCGTTCCAAGATATTGTCAAGAATCTATACATTAATTGCGGTGATGTGCGGATGGGTTATTTTTGCGATTACAGATATACGTGAGATTGGAATTTATTTTTCCAGAATGTTCACATTTCATATGGGTGTTGATTTCAAAGAGCCGTTTGTCACATACGGATTGTTTTTTATACCGGGAATATTGTTGTCGACACCATTTTTTCAAAAGCTGTATGAGAAACAGAAGAAGAGTCTTGCCGGTACGATGATTCTGCTTGTTGCGTTCTGGGTATCCGTTATTGTGATGGTAGATTCCGTGTACAGCCCGTTTTTATACTTGGGCTTTTAGAATGCAGTGTGAGAAGCGTACATAGCGGACGAAGCGCTTTAAAAAATTTATAAACAGTTCATTAGCGGGACGCTGAAAGCGTCGGAATGAGAGGATAAATGAAAGAATTAAGGAAGCATTCCTTCCTTGTACTGCTCCTTATGAGCGTGGCAGTCGTCTCGATTGCCGGTTTTATCTGCGGTACGACGGAGGAAAATTCAAAAGACAAAGGACAGAATGTGGCGGTGGCAACTGCTGTTCATTATTTGAAGGATAAACTGATGCGTCCGGAAATACCGGATGTTGTACCAGTATCGATAGTGATCGGTGAGGATGAGCGGAAAGCGGGCGCTTCTGAACCGGTAGAACTGGAAGAGAAGACGGATCACAAAGGACAAAAGGAAGAAACAGATCAGAAAGAAAACCCGAAAGAGAAGAATGAAGCAGAGAACGGGGAAAGTTCTGGAGAAAAAGAGGATTTGAGTACGGAAGATCAGGGAAAGGAATCAGATCAGAAGGATGATATTGCGAATCCTGATTTTCGATTGGTAGACGAGAGCTATTTTGACGATGCACTTTTTATTGGGGATTCCAGAGTCGTAGGATTTGGGCTGTATTCGGGCCTTCAAAATACAGCTTTTTACGCGAATAAAGGATTCCAGATTTATACGTTTCAGACAAAACAGATTGTTGATACGCCCATAGGGAAAATCACGGTGCCGGAAGCGCTCCTTTTGCAACAGGGATTGTTTAAGAAAGTCTATATTATGTTCGGACTCAATGAGATGGGCTGGGGAACGGATGAACAGTTTGCCCAGTATTATTATAATGTGATTGATACGGTGAAGGGAACACAGCCGGATGCGGTTATCTATGTGCAAAGTATTATGCATGTGACGAAAAATGTTTCAGATACCAGTACGGTATACAGCAATGAGATGATCGATGAGAGAAATCGGCTGATTAAAAAAATAGCAGAAGACGAGCATGTTTATTATTTGAATTTGAATGAAATTTTCACAAATGAAGAAAACGCCCTCCCCGATGAGTTTTCCGGAGATGGCGTTCATCTTAAAGCAGCTTATATTGAGCTCTGGAAGCAGTATTTGATGGCGCATGGAATCGTAAAAGAAGACGATGCGTCATCAAATAAAGCAGCAAGTTCTCTGTCGGGAGAGGAAATCTCGGAAAATTAATATCCCAAATCCTCATTTATTAAAAATATTTTAATACGTCCCGGTGTGCCGGATCGTCTTGTAATTACGGTGTGCGAACAGATGCAATCCGGTGAAAAGCAGTTATTACAACGTCCGGTCTGGCTGCAAGGCGTATTTTTATTCAAACGTACGGTATTTGCCGGTGAAGCGATATCTTTCACACGGCGGATACCGCTTTCTATATCAGACGTAATTTTATTGAGACCAGTTAGAATCATGATATTTTGAGGCCCCTGCAGAAGACATGCCAGACGATTTCCGTTTCCATCGATGTTAATGAGTTCTCCGTCAAGCGTGATAGCATTTGTACTCATAAAATAGAAATCGGACATAACCGTCTGCGCATAGATGGAGCGGCGTTCTTCCGGTGTTTTTGCAGACATACGGTCAATCAGCACATAGTCTTGATCTGTCAGAGCGTCTTTCATTCCTGTCTCTTCAAACGTCATCGAACCGCCCCATGATATGGAGCTGCCCTGTGGCATTTGTGAAAGAATATAGGAGACGCAGTCGGCAGAAGTATCAAAATAATAACCTTCCATGCCACGGATTTTAAGATTTTCAATGATTGTGGAGGCCTGAATTTTTCGGGCTTCTTTTTTTGGTGACATTTTTCCTCCCTTCCGGAGCTGTCAGCTCCGAGCGCAGTTTTCATACATTTTCTAGTGTTTCATAATTTTTGTGCATGCAAGTGCAAGTGAACCAGGACCGATATGACAGGAAACGCTCAGGGATAAATGATCTACATAAATATCATATCCTGGAAATTCCTTTCCTATTTCTTCTTTAAAGGAGAGGGCAGCATCGAGATTATTCGTGTGTGCAATCTGAAGATATACATTTGGTTCTTCAACCGGGAAACCGCCGAAGCGTTTTTCGATGTCTTTTTTTATGGCCTGTATCATAATAGAGCGCGCGCTTTTGATTCCTCTTGCCTTTGAAAATGCGTCCAGTTTATCTCCCTGAATCTGCAGCACCGGTTTCAGGTTCAGGATTTCGGCAAAGGCAGCGGCAGCAGGTGTAACGCGTCCACCTTTTTTCAGGTATTTCAATGTATCTACCATGATATATATGCTGGAATCGAATTTCGTATCTTCAAGTATTTTTTTAATTTCAGAGGCATTTTTTCCATTTTCTGCAAGCCTGATAGCGTCTAATACGGATTGACGTTGCGTAACAGAGATTCGCTGGTTGTTGACTACCTGTACGCGCCCGTCAAATTCTTCTGCAAATGTGATGGCAGTCTGGCATGAACTGCTGAGACCGCTGGACATAGGAATATGAACGATATCATCGTATTCTTTGAGCAGGTTTTCCCATGTATCCATTAAATCACCAACGGCGGGCTGTGACGTGGAAATTTCAGCGTTCTGTGCGAGCAGACGATAGAATTCTTCCTGTGAGAGGTTAATGTCCTCAAAATAATCGTTTCCTTCTATGGTAAAAGGCATGGGAATGACTGTGATTCCCAGTTTTTTTCCTTCTGCCTGCGTAATTCCGCTGTTACTGTCTGTAATAATTGCTGTTTTACTCATATATTTTGCATTGCTCCTTTCAAAGCATTTGGAATAAATAATCTTTCAATATTTGTTATTTTATCACAAATTCAAGATATTAACAATGAATAAGGGTAAAACAGAAGGGATAAATTATAACATCTGTTACTGATTGCTGTATTTGATTGGAAAGGTGAATGGCAATCAGTACCAAAAAAAAATGGATAAAACAACGGAAATAAAAGCGGGTATTATAAATTCTGCCGGAATGACTTCTCTGGAAATCAAATCTACATTTTTGGATTTTAGGATAAATGGGTTGAATTTAGAAATCGGTTCGATCATTCCAAGCAAAGATATAAGGGCAACAATGCTGCTTGTAAAGAGTATGCTCGTGAAAGTCTGCTTGAATATAACACATCCAATCATCAGAATACTCAAATACAGAAATCCCATTATCCAAAGTGAAAAGGCGGCGAAAGCAACAGGGGAAAGGTTTTTATAAAATTGTTTCCATGCGTCCAAAGCCAACAGTTCAGGAGTCATTTCCATATCTGCCGCTAAAGCTGATAGAATCTCCAGCGTAAATTTCGTGAGGAATGCGCTCATGATGCCGAAAACAAGAAAGACTGCAAACAGGATAGGAAAACGATAATTCTTCATATTTTCTATAAACTCTTTTTTGACAAAAGCAATATATCCGTTCAATTCGCCACCTCCAAAAACAGGCTTTCAAGGGACGGCTACATAAGTTCTATTTTTATAGGATAAATCCCTGTTGACGCAAGTATGGCAAACAAGCATTTCTGTACATTTTTCATGTCGCGGCTGTGCAGGATAAGTTCTCTGTTGTTTTCTTCGGAATGAAGCAGGAAGGGTTCTATGGGCTTCTGTTTTTTGAAAAGTTGTAAATCTTTATCCGCAGAAAATTCCAACATTAAGCTGTCATGTCCATGTAATGCTTTAATTTCAGCAAGTGTCCCGCTGATTTTATAGAGAATATCCAAAATCTCTTTTCTTCCTACCGGGTCAGGGGCGCTTGTCGGTTCGTTACAAATCAGTAATTTGGGATGTGTAAGCAATGCTTGTGCAATTCCCAACCGTTGTTTCATACCGCGGGAAAATTCGCTGATTTGTTTTGTTACACCGCTTAAGCCGACAAGGGAGAGGAGTTCTTCACTTTTTTGGATATTTCGGCTTTTGATAGACCAATGACTTCTCCTTATAGTCTTAGATACTGTATGGGGGTCATATAGTTATAAAATTCCGGGACGTCCGGCAAATATCCGATATATTGATTTGTCCTTGTCTGGCCAAAGCAAACAGGCTCATTGTAGATATGGATTTCTCCGTTGTCGGGTTGCAACAGCCCCAATATCATTTTCATGGTCGTTGTTTTTCCGGCTCCGTTTTTTCCTATGAAACCAAAGACGCTTCCCTCCGGTACAGATAGATTAAGATTATCAATGATTTTCTGTTTTTGAAACTTTTTGATAAATGGGACAAATCAACAATACCCAACTTTTAAACATAATGAGTTTTTGTATACCCATATAAAAATAAGCGTATAAAATTTCCGGCCACAGGAAATACTAAAAAATTCACCAAAAATATTGACACAGATATAGCCCATATGATATTACGAAGTATTCATAGTGAAATTTTGACTAAGTTAGAAATGGAGCTGTCAGAATGACACCAGATAAGACAGTTGTATTACCATCTTACGAAAACCTGACGGCGTAATCAACGTAAAAGTAAAGTTTTATGAGTGTAAGGGTAAAGTGCCGCTTCATAAATATCTCCAAGAGAGCCAAAGTGTGTAAGACGAAGGAGCGTGTAACTTACAAAATGACTAAAGAGTACATAGAAGTGAATTATGGTTTCAAAATGTATATCGCAGAGATAAAGATAAATTTGGGATAGCCAATGTCTGATGCGCCTAACGCGGTAGAGTAATTGAAACAGCCGAGAAAACATATGACAGCGGAAAAAGTGGAAACGATAAAGGATGCCTTCAAACATTTTGAGATATTATGAGGTTAAAATATGGAAAGTATTACAAAAGTGAAGGATATGTTTCAATTTATTTTACAGACAGATAAAATAGAATGTGATGTGAGTAACGGTTCGGAGATAAGTATTCCTATGATTGTTTCTTAATAAGAACACTGTAAATACAAGGCTTTTCAAAGCCTACCAACCACAAAAAATAATATTTGATCTATCACATTACGCTAAAAGCCGTCCGGCATGAAAAAACGGGCGGCTTTTTTGCGTGGATAGGCGGAAAGGAGGCAAAAAATAATTACAGAAATTTAGCCCCTAAATTTATGCAACTTTCACAAAAAGGAGGTTAGTGAATGGCTGATGAAAAACTGAACACAGGCCCCGGCAGTGAAAAACTCCCGGAGGCTCCCGAGCCTGTTGCGGCAGACCAGCCCCAGGCCCCGGCTCCCGAACAGGCCGCCGCACCCACGCCCAAGCAGGAACAGGCCGGGCCTGCCCAGCCCGCTCCCGGCGATGTGGTGGTGTCCTTTGACAAGATCAATGAGCTGATGGGCGAAAAGCGGCAGGCGGCCCGGGCCCAGGTGGAAAAGGAGGCGGCGGGTAAAGACGGAAAGGAGGAAATTCCCGCCGCTGGCAGCGATAAGCCGAAAACACCCCGGCGTGGCCGTCCGCCCAAAGAAGAAAAAGCGGGGCCCGCTGGCAAGGAGGAAACAAAGCCACGCAAGGGCCGCCCGCCCAAGGAGGATAAAACGGCCTCCGGAAAGGCAAAGCCGCCCAAACGAGACAAAGTGTCCCGAAGTGACGGCAAAGCCCCGGATGCCCCAAAGGGTGCTCCCGTCCGGGAGGCCGCTGTCCCGGAGCCGCCTGCTCCCGAGCCCGCCGCCCCGCCCCGTCCCATTGACGAGGGAAAGCTGGTTTATTTGAAACTTTCCGATCTCCATGCGTTCCATACTTTCCGGGATCACCCGTTCCAGGTAAAGGACGATGAAAAAATGGCCGAGCTGGTGGGGACGATCAAGGAGCATGGCGTTATGACCCCCGCCACCGTCCGCCCGGAAAAGGACGGCAACGGTTATGAGATTGTGGCGGGCCACCGCCGCCACCGTGGAAGTGAGCTGGCCGGGCTAAAGGAGCTCCCCTGTATCGTCCGCAGCATGACGGACATCGAAGCTGTCCGGGAAATGAAAAACAGCAACAAACAGCGTGGGGAGCCCCTGCCCAGCGAGCTTGCAAAACTTTTGGATCTGGAAGTGGAGGCCATCAAGCACCAGGGAGGCCGTCTGGACGGCGTGGCCGAGGGGGACATCGGAAAACGCTCCGTTGAGATTGTCGGGGAAAACAACGGCATGAACTATAAAAAAGTCATGCGCTATATCCGGCTGAACTCCCTTGTCCCGGAGCTCTTGAACAAGGTGGACGAGAAAGGGCTTGGCTTTATGCCCGCCGTGGAGCTGTCCTACATTAAACCGAAAAACCAGAGGCTTGTTGCCGTTTCCATTGACGGCGAGCAGTCCTCCCCCTCGGTAGCCCAGGCAAAACGGCTCCGGGAGCTGGATAAGGAGGGAAAGCTCAACGGGGATGTGATTGACGGCATTGAATATTATCCTCCTTGGGAGCCACCAGTTTCCCGCTTGAGAGCCACCCGAAATTGATATTTTCCACCTT
>RAZD01000013.1 GCA_003612525.1 bacterium C-53 | reverse complement strand
GCATTGCGTCCATTATCAAGACAATATTTATCAATAAGCTCTTCATAAATAAACCCAAAATCTACCAGTTCTTTTATCTGTCGGAGCAGGTTGTCTTTTGGAACGACTAATTCATATATTTCCATGTAGGGACTTAATACCAACTTCTGTTGTTGCTCAACCATAATACCACCGCCTGTATTGAATAATTACATTATACCAAATATAGGCGGTGATATCTACTTTTTCAGCGGCCTCGTTAAAAGAATTGGGGGTTTTTTGCAATATATCATAATTATTTGGCATATAGTGGGTATTTGGATAGCAGATAAAAAGGACAAGTTATAAGTGTAATGAGTGGGGAGAGGTGTAGCATATGTCGATGCCATCTAATAATAAAATTGAAGACAGAGCACTTGGTGCGCTGCGTAATATTATAGATGATCATGCGACAATGGGGCATGAGTTCCATTCTATGGATAAGGAAATGAGTTGGGATGGGTATATTTGGATATATAAAGACATAAATGGGACTCAGGACAAAAGAAATTATGATGATAAGGTTCCGGTTCAAATTAAAGGGCATGTAGATGAAAATAGAAAATATATAGGTGAGCATAAAATTACATATTCTGTAGATTTGGAAGATTTAGCAGTATATTTTCAAGATAGAGGAGTTTTATTTTTTGAAGTTTTTATGTCTGAGAATGGTAAAGAAAGGGAGATTTTTCATGCGTCCTTACTTCCTGTAAAATTGAAATTCTATTTAGAAAAAGCGGAATATAAAGGAAACAAGAAGACCATTAATGTTACATTTACAAGAATAGAAAAATCGTCGGATACTATTTATGTGATAGTTAAGCAGTTTAGTAATGAAAGTAAAAAACAGGGATTTGGACATGAACAGCTTGTCCAAAATGCTATAAAGTTTGGGGATTTTAGGAAAGTGACTTCGATAACCGCGAGCGCTGTTGGTGTTAATAATGATATCGAGTTCATGAAGAGACTTGGCGATGGCGATGTAAGTTTTTATGGGACTATTGAAGGGAGTCCATTTCAAGTTCCTCTGGAATGGCATGAAGATATTTTACATTTCCTACTGAAAGAGATTAACAGAGGAGTTTATGTTAATGATAAAAAATATTATGAGGAGTATAAGGTTCGGATAAGTTCAGAGGAAGAAATTACTTTTATTCCCAGTGATAATTTATCCATTAATATGAAAGAAAGCAGATTAAAATTTAATCCACTAACGGGGATCAGAACACTTAGGAATGATGCAGAATTTTTGCTAGATGTTATGAAGTATTCAGGTTTTAAAACAGCTGACACAATCTTCCCATATAGAGATATAGAGAATGAAAACGGATTTAAAGAAAAGCTGCAATTTTTTATTGATTTGGATGATACATTATCTATGATAGAGTTTACGTATAATAAGCCCTTTAAGGAAATATCAGAAGAAACTATTAAGGCATTTGTGCAATTGATAGCTGTAAGGAAGGGACAAAGGAATGGTTCTTTTACGGAGAATGTACATATTTTTAACTGGAAAGTTGATGACAAATATGTGCCTGTGGTCGTTTTTGTAAACAGAGATGGAGGTGAAAATAGATTATTTAATGCTATTTATACAAAGAAATATTTTGCTTCTATTTGTGACTGCAACGAAAATTATTTAGGGGTACCGCTACATTCCTGTGTAGATGTGCATGTGTTAGCAAATTTATATGAATATAAATACGAATACTTTTATGAGCAGATTGATACTGCGGTGATTAATGTGGAAACTTCAGAAACATTGAACTGTTCGGCACTTAAACTGATACAAGTATATGATGAGAACAAAGATTCAGAGATGTTAAAGATTGCGCTATATACTCTGAAAAAGCTGAAGGATACGTTAGGAGAGAATGAAAACTATTTAATAAATGAGCTGCAGATAAAGAGTCGGCAGGGGCATCTGGATGAAGATGATAAATCCGTATTGGAAACTATTGAAAGTGATAACTTACAGCTGCTTTGTGCAAAGAATATACTTTTAGAGAATAGAACAGAGGCTGTGAAATATTATGGAATGCTATCAAAGGATGCAAAAGACTTTTTTAGTGAATGGCCTATTTACAAGTTATATCAGAAATTAGTTGCAGAAGGGAAAGCATGAGGGAGAAAATAGTAATCAATTTTTTTGATGATCCAAGAAAGAAAAGTATTGAAAGTATGGCAGCATATTTTCAATTGGATAAAAACTTTCTTTCAAAAATATATAGAGGATTTTGAAAAAATGGAATAGCGGTAAAAGATTTTGTTTCAGCGTTTGGAATAAATTTGTCTCAATATGATAGCAGCTTAATAGAAATAATATGCAGACATATGACATCAATGACTGAAGAACAAAAAGCTGTTTGTAGATGGACAGGCGTATAGAATTACGACTGCTGAGGAGGACTGCATTATATGTGTGGAGAGGAAAGAAATCCGATGTGGGTGTGAAATTAGCAGGAAATTAATGGAAGGATAATTGCTTGAGATGGTAGCTGTTACATAGGGATGAGAAATTAAATTTTTGAAGGAGTAAGCATATGGAGAACAATAAAAAAGAAGTTCAGAGTGAAATTATCATATACCAGACAGAAGATGGAAATACAAAAATAGACGTTAATTTTCAGGATGAAACGGTTTGGCTTACACAGGCTCAATTATGTGAGTTGTATCAGACAAGTAAATCTAATATCAGCGAGCATATTAAACATATTTTTGAAGAGGGAGAATTGGAGGAGACTTTAGTTGTTCGGAAATTCCGAACAACTGGCGCTGCTGGCAAGAATTATAATATTACCCATATATAATCTTGATATGATAATTTCTCTTGGATATCGTGTGAAATCTTTGATTGCTACGCAATTTCGGCGCTGGACGACAGAACATTTGAAAGAGTATATGATAAAAGGTTTTATGATGGATGATGAGCGATTGAAAAATCTTGGTGGCGGAAATTACTGGAAAGAGTTATTAGACCGTATACGGGATATTTGCTCATCAGAAAAAGTGATGTACCGGCAGGTGCTTGACCTTTATGTTACCAGTGTGGATTATAATCCCAAAAGTAGTGAGTCTATTGCGTTTTTTAAAATGGTTCAAAATAAGTTACATTACGCAGCACATGGGCATACGGCGGCAGAAGTAATATATAAACGTGTAAATGCGGAACAGCCGTTTATGGGACTTAAAAATTTTTCGGGTGATTTTCCAACATTAAAAGATATCAGTAGTGCAAAGAATTATCTAAATGAGGAAGAATTGAAGATTTTAAATAATATTGTATCAGGATATTTTGATTTCGCAGAAATTCAGGCAATACGCCATAATCCTATGTATATGTCTGATTATATAGAGCATCTTGATAATGTATTGAAAACGACTGGAGAAAAACTATTGCAGGGAGCAGGTACAATCAGCCATGCACAGGCAATCGAAAAAGCAACAGAAGAATATAAAAAATATCAAGTTGAGAACTTATCACCAGTTGAAGAAGAATATTTAGAAAGCATTAAAAACTTACATAGTACAGTAAAGAAAAGAGCGAAGAAGTAATAATACAGAATGGTGTTCCTATACGAGTGCCGAGGCTGAAAAATTGTGTTTACATAGTAGCTCTGACATATGTTGAAAGTACGGTCTTGTTGCAAATAAGAGGTGCTGAGCTGACACATTAAGGAAGAAGCCGAACAAAAAGCAATAAAAGTATAAAGGGAAGACATTAGTGTGCAATCATTTAGGTATGAGAAACACGATAATGTCTTTTTTGATATAGCAGTATGCAAATTGATTGTATTATTATCAAGTCGATTAGCAGATTTTCCGGCAGTACGGTGGACATGTTCCAAACAATACGGCTATAGAGGGAAATCTTGATAAGTGGGTAAATGAAAAAGTAGAAAAGTGCAAAATGCAGTTAAGGGATACATATCAATGCCTGCAATTAGATGATCTAAAGGAGTTTGAGAATGAAAAGGGGGGATACCGTGCCTTTTGAGAAAACAGAAGTTTCCTGGGGATTTGCCATATTAAATAAACAAGGGCTGGCATGTTGACTGGCACGGCAGGAAACAATGCAGAGCCTTGCATATGTGGCGGCATAAGGCAGGATGCTGTCGGTTGCCCCTAAGAGCTTCAGCATGGGACTGAAATCCTATCTTAAGGAGAACATAGATTTAAAAGAAAATGTCCCCGATATTCCTGGCACAGGTATGGCGGTTTTACAGCAGCAGTTTTTGTTGGTGCAGGCAATCGAAGAATGGATAAGGGCATTGAAAGAAGAACTGCTGTAAATGTAGATGATTTAAAATATAGCAAGAATGATGAAAAGATAGAAAACTCCTTGTGCTACAATATTTCATTGAACCCCCGCATTGGCATATCATAATGCTTAAAAAGTGCGGGCAAAAACGAGGAAACACCACAAGGGTGTACCTCTATGTCCATAAAGCGTGGGCGGAATGAAGAAAGGAGGGAGCAAAATGCAAGGTCAGACAGTACGCATTGTTTCACAGGCTATCTGCTATATCGAAGAACATCTGTATGAAAAGATGGATTTAGATATGGTGGCATCGGCACTGCACTATTCCAAATATCACTTGCATCGGATTTTTACAAAGACCGTTGGCTTGACTATCCATGACTACGCAAAACGGCGGCAGCTTACAGAAGCGGCAAAACTTCTGGTGTTTTCTGCAAAACCGATTATCGAGATTGCCCTTATGAGCGGGTATGAGAGCCGGCAGGCATTTACGGATATTTTTAAGGCGATGTATAAGGCTTCCCCAGCGGAATTTCGGGAAACGGAAAATTTCTACCCGTTACAACTTGAAATCTATCTGAAGGAGGAGCCTGTAAGAATGGATTTGACAAAAGATAATATAAAATTTGCCGTGCCCGCAGATGTGGATGACTGAATGGAACTGGTAAACTTTACAATTGACGGCTATCCATGTTTGGATGGGGAAGATTACGCCGCAAACCTGCACCAGTATATCGCTAATAAAAAGGCTCTGATTTTGCGGGATGACGATATGGCTATTGGCGTGATGGGATTTTCGCAAGACACAGGCAGCATAGACTTTCTGGCTGTCCATCCGCAGTATCGGCATCTCGGCATTACAAAGCTGTTCCTTGATAAGCTGGCAGAGGAATTGATTTACGGGAAAGAGATTACGTTGACGACATACCGTGCAGGCGATAAGGCAGATACGGGCTGGCGGGAAGAATACCGCCGTCTTGGATTTGCAGAACGGGAACTGCTTGTGGAATATGGGTATCCGACACAGCGTTTCGCGCTTCCGCCGAAAAACAAGGAGGAAACAAGGAATGACCGAGACACAGAAAAACCCGTTAGCGGAGAACTTTAACGCCGTATCCCTTATCCGATTTGCTTTCCCAAGCATGGTGATGATGCTGTTTATGGGATTATACACTATTGTAGATACGATTTTCGTAGCACGGTTTGTAGACACGAACGCCCTGTCGTCCATCAATATCGTCTGCCCCGTCATCAATCTGATTGTCGGTCTGGGAACGATGTTGGCGACAGGAGGCAGTGCAGTCGTTGCAAAGAAAATGGGGAATGGAAACATAGAGGAAGCCAGAAGCAATTTTACACGGATTGTCGTGGCAGGGGCGGTTATTGGTCTGCTGATTACAGCGGCAGGGCTTGTCTTTTTGGATGAGATCATCTGGGGATTGGGGGCAAGTGAAATATTGTTCCCGTATTGCAGGGATTATCTGACCATACAGCTCATTTTCGCCGCCTTTAACATGATGCAGGTGCTATATCAGAATCTGTTTGTGACGGCGGGGAAGCCGACATTAGGCTTAGTGCTTGCTGTTCTGGCGGGGAAAGCATTGCAAAGGTATTTGCGGAGAACAGCAGGAATGTTTTTGAGATTACAAAGAATGGGTTTCTCATTTTTTCATTCAGCTTTCTGGTCTCTGGATGCAATATTTTTTCATCCGCTTTATTTACGGCATTATCCAATGGGAAAGCATCAGCAGCCATATCTTTCCTGCGGACGTTTGGGTTTATTACGGTGTTCCTTTTGGCATTGCCGAGACTTTTAGAAGTAACAGGCGTATGGCTTGCTGTTCCGCTTGCGGAGCTTTTTACGTTTATGCTGACGGTATATCTGATATGCAGGCATCGGAAACAATACCATTATTTTTGAAAGAAAGGCAGGAAATTGAAGCAGACAGAATAAATATTATGCCCTGTCTGAGGCAGCAAAACTCACAGCAGAATTGGGGAGGACTATTCTGATAAATTATCCTCTCTACTGCCCGAAATGCAGGCAGGAAAGATGGATTGAAGTGAGAAATCTGCGTGTGACAGTGGTTGGGAAATGAATGGAAAAACGATATATAGGAGAAAAAAATGAGTGTTGGTAACGTTATCTTTTGGAGATACGGCAGATGTGGATATGGCAGGGATATTTGAAATCAAGGGCAGAGGAACAAGGATATAAGGGTATTTAAAAATAATCATCATGCGGTTTCCTTTTATCAAAAAAGATGGTATGGCATTGACAAATAAGAATATCTAGGTGAAACGTATGTTTCAATGGGAATACGGTTAAATAAGAATATTGCATAGAGCCAGCTATTTCCCGACGGTCCTTTTGGAGCAGTTTGACTTTCAGCCAAGCATCAACAAAGAACAGATTATGGAACTGGCAACATTGCGTTTTGGTGAAAATAAAGAGAATGTAGTATTTTTAGGAATACCGAGCGTAGGGAAAACCCATCTTGCAGTATCCCCTGGCATGATAATTGTACAGCATAGATACTCAACTTATTATACCAACTGTCACAACCTGATAACACAGCTGATTAAAGCCCATTACGAAAACAGACTGCAGGAGATACTTAAAAACTATGCATAAGGATTAAGGTATTGATTATTGATGAAATAGGATACCTTCCTATGGACATACAGGGAGCTGATTCATTCTTTCAGCTGATAGGCAAGAGTATGAAAAGAATACAATATTTTTAATGTAGAACAAAATGTTTTTAGACATAACGATTGCCTCTGCAATCTTAGACAGGTATTGCATCATTGCCAAGTTACTAGCATAAAGGACGATATCTACCGACTAAAGGAACAAAGGGAGATGATGTCCAGTACCAACATGATTGTAAATACATTTTTGAGGCAAGCTGTTATTTTTTGCCTAAAAATGCAGAATTTAAGCGTCAAAAATGTGAAAAATCAAAGTGTCATTAACAGTCAACGAAGGCACCGAAAAAAGACGGTCAGGGACGTGCTTACCTGGAAATGGGACACATGGTTGGCTTGGAAAGGAAGATAAGCGGAGACTGGAGGAAACTGTTAGCAATGGCAGGATAGTGACCAGCATAAAGTCAGTAATGGTATTTTGAACAGGTTTGTGATATTGGATAAGTGATGTATGAAGAAGGTTGTCAATGATTACTTGGCAGTAACAGAATTTTGGCAAGGAAGGATGGGGAGTTGAAAATTATTGCAAAATAGTTCATAGTAAAATTGCGTAATATAGTTGTGCGTGTTATTATTATTTTAATAAAAATTATTAATGTTGGTGGTGTAATTATGCAGAATATTATTGAGATATATAATAATTATCATAATTTAGGTATCAGAAACAGAACTATTACTGATGGAGATGAAATAGAGTTGGTAAAGGAATATATAAATTATCGAAAAGAAAGTTTTATTCCGACTGATGATAAAAAATTAGCAATTTTTTTGGAAGCACAAGTAGCTAATGCATATCCAGATATAGTATTTGTTGAGTATAATCCAGAAGATTATATTGATTGGAATGATGCTCGAAATGAAATTGGTAAACAAGAAATTAAAATACTGTATCATATATACATGACAGGAGGATTGGATTTTAGTGATTTGGTTGTCCAATTAGGCATTACTTGGAAGGAAGCAGGGGGGTGCATTGAAAGATTATATGATTCCAAATTAATAAAACGTGAAAATAAGCGATGGATGTTAGTGGATGAGAAAAAGATAACAACACATAAGATAGAAGCTGTAGAAGCTAAGTTAAATCGATGGGAACAAGTTTTGCAACAAAGTTTAATTAATAAAAACTTCGCATCGGAAAGTTATGCCCTTTCAATTGCTAAATCAAAACCTAAAAGGGAAGTTTTAAATAAATTTAAGAAATTTGGAATTGGCGTGTATATAAAAGAAGGGAATTCTTTTAATACAATAAAGGAAGCAAGAAGAAATCCTATACCTTTGAGTTTTAATTCCATTTTATTTAATGAATGGGTAGGAAGAATATTATATTCTGGAGAGGAAAAGGTCGATGTTATCTGATGAAAATATTATTGAATATTTCTGTGTTGAAGATATTTTAAAGAAATATCCTCCAAGTGGTCAAAAGCAAGTATTGTTGATAAAACATAAAACTTATGGGGTGGTTATTTTAAAAATTGTGGAAGGCCAAAGCGAACGAGTAAAACGTGAAATAGCGATAGTGACAGAAAATAATTTTAATAATGTTCCAAGAGTTTTGGAAGTTAAAGATTATCAAATTGGGAATCAAAATGGTATATATCTTTTGGAAGAATATATTGATGGAGATAGTCTGAAAAAAGTATTAGGACAGGGAAAATTATCTTTAAAAGATGCCATGAATTTAACAGAACAACTTCTAAAAATAATTGTGCAGATGGAAGAAAAAGAAATTGTTCATAGAGATATTAAGCCAGATAATATAGTGAGAAACAGTATTGAAAAGTGGTATTTAATTGATTTTGGCATAGCAAGAGCATTAAATATGAATTCTTTGACTATGACAGAAGTGCAAATGGGACCACATACGCCGGGGTATGGTGCACCTGAATTATTTCAATATAGTAAAAAAGATATTGATAGTAGAGCAGATTTGTTTTCATTAGGAGTAGTAGTTTTTGAGGCTATAACAGGAAAGCATCCATTTGTAAGAGGAGATGAACTAAATATTAATGAGATTTGGTATAATACGGTAACGGTTGTACCACAAAGCGTTGTTGTTGATGGTGATACAGATATGCAGTTTATGGGATTGATTCAGACGTTTATGCAAAAACATGTAACAAGAAGACCTCGTACAGCGAAGAAAGCGTTAGAGTGGTTTTATAGTGTAAGAAGAGAGATAGAGAGGTGAAATAGATGGATTTGTATTTACAATTTGGACATGGAATGAAACAAATTGCAATAGACTTAAGTAGAGAATGGAAGGGCACAACTGTGATTTTGAGCCCTAGAGATATTTCACCGGAACAATTACGTACATGGAAAGGTGGATTTGACAAAGCAGGAGTAAAGACTTTGTTTGATCCACAATTTTATTATCCGAAATCAAATCATCCTGGCTTGTTAAAGTATAAGTATTGGGATGCTTCATTTGGAACAAAATTAGAAGGAAACAATACATTCGAAGAAGAACTTATACAAGCAATATTAGAGTATAATGATATTGCAGGATGTAATAGCTTTATTATTCCTTCTGCTATGTATGAATATGATGAAGGCTGGATAAATCGATGGAGAAAACAGTGCGAAAAGTTAATAAATGCTACAAAGAAGTATGTGATTGGTAAAAGATACATCTTAACACTGGCTTTTCCAGAGAATTTGTTGTTACAAAAAGAGATGGAAATAGAAAGGATTATTGAAGAAATAGAGAAGTATGAAGTGGATGGTTTTTATATTGTTGCATATCAACCCCAAAAAAAGTACTTAGTGGACACGCCGATGTGGTTATCTAATTTATTACAAATATGTGCGGCTATAAAGTTGAGTGGAAAAAAAGTAATAATGGGTTATGGAAATCATCAATTACTTTGTTTATCAGCGGCTGGGGTAGATGGAATGGCTACTGGCACTTATTTAAATGTCAGACATTTTTTTAATAAGTTTGAAAAAGATGATGTGATACAAAGAAAGAGTATTTGGTATTATTATCCTGCTGCAATGTCAGAATATAAAATGGGATTTTTGGACGTTGCATATAATGCAGGAGTGTTACAACAAATGAAACCTACGAAGGATATGGATAAGGGATTTGTTGATTTGCTATTTGCAGGTGCATTGCCATCTGCAACTGCATTTAATGAAACAATGGCATTTAAACATTATATTCATTGTGTAAAAATACAGGTACAAAATGTAAGTAGGGAAACTTATCAAGACACAGTGGCTGCTAATGAGGTAATGCTGGAAATGGCCATGCGTAGAATTGAATATATGGAAAAAAATGGCGTGTATGCGCAGGCAAGAAGTTTTAAAGACATAGTTGATGTAAATAGAGCAGCATTACAACGGCTTGATAAGGTAAGAGGATTTCAACTTAAACACGAATGGAAAGACTTATAAATCTTTTAAATAAAAGGAGAAGGCAAGGCTACAGGTTTTTCAAATGAAAAATCGACACAATATGCAGTAATAAATGATTTGATTACAAGATAAAGGACAGATGCGCTTTGTTTCATGCTAAATTATATATCAAAATAAGCGTGATGATGCAATGATTTCATTACAAAATAATATTGACAATTTGGGTTTATTTATAATGTTTTGCAAGGAGATCGAAAGTAAATAATATATATGATGATATTTATAAAAATAACTTTCCGAGAGATGTTATTTAAATATGAAAACATTGTTGAAAAACTGGTATTGGAAAGAATGACAAGAAACATACACCCATTTGGGCTTTTGGGTTTACGGACAACGCCCAACCTTTATGGTTTGCAAAATAAAATAATAATGTATAGTTGGTTGGAAGAAGCAGAATGCAAATCTTGCTTCTTCCAATTTATACTAAATTGATATAAAATATAAGTCGAAGGGACATTCCTGTAATTCGGAAATAACGCCAATAGAATAAAAACAAACCTCGTAGTATGACAGAAGTATCATCTTAGTCGGATGAAAAATACCAAATCATACGGAGGTTTCTAACAATGAATGTAACACAGAATGACAGATTGAAGCAAGTAGCATTTGACTTTTTAATTGCAGGCGAAGATAGTGGTAGCTTGCAAATCGATCAGGCTTTTTTGTGCAAAATAAATAAGGAGGTATAGAGAGAAATTAAAATGTTTTAAGTAAGCGCTGAATTATTTCATAGAGAAGGTAAAAATAATAAAGAGAAGATGAAACAGCTTCTCTTTATTAGCATGAGGACAGACATCGAACCTAATCCTTATGCAAATATATAATAACATAAGTGAAATAGGAATGCAAGGAGATGTGATATGGCACGATTGGATCAAAAAGGCAAAAGATTTGAATTTCTAGTGGGAAAAATTGATAAAGCACTTGATGATAACTACTATATTGAGGCTATGGCATTGACGTATTCGTTATTTGAAGAACGGACATATAAGCTATTAGAACGACTTAACATACCACGAAAAAATGGTGATAAGATATTTCAATGTCTAACCTATTTTAAGGATTATGTAATGAATAAAAAAATATCCGTGATGCCCTGCAAATGTAGTTCGGATGAACTGACAACATGGTTGCAAAAAGAGTTTTTAGATTCGGGATTAATAGATAAAATACAAATTTGGCGAAACAAAAGAAATGATGTAACTCATGATTTAGCGAAGCAGGATATTGATTATGAAAATTTGGAAATAACGGCAAAAGAAGGCCGGGACTATTTTAGAAAATATACTGCTCTAATAATGGAGCTCAAAAAAATGGTATAATGGATATATTGTGAAAAATATAATGGAAAATCAAGGGTTGTACATTTAAATTGCACATTCGTGACATGTAGAATATGTAGTGGGAATGTAACGAAAACATATCTAGAAGTGCTTTGTTTTAGGTAATTTTATAAGCATATTCTATTTGTAGATGATGAAGAAGTATTTGGAGGTTTTGGTGGTGGTTGATGTGTGCGGAGGGGAGATACAAAGAGTTAATTTTTATTTACAAAGTATAAAAATTAATTAATCTAAAATTTTTGCTTTTTATGAGTATGTAAATATAGAGTGATTTTAAAGTGAGAGCTACAATTTTTGCGGAAATGTTTTAAATTTATAATTGTGAAAATAAAAAAGATGTAAATGCAAATCCACAGTATCTTAAAAAAGCATAGCTTAACCTGTAGAAAAGGTAAAGAATGGCTGTGACAATACTAATAGTAGGAGTAGATTGAAAAATTCCGTTTTTTCAATCGTCAAGTTTATGCTTGCGCTCAAATTCGCAGGTTGAGCAAGAATGGGGGATTAATATGAATGGTTTTGAGCAGCTATTGCTCGACTTTAAGAATTTGAGTCAGAATAAATCACAGCAGGGAACTTTTTTTGAATTGCTTATGAAAAAATATTTCCTGACTAGCCCGCTTTATCTGGAAATGTTTGAAACAGTATGGTTGTGGAGTGAATTCCCCTATAATGGGGGGAAGCATGATACAGGCATTGATATTGTAGCAAAGAAGAGAAACTGTGATGAGTATTGTGCTATTCAGTGCAAGTTCTACGATGAAAATAATCCGGTGTCCAAGTCGGATGTCGATACTTTTTTATCGGCTTCTGGTAAAGCGTTTTTCATTGCGGGCAGACCAATTCGATATTCTGACCGGATGATTGTGTCTACAACCGATAAATGGACTTCTACAGCAGAAGAAACGATAGAAGGCCAGTTACCTCCCGTCACCCGTATAAGATTAAAAGACCTGAAAGATTCCGGCATCGACTGGGAGTCCTTTTCTCTGACTAATATTAACGGGATGAAGCGCGACGGACGAAAACATGAGCTTCCACACCAAATGAAAGCTATCGAATCGGTTTTAGAAGGATTTTCTTCTGTTGACCGTGGAAAACTGATTATGGCGTGTGGTACAGGAAAAACGTTTACATCACTGAAAATTGCAGAAGCGCTCACAAACGGAACAGGTAATATACTCTTTCTTGTTCCGTCTATCTCGCTGCTCAATCAAACGCTGTTAGAGTGGTCTGCTCAATGCAAATATGATTATAGAGTCTTTGCTGTCTGTTCAGACCCTAAGGCAAGCAGAATGTCTGATGGCGGGGCGCATGTTTCGGACACGATTATTCCGGCG
Source organism: bacterium C-53 (assembly GCA_003612525.1). Taxonomy (GTDB): domain Bacteria; phylum Bacillota; class Clostridia; order Lachnospirales; family Lachnospiraceae; genus C-53. The sequence continues at coordinate 88,534 of RAZD01000013.1, read as the reverse complement.
ACAACGGACGCTGAGCGTTTAATCTCATACTATCAGTTTGGCTGGTCTGAAACCGGATTAAAACTATTTTTCTCCACCTACCAATCGATTGATGTAATTTCAAAGTTTCAAGAGCAAACCGGATTAGCGTTTGATCTTATTATTTGTGACGAGGCACATCGCACGACCGGGGTCACTCTTGCCGGAGAAGACGAGAGCGATTTTGTAAAAATACATAACAATGATTTTATCAGAGGCAAAAAGCGCCTTTACATGACGGCAACTCCGAGAATTTACAGAGATGAAAGCAAAGCGAAAGCCAGTGAGAAGAGTGCCGTTTTGTGTTCTATGGATGATGAAGAAATCTACGGAAAAGAGTTTTACCGTTTGGGATTTTCTGAGGCAGTTTCTTTAGGGCTGCTTTCTGATTATAAAGTGATTGTTCTGGCTGTTGATGAAAATTATGTCAGCAGGACTTTGCAGAACTTGCTTACTGATTCAAGCAGTGAGTTGATTCTTGAAGACGCTGTTAAAATAATGGGATGTTTGAATGGATTGTCAAAACGTACAGTTTTTGAAGGGGAGGAGAACTACTTTGCCAACGATCCTGCACCGATGAAACGAGCAGTGGCATTTAACAGCAGCATCTCGGCTTCAAAAAAGTTTGTAGCCATGTTCCGGGAAATCCAGGATGAATTAAAGTTATATGGGCATGACAGCAGTGTTGTATCTGTAGAACTGGATCATGTGGACGGAACAGACAACGCCTTATTCAGAAAAGATCGAATTGACTGGCTGAAACAAAACGCCTCTGAAGGACGCTGCCGTGTGCTGTCCAATGCACGGTGCCTGTCTGAAGGAATTGATGTTCCGGCTTTGGATGCTGTTATTTTCTTAAATCCAAGAAATTCTATTGTCGATATTATTCAGTCTGTCGGACGTGTTATGCGTAAAGTGGATGGTAAAAAATATGGGTATATTATCCTGCCTATTGGAATCCCAGCCGGAATGGAACCCGAGGAAGCATTATCCGATAACCAGCGATACAAAATAGTCTGGGATGTTTTGCAGGCTCTGAGAGCGCATGATGACCGTTTTAATAATACGATCAATAAAATCGATTTGAACCGCAAAAAGCCCGATAATATTCAAATCATCGGTGTCACCGGACCTGACAATGGGGATATAGATAATGGAGGTAACGAATCCTATACACAGCTCAGCCTCAACCTGGATGATCTCCAAAAGTGGAAAAACAGCATTTATGCCAAAATCGTAAAGAAATGTGGCTCCCGCCGATATTGGGAAACCTGGGCGAAGGATATCGCGGATATTGCAAACCGCCATATTGAAGAAATCAGATTGCTGATTAAAAAGCCGGAAATCAGCCCGAAATTCAAAGAATTTCTAAAAGCGCTCCAGAAGAATCTGAATTCATCTATCAAAGAGAAAGATGCTGTTGAGATGTTGGCCGAACATATGATTACTCGCCCTGTTTTCGATGCACTCTTTGAGGATTATGAATTCATCAAAAGCAATCCGGTTTCTGTTATCATGCAGGATATGCTGGAAATTTTGGATGAAAAGGCTCTGGATAAAGAGCAGGAAACGCTTGACAAATTTTATTTAAGCGTTCAGGAACGGGCAAAAGGAATTGACAATGCTGAGGGCAAACAAAAAATCATCATTGAATTATACGAACAGTTTTTTAAGAATGCACTTCCAAAGCAGGTTGCAAAACTGGGAATTGTCTATACGCCTATCGAAGTGGTTGATTTTATTTTGAATAGTGTAGAAATGGTTCTCAACGAAAAGTTCCATCGCAGCATCAATGATGATGGCGTACATATTTTAGACCCGTTTACCGGGACGGGTACTTTTATTGTGCGGCTGTTACGGAGCGGTTTAATTTCGCCGGATAAATTTCTCTATAAATACACAAATGAATTACATGCGAATGAAATTGTTCTGCTGGCGTACTATATTGCTGCGATCAACATTGAGGAAACCTTCCATGATTTGATGCAAAGTACAGAGTATACACCGTTTGAAGGTATCGTCTTAGCAGATACGTTCGCCCTGTCGGAATCTATTCAGGATGATGGTTCCGGCTCTACAGTTTCTCCATCGAATATGCTGTTTTCTGCCAATACTGCCAGGGCAACAAAGCAGTTAGAGGCTCCTATTACTGTAATTATCGGGAATCCTCCCTATTCGGTCGGTCAGAAATCCGGAAACGATAACAACCAAAATGTTTCCTACCCGCATTTGGATAAATCTCTGGCTGCTACTTATGTTGAAAAATCCAAAGCCACACTTACAAGAAATGCATATGATACTTATATCAGGGCTTTTCGCTGGGCGACAGATCGGTTGGGAGATAATGGAGTGATTGGCTTTGTCAGTAATGGCGCTTATCTGGACAGTGTGGCGCTGGACGGTTTCAGAGAATGCCTGCTTGAGGATTTTAACTCTGTATATTGCTTCAATTTAAGAGGAAATCAGAGAACTTCAGGAGAACGCTCCAGAAAAGAAGGTGGGAAGATATTTGGCTCCGGCTCACGTACTCCTGTTGCCATCACGATTCTTGTGAAAAAGAAAGGTATACGAAAAGACGGATATGTACGCTACTATGATATCGGAGACTATCTGACCAGAGAACAAAAGCTTTCCATTATTTCAAACTTTGGCAGTATGAAACACATACCCTGGAAATCACTGCGACCGAATGACAATCACGACTGGGTCAATCAGAGGAACCCGGAGTTTATGAATTTCATTGCTTTGGGTGATAAGAAAAAAAGAGAGAGACACAGTATTTTTATGGACAACTATTCCTCTGGTATTTCCACCAATCGTGATGTGTGGGTATACAATTTTTCCGCTGAGATGGCAACAAAACATGCTGCGGAAATGATTCGGTTTTACAATGCGGAACGACTGCGCTGTCATGCTGAATTTCAGGCAAGAGTAGATGAAAGAACCGTCAGTGCGGAACCTAAAGTACAGGAAACGTATCTACAAAATATTCGAAGCAATGACCCTGCCAGGATTAGCTGGTCACGTGGATTGTTTAGACAGTTTTGCAAAAATGAGGAACTTTCCCTTGAGACAGAAACACGTATGACGGCATACCGTCCGTATTGCAAAAAGATTTTAACATATAATAAGTGCATGATTGAAATGCCTTCCAGGTGGGATCGCATTTTTCCTGATTCGGAGCATGAAAATCTTGTGATCTGTGTCTCAGGCGCACCTCTTAAAAAGGGGTTTTCGGTTTTGATGACGGATTGTATGCAGGACCTGAATCTTTTGGAGCATTCAATTTGTATGCCGATGTTTTTCTACGACCGTGTTGATGAGAATCCAACAGTGACTCAGATGCATATGTTTGATTTTATGGACAGCCGGACCGAAGAGAAACCCGCCATTCGTTATAAAAAGTGGTCAGCCATTTCCGATGCGGCGTTGGGAAAATTCCGCGAGATGTATGGAAGCAAAGTTCAGAAGGAGGATATTTTCTACTATCTGTACGCTGTCATGCAAAACAGGAAGTACATCGAGTTGTATGGCGATAACCTCTCCAAAGAAATGCCTCGAATTCCAATGCTGGATCGGTTTTCTGAGTATGTTCGCATTGGCAGAGAGTTAGCAGAATTACACGTTCACTATGAGCAGCCTGTTGCTCCTCAAACGTTGGGAGTAGAAATTCGGATGGATAAACCTGACTTCTCCGTAGAAAAAATGCGCTTTAAGAAAGATGGAAAAGCAGTTTTGAAAGATACAATCCTTTTTAATGACTCTATCCAGATCAGTAATATTCCAGAGCAGGCGTATGAGTATGTTGTAAATGGAAAATCGGCAATCGAATGGGTAATGGAACGCTACGCGGTAACAGTGGATAAAGCGAGCGGCATTGTGGATGACCCGAATCAATACGGAGACGAACAGTATGTGTTTCATCTTTTGCTGTCCATAATCCATGTTAGTATGAAGACGCAGGAACTGATTGACAGCATGCCTGAGTACAAAGAAATATAAGAAGTTCAAATAAATTTAAAGTAAGAAGTGGAGAATAGAAAAATGTTATTTATCGAATACCCGAAATGTTCTACCTGCCAAAAGGCAAAAAAATGGTTAAATGCACATGATATTACTTACACAGACCGGAATATCGCAGAGGCCAACCCCTCCTATGATGAGTTGAAGCAGTGGTACGATAAGAGCGGACTGCCGCTTAAAAAATTTTTCAATACGAGCGGCCAGGTCTATAAGAATATGCAGTTAAAAGAGAAACTTCCGGCTATGAGTGAGGAAGATCAGTTAAAGCTGCTTGCCACAAATGGGATGCTTGTGAAGCGCCCGCTTCTTGTGGACGATGAGATGGTGTTTGTAGGATTCAGGGAAGCAGAGTGGGAAGAGAAACTGCAATGAAAAATTCGTATCGTTTTTTTGAAAATAAAGAGTGTCAGTATTTTCCCTGCCATGAGGGACTCGTGGATTTTAATTGTTTATTTTGCTACTGTCCAATGTATTTGAGGGAAAACTGTCCGGGGAATCCGCAATATATGGAAAGAGACGGAGGAAAACTGAAAATCTGTACAGACTGTACGTTTCCCCATCAACCGGAAAACTATGATAAAATCATACAGATATTATCTGTTTGAAATTGTATTATGAAGAGGTTCATTAAAGTGAAAGAATGCGGGATAAAAATAGGAATTGTCTGCTGTTCCAACGGGCAGAAAAGAGAGAACCGGGAAAAGGTCAGATCTTTGAATGATACGCTGCTATCCATAGGAATCCAGCCGGTGTTCAGCGACTGCATTTACGAACCGGAAGGCGCTTTTGGGAAACCGGCAGGAGAACGTGCACGTGCGCTTATGGAGTTTTATGAGGATGATGAGATAAGTGGAATATTTGACATATCAGGAGGCGATATTGCAAACGGAATTCTGTCCTATCTGGATTATGAAAGGATAGCGGGCAGCAGGAAGATGTTCTGGGGATATAGTGACCTGACAACTGTGATCAACGCGATATATGCGAAAACGGGAAAATCGTCGGTGCTGTATCAGATCAGGAATCTGCTTTATGACCACAGGGAAAGGCAGATTCTGGATTTTAAAAATTCAGTGATCGGATGTGGAAACGATTTATTTCGTATTCAATATCATTTTATACAGCAGAAAGAGATGCATGGAATTGTAATTGGAGGAAATATCAGGTGTTTTCTGAAACTGGCAGGAACGGAATTTATGCCGGATTTCAATGATAAAATATTGCTGCTTGAAAGTTACAGAGGAGGGCCTGCGCAGATGGAAACATATTTATGCCAGTTGGAGCAGATGGGCGCTTTTCGGAAGATAGCGGGTATTTTACTTGGAACGTTTACGGAAATGCAGGAGAATGGGCATGTGCCATCCATAGAAACATTGGTACGTGAATTTGTGGGAGAGGATATGCCGATTGCAGTTACCCCGGATGTCGGACATGGAACGGACGCGAAAGGGATTGTGATTGGCCGTGAATTTGGATAATTATAGGCAATGTGGAAAAAGGTGAGATTGCAGTATTTGGGTTGAATGGAAATAGTTCTGTTTTTTAATGGTCAGCCCCTTGTGTTTTCTTTGACGGTACGTCATAATGTCCTTAACTGTATTGTGGCAGAAACGGATGATAAGGAGGAAATGCAATGATTCATGAAACTTTTGATAACAAGACTGAACCATTAATCAGGCCGGAACTTTTTTATGGGGTCCATGACAAGATTTGTGACGTCTGTGTGATTACATTTTCCTGTAAGGTTATGGAGTGGGCCTTATCTCATCTAAATTGTGAGAAGGTATCGGAAATTGGAAGCTGTAACGGAAACCGCCCGATTTACCTGACGGAATGGAAAGGGAAGAAAATTGCTTTCTATATGTCGCTTGTATCTGCTCCGGGAGCGGCGGTTTGTCTGGAAGAGGCGCGTTGTCTCACTGGCTGCGAAAGATATATACTCTTCGGCTCCAGCGGAAGCTTAAACCAGCAATTGACAGATGGGAAACTTATTGTTCCGAAAGAAGCATACAGGGATGAAGGTTTATCTTATCATTATGCGCCGGCTTCTGATTATATTGAAATAACCGGATGGAAACGGTCAGCGTCCTTTATGGAGAAGAATCAGGTGCCTTATGTCACGGGGCGTATCTGGAGCATGGATGCATTGTACCGTGAAACTTCGGGAAAGGCTGAAAGACTGAGGCAGGAAGGCTGCGTTGCCGTGGAAATGGAGCTCGCGGGTTTGCAGGCGGTATGCGATTATCATAATCTGGAATTAACCGCCTTTTTCTTTGCAAGCGATTGTCTGGGTGAAGATGAGTGGCATAATCAACTGCTCGGAAATGAACAGGAGTGGGATACACAGATACGGTGTTTTGCGCTTGCGATGGATATGGCAGGAGATTTTGTCTGAAAATGGTATTTGCAGGGTGAAAATACATAAACGCGTTTGGAGGGGGATACTATGGAACTCAATCAGCAGGTTGCAGAGCAGGCGCTGGAGGAAGCAGCCAAATTAAATCCGGGGGCGTGGACGGACCATTCCCGGTATGTGGCGAAAGCCTGCCGGAACATAGCGTCACATTGTAAACAGTTATCGGCGGACCAGGCTTATATTTATGGATTGCTGCATGATATCGGGCGTTATGCAGGGGTGAGTTCTGAGAAACATTTGATAGACGGTTATCGTTACTGTATGGAGCGTGGATGGGAGAAAGCAGCTCAGATCTGCATTTCTCACGCGTATATGATACAGGATATACATACTTCGATCGGTAAATTTGATATAAGTGATGATGATTACCGGTTCATGGAGCGTTTTATTGCAAACGCTGTATATGACGATTATGATCGTCTGGTGCAGCTATGCGATTCACTGGCTTTGCCGACAGGGTTCTGCCTTTTGGAAAAGAGATTTGTGGACGTGACAATACGTTATGGCGTTCACAAGGCAACGGTAGACCGGTGGAAGAAAATTCTTGAAATTAAAACGCTGTTTGACAAAGAGGCCGGTTGTTCTGTTTATGATCTGCTTCCCGGTATTGTTGAGAGCAGTTTTGGTTAGAGCAAATCTGATAATTCATTTCTTCTGTACAAATGCTTCGCTTTAAGAGCATTACATACTACGTCTCGTCGCATTGTCCTGGAAACGGAAGTAGTCCGGGCGGTGGCGGGACTGGGTATATTCAAACATAATTCCGTCACTATTGTAGGTCTGGCTGCTTACGACTGCAAGACAGTTGTAGTCGCCCAAATCAAGGTATTTTTCATCAATTTCCGTCATTTTTTCTACCGTCATAATTCTTTTGCTTGTCACAATGGAGATATGCAGTGTGTTTTCCAGATACTCATAAATAGAGTTTTCGGCTATTTCACGGGTCAGGTCAGTGACGACATCCTTCAGAAAATAATTATGATTTAATATAAGCGCCTTTCCGTCCAGATAATGGAGACGCTGGATGTAGTATAATTCAGCTCCGACAGGAAACCCTGTGTGGCTGGCTATTTTTTTGTCCGTGTGAATCTCTGCAAAGTGTAATACTTCGGTTCCGGGAACCTGGTTATTGCGCAGGGCGGATTCCTTAAAAGACTCAATGCCTCCGATTGTAAAAGAAGTCTTCAGGGCCGGCTGAAAGATATTGCGTACACCTTTTCCCTGCATGGTCTGCACATAGCCGTCTGTGACAAGTGCGCTGACCGCTCTTCGTATAGTATTGCGTGAACAGTCATATGTCTGAATCAAATGATTTTCGGATGGAAGCAGTTCCTGAAATCCATAGGTTCCGCTTTCGATTTTTGCCTTTAAATCTTTGTATATTTCTGCGTATTTTGCTTTCGGCATTACGAATCACTCCTGCTTGTTTAAACATCAATTCTTATTATAATCCGTAATGTGTGAAAGTCAAGGGAGAACAGAAAACACACTTGTTTAAACAAATTTGCAAAATGCATTGACATGTTTAAACAAGTGTGTTATAAATAATACAGAAAAATTTGTTTGAACAAGATAATAAAGGTTGAGGAGGAATAAAAATGGGTAAGTATTCGGAAGATGCGAAAGAGTTGTTAAAACATGTGGGCGGCAGGGAGAATATTGCAGCGGTGTCACATTGTATGACACGTATGAGATTCGTACTCAATGACCCGAAAAAGGCGGATATTGAGAAGATTGAAGCGATGAAAGCGGTTAAGGGAAGCTTTACGCAGACAGGGCAGTTTCAGGTGATTATCGGCAATACGGTAGCGGATTTCTATAATGATTTTATTGCCGTGTCCGGAATGGAAGGCGTATCAAAAGATGCCGTGAAGAAAGCTGCAAAGCAAAACCAGACGGTGTTACAGAGAATGATTACGGCATTAGCCGAAATATTTGCTCCGCTGATTCCCGCGATTATAACAGGTGGTCTGATACTGGGATTTCGAAACTGCATTGACAGTCTGTACTTATTTGAAAACGGAACAAAGACATTATGTGATATTAGTCAGTTCTGGTCGGGGATTGACAGCTTTTTATGGTTGATCGGCGAAGCCGTATTCCATATGCTCCCGGTGGGAATCTGCTGGTCGGTGACAAAGAAGATGGGAACGACACAGATGCTTGGCATCGTACTTGGCCTGACATTGGTATCAGGGCAGCTTCTGAATGCTTATGCTGTTGCGGGAACGGCAGCGGCAGATATACCGGTCTGGGATTTCGGATTTTTTCAGATTCGTATGATTGGCTATCAGGCACAGGTTATCCCCGCTATTTTAGCTGCATTTACGCTGGTTTATCTGGAGAAGTTTTTCCGGAAGATAACACCACAGGTCATATCTATGATAGTAGTTCCGTTTTGTAGTCTGGTGCTTGCGGTGATCGCGTCTCATTTTGTATTGGGACCGGTTGGTTGGAAGGCAGGTTCCATGATATCATCCATTGTGTATGCGGGAATTACGGGTTCGTTTAAAGTAGTGTTCGGAGCTGTTTTCGGGTTTATTTATGCTCCGCTTGTGATCACGGGCCTTCATCATATGTCAAACGCAATTGACCTTCAGCTAATTGCGGACTACGGCGGAACCATGCTGTGGCCGATGATTGCTCTGTCCAATATTGCACAGGGTTCCGCCGTGCTTGGGATGATTGTGCTTCAGCGCAAAAATGCGGAAGCGCAGGAGGTAAATGTTCCGTCGTGCGTATCCTGTTACCTGGGCGTAACCGAACCTGCTATATTTGGTGTGAATCTGAAACATGTTTTTCCGTTCGTGTGCGGAATGGTCGGTTCCGCCTGCGCAGCCATTGTCTGTGTAGCTACGGGAACCACTGCAAATGCAATCGGTGTAGGCGGATTACCGGGAATTCTTTCCATCCGGTCGGATTCTATGGGGAGCTTTGCCCTCTGTATGCTGATTGCGGTAACAGTACCATTTGTGTTGACATGCATTGTTGGTAAAAGATGGCATGGAGGGGCATTATGAAAGATTATAAAAAAAGTACAATATATCAGATTTATCCGAAATCATTCTGTGACAGCAATGGAGATGGCATTGGCGATATACGGGGTATAATCAGTAAACTGGATTATATAAAAAGTCTGGGAGTTGATTATATCTGGAGTACTCCATTCTTTACATCGCCGCTTCATGACAATGGTTATGATGTGGAAAATTACAGGGAGATCAATCCGGTTTTCGGTACAATGGAAGACGTGGAGGAACTGATTGCGAAGGCAGGAGAGCGGGGTATCGGAATTATGCTCGACATGGTATTTAATCATACGTCCACGCAGCACGAATGGTTTCAGAAAGCCCTTAAAGGCGATAAAACATACATGGATTATTATATCTTTAAGGACGGCACACCAGATACGCCGCCCACAAACTGGCAGTCAAAGTTTGGAGGTTCAGCGTGGGAATATGTATCATCCTTGAAGAAATGGTATCTGCATCTTTTTGATACAACGCAGGCGGATTTGAACTGGGATAACCCGTCCGTCAGAGAGGAACTAAAAGAGATCCTCCGATTCTGGATGGCTAAGGGTGTGAAAGGATTCCGTTTTGATGTGGTTAATCTGATTTCGAAACCCGAGGTATTGGAAGACGATGAAACGGGAGACGGAAGGAAATTTTATTCCGATGGTCCTCATGTGCATGAATATCTGAAAGAACTGTCCGCGGATACCGGAATGGAAAACTATATCACAGTAGGAGAGATGTCTTCTACAAATATTGACCACTGTATCCGTTATTCGAATCCGGATGAGAAGGAACTGTCTATGTGCTTCAATTTCCATCATTTGAAGGTGGACTATAAGGATGGGGATAAATGGGAGCTGATGCAACCTGATTATCGGAGGCTGAAGGAGCTGTTTGAGATATGGCAGACCAGGATGGAGCAGCAGAATGGATGGAATGCGTTATTCTGGTGCAATCATGACCAGCCAAGAATAGTTTCCCGTCTTGGGAATGAGAAGGAATATTGGAAAGAATCGGCAAAGATGCTTGCAACGTTCATTCATATGCTGCGGGGAACCCCTTATATTTATCAGGGGGAAGAACTGGGAATGACCAATCCTGGATACAGTGATATCCGTGCGTATCGTGATGTGGAGAGTATTCACTATTATAATATATTAAAGAATAAGGGAAAGACGGAGCAGGAGGCGCTGGAGATTCTCTCACAACGCTCCAGAGATAATGGCCGGTCTCCGATGCAGTGGGATTCGGGGAAATATGCCGGATTTTCAGAGCAGGAACCCTGGATTTCGGCGCCGGAGAATCATACGTTTATAAATGTAGAGGCGGAGGAGCAGGATAAAGATTCAATTTTGAATTTTTACAGGAAACTTATATCATTAAGAAAACGGTATGGGGTCATTCAGGAGGGAACTGTTCAGTTTATAGATCAGAAACAGCCGGAGCTGTTGGTATATATGCGGACGATGAAAGGACAGAAGCTTCTGGTTGCAAGTAATTTTTCAGGGCATGAGATCGTGCCTGAGGAACCATTGTCTTTTGCAGGCGGCGAATGCCTGATTTGTAATTATCCGCAGAGAGACAGAGAAGATCGGATAGAAGTTTTGAGACCATATGAAAGCATTGTGCTGTTTTGTGCTGAAAGTACGTAAGTTTATGCGTTTGATTTTTAGAAAACAGTCTCAACTTTCTTCTATGCTCCAGAGACAGTGGTGTTATGGGCAGTCTGTGCATGTTTGTGCGCAGGCTGTTTTTGTATATATCGTTTCTGCCAGCACGCGATTTTTACTAAAAGTTTTGCACATAGTCTGTGCAACAACAGGGACGCGGCTGAGATTGTAATGCATGACAGGACTCCTTATAATAGAAATAAATATGTACATATTAAAACCAGGAGGATATTTGATATGCCATTACTTTACATGACTGCGAGAAGCAAGAGGCTGCTGACTGTTTTGCTGGCACAGTCCGATTATATTTCCCTGAATCATCTGGCGAAAGCGCTGGATGTTTCCAGGCGTACCGTGTATTACGATATCCGCAAGGTCAACATATGGCTTGAGCAGGCAGGATTACCCATGCTTGAAATTGTCCGGGAAAAGGGGTTGTATGTGCCTCACGGGGAGAGGGAGAAGATTCAGCTCTATTTAGAAGCGGAACATGCAGAGCAGGTATATATCTTTTCACCCGAGGAGCGATACAAAGGCATTATCTGCTACATGATATATGCAGACGAATCCGTTTATCTGGAACAGCTGACAGAATGTTTTGAAGTGAGCAGAAATACGATTTTTGGAGATTTAAAGATTGTGACGGAATGTCTGCAGCAATATGAATTAGATCTTTCGTATCAACCCCGGCAGGGATACCAGGTCACGGGAGATCCGGTGCGCATCCGCGCATTATTTATGTTCTATTTCAATGAAATGATTTCGTTGTTTCAAAGTGGTACATTTCGCTTTTTCAGACAGGAGGATATTGGAGAGTATCATGAGAAACTGAAAGAAATTGAAAAAGAACTGGGGCTTAGTTATGTGGACGGGGTATTGTTCTCGCTGGCCGCGCTGATTCCCATGCTGTACAGGCATCGGAACCCAAGTCTGTTTCCGGGTCTGAAGGCATCTCAGATGCAGAAAACAAAAGAATATGATCTGGTAAATTTATTTTTTCCGGATTTGTTTTTGGAAGAGCAGCTCTATCTTGCCCTGCATTTGCTTGGCTCCCGCGTCAATACAGTTCCGACTCAGTTTTTTGCAAATCCGTCAAAAGTATATATACATGATCTTGCAAAAGAACTGATCTCCGAATTTGAAAAGACAGCGTGCGTGATCTTTGAGGAGCATGAGGAGCTGGAGCGTGCGTTGTTTATCCATCTGAGCACTTCGCTCTATCGTTATCAATATGGAATTCAGATAGGCAACCTGTTGGGAGATGATGTGATAAAAGAGTATCCCAACTTGTTTTCGATTACGCGTATGGTAGCAAAAAAGTTGGAGAATACGATCGGGATACCGATTCCGGACAGTGAAATAGCGTATCTTGCGCTTCATTTTGGCAGCGCGCTGAAGATTGCGGATAAAGACAGTCAGAGGCTGAGAATTCTGATTGTATGTGCCAATGGAATTTCAACCGGCAATATGATTCGGCGGGAAGTGCAGAAACTGCTGCCTTTTGCAGATATTGTAGATGTTCGTGCAGCGGTCAATCTGATGAATGTTCAGGAAGTCTGTGATCTGATTATTTCGACGGTGAAAATCAATAGTGTGGTTCCGAACATTGTGGTACATCCTGTATTAACGGAGTTTGACCGCCGGGGCATCCTGAATCATCAGCTGATTGCGCCGAAACAGACCGCAATTCGGTGTGATCAGATTTTTCAGGTAGTAAAAAAATATGTAAACCCTGCCCACTATGATAATCTGTTAAATGATCTTACGGCATATCTTCAGGGAGGAATCCAGGAATTTGAAATGGAAGATAAGCTGGAACTGAATTTGTGCAAGCTTTTGGATGCATCCAGAATACGGATTGTTTTTGAGGAATGTGCCTGGCAGCAAAGCATCCGTATGGCAGGACAAAGCCTTATTGACAGCAAAAGCATAGAACCGCAGTATCTTGACAGTATCATTTCACAATTACAGTATTATGGACCATATATGTTCCTGACGGAAACGGTGATTCTTGCGCATGCCAAGCCGGAAGACGGGGTAAATACGCTTGATATTTCCATGACGGTATTAAAACACCCGGTCGAATTTTCAGAGCACAGAAAGGCGAAGCTGATCATTCTGCTTGCCGCGGAAGATCAGGAAAAACATTTGGAAATATTGCAGGATATACTGCTTTTGGTCAGTAATTCAAGTGCGCTTGATAAAATTGTAACTTGTGATGTTCCACATGAGGTATTGACGGTCGTACGTCAGATTTTAAAAGAAACAAAAGTATAATCCTTTTCTCTTCGTGCAATTGTCTGCACAGATATATTACAGTTCCTGGACTTCTGTTTGACGCGGTATGGTGGTACGATGAAGTCAGTTCAGCGAGCATGAATAAAAACCGATCGGTAATAAAAATTAAAAATTCAGAAAGGAGGATATCCCGCATGAAACTTTTAAAGCAGGAAAATGTGCAGATTTGTGAGACGGCTGCCGGCTGGCAGGATGCCATAAAAATATCTGTTCTGCCATTGGAACGCAGCGGTTATGTAAAGGGCTGCTATAAAGAAGGAATTATAGAAAACATAGAAAAGTTAGGGCCTTATATTATTATAGCAGATCATATTGCACTGCCGCACGCAAGGCCGGAACAGGGCGCAATAGGTACGCAGATCAGTGTCACATTATTTCGGGAGGATATTGAGTTTGAAGGCAGGGAAACCTCAGCCAGGCTGTTTGTGACGCTGGCAGCTAAGGATAATAACAGCCATCTGGATGCGCTTATGCATATATCGGAATTATTGTCTGATGAAGAGGTGGTTGATGAAATACTGGCTTCCCCGGATGTACCGACATTGTATCACTATTTTGAACGTATTTAAGATGAAGAGAAAAGGAGTATAATTATGCTTGGTATATTACAGTTTATTCAGCAGGTGCTGTCCACCCCGGCAATCTTTGTCGGACTTATCGCACTTTTAGGCCTGCTTCTCCAGCGTCAGGATATGCAGACCTGTATAAAAGGAACCATTAAAACCATACTTGGATTCATTGTATTGAATGCCGGAGCGGATGTGGTGCAGGCTTCCATTATACCATTTGGAAATCTGTTTCAGGCGGCTTTCCATGTAGAGGGTGTCGTTCCGAATAATGAAGCGATCACTTCGGTGGCGCTTAACAGTTTCGCGGTACAGACCGCTTCCATATTCGCGCTTGGCATGTGTGCGAATATTGTTCTCGCACGGTTTTCAAGACTGAAGTATATCTTCTTAACCGGGCATCATGCCTTGTATATGTCATGTCTGATTTCCATTATTATGTCGATCAGTGGGCTGACAGGCGCGAAAATGATTCTTGCGGGTGCGCTGCTTCTGGGACTTTTGATGTCTGTATTCCCTGCACTGATGCAGCCGACCATTGAAGAGGTTACGGGAGATGATTCCCTTGCACTTGGTCATTTTGGAAGCGGATGTTACTGGCTGAGCGCCCAGATCGGGAAACTGTTTGGGAAAAAGGAGGATACCACGACTACAGAGGACATTCATTTTCCGACGACATTGTCATTTCTAAGAGAAAATACAATTTCAATTGCTCTGGCAATGTTTCTGTGCTATATCGTTGTTGCAGGAGCCGCTGTGTTTACTGCACCGGCGGAAGCGACAGAGATTCTTGGCGCGGATAACTGGGTACTGTTTTCAATTATAAAATCGATCACGTTTTCGGCAGGCATTTATATTGTTTTGTCAGGTGTTCGTATGTTGATTAATGAAATTGTTCCGGCTTTCAAGGGCATATCTGAAAAGCTTGTGCCGAATGCAAAACCGGCGCTTGACTGCCCGATCGTGTTTCCGTTTGCACCCAATGCGGTTTTGATTGGATTTTTCTGTTCCTTTGTCGGAGGTATTGTTTCATTGGCGGTTCTTGCACTGATGGGGAATGCAGGTCTTGCGGTTGCCATTATCCTTCCGGGAGCGGTACTGCACTTCTTCTGCGGGGCAACAGCAGGTGTATGCGGCAATGCCAGAGGCGGTTTGAAGGGATGTATTGCAGGTGCGTTTGTGCATGGTGTTGTGGCAACTTTCCTGATTGCCTGGATGTATCCGGTGCTCAGTTCTCTGGGATTTGCCAATACAACGTTTTCGGATACGGATTTTACACTGGTAGGCATTGTGTTTGGCAATCTTACGAAGATAGTAAGTGGCGATGTTTTGCTTGGCATAATTATTGTTTTGTTCCTGCTTCCCATTATTTATAATCTTGTTTTCGGGAAGAAAGAAGTGAAACAGCAAAATTAAATATAGAAATTCAGGAGGAAAATTAGGATGATTAAAAAAATAATGTGTTTCTGCGGTTCAGGATTAGGCACTTCTTTTGTTATGGAGATGAATGCAAAAAAGGCGTTAAAAAATCTGGGAATAGAAGGAGTGACAGTAGAGCATTCAACGATTGATGATGTGATACCTGGTGCGGCCGATCTCTTCATTTGCAGCGCCGACCTTCTGCCAAATGCACAGAAGGCAGGAAAAGCGATTGGACTGAACAATATGGTTGCGGTAAAAGAAGTTCAGGAAAAGTTAAAAGCGGTATTTGAGGAAGACCAGGCGTAAAGGGCCTGCGCTGTTTTTAGACGATTTGGGATGGTGAAAAGGGCCGCCGCATGAATGATTAGATGAATCATGGATGCGGCGGCTCTTTATGAGAAAATTCGTGTCACTATCGTACCCTGAATTTACTTTCTGTTTCCACTACGGGAATATCCTGTTCCTCTATATTTTCAATTCGGATAAAGCGTTCACTGTTAAGCATTGCAAGAAGCTTTTGTATCTGTGCTTCCGTTCCCTGGATTTCCATTTCCACACTTCCGTCCCATTCATTGCGAACCCATCCGGTGAGGCCAAGCTTTAATGCACTGTAGTGCGCATTGTATCGAAACCCCACTCCCTGCACTCTGCCGTAGAATTTTAGATATTTACGTACTGTTTCACGATTGCTCATTGCGGTGACCTGCCTTTTTATAACATTTGTTTTTTCAGATGCTTTTAACCATCTCCTATTTTATCACATGCTTTTTCAGAAGGAAACAAGAGATTGAAAACTGTTACCGCATCATATATACTTTGAATAACCGAAAACATATGTAAAAAGATGGTACAAAAGAGGAAAAATACAATGAATGAAGTCAGAA
Source organism: bacterium C-53 (assembly GCA_003612525.1). Lineage (GTDB taxonomy): Bacteria > Bacillota > Clostridia > Lachnospirales > Lachnospiraceae > C-53. The sequence goes on along the minus strand of RAZD01000013.1, from coordinate 72,220 downwards.
ATATTCCGAATATGGATATACCGGTGATTTCAGATGATATTAAATTCTGGATGGTGAGGACAAAAGAAGGTTTTTTCTTTGACGAATTTATCCGGGAAGAATTTATTGCAATCGGCTGGAATGCTGTGACAAAGGAAGATGTTCAGGAAAGCTTGTCAGGGGAGCGGGAAAATATTTTGAAGGAGAAGGTCAGGAAGATTTACGGCGGACAGGCTCCGGGAGCTTCGGTAAGCAAGTGCGCCAGATTCTGCAATCAATTGAATAAGGATGATATCGCAATGATTGTCGGGGAACGGCAGGTGGCATTTGCAAAAATTGGAGAATATTATGAAGCGAACCGCGAAAAACTGACTCCTCAGTTCGAAATACAGGTCCACAAAGATATAGAGACGGCAGTGTATAACCGTGATCACTTTTCATGTCCGTATGTGAAACGGAGGAGAATCGAAGTGCTGCGAACTCTGGAGAGGAATTCTGCAATGAATCCATATCTTGTGAATGTAATGGCAGTCAACAGACACAGTTTGAGCGATTTAAGTGAATTCTCGGAAATTATCTTAAGCAGTTGTTATGATGCGTTTCTGTACAAGGGGAAACTTACGCTGACTTTCCGTGTGCGGCAACGGGATAACATCAGCGCGGTGGATTTATCAGAGTTTATTTTGTGCGCGGCGAAAATCATATCAAAGGATGCGCCTTCAATGGTAACGGTAAAGACAGCGCTTCATTCGCCGGGAGATATTCTGCTCCAGATCGGTGATTTTATAAAAGAGAATGGAATCAATCTTTTCGTCTGCTATCTGATTGTATTTGGAGGCAGGATAAAAGATTGTGAGTTACCTTCGATTCTTGGGGTTATCAAGGATATCATAAACAGGGATTATAATAGGAAAAAACAGGAGATCGAGCTGAAAAGGATGGAAGCGGAAACAGCTCTTATTGAAGAGGAAGTATTGGAGAAAAGGCTCGACAACCTGGAAAGACAGCGCAGGCTTGAAATCAGCACAATTGAGATGAATGCGGAAGCGCTGGCAAGATCGGCAGAGCGGTTACAGGTGGAACCGGATTCTGCCACCATTCTTCATATTGAAACAATTATGAAAAGAGATCGGGAGTAAGAGGGAACGATGGTATACGAAATCAGAAGTTCGGAAAAAACGAATCAGCTGTTTGAAAACTGGGACGAAACCATAGTCTGGTCTGCGTTGCAGGGAATCATGGGAAAAATGTACGTGACAGACCCTGTAAATCCATGCTCCGCTATCATTATTTCCGGCGATTTCTGTTTTCTGGCAGGACTTGAAAGCAGAGAATTGGCATGCTGCGAATCCTTATGGAATTCCGGCGGTTTTAAGATTATGGTTCCCCGGAATGCGGAGTGGGAAAGGACGATTGAGGAAGTCTACGGAGAGCGTGCAAGGCGGACGGTTAGATATGCGATGAAAAAGGAGAAGGATGTATTTGACAGGAGAAAACTGGAAGGCATCGTAGATGCCTTATCCGGAGAATATAAGCTGCAATTGATCGATGAAGGTATTTATGGTCAATGCAGGGCGAGTGGCTGGGCTGTGGATTTGGTGTCGCAATTTGAAAATTATGAGGCCTATAAACAGCTGGGTCTGGGAATTGCGGTATTAAAAGATGGAACAATTGTTTCGGGCGCCTCTTCCTATTCCCGGTACAAAGACGGGATTGAGATAGAGATAGATACAAGAGAGGATTACAGGAGAATGGGTCTGGCATCTGTGTGTGGCGCGAAACTGATTCTGGAATGTCAGGAGCGGAAGCTGTATCCAAGCTGGGATGCCCAGAATCTGTGGTCAGTCGCGCTGGCTGAAAAGCTGGGTTATCATTTCAGCCATGAGTATACGGCCTATGAAGTATGGAACAGCGGTTATTCCTTCACGGGCTGCACTGGGTGAGACCAGATTTATGGGAGTGATCAGGATGCTGTCTCGGTGGACTTCACAAACACATATTCGTGTTCGGAAGACAATTCGTCGCAGTACCTGTAATGTAACCGGTCAAAATTTTTTACTTCCGATGGCGTTTCAATTTTATTTTCTGCCATAAACCGTACCATTTCACCGCGTGCCATCTTAGCGTAAGTGCCTTTCTGCACGATCTTACCGTCAACCCACTCACCGAAGACACATGTGACGCATGTGTCTTCAGGTGTTATATGGTTTTCAATGCATTTTGAGTATTCTTTGGAGGCCAGATTCAGAATAATGCCGTTCTCCTCTCTGACCGCATCGTATAATCGTCTTCCCCAGAAATCATACAAATTCTTATGGCCTCCGAGGGCAGCTTTTGCCTGCATTTCCAGGCGGTACGGCGTCACGCCGTCCATTGGTTTTAACACTCCGTAGAAGGCTGACAGGATACGCAGATGCTCCTGTATATAGATAAGCTGGCTGTCTTCAAATACGGCAGGAGCCATATACTGATAGGCAATGCCTTCATAAGACAGTATTGCGGGTGTCAGATTTTGGTACAGGTTCATCTGTTTGAACCGCCTGAAATTTTGTTCGGCAATTTTGTCATTACAACCCCAGAGCTTTTTTAAATCCGCATATGACTTCGATTTAAGCCATGACAAAAGTTCTTCTGTCTGTGGCAGATATTCCGGCAGGCCTTTGCAGCTTAGTGCATCTGAATTTACATTCATTTTCTTCGCAGGTGAGAGTATAATTTTCATCAGATTTCTCCGAGCATTTTCTCAGGATCGTCGGCAGCTTTTACTTTATCATTTGCTTTAATGATAATCCCTTCCTCGTCAATCAGATACGTGGTGCGAACGACGCCCATGTATGATTTGCCGTAATTTTTCTTTTCTTTCCAGACATCGTATGCTTTGATTGCGGTCAATTCCGGGTCGGAAAGGATTGGAAAGGGCAGATTGTTTTTTTCTTCAAATTTTTTATGGGAGGATACGCTGTCTTTGCTGATACCGATTATGACCGCTCCTTTTTCGGTAAACTGCGGATAACGTTCTGCAAAACCGCATGCCTGCTTCGTGCATCCAGGTGTGTTATCTTTTGGATAGAAATATAATATGATTTTCTTTCCTTTGTATTCCTCCAGGGTGTGGACGGTTCCGTTCTGATCTGGCAGTTCAATTGCCGGCGCTTTGATTCCGACTTCTAACATAAATAGTTCCTCCTCATGCTTATATGACTTGTTTCAATTTCCTTAGCTATGGTATCACAATCGGATAAAGGATGTAAATTCTTTTTTGAGTATGGTACAATAATAAAACAGACATTCGGAAATAAGATTCTAAGGAGGACCTATACCGGATTGTATGTGAAAAGGGGAATGAAATAGAATGGGATTAAGTGCAGGCAGTTCGCCCGGGCGGTCTCCTGACCGGATTTTCCGGCAGCCTTAGCGACTGCCGGGCTTTGATTTCATCCAGTATCCCCGGCGGTAAAAGAGGAGAGAAACAGCCGTTCCAATACACCACCCGACGGGCCATGAGAGCCAGATGCCGACAGCGGAGCCGAGAATCCCGGAAAACAGAAATGCCAGTATAACGCGCAGAATAAGATCGGTGAAAGTAGCTGTCATAAACTGTGCCATTGCCCCGGCTCCCCGTAGGACGCCATCAGAAACAAGTTTTGCGGATACAATAAAATAAAACGGAGAAAGTATCCATAAAAACTGTTGTCCGGTGTGAAGCGCTGTCACGGAAGACTGGTCCATAAAAAAGAGCAGCAGATACTTTCCAAGAAACAGATACAGAAGGCAGATCGGAACACATAATGTCCATACGAGTTTGAGTCCTGCCTGAAAGCCCTCTTTCACACGGATGTAAGCGCCCGCGCCAATATTCTGCGCGGAAAAATTAGAAACACCGTTCCCGAGGGTGGTGAAGGAGGTAATGACAAGATTGTTTAATTTCACGGCGGCTGAATAGCCGGCCGCCACACTGACTCCGAAACTGTTGATGCATCCCTGAACCATCATATTTCCGACGGATATAAAGGACTGCTGCAAAATACTTGGAATGGCGATAGTGGAAATTTTCCGGAATAAATCCCATGAAAATGCTGGTATTTTTGCATTCACTTTCATTTTTGACAGTCTTTTCAGAATCAGCAGAATGGAGCAGACACAGCTGACTCCCTGACAGAGAAAAGTCGCCCATGCGACACCTGAAATTCCCATGCCGAAAGTTTTTACAAATAAGATATCGACAAGAATATTGGCTGTTGATGAGAATGCCAGAAAGAAAAAAGGCGTTTTTGAATCGCCAAGTGCAGAGAAGATTCCGGTAGCAATATTGTAGAAAAACAGAAAAGGAAGCCCCAGGATGTAAATATTCAGGTAGAGCATTGAGTCCGGCATAATTTCCGCCTGTGTTTTCATAAGGCGCAGTAGTGTCCCGCAGGAGAGGAAGCCGGCGAGCATCAGTAAGGCGCAGAGAATGGCGGATGCGATTAAGGTTGTATAGACCGATGTTTTCATCCGGGCGTAGTCTCCCGCTCCGAAAAGCTGTGATACGATGACAGAGCATCCCATATTGCATCCGAACGCGAATGCGATAAATATGAGTGTGATATTGTAGCTGTTTCCCACGGCGGCGAGTGCATTTTCCCCGATGAACCTGCCGGCGACGAAGGAATCGGCGATATTATAAAGCTGCTGGAAGAGAATGCTGCCAAACATGGGAAGGCAGAATGCCCATAATACTTTCTGTGGGTTTCCCGTTGTCAGATTTTTGTTCATTGTGATAACCGTGCCTTTCTGTATTATTCAATAGTTTTCATTTACATGCTGCTGTTTTCGTATTATAATGCTGAAATAGAAATATGAAAAATACATAGATTATATATAAGGCATATAAAAATTATATGGATATTAATTTTGAGTATTATAAAGTTTTTTATTATGTGGCAAAGTACGGAAATCTTACAAAGGCTGCCGCAGCGATGCGAAGCAGCCAGCCCAACATAACAAGAATCATGAAACTGCTGGAAGAGTCTTTGCAATGCAGGCTTCTGGTACGGGAGGCAAGGGGAATCAGTCTGACCGAGGAAGGGAAACGGTTGTATTCACATGTGGAGATTGCATTTAACCAGCTCCAGAATGCGCAGGAAGAAATTTCCGCCCACGCGTCCGATGGCACAGGAACAATAGAAATCGGAGCGACGGAAACTGCTCTGCATTTATTCCTGCTGGATGCTTTACAGGAATTCAGAGAAATTTACCCGAAAGTCAGAATGAAAATTCACAACCACACGACGCTGGAAATACTGAAAAGTCTTGCCGGAGGCCGTCTGGACGTTGCGGTGGTTACGACTCCGTTTGACGTATCGGGACAGTTTGTATGCGACGAACTTACGGAGTTTAAAGAAATACTGGTTGGCAGCCGCCAGTATAGTATGTTAGGTTCAGAGAAACAGGATTTTGATAATCTGAAACCGCATCCCTGGGTTGGACTCGGTACAGGGACTGTCACGTATGAATGGTACAGAGACTTTTTTCTGGAAAATCACATTGAAATAGAGCCGGATACGGAAGCCGCCACGTCTGATTTGCTGATCCCCCTGATTCTGGGGAATATGGGAATTGGGTTTGTGCCGGAGAGGATGGCGCTATCGTGGCTTCAGGAGCGGAAACTTGTACGGATTCCTTTAAACCATGAGCCTCCTCTCAGGAAAATATGCCTTGTTTCGGATAAGGGAAGGGGGATAAGCGCAATTTCGGCCGAACTGCAAAAATATTTGAAAGGCAGGAGAGAGTACATATGAGTAAAGTGGCAAGAGCTGTTTCTGTAATTGGAGGAGCGGATGGTCCCACATCGGTTTTTCTGATAGGGCCCGGAAAAGAGAAAAATATTTTCAAACGTATGAAAATGGAATACGGAAACTGGAAGTACAGAAGAAGAAGACAGGCCGTGGAAAAGACGATTAAGCCGGGAATGCATACGGTCGGGGATACGATTCTGTACATAAAAAAACAATATGGCGCAGTGGAGGCGGGGAAGGCAGATCGAACGTGTCATGATCATGATTATAATGAGCGAAAGCTTGATTTTAAATATAGCCTCATACAACGGAGCAGACCGGAACTTTTGGGAGAGGAAAAGAGGTTTGAGTCTCCTCGTGACTTTAAAGATCAGCAGGCCGTACAGGAATGGATGCATCAGATTGACGAGTGGAGAGAGAAATGTCTGAAGCGGGTGGCGGAGATTCCAAATGATGTATTCCCTACGGATTATCATATGTTAGTTATAGAGCGAGGGGCGCAGGGAAGCCTCCAGGTTGAGACCGATACGGTTCATTCAATTATCCAGGTATCTTACAGCGGAGATAAGAAGATAATGGAGCCGATTCAAAAGGATATATATTTATTTTACGGAGTTTCGAAGGAAGATATTGACCAGAAAACAGACAGATACAGATCGTTGGTCACGGTACTTTGCGGCTGACGGTTCTGAATCTGTAATGGAAAAAAGGAAAGGATTTGGTGAAGAGATGAAAGTATTAATGATTAACGGGAGCCCGAGGTCAAATGGAAACACTTCGACAGCGCTTCACGAAATGGAGAAAATATTTTTGCAGGAGGGAATTGAGACAGAGATCGTACAGATCGGAAATCAGGATATCCGGGGATGCATTGGATGCGGGGCATGCCGGAAAAAAGGAAAATGCGTATTTCAGGATGTGGTGAACGAAACGGCGGCTAAATTTGAGGCGTGTGACGGTTTGGTGGTTGGAAGTCCCGTGTACTATGCGTCTGCCAACGCGACGCTGGTTGCATTTTTGACGAGGCTGTTTTATAGTACGCCTTTTGATAAGACAATGAAGGTCGGGGCAAGTGTTGTGGCGGCGCGAAGAGGCGGTTTGTCCGCAACGTTTGATGAGCTGAATAAATTCTTTACGATTTGCGGTATGCCGGTAGCTTCCAGCCAGTATTGGAACAGCATTCATGGCGCGGCGCCCGGCGAGGCAGAGCAGGATGCGGAAGGGCTTCAGACCATGCGTACGCTTGCGAGAAATATGGCGTTTCTAATGAAGAGCATTGCACTTGGCAGGGAGAAGTATGGATTGCCGGAGAAAGAAGCGGTGCAGAGGACAAATTTTGTGCGGTAATTAGAGAAAGTTTTTTAAAATAAGGACAATGGCCGGACGGTGTACAGTCTGGCTATTGTCCTATTTTGTTTCAGAATCCGCTTATTTAAAAAGATTCACGACAAGTTTTACCCCATATTTTACATATTGAACAAACACACCCGGTTGTGAAATACATTCTTTCAGCTTTCGGAAAATGTATTTTGGACGCAGATAAAATCCTAATAGAATATTTTTTCGAAGCTTCATGACCTCGTCCAGAGACAAATACATGGTGCCTTTTGTGCTTGAGTGGAAGAAGTCGCTTCCAAGTACGGATTTTTCGAGCAGATTTTCTTGTTTGCATGTTTCATACATCGGTGTGCCGTAGAAGGGTAGCGCGATCGTCACTTCAATAAAGTCCGGGTCCGTTTCCATGACAAGTTTTTTGGTCAGGAGGATATCTTCCTTTGTTTCCCACGGGAATCCGATTACAAAGTATCCCCAGAAGGCAAGCCCGATTTCCTTGCACCATTTTGCAGCCTGTCTGTTTTCCTCCACAGTGGAGCCTTTTCGAATGGCCTTAAGAATTTTGTCGCTTCCTGACTCAAATCCGAATGCTACGAGAAAGCAGCCGGCCTTTTTCATCAGTGCAAGCGTTTCTTTTCTCAGCGGACGCACACGGGAATTTGCCGTAAACTGAATCTTTCCGTGTAATTTGGAGTGGATGATCAGAGTGCACATTTCTTTTACCCACTCCGGGTTTATCGTAAAGGTGTCTGCTTTGAAGAAGAAATTCCTGATACCAAATTTTTCGTAACATTCCGTCATTTCCTCAAGAACATTCTGCGGGCTTCGGAAACGGACCTTTTTCCCGGAGATTTCTGGAGTCAGACAGAATACGCACTGGCTTGGACATCCCCTGGCAGTCTGAATCGTGGCCATAGGTTCCTTTGTGTCCGGCCGTATATACAGAGAATTATTCATTAACTGTCTCGCGGGAAATGGCTGCGAATCAAGATCGTCGTCCCATACATGAAACTGTGTAGGAACCATCTTTCCTGTCTCGTCTTTATGCAGGATATTGTTGATTTCGGCGGGATTTCCGATTCCCTTGAAACAATAATCCGCAATTTTTCCGATACAGAAATCAATTTCCCCGCCGATCAGATAATCTACGTTTGTAAAATCAATCATATCAAGCATTGCCTGTTCCGGTGCGAAAAACAATGCTCCTTTTAAAACGACAATCGGATTGTATTTTGACTTTAATTCGTTGATTACTTTGATATCGTCGAAGATGGTAGTATTCGTAATACTCATCATAATCATATCAGGAGCAAAGCTGTCCATATCATTTAAAAGCGCATCAAATGTATCTCTCTGCGTCTGATAGTCCTGAAGTTTAACCTTATAGCCGCTTTTTAATAAGATTGCGGCAGCGTATCCGAGATCGTTGCAGGCGCGCATTGCCTGTGCGGAGCCGTCATCAATATTCTGCTGGCATCGGTCTTCACCCCTTTGAAAAAGCGCTCCGGGGGGATAAAATAGTAAAATTTTCTTTTTGCTCATCTGCACAATTCCTTTCGTACACCACAGGTAATTCATAACCAGTTTTCTTCGTACCGGTTATGTAAATAGATGGATTAACTTTGCACGCCTTTTTTTCGAGGCGGATACAATGATATAATCTGTTTTGTTTGAAACAGCGGCAAGACCGTCTTTTTCATAGCGGTCTCCGATCATAATAACCTCATCAGGATTCAGATTCAATGTTTTGAGAATGACTTTAATCCCTTTCGGGTCGGGCTTCAGGCATCCGATTTCCGAATCGGCGGAGGTGAAACTTACATCTGCTTTTATGGAAAGCGCACGGAGTTTATCCTCAGTCGGATAATCCGAGTAGACTACAGTAGTGATATTTTTCTGGTGGAGCATATCTATGAAATCGGAAAGCATTCTGTCCTTATAGGCCGGAAGCAGCTTCAAAGGCGCTTCCATCATAAAAAACTGGATGGTATGTTTCACATGTTCCTGTGAAACATGTTTTTCATTGGCAACGTATGCATACTGGCGGTGTTCCATGTCATAACCAACGGGAAAGGATACGGACTGTTCGTACTTTGGCCAGTTTTCCCGAATCTCCCGATACCGTTTGATTAAAAACAGGTCGCGCACACGGAACGGGTGGCGGATTGCATAACCGATCAGATAAAAGAGCATTCTGAGGCGGAAAGGCTTTTGGTAATAAAGCGTGCCATCCAGATCAAAAATAACGGCGCGGTAATCGTACAGTGATACTTTCCGCATGTGAATACGGTTCATGATAATCCTCCGTCTTTCAAATAAAAACTAGCGTCCTGTTGGGATAAAGAATGCATTTTCCCACATTTTCATGGTGGGAATGTCAATAACCGTGAGGACGGCGAACAGCACAATCAGCAGCCCGACGAGAAGCATCAGCTTTTTCTCGCGGAACAGTTTTTCCGGTTTCTGAGCGGCTGAATCCGGCTTATGCGCAATGTACAGGTAGTAGCAAAAGAGCAGAAACAACAGCGGGATTGCCACAATGTACTCAATCCTGTATTTTAACAGGAAAATGCCTATTAAAAAGGTTGCACAAAGTCCGTAATAAAAGGAGGAACACAACAGCGTCGCTTCCGTATATCTGGCAAAAGATTTGCGGTAGGAACCTGCTAATTTCGGATCCCCGATCATACGGTATTCTGCATAACGCTTTACCGCCATCAGAAAGGCGCCTGCCATCCAGTAACCGACCAGGATGCTGGACGGCGGATATACATTTTCACAAATAATAAACCAGCCCAGCAGAAGACGAATCATATTGTTAATTGATTCGGACAATACGTCGAGATAGACGATATCTTTTGTACGGATTGGTTTCACATTATAAAGAATACCCATTACAAGAAGCCATACTTCCGTAAGCAGAAACGGAAGATTAACCGGAAGTGAGAGCAGGAGTCCGATGATAATACAAATGAAATATTCTACCATTACGAGTGAAAATTTCATATTCTGGCTTACAACAGGCCGATATTTTTTCGTCGGATGATATTTGTCAAATTCCGCATCAAGCCATTCATTAATTACGTAATTCGCAGAAGCGATGAAACAGGTTGCAAAGAAACCAGCGGCAAGCTTTAACAGAAAAACGGATAGGTTGTCCGGCTGATCAATTAAAATAACAGCAAGCACAATGCCTGGCACAATAAAGAAATTTTTAATCCAGTGATCTGGCCTCGCAATTTTTATATAGTTCATGAGCTGAGAATGATTTTCCTGTTTTCCCATTTGTTTTCTCCTTGATGCGTATCGTTTTCTATCCCTCTGTTTTCTGAGTCGTGAAGCTTCGGGCACTGCTTTATTGATGATAGCATAGATTTCATACAATTTCCAGTATGTACCGTTTAGAATCGAATAATTCCTGATAATGAAAGAAAAGCAGAGTGCAGAGAGCATCGGGCTTGATAGTTGCGGCAGTGTTATTTATAATGAGGAAAGAACATGGGAAAAACCAATGGAAAGGTACAGGTTGATGAAATGACAAAGAAAAAACTGGCTTTGGAAATTATAGAGAGATTAAAGAATGAGTATCCTGATGCAGAGTGTACGCTTGATTATAATGAAGCCTGGAAACTGCTTGTGAGTGTTCGGCTTGCGGCGCAATGTACGGATGCCAGGGTGAATGTGGTTGTACAGGATTTATATGAAAAGTATCCGAGTATAGAAGATTTGGCGGACGCTGCTCCTGAGGAAATAGAGAAGATCGTAAAGCCGTGCGGCCTGGGGCACAGTAAGGCAAGGGATATCAGTGCATGCATGAAACTGCTGCGGGATAAATATGATGGAAAGGTGCCGGATGATTTTGATGCTCTTTTGTCGCTTCCCGGCGTGGGACGGAAAAGTGCAAATCTGATTATGGGCGATGTATTTGGTAAACCTGCGATTGTGACGGATACGCACTGCATTCGTCTGGTAAACCGGATGGGGCTGGTGGACGGAATCAAAGAGCCGAAGAAGGTTGAGATGGCTTTGTGGAAGATTATTCCGCCGGAAGAAGGGAGCAGTTTCTGCCACAGGCTGGTGAATCATGGGAGGGATGTCTGTACAGCGCGGACAAATCCATATTGTGAGAAGTGTTGTCTGTCAGATTTGTGTGCAAAAAATGGTTTAGATAAGAAGAAGTAGAGAAATCTTTCCAAAATATTTGTCGAATGCGATTGCAGTTTTCTGAAATTTGGTTTAGTATTGATAATAGAGCAAGAAAAATACAATATTTTATTGTGAAAAAGAGACAAATGGTTTTAAGTGGGAAAGAGGAATGGATATGGACAATGACAGGGAACCTATTTCAATTGAACAGTTTAAAGGTGTAATCGATATTTTACATCCATGTATGGATGATTTTCTTTATATTATGGATATTCCAAATGATTACTACTGCATTTCACCAGGAGCGCTGGAACGTTTTGTGATTCCTGCGAGCCAGTTTGAAAATGCGACGGAAATGCTGCGTAAGTTTGTATATGCGGATGATTTTGAGGCTCTTCAGCAAGATCTGGCACGGATTATCAGAAAGGAAAAAGAATTTCACAATTTGCAGTACCGGTGGCTTGATAAGGAAGGAAATGCAATTTGGATCAACTGCCGCGGACGTGTTCTTATGGATTCCGAAGGGAATCCGAAATATCTTGTGGGCTGCATTAATGAAATCGGCAGGAAACAGAAAGCGGACAATGTCAGCGGTCTGCTTGGAGAATTCAGCCTGCAGAGTGAACTGAGGGAGCGCAGTCATTCTAAGGGATTTATTCTCAGAGTGGGGATTGATGATTTTAAGGAAATAAATGAAAATAAAGGAATCGAATATGGAGATATGGTACTGCGTGAGACTGCGACATGTATTTCAAATGTAATCCGGCCGGGGCAGCACCTCTACCGCATCGTGGCGGATGAGTTTATTGTGGCTGATTTTTCGGGCGGCAGTGTGCAGGATGCGGAGAGGCTCTATGAGAAAGTGAGAGGGCAGATCTGCCGGTATATTGAGGAAAATGGTTATGAAGTATTTTATACGGTTTCCGGGGGCGTTCTGGATTTGCGAAAGGTGGAGGATCAGACGTACCATAATCTGATGAAACTTTCTGAATTTGCGCTTAGTGTGTCAAAGAGCACCGGCAAGAATAAATGTTCCGTGTACCGCAAACAGGATTATCGGTCTTTTTTACGGAAGAAAGAATTGGTGCATGTTATGCGCCAGGCGGTGAATCAGAACTTTAAAGGGTTTGAGACGCATTTTCAGCCAATTATGGATATTAAGAAGAACAGGCTTTACAGTGCGGAGACGCTGCTGCGCTTTGAGTCGGAGACAACGGGAAAGGTATCGCCGGGCGAATTTATTCCGCTTCTGGAGGAGAGCGGACTGATTATACCGGTTGGCAAATGGGTTCTGGAACAGGCGATGGGGGCATGCCGTGAAATACAGAAAGAGATACCTGACTTTAAAATATCTGTGAATCTGTCTTATATACAGGTATTGAAAAGTAATGTGCTGGATGAGATTCTGATTGGCGTCAAGCGGCACGGCCTGAAACCGGGAAGTCTCGTGATTGAGCTGACAGAGAGCGGCTTCCTTGAAGCGGATGAAAACTTTATCGGTTTCTGTGAGGGGCTCAAAAAGCATAACATACCTCTGGCGCTGGATGATTTTGGTACCGGGTATTCAAATTTTCATTATTTATATAATTTGAATCCCAGTACAATTAAAATTGACCGGTCGTTTACGCTTAAGGCACTGAATAATGATTATGAGTACAATCTGTTGAACCATATGGTGGCTATGACGCATGATATTGATTTAACACTTTGCATTGAGGGAATTGAGACAGATCAGGAGCTTGACCGGATCAGCGGGATTCAGCCGGATTTTATACAGGGATTTTATTTTGGAAAACCATGCGCGTTTGAGCAGTTTGTAAGAGACTATGTGAAGGCGGCGTGAGTGGATTAAGTTGTACTATGAAGAAGGATTTAACACAGGGTGGAATAACAAAAACGATGCTGATCTTTGCAGGTCCGATGATACTCGGAAACCTGCTTCAGCAGTGCTATAATATAGCGGACACTTTGATCGTCGGGCATTTTCTTGGAACGGATGCTCTGGCGGCGGCAGGGTCCGCTTATTCGCTGATGACATTTCTGACTTCCGTTATCATTGGATTATGTATGGGAAGCGGGGCTGTTTTTTCCGTTCATTTTGGGCGGCGTGAAGAGATGAAAGTAAAAAAGAGCGTTGCTGCCTCCTTTTTATTTATTGGTATAGTTGCGGTCTTGATGAATATAATTGTTTTTTGGGGGCTGGATGGTATTCTGCATATTTTGAGAGTGCCGAATGATATCTATGCACTGATGCGGGAATATGTGTGGGTCATTTTCTGGGGGATTTTTTTTGTGTTCCTCTATAATTATTTTGCGTTTTTGCTGCGGGCGGTGGGGAATTCTGTTGTCCCACTGTATTTTCTGGGTGCGGCTGCGGTGCTGAATATTGTACTGGATGTTCTGTTTGTTGTTTCGTTCCAATGGGGTGTCGGGGGCGCGGCATTTGCCACGGTAATATCGCAGGCGGTTTCGGGCGTCGGAATCGCGGTGTACACATGGTTTCAGGCGCCGGAGCTGAGGCCTGACTGTGAAGCCTTAAAAATCAGGGAGGTTATGGCGGAGGTTATAAGGAATTCGTTTGCGGCTTCCATTCAGCAGTCTGTGATGAATTTTGGCATACTGATGATTCAGGGACTTGTGAATAGTTTCGGTACGGCAGTAATGGCGGCTTTTGCGGCGGCTGTTAAGATTGATTCGTTTGCCTATATGCCTGCGCAGGAATTTGGAAATGCTTTTTCTCTCTTTATTTCTCAGAATCATGGTGCGGGGGAGAGAGAACGTGTGAGGGAGGGCGTGAAGAAGGCGGCAGCAGTTTCTGCAATCTTCTGTCTGTGTATCTCAGTGATGATTTTTGTGCTTGCTCCGTGGCTTATGATGATATTTATAGACCCGTCCGAAATGGAAATTATAGGGATTGGCGCAGGGTATCTGCGGATTGAGGGAGCTTTTTACTGTGGGATTGGAATTCTGTTCCTGCTTTATGGATTTTATCGCGGAGTGGAACGGCCGGAAATGTCCCTGGTACTTACGATTCTATCTTTAGGGACACGTGTTCTGCTTGCATATACACTTGCTCCGCTTCCCTCAATCGGTGTATATGGAATCTGGTGGGCGATACCGATCGGGTGGTTTCTGGCAGATTTGACAGGGATTGCGTGCATGAAAAAGATTGGCGGATATCCGTTGTTTAAATAAACAGGGTGGTTATGAGGTATATATGATTACGATTCAAAATGACCATTTTTCAGTGAAAAAGATATGTGAATCAGGACAGTGTTTCCGGCTGCGCGAAATTGGGGAGGAGAGGTATGCTCTGACGGCGCTTGGACATTATATGGAGATTACGCAGGCTGGAAACAAAATCACTTTTCACTGTTCGCAGGAGGAGTTTGATGCGGTCTGGAGCCGATATTTTGACATGGAAACAGATTATGGCAAGATTATTTCATCGGTCGATTCGGAGGATACATATTTGTGCAGAGCTGTTGTTGATGGGCTGGGTATCCGCATCCTGCATCAGGATTTGTGGGAAATGATTGTTTCCTTTATTATTTCACAGCAGAACAATATAAAACGGATTCGTAAGTGCGTAGATACTCTCTGTGTGCGGTATGGAGAGAAAAGAATAACGAAGGACGGAACTTCTTACTATGATTTTCCAACGGCAGAGGCTTTGGCATCAGCGGCGGTTGATGATTTAAGAAGCTGTAATCTCGGTTACAGAAGCCGTTATATACATGATACATCGGTCAGTGTTGCGCACGGAACGGTGAATCTGGAAGCGGTGAAGCATATGGAGTATGAAGCAGCAAGAGCAGAACTGATGAAGCTTTGCGGGGTGGGAGTGAAGGTGGCGGACTGCATCTGTCTGTTTGCCTTGCATCAGACGGACGCCTTTCCAAAAGACACACATATTCATAGAGTACTTGCCGAGCGGTACCCGGAAGGATTTCCGTTTGAAAAGTACAAAGGTTATGCGGGTATACTACAACAGTATATCTTTTATTATGACTTGCGGGGCGGGGTATAAAAGTGTAAAATATGGAAGATACTATTTTAAATACAGGAAAGGAATTTGAATTATGCGCAGATTAGGTTGTTTGTTACTAAGTATTTTGTTGACAGTTTCAGTGGCAGGCTGCGGGCAGCAGGCACAGAAGCAGGAAAATCTTACAGGAACGCTTGAGGAAATTATGGATCAGGTTTATGAGAATGCAGAGCTTAGTCAGGATTTCCGTGATGCCATGCAGGACTTTGCACGCTCCGAGATTACGGCGGATGATGCGGAATACCTGATTGGAACGGCAGATATAGATTTTGCGGAAGCTCTGATATCGACTCCCATGATTAATGTAGCTGCATACCAGTGCATTTTGATTCGGATGAATGACGGAGCGGATATAGAGGCGGCAAAGGAAAAGATTCTTGCAAACGCGGATCCGAGAAAGTGGATTTGTGTGGAGGCGGAGAGTACGGTTGTTGAGAATAATGGAGATGTGATTCTTTTTATTATGGGAGATGCGGCAAATACGGCTGCTTTGAAAGATTCCTTTTTGCAGCTTAAATAGGATTCGGGTGGTGAAGAGGTGCTGTTTTCTGATTTGACATTTCTATATTTTTTTCTGCCGCTTGTTCTGGCTCTTGTTTTTCTTATGCCTGCGGGTGGCAGAAATGCAGTTATATTAGCCGCGAGTCTGATATTTTATGCATGGGGTGAGCCTGTATACTGGATTTTGATGGCGGGCATGATATTCTTTGGATACGGTGCAGGGTTTGCGCTTGAATTTTATTCTGAAAACAGGCGGATGCAGAAGCGGATATTGTGGATATTCGCGGGGACTGCGGCGGCGATACTCGTATTTTTTAAGTGTACGAAGAGTGTGGCGTTCCCGATTGGGATTAGCTTCTATATCTTTCAGATCATCAGTTATCTGGTGGATATTTATTGGAAAAGAGGGCGGATTCAGCGGAATTTTATAGATTTTGCAATGTATATTTCCATGTTCCCACAATTAATTGCCGGGCCGATTGTACGGTATGAGCAGATGGAGGGACAGCTTAAGGAAAGAGGATTGTCAATTGATAAAATTGCGTATGGTATCCGCCGTTTTGCGGTGGGACTTGCGAAGAAAGTGATTCTGGCGGATACGCTTGCACAGCTGGTGGAAAAGGCGGGAGCGCAGACAGATATGCTTGCGTATTACCTGACTGCCATTGGATTTATGATGCAGATCTACTATGACTTTTCGGGCTACAGCGATATGGCGATCGGGCTTGGAAGCATGATGGGATTTGAGTTTCCAGAGAACTTTAACTTTCCGTATGTTTCAGGGAGCGTGACGGAATTCTGGTGTCGATGGCATATGACGCTTGGGACGTGGTTCCGTGATTACGTATATATTCCGCTTGGCGGAAACCGGGTAGGCAGAATCCGCTATGCGTTTAATATCTTTGCTGTGTGGTTTCTGACTGGTTTCTGGCATGGCGCTTCGCTTCCTTTTATCCTGTGGGGACTGTACTTTGGCATACTGCTGATTCTGGAAAAGGGGTTTCGGACGACGCATATATATGACAGGATACCTGCATCCATAAAAAGCGTGTTTGGCCGGATATGGACGTTTTTCCTTGTGATGGCCGGATTTGTACTGTTTCGTGCGGAGAATCTTGCGCAGGCCGTCGAACGGGTCAGAGGGTTATTTGGCGGAGCGGGGATTGCGCGTGTAACGCAGATATCGCTTTATTACCTCCGTGATTTTTCCGGTATTCTTATTTTGTCTTTTGTGTTTATGACACCGGTTATGCGTGTGATCAGGGAGAAGTTTGAAGAGCGGGCCTGGTTTTGTGCGCTGAAAAGTGCAGTCTGCCTGCTGCTTTTCCTCCTTTCAACAGCATTCACAATCGACAGTTCTTTTCAGCCGTTTTTGTATTTTCGATTTTAGCGTAAAATGCGCTTCGCGGTGTGGAGGTTTGTATGAGGAAAGTAAATATCCTGTTTGTTGTAATCTTTTTCTCCGTTCTTTTATTTATTCCGGTGTGGAGTGCGGTGCAGCCTGAGCGGGAGTTCATAAGATCGGAGCGAAGGAGAGCGGCAGCTTTTCCGGTTCTTTCATTTGCGGGAATTTTAAACCGTGAGGTGATGGACGGAGTGGAAGATTATGCGCGCGATCAAGTGGTTTTTAGAGACGGGTTTCGCGCATGGAAAGCATTTGCATTAAAAGATATGCTGTTTATGAAGGAGAATAACGGATTGTACCAGGTCGGGGATGGCATTTACCGCCTGGAGTACCCTTTCAATAAAGAAAAAACAGTGCGTGCGGCGAAAAAATTTTCAGGCATTGCAAAACAGTATTTTCCGAAGGCGGATGTGTATTATTCCGTGATTCCCGATAAGAATTATTTTGTGGCAGGA
Source organism: bacterium C-53 (assembly GCA_003612525.1). Taxonomy (GTDB): domain Bacteria; phylum Bacillota; class Clostridia; order Lachnospirales; family Lachnospiraceae; genus C-53. Next base: position 54,574 of record RAZD01000013.1, on the reverse strand, counting down.
GAAAACGGCTATCCTGAAATGGATTACGGGAGTCTGTTTTCTGCCATGAGAGAAAATATGACTGGTATGTCCTATATAGATATCACCGGTATGCTTGAAACAGGGGACTACTACAGAACAGATCTTCACTGGAAACAGGAAGAAATTACGGATACGGCAGATTTTCTTCTGGAAGCGATGGGAAAGGACGTCAATGGAACGGAAGCCGAAGATTATGAGGAGTGCGTGAAATACGATTCTTATTATGGCTCTTACGCGTCTCAGAGCGGATGGCGGGTAAAACCGGATATGATTCGATGCCTGACAAACCCGGTAATAGAAAGTGCAGTTGTTACTGACTATGAGAAAAAGGCGAAGATACCGGTGTATGCCAGGGAAGTTCTGTCAGAGGACGCAGTAAGTATGGATGAATATGATGTTTATTTATCCGGCGCAAAGGCGCTTCTGACGCTTGAGAACCCGACAAATCCAGATGGAGGCGAACTTGTTTTATTCCGTGATTCGTTTGGAAGCAGTATTGCGCCCCTGCTCCTTAAGGGATATTCAAAGATAACGATGATTGATCTTCGATATGTGATGATGGAATATGCGGCCCGGATGGTGGAACTGCCGGAACAATGTGATGTCCTCTTTCTGTACAATACACAGATTTTGAATCATAGTGACAGTCTTCGGTAATTATGATATGATTGACAATAGCGTGAAAAGTGCTTCTAAATTTATTCAGAAAAGGAGTCAATTACAGTTTTATGGAAAAAAAATACGGAAAGCCTCTTGGTGATTTGATCGGGATAAAAAGTGATTTTTTTGAACAGAATGAGCGGATGCTTGCAATGGCGGATGGGATGGCGGATGTGTTTGCTGCTCAGCCGAAGCGTGAGCGCTGTAAGATGTGCAGCGCACCGATTGAGGGGGAGCCGCTTTTTAAGAGTCATAAAGTATGGTATTACCTCTGCCCGAAGTGCCATCATTTAAGCGGCGAATTTCAGGATACGGAAGCATTTGCAAATAAAGTTTATATTGAAGATGATTATGCATATAATTATACGGCAAAAGACCGGGAAAATTATGAGAAACGGCTGAATATGATCTATGTGCCGAAGGCACAGTTTTTGGTTGACAGCCTGAAAAAAGACAATATGGATTTGTCTGAGATTGATTTGCTTGATGATGGCGCGGGAAGCGGATATTTTGTACGTGCAATGAGAAAGCTTGGCGCGAAAGCGGAAGGGATCGAGATTTCACGGGCGCAGGTAGAGTTTGCCAATAAGATGGCAGGGGAAGACATCTTAACGCAGGTTGACAGTGAAGCGATAGCGGATGTTCTGAAAAAGACAGATAAAAATGTCATATCAGCGATCGGGGTGCTGGAACACATTATCAATCTCGATGAGATTCTTGATACCATTCAGGAAAATCGGAACATCCGGTATCTTTTCCTGTCTGTTCCGATGTTTTCTTTCAGCGCAGTTTTTGAAGCATCGCATCAGACTTGCTATAACAGGCACCTGGGCGGGACACATACACATTTATTTTCGGACGATTCTTTAAAGTATATGGCAGACCGTATGGGATTTGAGCCTTGTGCCGTATGGAAGTTCGGTTCTGATGTGATGGATTTGTACCGTTTTATCTGCGTAACGCTTGAGCAGAATGGAAATCCGCGTTTGAAGGATTATTTTTCAGAAAAATTCCTTCCTCTGATTGACGATTTGCAGTTTGTAGTGGATAAAAGTGAATTTGCTTCGGAAATTCATATGCTTTTGAAACGCAGGTAGCGTGAGAAGAGCGGATAACGTCAGCACGGGGGTAGAAGGATGAAACTGAAAAAAGCACGGTTATCAAAACAGAATATGTTTGTTCTTGGAATATTTCTCATCACAATCTTTTTTGTGTGCACGCCTCTTATGACCGGAAACTGTATCAACGGACATGACATAGAGTATCATTTGCTGCGTATTGAAGCATTGAAGGAAGGAATCCTGATGGGAAAGCCGTTCTTAAAAATCAATGTGCTTTTTTTCGGCGGGCAGGGTTATGCAAGTTCGCTTTTCTATCCTGATTTTTTGTTGTATATTCCGGCAGTTCTGCGGGCTTTGGGTGTGGGAATCAATGCGTGCTACCATATATTTATTGCGTTTTGCCTGATTGCCACATACGCGTCTGCTTTTTACTGCACCCAAAAGATAACAGGGTCTGTTTACAGCGCATCAGCGGCAGCCGTGATTCTGACATTGTCCCAGTATCATGTAGATGATATTTATACCAGAAGTGCGGCAGGGGAATATACGGCTTTTATTTTCCTGCCGTTTGTGGTATTTGGTCTTTATGAGCTTGTAAATGCAAAGATTGAACACCCTGCCATGATGGGAATCGGGATGGCAGGTGTACTGCTCTGCCATACGACTACGACGGTTTTCTGTATAGGATTGTATCTGACAGCTTTTCTTTTCTCATTTTCGAAGTACTGGAAACAGAGAAAGGAACTGCTGAAACTATGTGTGACAGCAATATTCGTGGCAGTTCTGACTTCATTTTACTGGGTTCCGATTCTGGAGCAGTTTATGTCAGCATCGTTTCATTCGGGCGATAATTATTTTGATCTGGCTTATGGGATGCTCCAGGTCAGGGAAATCTTTCGCAACGTGAATCCAGGTATGGGCATCGTGCCATTCCTTTTGCTGCTTCCAGGCCTTTTTGTACGCCATGAAAAGACAGGAGTCGTGAGATTTGCGGATATTTGTACGGCGTTTGGCATTCTTTTTACGCTTGGGGCAACGAATCTGTTTCCCTGGGCGCGAGTTCAGAATATATTAGGTTTCGTACAGTTTCCGTGGCGGCTTTTTATCATGTCATGCGTACTTCTCTCCGTATCCGCATCCATTTATATGGAGGAGTTTGTGAAATTAATTTTGTCAGAGATTCAGACCTTCAGTGCGAGGAATGTGCCTGTTTTCCAGACGCGCATGGGACAGATTGCCTTCCTGTTTCTGTTAGGGGCAGCATTGATTGGTTTTTCCGGGAATATACAGCGCAACGAGGAAGGGTATTATTCTTACTCTGATGATTATTACAGTTATGCGCCGTTTACGGGAAATGTAATCGGTGGAGAGTGGCTTCCGGCAGGCGTGTCTGATCGTGATGCGTTGATTCGCAATGCGGATATGGCAGAAGATAACATTGGAAATACATATGAGGTCATGCGGAAGAAGAATGAAATGTACGTCTCAGATATCAGTGCAGATGCATCTTATGTGGATGTGCCGTATATCTATTATAAAGGATATTGCGCTGAGGATGTTGAAGGGAATGTACTGAGTGTTGATGGTAACGGTACGAACGGGCAGTGCCGTGTGATGCTTGAGAGCAGCAGAACGGTTCATATCTATTATGGAGGAACGGTTTTGCAGAAAGTATCATTGGCGGTATCTGTGTCGGCGGTTGTTCTATTGTGCGCTGCGTTCTTCTATAAGACAAGAAAGGCAAAGGTATGAAAATATGAAAATCACGGTTTTGGCAGGAGGAACAAGCATGGAGCGTGACGTATCGCTTGCGACAGGCTCTATGGTATATAATGCACTCAGGGAAAAGGGGCATCAGGCAATTCTGATTGACGTATACTGCGGATATGACGGGGAAGATGCGGACTGTCCGGAGAGGCTGTTTGAAAGCGCCCGGGACTGGAGCCAAGACGTCGGGAAAGTGGGCGAAACAAATCCTGATCTTGAGGATATCAAGTCTTTGCGGAAAGAAAATTCGGATTGTTACTTCGGTCCTAATGTCATCGAGCTTTGCAGGGCGGCGGATATCGTATTTTTAGCGCTGCACGGCGAAAATGGTGAAAATGGTAAAATCCAGGCGGCTTTTGACCTGTTGGGAATCCGATATACGGGAAGCGATTATCTGAGCAGCGCGCTTGGAATGGATAAATGCCTGACAAAGATGATCTTTCGTCATTTTCATGTGTCAACGCCTGAGTATGAAATTATTCCAAAAGATTCTTTGGCGCTTCCCGATCTGGGGTATCCCTGTGTGGTAAAGACATCGTGCGGCGGCTCCTCGGTTGGCGTTTATATTGCGAATAACCGGGCAGAGTATGAAAAGGCGGTAAGCGACGCAAGGCAGTATGACGCTGACATTGTGGTGGAGGAGTACATAAAGGGGCGTGAATTTTCAATTGCAGTTGTGGACGGGGAAGCTTATCCGGTGATTGAGATTGCGCCGATTCAGGGATTCTACGATTATAAGAATAAATATCAGCCAGGTAGTACGGTGGAAACATGTCCGGCTGACTTACCGGAAAAGACTGCGAGAGCGATGCAGGCATGTGCGGTTCGTGCCTATCATGCGCTTGGAATGTCGGCATATGCGAGAATGGATTTTATGATGAATGCCAAGAACGAATTTTTCTGCCTGGAAGCGAATACGCTGCCTGGTATGACAAGAACGAGTCTGATACCGCAGGAAGCGGCAGCGCTTGGCATTGATTTCCCTGATTTATGTGAGAAACTGATCGAGGTTTCACTAAAAAAATATGCGGGCAGGTAAATGCGGAAAGGCAATTGCTATGAAAAATATGACTCTTGAAAATATAGTGGCAGCGTGCAGCGGCACATATATCGGAGATGAGGGGCTGCGCAGTAAGACTGTAGAGGGCGTTGTGCTTGACAGCAGGAAAGTGGAGGAAGGGTTTCTGTTTCTGGCGACAGTTGGAGAACGTGTGGACGGGCACGATTTTATTTCTCAGGTCTTTGAAAAAGGCGCATTATGCGTGGTCTGTGAAAAGCGTCCTGAGAATCCGGCGGGACCCTGTATTCTCGTAGATTCTTCTTTTCAGGCGCTTAAGGATATTGCGGAATTTTACCGGCGGCAGCTTCCGGTAAAGGTTGTCGGAATCACGGGCAGCGTTGGAAAGACGAGCACAAAGGAAGTAATTGCATCTGTCCTTGCACAGAAATACCGTGTATTAAAGACTCAGGGGAATCTGAATAATGAAGTCGGCCTTCCGCTGACTGTACTGAGTATTCGCGAAGAGCATGAGATAGCTGTTCTTGAGATGGGAATCAGTGATTTTGGGGAGATGGATCGTCTGAGTTTCATTGCCAAACCCGATCTGTGCGTGATAACAAATATTGGTTTCTGCCATCTGGAGAATCTGAAGACTCAGGAAGGGATTCTAAAGGCGAAATCTGAGATTTTCGGCCATATGAATCCGGAAGGCGTGATTGTTGTAAATGGGGATGATTCTCATCTTGGAATGATAAAAGATGTGAGGGGTATTATTCCCAAAACTTTTGGATTTGAGGAGGGGAATGACGTATATGTGTCAGAGATTGAAAGTCTGGGATTGAGCGGCAGCCGTTTCACAATCCATGACGGAAAGAATGCATACTCTGCAAAGATCAATTTGCCAGGCAGACATATGGCTTTAAATTCTGCCGCTGCCGCTTTGATCGGAAGAGAATGCGGGCTTACGCAGGAGGAGGTTGTACAGGGAATATGCTCCGTAAAGCCGGTCAGCGGACGCAGTAATCTGGTGGATACGGGAAGCATTACGATCATTGATGACTGCTATAATGCAAATCCTGTTTCCATGAAATCGGCGATTGATTTACTGCTCTGTGCAGATACGAGAAAAGTGGCAGTTCTCGGTGACATGTTTGAGCTTGGCGAGGACGCTGACAGGATGCATGCGGATACGGGAGCGTATGCAGGGAAGCAGGGTGTCGATCTGCTTTTATGCGCCGGTGAGAATGCTGTTCATATGGCCGATGGCGCGAAGCGTTATCTGAAAGGGGATTGTGTAAGGCACTATAGAAATACGGAGGAGCTTGAGGAAGCCCTTTTGTCTGCCATAAAGAAGGGAGACTCCGTACTCGTCAAAGCCTCCCGTGGAATGCATTTTGAATCTATCGTGAATAGACTGAAAGATCATGTTTTTGAAGCATAGCGTTGATCTGTCGCTGTGTATAAGCGCCGATGAATTTTCTGTCATTGCCGCTTAGTTCTTTTGTATAAATAGGCTCACCGTATTCAATGATTACGTGGGCCTTTTTAATTTTTGGAATGTGGTCTTCGAAAATTGCCGATGAATTGGTAATCGCAACAGGAATAATCGGACATCCCGATTTTTCGGCGATTTTAAGACTTCCTTCCTTAAATGGCATCATGTCTTTGCTTTTTCGGTTACGCGTTCCCTCCGGGAATATGCAGATGGAAATTCCGTTTTTAAGATCTGCAATCGCATCCAGAATCATTTTCATTCCGGCTTTCATATCATTGCGGTCCAGGAATTTACAGTGAAGATTTTTCATCCAGTCTTTCAGTACCGGGTAACGCAGCATTTCTTTTTTTGCAATGTACCCGGTCGGCCGTGGGACACGTACATAAGTGAGAATGATATCAAAATAACTTCTGTGATTTGGAATATAGACAACCGCCTGATCTTTAGGCACATTTTCTTCCCCAATCACGTGAACCTTTGTACCCGACAGAAAAATAACAACGCGGAAAGCCCAGTTGACAATAGCAAGCGAGCTTTTATCTTTCATTTCCTGATAGCCCAGTTTTCCTATCATCCATTCTACAATCACAACGGGAACACTGCAAATCAGGAAGAGAAATAAAAATAAAACAACCAATGTAAAACGTATCATGATTTTACCCCCAAGTGTAATATATTCCTATTTTGCACGTTTTTATGTATTACGTCAAGAGATTTCAATTGACGGTGTATTTATAACTGTGGTAAATTGTAACTGAATCCGATGATAATCAGGAAGAATTATAGAATGATTCTCCGGTTTCTTTCATAAAATAAAAGAAAGAAACTCAGGGAAAAGAATGATGAAACAGAAATGTTTGTGGATATTAACCATTTTTCTTGCCGCATTTCTTGCCGGATGCGCTTCCGGGTCCAAAGAACCTGAAAAAATCCGTGATCTTGAATTTACCGTGGTCTGTGAGGATAAGCTTCCAAAGGAACTTCTTCAAATGATTAATGAAAGAAAGTCAGAACGTTTTGAAATCGCTTTTTCGGATGCAGGATATACGTATTTTTGCCGGGGGTTTGGAATGCAGCAGACAGGAGGCTATAGCATTAAGGTAAACGCAGTGTATCAAACGGATGGAGGTGTCGTGCTTGATACGGAGTTTATCGGCCCGGATAAATCGGAGAATGTGCCACAAAGCCCTTCCTACCCCTACATAGTAATAAAGACGGAGGAAGTGGAGCTTAAAAAACGTGCAGAGAAGGGAGCGCCAGTCAAATGATATGGATAAGGAACACACGGTTGATTGACCCGGCCACAAAAACTGATGAAATCTGCGATCTTCTGATAGAAGATGGGAAGATTGCGGAAATTTCAAAGGAGATTTCGGCTGAGAAGACGGAAGATGTATGCATCATTGACGGCACGGGAATGATTACGGCGCCGGGACTGATTGATGTTCATGTGCATTTCAGAGACCCGGGTCTTACGTATAAAGAGGATATTCTGACAGGAGCGGCAGCCGCGAAAAGAGGAGGTTTTACTTCTGTTGTGTGTATGGCGAACACGGTACCAGCCGCTGACCATGAAGAGACAATTCGCTATGTGGCAGAGAAAGGAAAGCAGACAGGGATTCATATATATCAGGCTGGGGCTGTTACATCTGGCATGAAGGGAAAAGAAAGGACCAATATGCCGCTCTTAAAAAGTGCAGGCGCACCCGGATTTACGGATGACGGTGTTCCGATTATGGATGAAGCGCTTGTGAGAGAGGCGATGGAAGAGGCGGTAAGACTTGATGTTCCGCTCAGCTTTCACGAAGAGAATCCCGCGTATATTCAGCAAAGCGGCATTAATTCGGGAAGTGTATCAGCCGGACTCGGACTTGGCGGGGCAGACCGTATGGCAGAAATCAGTCTTGTAGAACGTGATCTGTCGCTTGCGCTTGAAACCGGCGCAGCAATAAATATTCAGCATATCAGTTCGGCTGAGGCAGTTGATCTGGTTCGCAGGGCAAAGCGGGCGGACGTTTCGGGAAAAAGAAGAGAAAACATTCACGCGGAGGCCACGCCACATCATTTTACATTGAACGAAAGTGCGGTGATACAAAAAGGCACACTTGCGAAAATGAATCCTCCGCTGCGCTCGGAAGAGGACAGGCTTGCGGTGATTGATGGATTGAAAGACGGTACCATTGATTTGATTGCGACAGATCATGCACCCCACAGCACGGAGGAGAAAAGCAGAGCGTTTACCGAGGCGCCAAGCGGAATTATCGGTTTGGAAACGGCTCTTTCACTGGCCATTATGAGTCTGGTCAGACCGGGATATCTCACAATGGCCGATGTCATAAAATGTATGTCATGGAATCCGGCAAAACTCTATCATTTTGATGCGGGATGTATTCAAACCGGCAGGCCGGCCGATGTGGTGATATTTGACCCTGATGAAAAATGGGTTTATGAGAAAAGCGTATCAAAATCGGAAAATTCTCCGTTTTTAGGGCAGGAGATGACAGGAAAAGTAAAGTACACGATCTGCGGCGGAATCGTCGTGTATCAGGAGGATAAATAAGAAAGGAGCCTATAGATAAATATGAGAAAAGAAATGGCTGTTATTTTATCGCAGACAAAGATTGCCTCCGGGATATACAGTATGTGGATAAAGACAGAATTGGCGAAGGAGGCGGGAGCAGGGCAGTTTATTGCAGTTTATACAAAGAGTGACGCTATGCTCCTTCCGCGTCCGATCAGTATATGTGAAGTGGATAAGGCAGGCGGTGCAATCCGCATTGTATACAGAATTGCGGGGGCAGGTACGGCTGAATTTTCCGGATATACGGAAGGGGATACGGTTTCCATACTTGGAATTCTTGGAAATGGCTATGATATTGACGGTATTTCCGGCGGTGGAAACCCGTCAGAGAAAGCTTTGATACTCGGGGGCGGCATCGGGATTCCGCCCATGCTGGAGCTTGTGAAAGAATGGACTGCAATCAACAGAGAATGTTATTCGGTGCTGGGGTATCGCGACGAACTGTTTTTAGACAAAGAGTTTGAAGCGTATGGCAGTGTATATATTGCGACGGAAGACGGCAGCGCCGGCACAAAAGGCAATGTTCTTGATGCTGTGAGGGAGAATCATTTAAGGGCGGATGTGATCTTTGCATGCGGTCCTATGCCTATGCTTCGGGCGGTGAAACAATATTCAGAGCAGGAGGGGATTCGGGCATACATCTCCCTTGAGGAACGTATGGCGTGCGGGGTAGGAGCATGTCTTGGATGTGTGTGCAAAACAACAAAGAAGGACAGCCACTCGAATGTGAACAATGCACGGATTTGCACGGATGGTCCGGTATTTTTGGCAGAGGAGGTGGATATCTGATGAGCGAAATTAATACAAAAGTGACGATTGCGGGAGTAGAGCTTAAGAATCCGGTTATGACTGCGTCCGGAACATTCGGCAGCGGCATGGAATATGGACAATTTGTGGATTTGAACAAGATCGGGGCGGTTGTGACGAAAGGCGTGTCAAATGTGCCGTGGGAGGGCAATCCGACACCGCGTGTTGCAGAAGTATACGGAGGAATGCTGAATGCAATCGGCCTTCAGAATCCGGGCGTGGATGTTCTGTGCGAGAGAGATCTTCCGTTTCTGCAAAGATATGATACACGTGTTGTGGTAAATGTGTGCGGGAAGACGACGGAAGATTATGTTGAGGTTGTGGAACGGCTCGGAGACGAGCCGGTGGATTTGCTGGAAATTAATGTATCCTGCCCGAATGTGAAGGAAGGTGCAATCGCGTTCGGCCAGCGTGCTGAAGCGCTTTATGAAATTACAAAAGCCGTGAAAGCAAAGGCGAAGCAGCCGATTATCATGAAACTTTCACCAAATGTGACGGACATTACCGAGATGGCGAAAGCGGCAGAGGCAGCAGGCGCTGATGCGGTTTCCCTGATCAATACAATCACAGGAATGAAGATCGATATCCATAGACGTACGTTTGCGCTTGCAAATAAGACAGGCGGACTTTCCGGGCCGGCAATAAAGCCGGTAGCCGTACGGATGGTTTACCAGGCAGCACATGCTGTAAAAATTCCGGTAATCGGTATGGGCGGAATCGCTTCGGCAGCGGATGCGATTGAATTTATTCTTGCGGGGGCAAGCGCCGTTGCGGTCGGTGCAATGAATTTTCATAATCCATATACTACGGAAGAGATTGTACAGGGCATTGAAGCGTATATGAGAAAATACGGTGTAACAGATCTTTGTGAATTAGTTGGAGTTGTGGAGTAAGCTTTTACGTATTTAAAATCCTTCCTCTGCATATCTTTATAGAAAAGGTATGTAGATGGAGGGATTTTTTTGGAATTAATTAAGAAAAATGTCCACATGAATTATCAGACGGCCAAAGCATTTAATCAGTTTACCGTGGACAAAGATGAAAATGTTCCCGACAGCAAGCCTGATATCGGAAGAATCATATTTAAAAAAGGAGAAATCCATCTGACGGAAATAAGACCGCTTCAGGATCAAATCCTTATAAAAGGAAATCTGGTTTATCGGGTGCTGTATGCACAGGATCAGGGTGACAGGAGTCTGGACTGCTTTGAAGGTATGATTCCTGTGGAAGAAACATTACATATGGAAGGGGTGAATCCGGAATCAAACGTGGAAGTCACGGGAGAGATCGATGATATCACGATATCCATCATTAATTCGCGTAAACTGAATATACAGGCGATTGTGAGTCTTAAGGGAAGGGCGGATGAGATCAGAGATCAGGAAATCACGACAGATGTGACAGAGGGAGAGGTTCTTGAATACAGGAAGAAACAGATTCCGGCGGCTGAAATCTGCTTTTGCAGAAAAGATGTGTATCGTGTGCACGAGGAAATAACGCTTCCGTCCAATCTTCCCAATGTGAAAACAATCTTATGGGACTGCGTCAGGCTCGGTTCGGTGGATGTGAAACCACAGGACGGGAAACTTTTAATCAATGCGGAGATGGTCTTTTTCATCCTCTATGAAGCAGAGGGGGATGAAGGGATGATACAATGGCATGAAACTACCCTCCCGTTTTCGGGTGAGCTTGAGTGCAAGGACTGCAAAGAAACTTATGTAAGTGATACAAATGTAACGTGTGTGAGCAGAGAAATCCGTCTGGTGGAAGATCTGGATGGGGAAGACAGAGTCATCTCTGTTGAGCTGGCACTGGATTTGTATATTTGTTTATATGAGGAGACGATGGTACCTGTGCTCTCGGATGTGTATGGTGTCAGTAAGGAAGTGACGCCTCAGCTCTCGAAAGGGAGGTTCCGTCGGCTTTGCATGCGGAATCAGGGCAAATGCCGCATAGGAGGTCAGCTTGCGAAGGAACAGGAGGGCGCCCGTGTCCTTCAGATTTGTCACAGTGAAGGTGTGGTAAAGGCGGAAGAAGTCAGCGTGGTGGAGCATGGGATTTCAGTCGATGGCGTTCTGGAAGTGCAGATTCTGTATATTACGGCGGATGACAGGATTCCATATGTGAATATATCGGGTTCCATTCCATTTCATTATGTTTTGGAAGCGGAGGGGGTAAAGCCACAGTATATCAGTGATATATGTGTGAGTCTTGAGCAGCTGACAACGGCGATTACTTCGGGAGAAGAGATTGAGGTAAAAGCAGTGGTCGGTGTGCAGGGCACCGTATTTGAGGAATTTGAGGAGGATATTATCGATGGTCTGCAAATTGATGATCTTGACCCGGTAAAGATGAAGTCTTTGCCGTCAATGGTTGGCTATTTTGTGTCGAATGATGATACGCTCTGGCAGATCGGGCAGCGGTATTATGTGCCTGTAGGCAAGATTAAGGAATTAAACGGGCTTACGTCGGATGAAATTAAGGCGGGCGACAGGCTGATTATTGTCAGATGATGTAAGAGTCAGAAAGAATGAAAGAAAAATGAAAGAAATCGGTATGGTGTCAGACTGTACCGATTCTTTTATTTACGATATAATACAGCCATAGATTGTAAGAAGGATGGAAAGAGAAAGTGAACGGAGAAATATTATTGGTGGAAGATGATGACAGCCTGAACCGCGCGGTCAGCGTCAAGCTTTCAAAAGAAGGGTATACGGTATATTCGGCATTTTCCCTGGAAGAAGCGTGTTTCATTTTTGAACGCAGGAACGTATCACTGATTATCTGTGATATAGAGCTGCCTGACGGAAGCGGATTTGCATTTTTAGACAGAGTACGGCGGAAAGGAGATGTGATGTTTCTGTTCCTTACGGCAAGAGATACGGAAATTGATATGATTAATGCATATGAATCGGGGGCGGATGATTATATTACAAAACCTTTTCCATTATCTGTGCTGATTTCCAAAGTTCATGCCGTCATGAAACGTGTCGACAGAGCAGAAAAGATCATCCGGTCCGGACAAGTGGAATTTCTGCTCACTGAAAATCGTGTGAAGAAGAATGGAGAATATTTAAGTCTGACAGCAAATGAACAGAAGCTTTTAGAATGCTTTATGAGGAATCCACAGAAAATATTGTCCAAGAATCAGCTGCTGGAAGCGGTCTGGGATTTGGAAGGAAGCTTTGTGGATGAAAATACTCTGGCGGTAAATATAAGGCGGCTTCGCGAAAAAATAGAAGAGGATCCGTCAAATCCGTGCGTGATCAAAAATATACGCGGGCTTGGCTATATATGGGAAAAGGAATGTGAGATAGAATGAAGAAAAAACTGGCGATTTTTACCGTTCTGCTTTTGGCAATGGCAGTATTTGCAGGTATTCTGGGATACGGTATGATATACAAAATTTATAAGAATGAGAGAAGGACTGTTCAGAATCTTGCGGGAAGAGTGATCCCTGCGTATCCGGATGCGGAAAATGTGTTTATGGATGCACTTTCAGACAGTGAAAAAAGCGGCGCAGAGAACGGGGCGAAGATTCTGGACCGTTATGGTTATAATGAAGGCGATGCGATGATTCTGGATGCAGTCTATGAACCTATGGTCCGGAAGTTTGTTTTGATTCTAAGTTTGTATATTGTAATAGTTGCACTATTCGGATATGGTTTTCTCCGGATAACGGATCAGAGACAGAAAGAGCAGGAAGAGATTTTCCTGCTGTTTTTGGATAAGTGCCTTTCGGGAAATTGTGGGGTGGAATCTGAAGAAGGCAGGCTGAAGCTGAATCGGCTTCGCAATCCGCTGTTGGAAGATGCCCTGAAAAAACTTGGTGAAAATTTGCAGATGAAAAGAGAATATATGGAAAGTGAGCAAGACCATACCAAAACACTTGTAACCGATATTTCACACCAGCTGAAAACTCCGGTCAGTGCGCTGAAAACATGTTTCGCATTGTGCATTGAGACGGATAATGATGAAGAGAGGGAAGAATTTCTAAACAGGTGTGAAACGCAGATGGACAAGCTTGAAATGCTGGTCGATTCACTGTTATGTATTTCCCGTCTTGAGACCGGTATTATTAATTTGCGCGGTGAAAATACAACGCTTACGGAAATTATAGTGGAGGCTGTAAACAGTATATATGCGAAGGCGCTTAATAAAAACATAAAAATTATAACAGAAGATTTCACGGATGTGGTATTAAATCTTGATAAAAAGTGGACCGCCGAGGCAATTGCCAATATTTTGGACAACGCGGTGAAATATGGGTATGAAGGAAACCATATTACAATACGGGCGCAGAAATTTTATAGTTTTATGAGAGTTGAAGTGGAAGACAGAGGAATTGGGATTCCAAAGGAAGAACAGACGAAGATTTTTCAGCGGTTTTACCGCGGAAGAAATGATGTGGTGAGAAACACGGAGGGGTCAGGCGTCGGCCTCTATCTCTCCCGACAGATACTTGATCGGCAGGGCGGCACGATTTCCGTGCGTTCGGCTCGGGAAAAGGGCTGTATTTTTGTGATACAGCTTCCGCTGTAAGGAAAATGTAAGACTTCCTGCAAGAAGAATGTAAGACTGGGACGGTATACTGTGATCATAAATACAGATTTGGAATGGAGAGAATATGAAAACAATATTGGAAACGAAAGAGCTTTGTAAATATTATGGCTCAGATGAAAATCTTGTAAAGGCAGTTGACCATGTAAATCTTAAGATTATGCAGGGAGAGTTTGTGTCGATTGTAGGAAAATCAGGGAGTGGGAAGTCAACGCTCCTTCACCTTCTGGGAGGACTCGACAATCCGACTTCGGGCGAAGTGTGGGTAGACGGGAAAAATATTGCAGATTTTTCGAAGGAACAGCTTGCGGTGACGCGCAGACGCCAGATTGGATTTGTATTTCAGGCATTCAACCTTGTTTCTTCGCTCAATGTATGGGAAAATGTTGTACTTCCTGTCGGACTGGATGGAAAAAAGGTGGATGAAGGTTTTGTGAAAGATATCCTGCGGACACTGGGACTGGAGAAGAAAGAGAAAAATCTTCCGAATACGCTTTCTGGCGGGCAGCAGCAGAGGACGGCAATTGCAAGGGCAATTGCGGCAAAGCCTTCGATTGTCCTTGCGGATGAACCAACGGGCAATCTCGATACGGGTACGGGAGATGAGGTGATTGCACTTTTAAAGCTTTCTGCAAAGAAATACGGACAAACACTCGTTGTGATTACTCATAACGAAGATATTGCACAGATGGCTGACCGGACAATCGTTATAGAAGACGGAAAGATTGTAATGTAAAGGCGGTGGCAGAGATGACAACAATAAAAAATCTTGCAATAAGCAGGCTTCGTTTTAACAAAAGCCGTACAATTCTGACCGCCATTGCAATCATGCTTACAACAACCTTGCTTATGGGTGTGGGTACATCAGCGGAAGGGATTTTAAACATTAACCGTCAGCAGGCGTTGTTTAATGGAAATACGCATGCTATGTTTAAGAGTCTGACACAAGAACAGGTAAAAAAGCTTCAGAATCATAAGGATGTGGAGTCAATTGAAATAAATGAATTATTTGCAACGGTGGAATATGGGAAAATGAATGGCTTTTTAGTCTTTCATGACGTTGTGAAAGAGGGGATTTATCATGGCGTCGGCAATCTCATTGAAGGCCATGAGGCGCAGAAGATGGATGAAATCTGCGGACCGAAATCTTTTTTTGAAAGAATAGGTGTCGAGCCTGTGATCGGAAATAAAATTCACATTTCTTTTCGACCAGGCGGAAAAGGCAGGATTGAGACGCGCGAATTTACGATTTGCGGCATTTTATCAGAGAATGATGTGCCGGGGTTCGATGTCAGCGATACAAGGATTGCATATGGCGCCAGCGTTTCGGAAGCTCTTGCAAATGCATATATACCGGATAAGGAGCGCAGTTATAACACAAACATACGAGTGGTCGGGGAGAACCGGCTGAATTGTGATGAAATAGAAAAAGTGATAAATGAAACGGCAGCCGATGTCGGATGTGATAAGGTGAATATCATCCTGAACAGAGAATACCTTATTATGCAAACAGAAATGGGAACGGAAACGAAAGCGGTTGTTGCGGGGATTTCGCTGATTATTATTTTGTTTTCCGGTCTTGTAATCTACAGTATTTATTATGTGAGCGTGATTACGGATGTTCAGGAGATTGGGAAATTAAAGGCGCTTGGCGCATCCGACCGACAGATAAAGAGGCTTTTTTTGACGGAGGGTTTCCGCATATCCTTTTTCGCGGTGCCTTTTGGACTGGTGTTTGGTTATCTGATTCCATATTTTGCGCTGCCTGTTATTTTTAAAGAGGCTATGAAGGTAAATACTGTGGCAGATGAGGTTGACAGGCTCCATATGTTTTCAGCGCCGGTGCTTGCACTTGTGGTGGCGGCTGTGTTCGTGACGGTATATCTGTCCCTTATAAGGCCGATGAAGATGGCGGCAAAGGTTTCGCCTGTTGAGGCAATCCGCTACCAGGAGAGCAGCCGCCGCAGGAAAATGCGAAAGGGAAACAAGAATGTAAACGTATTCCGGTTAAGCGCTGCGAATCTTGTGCAAAACCGTAGAAGGACGCTTGTAACAATGCTTACGATGGGGTTTAGCTGTGTCCTTTTTATGAGTCTTGCGGGAACAATGAACAGTATGAGCACGCTGGATATGGCCAGGAGAAATATTAAGGAGGGCGATTTCCGCCTTACGCTGGATTATGCCTGTAATGATAAGGAATACCCGGAAAATAATCTGGACCAGCTGTCCATGCGGAATTTGTTCAGTGATGCATTCGTAGAAAGCATCCTGCAAATAGACGGAGTACAGGGTGTGGAGCGTGAGGGAGGCGTACTGATTGGTTCTGACTTTTCGAATGAGCTTTTCGAGGACGGTGGCAGGATTTCTCTATCCTGGTTTGAGAGAGAAGATGTAAAAGAGTATGAGGACGGCATGAAGGCGGGGAAGATTGATTATGATTCTATGGTATCGGGAAACGGGGTCATACTCACAACCGTGTTTTATGAGATGTATGGTATGTTACCTGGTACGGTCATTCCGGTTACTGTGTATGACGGAGATCGGCAGTTTACAATGGATGTCAGGATTGACGCGGTTTCACCGGTTGGAGGGGATCACCTGCTTTTGCTGCCAAGAGAGGTATACGAAAGACTGAACCTTCAATATGATTCCACAGTGGATTTGTATATATCCATTGACCAAAATAAATATGAAGAGGTAAAGGACGCGCTTACAGAGATTGCAGATGCGGAGGCATATTTCAGATTGTATTCAATGGATGAGGAAATGGCAATGGGCAGAATGAGTGTAAGCCTGATTAAATATCCGATGTATCTGGTTCTCGCATTGGTTGCGGTAATTGGCTTCATGAATCTTGTGAACACAATGATTACCAGTGTGATTACAAGAAAACGCGAACTGGGAGTTCTTCAGGCAGTCGGCCTGTCTGAAAGCCAGCTCACAAAAATGCTCGTGGGAGAGGGGGCAATATTTACGGCAGGGACATTAGCCGCATCCGTGACCATAGGAAACCTGTTCGGATACCTTGTTTTCCTTAAGGCGAAATCAACAGGGTTTATGAGTATTTCCCGCTATCATTACCCGGTTGTCGAGACGATTGGTCTTACAGTTGCGTTGATTCTGGGGCAGATTGCTATTACGTATTTTATCAGACATCGTATCAGAAAAGAAAGTCTGATTGATACGATAAGGTGTAGTGAATAAATAAGAGAAAAGAAAAAGGCTGCCGGATAACTCCGGCAGTCAGATTTTTGAAATTTTCAGAATTAATTTGCAGGAACTTCCTGATCAGCAGTTGTTGCTTCTTTTTTCCAGTCATCAAATTTGCTCATAACAGCATCGTATGTCTGGGAAGAAATATCCGGAAGGTCTTTGCCCCATGTCTTTGTAGCGGATTTAAATCCCTTTTCAAATGCGGAACGCATCTCATCAATTTTGCTGGGATCGCCGCCTGTCAGTGCTTTTGCAAAGTCTACAATACGGTCAGAGGTCTGCTTTACACCCCAATAACCGTCTTCTGCGATATCTTTCTGCGCCTGTGATTTGGTAGCGGCGTCTACGGTAAATTTGCCACTTGAAAGGAACTGCCACATATCATTGGCTTTTCCGTAAGCATCTCCCTGACCTGTCATCAATTTCTGGACGATGGAACGCAGCTGCTCTGTGCGGGCATCCGCATCGGCTTTCAGCTTGGCAATAAGGTCAGTATTCGGCGTGTATGTCTTTTTCGTAGTAACCGCTGTGTCTTCTTTTTTGGCAGGTTCATAAACAACACCCGATGATTCTGTCTTGTCTGTGGCTGTGTCTTTCTTATCTGTGTCCTGAGTATCAGCAGGCTGTGTTACAGGCGGCTGTACGGCAGCGGCAGCATATGTAGCAGCTGCATCAACAGGACTTCCAATTTTTGATATTGTGCTCATATCTTTCCCTCCTTGGTTTCATGCCGGCGAAGATCCGTCTTGCAGCCGGTAATGGTATATTGGTTTTCTATAATATTTATCGGAGTCTGAAGAGAAAAGATTATATCTTTTCAGGAAAAATTTTCAGATTCTTTAGATTTATTTGATTTGTGTATGGTATAATGTTTAAAATTATGTACAAGACATAAAACTAAGAGAAGGGTAGAGTGGTCATGAAGCTGAAAGCATTTGCGAAAATTAATCTTGGACTTGATGTAGTGGGAAAGAGAGAGGACGGATATCATGAAGTCAGGATGATTATGCAGACGGTAGGAATATTTGATCGTCTGGAGTTGAAAGAAAGCAGTGAACCTGGCATTCATGTATCCACAAATTTAAGCTTTCTGCCGAATGATGAGAATAATCTGGTGTATAAGGCGGCAAAGCTTTTGATGCAGGAAAAAGGAATAGAAGAGGGACTTTCCATCCGGCTTGACAAACATATTCCGGTAGCGGCAGGAATGGCGGGCGGCAGCAGCGATGCGGCGGCAGTGCTTGTCGGGGTGAATAAGTTATTTCACATGGGATTTTCTACGGGAGAACTTATGGAACGCGGCGTAAAGATCGGTGCAGACGTGCCGTACTGTGTTATGAGGGGGACTGCTTTATCGGAGGGCATCGGAGAAATTCTGACGCCTCTTGCGCCGATGCCGGATTGCCATATTCTTGTGGCAAAGCCGCCTGTAAATGTTTCGACAAAATTTGTGTATGAGAATCTTTGCCTGGATACGATTGAGAAGCATCCGGATATTGACGGTATGGCACAGGCGGTTGGCAGAGGAAATCTTTTGGAAATCGTAGAACGGATGGGAAATGTTCTTGAAAGTGTGACCGAGAAAAATTACCCGGTGATTCGTGATCTGAAGACATTTATGAAAGACAGGGGAGCGCTTGGCGCTTTGATGAGTGGAAGCGGTCCTACAGTTTTCGGAATCTTTCAGGACCTTTCTTCAGCAAGGAAAGCCTGCGATGATCTCAGGAAAACAGAAATGGCAAGACAGATTTATTTGACAGCGCCTGTAAACCGAAAAACAGAATCAGAGAAGGGAGATGTTTGATATCAAGCTGAAAATGGATAAATATCAGTCTCTGCGGGATGTTGTTTATCTTACGGTGCGTCAGGCGATTTTGACGGGAGAGCTTAAGCCGGGAGAACGTCTGATGGAACTGCATCTGTCACATGAACTTGGAGTGAGCCGGACGCCGATTCGGGGCGCCATGCGAAGACTTAAGGATGAAGGACTTGTTGTAGTGATTCCGAGAAAAGGCGCGCACGTTGCTCAGATTACGGAGAAACATCTGTCGGATGTGTTGGAGGTACGCGGCGTTTTAGAGCAGCGTGCGGTAGCATGGGCGTGTGAATATATTACAAAAGACGAGCTGAGCCGGCTGAAGAAGGCATGCATCGAATTTGCGATTGCGACAAAGAAAAAAGATATGGCGGCGATTGCAAAGGCGGATGAAGCATTTCACAGCATTATATACAAGGCAACTCAGAATGATACTCTGGTGATTCTTCTGAATAATCTGTCAGAACAGATGTACCGCTACAGGTTTGAATATATTAAAGATATCAAAGAGTATGAGGTGCTTGTCAAGGAGCATAAGGATATTTATCTTGCGCTTGCAAAGCAGGACCCGCAGGGCGCTGCTGAGGCAATAAAAATTCATATTGATAATCAGGCAATTGGCATTTTCAGGATACTTGATGAATAAAAATGTGTAAATCGGGCAATAACTTTTCTAAAAGGATTTGGAGAAGTTATTGATATGAGAGAAAAACAGAAAAGGTTACGTATATGGATCTGCCTGCTCCTCGCCCTGTCGTGGGGAATGGTTTATCCCCGCATGGCTCTGGTGGAAGGTGTGTGCCGTATTGTCGATCAGGACGGCAAAACCATATCGGGCAATCATGTACAGGAAAAAGATCAGATTTTTACATGCGGGAGTGAACGGATTCGAATAAGATTTCGCTTTCAGGACTTGAATAATTAAGTTCGGCGGTTTATGATAGGGGCATATGCTTTTAAAGGGGGATTATGTATGAATGATCCAGAAAAGTATGCTCCTGTCGGTGTTTTTGATTCCGGAGTCGGCGGCCTCACGGTTGTGCGGGAGATTATGAATCTTCTTCCGGATGAACAGGTGGTATACTTTGGTGATACGGCCAGAGTTCCTTATGGGAGTAAGTCGGGAGAGACGGTTACAAAATTTTCGAGACAAGATGTGAAATTTCTGCTTGGCATGCATGTGAAGGCAGTCGTTGCAGCATGTAATACAGCGAGTGCGGTTGCGTTAGATGAAATAGAAAAGGAGATCTCCGTTCCGATCATTGGCGTGGTAAGACCCGGGGCAAGAGCGGCGGCAGAGGCGACGAGGAAGAAAAAGGTCGGCGTGATCGCTACCGAGGCAACCATACATAGTGAAATTTATACGAAATATATACAAGGGATTGATTCTGATACGAAAGTGATCGGGAAGGCGTGCCCGCTTTTCGTTCCTCTTGTGGAGGAGGGGCTTTTGAATGACCCCGTTACGGACGAGATTGCCAGGCGCTATCTGGGTGAACTGAAGGGCACGGGTATTGATACTTTGATTCTGGGATGTACGCATTATCCGCTTCTTAAGGATACGATTGCACGGACGATGGGAGAGGATGTTACGCTTGTAAATCCCGCTTATGAGACGGCAAGAAGTCTGAAAAAACTGCTTACGGAAAAAGGGCTTTTAAATAGCAGTGATACGATCGCGAAACACCGGTTTTTTGTAAGTGATTCGGTGGATAAGTTTCTGTCGTTTGCAAGCGCAATCCTGCCATATGAAATCACGTCGGCAGAGAGGATTAATATTGAGGAGTATTGATTAAGATGACAAAAGATGTATTCATTTCAATAAAAGGACTTCAGTTTGAGCAGAATGCAGGCATAGAGGACGAAAGTCCGATTGAGGTTATCACAAAAGGAGATTATTATAAGAAGAACGGCAAACATTATGTAGTGTTTGAAGAGATGGCAGAAGACGGGGGAGAGAAAACGAGAAACCTGATTAAGTTTGCGGAAAAGCAGTTTGACCTCCAGCGCAAAGGCAGCGTGAATGTTCATATGGTTTTTGACGAAAACCGAAAGACGCAGAGTTATTACGGAACGCCTTTTGGTAACATACTGATTGGGATTGATACGGAGAACGTATCTTTCACTGAGACGGAAGACAGAATCAGGTTGTCTGTGGATTATTCCCTTGATGTGAATTATGAGTTTTTAGCAGAATGTAAGATAGCGGTGGACATAAGCCCGAGGGAGAGTGGAGTCCATCTTTGCTGAGAGACATACGAAAGGAGAAAGGGTAGGAATATGAAAG
Source organism: bacterium C-53 (assembly GCA_003612525.1). GTDB lineage: Bacteria > Bacillota > Clostridia > Lachnospirales > Lachnospiraceae > C-53. Next base: position 33,306 of record RAZD01000013.1, on the reverse strand, counting down.
TAAGAAAGGCCATTATCCCGGCGGCCGGGCTGGGAACGAGATTTTTGCCTGCGACGAAGGCACAGCCGAAGGAGATGCTTGCCATTGTGGACAAGCCGACCATCCAGTATATTATTGAGGAGGCGGTTGCATCAGGGATTCAGGATATCATCATCGTTACCGGACGAAATAAACGATCGATAGAAGATCACTTTGACCGTTCCATCGAGCTTGAGCTTGAATTGGAGCGGAGCGGTAAAGAAGAGATGCTGAAAATGGTGCGGGATATTTCTGAAATGGCAAATATTCATTATATACGCCAGAAACAGCCAAGAGGATTGGGACATGCGATTCTGACTGCACGTCATTTTATAGGTGATGAACCTTTTGCGGTTCTTCTCGGCGATGACGTGGTTGTGTCAAAACAACCGTGTCTGAGTCAGATGCTTGATGTGTACAGTGAATATAAGACGTCGGTTCTCGGTGTTCAGAAGGTGGCGCATGAAGTCGTGAATAAATATGGAATCGTAGATTGCAAACATGTGGACGACCGTGTCTATAAGGTAAAAGACATGATTGAAAAACCGGCGCCAGACAAAGCGCCGTCCGATATTGCGGTTCTTGGCAGGTATATTATAACATCGAGTATTTTCCCGTATCTTGAGACACAGGATGAAGGCGCCGGCGGGGAGATACAGCTTACGGATGCGCTTAGGAGACTGGCGAAAGACGAAGCAATGTATGCTTATGATTTTAAGGGGCACAGATATGATGTCGGTACGAAATCAGGATTTATTCAGGCAAATATTGAGTTTGCGCTTCGCAATCCTGAGACAGCGGATGAAATGAGAGAATATCTGGATTGTCTTCATAATAATATAGATGAAATGATTTCATATGAATAACAAAAACCGGGAAGCGGACAATCCTGCTTCCCGGTTTTACATTCATTTATTATTTTACCGGTTTGGCTCCGGCCTTTTCCTGAGCTCTTTCAAGCGCCTGTCTGAAGCGCCCTTTCTTTTTCTTCTCCGGAACCGGCAGGCTTCCTCTGATACCTTTGACGCCGGTAATGTAGATGCCGCTTACGGTTGCTTTCACTTCCTTTTTTACAGGAACTATGTCGAAAATTTTCTCGTCACACACGAGAGTCATGATCTGCGGTCCGATTTTTGCTTTGACAATCGGCATCTTCGAGCCACGCAGAAGCTTCGGCGTCTGATCGATTACCATCTGGGGCAGCCCGGATTCTTTGATTTTCATTCGTTTCTTGTCGATAATCAACATGGATACCGTTTGCTTTGCAGCATCAATCTGAGCCTGCTGTTCTTCCTGTTTCTTCTGTGCTTTCTTTCCTACAAAATATAATGCAACCAATGCCACAATGAGCACGGCAAGAATAACTAATAGGACAATCGTGACTGTTGACAATTCTCCTTCCTCCTTTTCCTCTTTTGCTGAAAAGATTGTAACATTCTTCGTTTGAGTGTGCAAGAGTTCAACGTTTATTTATGATATTTTTATGAAATCCTTTAAAAATGCACAGAATTATGATATAACAGAAATACTGTAATAAGAAATGGAGAGAAAATGATGAAAAGGAAAGTAGTTTATATAGGCGCAGCCGTATTATCACTTGCACTTGCAGGATGCGGAAGTTCGTCTGAAAAGAGTCTTCTTGATATTAACCCCGACAAATATGTAACGCTGGGAGATTACAAAGGGGTTGAAGCCGTACTTGAGTCCATTGATGTGAGCGAAAGTGATATCGAGGAGGCAGTGAATAATGCTCTGAAATCTGTGGCAGAGAAAAAAGAAGTTACAGGCCGCCCGGTGAAAGAAGGAGATATTGTCAACATCGATTATGAGGGCAAAAAGGACGGTGTGGCTTTTGAAGGCGGAACGGCACAGGGATTTGATCTGACCATTGGTTCCAACAGTTTTATAGACGGGTTTGAGGATGGACTGATCGGGGCCAATACCGGGGATACGCTGGATTTGAACCTTACATTTCCGGAAGGATATCGGAATAATCCGGAATTGTCGGGGCAGCCGGTGGTATTTACAGTCAGCGTAAATTCCATTCAGGAAGAGATTATACCGGAACTGACGGATGAAACGGCAGCGAAAATAGATTCCACTGTGTCGACGGTAGAAGAATACAAAGAAAATGTAAAGGAGCGTCTGTACACAAATAATCAGCAGAATGCGCAAAACAATATATTAAACAGCGTGTTCAATACCGCTTATGAAAATGCAGAGGTGAAAGAAGTCCCTGACTGGCTGCTTCAGCAAAAGGTGGATATGCTCAAACAAACAGCACAGCAGTATGCTTCGAATTATAATATAGAGCTTTCGGAATTTCTTGAGAATTATATGGGACAGACAGAGGAAGAATTTGACGAAGAGTGCCAGACCTATGGGAAGGAAGCGGCGCAGCAGTCTCTGATCATGTGTGCGATCGCAAAAGCCGAGGGACTTACATTAAGCAGTGAGGAAAGGAAGGAGGCGCTTTCCTATTACACAAAGCTCTTCGGATATCCGTCTGAGGAGGAACTGGCAAAAGATCCTACATTTGATGAGTATGTCCTGAAAGAACGTGTCGTGAAATTCCTGTTAAAGAATGCTTCTGTGAAGGATGCAGACGGAAATGCGGTAGATGCGGCGGAATATTTGAATATAAATTATGAGGATTCCTGGAAGGGAACTTCGGCGTCACAGGATACGGAAGAATAAACGGAGAAAGGTGAGTGGGGATTCAATGAAATTATTATCAATCAAAGAGTTGTACAAAAACAAAGAGGATTTTATAGGAAAAGAAGTGGAAGTTGGCGGATGGGTGAGAAGTCTGCGCGACTCCAAAACATTTGGATTTATTGTGCTGAATGACGGAACTTTTTTTGAGCCGTTACAGGTGGTTTACAGTGACAAGCTTGATAATTTTGCGGAAATATCGAAGATCAATGTCGGAGCGGCTCTGATTGTGAAGGGTACGCTTGTGGAAACTCCGCAGGCGAAACAGCCGTTTGAAGTTCAGGCATCTGAAGTTCTGGTGGAAGGCGCTTCAAGCGGGGATTATCCGCTTCAGAAAAAGCGCCATAGCTTTGAGTATTTAAGAACAATCTCACATCTGCGTCCCAGGACAAACACGTTTCAGGCGGTATTCAGAGTGCGGTCGATGATTGCGTACGCAATTCACAAATATTTTCAGGAGAGAGACTTTGTGTATGTGCATACACCGCTGATCACTGGCAGTGACTGCGAGGGTGCGGGCGAGATGTTCCAGGTGACGACGCTGAACTTATCGGATATACCGAAGACCGATGATGGTGGAATTGACTTTTCCCAGGACTTTTTCGGAAAACCGACGAATCTTACCGTAAGCGGACAGCTAAACGGAGAAACTTATGCGCAGGCGTTTCGAAACATTTACACATTCGGTCCAACGTTCCGTGCGGAAAATTCCAACACGACGCGCCATGCGGCGGAATTCTGGATGATCGAGCCGGAGATTGCATTTGCCGATCTTGAGGACGACATGATGCTTGCGGAAGGAATGCTTAAATATGTGATCCGTTATGTGCTCGAAAATGCGCCGGAAGAGATGAATTTCTTCAATCAGTTTGTGGATAAGGGGCTGATCGAACGTTTGAACCATGTGGTGGATTCTGAGTTTGGCCATGTGACATATACGGAAGCAATTGAGCTCCTGGAGAAAAATAATGACAAATTTGATTTTAAAGTATCATGGGGATGCGATCTGCAGACAGAACATGAACGGTATCTTACAGAGGAAGTCTTTAAGAAACCTGTTTTTGTGACAGATTATCCGAAGGAGATCAAGGCGTTCTATATGAAACTGAACGAAGATGGAAAGACGGTTGCCGCTATGGACTGTCTTGTGCCGGGAATTGGTGAAATCATTGGTGGAAGCCAGAGAGAGGATGATTACGATAAACTGGTTTCCAGAATGAAGGAATGCGGATTGAATGCGGATGATTACGGATTTTATCTTGACCTGAGAAAGTATGGTTCTACGCGTCATGCCGGGTTTGGACTGGGATTTGAACGGTGCGTAATGTATTTGACGGGTATGGCAAATATCCGTGATGTTGTTCCGTTCCCGCGTACCGTAAAGAATTGTGAACTGTAAAAATGAACAAAATGGAAAAATTAATATATCATTAAAAACATTGAAATAGAAGTATAAGTCATGTATAATGGACAGTGCGTTATGTAAACCCACTGTCTATTATTGGTTCAGAGGAAGAGAACATGTTAAAAAACTGGAAGAGAATCGTATGCGCGGCGCTTAGTGCAGTCGTATGCCTGAATATCGTGCAGCCGGCTGCTGCCGTAACGAAATCGGAGCTTCAAAGGCAGCAAAAGAATGCTCAGAATAAACTTGACAAAGCCAATTCGAATATTGGCAATCTGGAAAATGAGAAAGCGGATGCACAGGCTGAAGTGGAAGAACTTGATACCGAACTTGTCACGCTCATTGGAATGCTTGATATTCTGGAGGAGGAAATTGCGGATAAAGAAAGGGAGATTGCGCAGGCGCAGGCGGATTACGATATAGCGAAGAAAGATGAAGAAATACAGTATGCTGCGATGAAGCAGCGAATTAAATATATGTATGAAAAAGGGGATACACAGTATCTCGAATTGTTTCTTGAGTCAAAGAGTATTGCGGATGCAATTAACCGTGTTGATTATGCCCAGAAATTGTATCAGTATGACCGCAATCTTCTGGTGAACTATCAGGAGATTAAGGACAAAGTTGCCGCGATGGAAGCTGCTCTTATAGAAGAGAAATCTGAGATGGAAGCGATGGAGGGGGAGTACAGAGAGCATCAGAGCGAACTTGAGGCTATGATTGAGGAGAAGCGTGCGGTTGTCGAGAACTTCGATTCAAAACTTTCGGCGGCAAGAGCAGAGGCACGTCAGTATCAGGCACAGATTAAGGCGGCAAATGTTCAGATTGCAAAGATTGCCGAAGAAGAGAGGAAAAAGAAAGAGGCGGCGGAAAAAGCAGCAAAGGAAAAGGCAGAAAAGGCGGCCAGAGAAAAAGCGGCAAAAGAGAAGGCTGAAAAGGATAAAAATGATAAGAGTTCCTCTACATCGTCGAAAACCGAGCAGAATGATGGACCGGAGTACGCGGATGAGGAAGAAGGAGAGTACACGACACCGGAACCGGAGACACAGCCTGAGCCGTCAGGCCCGAGTTCGGGAGGCAGCGCTTCAGGACAGGCGGTTGCGGATTATGCATGTCAATTTATCGGGAATCCGTATGTGGCCGGGGGTACGAGCCTGACAAACGGTGCGGACTGTTCCGGTTTCACAATGTCGGTTTACGCTCATTTTGGATACAGCATTCCAAGAACTTCTTATTCACAGATGAGCAGCGGGCGGAGCGTGAGCTATTCCGAGGCCCAGCCGGGCGATCTGATGTGTTATGCCGGACATGTGGGTATCTATATTGGGAACGGAATGATCGTTCATGCAAGCACACCTGCATCCGGAATTAAGACGACTCCCGCTACATACAGGCCGATTCTGGCGGTGCGGAGAATTGTGTAAGGCAGCTTTCAGAAATGCCTTATCGGGGCGGGATTCCGCAAAATAAGCATAAAAATCCATATATGGATTTTTCACATAAACCTTCTGAGCCTTTCCAACACCAGGGAATGTTCAGAAGGTTTTATAATTATCGATGTATTATACAAATTTTTGCCTTATATACATAAAATATACAAAAACGAATATAGTAATGATTTATTGACATACTATTGTAAAAATCATATAATATATTGAAGAATTTTTGGGGAATAATGTGGCTATTTTTACATGAAAAATACCATATATGGTGTTTTTTGATAAAAAGGATGCATAAGATACATAAATAGAGGAGTTAAGATGGAACGTGGAAAGAGAAAGCTCCGTTTGGGTGATATATTAGTTGCGCAGAATGTGATTACGCCGGAACAGTTGGAGAGAGGGCTTGAAAACCAAAAAGGGAGCGGACGGAAGCTTGGCGAGACACTCGTAGATGAACAAATCTGCACGGAACGGGCAATTGCGGAAGCTCTCAGTTCACAGCTCCAGATGGAAATGGTTGATTTAACAGGCGTAGTGATACCGGAGGAAATTATAAAGCTGGTGCCGGTGAATCTGGTCAAGAAGCATACGGCGATCCCGTATATGCTGCATCCCGATAATATGAATGTCTTAAAAGTGGCGATGGCGGATCCTATGGATATGGTTGCAATTGATGATTTTACGATTGTGACGAATATGCAGATCGAACCGGTGGTTTCTACGCCGAGGCAGATTCTTCTGACGGTGGATAAGGTATATGGCAATGCCGATGTGATGAGCGTTGCAGACCAGTATGCAAAAGAAAAGGAAGAGCAATTTCAGGCTGAGGAGGATGGCGCTTATAATGAGGATGTGAATAACTCGCCGATTGTTCAGCTTGTAAAATCTATGATTGAGCAGGCTGTGCGTCAGCGTGCCAGTGATATTCATATTGAACCTATGGAGCGTCAGGTACGCGTCCGCTATCGGATTGATGGCGCTCTTTATGAGAGAATGACTTATAATACAAGGCTTTTGCCCGCTATTGTGGCGCGTGTGAAAATAATCGGCGGTATGGATATTTCCGAGAAGAGGAAACCGCAGGATGGGCGGATTACACAGATTGTTGACCGTCAGGAATTTGATATCCGTGCCTCGATACTGCCGACCGTATTTGGGGAGAAAGTGGTGCTGCGTCTCACGTCGAAGAACGCACTTACCAGAGAGAAGTCCCAGCTTGGTTTCAATGAGCAGGAGTTAGGGCAGTTTGACCATATTCTGAGAAATCCACATGGGATGATACTTGTGACAGGTCCCACGGGAAGCGGCAAGTCTACGACATTATATACGGCGCTTGCTGAATTAAATAAAGAAGATGTCAATATTATTACGGTGGAGGATCCTGTCGAAGCGAATATTAACGGAATTAATCAGGTCCATGTAAATCCAAAGGCAGACCTGACATTTGCCTCTGCTCTGCGTTCTATTTTGAGACAGGACCCGGATATAATCATGATTGGTGAAATCAGAGACAGCGAGACGGCTGAGATTGCGGTGCAGGCTTCGATTACGGGACATCTTGTAGTCAGTACATTACATACAAACAGTACGGCAGGCACGGTAGGGCGTCTTGTGGATATGGGTGTGGAACCCTATCTGCTGGCCGATTCAATTGTAGGTATCATTGCACAGCGCCTTGTAAGGCGGCTTTGCCCTCATTGCCGTAAAAAGATGGCTGCAAACGAGGAGCAGAAGGAGCTTCTGAACACAGACAAATCGGAACCGGTTTTTGTGTATGAACCATGCGGCTGCTCAAAATGTGATATGACAGGTTACAGAGGACGAATCGGTGTATACGAAATTATGCGGATTACACCCGCGCTCAAACGCGCAATCGCGAAAAACAGGCCGGCGGAGGAGATAAAGGAAACCGCATTGAAAGAAGGGATGCGTACGCTTCGCATCAGTGCGACGCAGTATGTGCTTGACGGTGTGACTTCAATGTCGGAGATGACAAAGGTATCTTTTGACATATAGGGTGCACCTGCAAATTCGTTCTTGCGCCCAAATTCGCAGGTTGAGTAAGAATGGGAGATTAAGATGAAAATTGAGGAAATATTGTCGCAGGCAACGAGGCGGGGGACTTCGGATGTTCATTTTTCGGTAGGGCGTCCGGTTATGATTCGTGTGGACGGCCAGCTGATGCCCCTGAATGAAGATATATTAAAACCGGCGGATGTGGAGGCGTATATTATGCCTCTGCTTGACGAACGTAAGAAGCAGACGCTGCTGGAACATGGAGAGATCGACTTTGCCTATTCTCTTCAGGGAACCGGCCGTTTTCGACTGAATGTATTCAGGCAGCGTGGTACTTTTGCAGCGGCGCTGCGATTGCTGCCGTTTACAATTCCCACCCCTCAGGAGTTAAAAATCCCCAATGCCGTTCTGGAAATGACATCGAAGAAAAGAGGCCTTGTCCTTGTGACAGGTCCTACGGGAAGCGGAAAATCCACGACGCTGGCATCTTTAATTAATGTAATAAACGAAACTTATCCGGCTCACGTAATCACGCTGGAGGATCCGATTGAGTATTTACATAAAAGTAAACTGTCGATTGTAAATCAGAGAGAAATCGGTCTTGATACTCTGTCATATACACAGGCGCTTCGCGCGGCACTCCGGCAGGACCCGGATGTGATTCTTTTAGGAGAGCTGCGAGATCTTGATACGATATCAACGGCTGTTACGGCAGCGGAAACGGGTCATCTTGTATTTTCAACGCTGCATACAATCGGAGCGGCAAGCACAATAGACCGAATTGTGGATGTGTTTCCGCCGCATCAGCAGGAACAGGTGAGAATACAGCTTGCAACGGTTCTTGAATGCGTGGTATCCCAGCAGCTGATTCCGACCGATGATGTGGAGGGAGGACGATGCGCGGCATTTGAGGTGATGGTTGCAAATCCGGCCATTCGCAATCTGATACGTGAGGGTAAAACGTTTCAGATCGCTTCAATGATGCAGACAGGCCGTAAGCGCGGAATGATTACGATGGACGACGCACTTTATGAATTATTTGTGCTGGGACGTATCAGTGCGGAAAAAGCACTCGAATTTGCGCAGGATTATTCTTACATGAGCAGAAAAGTGTATTAAAATAAATATAGAAAGGCCGATGGAAAAGAGGAATAACTGCAAATGCAAAGTTTTGGGTATGTCGCGGTAGATTCGACGGGAAAAACAAGAAGGGGAAGCCTTGAGGCGGAAAATATGGAAAAAGTCAGCCAGACGCTGAAAGCGGAAGGGCTGGTTCCGTTGGAGATTAAGGAACAGGGAATTCTGACACGGGATATTGACATTGAGATAGGCGGCGGACCGAAAGCACGGGATTTCAGTGTATTTTGCCGTCAGTTCGTCAGCATGACGCAGGCAGGCGTCACGATTATTGATGCACTGAATATGCTGTCCGAGCAGACGGAGAACAAACGGCTTCAAAAAGCGGTGCGGGCAGTGCAGCTTAATGTGGAGAAAGGGGAAACGCTTGCGAATTCCATGCGCGAGCAGAAGATCTTTCCGAAGCTGCTTCTCAGTATGGTAGATGCGGGTGAGGCATCAGGTTCTCTCGATATTTCTTTTGAGCGTATGGCCATACATTTTGAGAAGGATGCAAAGCTGAAAAGCCTTATGAAAAAGGCTATGATCTATCCGGCTATTGTATGCGTTGTTGCAGTCCTGGTGATTATTGTCATGTTGACCTTTGTTATTCCAAATTATTCGGAAATGTTTGACGACTTAGGTGTGGAACTTCCCCGAATTACGGTGGCCGTTATGAAAATGAGCGATTTTGTAATCCATAAGTGGTATCTGATTCTGCTTGTTACGGTGGCGGCGGCCGGATGTCTGAAGCTTTTTAAAAATTCATCGACCGGAGAAGTCTTTTTCAGCCGGATGGAACTGAAATTACCGCTTTTTGGACAGCTTATCGTGAAAACATCTTCGGCGCGCTTTGCAAGAACAGTCAGTACCCTGCTTTCAGCGGGGGTTCCGCTTGTGGATGCTGTTGCAATTACGGCGGATACGATGGGAAATGTCTTAATAAGAGATGCACTGCTAAACTGCCGGGATGAAATTATGCAGGGTGTGCCTCTTTCGCAGCCCCTTCAGGGATGCGGCCTGTTTCCTCCGATGGTCTGCCATATGACGCGGATTGGCGAGGAGGCGGGTGATATTGAAGGACTGCTTGAGAAACTTGCCGATTACTATGATGAGGAAGTTGAACTGGCGACACAGTCGCTTGTAGCTGCAATGGAGCCGATGATTATCATTATTCTGGCTGCGATTGTGGGTTTTCTGATTGCAGCGGTAATGGCGCCTATGATGTCTATGTATGATAATCTGGACAGATTATAGTATTAGGTATATATGGATAGGGATATATATTTAAAATAAATGAAAAAAGGAGAACATTGTATGAAGAAGAAAATGAATAACGGAGGTTTTTCACTCGTTGAACTTATTATTGTAATTGCGATTATGGCTGTACTGGTCGGGGTTCTGGCGCCGCAGTTTCTGAAGTATGTCGAACGCGCCAGAAATTCAACGGATATAACGAACGCGCAGGAAATTACGAACGCGGTTATTGCGTATGCCACAGACCCGAATAATACGCCGGAAGACGGTACGATTACAGTAAACACAGAGTTAAAATGCAGTCCTGAAGGCGGATTTGTAGAAAATGCATTGAAAGATGCCGGCATTAAAGGGAGTACAGTATGTAAGAGTAAAACGGCATGGAGCGAATATACCATCCATGTAACCGTGAGCAGCAACGGAATTGTTGACTTTGAATATGGCGCATCTGGCGGAGTCGAAAATGGCACTCCGGAACAGAATTTTAAAGATGCAATGAAATAATCTCACATTCTGAAGGATAAAATCCAATGACACCGGAATTTGTTGTAGCGTACATAATAATTTTTCTGTTTGGAATCGTAATCGGAAGTTTTTTAAACGTATGCATCTACAGAATACCTGAAAAAGAGAATATTGTCAGTACGCGTTCCCACTGTATGATGTGCGGATCTATGCTTAGGTGGTATGATCTTGTACCACTTCTAAGCTATATCTGCCTGGGCGGGAAATGTCGTAAATGCGGAACAAGGATATCCCTGCAGTACCCTATCATCGAAGCATCAAACGGATTTTTCTATGTTCTTATATTTGTTGTGCGGGGATGGTATATAGACAGTATTTTGTATTGTCTGTTATTCTCCGCTTTTCTTGTGTTAAGCGTAATTGATTTCAGGACGTACGAGATACCTCTCGGAATCAATATTTTTATACTGGCGCTGGGGATGATTCATCTTGCGCTTGATTATACACGCTGGCTGCAGTATGCAGCCGGTCTGTTTTCGGTAAGTTTTTTTCTTTATATAATTTATATTGCAACGAACGGCAGGGGCATAGGCGGTGGTGATATTAAGCTTATGGCATCTTGTGGTTTGCTGGTTGGATGGAAGTTAAATCTTCTGGGTTTTTTGTTAGGATGTATTTTAGGTTCCGTAATACATTTGATTCGTATGAAAGTCACAAGAGCAGATCATGTGCTTGCAATGGGACCCTATCTTGCGGCAGGAATGGCCGTGGCTGTTTTGTGGGGTGAGAATATGATTGAGTGGTATATGGGATTGCTTGTATAGAAAGGCATGGTTACTTATGGCAGGTAGAGTAATAAGCATAGAAGTCGGCTATATGCTGACAAGGGTTTGTGAAGTTGATTACAAGGTCGCGAGGCCGAAAGTGTATCATTGCTTTACAATACAGACGCCGGAAGGCGTGCTGGAAGACGGTGTTTTGCACGATACGGGCAGACTGGCAGGCGTATTGCAGCAGGAGATCAGACAGAGAAGAATTAAGACGAAACAGGTGGTGTTTTCCGTTACTTCTACGAAAATTGCAAGCCGTGAAGTATTGATTCCATTTGTGAGGAAGAATAAGATTTCATCACTTGTAAACGTGAATGCGAAAGATTATTTTCCGGTTGATCTTTCCGGATACCAGCTGGCTTATAATATAATGGATACGATAGAGACAGGCACGAATAAGCAGTACAAACTGCTTGTACTTGCTGCGCCGAGAGATTTGCTGGAAGGTTATACCAAATTGGCGACGCAGGCCGGGCTTACGATAGCGGCAATTGATTACGGCGGAAACAGTATTGTGCCGATTGCCCGTACAATGGGTTCCGACAGAGTTACGCTGGTTATAAAAATGAGTGAGCGTTCGACTCTCCTGACGGTTTTCAAAAAAGGAAAAATGATTTTTCAGAGAAATGTTTCGTATGGCATGGACAGTGCGATTGAAGTTCTATGTGAAAGCGACAGTTATGGAAAAGACCTTTCTTATGAAGAAGCTGTCCGGATTTTAAAAGACGAAACCTGTATTCTTAGTTCTTTTAGCCGGGAGGAGATACGAGAGAGAGATTTCTCCTCAGGTCATTCATCCAAACAGGCGACCTGTGCAGAACTGACGGATTCTCTGGAACTGCTTGTAAATGGTATCGCGCGTGTCACAGACTATTATGCTTCGCGGAATTCCGATCCGATTGAACATATTTATCTGATCGGGCTTGGTGCAGATTTTAAGGGCATTGACCGTCTTCTGTCGACAGAAATCGGTATGAAAGCGCAGATTGTGCGTAAAATTGACGGTATTACTTTTGGCAAGGATGTGCAGAAAGATAATATCAGTTCCTGTGAATTTTTTGCATGCGTAGGCGCAGGGATTGACCCGGTTGACTTTATGGCGGAAGAGCGCAAAGCCGGGAGAAAAGCTGGAGGAAAGAAAAAAGTTTCGTCGACGGATCATACAGGGCTGCTTCTTTTTGCAGGGGGTCTCGTGATTGCCGTAGTTCTTATCGTAGTTTCCGTTGTGCCGTATATCCATTTGAACAGGGAAAACCGAAGGCTGAAAGAACGGGTTTCAAAGCTTGAACCGATAGAGAAGGTCTATATTGAGTATAGAGATGCCGTAGAAAAATATGAGGATGCAACTGCAATGTATAATACGACGAGGGTGAATAATGAGAATCTGCCGCAGTTTGTTCAGGAAATGGAAGCGAAAATGCCTTCAAAAGTAAATTTTCTGTCATTTTCAGCAGATACCAGTCAGGTTGTCATTAATATGAACGCTGATTCGAAAGAGTCGGCGGCAGCAGTCGTTTCTGCATTTCGTACATTTGACAGCATTTCTTCCGTTGATATACAGCAGATTACTGAAAATACAGATGAACTGGGTGTAACGCAGATTAATTTTTCAGTTATCTGTACCTATCAGCCGGTCGATTTAAGTGTTTCCACTGATGAAGCGCCTGTAGAATAGGAGGATAAAAGATGTCTATGTCTGTTTCGAAAAAAGATTTGCTGCTTCTGTTAGGGCTTTGCGGTGTTCTTGCGGCAGCGCTTGTCTATTTCTTTGTATACCAGCCTTTTATGCAGAAGTCAGATGCGCTGGAGACAGAGAATAACAGTCTGTCCGTGAGAATAGCAGAACTCGAAGCAATGGAGGCGAAAAGAGAAGAATATATTACAGAGACGGAGGATATGAACCGGCAAATTGCTTCTGTTTACAATTTGTTTCCGTCAAACGTGATGGCGGAGGATGCGATCTATCTTGCAATTTATGAGGAATCTCTGGCGCCGCTTCAGGTAAATGGAATTACAATTGAGCCACAGGAGGTACAGTACCAGTCCGGAGGAAATGAGGATACAGAAGGTACGGAGGAGAAAGAGGATGCCATAGATAAGGCAAAATCCGACGCACCGGCAGATCAGGCGGCTCTTGAGGCGGATGCGGAACTTGAGGGCACTGCCGTCGACTCTGATGCTGACGATGAGGCGGCGGAAGACAGGATAACGGATGCCGGGGCGAATATGGCGCTTTACAATCAGCCGGTAACGATTTCCTACGAACTGTCTTATGACGGACTGAAGCGCTGCATAAATTATATCTGCACCAATCCCAACCGTATGACGGTAGAGAGCGTGGCAGCGGCATATGATAATACTTCGGGTATGCTGTCGGGAAATATGCGCGTCAATATGTATTATCTGACAGGGAACGGAAAACCGTATACGCCGCCGGATTTCTCAAATGTATTGATTGGAAATACCAACTTATTCGGGTCTATTGTACTTCCTGAAACACAGTCAGACAGTGGGGAAGATGCGGAAGAGGAAAATACGGATGCGAATGAACAGATGTGAGAAACAATTGAACAATCGCGGGATGACTCTTATTGAACTTTTGGTGGCAATTGCGATACTGGGTGTTATCGTGGTTCCTTTTCTCCATGCGTTTTTGACATCTTTTCGGACGAACCTCAAAGCGAGGGAAGCATTCCGGGTAACGACGGTTGCACAGGATATCACGGAGGGGCTGAAAGCTTATAAGGTGGATGAAATCTGCTATCAGTATAATTTCCAGGAGAAAGATTTCCGCATAATTGCAGGCGGCGGGGATGTGAAGGAAGTGCGAATAGATTCATCGGGTCAGTACACGGATGTTGATCCTTCGCAGATGCCGGCAAACCCGGACACGGATTTGCATGCCAGCGTATATTCGGCTGACGGCGGTGAAACGTATCAGTTTTTAAAGCAGAAAGACGGCAGGTATTATTTTGCTATGAGCGGTATCACATATGAAAATAAGAAGTATGATGCATTCATAAGCATGAATGCAGTACCATATCGCGCAGGTGGAAGCCCGGTATTTCAGACGTATGAAAATGCGGATAAAATGCCGAATGAGGAGCCAATTGCTGTGGTTGACAGAATGAATACAGATCAGGACGGCTTTTTTGTGCAGGATAAGGAGAGCGACGATTCTGCCATTATGGAAATGCGCAGTGGGAGCGGCGAAGCGATTGAAAAATCGAATGTGGAGCGTACGATTGCGGTCAAAATCGATAACTCATATGAGCCGGAAAGAGGCGATTATGTTAAAGTTACGATTTCTTATAATTATGCAGGCAACATTGCAGGCAGTCAGGAAACGGTCACATATGAAAAAGAAAGCGTCATGTTTAATAATGTTGAGACAAAAGAGGCGCTTCGGAATCTTTATCTTTTCTACTATCCAGCTTACAGTGACTGGAAAGGAGATAACCTGGTGATCGAAAATGAACACAATATTCCGGTCACTATTTATTTGATTAAGCAGATGAATCATTCCATTCCGACCGCATATTATGAAAATACATACCGCCTGAAACTTACGCTGAAAGAGGACTGTCTGTCTGTGGCGGATTCTCCGACTGTTTTCTGTACAAACCTTAATAAAAATATAATGACCAATACGGATGTTCCGACTCAGGTCGAGTTTCAGTATAATCAGGCGCCGCAGCCTTTTCATTCAGTCAGGACAAAAGATCTTGCGGCGAGTGAGGTACGTGACCGCCTGTACGACATCACAGTTGAAATTTATAAAGAGGGCGCTGCTTTGAACGGTTTTCCTGAAAAAGACAGGCTGTTAATTTTTGACGGAAGCAAGGACGATTAATGTTACGGGAAATGAGAACGAGGGATGCTATTTTGAAACAATTCGATGGGAGAAACAGAAGCAGAAAACAGGACAACCGTGGTTCGGCAATTATTATGGTTATTATTGTGATGGCGTTTGTCGGGGTGCTCGCATCCGTTGTTATGTGGATGTCGATGGCAAATTATATGATGAAGGCTACCGACAGAATCGCAAAAGATAACTTTTATTCTTCCGAGACTGTGTTAGAACAGATTCTTGTCGGGCTTCAGGGGGATGCATCGGTGGCTATGACAGATTCATTTTCTGCCGTTGTCCAGCAGTATGCGGAGCTTTCGGCGGAGAACAGGCAGAATCTTTTCTATACGTTGTATCTGAATGCATTGAAAACGCGTCTTCAGGGAGCTGACGACAAGCATTATGATATGGAACGTCTTGCCGGGTATGTGGATGAGCGTTTCTTTGATCGTGGATATGTAAATAAAACAGATTTTTTGAACAGTTCTGTTCACGAGATGAAAGTGTACAAAGATCATCTTGTTCTGGAAGACATTACGGTAGAGTTCTATGATCCCGAAACCGGTTACACGTCAATCATTACAACGGATTACTGCCTTGACGTCCCTAAAATCGATTTTACGCAGTCTGCTGCCATGCCGGATATTTTTGAATTCTCTTTAGTCGCCAATCATACGCTTCGAATGAATCCTTCCATTACGGCGCAGGTGCGGGGGAATATTTATGGGGGCGAGTATGGAATCGGTGTTGCGCAGGGAGCCGCTTTACGTATAACAGACAGTAAGCTTGTCATTACGGACAGCGCCGTATCATTGAATGGAATTGGCACCGGAAGCAATGGCGCCAGTCTGACAATTGCACAGAAGGGAGATCATACGCAGCTTTGGGCGGATTCGGTTGTTGTCAGCGGCGGGAATGCTGAATTATGGGGAAAATCATATTTGGCGGATGATCTTGTAATTGAAGAGAGAGGCGGGAATGTCAAACTGGGCGGAGATTACTATGGATATGGCATTTCGGAGAGTGATGCGGATAAGAGTAGTGCAATTCTGATTAACAGCAGAAATTCCGCGCTTGATTTATCGGAGCTTGACCGGATTCTGATCGGAGGCAGGGCGTATGTCGGAACAGGACGTATCCCGACAAACGGCATCAGCGTACCCTCTTCCGTATCTGCGAATGACCATGTGCCGATGGGAGAATCCATTTCGGTGAAGGGCAGCCAGATAGCTTACCTCGTGCCGTCAAACTGTATTGGCGTTTTGAAAGTCAATGACGGAAGCGTCAGAACTTTAATTGGAAAGAATCCCATGACAGGAGCGGAATATACACGGATGCTTGCATATCAGCAGCAATATGCAGGTGGGGCTGAGGGCATCTTTGAGGAAGTGGCGCTTGACAGAAGCAGCTCAACGATTGGAACAAATCTGAATTATTATGATGCGGGATACAAGAAAGTATTTGTGCCTTCCAATGGCGATACGCTGGTTTATTATTATCTGGAGCTCAGCAAAGAAAAAGCTGTACAGTTTTTCAGAGATTACTATGGAATGCCCTATAATAAGGAAAGATTAGACCATTATTTTGACTTTTATGTGAACCGCATTCTTACAAAGCCAGAGGCAGAAGATTATATGCGTATTCAGATTGACGGCAACTGGATTGTGGATGAGATGCTTGCGGGCGGGGAGAAATCTTATCGTCTGAATTCTCCGCAAGTGCCATCGGATAATAAAATGTCGGAGTCAGCGTCGCAGTATGCTGCAATGTTTGCGGGATATACGACGAAGCTTCTTCCGGATTATGACAGAATGAGTGAGGAAGAGAAGTCAAAGTCCGTTTTTGAAAATTTAATTCTTCGTGATAAACTTGTAAATTATACAGGTATTGGCGGGAACAGGAGATTTGACCATGCGGACAGTGATCTGAATGCAGTCCTTTCGGACAGAGATGTTACATATCCGGGAGGTCTGACAGATAATCATACAAGACTGATTGTAACGACGAAGGATGTAGTGGTAAATGGAGATTTTGAAGGACTGATTATTGCGCAGGGAACGATTACAGTAGCTGACAGTGTCACGATAAAGCCAAACCGTGATGATCTGGCGCGTGTATTACAGTATATGGATGCTTCCGACAATACGATAAAACCGATCGGATTTTTTGTGGATGGTTCTAACTACGTATTAAACGGAACAAGTGTAAGTATAAATTCGACGGAATATCTGGGCGGTTCTGTTGAAATGAGCGAGTTGGTGAGATATCAAAATTGGGAAAAGAAATAGAGGCGTGAAACTGCTATGAGGAAATGGGAATCAGATGACAGAGGATTCAGCCTGGTTGAGATGATTATTGTAGTGGCAATTATAGCTGCACTGTCAGGAATTGTCATGCTGTCGGCAAATGTACTGTTGGGACTGCCGGCGCGCAAATGCGCAAACACTGTTTATTCATCGCTTTCAAAGGTGCGTATTACGACAATGGGAAAGAAAACGGCGGTGCTGAAACTATATATGGAAGATGACAGCATTTATCTGCAGGAGATCATTGACGGTGTAAACGGAGAGGAGAAGCGGGTTGGCAGTAAGGGTGTGATATTTGCGTATGCACTTGAAAACGGCGGTGTGAAAGGTGGGGAAACCGTCATGAAGAATGGCGATGAACTGTATCTGGATTTCAATAGAAGCACGGGCGCTTTTCAGGAAAAAATCATATCACTTGGACCCCCGATTACAAGAGCGGACGATCAGTATTACATTAGCCTGTCCGCGCGGAGAGGCAGAAGTCTGTACACGATTGAGTTGATTCCCCTTACAGGGAAGATGTCTGTGAGTAAAAATACGCTCCGGTAGAGGAAAGGAACCATATATGAAGAAGAATCAGAAAGGATTTACGCTTGTCGAACTCATCATAGCAGTTGCAATTGTCGCGATTGTGTCGGTAACGATTGTGAGCTTTATGATTGCCGGTTCAAGAAGCTATGCATCTTCCAGCACGGAAACAAATATTCAGCAGGAAGCGCAGATTGCAATGAATCAGATTTCCGATCTGATTATTGATACATCAAAAGCTGTAACTTATACATATCAGGCGGATGCGGGCGATACAGAACATTTTGTGATGAAAGAGTCGGAAATACCGGAGAGTCCCTACTGCAAACGTCTCTGCATGTATAATGGGCATGCAGCGTATGAAGTTATATGGAAGAATGACGGTAACAACCGTCTTTACTATACGGAATACGATGTGACACCCGATGGAGACAAACAGGGGACGCCGTCGGAATATCTTTTATCGGACTATGTGACATCTTTTCAGGCGGATTTAACGAATCTCCAGGAAAAGAGGGTTGTCCAGCTTGATGTGGACTTTGAAAAGGGTGAGCGCAGGTATCACGCGTCGAATAATATTACCATACGGAATAAAATTGTTGTAAATGATCTGGATGATTATGATGCGCCGCCGGTAACCGGCGGAACTGTGGATTTGGTTACCGTACAGGGACCGGTTTATCTTGCGCCGAACGAATCCTATACTTTTGAAAAGCCTCTTATATCAGGGAGTGGCGCTCCCGGACAGGAAGTCATATGGGGGTTTGAAAATGCCGGTGATCATAGTCCGGATACGACGATTGACCAGAACGGAACGATAAAAATCGGGAAAACGGAAACGCATTCTAATTTCCGCGTGAAAGCAGCAGCGAAGGCGGATCCGGAAAAAGCCGGTTTTATTACGGTAAATTTAATCCGAATCAATAGCGTGAATCTGACAACCAACCAGGCAAATTTTATACCGGAATCCAAGTTTTCCGTAGCTGCTTCGCTGGAGGATTTTAATATAGGGTTTGACGGGACCGGTACGGGAACGAGCGTAACCTGGAGCATTGAAGAGGGAGCATCTTACATAAATGATCTGGGACTGACGAGCGACGGCCGCCATTCTTATTATATTAAAAAGGGAGTTGCAGACAGGGCGAAGATCAGAATCCGTGCGACATCCAATCATTCGCTGCACTGGAATTATCCGGGCGCGAATCATATCTATGGCGAGCTGGAAATTACGGTGGCGGGCATCAGCGAAAGTAAATTCGGAATTGGTGAGGAATACCTGATTGGCGATGCAGATGGATATGTTGCGCCTGATTTTAATGCCAGTTATGTGCGGTATGTAAAGATTGAAAGCAGTGAGCCGAACCGGAATGATTGGGTGAATGTGGGAGATATTTATGAGAATGACGGTTTCTTTCGGGGGACTTATCAGACGCAGGGGGAGTTTGCGGGCTGGTATGACATTCATAATTATGATGCAGTTCCGAAAATGTACATTCCCCGGAAGCTCGATTTGAATCTTGATTACAGACTGACAATGTGTGAGGAAGCGACAGAGAAGGATGTATATGATCGTGAGCCGCGCAAAAGGGTTCTCATTATTTTGCAGGAGATCGTGCGCAGAACGAGGTTTGTTTTTACATCCACGAGTCCGCAGGCGCCTGTCATTTCTGCCGATCATGTAAACATTCATGCCTATATACTGGACCGCAGGTGGGATTCGAAGACTGCCTGGAGTAATTACAGCCTGCGTATCAGTGACCAGCCGGGGTCCATTACTTCGGACGGTATATCCGAACTGCGATTTACATGGCATGGCGGACCAGACGACGGATTTCTCAGAGTGGATAAAACCGATCAATACCCCGAATTCCGTGTAGACCTGAATCGTGCGGGAGAAGCGGGAACGTATCGGTTTTGGCCTGCTGTGTCATATGCGGGCCGGTCTTATGACAGGGAGGAAAGCTACGTTGAGTGGAAAGTAGACGTAGGAAATATGAAATTGAAAGGTGAGGATGTTTTTCTGCCGTATCCTTCGCATCCGGAATTTGCAAATGCACTTGCGGTTATGGAAGCAAACCGCGCGGAGGAAAAGAAAACCAATGTTTATTTCCGTAATAAAAACCAAAAGGAACGTGTGGAAAGCAGGCAATATTATTTTCTGGTAACAAAGGATGCTGAGGGTACATATACAATACAGGTATTTGCAGACCGGGATTTTGATAAGCAGAACCGTATCGGAGTATTTCGCTGCACAGAATCAGAGACAGGGTGGACAGAGGTCCGCAATCCGTGAGGAAATATGAAAAGGAGGTATCCGGCAATGTGGAGTAAAAAGAAAACCTTACATGTCATAGCGGCGGCTCTGGTGGTCATTGTATCGGGTGTGGCAGTTTTTCCCGGATTTTTTTCAGTCTCAGCAGCGAGAAGTACATTTACGGGTCTGGAAGATCTATTAAAGGAAAATTCCGAAAACAATATATTTCAGGTGGCGGAAGTGGTCCCTGAAAAAAGTATGGGAAGTCTGGGATATTATGTTGGCGGAAGTGAGCCAATGCATTATGTGCTGAATGGACTTGCGAGCGCTTCCGACCGGTATGCGTATATTGAAAACCAGCAGAATATTTTAATGGACACCGGAATAATGGGGGAGGAAGGGACGACGGACCGGCCGCTTCAAAAGACCGGATATGAGGAGGTGTATGAGGGGGCTATATCTCCGGAGGAATTTGAACAATATGCGCAAAATGGTGACTGGAATGAATTAAAACGAAGGCCGGCAGCAACGGGAGATCACAGGGTAAAGATATCTGCAAACCGGATTCCTGAAAACACGGTTACGATTGGCACGGTTTCCACCAACACGGTGCGCGGCTTTGATATGGAAACGGGAAGAGATGAAAATGGAGAAATAAGGGGAGATTTCGTACCTTTTTATGAGCCGGCGGATAAAGATGAGGCAGGCAGGGATATTATGGCGGATGATCTGGCAAGGCAGTATCTGCTTGCGATGCTTGCGGACAATGAAACTCCTCGTACCAGTACATATAATGGTTCTCTGGTCAGGGAGGAAGACCCGGATGTATCGAAGCGACGGGGTATTTTTGATCCGTATCTTGTGTTTGGCGGGGAAGCGGGGAATGACTATCGTTGTTATCCCCGAATGGAGAGCGTTTCGACAGCGTATGGTTATACCGCAGATATTGATAAGTCTTTTACCATAGATATTCATAATAATAATGCGGTTGTACCGGATGGAAGCGCGAATATTACAGATTTGACATTGTATGCCGGAAGTACGGTATATCGGTTCATAGGCGATGTTTTTGTTCCGGCGGGCATTCTTCAATACGATGAAAACAGCCAGATGCTGAGAGTGGAGCCTTATAGCGGTGTAACGCTTACAACGGAATCAGAAGACGCCGGGGAAGGAACGGAAATCCGGACGCCGGAGGTGGAGATTCTGATGCCGCCTGAAGACGAGTCGGATTCTTCGGAGCAGGAGACTGCATTGCCTCCGACAGAAACGGATGTTGAGGAATCCCCTTTGGTCTCCGGAAATCAGACGACGGGTGCGGTTTCGGAAACAATCGAAGTCCATCCGGAAGAAATGGTACTGGAGCAGGAAGAAGAGGAAGATCTGTCCGCTGAGATGGAGGAGATTACAGTTGGTGTAGGCGGTGAAGACAGTTCTGAAGGAAACACGGGCGCTTCACCAGCGGGCTTGGGATATTATCTGCTGCGTTTCGAGTATGACTGGGACAGAAAAGAAGAGGTTCATTATCAGGTGACAGAAGTCCGGTCTGTTCCACAGAACAGCAGCAGCGGCACTTACCTGCTGAACGATAGCTGTCCGCTCGTGCCGAACGGCGAGGGAACAGGGATACTGAACCCTGATTTTGAAAAAATAGATCGTATGAGCGTAGTTTACCATTACTTTCCCGGTGAAGGTATTTATAAGATGGTAAAAAAAGAAACTACAGATGAGCAGACGGAGACAGCGGTGTACGGGAGTCGTATTTTATACCGTGGAGGCCTTGTGAATAATGAATGGTTTAAAGAGTATGTGTTTGAGCAGGAGTTAGATAAGGGCGATTATGCATACCTGAAAGTGACGACAGTTACTCCGGCGGAGCTTATGGAACTTGATCTCATGGAAGTGGATTTGCTGTACTTTACGGATAGCAGTGGAGAACTCCTGCCCTGTAAGGGGAATTACCTGTATACGACGTACGGCGCGCCAAAGCAGGGCGACGGGCCGGTGAATGATATTACATATCTGAAAATTATGGAAATTCTGCAAAGGGTATCAGAAGAGAGGTATCCTGTAATTGTCGATAATACACTCTTTCAGGACGCAGAGGGTGATTCCCATATTCATATTCTTGCCAGGCTTCTTGCGCAGAAAAGCGTAGGTGCATTTTATAGGGAGAATTCAGGTAAATCTGAGGAGGAATTGAATGCGGAAACTGTTCCGTCAGACTTTATAAAAGATGATGACTATCATTTTGTGAATGACAGCGTGTATGCTTTTCGCCGTGACATTAAGAATATCGCAGGCCGGGAGTTTGATGCGGGGTATGAAGATGATGCGGTGGAAGATGGATTTGAAGAGATATTGAAGGAAGTAAAGAAAGAGAATGCTTTTATTAAGGAGGCGAATACGGAGCTCCCTTCCGGACAGAAGAAAAGCCTGATTCCGGAAAAGATATCGGATGCGGTAGCGATTCAGTATATTCTGTCTGCATTATCCAGAAGAGGGATTATCGGAAAAGATGAAATACGCGTCCTTGAGATACAACCGTACTGGGCCGAAAAAAGCAGTACAAACCGCGATTGTATCGTGAAATCCGAGACTGATGGGACAGCGACGACGTACAGCCTCCTGATTTCAGGGAAAAAGGTAATAGAAGACAGTCCCGAAAAAATCACCTTGACAAAGATGTCGACGGGTGAATTTATTGGAAAAACGGAAGATCTAAATTCAAATTACGATTTGATTTATATTGGTTTGAATACAGGATATAACGGCGAAACAAAGGTTTTATATCCCACGAATCAGAATATGAACGGGGATGGAAGAACTGGTAGAACAAGGTATAATGACAGCAGTATGAATGGACTTGTCTATACAAATGTAGGCGATCTGACGCAGTTTGATACATCATGGGTACGAAATTTTGGCAAAGGCGCTACCACCAGATATTCGGGAAACGATATCACGGAAGAAAAAATGGAAGATTTAAAAGAGTATGTGGATGCCAGGTATCCATTGATTTTCGCACAGAATTTCTTTACGGGAACAGATGATGGGCAGCTGAGAGTTTATGATAAGAGAGACAATTCGGACGTCCCGTCGGGTTACATTGATAATTCTTCTTATATGTACCAGATTGCAGATTATGCAAAGCATTTTATGGATAAGAATGTGTTTCGCTTTATGGATGACAGAGGCATAGAGGATATGGAAAGATTTGAGTTTTATATTTATAAGGCCAGACCGTCCATAGATCTTAATGAAGCGGAGAGCGGAATTTACAGGAATGAGTATAATGAACAGTACTTAAAGTATTCTTTTATTGTGACCAATAAGGGAAATGTGGACAGAGCCGGGACATTTAAGGCGGAACTGTTTGTAGATCAGAATGCGGACGGACGCTTTTCGCGCGTAACGGAACTGGTGAATAATTATTATGTAACGGATGGTTCGGGTAACCGGGCAGATGCGAATGCACTTCATGCGGGAGTACGTTATTACCTGATTCGTCCGATGTCGAAAGAGCACGCAGGTGTTGTGACATGGAAACTTGAATTGTCTCAGACTGAGGCGGGAAGGAGAAATTCCGTGACAGGTTATTGGCCTGTGGCATCTACAGAGAAAATCAAGATAAAAGCATTGCAGATTAATACAAGCGGGTCATATGCAACCACATGGAATATGGAAGAGCAGCTGAAGAATCCGAATTCACTTCTTTATAAATATGGAGTGTCGGATCCGAATGTCCGGAATTATAATATTATGGTTAAGACGATTACTTCCAGCCAGTTTGATCAAATGATAGAAGACGGCATATTGGATCCGCAGCTTTTGGAGTATGATATGCTGATTCTTGGATTTGCTGACGTATGTTCCACACCGACGACTGAAAAAGGAATGGCAGCTGTCAAAAACTTTGTGGAATCAGGACGCAGTGTTTTATTCACACATGATACTACATCTATGGTTGACGAAAGCTGTTCAAGTGCGAAAGACATGTGGGGTGAGGCGTTCACCGATCAGTTGAGAGATCGTGTGGGGCTGGACAGATACGGTATTATGGGAAATACCGGAGATGAACATGAGCAGGCTTATAAGCCGAACAGCAACAGAAAAACGACAGATGACAGGACACATGGGTTTACAACAAATTTGCTGGAATCACAGAGGAAAACGTCTTATTCCAGAAGGAACCTGAAATATGAAGGAAAGTATGACAGGAATAATATCTTTGCGAATAACTGGTCTGCGTCAAAATGTATGATTCAAAAGATCAATTCGGGTCAGATTACGGATTATCCGTATAAAATTGAAGATCAGGTGACAGCGGCAAAGACTCATGCGCAGTACTATCAGATTAATCTGAATGGGGATGCGGATCATGACGGGGAAGAGGATATTGTGGTGTGGTACACATTGGACGCTTCTTTGGATAAAAACGGAAAAGAGGCGGTTTGGGGCGGCTATACGTGTTATCCGGGTGATGTACGCAATAATTATTATATTTACAATCGCGGTAATGTAACGTATTCCGGCGCCGGTCATTCGAGTATGGAGTCCGGGAATGATGAGGAAGTCAAACTGTTTGTGAATACTCTGATCGCTTCCTACTATACCGGAATCAAACCACCGCTTGTAAGTATTATTGAGAATGGTGATATTCGGTCGAATCCGGTCGAAAATATTTATGCCCCGTTTGATTCAGGCATGACGGATGTTTTGGAAGACAGCAGATATCTTGCGCAGACGGCTGATTTGTATTTTTATGTGAGTGATTTGAACTTAATTAAGGAAAGTTCGGAGTTGTCGGTAAAGATCTATTATGAAGATGTTTCTTCGTCTGATACGATTCATGCAGGCACAGATGAGGTGGCTGTATCGGAAATTGATCTGAATATGTATCCGATAACGGATGTAAGCACGAATGTGGTTATGCAGACGCAGGGAGAAGAACCAAACAGTCGTATGGTTGAGGACAGCAGGGTATACCGGGCCGTAATACCGGCGAATCTTCTGAACGCGCGCAATGGCCGCCAGATTTATATTGTAGCTTCGGACAGAGTCATTGTAAGCCAGCGTGCGGATGAAAAAATTGTGACAAATTATGATGATGCCACACTGACAAAGCTCCAGCTGTTCAATCTTGAATAGGAAAAGAAAAGGATTGTTGCACAAAGCAGTGCTTCAATCCTTTTTATACGGCAGTTTGGAGATTGCGCATGGATTAAAAAAATTATTAAGAATTAATAATTTGCTATGGATTACCAAACAGTGTATAATGAAATACTTGAACGGGGGTAAAATATGCTGTTTCATTCAATGGCTTTTGCCATATTCCTTCCAGTTGTGTTTCTCGTATACTGGCTTTTGCCGCATCGTTTCCGCTGGGCGCTTTTGCTGCTTTCCAGCTGTTATTTTTATATGAGCTGGAATGTGGGCTATATTGTTTTGATCCTGTTTACTACTTTGGTGTCATATACATCGGCGCGGATGATTGAGGGTGCGGGAACGCGGAAAAAGAAACGGATCTGTGTGGCGTCGACCCTTACGGTAAGTTTGGGAATTTTATTTTTCTTCAAATATTATAATTTCTTCGCTTTCTCTCTGACTGAGACATTACAGAGACTTGCGATAGAATTACACCCGAAAACTCTGGCGGTAATCGTACCGGTAGGGATTTCTTTTTATACGTTTCAAACACTTAGCTATGTGATAGATGTGTATAGGGGAAATGTGCGTGCGGAGCATCATTTTGGAAAGTATGCGGCGTTTATCACCTTTTTCCCCCAGCTTGTGGCCGGACCGATTGAGAGGAGCGGGAATCTTTTGCCCCAGATTCAGGAACGTAAAAGATTTGATTACGATCAGGCATCGTACGGTATTTTGCTCATGGTATGGGGGTTCTTTAAAAAGCTTGTTGTGGCGGACAATCTTGCCATTCATGTGGACGCCATATATGAAAATATAAATAATTATACGGGGCTGCCGCTTGTGGTTGCGGCACTGTTCTTTTCATTGCAGATTTATTGCGATTTCTCGGGATATTCTGATATTGCAATCGGAACAGCTAAGCTTTTCGGCATTGATCTTATGACAAATTTCAGGAGCCCGTACTATTCAGCTTCAATAAAAGAATTCTGGAGCCGCTGGCATATTTCGCTTTCCTCATGGTTCCGGGATTATGTATATATTCCTCTTGGCGGCAGTCGTGTGGGAAAGGTTCGTTATGCGATCAACACAATGGTGACATTTCTGGCAAGCGGACTCTGGCACGGCGCAGCATGGACTTATGTATATTGGGGCGGCGTACATGGTATGGCGCAGATTTTTGAGAGACATTTGACGCCGGGCGGTGGAAAAGTGGAGCAGAATATAAAACATACGATTTTTTGGTGGGGGCGTGTGCTGATTGTTTTTCTGCTTGTCAGTGCGGCATGGATTTTGTTTCGTGCGGAAAATATGGGTACGGTCATTTACATTTTCCAAAATATGTGGAAGGGAATCGGGCAGTTTGAGTCTTATTGGAAAAATGGAATACAACAGTTGGGATTTGGGCTGGTGGAGCCGTATTTACTGGGGTGGGTCATTTTCATTCTTGCTATATTCGATTATTTGTCACTGCGCCGTGATGTAATACTTTCGATCAGGAAACTGCCGGTTCTTTTGCGATGGTGCATTTATGTGGCGGCGCTTTTAACCGTCGTTATTTTAAGTCCGACTGATTCATCAAAGGAATTTATCTATTTTCAGTTTTAAAAACCGGATGTTTGGAGGATATCAGTGAGGAAATTTATAGGAAAGTTAATTTTATATGCCTGTTTGACAATGGCAGGGTTATATGGCATTATCGCTGTGATTCAAAAGATTCCGCCTCAGTTTACGGATACTTACGATGCGGCTGCGATCGATAAGTATCACCTTTTAATGAATACGGATTCACCAAAGATCATTCTGATAGCAGGCAGTAATTTTGCTTTTGGACTGGATTCGGAAAAGATCAGCCAGGAATTTGGCATGCCTGTGGTGAACCTCGGCCTTCATGCAGGCATCAAACCACATTTTAATTTTGAAATGGCGAAAAAGAATATACAGGCGGGAGATGTCATTGTAATCGGTCTTGAGTACGGTGAATATTATTCAAGAGAAATAGATATTCCGACGGTTCTGACGACAGTGGAAAATTATAAACAATTGTGGGAGTTTGTTTCATTTGCAGATTACCCGCGTATTTTTCAGGGATATATATCAAATTACGGGATCACGAAGATCGACCGTTATCTGCATGGCGCTGAACCGTCACAGGGCGTATATTCGCGAGCAGCTTTTAATGAATATGGCGATATTGAATATGACAGGCCGGAGAATCAGCGAAAGGAATCGGAAATCAGACCGGAGGTGGAGCTGAATGCGGATGAGATTTCCGAAGGCGTGATACGCGAAATGAATCAGTTTCATGAGTATGCGCGCAGGCAGGGCGCGCAGGTGTACCTGACATATCCGTCTCTGGACAGGCTGGCTGTTCTGTCAGATGAAGAGGAGCGGTTTGAATTTGACGCTGCATTAAAAGAGCAAATTGAGTTTCCCGTTATTTCCAATATGGATACTTATATAATGGACACACAATATTTTTATAATTCCGATTATCATTTGAATGATAAAGGCAGAGAGATACGTACGGAGAATCTGATAAAAGATCTGCAAAAAGTGATGAAACAGACAAAAAATAGTTAGGGTGATATACGTAAGTCTTATAGAGTTGGACGATGCTGTCAGCCCCGGGGAGGAGGTAACATTGACAGACATACAATTTGATAAAGCAATGAAAGAAATGCAGAATGGTGAAAAAGGCGCGCTGAAGGAAATATACAGCGATTATGCCGGATATATCTATTCCTGCATTTATAATGTTGTAAATAACAGGGAAAATGCAGAAGATCTGACAGGTGATTTTTTTCTGAAGTTATGGGATATTTCCGATAATTATAAGCCAGGGAGCGGCCATAGGGCATGGATGGCAAGGATTGCAAGAAATATGTCCATTGATTTTCTGCGGAGGAGAAAAAAAGAGACATTAACGGATACAATGGAAGATGCTGCCGACTATGAGGAGGGGCATGGTACGACGATTTATGATATTGATACGAAGAGTCCTGTGGAGGATGAAGTGATCGCCGATATTTCCATGAAAGAGGCGCTTATGAAATTATCAAGTGAGGAAAGAGAAGTCATTCATATGAAGATTATAGGAGATCTGACATTTCGTGAGATCTCAGAGATTATGAAACTTTCGATGGGAACGGTTACCTGGAAGTATCAAAGCGCCATTAAGAAACTGAGAGGGTGTGGGTATGAGTAAAAATCTGGAAAATGAATATAGAAAAATGATTGAACAGGAAACGCCCGATTTGTGGAGTCGGATAGAAGCAGAACTTCCTCCGAAAAAGAAGGCATTTATATATAGATTTCGCAGACCTTATATTCATGTGGCGGCGGGAGTGGCGGCAGCGGTTGTGATT
This sequence comes from bacterium C-53, assembly GCA_003612525.1. Lineage (GTDB taxonomy): Bacteria > Bacillota > Clostridia > Lachnospirales > Lachnospiraceae > C-53. Next base: position 4,588 of record RAZD01000013.1, on the reverse strand, counting down.
GTATGCGTCGCAGTTCCTTTTGCCAGAACGGGCAGCAGCCGGGCGGATGCGGACGGGCTGCCTGTGAATAAAGCAGGATGGATAAAACACGGAGAAGCGCCGGAGTCCGGGAGTGAGGATGCGGCTTCAATACCAGAGACATTAACGGAAGAAGGAATCTCTTCAGAAGGGCGAGACCAGAGTAAGGATACATCGCATGAAATGAATTCCACACCTGAAACAGAAGAGGATTTGCCGGCTCCGTCGGATACGGTTCCGCTGGAAGCGGGGAGCGAAGGGGAAGAGAGTATTGAGGTGGCGGATGAGGATGCGGATATCGAAGGGGATTTCAGTGCGGATGGCGGGCAGGAAGAAATACTGATGGCAGAAGCGTCAATGGCACATGAAGATGTAGCAGTATCAGTTACGGGTGTGAAGACTGTGAATGGTGAGAAGGTGTATACTGCAAAAGTATTGAAAGATACGGTGTCAGGTCTTTCAAAAGGAGATGAATTGTACTTAAGGGGAGATGATTCCGGCGAGGAGTTGAGAGAGGGAAATGAGTATTCTGTATCTTTCGTATCCGAAACCTCCGTGTCTTCCCAGGAAGTATCAGGAAATATGGCAGAAGTTTACTGTATCAATAAAATATGTGAATGATGTACAGTTTGAAAAAACAGGATGTTTCAATCGTCAGATTTGTGCCTGCGCCCAGATTCGCAGGTTGAGAGGGAATGGAGGATTCTTATGTTTGAGAGAATTGATTATGTGGTGAAGCGGATTGACGGAGATTATGCCTTTCTTACGGAAGAAGGAACTTCGGGCGAGGAAGAGAAATGTGTGGCAAGAGCGCTGCTTCCCGCACAGATAAGTGAAGGAAGTCGGCTTGCATATGAGATGATGGAATACAGGTGTATATAATTTGTGTAGTGTCTTAAAGGAATCCTACGGTTGGGGATTCCTTTTTGTCGATAAAAAGAGCGTGTCAGGCGACATAAAACGATAAAATTTGTATGTGGTGAGTGCTATGCTTGTCTATAAGAAAATGACCGGTATTGCGGTTAGAGGATGGAGGATAAGAATATGCAGTTACCTAAAAATATACGGCAGATCGGAGAAGCTACGGATGATAATCGTATTTACATAGAAGATTATGTCTACACCTATATCCGCAGAATGAAGGAGAAGGACTTTCCGGTCCATAAATTTCTCGTTCTTCTTGGGCAGGAAGAAGTGGAGGAGGGACGAAGCTGTTACTTTATAAGCGGAACTCTTCTGATTGAAGAAGACTGGTTTGACCATGAAACCGGTGAAGTGACGGAGGATACATGGAGAGCGATTTATAAAAACATCCGTATCTATTTTAACAGTCTGGAGATTCTGGGGTGGGCCTATATAAAAAATGATTTTGAGGAACTCAAGCAGGCGAGAATTCTTGAACGCCTTGAAAATGAATCGACGGGCAGAAAGAAACTTGTGCTTCGGATATCGGAGGACGGGGAACCAGATGAGAAAATAATGGTTGCAGGCAGCGGAAAAAGATATGAATTGCCAGGTTATTTTATTTATTATGAAAAGAATGATCTGATGCAGGCATATTTGCAGCGGGGAAGCAGTCTGGTTAAGGAAAAAGTGGAGCCGGCAGAGGAAGAGGCCAATGTAGTGACCACAAGGTTTCGCACCAGAATTCAGGAGAAAAAAGAGTCCGTACACCAGAGAAAGATTATGGCCTATCTCTATATGAGCAGTACGTTCCTTGTAATTATCGTGTTTGTGATCGGGGTCACTATGATGAATAATTACGATAAAATGCGGCAGATGGAACAGTCGCTTGCGTCGATTTCACGGTCATTGGAGAACCAGGAACTCAGGCAGGCAGAGGAGCGGGCCGCAAGGGAGGAAGAGGAAAGGCAGCAGGCCATGGCCGGGAAAGATGAGGAGGACAGTGATACGTCGGAAGCAATAAAAGAAGCAATAGAAGGGGCGGAGGGGATAGAGACGAATGTTGTGAGTGTGTCCAATGGGATACTTCCAAGCAGCGGTGCGGCATCGGTGAGCGATGTTCCTTCAAATGATATTGCAGCCGTGACGGAACCGGAAGTACAGGAAACACTCGCAGAAGTAAAGCCGGACTACTATGTGATTGCGCAGGGAGATACACTCGCAGACATCTGCCGTCGGTTTTATGGAAACATGAATCATCTGAATGAAATTTGCGAGGTAAATAATATCGAGGATCGTGACAGGATACTTTACGGGCAAAGGATTTTACTCCCCTGATGGAATGTGGTATAATGATGCGAAACAAATAAAGTACGAAATTATGATATAATATGAACGGGCAGAAGAGCCCGTTCATACGAGGATACTATGCTTAATATCAAAGATTACAAAAAGAAAAGAGAAAAAGATGAATTTAAGCAGAAACTGGTCAGGCACCGGCTCGTGATTTTGTATCGTATTATTCTGGTAATGATAGTTTTGACAGCGTCTGCGATCTTGTTGTATATCAATTATCAGAATAAAGTGTATACGGATTATGAAGTGGTGCAGGAGTATGAACGACAGGATGCGGATGAGGCCAATTATATTCTGTGTAATGGAAAAGTCTTAAAGTACAGCCAGGATGGTGCGGAAGTTTTTGACGGTGCAAATAATGCGGTGTGGAACGAAACATATGAAATGCAGAATCCTATGGTAGCAACGTGTAAAGACAGTGTAGCAATCTGTGATTATAAAGGAAATCGGATTTATGTGATAAATGATGCGGGGGAGCAGGGAATTATAGAGACGAAGCTTCCGATTACGAACATCAGCGTATCGCAACAGGGCGTTGTGGCGGCTGTTCTTGAGGACAATGATGTGACAAGAATCTTCCTGTTCAGTAAGGAAGGAGAGGAATTGATTAATATCAGGTGCACAATGGCGCAAAATGGGTATCCGGTCGATATCAGTCTGTCAGAAGACGGAATTAAACTAGGAGTTTCCTATATAAGAATTGAAAGGGGAGAACTTAAATCTTCAGTTGCATTTTATAATTTTGGAGACGTGGGACAGAATGAAATCGATAATTATGCAAGTGGATACGATTACATAGACACTGTGATACCGAAGGTGAAATTTATTAATTCCTCAACTGCTTTTGCTCTGGGAGATAATCGTTTTAACCTGTATCGGGGCAGCCAGAAGCCGACAAGTGCATTTGAGACTATTTTGAATGAAGAGGTTCAGAGCGTTTTCTATGGGAATAAATCAGTTGGGCTTGTTTTCCGCACGGGAGAAAGTGAAAATAAATTCCGGATTGATATTTATAACGAAGAGGGAGAGCTGAGCCTCTCACAGAAGTTTGACATTGACTATCTTGATATTATTTTAAAGGATGATCTGCTGATCATCTATAATGACACCCGATGCATTATTTATAATACACATGGTGTGGAGAAGTTCAGCGGCAGCTTCAGAGAGCCTGTGCTGCTTCTTGTACCTACGGAACAAAAATCAAAATATTTACTTGTAAACAGGAGCGTCGTTCAGACGATCCGTTTGAAATAGGAAATTGTGACGTATGTGAGAAAATATGGTTTGACATTATTACGCATGCCTTGCAAAGAGGGACAAAAGATTGAATGAATTATTAGCAGTGGTATTGGTTATTTTATTTGTATGCTCAGTTTGTGGATACTATAAGGGATTTATCAAAATAATTATCTCGTTTCTTTCTCTAATACTGACGATATGGCTGGTTTCTGTAGTAACGCCCTATATCAGTACTTATCTTATCGAGAATACAGAGTTGTATCAAGGAGTCAAAAATCAGGTCACCGAAATATTTGCAGAAGATAATGCAAGATATGATAATACAATTGAGGAAAATCAGATTAAGACAATCGATTCCTATCAGGTGCCGGATGCTTTGAAACGTACGTTGATTACAAACAACAATGAGACCGTTTATCAGAATCTTATGGTTTCGGTCTTTGAAGAATATATCAGCAGCTTTATTGCAAAAATAATTTTGAATGTGCTTGCTTTTGTCTGTACCTTTCTGATGATTACCATTTTTTTGCGAATGACCTTCCTGTCAATGGAGGTGTTGAGTCGTCTCCCTGTGATAAAGGGAATTAATAAAATCGCCGGATTATGTCTGGGATTTGTGGAAGGGATACTGATTGTATGGATCCTATTTCTGGGGGCAACGATGTTTGCAGGAAATCAAATCGGTTCCCGTTTTTTCGAGCTGGTAAGCCAGAATGCGTTTCTGAGCTTCCTGTATAACCGGAATCTGCTGCTTATGATTATATACACATTTTTGTAGATAAATAAAAAATAAATTTTTTTCAAAATAACCGTTGACAAATATCAGGGAACGATGCTATAATCGTCATTGCCTCGTGAGGAAAGCAAACAGGGATTTGCAGGAAAGAGAGACAGAAGCAACAAAGACAGAAAAATAATTCCAAAAAGTACTTGACAAAAGCAAGGAAGATGTGATAAGATGTCAGAGTTGCGGCGGTAAAGAAAGCCGCAAAGAAAAGAAGAAGCACCTTGACAACCAAACAGTAATGCAACCCTGAAGATTCTAAAGAAACAAAGAAAGAAAATTCAGAGA
>RAZD01000132.1 GCA_003612525.1 bacterium C-53 | reverse complement strand
GTCTTTTTCCCTGCTTTCCTCCGTTCCAGAGCGAAAACCATATCCCCGGTACGCTCAAAATATCCGATGTCCTTTTTCCAGCTTATTCCGCATTTGCAGTGCTGTAACCCGATAAACTGCTGTTTCATCTTCCTTCCGCAGTCCGGGCATACTTTTTTGCTCCTGCCTTTCTGCTTTACTTTCGGCTTGCCTGTATCTTCTTTCTTTTTCTCTTTCTTTTCCGGAAGCCCGTTCTCTGCAATCCTCGTTTCATAACGTGGCAGACGGTAAAGGTACAGGCTGTATACTTCATCAAAAGAAGCCTTTTCCGCTATCCCCTTTACCCTCTGGTAAATCTGCCCCGCAATTTTTTCACAGTCCTCTCCTTCCGGCATCCTATCATGCTCCCTGTAATAATCACAGGTCTTTTCAAACATACCGTCTGCTATTTTTGCTTTCTGCTTCTGCTTTAAGTCTTTATATGTCCTGTCTGCCCTTTTCAGGCGCTTCCTGTTTCCCAAAC
>RAZD01000012.1 GCA_003612525.1 bacterium C-53 | reverse complement strand
GGAAGAGAAGCGGGATACGGAATGGAGAGACAGAAACGGATGATATGGTTCAGTATTTGGTTTTGAGGGTATTTTTCTTAGTAGCGGAAGAACAATTCACGGTGAGTTGTTCTTTTTCTTTTTTTATAGATATTTTAATAAAATTACTGTTTTTTTTGAAATATTATGTTATAATTCACATAAAGGTTGCTAAAATTCAAAGGGGCAGCTGGATAATCTATTTTGAGAGGTGTATGTATGGACACAAATATATTATTAGAAAATGGTACGAATGAACTGGAAATACTTGTATTTAAACTGGGAGGCTATTCTTATGGGATTAATGTCGCGAAAATAAGAGAGATTATACCATATCAGCCTGTAACACCTGTCCCTAATTCACATCCAAGTATAGAAGGTATTTTTATGCCCCGTGACATAATGATTACGGCAATTGATCTGAAGAATTGTCTTCAGAGAGGGACTATGGAGCCTTCAGGATTTTTTATTATAACAAATTTTAATAAGCTGGATATTGCTTTCCATGTGGATTCCGTAGAAGGAATTGAGAGGGTTTCCTGGAGGGATATTATTAAACCGGATGCCACTGTAAATAATACGGATGTCAGTGTATCTACCGGAATTGTGAAATTTGGAGATAAGCTTGTTATTATTCTTGACTTTGAGAAGATTGTTACGGATATCAGCCCGGAGACCGGTCTTAAGATTACTGAAATTGATGAGATGGGAGAGAGAGATCGTAATACAGTTCCGATTTTAATTGCCGAGGACTCTCATTTGCTGAATAAGTTGATTTGTGATTCTCTGGCGAAAGCCGGATATGTGAATGTAACTCGTACGGAGAATGGCCAGGAAGCATGGGATTACATACAGAAGCTTGTTGAAGAAGGCACTTTAAGAGATCATATACAACTTGTTATAACCGATATTGAGATGCCGATTATGGATGGCCATCATTTGACGAAGCTGATTAAGACAACCGACGAGACAAAGCATCTTCCTGTCGTTATTTTCTCGTCTCTGGTAAATAATGAAATGAAGATAAAAGGAAAAGCTTTAGGGGCAGATGCGCAGTTGTCAAAGCCTGAGATTGGAAATCTTGTAAGAGTAATTGATAATTTAGTTGGAATGTGACAGTAAAGACCTAAATTTTTTAAGAAAAAAGTCAGAACAGAGCTTGCATTTATATACAAGAAGTTTGTTCTGGCTTTTTTCAGGTAATAAAAGGAGCCATAATAGACTCCTTTTATTTTTTATGGTGTTGTATAAAAAATCAGAGAGAAAAATTTCCTGTGTAGTCTTCGTTGATAACAAAATATGTCATATTTTCTTCCGGCTTAATGTACAGTTTGCAGGAATGTATGTCGCCTATTTTGTTTCCGGCATCTGTCCAGCTTTTTTTCGCTTCTTTCATGATATCGGATTCTGCGACCTGCTTTCCATGAAACTCCATAAATAATTCTGCTTTCATTTGAACACCTCCCTGGTTCATAAATTTTAAATCATCTATAGTTATAGTACAGTTTGTAAGAAAAGTCAACAACTCAGCCGATTACTGTAAAATGAAAAATAATGCAAATTTTATGAAGAATGTAGAAAAAGGGTGGAATTGAGTTTGCAAGATAGAAAAATAATGATAAAATATGTAAGGATACAAGAAGAAAAATGCATGGAGGGGTATGGTGAATAAATCGGAGCTGAAGAAAATGATACAAGATGCCGAGATGGTTCTGGTCGGCATTGGTGAAGAGTTGGAATCAGGATTTTCCATATTGGAGTCATCTCAGATATATGAAGATTTGAAAAGAAAATTAAAGGCAGAGGGACTCGCAGAAGAAAATTATGAGTGGGTTTACCCCTGTCTGTTACAGCAGGCGGAAAAAGAATCTGAAGAAGCGCGTTTATTGAGTGATTTTTACCTTGAGTTAAAAGATATGCTGGGTGATAAAAATTATTTTATTATCAGCATGAATATGGATAGTATGTTAGAAGAAACTGGATTTTCGGTGGAGCGTTATGTACAGCCTTTCGGTAATTATGAGTTGTTGCAATGCGACAGAGCTTGTACGAAAGAGTTAAAAGACGCAGGTGAAATGAAGAAAAACGTTCTTCAAAGCATCAGAAACGGGACAGAACTGCTTGCATCATTGAAGAAAAGTTATTGTCTGCATTGCGGAAGTGAGATGGTTTTTAATAATGTGAATGCGGGTAATTACCTGGAGGAAGGATATCTGGAAAACTGGAAACGTTATACAAAGTGGATTGAGGGTACTATGAACAGGAAGGTATGTATCCTTGAACTGGGTGTGATGCTTAATTATCCGTCTATGATAAGGTGGCCATTTGAAAAGCTGGGGTATTTGAATCAAAAGGCTTCTTTTGTGCGAATGAACAGTGTAATTCCGCAACTGACAGGGGAATTAGCCGGAAAAGGAATATCTGTGAGAACCAGTTCCATAAATTTCTTTTTAGAGAGATAATTGTCTAACGGGAATAAATGTGGTAGACTATTAAATAAAACTTTTAGTGTGAGGGCGCTTATGAGTGCAAATGAAGAATATTTAGATAGATTATTACAGTCATTAAATGGCGAAACTCCGGGAAAAGTGGAACCGATTTCTGAAGTGGCATTAGAGACGCAGACAGAACCGGAACTGGAATCAGGGCCAGAGGCAGAAGAAATCCCTGATTTTGATATTGGTGCGGAGCCAGAAACAGAGCCAGAACCGGAATTTTCCGATTTTGATATAGATCAGTTGACTGGAATAGAGCCGGAATCAGGGACTGAACTAGAGCTTATGGAAATGCCTGACCTTAATACAGAACAGGAGGCCGGTATAGAACCAGAGCTGGAGATGGAAGAAATCCCGGATTTTGACATGAGTCAGGAGCTGGAAACAGAGCCAGAACCAGAGTTTATGGAAATGCCTGATTTTAATACAGAGCAGGAAGCCGGTATAGAAGCAGAACCGGAGATGGAAGAAATCCCGGATTTTGATATGGGTCAGGAACTGGAATCGGAGCCAGAATCAGAGCTTATGGAGATGTCTGATTTTAATACAGAACAGGAAACCGGTATAGAATCGGAGTCAGAGATGGAAGAAATTCCGGACTTTGATATGGGTCAGGAACTGGAATCAGAGCCAGAAGCAGAGCTTATGGAGATGCCTGATCTTAATACAGAACAGGAAAACGGTATAGAAGCAGAACCGGAGATGGAAGAAATCCCGGATTTTGATATGGGTCAGAAGCCAGAACCGGACGTGGAATCAGAGCCGGATTCGGCAATAGAAATAGAGGCAGAGCCGGAAGTATCAGAACCGGAGCAGGAGGTAAAAATGGAACCGGAAACAGAATTAGATTTGGAAACAGAATCGGAATTTGAATTTATTCCGGGAATTGATATGGACGATATGGAATCGGAGCCAGCGATGGAGGATGAATTAGCCGCTGTATTAGGTGGCGGCATGGAGCCGGAAGAAGAATCCGATTTAGAGCCAGACAAACAGATGTCGGTGGAAGAAATAGCGGCGTTATTACAGAGTATTCCAGAACTCGATGAAGATGGTGAAATACAGCAGCAATCACAGCAGAGTGATGTTGACGATATAGATATGCTGAATCTGATGGATATGATGCCGGAGGATGAAGGAATCTCAGAGATCAATCAATTGCTGGAAAAAAATGACAGCGGCGAACCGGTAGAAGAGGATATGCTGTCTATGTTTAATGGAGCAGAACAGCCAGGGATGGCACAGACTGATTTGTCAGCTTCGAATCTGGAAGTTTCCGGCGCTGGAGCGCCTTTGCCGACCAGTGAGGATGACAAAGCAAAGAATGCTAATAAAAAGTTGTCCAGAGCGGAGAAGAAGGCGCTGAAGGCTCAGGAGAAAGAAAGAAAGGCGCTTGAAAAGGCAGCAAAGAAATTAGAAAGAAAGGCTAAAAAAGCTTCGGGAGCAGATTCGGATGCGGTGGAGAAACCAGAGAAAAAGAAGGGATTCTTCGGGAAGCTTATGGATGTTTTGACAGAGGAAGCGCCGGAAGATGATATTACGATTCCACCGGAGCAGGCGGACGGAACGGCTGACAGTGAAAATCTTGCAATTCTTCAGGCCATTGACAATGCACCGAAAGAAGGAAAAGCAAAGAAGGGAAAGAAACCGAAGAAGGAAAAGAAGGAAAAGGATAAGGAAGAAAAAGAAAAGAAACCCAAGAAGGTGAAGAAGCCGAAGAAGGAAAAGAAACCGAAGGAAAAAGTGGAGGGGCCGCCTGAAAAGAAAATTCCAATGAGGCGAATCATTCCAGTAATTCTGGTTTGTGGTACAATTCTGGCAGCTCTTATGATCGTTTTAAATTTCTATCCGAAAGCCAGTTATGTAAGTACAGCGCAGAAGAATTTTGATGAGGGCAATTATGAGGCGGCTTATCGGGCGCTTTCCGGATGGGACCTTTCTGGTGATGATGAAGATTTATATAAGAAAACAGCATTATTAGTAAAAATGCAGAGAAGAGCAGACATATACCAGAATTATGTGGAAGAAAACGATACAATACATATTCTTGACGCATTAATTCAGGCAGTGAAATATCATGACAATTATGCGCAGGAGGCATCGGAGAGGGGCGTAGGAGATTCGTTTGAACAGATTTACGGAGGCGTGCTGGCAGTGCTTTCCGAATATGGACTCACCGAAGAACAGGCAAGAGAGTTCGCGGCAATTTTAGATAGCGTCGACTATTCGATTGCACTTGAGGACTTTGTTTACGGCCCGCCTGAGATGCCTGAAATTGCAGACATAGTGGATACGCCGGAGCCGGAGGACAGTGAGCCGGAACCGGAAGAGCTGGCAGAAGAGCCGGAAGATTCCTCCGAGGAACCCGAGGACATACAGGAAGAGGAACCGATTGAAGAGCCGGATTCTGATACGGAAGAGGAAGAAGAGCTGACAGAGGAACCACAGCCTGATTCCGAGGAGGCGCCGGAGGAAAGTCCGGAAGATTCCGGTTTCCAGGGAGGAAACGTGTCGCAGGGTGGTGAACGGCTGCTCTATGAATTCGGTGTTGAGAAGGGCACGGATGGTAAATATCATGGCGGCCAGTAGAATCGCACAGGAAAGGAAAAAGATGGTAGCGATTATCGATTATGACGCCGGAAATATCAAGAGCGTTGAAAAGGCAGTAAATTATCTTGGCTCAGAGGCAGTGTTGTCAAGAGACAGAGAAGAGATTCTGAGCGCAGATCATATAATCCTTCCGGGGGTCGGAAATTTTGGCGATGCGATGGAAAAAATTAACGGATTTGGGCTTGGTGATGTGATACGTGAGGCAGTGGATGCGAAGAAGCCATTTTTGGGAATTTGTCTTGGCCTTCAGTTAATGTTTGAGAGCAGTGAAGAAAGCCCGGGGGTGAAGGGACTTTCCTTGCTGCCGGGTGAGATTGTACGTATTCCCGACAAGGAAGGACTGAAGATTCCGAATATTGGGTGGAATTCGCTGTCCTTCCCGGTTGGGGGAAGACTTTTTGCAGGACTGGAAGAAGGCGCATATGTATATTTTGTTCATTCTTATTATCTGAGGGCAAAGGAGCCTTCGATTGTAACGGCGGTTACAGAGTACAGTACGTTGATACATGCGTCCGTAGAGAAAGGGAATCTGTTTGCATGTCAGTTTCATCCTGAGAAGAGTTCAAAAACAGGGTTGAAAATTCTAAAAAATTTTTTGGAAATAAAGAGTACGGAAGGTTAAGGGTACTGTAATGTATACAAAAAGAATTATTCCTTGTCTTGATGTGAACGGCGGACGTGTCGTGAAGGGCGTTAATTTTGTGGATTTAAAAGATGCGGGAGATCCGGTGGAGATTGCTGCAGCGTACGATGCGGCTGGCGCGGATGAGCTTGTTTTTCTGGATATTACGGCATCCAGCGACAATCGTGCGACTGTGGCGGAAATGGTCAGGAAAGTGGCGGAAAAAGTGTTTATACCGTTTACGGTAGGCGGAGGCATCCGAAGCGTGGATGATTTTAAAGCGATTTTGCGTGAAGGTGCGGACAAGGTTGCAGTCAATTCCGCAGCAATCATGAATCCTGTTCTGATCAGTGAGGCGGCAGAGAAGTTTGGGAGCCAGTGTGTGGTCGTTGCAATTGATGCGAAGCGTACGGGAAACGGATGGAACATATATAAAAATGGCGGCAGAATAGATATGGGTATAGACGCTGTTGAATGGGCGGTACGGGCGGCCGGGCTTGGTGCAGGGGAGATTCTTGTGACAAGTATGGATTGTGACGGAACAAAGACCGGGTATGATATCGAACTGACAAGAACGATTGCGGAAAATGTTTCGATTCCTGTTATCGCTTCCGGGGGAGCGGGAAAGCCGGAGCATTTTTACGAGGCATTAACGGATGGAAAGGCGGATGCAGCTTTGGCAGCGTCGTTATTTCACTATAAAGAACTGGAAATTGAGGAACTAAAGTATTATCTGAAAGAAAGGAATGTACCGGTAAGATGTCAGCAATAGAGAATGATTGGCTGGAGCCTTTAAAACCTGAGTTTGGTAAAGCCTATTACAAAGAACTGTATCAGAAAATTCGGAGTGAATATAATACGCATAAAATTTTTCCGGCTGCAGATGATATTTTTAACGCATTTCAGTTTACTCCATTAAAGGAAGTGAAGGCGGTAATTTTAGGGCAGGATCCCTATCACGGAGACGGGCAGGCGCATGGTCTTTGCTTTTCTGTGAAGCCAGATGTGGACATACCCCCTTCACTGGTAAATATCTATCAGGAGTTGCATGATGATCTTGGATGCTTTATTCCCAACAACGGATACCTGGAAAAATGGGCGCATCAGGGAGTTTTAATGTTGAACACCGTATTGACTGTACGCGCACATGCGGCAAATTCTCACAGAGGAATCGGGTGGGAACAGTTTACGGATGCTGCGATTCGCATTCTGAATGAGCAGGATAAGCCGATTGTGTTTATTTTATGGGGAAGTCCTGCGCAGAAGAAGGCGGCGATGCTGAACAATCCGAGACACCTTATCTTAAAAGCGCCGCATCCGAGTCCGCTTTCTGCCTACAGAGGCTTTTTTGGAAGCAGGCCTTTTAGCCAGACAAATGATTTTTTGGAGAAACATGGCGAACAACCTATTGACTGGCAGATTGAAAACGTGTAGGATAAAGAGGGCATTTATTAAAGTGATGTGGAGCCGTCAGGCTTACCATACGAAATACTTTACAACAAGGGAGGAACATTATGAAAAAAAAGTTACTTAGCGTATTACTCTGTCTTGCTATGACAGTAACTATGATTACCGGATGCGGGGAAACAGAGGAGCCGCTTGATCCGGAAACGCAGGCAATGGTTGACAAAGCGATTTCAGATCCGGAATATGCTCCGGTTCCAAAGGAATCCATGAAAGTAGGTGTGATTCATATTGGTGACCCAGCGGCAGGTTCAGGATATTCCTATGCACACGATCAGGGAATTATTGGAATGCAGAAGGAAATCGGACTTACGGATGACCAGATCGTAAGGAAAAATAATGTTGCGGATGATGATCCAACTGCTATAGAAGCAGCGATTACGGAATGTATAGAGGAAGGATGCGTTCTTATTTTTGCGACAAGCTATGGATATATGGATACCTGTGAAAAGCTTTCGGAGGAGCATCCGGATGTAATTTTTTCTCATGGTACAGGCTATAAGGGAAATGGTACAAACTTCAACAACTATTTTGGAAGAATCTATCAGGCAAGATATTTATCAGGTATTGCGGCAGGCCTTAAGACAGAGAGCAATAAGATTGGCTATGTATCTGCATTTGGTAAGACGCTTTCTGAGACAGCGGGTGGTATTAATGCATTTGCTATGGGTGTTTATTCCGTAAATCCCGATGCAGAGGTGGACGTAAAAGTAACAAACAGCTGGTATGATCCTGAAGGTGAAAAGCAGGCGGCGCAGGCTTTGATTGCAGATGGATGTGATGTGATTGCACAGCATTGCGATACTCCGAATCCCCAGCTTGCAGCGGAGGAGGCAGGCGTATTTGGCGTTGGTTATAATTCCGACATGAGCAAGGATGCGCCAGGCGCAGTTCTCTGCTCCGTAATGTGGGATTGGAGTGCATATTATACATGGGCTGTACAGCAGTTGATTGACGGAACATGGACTGGTGACAATTATTATGGTGGAATGAGTGAAGGACTTGTTACACTTTCTGATCTTTCTGATTTGAATGATCCGGAAGCAGCAGCGAAGATTGAAGAGGCAAAGGCAAAAATGCTTGATGGAAGTTTTAATGTGTTTGATGGCGTGATTGAGACAAATGAGGGAACTACGGTTGGAGAAGAAGGCTCCACGCTTGATGATGCTACAATTCAGGGGGGCATTGACTGGTACTTTAAAAATGTAGTTGAGAAATAAGTGAAAAGTGACACAGCTGTCGCATTGAGCATATGTTGGGTATGATTAATGCGGCAGTTTTGTTGTAAAAAGGAGAGTTGCATGAGCGAGGAAAGATACGCAATAGAGTGCAAAGGCATTACAAAATCTTTCGGGAGTGTTGTAGCAAACGATCATGTGGACCTTAAGGTAAAGCGCGGTGAAATTCTTGCCCTGCTTGGCGAGAATGGTTCGGGAAAGACAACACTTATGAATATGCTTTCCGGGATTTATCATCCGGATGAGGGTACAATTTTTATTAATGGGAAAGAGACTGTCATTAATTCGCCGACCGATGCTGATGCCCTCGGCATTGGTATGATTCATCAGCATTTTAAACTGGTAGAAGTACATAATGCGATGGATAACATTATTCTGGGTGGTAAGGAGAAATATTTTAATCGAAAAGAGCTTCGAAATAAGATTCTCTCTATCAGTGAGAAATTTGGCCTGGAAGTGGAACCGGAAAAGAAAGTTTATGATATGTCGGTAAGCGAAAAGCAGACGCTTGAGATTATGAAAGTCCTGTATCGGGGAGCGGATATTTTAATTCTTGATGAGCCAACCGCCGTACTGACTCCGCAGGAAACGCAGAGACTTTTCGCGATTTTGAGGAAAATGCGGGCGGAAGGCAGCGCGATTATTATTATCACGCACAAGCTGAATGAGGTAATGGAAATCAGTGACCGCGTCACAATCCTGAGAAAAGGGAAGAGTGTGAATACGGTTGTGACGAGGGAAAGCACCGAAAGCCGGCTGACGGAACTGATGGTGGGAAGACCGGTCAGCCTTTCCATTGAGCGCGCAGTGGTCAAAGAGAAGAAAAAACTTCTTGAGGTTTATCATCTTTCAGTGAAACGCCAGGATGGAAGCATAGCGCTGAACGACGTATCATTTGATATCTGCTCCGGTGAAATTCTTGGCATTGCAGGGGTGGCCGGCAGCGGACAGAAAGAACTGTGTGAGGTACTGGCCGGTCTGCAGCCGGTGGAAAAGGGCGCAGTGCTCTATGATAAAGAGAATATCATCGGAAAAACCCCGGCGGAGATTATTTCGCTTGGAATCAGCATGAGTTTTGTGCCGGAAGATCGTCTTGGAATGGGGCTTGTCGCCTCAATGGGCATGACAGATAATATGCTGTTAAAGTGCTACAGGGACAGCAAGGGCCCTTTTATTGACCGGAAGCCGGCAAAGAAGCTGGCGGAGGAACTGATTAAAAAGCTTGACATCCAGACGCCGGGGACAGAGACGCCGGTTAGACTTTTGTCGGGTGGAAACGTTCAGAAAGTACTGCTTGGACGTGAGATTCAATCCGTACCGAATGTGCTCATTACTGCGTATCCTGTCAGAGGGCTTGATATTCATTCGTCTTATACGATATATGATCTTTTAAATGAACAGAAAAAGAAAAATACGGCAGTAATCTTTATCGGTGAAGATCTCGACGTGCTGTTGCAGCTGGCGGACAGAATTATGGTTCTCTGCCACGGTGAGGTTACGGGAATTGTAAATGCGGAGTCGACATCGAAGGAAACAATCGGATGGATGATGAGCGGTAAGAAGGAGGTGGAGAGCGTTGCGGGAACCATTCATTAGAACTGTTAAGCGGGCGGAATTGTCCCCGAAACAGACCGCGGCTTTAAGGCTTGCAGCGCTGCTTCTGGCGCTTACGGCCGGTGGGATTTTTATCCTGTGTCTCGGATATAATCCATTTGCGATATATGGAACAATTCTTTCCGGCTCTTTTCGAAGCGGACTGGCGATTCAGGCAGTTGTAAAAATCATGATATCACTTTTGATTGCATCACTTGCCGTGACGCTTGCATTTAAGATGCAGTTTTGGAACATCGGTGCGGAAGGGCAAATTATCATGGGGGCCATATTTTCCTCCTTTTTTGCGCTGTTCTGCGCAAATTGGCCGCGTGTGGTGCTGATACCTGTTATGGTGGTGGCAGGTGTGGTCGGAGGCGGGTTATGGGGACTGATTCCCGCTTTCTTCAAATGTCGTTACGGCACAAATGAAACGCTCTTTACACTGATGCTGAATTATATTGCACTTTATTTGATTGCATTTCTGCGTGACGGTCCCTGGAGGGATCCGGCGAATCCCGGATTTGCAAAGATTGCAACATTTGAGAAGAATGCGCAGCTTCCAAAAGTATTCGGTGTGCATATCGGATGGATATTTGCGCTGGTTCTCCTTGCATTTGTATGGGTTTATTTGAAGTATACAAAGCAGGGATATGAGATTAGTGTGGTTGGTGAGAGTCAGGCGACGGCCAGATACAGCGGTATGAATGTGAAGAAGATTATTCTCCGCACCATGTTCATGAGTGGTGCGATTGCAGGAATCGCAGGTATGGCACAGGCTGCCGGGTCGGATGCAACACTTGCGTCGGGCGTAGCAGGCGGTGTGGGATTTACGGCCATTATTGTGGCCTGGCTTGGAAACTTAAATCCCGGCTCCATTTTTATCATATCCGCGTTGTTCAGCATTCTGGAAAAAGGAAGCAGCGTTGTTCAGTCTAATTTCGGATTATCGACAGACTGTGCCGATGTATTGCAGGGAATTATTCTTTTCTTTATTTTAGGGTGTGAATTTTTCATCCGTTATAAGTTTGTAATCAGAGGAAAGGATGGTGCGGGAGCATGACAATGATAGTAAAATTCCTTGTAGCCGCAGTGCTTGCGGGAACCCCATTGTTATTTGGTACATTGGGCGAGATTTTAAATGAACGCGCCGGCCACTTGAATCTTGGCGTGGAGGGAATGATGTCACTTGGGGCAACGGCCGGTTTCATTGTGGGGTATAAGACGGATAATTTCGTGCTTGCGCTTCTTGCAGCATTTGCGGCGGGAGCGTTTGGGGCTTTGATATACGCGGTTCTTACGGTAATGCTGATGGCAAATCAGAATGTGTCAGGACTGACGCTTACAATTTTTGGAATTGGCCTGTCGAATTTTATCGGTTTTTATTATGTTGGAAAGTCTGCTGAAGGTACGCTGAAACTTCCGGAGCGTATAACAGCACAGATGCGCAGTGTCCATATTCCTGTTTTAAGCGATCTGCCTGTTGCAGGAGAACTGTTCTTTTCATACAATCCGTTTGTTTATCTGGGGATAATAACGGCAGTCGTATTAGGTTTTTACCTGTTCCGTACAAATGCAGGCCTGAATATCAGAGCGGTCGGAGAGAATCCGGCGGCAGCGGATGCAGCGGGAATACATGTGACGAAGTTGAAATATCTTAATATCATGGCAGGCGGCGGTATCTGTGGCATCGGAGGCGCATATACGGGCATGATTACAAACGGCGGTGTATGGATCAGCGATTGTGTAGGAGGGCTCGGATGGATTGCAGTTGCGCTTGTAATCTTTGCTTCGTGGAAGCCGGTAAAGGCAGTTTTTGGGTCATTGGTTTTCGGGGCATTCAGAATCTTAAAGTATTATGTGGTGAAAGATATCATTCCGATTCCGGACGCTTTTTTTGACATGCTGCCGTTTCTTGTTACGGCGCTTGTGCTTGTTGCGACATCAATGAGGCAGTCAAGAGAAAATAATCAGCCGGCGGGGTGCGGTATCAATTACTTCAGAGAGGAACGCTAGTTTGAATAAAGAGGAGAAAGATTTGTGCTGCGCACAAAGTCTCCGGGCTTTGGAAAGGAGCATGGTTATAAATATGAAAAAACCATTTGTAACAAAGGAAAAAGTAGAGGAAATTGTAAAGAAATACCCAACGCCTTTTCATCTTTACGATGAAAGAGGGATTCGTGAGAATGTAAAGGCGCTGAAAGAGGCATTTGCATGGAATAAGGGATATAAGGAATATTTTGCGGTTAAGGCGACGCCGAATCCGTTTCTGATTCGTATTCTCAGGGAATATGGGTGCGGATGTGACTGTTCTTCCATGACAGAACTGATGTTGTCAGATGCAATTGGAATCAGAGGAGAAGATATTATGTTTTCCTCCAATAATACGCCGGCGGAAGAATTTATCTATGCCGATAAAGTCGGTGCGATCATTAACCTGGATGATATTACGCATATCGAATTTCTGGAGAAAACAATCGGACATATTCCGGAGACAATCAGCTGCCGTTACAATCCGGGCGGCGTGTTTAAAATCAGCAACAGCATTATGGATAATCCTGGAGATGCAAAATACGGGTTTACAACGGAGCAGCTTTTTGAAGGCTATCGTATGCTCATGGCAAAGGGTGCAAAAAAATTCGGGCTTCATGCGTTCCTTGCAAGCAATACGGTCACAAATGAGTACTATCCGACGCTGGCAAAGGATATGTTTGAGCTGGCAGTAAGGTTGAAAAAGGAAACGGGAGCAGACATACGGTTTATTAATCTGTCCGGGGGCATTGGCGTGCCTTATGAGCCGGACCAGAAGCCCAATGATATTTATGCGATAGGAGAGGGCGTACGAAAAGTATTTGAGGAGGTTCTTGTCCCGGCGGGGATGGGGGATGTGGCAATTTATACGGAGCTCGGCCGTTTTATGATGGCCCCTTACGGATGTCTTGTGACAAAGGCGATTCATGAAAAGCATACGCATAAAGAGTATGTCGGCGTGGATGCCTGTGCGGTTCACCTGATGCGTCCAGCCATGTATGGCGCATACCATCATATTACGGTGCTTGGCAAAGAGAACGCGCCCTGCGACCATAAATATGATATTACGGGGTCTCTCTGCGAGAATAATGATAAGTTTGCCATAGACAGGATGCTTCCTGCGATTGAGAAAGGGGATTATCTGGTGCTTCACGATACCGGTGCGCATGGATTTTCTATGGGATATAATTATAATGGCAAACTGAAGTCAGCGGAAATTTTGCTGAAAGAAAATGGCGAGTTTGAGTTAATCAGAAGAGCGGAAACGCCGAAAGATTATTTTGCTACATTTGATTGTTTCGATATTTTGAAAAATATGGAATATTAAAGGGATGTTATATGAAAGGGACGGTAAAGAATAAAAAAGAATGGGTGATTCGCCTGTGCCTGTTGACGCTCGGCCTGATAATTGCTCATTTGGGTGTTACATTATTTCTGATCAGCAGTCTCGGAACCGATACATTTACGGTATTTGCAGCTGGCATTTCCAATACGATTCATATTCCGGTCGGCCTGTGCCACAGCGGAATCCAGTGTATTTTGATTGTACTGATGATTTTATTTACAAAGAATTATATTAAAACAGGGTCTTTCATCTGTTGTATTGTAGGCGGACCGATTATTGATGTTTTCAATTGGGCGCTCGGAAGATTCGTGACAGAGGAATCTGCAATGCCGGTCAGGATGATTGTGATGGTGCTTGGATGTGTTATTCTCTCGATCGGGATGGCGCTTGTGATCGCTTCTGACGCCGGAACAGGGCCAAACGATCTGGTAGCGGTCATTCTCACGGATAAACTCAGGAAGTTCCAGTTTCGTACGGTTCGTATCTGCTGTGATCTCTTTTTTGTCGCAGCAGGATGGCTGCTTGGCGGTACAGTCGGAATCGGTACGATTGCGGCAGCTTTTCTCGTCGGGCCCATTGTTCAGTTTTTCCTTCCTGTGCATCAGCGCAATATTGAGCATATCTTAAGTGCGGCAGGCTGTGAAAAATGATTTGTTGGTTAATGTAAAAATAAGGCTTGTTTTTTGGCTCACTCTATGGTAAAATAATACTCGGCTTAAGGAACAAGCCAAATGCCGGCGTGTCGGAATGGCAGACGAGGCAGACTCAAAATCTGTTGTGGGCAACCACGTGCGGGTTCAAGTCCCGCTGCCGGCAGTTAAGAATAAAAATCCGAATTTGTTTCCGAACAGGGACAGATTCGGATTTTTTGTATATCTTTTATTTTAAGTAAGACAGCAGAGGCGTGTATGGACAGGATATCGTTGTATGGGATGATGAAGGCTGGTTTTTTTCTTAAGAAAGTATTATAATAAAGATCATATATGGATATTTTTTGAGAAAGAGGTACGGAAATATTTATGGATAAAACGGATAAACTGATTGTAAAGGGATATAAGTTCGGCTCGATGAAGGATGCGAATATGGCGAGAGAGGAAGAAAAGAAAATTTTGTATATTGGTGCAAAGTTAAATTATGACGATCCTCAATCGGTTCTTGTGATTTATAATAAGATGATAGATAATCGTATATTTATCACCCCGATCGGTCAGCAGTTCTTAAATGAAGTGGAGCAGTTTCTGCTAAGGTCACCGGAAGTTGATGATGTTGATATTCTCCCGATTCCTCTGTTTACGATGTTTATGCAGGGCAGTACGGGGAGCGATGTGCTTCCGCGCATACAGGCCAGAAAGAAAAAGCCGGATGATTACCATATTCAGTACAATATTGCGAGGGCGGTGATTGCACTTCTGGTGGTTTGTATTCTGGCAATGTTTCTGATTTCAGTGGATGCAGAGAATCCGAATATCCTGAACTATAAGACCAGAATCGAGGATGAATATGCTTCCTGGGAGCAGGAGCTTACGCAGCGTGAGAATGTGGTCCGGGAAAAAGAGCGGGAGCTTGGAATCAAATAATATACGAAAGCAGGATATTTTCACAATTTTATCATATGTTTTTTGTATAATAGGGAAAAAGACGGAAAGGTGCCTGATATACTATGGATAGAATTAAGATTCTTGTTGTGGATGATGAAAGCAGGATGCGCAAACTGGTAAAAGATTTTCTGGTAAAGAAGAATTATGAAGTGATAGAGGCAGCAGATGGCAGTGAGGCGCTTGATATTTTCTTTGATGACAGGGAAATTGCGCTTGTGATCTGCGATGTCATGATGCCAAAGATTGACGGATGGCAGGTATGCAAGGAAATACGTGAGTATTCGAAGGTTCCGATTATTATGCTTACGGCAAAGGGTGATGAACGCGATGAATTGCAGGGGTTTGAACTTGGTGTGGATGAATATATTTCAAAGCCTTTCAGTCCTAAAATTCTTGTAGCAAGAGTGGAAGCAATTCTGCGGCGTTCTAATGTACTGGAAGAATCGGAGCGCATGGAGATGAACGGAATCGTGGTGGATAAAACGGCACACAGTGTTATGATTGAAGGAAATCCGATAGAACTCAGCTTTAAAGAGTTTGAATTGCTGACTTATTTTATGGAGAATGCCGGAATTGCGTTGTCCAGAGAGAAAATATTAAATAATGTATGGAATTATGATTATTTCGGAGATGCCAGAACAATTGACACACATGTCAAGAAACTGAGAAGCAAAATGGGGGAGAAGGGTGAATGCATTAAAACCATATGGGGAATGGGCTACAAATTTATAGCATAAAGAAAGCCACAGGACCGCGTATATGCTGGTCTGTGGCTTTTTGTCTTTTCAGAAATGTGAACATCCGATGGAGTTTTATAATTTTGATATAATAACTGCAATCAATTCAAGCAGCTTTGGCAGGTCTACCGGTTTTGCCATATGAGCATTCATACCGCTTTCCCTTGACATCTTTCGGTCCTCCACGAATGCGTTTGCGGACAGGGCGATGATAGGGATATGCGCGAGTGTAGGGGTCTTGAAATTTCGTATGGTTCTGGTAGCTTCGTAACCGTCCATCACCGGCATCTGGATATCCATGAGAACAAGCGCATATTCGTCGGGCTCGGAATTTTTCAACTTTTCAACGGCCAGACTGCCGTTCTTTGCCGTATCCACGCGGATGCCCATCTGCTGCAACAGTTCGACCTCAATTTCGAGATTGATTTCATTGTCATCCACAAGCAGAATTTTTCTGCCATTAAGCATTTTTATCACGAGAGCTTCCGCATCCTCAAGCGTCATTTGCTGCTGAGGATGACAGAGGCACAAAGTAATTGTGAACCGGGAACCTTTGCCCAGTGTACTGTCTACTTCGAGTGTTCCGCCTAACAACTCTACGAGATTCTTGACAATTGTCAGTCCGAGCCCCGTACCATGTATACCGCTCAATGTCGTATTTGCCACCCGCTCAAACGGTTCAAAAATTTTCTTTAAATGATTTTTGGCAATTCCCATGCCGTTATCTTCAATAATCAGCTGATAAGTAGAAGAATCGTATGCGGATTCGGATAGTTCCTTTGCGATAATCCGTATTTTCCCGTCTTTTCCTGTATATTTTATCGCGTTGCTGATCAGACATGAGAGAATCGTTGTAAGCTTTTGATAATCGCTGTAAATGTCTCTGTGTCTCAGGCCGGTATCATCAATGGTCAATGTAATATTTTTGGCTTCCGCTTTGGAATGCATTGAAGAATAAACCGTATGTATAATATCAGAAAGGCTGCATTCTGAATTTTCTATTCTGATTTCACCGGATTCGATTCTGGATATTTCAAGAATATCATTAATCAGATGAAGAAGCTGATTGCTGGACGTTTCAATCTTAGCTATATATTCGCCGACTTTTTCCGAATCGTTTATATAATTTTTTGCAAGCGCTGCAAAACCAATGATTGCGTTCAGAGGAGTGCGCATGTCATGAGACATATTGGCGAGAAACGTATTTTTAGCGCTGTTTGCCATTCTTGCCTGTTTCATGGCAGCCTCAAACATCTGCTTTTGCTCCATTTCATGCCTGATTTCATTATCTACAATGCGGCATCCCATCACAATCTGTGAAATATGCTCCCGATTGCCGGCGCAGTCAATGCGGAGTTGCAGATACTGTATTTCTTCTTCAATATGTACTTTATAATTGATATAGTATCCTTCTTTACTGGCAAGTGTTTTGCGGATAAAATCAGGTTTCGTGTATTTTTCGATATGGTCTCTGTCTTCCTCACAAACCCATACGGTTATATATCTTTTCATAAAACTGGTATATTCAAATACACTGTCTGTCTGACCAAACTGATTTACAAGCCGGTTGCTCATTCGATACGGTGTGATATGATTTGTATCAAGATTAATATATAGTATGGAGTCGTAGTAGCTGCTGAGCCCTTCTATAATTTCCAGACGCCGCAGGTGTTCCTGGTAAATGATTTTTAGCTTTTTATCGTATTCATCTACCTGTTCCTGCAGATGCTGTTCTCTTTGAAATGATGTTTCCAATAAATCATGCTGGCTCTGATGAAGACGTATTTTCTTCTCGGTGGCGTCTGCTATAAATACATAAAAAATATCTCCGACCGTCTCGCTATGGATAAAGTGTCCATAATCTTCTACCCAGCATATGATGCCGTCTTTTCGCCGGATTCGGTATTCCACGTAATCTAAATTGTACTGGCTTTGAGCAATTTGTTCCGTTATGCTCTTTTCTACTCTTTCGAGATCTTCAGGATGAACCATTCCTTTGAATGAATTTCCGGTCAATTCCTGAAATTCATCGAGAGCAGAGCATCCATAGATCCGTAATAAAGCTTTGTTTGCGTATATGATTTCTTCATTTCCGTCCGCATGGTAAATGAGAAAACCGCCTGGTATTGCATCAATAAAATTTTTTACTTCATAGGCTGCCTGCATTTCCACCGTTTCAGTGATTGGCGGTATTGTTACAGGATTGTCCGCTCTGTCCATCATCGCCAGTTCGGTGGTACAGAGCCGGGGCGTATCAAGTACTGAAATGATATAATCAAACAAGCCGTAATTCATGTTCTCCTGCTTATCCAAATTTTTAATCCCCCGATTTCATTTACTATACTGTTTAATATCTAAACATTATACCACTGTCGGTGCTGCAAGAAAAGAAAAATTTTATTTCAGGACAGGATATATCGATAGAGTTTGTCGAATGCCCGGTTGGGGAGGATGAATTTCATAAAAACGGATAATTTGGCGCCGCGGCCTTTCAGATACCGTGTTTTCGGGTGTTTTGCGTGAATTGCACGTTCTATAACACCGGCAATTTTTTCGGGCGAAGTCAGATGGTCTGACTGATAGCGGCGGTCTAATGCGAGGGCGGTCCTGTCAGCCGCTTTTTTGTATGCACCGCTAGAGGCGGTTTCGCGCAGGTGCTTTGAAGCGATATTTTCCCAGTTCGTACGAATTGTGCCGGGCTCGATCAGGATGACATCGATGCCGAATTCCGCTGTTTCCATTCTGAGACAGTCCGAAAAGCCTTCCAATGCATATTTTGTGGCATGGTACCATCCGCCGAAGGGTGTATACATGCGTCCGCCCATTGATGAGATATTAATAATCTTACCGAAATTGTTTTTTCTCATACATGGCAGTAGAAGCTGTGTAATACGGGCCAGTCCAAACAGATTGACTTCGAACTGGTTTCGGCCTTCTTCGATAGGAGTATTTTCAATCGGGCCAAAGGAACCGTATCCTGCATTATTGATCAGCACATCGATATGCTTTTCATTTTCAAAAAGCCACTGAATGCAATCCGTGATTGAAGCTTCCGAGGAGATGTCAAGAAAATGTGTATGAATTCCCATCAGCTCCAGGTCTTTCATATATTCTGTGTGTCTTGCAGCCGCATATACCCGGTGTCCTCGTTTCTTTAATTTTTTTGCGGCTGCTTTGCCGATTCCGGAGGAAGCTCCGGTTATAAAAATGCTGAATTCTTTCATATATAGTTTCCTCATCCCACTGTTTTTTTTCGTATGTTTATAATTCCCTTTTTGGTGTTTTTTATCCGGTATACAGGCACGTATATGGACAGACAAACAATTTTTTGATATGCTATAATGAATCTGTTTCAAAATATAATGAGTGGGAAGTAGAAAGGGAAGCATGTCAATGAGATTAAGAGAGCTTGAAACTTATAAAAAGATTATGGTCCAGTGTCATGACAATCCGGATGCAGATGCGCTTGCGTCGGGATTTGGACTGTATCGCTATTTTGGCAGTAAAGGGATTTGTGTGTCTCTTATTTACAGTGGACCTTTCCGTATACAGAAGAGCAATTTGGTATTGATGGTTGATGAACTTAAGATACCGGTTGAATATGTGGAACAGAATGAATTCACACCGCTTACGGAAGATGAACTTCTGATTACCGTAGATTGTCAGTACGGTGCGGGAAATGTGACAAAACTTCCTGCCAGTAATGTGGCGGTGATTGATCACCATCAGCTTGAAGTTGAGAAACTTCCGTTAATGTTCATGGATGCTTCCTGCGGAAGCTGTTCTACAATTGTATGGCGCCTTCTTTTGCAGGAGGGATTTGACGCAAACAGAGATGAAGAGCTAGCAACAGCTCTCTATTATGGTTTGTATACGGACACAAATCAGCTGGGCGAGATTTATAATCCATATGACAAAGATATGCGGGATGAACTTCAGTTTGATCAGAGTATAATTATGCGGCTTAAGAATTCTAACTTTTCCTTAAGTGAACTTGAAATTGCAGGAATTGCACTGATTCGCTGCATTTATAATGAGGCAAACCGTTATGCGGTGGTAAAGGCGGAACCATGTGATCCGAACATTCTTGGTATGATCAGTGATCTGATGCTTCAGGTGAATACGGTGGATACCTGTGTTGTCTACAGCAATCTCACAGATGGAATTAAAATGTCGGTCAGAAGCTGTATTAAGGAAGTACGTGCAGACGAACTGGCCCGGTTTCTGACAAAGGGAATTGGGACCGGCGGGGGACATATTGTGAAGGCAGGCGGGTTTATCAGCAGGCACTGCTATGATGAGCATTACCAGAAGGTTAGTCTAGAAACGTATTTTTCGCAGAGGCTTGATGAATACTTTGCAGGATTTGATATTGTGTATGCAAAAGACAGGGAGGCAGATATATCAGGAATGCAGAAATATAAGAAATGCAGGGTGCCTCTTGGATTTGTGAAATCGAGCAGTATTCTTCCTGTGGGAACCCCTGTGCTGATTCGTACGCTGAAAGGAGATGTGGATGCGTCCGTATCGGATGATATTTATATTATGATAGGTACGCTTGGAGAGGTATATCCAATCAGCAGAGAAATCTTTGAGCGTTCCTATGATGTGACAGGAGCATCCTACAGGATTGATATAGATTACAGTCCTACGATCAAAGATATGCGGAGTGGCAGGAGCCACAGCCTTATGCAGAGCGCATATGAATGTGTTGAGAAGAATGAGACGCAGGTGTATGCAAAGCCGATCACAAAGGCGGTTAAAGTGTTTCCTTTATGGGATGATGACAGGTATATGCTTGGGAAAAAAGAGGATTATCTTGCGGTGCGTGCAGATGATCTCAATGATATATTCGTGGTTGAGAAGGATATTTTTGACCGTTCGTATGAACGGTTGGAAGAAAATGAGAGTTAACGGTTAAGAAAGTGGTTTTTTGTGCCGATATTACAGGTGAGAGTCATGGAAGGCGTCAGATTTCAATGGATTGAATGGAAATCTGGCGCCTTTTTCATCGGGCAGAGAAAGGAGAAAAATATGATAAAGCCTACGGATTGGAAAGTACAGCAGCCTTATATGGAAACGGCAAAAAATCAGGCATCCTCTTCCTATAAGGCGGACGGAAAACGGGAAACAGAAAAGAGGGATGTACTGGAGCTTGATGAGAGCGAGAAAATTCTTTATGCAGAGTATCCTGAATTTAAGAAGACATATGCCCAGGCAGTTGAACAGCTGCATGCGAACAGGCCGAATGTGCCATATTCGGCGCTTGCAAAAGATGGTGTAATCGAATACAACGGGGTTGTGTTTACCTGCGATTCACAGCGCAATGCCATATGTCTGGGGGACATGAGCAATGAGGATAATGTCCTTAACATTCCGCTTTCCGGCGGAGGTAGCCTTCGGGTAAACAGAAATAACATTGACCAGCTTTCAAAGGCGATCGGGATGTTTTCACCTGAAGATGTGAACCTCATCATGCGTGCCATTGCGCAGGATGCAAAGGTAAAGGAAATACAGAATGAAATCGAAGATAATAAGATGGGAATCGGGGAAAGTGCGGAGGAACGAATCGACCATACGGAGCTTTCCTGAGTTTTATTATTCCCGACTATTATAAAAAATCGCGGCTCACGCAGAAAAAGCTACATTTCGCAGACGGAATCTTGCTTTTTCTGCGTTTTTATCATTTTTATGATTGATTTAGACTAAGATTTTCTGAAATTTTAGTTTTATAATTGAAAAATAACCGCGCCTATGGCATGATAGACAGGAGGAAAGGATGCGGTTTACAATAAATGGATGGCGATAACAGAAGAGAGAAATTATTAGAGCTGTTAAGAGCGGCGGAAAATCCTGTTCCGGGGCATGAACTGGCGAAAATGCTTGGCGTCAGCCGACAGATCGTAGTGCAGGATATCGCACTTTTAAGAGTGCAGAATAAGAATATTTTATCTACGAACAAAGGGTATATGTTTTTTTCCGGGAAGAGGACGAACGGACGGTGTGAGAGAGTGTTCTATGTGCATCACGACGACGGGCAGGTTTTGGAAGAATTTGATACAATTGTGGAACTTGGCGGGCGTGTGCTTGATTTGTTTGTGGAACATGAGATATATGGACAGATACAGGTGAATCTGATCATCAATAATCATCAGGATGCAGAGGAGTTTGCAAAAAAGCTTCAAAACAGCAAGGGAAAACCGCTACTGGAGTTGACAGAAGGATGGCATTATCATACGGTGGAAGCAGCTTCCGAGCGGCTTCTTGATTTGATTGAAGAGGAACTTATGAAAAAACATTTTATGGAGTAGTAGTCCGAAATCCGGTTAAACTAGATGTAAGAAGAGCGTTTCAGGATATTCTGCAAATGCAGGATATAAGGAGGGTCAAAACCTCACACCGGAAAAGCCACAGCGAACAAATTCGCTTCGAAAAACAGGCATTTTCCTCACAGATTTATGCTGCAGTTTTGCAGCAGCATGGCGGTTAGTATGAATATGGAGGCTGATTATGAGAAAAACAAAAATTGTCTGTACGTTAGGTCCTGCTACCGATCAGGAAGGCGTACTGGAAGCAGTGGCAGAAGCGGGGATGGATGTTGCGAGGTTTAATTTCTCGCATGCGGATTACGAGGAACATACAAGGCGGTTTGATAGAATTGAAGCAATCCGGAAAGCAACAGGAAAGCACATTGCCACACTCCTTGATACAAAGGGTCCTGAAATCCGCCTGAAAGAATTTAAGAAAGGTAAAGTCCAGCTGAAAAAAGGTCAGATGTTTACCCTGACGACGAGAGAGGTGGAGGGCACTGAAGAGATTGTATCCATTACTTATGAAGGGTTGCCGAAGGATTTGGAGGTTGGAGCAAGAGTCCTGATTGATGACGGGCTGATTGAAATGAAAGTGGCGGAGCTTTCAGATACGGATATTGTCTGCGAAGTATTCAATGACGGTGCGATTTCCAATAAGAAGGGTGTCAATGTACCTGACACATTCCTGTCGATGCCGTATGTAAGCAGCAAAGACAGAGCCGATATCGTCTTCGGCATTGAAAAAGGCTATGATTTTATTGCAGCATCGTTTGTTCGGAGTGCAGCGGATGTAAATGAGGTGCGAAGAATTCTTGCTGAGAATAACTGCAATTCCATCCAGATTATTTCCAAAATTGAAAATTCCCAGGGGGTGGAAAACATTGATGAGATTATAGAGGCGTCGGATGGAATTATGGTGGCAAGAGGTGATATGGGAGTTGAAATTCCACTTGAAGAAGTTCCGGTTATTCAGAAAATGATTATAAAGAAAGTTTACCGTGCAGGAAAGCAGGTGATTACCGCGACACAGATGCTGGATTCCATGATGAAGAATCCGCGTCCAACGAGAGCGGAGGCGACGGATGTTGCGAATGCGATCTATGACGGCACATCTGCAATTATGCTGTCTGGTGAAACGGCTGCCGGGAAATATCCGGTGGAAGCGGTTCGGACGATGGTAAGGATTGCAGAGCGGACGGAAGATGATATTGACTATAAGAAGCGTTTTCGGCAGCAGGAGAGTGAGGATTCGAATGATGTGACGGAGGCGATTTCCCATGCAACATGCATGACCGCTCATGATTTGGAGGCGAAGGCGATCATTGCAGTGACAAAATCGGGCAAGACGGTTCGCGGAATATCAAAATTCCGGCCAGCATGTCCGATTATCGGATGTTCGACTTTTTCTCATGTATGCCGCCAGCTGAATTTAAGCTGGGGAGTGATTCCACTTCTTGTCAGCGAAAAAGAAGATGCATTTGAGCTGTTTGAACACGCGGTAGATGAGGCAATGAAAAACGGATGTCTCGAAAGAGGAGATACAACTGTGATTACGGCCGGACTTCCGCTTGGAAAATCAGGAACAACGAATATGCTGAAAGTACAGACTGCCGGAGAACCTGTCAGATAAATAAAAATTAAAAAAGATGTGTGCTGAAACATTCCGTTCGGCACACACCTTTTTGGCTGGCGAGCTTGATGATAAATACGATGGGTGATTCAGAGCATGTGGAGAACGGGATTAATAAGAATCCACAAAATCTTCTTCATTCCCAATGCTTGTAGCATCCTGTACAGAAGGTTCACCGCGGTAAAGTGATTTCAGCGCAATCGGCGTGGCCAGTGAGGATACGATAATAAGAAGGATAACCGGGGTGAAAAATACCGGTTCCAACAATCCTACGGAAAGTCCCTTCTGCGCTACGATCAGGGCGACTTCCCCGCGGGTCATCATGCCGATGCCTATTTTCAGGGAATCTTTTTGATTGAATTTAAAACACCTTGAAATAAGGCCGCATCCAACAATTTTGCATAAAAGCGCTACAACTACAAAACCGACGGAGAATAAAAGCAATTCAATTGTCATTCCGCTGAATTCTGTCTTGATTCCAATAGAAGAAAAGAAAACAGGACCGAAAAACATGTAGGAGCCGATATCCATCTTTTCGGCAATATACTCGGAATCATTGATGCTGCAAAGAATAATTCCGGCGACAAAGGCTCCTGTGATGTCAGCAATTCCAAATATGGTTTCTGCGATGTAAGCAAGGGACAGGCACAGAGCAAGACCGAAAATAGGAATACGTCTCTGATGGGGATAGCGTGTATCCAGCCATTTGAACAGATAGTAGAACAGGAAACCGACTCCAAGTGCAAATACAAAGAACAGAGCGGTATTGACCACAACGTCTACAGGCTGTACTTTAGGATTTACAAATCCGATGACAAAAGTCAGCACGATGATGCCGATGACATCATCAATGATTGCAGCGCTCATAATAGTTGTGCCGACACGTTCCTTCAGGTGGCCCAGTTCTTTTAAAACCTGAACCGTGATGGATACGGAAGTCGCCGTCATGATACATCCGATA
This sequence comes from bacterium C-53, assembly GCA_003612525.1. Taxonomy (GTDB): domain Bacteria; phylum Bacillota; class Clostridia; order Lachnospirales; family Lachnospiraceae; genus C-53. The sequence goes on along the minus strand of RAZD01000012.1, from coordinate 77,919 downwards.
AACACTGCTTTGTAAAAATGAAGATCGCCTACGGGTGCGAATCCATAGAAACAGGAATACAGAAGCCAGCCGCCGCCGAGCGGAACGAGAACGCCGACAAGAGCGATCATCAGTGCAATAGGGCCTGTCTTCAGCAGATCGCGCAGATTTGTGGTAAGGCCCGCGGAGAACATGAGCAGTACAACGCCGAGTTCCGCCATCTGCGTGATAAAGTCAGTCTGCGTCACAAATCCAAGCATACACGGACCGATAATCAGTCCTGCGATAATTTCTCCGGCAACCTGCGGAATATTGATTTTCCTGGCAAGAAGGCCGAAAAATTTTGCGGCGATCACAATGATCGCAAGGTCCCTCAAAATTGAATAAGATTCCATAAATAATTCCACACTCCTCATATATTTCTTTTGTTCAACAAGAGTATAATCTTATCATAACAAAAAAGCAAGGTATTGTTTCTGCTTTCTGTATTGTGGTAAAATAGCACGGGAAACTTATAATTTGTGGACAAAACGAAAGTTTACTGTGAAAAATAATCACGGGCAGATTTGTGCTTGCGTTTAAATTCGCGGGCTGAGCAAGAATGGAGGATTCTTATGAAAATCTATCTGATGCGTCATGGGGAAACGGACGCAAACAAAAGCAAAGTGCTGCAGGGGCAGCTTGATAATCCGCTGAATGACAGTGGAAGGCGGCAGGCGCGTGAAGCGGCAAAGTTGTTAAAGGGAATAACGTTTGATAAAATATACAGCAGCCCTTTGATTCGTGCCGTGGAGACGGGAGAGATTGCAAGCGGCATAGACCGTGAGAAATTTATTCTGGATGCGAGAATACGGGAAATTGGTTTCGGCGATGCGGAGGGGAAACCGTTTTCGAGTCTGGGCGAAGGCTTTGCATTTTTTTTCAGCGCTCCACAGAAGTATGTGCCGTGTAATGGTGCGGAAGGGTTTGAGAGTTTGATTAAAAGGGTAGGTGAGTTTCTGGAGGAAATTAAAACGGAAGAAGAGGAGGTGGTGCTGGTTCTGTCTCATGGAGGCGCAATTCATGCGATGCTTCTCTATATTGGAGGCTACGGAATCGACCAGTTCTGGTCTGTGAACATTGGAAACTGCGGTATAAGTGAGATTGAGGTGATTGACGGAAACTATGTGGTGACAAAACCATGTACGGTTGAGGACAATTATTATAGCAATGCTATCGCAGGAAAAAAGTGATAGAATAAAATGAGTGGATGGGAAAATAAAAAATGAAGGGAGATAAATGCTACATGAGAAAGGAAGAAGAACAGGGAATTCTATACGATATGCGTCTGGCAAAATCGAACCACGCGGCATTGATTTGCTATCTGATAACGGTAACTTTATTGTCGGTCGCATATCTTATCGAAGTTTTTAAAGGGAGTAAAACAGTATCTTATTTAATGATGATGCTGCTTTTGGGATATGTACCGTCACTGCTTGCCGTTTTATTTTATAAGAAGAATCCAACGCATTTTATGGTGAAACATATAATTCCATTCGGATATGCAGCGTTTTATATGGCGATCATATTTACGACAGATAATGTACTTGCATTTGTATATGTGATACCGATGCTGATTGCAATTACTGTGTATAACGATGTACGCTATACTTTGAAAATCGGTCTGGCTGTTCTCATTGTCAATATCATACATATTTATGTGTTTTATCATGAAGGTGGTTTTGAACCTGTGGAAATTGCTTCCGCGGAAATTCAGATTGCAGCGGTCGGTGTCATTGTGGCGTTTCTCTGTTATACTGCAAAGGTATCATTTGGAATGAGCCAGAGTGAAGTTGACCGGGCGGAAGAAGCGAGAAAGGGGTCGGAAGAGCTTCTTGACAGAATCCTTCGCGTTTCTTCAGAGATGACTCAGGTAATTGACGTTGTGAACAATCGGATAACGATGCTTGGGGAATCCATTCAGAATACAAGAGGCGCTATGGAGGAAGTCAATGGAGGAACAAGCAATACGGCGGAGGCGGTACAGCGTCAGCTGGCCGAGACAGATGTTATTGCAGACAGAGTTGGACAGGTAAAGGAAACTTCCGGTCAGATTGCGGAGAATATGGGACAGACGCAGGAAGCGATCGAGTCCGGAAACGGTCACATCGGTCATCTGGTGGAGCAAGTGATGCGGACGGAGCAGACGAATAGGGAAGTTGCAAAGGAACTGGGACAGCTGAAGGACTATATGCAGCAGATGTTTTCCATTACTGAAATGATTGATCAGATTACATCCCAGACGAGCCTTTTATCACTGAATGCATCCATCGAGGCGGCAAGGGCGGGAGAGGCAGGAAGAGGATTTGCCGTCGTTGCATCGGAAATTTCAGGGCTTGCCGCTCAGACCAAAGATGCTACAGTGAAAATTGAAGATCTGATTCATAACGTATCAAATGAGATTGGCACCGTGGTAGATATTGTCGAAGAAATGATACATCAGGTGAAGATGCAGAATGACGCGGTAGGGGAAACTGCGAAAAGCTTTGAAAAGATTTCTGCGAATGCCGAGAATATTGAGAGAAACTCAAGAGGACTGACACATGCGGTTTTAGAACTGGATGAGGCGAATCAGGTGATTTCGGAGAGCATTCAGACGATTTCAGCAATTTCGGAGGAAGTCGCGGCGCACTCGAATACTACATATACAGCATGTGTTGATAATGAGAAGATTATAGAAGAACTTATACAGAAGGCGGAACGCTTGACAGGGCTTGCAGAGCAGCTGAATGCCTGATTGACAAGTGCCGTGCGTGACCTTATAATAAAAAAGGTTAATCTATTAAAGAAATTTCAGGAGGAAATTCAAGTGAAAAAGTACGGTGTGAACGAACTGAGAAGAATGTTTTTGGAATTCTTTGAGAGTAAAGATCATTTGGCGATGAAGAGTTTTTCTCTGGTTCCGCATAATGATAACAGCCTTCTTTTAATCAATTCGGGCATGGCTCCGTTAAAGCCATATTTTACAGGGCAGGAAATCCCGCCGAAGAGAAGAGTTACGACATGTCAGAAATGTATCCGCACAGGCGATATTGAAAATGTGGGAAAGACCGCACGCCACGGTACATTTTTTGAGATGCTCGGGAATTTTTCGTTTGGAGATTATTTTAAGAAGGAAGCAATTGCGTGGAGCTGGGAGTTTCTTACGGAAACAGTGGGACTGGACCCTGAAAGGCTCTATCCTTCTATTTATGAAAATGATGAGGAAGCATTTGAAATATGGAATCAAAAGATCGGAATCGCGCCTGAGCGTATTTTCCGGTTTGGAAAGGAAGATAATTTCTGGGAGCATGGTTCCGGTCCCTGCGGCCCCTGTTCGGAGATTTATTATGACAGAGGAGAAAAGTATGGATGTGGCAGGCCGGACTGTACCGTAGGGTGTGAATGTGACCGTTATATTGAGGTCTGGAATAATGTGTTTACACAGTTTGACAATGACGGGAAGGGAAATTATACTGAGCTTGTACAGAAAAATATCGATACCGGTATGGGGCTTGAACGTCTGGCGGTTGTCGTTCAGGATGTGGATTCTATCTTCGATGTGGATACGGTCTGCGCGCTGAGGGACAAGGTCTGTGAGATGGCAGGCGTAAAATATAAGGAAAAGGAAGAGGCGGATGTTTCCATCCGTCTGATTACGGACCATATCCGTTCGGCGACGTTTATGATTTCTGACGGCATTCTTCCCACAAATGAAGGAAGAGGATATGTTCTGAGACGAATTATCCGCCGTGCGGCGCGTCATGGGCGTCTGCTGGGGATTCAGGGAACATTTCTTGCTGAACTTGGAAAGACTGTGATTGAAGGTTCAAAGGACGGATATCCGGAACTTGAAGAGAAGCGGGAATTCATTTTGAATAATCTGACGCAGGAAGAGAATAAATTTAATAAGACGATCGACCAGGGGCTTTCGATTCTGACGGATTTGGAGGACTTGCTTATAAAGGAAGGAAAGAAAGAGCTTTCCGGTGAAGATGCATTTAAACTCTATGATACGTATGGTTTTCCGCTTGATCTGACAAAGGAAATTCTCGAAGAAAAGGGAATGACAATTGATGAGGAAGGCTTTGGCAGAATGATGCAGGAGCAGAAGGAAAAAGCGAGAAAAGCCCGCAAGGTTACAAATTACATGGGTGCTGACGTGACGGTTTATGAGTCGATTGATCCGACTGTTACATCCGTTTTTGTAGGGTACGACAGACTGACATATGAGTCGTTAATTACAGTTCTTACAACAGAGACGGAAATTGTTGATGCTCTGACGGAAGGAGAGATAGGAACCATTATCACGGATGAGACTCCTTTCTATGCAACGATGGGCGGTCAGTGCGGCGATAAAGGTGTGGTTACAGTACAGGACGGCGAATTTGTCGTAGAAGATACCGTGAAGCTTTTAGGCGGGAAGATCGGGCATATCGGTAAGGTGACAAGAGGCATGCTGAAAAAGGGCGACAAAGCCGTACTTTCAGTCGATGCGACGCTTCGGGCGGATACCTGTAAAAACCATAGTGCAACGCACCTCTTACAGAAGGCGTTGCGTACCGTGCTTGGTTCTCATGTAGAGCAGGCCGGGTCTTATGTGGACGCTGAACGGCTTCGCTTTGACTTCAGTCATTTTCAGGCAATGACAGCGGAAGAGATCGAAAAAGTGGAAGAGATTGTGAATGGGAAGATTGCGGAAAATCTTGCGGTATGTACGGATGTCATGAGCATTGAGGATGCGAAGAAGACGGGCGCAATGGCATTATTCGGCGAGAAATATGGTGAGACTGTACGCGTTGTTAAAATGGGGGATTTCTCAACGGAACTGTGCGGTGGTACGCATGTGGCGGGTACAGGTGTGATTACAACTTTTAAGATTCTCTCCGAAAGCGGTGTGGCAGCGGGCGTGCGCCGTATCGAAGCGCTTACCGGCGCCGGCGTGTTCCGATATTATCGGGAACTTGAGGAAGAAATCAATCGTGCGGCAAAGGCAGTAAAGACGTCTCCGGCAGCATTGGTAGATAGGTGCGAGCACCTAATGGCGGAATTGAAAACGCTGCAAAGTGAAAATGAAGCGCTTAAGAGCAAAGCGGCGAAAGAGGCGCTTGGTGATGTCATGGATCAGGTGAAAGAGATAAGTGGTGTGAAGTTTCTGGCGTCTTCCATGCAGGGTGTGGATATGAACGGGCTTCGTGATCTGGGGGATCAATTAAAAGAAAAGCTTGGAGAAGGCGTTGTGGTTCTGATTTCCGAGATGGAAGGGAAAGTGAATCTTGTTGTTATGGCTACAGATGGCGCAATGAAACAGGGCGCTCATGCGGGGAACCTGATCAAGGGAATTGCACCGCTTGTTGGCGGAGGCGGAGGCGGACGTCCGAATATGGCACAGGCGGGTGGTAAAAATCCGGCCGGCATAAAAGATGCTATGGCACAGGCGGAGAAGATGCTCGAATCTCAGATCAAATAACAGGATGCGAAGTAGGTCAAAATAAAAAAATTGAAAAAAGTGATAAAAAAGTGTGAAAAATAGTTGACGAATCATGAAATTGTGGTATAATCTTATGTGTATGTGATATACATACAAAAAATACCCAATCAGTCGTGATACTTGAGTGGACTGAAGGGAGGTCGGGTGCGAGAGTATGTCAAACGTTATCGTTAAAGAAAATGAGACTTTAGACAGTGCTTTACGCCGTTTCAAACGAAACTGCGCTAAAGCGGGGATCCAGCAGGAGATCCGTAAAAGAGAGCATTATGAAAAGCCAAGCGTAAGACGTAAGAAGAAATCTGAAGCGGCTCGTAAGCGTAAATATAACTAAAAAGAAAGTCCTTGGCGTTTCGTCAGGGGCTTTTTCTGTGACAGGGAGGAGAGCTGTATGTGGACCAGACAGATTCTTGGAACAGATGTGTATCATCTTGTTTCGTGGTTTATTTTATATAGTATGCTGGGATGGCTTGTAGAATCCATCTATATGTCGTTCTGCAATAAAAAAATTACAAACAGAGGGTTTGCGAAAGGACCATTCTGTCCTATTTACGGATTCGGTGCGTTGGGAGCTTATTATATATTGCAGCCGATGTCCGGACATTTTATAGGGTTATACATATCGGGAGCGGCGCTTGCGACCTTTTTTGAATATCTTGTTGCCAGGCTTATGGACAGAGTATTCGGCGAAGTGTGGTGGGATTATTCGGATAAACCTTTTAATTACAAGGGAATTATTTGTCTGGAGAGTACAATCGCATGGGGCTTTTATACGGTGATGCTGTTCGGATTTCTTCAGAATTTTATTATGCATCTGTCGAACAGGGTTTCGATGACAATTGGACTGCGAATCTGTAAGTTTGTGCTGGTGATTTTTGCGCTGGATTTTGGAAGCCAGCTTGCCAGGGCATTGAAGAAAAGTTTTTCAGAGCGGTATCTGGAGAAGTTTGATATTTATTTTCGAAGAAACTAACCAGAAATGAAAAAGATTCGGGGTATGATATATTCCGAATCTTTTTTGTGGTGTATTTTATGTAAGAACCGCCAGAGCGGATTATTGTTTGTCGGAGCAAACCAGACACAGGGCCTTTATAGGAAAGGTTTGCCACATCTGGTTTCTCCCTTTGATGGTATCTATCATATCAGGTAATTGTGAACAAGTTGTCAACAAATTGTGATGATTTTCTAAATCAGATAAATTTATTCTTTTATTTGAAATTGGGTTATGCATATTTTTGGATTCGCGGCACTACAATAGGTATAAGACCACAGAGGTGTATGGGGTTTTGAGAATCTATGAAGAAAATTCTGGCTTGGTTTTTCATACTGATGATAACAGCGGGCATGATGGGAAACATGGTACAATTTGCGGTTGCTGCTTCGGATGGGGAAGGTCTGGAGGCGGAGGCAAAGTTTGTTTCGGAAAATGTGGTAAGCGAGGCTACAGTGTCAGCCTCGGAGAATAACCTGAACGAAGTAAGTGAGGCCTCAGATACTGCGTCGGCAAATGAAGTATCTGGCGGTCAGGCAGCGGTGGATTTGGGACTTTCGGCACCCTCGTATCTGCTGATGGAGGCATCTACGGGAACAATAATTTTAAACGGAAATTCAGACGAAGTGCTTCGACCTGCGAGCATTACAAAAGTGATGACAATGCTGTTGATTTTTGACGCTTTAAAGGATGGAAAAATCAAATTGGAAGAAGAGGTTACTGTATCTGAGTATGCTTCTTCCATGGGAGGGTCACAGGTGTTTCTTGAGGCCGGAGAGAAACAGACGGTAGAAACGATGCTAAAATGTATTGCCGTTGCAAGCGCCAATGACGCGTGTGCTTCATAGAGAAATGGGATTTTGAAAATGTTGATTTCAATCATGAAAAATGGAGGACTGTTTGAACAAGAGACAGTCCTCCATATATTTTATGGTTATATTGTATCGCAGTTTAGCGTTTTTGCCGGAGTTTAAATTGGGATACCAGTTCCTTAAGCGTAATCGCCTGTGCGGATAACTCTTCGCTCGTTGCGGAGGTTTCCTGCGCGGCAGCGGAATTGCTTTCAACAACAGCGCTGATTGATTCGAATCCTCTTTCAATTTCTTTTACGGAAACTGCCTGGCTGTCAGATGCGGTACGAATCTTAGCAACTGCTGCGACGATGCCATCCATCTGATCAATTACATTATTTAATGCGTTTGAAGTCTGTTCTGTGATCTCATTACCTTTCTGCACTTCATGAATGGATTTATCGATCAGGTCTTTTGTTGTGACTGCGGAATTGGCACTGTCCTCGGCAAGTTTACGTATCTGATCGGCTACAACTGCAAATCCCTTTCCTGCCTCACCCGCACGTGCCGCCTCAATTGCGGCATTCAGAGAAAGAAGATTGGTCTGTGATGCAATTTCTTCTATATCGACAATAATCTTTGCGATCTCATTTGATGTCTGGTTAATCGTGTCCATTGCCTCAGTGAGTTCTTTCATCTTTGTACGGCTGATAGATGCCTGTTCTGCTGTAGCCTGTGCGTTTGCGTGAGCGTCATCGGTTGTTTTTGTATTTTCCACAACCTGTGCGGTGACTTCTGTTACCATCTCCATGAGTCTTTCAACGGAAGCTGCCTGATTCGTAGCGCCTTCGGCAAGATCCTGAGAACTTAATGCCAGATCATTGGAGCCATTTGACACCTGGCCGGAAGCTTCGTCAATTTCTTTGAGCGTCTCGCTGATTCTTGTCACCATATGAACAAGCTCCGTGTAAATCGTTTCGTACTCACCAATAAATGCCTCTCTGTTTGGGAGTGATACATCGAAATTGCCTTCCGCGAATGCTTTGATCACGTAATTCAGTGAGGAAATAATCGTCTGAAGCCTGCCCATAGACTGACGGCAGCACTCGGCAAGTTCTCCGAGTTCATTTTCACCTTCATATGTAACGCTTACATCAAGACGACCAATTGCAATGGATTTAATGGATTCTTCAATTTCTGAAATAGGCTCAATCAGTTTATTTGTTGTGATTTTATATGCTTTGAAAAGAAAGAATACGGTAAAACCAAAGAAACAAATCTGGATAATGAAGTGTACAACCCTGTGACCGATACCGACAATACCGAAAATAGCCGAACACTGTGCAAACAGAAGTATGATTGCAATGAAACGGAATATAATCAACAATCCTTGTTTAATGTTACGTTTTTTCTCCATATTTTTGTCCTCCGATAATAAAAGTCTCTATAATAAATAATAAAGGTTCTGTCAATCTATGTCAACTTTTTATTAGGGAGTAAATGGAAGAAAAGAGAATGCGATTTTTGTGGAATTGGACAGGAAGCATGAAAAATATATATCAGTGAACCGGCAGAAAAAGAAAGGGAGAAGTAAAGTGAAAGAAGCTTGGGAAACTGGAAGCGATAAGCAAAGAATTGTATACGGGAATCGGGAGCTTGCAGAATGCCTGAAAGAAGTATTATGGTGCAGAAACAGAAAACGGAAGGAGGGTTATGATGGGAAAAATAAGGGCAGCGCTTTATCTGAGACTGTCGAAAGAGGATGAGGATAAGTCGGATGGGTATGGTGAGAGCGCGAGTATCCAGAATCAGAGGCTGCTGCTCACGGACTATGTGAAACGATCAGGATATGAAACTGTGGAAACATATATTGACGATGATGAGTCAGGGCTGTATTGTGAACGTCCCGGATTTCGGAAGATGATAGAGGACGCCTCGGACGGGAAATTTGATGTGGTGATTGCGAAAAGCCAGTCAAGGTTCTCAAGAAATATGGAACATATCGAGCGGATTCTTCACCATGATTTTCCGATGATGGGTGTGCGGTTTATCGGGGTATGTGATCATGCAGATACGGAGGATGAAGGAAATAAAAAGACGAGGCAGATTAATGGCCTTGTAAATGAATGGTATTGCGAGGACCTTTCAAAGAATATTAGAAGTGTGTTCCGTGCGAAGATGAAAGCGGGAGAATTTCTGGGAGCGAGCTGCCCGTATGGGTATCGGAAGGATCCTGAAAACCATAATCATCTTATTGTAGATGATTATGCGGCTTCCGTTGTAAGAAAAATTTTCAGACTCTATCTGGATGGGGTTGGAAAGGCGAAAATAGGCAGGATGTTGTCAGCGGAGGGGATTTTGCTGCCTACGCTCTATAAACAACAGATTCTGGGCGTTTCATACAGGAATGCGAGGCTTCTTGATACGACGGGGGTTTGGTCTTACCAGACGATTCACACGATACTGAACAATGAAGTTTATATTGGAAATTTAATACAGAACAAATATAATAAGGTGTCTTACAAAGATAAGCGGGTATGCGCGGTACCAAAAGAGAAATGGATTACTGTGAAGAATACGCATGATAGCGGATTCCCTTTATTGATACACCCCATTCCGTCCCGTGGATGGGAAGACGGCGGATACGGGACTGTTGACACAGCTTTTTACCGAAGGCTCATACGAGCTGCAGGAAAGAGGAAAGTGCGAAAGTTTTTTTGCCCGGCATGTAACCCTGTCGGGCGTTTTCTGAACCCTGTGAAATGCTCTGTATCAATGAATACTGACAAGTCTTCGGTTCATAAGATGCTTGAGGAGGTGGCGTTTATGACCGATGCACAGACAGAAAAAATTATACATCTGAGAACGGAAGGCTGCGGATATACTGCAATCGCAAAGCGTATGGGTATTTCAAGGGATACGGTCAGAAGTTTCTGTCGCAGAAACGGGCTTGCAGGGAAGCGTTCGGACAGAAGGACGGCAGATGCAGATCGGTGCAGGGAGTGCGGGAAGATTCTGCAACAGACAGAGGGGCGAAAACGCCGCATATTTTGCAGTTCATCGTGCAGGGTAAAATGGTGGCATGAGCATCCGGACCAGATTCAAAAAAAGGCGGTATATTCTTTTGCCTGTGCATGTTGCGGCTGTTCATTTACGTCCTATGGCAATGACAGGAGAAAATACTGTTCGCACGCCTGCTATATCCATGCGAGATTTAAAGGCGGTGACAGAATTGAACCCTGAGGAATTTGACTCGGAATTAAGGTATCGTGCAACCCTTTTAGCGGCAGAGGAGATGCTTAAGAAAGGGTTGATTTTAGCGGAAGAGTATGACAGAATTGATACAGCCCTGCTGAAAAAGTACCGTCCGTTTGTGGGTATGCTGCTGGCAGGCAAATCTGATGTACAAGAGGAGAAGACATGATTATAACAGTAACTTTGAACCCCGCAATAGACAAGACCTTAGAGACGGATAGGCTGGTTTCGGGCGGTTTGAACCGAATTAGAAACGTGCATTCTGATGCGGGAGGAAAGGGCATTAATGTATCGAAAACCATACGGGAACTAGGAGGAGAGAGTATAGCCACAGGATTTTTAGGTGGGGAATCCGGAAAAATTATTTCCTCCGCTCTGAATAAGAGAGGGATATCAAATGATTTTATATGGGTTGGAAATGAGACACGTACCAATACGAAGGTCGTGGAGGATGACGGAACCGTGACAGAGTTCAACGAGCCAGGCCCTGTAATTGCAGAAGAACAGATTGAGCAATTGTTATGTAAACTCTCAGAATGGGCGGGAAAGAATACACTGGTTGTTTTGTCAGGAAGCGCTCCAAGAGGGATGGATACATATATCTATGCCAGGATCATCCGTCTGCTGCATGAGAGAGGAGCTAAAGTGCTGTTGGATGCGGATGGAGAGCTCTTTTCCAAGTCATTTTCCAGCCGGCCGGATATGATGAAGCCGAACCGTATGGAACTGGAACAGTTTGCACAGTATGGCCATCATGCGTCAATGGAGGAGTTGCTTTGCTCCTCAAGAGAATTTCGGGATGCGGGAACGGAAACGGTTCTGATTTCGATGGGAGCGGAGGGCGCGCTTTTTGCCAGAGGCGCGTATGAGGCGTTCGCACCCGCTTTGCCGGTTCAAATATGTTCTACGGTAGGGGCAGGGGATGCGATGGCAGCGGCGCTTGCTTTTGCCTGGGAGAAAAAGTTTGGAGCGGAGGAAACATTTCGTCTGTGCATGGCTGTGTCCGCAGGCGCTGTGATGACGAACGGGACCAAACCGCCTGACAGAGGTACCGTAGACAGGCTGATGGAGAAAGTCTCAATCAGCCGGATTTGAATTCCAGTTGTTCCCTGATTACAGGCTGACACCAATATGGTAATATAAAAAAGGGCTTACGGGTGTTTCCCGCAGGCTCTTTTCCCGTCTCAACGGTTGTGTGATTACATATGGAAGGGAATACGACTACTATGAATCTGGCAGCAGAAAAGGCCCGTGAGGTTGTAAATCAGGTGAACCAGGTAATTCTGGGAAAAGAAAAAGAGACGGAAGAAGTGTTTCTTGCGTTTCTCGCAAATGGACATGTTTTGTTAGAAGACGTCCCGGGCGTCGGGAAGACGACTCTCGCCTCCGCGTTCTCAAGGACGATGGCGCTTGATTGCAGGAGGGTGCAGTTTACGCCGGATGTGATGCCGTCTGATCTGACGGGGTTTTCCGTGTACAAAAGAGAGGAAGAGCGTTTTGCGTATCAGCAGGGGAGTGTTTTTTGCAATCTGCTTCTCGCAGATGAAATCAATCGTACGTCGCCAAAGACTCAGTCAGCGCTTCTTGAGGTGATGGAGGAAGGACGGGTAACGGTGGAAGGGGTTACGCGTGAAGTACCGTGTCCGTTCCTTGTGATTGCGACGCAGAATCCTATCGGAAGCGCAGGGACACAGCGGCTGCCGGAGGCACAGATGGACCGTTTTATGATTACAGTGACATTAGGGTATCCTGATTTTAAACATGAGCTTTCTATGGCTATGGCCGTTGGTGAGAGGAACCGGCTGGATTCGGTAAGGCCGGTAATCGGCAGGGATGAGTTCGTCAGCATGCAGAAACAGATTCATCAGATCTATATAAAGGAAAATGTGTATCAGTACATAACACAGCTTGTTACAGCGACTCGTTCACATCCGTATCTTGATTACGGAGCAAGTCCGAGGGCAACAATTGCACTTGTGAAGATGGCGAGAGCGGCGGCATGGTTTCATGGAAGCAGCTATGTTGTGCCACAGGAAGTGGAAAGGCAGTTTGCTTATGTGATTTCGCATCGGATTGTGCTGAATGCATCGGCCAGAATGGAAGGAATCCGGAGAGAAGAGATTGTAGATGAAATCGTGCGCAAGGTGCGGAAACCGCGTATGGGAGAGTGGGGCGCATGAAAAAGGCATTCTGTATTCTTCTGTTTCTTTTTACATATTATCTGGCGGCAATGTATCGTTACTCCTCTTTAATGGTGCTTTGCGGGATGGAATTTCTGATTTTTCTCCTGTCTTTGATTCTGCCCCGTCTTTTTCTGAGAGGACTGTATGTTTCTTTTCCGAAGAAAACACAATTTGTGCAGGCAGGGCGTCCGTTTTCCTGCATGGTGCGTGCAAAATATACGGGTCGTTTTCTGACAGGACGTTTCACGGTTGGGCTTGACGCCGGATATATGGGGGATGCGGAGGAAGCCGTACTGGAGATGCCTGGTGAATGTGGATGCGGAGAAACTGATTTCCCGTTCTGCATGCGCTTATCGGAATGCGGGCTTTTACGGATTCGGATAAAGGGCGTGCAGGTCTATGATTCCTTTTCTTTATTTTCGGTGCATAAGGTTATGAAGGAGGAAATGCTGGCGGTTGTTTATCCTTTCGAATATGTGCTGCAAATTGAGATGCTTTCAGGGCGGACGGATGGAAGCGTCTGTGCTGAGGAATGTATGATGGATTGCAGGGAAAATGCTTTCGATGAGATTGTGCAGATTCGCGAATACCGTGACGGGGATTCTGTCCGCCATATCCACTGGAATATGAGCGCAAGGACGGATAAACTCTGGTATAGGGAGTATGGGGCGCAGACCGGCCAGGCCGTATATCTTATGCTGGAGCCGGAAGGATTTTATGATGCGGAAACGGAAAAAGCAAGTGCGTTTTATACCTTGTTGTATGCGTTGATACAGGGGCTTTTAAGACAGGCGTCTCAGGTGTGCCTTTATTGGTTTGATGCTCATCTCATGAGATGGGAGATGAGGAGGATTCATGACGGCGCGCAGTGCAGAGAAGCTTTCTTTTGTCTGTATCAGTTAAGGGCGCGGGAAGCAGCGTTGATGGAGCAGGATAAAACTCTGATCGAAACATTTCCTGCTGGTGCGCAGATTTTCCGGCTTGACATGAATCTGTCCTGGTTTTTGAACCAGACAGTCATTTATCAGTTTTCAGGGCGGAATTTGGAACAGGAGATCTTAAATAAAGTATTTCTGGTGTGAACAGGAGTTTCCGAGTGTTTTTTCAGACCGTATTAAGGTTCGTGTATGAAAGGGGCGAAAGACGATGAACCGCATTGAAATCAGGGTGGATGATTCCACAAAGCAGGAAAAATGCGGCTTTTTTTCTTTTCTCTTTTTTCTGTCAGGTGTGTACGGTTTTCTGTTTCTTTTACGGTCGGTTGAGGGGATACGGTATTCCGGAGGGGTTTATCTGGCAGCGGCTTTTTTCAATACAGGGTTGTGGTATTTCCGGACACGCAGGCGTAAGATTTTCCGGGCAGGCGTCGTACTGTCGGCGCTTTGCTGTCTGTTGTCGGCGTTTTTGCTGCGTGGCGGTTTCCGAACACAGCTTTTGTATATTTCAGACTGTCTGAGGGGGAGGGAGAGACTTGAGGCAGTGCCGGTGACGGGGATTGTTCTTCTGTTTATGGTCTTGCTGTCTCTGACGCTTTTTTTCTTTGAGTGCGTCGCGGGCATTCATCTTATATGCTATCTGTTTGTCACATTGCTTCTTCTTGCTTCTCCGATTTTGAATATTAAGATTTCGCCAGGAAATTTATTTTTCATCCTTTTCTTTCAGCTGGGATTCTGCGCTTCTGGAAAAAGCAGGCGTGATGCGGCGGTGCTGCTGGCAGTATTCTTTGCGCTGGCGGAGATTGCCGTTTCCTGTTATTCACATGAATTGTATGCAGCGGCATTTCACATAGAAGGGTTTGTTTACCGCACGGTGCAGAGATTGTCAGGAGGGGAAGATAAGAGCGGCAGGGAAGGCATGGTAAGCCGGGGGAATAATTATCATACCAATACGTTGCACCTGGAGCTTTCCGCATCGTCAAAGCCTTCGGAAACATTATATCTGAGCGGTTTTACGGGAGGAGACTATGCCGGGGGAACATGGGACGGCTCCGATGACGGGGATTTGTTTGAACGGATGGAGGAAACGCTTGACTGGCAGCAGTGGGGATATATGATCGGAGGCCTTTACGAATCTATGTATTTTGTCTTGAATCAGAACAGGGCGACAGGAGAAGAAGCGGAGCCGATTACACTGACTATTCGTCATATGGATGGGGACTATAAGACCGTCTATGCGCCATATTACAGGAGGAAGAGCCGCGGATGGGGGCAGAGCGCATACTTTAATCCGTTGAATTCCAGGGCGGCAGGCAGGGAAGACGGATATACATACCTTTATTTTGAACAAAAAGACATGTACATTGACTGGGAACATCTGGAAGAGAATTTTGAGGAACCGGGAAACTGGTATTATGAGATTCAGGCTGCATATATGGAGGAGGCACAGTCTGTGTATACGCAGGTTCCCACCGGGCTTTTGCCGGGATTTCAAAAACTGGTTGAGGAGCATCCGCTTGCGGATGAAGAAGAGATTACCGCATTTATACGTTCTACGCTTCACAGCAATGCTTCCTATACACTGACGCCGGGATGGGCTCCGATGAATAAGGATATCGCGGAATACTTTCTGTTTGAAAGAAAAAGCGGATATTGTGTGCATTTTGCTACTGCGGCGACGCTCTTGTATCGTCTGTACGGCATTCCGGCACGCTATGTGTCCGGATACATGGTGCAGCCTTCGGCGTTTTCGATGAGAGAGGACGGAAGCTTTCATGCGAACGTTACGGATGGGCAGGCACATGCATGGGTGGAAATCTTTCAGCCGGAATATGGATGGATGCCTGTTGAGATGACACCGTCCTCTGGCGCAAATGCATCCGTTTCCTATCCACGAAAGGAAAGTGCAGGATGGGAAGGGCATTTTAGAGATGAGGGGGAGAACCGCGAAAAAAACAGAGACAGTGATGAGACGGGAGATGGAAGACTATATACGGGTGTGGAAAATGAGCCGATTGGATGGTTTGCGAAATTCACGATCTGTTTTCAGACATACAGGGATGCAGTTTTAATTTTTGGGGTGTGTTTGGGATATTCCATAGTATTGCTGCCGTTCTTTTTCGATTACTGGAAGCTTCGAAAGCGAAGAAAGATGGAAGAAATGACCAGCCGTATGATTTTTGCCCGGCTTTTGAAATTGCTGCATGATTGCGGAAGGCTTTCGGATATGGACGGGTCAGAACCGGATTTTGTGAAGCGGGTTGCAGATCTTTCGCCGGAACTTCTGGAAACGGAAGTTTTCGAATTTATGGAATCCGTGAGCGCCGCTTCTTACGGGCCAGAGAAGGCGGAGCGCCATGAAGATGTGGAGCGTGCGCTCTGGGTTTACCGGAGTGTGGAACGGGCGATTCATAAAAGATGATGGCCGGATTCCTGCCGAAATGTTTTGCGATGAATCGTGGTTCGGAATAATGACAAGCAGCCGGTTCATAAAATAGTATAGGTTCTGAGGGATTGCCTTTGACCATATGGAGGTGCTTTTATGACGGACAGGTGTGTGACAGTTATACCGGCGGTGAAAGGCCGTCTTAGCGAACAACCGGACAGCGGGGCGGCAAGGCGAAGAGTAGCGGCGTATGCCCGTGTATCTACCGATCATGAGGAGCAGCAGACCAGTTATGAAGCACAGGTGGATTATTATACCTCATATATTCAAAACCGCGCTGACTGGGAATTTGTTTCCGTATATGCAGATGAAGGAATCACCGGATGCAGTACAAAAGGGAGAGAAGGTTTCAACCGTATGATATCAGATGCTCTTTCCGGCCGCATTGACTTGATTGTGACAAAATCTGTTTCAAGGTTTGCACGTAATACGGTGGACAGTCTCACAACAATCAGAAAGCTCAAAGAGAATCGTGTCGAAGTTTATTTTGAAAAGGAGAATATCTGGACATTTGACGGGAAGGGAGAACTTCTTCTTACAATCATGTCATCGATTGCGCAGGAAGAGAGTCGGAGCATTTCCGAGAACTGCACATGGGGGCAGCGGAAAAGATTTGCTGATGGGAAATTCAGTGTGGCGTTTTCAAGCTTTCTTGGTTATGAACGCGGTGAGGATGGCAGGTTCGTAATCAATGAGAATCAGGCGCGTATTGTGCGCAGAATTTACGGTTTGTTCCTGCAGGGGAGGACGCCTTATGCGATTGCAAAGATTCTGACAGAAGAGGGTGTGCCGACGCCAGCAGGCAAACGCGTATGGAGTTTCGGGACGGTCAGGAGCATCCTTACGAATGAAAAATATAAAGGGGATGCATTGTTACAGAAACGATATACGGTTGATTTTCTTTCCAAGAAGAAAAAGGTGAATGAAGGGGAAGTGACACAGTATTATGTGAAGGGATGCCATGAAGCCATTATAGAACCGGAAATTTTCGACAGAGTGCAGGAGCAGATCAGGACGCATCGTAAGGGGAGAAGCAGTGGGCGCAATCTTTTTTCCGGCAAAGTCCGGTGCGGGGATTGTGGGAACTTCTACGGCCCGAAGGTGTGGCATTCAAACGATAAGTATCGAAAAACAGTCTGGCAATGCGGCCGTAAATTTGACGGGGAATGCAAATGTACTACACCGCATCTTACAGAAGCGGAAATCACAGAAGCCGTTCTCGATGCGGTCAGCGCTCTGATTGAAAAGAGGAGCGCTGTCGATTTGGAAGTGATCAGAGGCGTGGTTTCAGACAGCGGTATTTCCGGGAAACAGGAAGAGGCTGTAAATAAATTATTGAAAGAATGGGATATTGGGGTACGGCTCACGGAGATCAGCGCCGACTTATTACATTCTTTGGTGGAATGCATAACCGTTTACAGCAAAGAAGACATTCGTGTCCTGTTTCGTGACGGAAGTATCCTATTCGCCCGGATCTGAGAAACGTTTATACAGGCCTGCATGGTCATTGATGCAGGTCCACTGACTGCTTCCGTCAGCGGTAACGCAGATATATTCGGTTCCGGTATTGTCTGCTCCATAACTGACTGCACAGCTGCCTGATTGTATTACATAACCTGTTTTGCCGCAGATGACTTCCGCTTTGGTGTCTTTATCCTCAATGCGTCGTAAGAACCAGTTGGACAGAAGGATTCCTTCGGGATGCTGTTCGGTCAGAGAGGTCTTATATGTATGGGCGCAAAGCACTTCACGGCAGATTTCATTATTGATGGCGGCATTCATGATAACAGCCATATCATAGGCGGTGGAGTAATGGTTATCATCAAAAATACCTACACAGTTTGTGAAATGGGATGTCTCTGACAGGCCCAGTTCTTCAAGCTTCTCATTCATCAATTCAACGAAAGCTTCCTGAGAGCCGGCTGTGTAGAAAGCAAGTCCCAGCGCTGCGTCTGCACCGGAAGGCAGTATGGTGCCATACAAAAGATCTTTGACGGACACCGTTTCTTCTTTTTCAAAGCCGGCGGCGCTGCAGTCATTTTCATAGCAGTAGTCGGTGATTTCTCTTGTGATTGTAAAGCTGCCGTCGAGACTGCTCATATGTTCCACTGCAACAAGAAGTGTCAGCACCTTTGTCATGGAAGCCGGAATCATCCTTTCTTTTTCCCTTTTTCCCGCTAAAATTGTCTTACGGTTTAAATCAACAAAAACACAATAACTGCTGGTTATTTCATCTGTTAATGCCAGAGTATCGTCAGTGAGTGTATATTGATAGAAAGGCGGCTCTTCTTCAACAGGCGTGTCATCTTCCAGGGCGTTTTCTGATATTTCCTGTTCGGGATTCAGACTGATATCTGCCTGACTTACGGAGATTGTGTTTGATGAGGGAATCCGGTCGGCGGTGGTGGTATGTTGTGATCCGGATGTTTCGTCTTTTTCTCTTTTGTTCATAAAAACGAATGTAATGATGACAGCGATCAGAATCAGAATTCCTGCCATGCAGAACTGCCGGAATAACGCCTGACGCTGTTTTCTTCGTTTCATTTCCTCTCTTCTGTGTATCCGGCGAAGCTGGCGCGCCGTATCATCGTCATGTGTCTGTTTTTCCATTTATTTCCTCTCTGTATCCGGAATCTGTGAAGATGGTAGCCACATTTATTATAGAATTATTCCGGTTTGTATGTCAATCTTCTGTTTATGTGTGATTCGGCGGATAGAACGATGAATTTTCTGAAATAAACATGACAGAAATATGTCATTATTGTAAAATGGAATCGATGTGTACAGAAATTATTTTTGGAATGTAACAGTTTTTGAGGAGGAAATTCAAATGAAACTGGACCGTATGATCGGCATTCTTTCGATACTTTTACAAAAGGACAAGGTGACGGCGCCTGAGCTTGCGAAGAAGTTTGAGGTATCCATACGTACGATCAACAGGGATGTCGAGACGTTATGTATGGCGGGGATTCCGCTTGTCACAACACAGGGGCGTGGTGGGGGTATTTCCATTATGGAGGGATACAAGATCGACCGCACACTGCTTAGCACCTCGGACATGCAGGCGATTCTTGCCGGTCTTCGAAGTCTTGACAGTGTCAGCGGCACAAATCGTTATGTTCAGCTTATGGAAAAGCTGTCGGTGGGGGCATCGGGGATTCTTCCTGGCGATCCGCATATTCTGATCGATCTCTCTTCCTGGTATCATGATTCCCTGTCCCCTAAGATTGAACGGATTTATGAGGCGATTCTTTCTGAGAAAGAGCTTTCGTTTACTTACTATGCCCCAGGGGGTGAGTCGGAGAGGAAGATAGAACCGTATGACCTGATTTTTCAATGGTCAAGCTGGTATGTGTGGGGATGGTGTGGTGACAGAAAAGATTTCCGGCTTTTTAAACTGAATCGTATGGCTGACCTGGAAACGGAGGAAGGCTTTGAGAGGCGGCCTGTGCCGATGCCGGATTTATCGCCCCAACGGGTATTTCCGCACCGTTTTCAGGTAAAAGCACGGATTCACCCGTCCTTTCGATGGCGTCTTGTGGAAGAGTATGGACTTGACAGCTTCCAGGAACAGCCGGACGGTACTCTGCTATTTTCCTTTGGATTTACGGACAAGTCGAAAATGATCAGCTGGATTGCTTCATTTGGAGAAGGAGCGGAGCTTTTGGAGCCTGTAAAATTTCGAAAGGACATACTGGAATTTGCGGAAGGAATCCGCAGAAGGTATCTGGAAAACGGATTTTCTGAGGATACATCCTTGATGGGATGAAGGCAGTGACAGTAAAAAATCAAAAAGTGGAATGAAAAATCAAATTGTATGCTATTTAGGAATCCTCTGGAGCCAGTCATCGATATTGAGACCTGGAATATGGTGCAGAAGCGTCAGAAGATAAGAACACGGAAGCTAAATGTCTGTGAAGAAGAGGGCCTCTTTTCAGGAAAACTGTTCTGTGCGGACTGTAAAAAGCCGATGGCGAGACATTACACAGGAGGGAACTTCTCAGGTTTTGTGTGCAGGACATATAAGAGACAGGGGAGGCAGTTTTGCAGGAGTCATAAGATAACAAAAGAAGAGCTTGAAGATCGGGTATCTTTGGCGGTTTCTAAAGCGGTGGAGCGTCAGTTGACGGAGAAAGACAGGGCAGAATTGTCTGCACTGAAATATCAGGATGAAAATCTGCAGGAAAAGCAGACACAGGAGGCGCTGGCGCGGCGAATTGACAGCCTTATGCGGTATAAGAGAGGATGCTTTGAAAAGTTCCTTGACGGGGTGATCACAGAGGAGGATTTTTGTGTCTATCAGGCAGAGTATAAAGAACAGATTATGGCTTTGGAGAATCAGAGGGCGCTGTTTTGTGCGCAGAAGGAGTCGGAGCCGTGTGCACAGGTGGAAGCGTGGAAACTGCTTGATGAGATTCGTGGCCGGAACTTAAGCCGCGAGCTTGTCAATGGGCTGATTGAGAAAATTGAGGTTGGAATGGACGGTGAACCGACTATTTATTTCTGGTTCAGGGAGGCAGTGCCAAAGAGTCTGCATCCCAAAATGAAACGAAGCATGTGTGGCGATGGCGGAATATATAGCTGGGAGCGAGACCGAATTTGTGAATCGGATGAATGAGCGCGCAAAGGGGCTTGGAATGAAACATACTTTTTTCCAGAACTGTAATGGGCTTGACGCGGACGGCCATGTGACGACAGCGCATGATGTGGCATTAATGTCGCGGGAGCTGATCACAAAATATCCTGAGATACATGGTTATTCGACGATATGGATGGAAAATATCACGCATACAACGGCGCGCGGGAGTACGGAATTCGGACTTACAAATACAAATAAGCTGATTCGCCAATATGAATATGCTACAGGACTCAAGACAGGTTCTACAGGGCTTGCAAAATATTGTGTGTCCGCGACTGCCGAAAAGGATGGAATTGAACTGATTGCGGTTATTATGGCAGCTCCGGACCCGAAGGTACGGTTTCACGATGCAGTCACGCTACTGAATTATGGTTATGGGCTCTGCCGTCTTTATGAGGATGAAAACAAAGATACGCTTCCGCTTAAAAATATCAGAGGCGGTATTAAGGAGACAGCCGCCGTTCAATATGAAGATGCATTTCATTATCTGTCTATGAAAAATGAAGATCTCTCTTCGGTTGTGAAGGAAATACGCATGGAGGAGATAGGGGAAGCGCCTGTAAAGAAAGGGCAGAAGGCAGGTGAGGCGGTCTATATGATCGGAAATGAAAGAATTGGAAGTGTGGACCTTGTCTATGCGGAAGATGTGGAAAAAGCCGTCTATGGGGATTACCTAAAACGTGTCGGGCGAAAAATGCTTTTATAAACGGCCTGCTCATGTTATAGTGTGAGAAGAACTTCGAAAGACGTCCTGCGTTGGGCGGGACGTCAGGAAGCTCTAAGTTTCGCACAGAGGAATGCTTTATATTGCGGAAAGGCAGGGTAAGAAAGATGAATTGGTATCTGGCAGCGGGGATATTGCTTCTGGCAGCCGTTACTGTTGTGTGGATGCTTCACAGGGAGAACCGCCGGTTTAAGGTGACGGAATATACAATAGAAACGGGAAAGATTACAAAAAATATAACAGTTGCTGTACTGGCAGATCTCCATAATTATAAATACGGGACGGACAATGAAGAACTTATGCGCGAGATACGAAAGATGCGGCCGGACGTGGTCATAAGCGCGGGTGATATGATTGAGGGAGCTGAAAATGCGAAGGGAACAGGGGAAACACTCCGCTTTTTATCCCGGCTTTCGAAGGAATTTCCGTTTTATTACGGGATGGGAAATCATGAAAGAAAATTTGTGCAGGAGCCGGATAAGTATCAGAAAGTGAGAGAAGAGTTTTTCAATGCACTGGAGGAAACGGGACTTTCCATGATGGATAATGAAACATGCGAGATTCCCGATGCGAATATAAAGATTACAGGGCTGAATCTGGAGAAGAAGTATTTCAGGAAGGTAAAGCTGTATCCGGCAAGCGCCGCCCATATTGACAGGCTTGTCGGAAAGTCTGACAGAGACCGGTTTCATATATTGATTGCGCATAATCCTGATCAGATGGAAGCGTATGCGGGATGGGGGGCAGATCTGGTATTGTCCGGCCATGTGCATGGTGGAATGATTGTAATACCGGGAATCGGCGGTCTGATTTCTCCGCAGCTTACATTGTTTCCGAAATATGACGGCGGAGAATACCGTATGGGTAATACGACAATGATTTTAAGCCGCGGGATTGGGAACCATACGGTTCACGTACGCATTTTTAACAGGGCGGAACTCTTGTGCATTCATTTAAAAAAGATTTGACAACAGGTCAAACAAAAGTTCTCTTGAAAAAATTTCAAATTATTAGTATAGTGTGAGAAGGGCTTCGAAAGACGTCCCGCGAAAAGTGGGACGCCAGGAAGTTCAAGGTCTCACAGGGAGAATGCATAGTGAACAGGTTCGCTTTGGGAAACGGGCATTCTCATTATGAATTTATGCTGCCAGAGAGCAGCATTCTTCTTGTAGTATATGGATAGATGATGGAGAATTAGAATGGCAATACCGGTACATTTGCAGGTGTTTGACGGTCCGCTTGATTTGCTGCTTCACCTGATTGACAAAAACAAAGTGGATATTTATGATATTCCAATTGCGCTGATTACAGATCAGTATATGGAATATATTGACGAAATGAAACGTCAGGATATGAATGTCATGAGCGAATTTCTTGTGATGGCAGCTACGCTTCTTGACATTAAGTGCAGAATGCTTCTTCCGAAGGAAGTAAATGAGGAAGGCGAGGAGGAAGATCCCCGCGAGGAGATGGTGCGGCAGCTTCTTGAGTATAAAATGTATAAATATATGTCTTATGAGCTTAAGGACAGGCAGATTGATGCGGACAGGGTTCTTTATAAGCCGCAGACAATGCCAAAGGAGATTGAGGAATATCGTCCGCCGATTGATTATGAGCAGTTGATTGGTGATATGACATTGTCGAAACTAAATGGAATCTTTAAATCAATGATGCGGCGTCAGGTGGATAAGATTGATCCGATTAGAAGCAGCTTTGGTAAAATTGAGAGGGAAGAGATCGATATGGATGAAAAGACATCCTATATTGAGTCGTATGCATTGAAACACCGCAAGTTCAGCTTCAGGAATCTTTTGGAGAAGCAGGGAAGCAGGATGGAAATGGTGATTACATTTCTCGTTGTGCTTGAATTTATGAAAACGGGTAAATTCTATGTGCAACAGGATGAGTTGTTTGATGATATTTTAATTACATACAGGGAGGCTGCATAATTTGGAACAGAAGAAACTCATTGCGGTTTTAGAGGCGGTTTTATTTACGATGGGGGATTCCGTGGAAGTCAGGAAGCTGATGGAAATTACGGAGACTGCAAAGGAAGAAGTCGAGGGCGCTCTGGAGGTTCTGGCACGAAAGTATCAGGCAGAGGAAAGCGGCATCAGTCTGATTCGTCTTGAAAATGCGGTGCAGCTGTGTACGAAAGCAGAGTATTATGAGTATCTGATTAAAATTGCAAAAGCACCAAGAAATTATGTGTTGTCCGATACGGTTCTTGAAACCTTATCCATCATTGCATATAAGCAGCCGGTAACACGGCTTGAAATTGAGAAGATCAGAGGAGTAAGCTGTGACCATGCGGTGAATAAGCTTGTGGAGTTTAACCTTGTCAGAGAGCTTGGGCGGCTTGACGCACCAGGACGTCCTCTTTTATTTGGCACTACGGAAGAATTCCTGAGGTGCTTTGGCGTTAAATCGCTGGAAGAACTGCCGGAACTCAATACCGATCAGATGGCGGATTTTCAGGCGGAAGCGGAGAAAGAAGTACAACTTAAAATGGAAATATAGGATGCCTGCAGGCTTATGAAAATACCGGACAGAACCGGTATTTTTTATTCGTGCGGCCCGGTATGTGTTTCATCCTGTGTTCTAATTAAAGCCTTTATCTCATATAATGTTACAACATATGGCAAAGCCTTTTCGCAGACTTTGAAAGGAGCATGCAGATTACGATGGAGCAAAATAGTACAAACAAAGAATTTAATCTTTACAAAGACATACAGCAGCGCACGAACGGAGAAATCTATATTGGAGTGGTAGGGCCTGTGAGAACGGGAAAATCCACTTTTATCAAGCGGTTTATGGACCTCTTCGTGCTGCCGCAGATTGAAGATGAGAATGAGCAGATACGTACCAGAGATGAGCTGCCGCAGAGTTCTGGCGGAAAGACGATTACGACAACAGAACCGAAATTCATACCGAAGGAGGCTGTGGAGATTGATCTGACGGACGGCGTGAAAGCAAAGGTACGGCTCGTTGACTGTGTCGGCTATATGACGGAAGGCGCGGCAGGGCATCTTGAGAACGGTGAGGAACGAATGGTGAAAACACCGTGGTTTGATCAGGAGATTCCATTTACAAAAGCGGCGGAGATTGGTACACGTAAGGTAATAAGTGATCATGCGACGATTGGAATCGTAGTGACAACAGACGGTTCTTTCGGGGAAATCGGGAGAGATAATTACATAGCGCCGGAGGAGAAGACAATCGCGGAGTGCAAGAAAATGAAAAAACCGTTTGTTGTGCTCTTGAATACGGAAAAACCGTATTCTCAGGAGAGCGCCGCACTTGCCGTGCAGATGGAGGAAAAATATGGAGTGACCGTACTTCCTGTCAACTGTGAACAGCTGAGGAAGGATGATATTTATCGCATTATGCAGAGCGTGCTTCTGGAATTTCCGGTAAGCCATATGGAATTTTTCATGCCCCGCTGGGTGGAAATGCTTCCGGATGACCATGAGCTGAAAACGACGCTTGTTGAAAAGATCAGGGAATGCATGGGGGAGATCAATGCTATCCGTGACGTCATGGAAAAAAGCCAGGCAGAAAAGATTGCGGATGGGAAGCTGATATTAAATGCAAAGACCGACGATATCCGTCTGGCGGACGGTTGCATTCGAATTGTTCTTGATTTGAATGATGCGTATTATTATGAGATGCTTTCGGATATTACGGGAGAGGAGGTTGACAGCGAATACAGGCTGATGGAAGTTCTTAAGGATATGTCCCGCATGAAAGGAGAGTACCAGAAAGTACTTGGCGCAATGGAGATGGTAAGATACAAGGGATACGGGGTTGTTATGCCGGAGAAGGAGGAGATTACGCTTGATTCGCCGGAAGTAATCCGGCACGGCAATAAATATGGGGTCAAGATAAAAGCGCAGAGTCCGTCCATTCATATGATAAAGGCCAATATTGAGACAGAAATTGCACCAATTGTAGGGACAGAACAGCAGGCGAAGGATCTGATTACATATATTGAAAAAGATGGCAGCGGGGAGAATGGAATCTGGGAAACGAATATTTTCGGAAAGACCGTGGAACAGCTTGTGCGTGACGGAATCCACAATAAGGTGGCAATGATCGGTGATGAAAGCCAGTTAAAACTACAGGATACGATGCAGAAAATTGTAAATGACTCAAACGGAGGAATGGTGTGCATTATTATTTAAAATTCTTGTGAAATGCAGCCGGACGTAGTACAATAGAGTTCGAAACGAAAGAATGCCTGCTTTAGGGGCATTCTTTCGTGTGAGAAAAGTCTGCTGTGCGGATTTGAAGGTTCTCCTGACGGTGCGCCTTCAGAATTTCTTCTCACGCCTTATAGAGGATGAAAGAATCGGAGGAAACAGATATGAATCAGGTATACGAAAAATTACTGAAATGTTATGAGAGTGTGAAGGACAGGATTCCTTTTGAACCGGAAGTGGCGCTTGTGCTTGGCTCGGGGCTTGGCGATTATGCAAACGATATGAAAGTGGAAACAGAAATTGACTATCATGAGATTGAGGGATTTCCGGTATCGACAGTTCCGGGACATGCAGGAAAATTTATATTTGGCTATGTGGGAAGTGTTAAAGTTGTGTGTATGAAGGGAAGGGTTCATTACTATGAGGGATATCCGATATCTGATGTGGTGCTTCCTGCGCGGCTAATGAAGCTTATGGGAGCAAAGACCTTATTTCTTACAAATGCTTCCGGTGGAATTAACACTTCTTTCAAAGCGGGTGATTTTATGATGATCACCGATCACGTATCCATTTTCGCTCCGAATCCTCTGGTAGGAGAAAATATTGACGAGCTTGGAACAAGATTTCCGGATATGAGTCATGTATACGATGAGGAACTTAAGAAAACGATAAAGGACAGCGCGAAGAAGCTTGGGATTGAAATAAAAGAGGGCATCTATGCGCAGCTTACAGGTCCATCCTTTGAGTCACCGGCTGAGATTCAGCTTCTTTCGAAACTTGGTGTCGATGCGGTCGGAATGAGCACCGTAGTCGAGGCGATTGCTGCAAACCATATGGGTATGAAAATATGCGGAATTTCCTGCGTATGCAATCTGGCAGCAGGACTTTGCGCGAATCCGCTCACACATGAGGAAGTGCAGGCGGCGGCAAAAGAGGCGGCCCCCAAGTTTAAGTCACTTGTAACGGAAATCATTCAATCAATGGAGAAATAGGATGCAGTACCTTGAAACGGATCATGTCAGGCTGAATGACAGCAAGGATAAAGTCAGGATTTTAAATCAGGCGTCTCTGCCGAACCGGACGGAATTTTTAGATCTTTCCGATGAAAAAGAAATGTGGGAGGCCATATATAAACTTCAGGTGCGAGGGGCTCCTTGCATCGGTATCTTTGCAGGGTATGCGATGGCTGTGCTTGCCAGGCAGATTATTGAAGAACCAAGTGAGGGTACAAAGGAGGAGCAGTCCGCGCTGTTCCTCCAAAAGCTTCATGAGAAGAAGGAATATCTGAATTCATCAAGGCCGACTGCAGTGAATTTAAGCTGGGCGTTAGAACGCATGGAGCAGAAAGCAAAAGAGCTGGTAACAAGAGATTTTTCCAATATTGCGGATCTGCTTTGTGCGGAGGCGGAGCGCATTCATGAGGAAGACATTGCAATGTGCCGGTCTATAGCCGAATATGGACTTACGCTTGTAAAGGACGGCGACGGAATTCTTACGCACTGCAATGCGGGACCGCTTGCAACGTCACGATATGGTACGGCTTTGGGCCCGATACTTTTAGGCAGGGAACGTGGAATGCAGTTCCATGTTTTTTCTGATGAGACGCGGCCGCTTTTGCAGGGCGCAAGACTTACCTCCTACGAGCTGCAGAAGGCGGGCGTTGACGTCACTCTGATCTGTGACAATATGGCAGGGATGGTCATGAAGAAAGGGTATGTGCAGGCGTGTTTTGTGGGGTGCGACAGAGTGGCCGCGAACGGAGATACGGCGAACAAGATTGGGACGAGCGTCGTTGCTGTGCTTGCGGATTATTATAAGGTTCCGTTTTATGTGCTGGGGCCTTGTTCCACCATTGACCTTACATGCAAAAGCGGCAGCGATATTGAGATTGAGCTTCGAAAGCCCGAAGAGATCAAAGAAATGTTCTACGAAGAGCCGATGGCGCTTCCTGAGGTGAAGTGCTTCAATCCGGCATTTGATGTGACTGACCATACATTAATTACAGCGATTGTGACGGACAGGGGGATTTGTTATCCTCCGTTTACGGAATCCTTACAACAAGCTGTGGATAAGTGGAGATTATAGATGAACATTCGAATATCAAACGCCAGAATTTTAACGATGGCGGACGGAATGAAACTGACAGAGGGAGAAATATGGATTCGTGGGAAACGGATTGCCTATATTGGGGACGGGACAAATGCCGACCTTGCTTGCCGGGGAAAGGAAAGAAACAGAATTGTATGGGACCGTGAAATTGATGCAAAGCGAAACCTGATTATGCCGGGATTTAAGAATGCACATACACATTCGGCAATGACTTTCCTTCGTTCTTATGCGGATGATCTGCCTTTACAGGCATGGCTCAATGACAGAGTCTTCCCGATGGAGGCGAAACTTACGGGAGATGATATCCGGCTTTTAACGAAGCTTGCGGTCCTTGAGTATCTGACAAGTGGTGTGACGGCATTTTTTGATATGTATCTGACGCCGGAGACGATTGCCCAGGCCGCAGAGGAGACGGGGATGCGCTGCGTACAGACCGGGGCGGTCAATAATTTCAGTCAGTCAACGGAGCTTGTGGAGGAAATGTATAGAAAGCTGAATCAGGAGGACAGCCTCAACAGCTACCGGATTGGTTTTCACGCGGAATATACATGTGATAAATCACTGCTTGAGAGAGTCAGCGATCTGTCCCATAAGTATAAGGCGCCTGTTTATACACACAATTCCGAGACAAAGCGTGAGGTAGAAGACTGCATTGAGCGTTCAGGTATGACGCCGACGCAGTATCTGGACTCTTTGGGATTGTTTGATTATGGGGGCGGTGGTTACCACTGCGTATGGCTCAACGATACGGATATTGAAATTTTTAAACGGCGGGGAATGCATGTTATTACGAATCCTGCTTCGAATTTAAAGCTTGCAAGCGGGATTGCGCCGATTCAGCGCTATGTAAACGCGGGGCTTAATGTGGCGGTCGGAACAGACGGGCCTGCGAGCAACAACTGCCTTGACATGTTTCGTGAGATGTTTCTTGTGGCAGGGCTTTCCAAATATCTGGAGCAGGATGCGGCGGCGATGGATGCCGATAAGGTTCTCTATATGGCTACGGCAGGCGGTGCGGCAGCTATGGGCCTTCATGACTGTGATATGCTTGCAGAGGGGAAATATGCTGATCTGATCATGATTGACCTTGCTCAGCCGAATATGCAGCCGATTCATCATATTACAAAAAATCTTGTCTACAGCGGAAGCAAACAGAATGTAAAAATGACGATGGTAAACGGAGAAATTCTGTATGAGGATGGGAGCTTTCATATTGGGGAATCCCCGGAGGTCCTGTACAGAGAAGCCGCAAAAATTGTAGAAGGAATTAAGAAAGCCATATGAAGATCACATATATCCACCACAGTGCATTTGCAGTGGTGGGAGATAAGAAAGTATTTATATTTGATTATTTTTTGGGTGAACTGCCGCAATTTGATGAGAATGCACAGATTTATGCGTTTGCGAGCCATAAACATCCCGATCATTTCAGCCTGGATCTTTTTCATTCGCTGGAAAAATATAACCATGTAACGTATTTTCTGGCAAATGAAATCAGACTGAACGAAAAGTATCTGGAGAGAAAAGGAATCAATCCGGCAGTAAAATCGCGTATGATTCCGGTAAAACGCCATATGCGCACGAACCACAATGATATTGTGGTTGAAACGCTTGAATCAACGGATACAGGTGTCGCATTTATCGTGGAATGGGATGGAAACACAATCTATCATGCGGGTGATCTGAACTGGTGGCATTGGAATATGGGCACAGAGGAAGAGAATGAGCGCATGGGACTTCGCTATCGTGAAGAGATAGACCGTCTGAAAGGGCGCCATTTTGATGCGGCATTTGTTCCTGTGGATCCGCGGCTCGAAGATGCGTATGACTATGGAATTCGTTACTTTATGGAACAGACGGATACGGCGAATGTTTTCCCGATGCATTTTTGGAGAGATTACGGGATTTTAGATAAGCTGGTTCAGTCAGAGAGAAATTCCTTCTTTGCCGACAGGGTGAAGGCAATCTGTGGAGAAGGGGATACGTGGGAAATTTAAGATGGGTTACGTTGAGTGGTATGTATTCGGCGCAGCGGCGCTTCTGGCGCTGTGCCTTGTATTCTGTAAAGGGATTTTTGAGGAACAAAAGAAGAAGCGGGAATTTGTAAAGAGTCTGCGCGAAGATTACGGGAAGCGTGAAGTCCGCTTCTGCGATGCAGCGGAGCTTCGCAATATTTCACATTATTATCAGTACCGAAATAAGGAAACAAAAGGAAATATTGATGATATCACATGGAATGATCTCGGCATGGATCATATTTTCATGAAAATTAATCATACATGGTCACAGCCGGGGCAGGAGCATCTTTATGACTGTTTAAGAAGGCCGTTGGAAGAGGAAGACGAGCTTCTGGAGAGGGAGCGTGTGATACAATATTTTATGGAACACGAGGAGGAGCGTGTCCGTCTGCAGGTTTCATTTGCCTCTATGGGAAGGATACAGAAGCTTTCCCTATATGATTATCTGAATTATTTAAGTCAGCTTCCGGTTAAAAATAATCTTGTGCATTACCTGTGCTGCATAGTCGCCGTATTCTCCATGATAATGATTTTTGCCAGGCCTACGGCCGGATTTTTGTTTTTTATTGTGGCAATGTTTGTCAATCTTTTTATCTATTTTAAGCGAAAAGGGGAAATTGAACCTTATATTACGACGTTCGGTTATTTGATGCGGATGATGCGGGAGGCGGAAACGTTTAAAAAACTTCGGATCCCGGAGCTTTCCGGTTATTTTGACGAGATGGAGTCAGCGCTTATGGCAACGAAAAAGTTTCGGCAGAACTCATTTATTCTGATGTCAGGAAAGAGATTTACAGGTGATTTTCTCGAGATTCCGCTTGATTATCTCAGGATGTTCCTTCATCTTGATTTGATGAAATTTAATTCGATGTTAAAAACGATTCTCGATCATATGGATGATGTCCTGCTGTTAATTCATCATATCGGATTCCTTGATGCGATGATTGCTGTCGGAGAGTTTCGTGCATCGCTTCCTTACTGCTGCACGCCAACATTTATGCATACAGAAAATGGCAAGCGTACGGTATATTATGCAGAAGAGCTTTTTCATCCGCTGCTTGAGCAGGCTGTGCCGTGTTCCATTGATGCCAGCAGAGGGGTTTTAATCACTGGTTCCAATGCATCGGGAAAGTCCACGTTTTTAAAAGCGGCGGCTTCGGCGGCGGTTCTTGCGCAGACGATTCACACAGTTCCGGCAAAACATTATGGCTCAAGCTTCTTTCGCATCTTTTCATCTATGGCGCTCTCCGACGATATTTTTGCGGGAGAGAGTTATTACATGGTGGAGATACGGAGCTTAAAGCGTGTGCTTGATGCCGCTGACGAGGGTGGAAATGTGCTGTGCTTTGTGGATGAGGTGCTGCGCGGCACGAATACTGTTGAGCGGATAGCGGCATCTTCCCATATACTGAAGAGTCTGAATCGACAAAATGTTATTTGCTTTGCGGCGACACATGATATAGAACTTACACATATTCTGAAAAACTCCTATGATAATTATCACTTTACAGAGATTGTTGAGGAGGATGATATCAGCTTTCCCTATACGCTTCTCAAAGGGCGTGCGGATACCAGAAATGCAATCCGTCTGCTGCATATGATCGGCTATAAAGAGGAGATTACGCATAAGGCCGAGGAGGATGGAAAGAATTTTGTAAAAACCGGGGTCTGGAGAGTGTTTGATGCAGAAGAATGATATTTCGACAGATTTTGCAGATAAAATAAATACAGGTTGCAATTTTACAACATATATGATATGCTCATAGTGTAGATAAAGAGCTTTGCACTGTTTCTCCATAGGAGATATTTTCATGAAGAAACAATTGAAAGACTTAAACCTGAATAATGCATTTTTATTTGCGGCAGCGCTCCAGGAACCTGATATTTGCCAGATGATTCTGGAAATCATTCTCGGAAAGGAGATTCCGAGAGTGAAGGTACATACGGAACATACCATTTTGTTCAGCAATAATTTGAGAAGTATCCGTCTTGATGTGTATGCTTCAACAGAGACTGAGGTAAAGTATAATCTTGAGGCACAGAATCGTGATGAAAAGAACCTCCCAAAGCGGAGCCGGTTTCATCAGGCAGAGATGGATGTGACATCTTTGAAGCCAGGAGAAGATTTTAATGAGCTGAAGCCGGGCTATGTTATATTTATTTGCACATTTGATCCGTTTGGTAAAGGACGGTATCAGTATACGTTTGAAGAGCGCTGTTTGGAAGAAAACTTTCCTCTTGGCGATGAGACAATGAAGATATTTCTAAATACAAAAGGAAAGAATGAAAAAGAGACGCCGGAACTGTTAGTACATTTTCTTAAATATATGGAGGAAAGTACGGATGCATGCGCTGTCCGGATGCAGGAGCCGGTGATTGATAAACTGCATGGCAGATTAGATGCATTGAAGCGAAGTCGTGATCTGGAGGCGTATTATATGACATTAGGAGAATGGTTAGACAATGAAGCTCACATAGAAGCACAGGAATTAGCGAAAGGCATGGCTGAGGAATTAGCGAAAGGCATGGCTGAGGAATTAGCGAAAGACATAGCTAAGGAACTGGCGAAAGATATGGCACAGGAACTGGTGAGAGATATGGCTGAGAAAGTGGCAAAAGATATGGCTGCAAAAGCAGTAGCGGAAGATGTGATTGACATTCTTGAATTGAAATATGGGCTGACACCTGAAATTCATGATAAAATTATTTTGGAGTCAGATATTCAAATCTTAAAATCATGGCATAAATCGGCGGTTCTTACGTCATCTCTTGATGAGTTTGTATCAAAAATGTAATCTTTTGTGTTCGGGTAGAAGATACCGGGACATAATCTGTTTATGCGTATCAACGCATTGTCACTAGAAATCCAGTTGTGAGAAATGAGAAACGGTGCAGAGTCTTTATTTTTTCATGAAGATAAAAATAATTGCCTGACGTGGGATGTTTCCATCAATAAGAAATAAAGAGGAGAGAAGAAATGGCTAAGAAATTTTACGCGGTTAAAAAGGGGATTACACCGGGGATTTATGAGACGTGGGAGGCGTGCAGGCTTCAGATTCACGGATTTTCCGGAGCTATATACAAAGGATTTGATACAGAGGAGGAGGCACAGCTGTTTCTTAACATTGACGATAAAAAAGCGGGTTCAGAGGATGGAGAGACAGTGGCGTATGTAGACGGAAGTTATGATATCAACACAAAGTCATTTTCTTATGGGATTGTATTGTTTCACGATGGACAGGAATTGCATTTTTCAAAGAAATGCGATGATAGAGGTCTGGCGGAAATGCGAAATGTAGCGGGTGAGATTAAAGGTTCCGAGGCAGCGATCCGATATTGTCTGGAAAGAAATATATCTGAAATTACAATTTACCATGATTACGAAGGCATTGCGAAATGGTGTACGGGTGAGTGGAGAGCCAGGAAACCGGGGACAATGGCATATGCGGATTTTTACAGGGAAGCAAGTGCGAAAATTTGCATTAAATTCAGAAAGGTGAAAGGACATTCCGGGAATAAATATAATGAACTTGCGGACAGGCTTGCAAAAGATGCGCTTGGATTAAAGTAATGTTTTGAAAGGCCACTATTTTCGAACAGATATGATTCAAATAAGGAAAGGTATATTTTTTTACGAATCGAAGGGGTCAGGTTCTCTTATCTGTATATTGCAGTCCGGAATTGCGCAGAACATCTTGTAAGATGACAGGTGGTCTGTTATAATCGGTAAAAGACTTTGGAAAGGAGTAAAATGCCATTCATGGACTACATACAAAATCCCGTAATCCGCAAAAGAGAGTATGTCTTTCTGGCAGTATCGGGAATTCTTTTTATATTGACTGCATCTTCATGGACGAGTCCGCTGTTTCCAGGTTCTTACGGATATGATTCGTCCTTTTTCTCGCTTGTTGGGAGAGGCATACTTGAAGGCAGGGTGCCATACCGCGATTTCTTTGATATTAAAGGTCCTGTCTTTTTCTTTATAGAGGCATTCGGACAGTTTCTTTGCAGAGACCGTTTCGGAATTGTGCTTTTACAGTTTGCATCTATTATAACTACCGTGATATTATTGTATCGGCTATGTCTCCTGTATATTACGAAGAAACAGGCGGTATGTGTTCTGACGGTGTTCTACTTTGTATATACGACGTGCTTGTGGGGAGGCAATTCAGTGGAAGAGATGTGTCTTCCGTTTAATATGGCGTGTATTTATCTGGGGATTTGTTACCTTAGGAAGCAGGAATGGGCGAAGATCGAGTTTCCTGCATTTTTCTTTGGCCTAAGCTTTGCTGTTATGGCACTCTCAAAGGTTACGGTGGCGGCTCCGATGATTGCGATGACACTTACTATAGCGCTTTTTCTTATAAAAGAAGGACAGAGAAAATATGTCTTTCAATGTATTGTACTTTTCCTGAGCGGCATGTTGATGGTTGTGGTTCCGGTATTCGTCTATTATGGCATGCGCGGAGCGCTTGATGAAATGCTGTTCTGTGCGTTTCGGATTGCTTTTAAGCGTTCTACGGATTACTATGAAGGATTCAGCCTCAAATGGGAGAGCTATCTTCTGATTTGTTATACATCTTTTATCTATACGTTTATGAAACGAAGAGAGGAAGGCTTTGAAAAATGGTTTATGGGAATCCTTTCCGCTGTTACTTTTCTGTTGCTGCATCTTGGAACGCCGTTTGATTATTATTTTATTACAACACTGCCATTGATTTCATGGGTTGGAATTAATTTTTTTCGTGATTTTAATGCTTACAGCATAATAGAAGACAGGGATAAACAGAAGCAAACCCTTTATCACATTCTGTTTGCTGAGTTTGCCATTACAATGGTGTTGTTTTCCTACTGGGGGCACACGACGGGAAAGATCAGGGACAATATTGATATTGCATGCAACAGAACGGAGATGGAATATTACAGTGACTGTAAAGCGATTCTCGAGCTGATTCCCATAGAAGAGAGGGAAAATATCTACTGTCTCGAATCAGGAATGATATTTTATGAGGTCAATCAGCTGATGCCCGCGAATGAATATCCGGTGAACCTGCCGTATTTTATGGAACTGAATCCGCCGATTAAGCAGATTGTTCTTGACCGGATTGAGAAGGATACACCCAAATGGCTGATTTCTGAGGATATTGGTGATTTCAATGACGATGATGTAAAAATAGCAGTGTATAAAAATTATGAACTGATTGCATCCAATTCGGCAGAGCACCTCTATCGGAGAATTGAGCGGTAATTCTTGACATCTTCTACTTGTTAGGGTTAAGATTAGGAACGGATAAAAGTGTTTTTAAAGGAGACAAAAAGTCATGGCGATACCTTATAACCACAGAGAAGTGGAGCAAAAATGGAGAAAAATATGGGAGGAGCATCCGGTGAATACGGATGATGGAAAGAAACCGAAATATTATTGTCTGGATATGTTTCCCTATCCTTCGGGAAACGGACTTCATGTAGGCCATTGGAGAGGATATGTTATTTCCGATGTGTGGAGCCGCTATAAAATGATGAATGGCCATTATCTGATTCATCCGATGGGATGGGATGCGTTTGGCCTGCCAGCAGAAAATTATGCCATTAAAATGGGGGTTCATCCTGCAAAGTCCACGGCGGAAAATGTTGCGAATATTAAGAAACAGATCAATCAGATTGCGGCAGTTTACGACTGGGACCGTGAGGTCAATACAACGGACCCGAATTTTTATAAGTGGACACAGTGGATTTTTGTGAAAATGTTCAAAGAGGGCCTTGCCTACGAGAAAGAGATGCCGATTAACTGGTGTCCTTCCTGCAAAACAGGGCTTGCGAATGAGGAAGTCGTAGACGGAAAGTGTGAGCGCTGTGGCGCAGAGGTGACAAAGAAAAATCTGAAACAGTGGATGCTCCGCATAACGAAATATGCAGATCGTCTTCTGAACGATCTTGATAAGCTTGAATGGCCGGAAAAGGTTAAAAAGATGCAGACGGACTGGATTGGAAAGTCGAACGGTGCGGAAGTTGAGTTTAAAGTTGATGGTATGGATGAGGTGATTACTGTCTACACGACAAGGCCGGATACACTGTATGGCGCAACTTTTATGGTACTGGCTCCGGAGCATAAGCTGGCGCCGTCTCTTTCCACGCCTGAAACGAAAGAAGCGGTTGACAGGTATATATATGAGTCTTCAATGAAGTCAAATGTAGACCGTCTTCAGGGCAAGGAGAAGACAGGCGTATTCACAGGCTCCTATGCCATCAATCCGCTGAACGGAGAAAAGACACCGATCTGGTTGTCAGATTACGTGCTTGCCGATTACGGCACGGGAGCGATTATGTGTGTGCCGGCGCACGATGACCGCGACTTTGAATTTGCAAAAAAATTTAATATCCCGATTGTGCAGGTTATTGCAAAAGACGGAAAAGAAATTGAAGATATGACGGAGGCCTATACGGATGCGAAGGGAACGATGATCAATTCCGGGGAATGGAACGGAATGGAATCTTCTGTCCTTAAATCAGAGGCTCCGGACATGATCGAAAAGAGAGGATTTGGAAAGAAGACCACGAATTATAAATTGCGTGACTGGGTATTTTCAAGACAGCGTTACTGGGGAGAACCGATACCGATTGTACATTGTCCGGATTGCGGATGCGTGCCGGTACCGGAAGAGGAGCTGCCGCTTCTCCTTCCGAAAGTGGAAAAATATCAGCCGACCGGAACCGGTGAATCGCCGCTTGCGGATATTACAGACTGGGTGAATACAACATGTCCGAAATGTGGAAAACCTGCAAAACGCGAGACGAATACGATGCCGCAGTGGGCAGGTTCTTCCTGGTATTTCCTGCGCTATGTGGACCCGCATAATCAGGAAGCGCTTGTAAGTCGCGAGAAAGCGGATCAATATCTTCCGGTTGATATGTATATCGGTGGTGTGGAGCATGCGGTTCTTCACCTGTTGTATTCAAGGTTTTATACGAAGTTCCTGTATGATATCGGAGTCATTGATTTTGACGAGCCTTTCCAGAAGCTGTTTAATCAGGGAATGATTACCGGAAAGAATGGCATTAAAATGAGTAAGTCGAAAGGAAATGTCGTTTCTCCGGATGACCTTGTCCGTGATTATGGATGTGATGCATTAAGGTTGTATGAGCTGTTTGTAGGCCCCCCGGAGCTGGATTCTGAGTGGGATGACAGGGGAATTGAAGGTGTATACCGTTATCTGATTCGTTTGTGGAATCTTGTAATGGACAATAAGGACCGGAATGTAAAAGTGACGCCGGAGATGGTGAAACTTCGCAATAAAATGACATACGATATCAGTCAGAGGCTGAATCACTTCAGTCTGAATACGGTTGTATCTGGATTTATGGAATATAACAATAAGATGATAGATATGGCAAAGAAGGGGGGAATTGACAAAGAGACATTAGAGAATACGGTTGTTCTTCTGGCGCCTTTCGCTCCGCATATCAGCGAGGAACTCTGGCATGAGCTTGGGCATACGGATTCCGTATTTCATGTGCGCTGGCCCGAGGCGGATGAAAATGCAATGAAAGATACGGAGAAAGAAGTAGCTGTCCAAATCAACGGAAAGACAAGGGCGGTCATAAAGGTGGCTGCCGATATCGATAAGGAATCTGCAATTGCTGCCGGAAAAGAAGCAATCGCAGATAAGCTTACCGGAAATATTGTAAAAGAAATTTATGTTCCTGGCAGAATCATTAATATTGTAATGAAGTAGTCAGTGATTAAACATACGAGTCATAGTGAGGGCCTGGTTGATTTTTGCCAGGTCTTCTTTTGAAGATGTCTTTTTCAGAGCATCTACGATGACTTTCATTTCTGATTCGGTGAATTGGATTTTATTGCTTTTCGCTTTTTGCGCCATTGCCATCAGAAATGGCATCATCTCTTTTTGCGACAGGTTTTTGGAATCAAATACCGCATTCTGTAAAAAGATAAGTTTGGCTTTATCAATATTCTGAAGTGTGGGATCATCCATCCAGCTTCTTCCCTGATTCATAGATCTTCTGTCTCCTTTTCTTCATTCATGGTTGAACTGAACATATCAAACATTGCTTTCTGATCATCGGACAGAAAGCTCATAAGAAAGTCCGTATTGTTGTCCTGCTGCGCTTCGCCGTTTTCAAAAGCGCCCGCCATTGCATTCATTGCGTTCATCATTTCGAATGCATCCATCATTTGTTTCATCTGGCCGATTTTGTTTTTCTGGTCATCGGGGAGATCATTCATAATTTTATCATAAAAACAGGAGATGTTCTCATAGAAAGAGAAATGATGCTTTTGGTCTTGAAAGAAGCTAATTGTAAGCATCAGCTCCTGAATCAGTATATAAATGGAGAGAAACTTCTGCATATCCCTGTCTAAAAAGGGGAGAATGGCTTTCAGAATGTTCAGCCGGCTGTTTGTGCGCACCGTTTCAAAATCAAATACCAAATTCTGTTCCTCCGTTTCTCTCTTCTGTAACTATATGAGAAAATGTTTTTTTATATGACAACGGCGTCCCATTACAGGGACGCCGTCTTTGCTGTGCTCTTAGCAGCAGGAGTTGCCGCCGCAGAACAGGAGAAGGAGAATAATAATCAGGCAGTCGCATCCGCCGCCGTTGCCGCCGCTGAAAAGGCCATTGCCACATCCGCAGCTGTTGCCGCATCCACATCCGTTATCGCAGCAGTTGTTGCCGCATCCGCCGCCGTTGCCGCCGCAGAAGAGAAGAAGGAGTATAATCCACCAGCAGCTGCCGCCGCCGAATCCACGGCTGATACCACATCCGTTATTACATCCACAATTGTTGCTGCATCCGCAGTTATTGGCCGGTTCCGGTCCGAAACAACGTTCCGGTCCGCATCCGCATCCAGAAGATAATTCACTCATTGAAGTGCCTCCAAATATTTGTTATGCTATATACTATGAGCAATCAGATATTGTGTTACATCCCAAAATAAAAAAACAGAGTCCATATTTGTAGAAACAACTTGAATTTTCGTCAAATTCCTGTAATATATATTATATATACGATGCGGGACTTTGAACTCTCTTTCGGAAAGGAGCTGGATGAGGATTTGAACGGACGAAGGATCATAACTGTCTTGCTTACGCTGACGGCGGCAGGGTGTTTTGGATATTTTGCGTATTATTATCTGGCCGCGTCCAGGAATGCGGGGGCAAATGACAGTCTGGCAGACCTGAAAAAAAATATGAGAAAAGAGCCGCAGGTTGTTCATTACCGGGAACCGAAGGAGGATGATACGGAGCCGGAGGTGCTTGCAAAATATAAAACTTTATTAGATAAGAATAAAAACCTAATTGGATGGATAAAAATTGACGATACTAATATTGACTATCCTGTTATGAAATCCATAAACGGTAACGGAGAATATTACCTTGATCATAATTTTGATGGGAAAGAGGACAGGAACGGTACTGTATTTATGGACGATGCCTGCGATCCCGTGAGCCCATGCGACAACTTAATTCTTTATGGGCATAATATGAAGTCAGGGGAAATGTTCGGACAGCTTGACTATTATAAAAACCAAAAATTTTATGAGAATCATAAACAGGTGCGATTTGATACAATTTACAGAGAAGGAATTTATGAGGTAATGTTCGCTTTCCAGTCGCGTGTATACAGTGAAGCGGAGATTACATTCAAGTATTATCAGTTTATCGAGTGCAATTCCGAGCAGGAGTTTAACTCCGGAATTGAGGCAATGGCGGAAATGTCACTCTATGATACGGGGGTAACGGCAGAGTATGGCGATGAGCTGTTGACATTATCTACCTGTGACTACGACGAACCGGAAGGGCGTTTTGTTGTAGTATGTAAAAAGGTTGCCTAAATTATAGGATAGATGGGAGAAGACACGAGATGAAAAGAAGATTGAAAAGAAGTGTCAGAAGAACAATCGCAGCTCTTCTGATGGTATCCGCATTGATTGTTGCCGCTGTACCGGCCGATTATATCAGCGCTCAGGAAGACGGATATGAAGACGAGGTTTATGAAGAGGGATTTGAGGATGAATGGGCGGTTGGGGCCGATTCGGTAGATTATGAGAAGGATGGGATTGTATTCCATTTTACAGACGGAGTATTGACAGGCTATGATGCTCAGGATGGGAATACAGATGGGATATCGGAGCTTACCATTCCGGATACATATCAGAAACAGACGGGAACAGATTTAAGCGGCAATGCGATTTTTGCAGATGTTTCGGTTACAGGAATTGCAAACGAAGCATGTAAAGACAAAACAGGTCTCAGAGGTGTTCGAATTCCGACGTCCTGTACATCTATTGGTGATTCTGCATTTGAGGGATGTACACAGCTTGCGAATCTGGATAATTTATCAAATAGCGCATTGAAATCTATAGGAATCGGTGCGTTTAAAGATTGTGAAAGTTTGGGAATTTCTCTTTCTTTCCCTAATTCACTGGCGTCGTTAGGGCGATCCGCGTTTGAAAATACGGCAGTCAGCTCAGTGACAATACCAAATGGCCAGATATCACAGATCGCAGAAAATACATTTTCAGGTTGTGCAAGTTTGACAAATGTAACGATTGGTGATTCGGTATCCGAAATTAATAACAGTGCATTTAAAGATTGTACTTCACTTTCATCCGTGAAGCTGCCGGCCGGTCTTCTTCGGATTGGTGATTTCGCATTTCAGAATTGCGGTTTAGGATCCATTGAACTTCCACAGAAGCTCAACAGTCTGGGGACGTCCGTATTTAATGAATGCAAGAAGATGGGCAGTGTTACTTTTGCAGATGGAATTGGATTGACTACGATTCCGGAGGGAACTTTTCACAATTGTGAAGGCCTGACGGAACTGATATTTCCTGAGAAAATAACAGAGATCCACAAAGAAGCTTTAAAGGGTTGTACCGGTTTAAAAAAGGTGGTTTTGCCAGAGAAGCTTAAAAAACTTGAGCTGGGTACACTTGAAGACAGTACAGAGCTTGAGATGGTTACGGTACCAGGCAAGGATACGGAGATTGAGGATGGAAATCAGTTTAATGTGGATTCTGATTCTTTTACAATCCAGGGAAATCTTCAGTCGCCTGCTTATAAATATGCGATTCAGCATAACTTCCGTTTTCAGACGATGGATGACGAAGTGGAAGACGACTGTTTCCGTGTGAACAGCAATGGAGAACTGACATATGTAGATTTAGACAGACTGCTTCGCATCAGCGGAAAAGACATTAAGATTCCGGAACAGGTCGGCGGCCAGGAGGTAAAGGCAATTTTGAATCTTGGTGATGTCTTTAATGGAAGAAGCGGATTTGAAAGTATAGAGATACCTGCTACCGTGACATCGGTTGCAGCAGACGCATTTAACGGATGCAGTCAGTTGCGGCGCGTATCTTTTGCATCGGAAAATACGGATATTGGCGCTAATGCGTTTGCGAGAACCGCAAGTGATTTTACAATCAGCGGAATTATTTCAAGACAATCGAAACCATTTTTATATGCGATGGATAACGGAATTCCGTTTGTACATTCGGGTGCCGGATATTTTAAGGTAATGCGTGATGAAACCACCGGATACAATACATTGATTGATTACGATAAACATGAGCCGTCATTGATTATACCGACAGGTATTGATGCATTTGGCTACTCCCGTGACGGAGCGTCCACAGCCAGTATTTTCGAGGGAAATACCAACCTTCAGTCCATTTCGATGGGAGATGTGGTTGCTTTGAAGGACCATGAATTCAGAGGTTGTACTTCACTTACGCAGGTACAGATACCAAATACGGTTACAAAGCTTGGAATCGCGCCGTTTATCGGATGTTCGAAGTTAGCGAGTGTGGATTTTGATTCCGGCAATGGTAATTTTGTTTGTGAGGACGGTGTGATTTATGGATTAACCGGCGGAACAAAGACGCATTTAATTGAGGCGCTTGGCGGTGCGGCAGGACTTACGAACTTTACGATTCCCAGTTCGGTTTCTACGATTGAAAGAGAAGCTTTTGCGGAGAATCAGAATATTAATCTGGTGAATTTTACGGATGGTGTTTCGGTAGTGCCGCAAGATTGTTTCAGAGATAGCAGCATTGTTATTGTACGGCTTTCTTCCGCAGTCAGGAGGATTGATGAAGGTGCTTTTGCCAATTCAAGAGTTGCGGAGCTTCATATACCGAAAGAAGTTACTTATATCAGTGATACGGCAGCTTCTGGTGTTGTAAATACGGTTGTATATGGTGAATACGGGACGACAGCGGAAAGCTTTGCAAACAAATGGAATTATGAGTTCCGTGCGGAAGATAATCCGGGCGGTACTGGTTCTTCGAGCAGTACGGTAAGTGGAAATAGTTCAAGTTCAAGCAATGATTCAGAGAAAACGAGCAGTACAAAGAAAACAAGCAGCACGAAGAAGAAAACAAGCAGTACAAAGAAGAAAACGAGCAGTACAAAGAAGAAAACGAGCAGCACAAAGAGCAGTTCGACAAGTTCAAGCAGCTCAAGTTCATCGTCAAGTTCTACCTCTGTGATTGTTTATAATCCGGGTACCACAGGCAATACGACGACAGGGCGTGCGGGAAGCGGTGGAAATGCAGTAGTGGATTCCGGCGATTCCGGACTTGGAAATGACGATAAGATATCAGGAAGCATAGAAGGAACAACGGATAATTATGTGATTAAGATTTCACAGACAGATGAGGCGGCAGAAGCTTTTGAAAATGCACTTAGGGCGAAATATGGAAATCTCGATCATTTAAGATATTTCCCGATGGATATCAGCCTTTATGATTCTACCGGTACGACAAAGATTGAGAATCCTGAAGGGGTTAGTGTAGTCCTTACGATACCGCTGCCGGAAGAACTGAAGCTTTACGGAGGAAATAACCGTGCGGCGGCAGTGGCAAATGGACAGATTGAGGAACTTGGCGCGAGATTTTCATCAATTGATGCAACGCCATGTATTACGTTTACGGCAAATCATTTTTCTCCATATGGTCTGTACGTGGATGTAAGTAATTTATCTTCTGGAGATATGCTTGATAATTCACCGAAAACAGGTGACCCGATTCATCCGAAATGGTTTCTCGTAGTTGGTTTGATGGCATGTTCCATATTATTATTTATGAAGAGAGACTCAAAACCGAAAAATGTAAAAGCATAAAGTGAAATGAAAAAGGCGTGCTGCAGGAAGCGGCACGCCAGGAGTTTTTTCACACGAAACAATGTGTATGAATGGGCAGTGTCGATATGGGGGGATGAATGATGAAAAAAACAGTTGGAATTCTGATTGGGATGTTATCGGCAATTACTTTATTGTGTGTTGTGGTTCTGCCTCAGAGCAGCGTTCTGGCGAGTAAGGGTGCAGACGATGGTTTTGAGATCAGGAATGGAATTCTTGCTTCCTATAAAGGTTCGGAGCGCAGCATTACAATTCCCTCAAATGTGACGGAGATTGGTCCGGAAGCTTTTTGTAATAGCAAGATAGAGGCTGTGACAATTCCGGGCAGTGTAAAAAGAATTGGAAGCAGGGCTTTTTATGGCTCTAAGGGATTGTACCGTGTGATTATTCAGGAGGGCGTCCAGGAAATTGGTATGAGTGCATTTTCTTTTTGCACGGATCTTGACAGAGCTGTGATTCCTGCTTCTGTAAGGAAAATTGAAGCAGGAGCGTTTTCATATTGCAGTGTACTCAGTACATTGGAGATATCACCGGAGAATCGCAGCTATTTTTTCAATGACGGAGTGTTGTACAACCATGATTCCACACAGCTGGTTCAATATCTGGCCGGAAGAAAGGCGGGTACATACCAGATGCCTTTTTCGATTAAAAAAGTGGAACCGTATGCATTCTGGGGAGCTTCGTTCCTTACAGATGTTGATATTGCCAACAATGTTAAAGTGATTGGACCTTACACGTTTGCGAATTGTGTCGGTCTGAAAAGTATTTATCTGCCGGAAAGTGTGAGAGAAATTAAAGAGAATGCTTTTTATGGATGTACGAATCTGTCTTATGTGGGGACGGAATTATCATCAGTTAAGACAGATGATAATGCATTCAAAGATTGTGCAAAGGATCTGAAAACAGAAGGCGGCGTATCAAGGCATTCATATTCGACTGCACAGGCATCAGAGCCAAAAGAGAATGACATTGAGATATCATCTGTGGCAAAGGGCGCATCTTCTTCAGGGAGTGTCACAGTCATTAACGAGATTTCAAGAAGCAGCGTTCCGGGAACAGAAGAGATTCCGGAGATTAATATGAAAGGTCCCAGCGGACTGCTTGGCGCGACAAAGATCGTAAATGGCAATGCGCTTGTGATACTGTCGGAAAATAAAGCAGAGAATGCTTCAGAACAAGAACGGTGAGATAGTGGACAGATATGTGTCCCGCATAATCAGATGTGATTATGCGGGACTTTTTAGTTACAGTTTCTTTCTAACATAAATCGGGATAAAAACAAATGGATATCAGGATTGACTTGACAGGAACAAGAATAATTGTATACAATAATACATAAATAACAAAAGATACAGAAAGGCGGAAGGAAGCAGAATGGCTGAAAATGTAAATCGTCCTATAAAAATGAATCTACATACGAATCTTCTTGAAA
This sequence comes from bacterium C-53, assembly GCA_003612525.1. Lineage (GTDB taxonomy): Bacteria > Bacillota > Clostridia > Lachnospirales > Lachnospiraceae > C-53. Next base: position 33,543 of record RAZD01000012.1, on the reverse strand, counting down.
TTGAAGAGAAGATGTATCCTCTTGTTGATGTGGAGAGTCCGAATACGTTTCGAAATATGTTTCCATATAACGAGGTTCCGAAAATTGCATTTAACGACAGGATTGTGCCGCATCATCTTCCGGAAGAAATTTTTATTACGGATACGACATTCCGCGACGGACAGCAGAGCAGGACGCCGTATTCTTCCGATCAGATTGTAACCATTTATGATTTTCTGCATAAACTTGGCGGTCCGAATGGAATGATTCGTGCCAGTGAGTTTTTCCTGTATAGTAAGAAGGACAGAGACGCGGTATACCGTTGTATGGAACGGGGATATCGGTATCCGGAAGTGACAAGCTGGATTCGCGCCAGCAAGGAGGATTTCCAGTTGGTGAAAGAAATTGGAATGAAAGAGACGGGAATTCTTGTGAGCTGTTCTGATTATCATATTTTTTATAAGCTGAAAATGACAAGGCGTGAAGCGATGGAACATTATCTGAGTGTGGTTCGCGAATGTCTGGAAACAGGAATCAGCCCGAGGTGCCATCTGGAGGATGTGACGAGAGCGGATATTTATGGTTATGTGATTCCGTTTTGTCTGGAACTGATGAAGTTGTCCGAGGAGTACCGGATACCGGTAAAAGTACGCGCGTGTGATACGATGGGATATGGTGTCAACTATCCGGGCGCTGTAATTCCACGTTCTGTTCCGGGAATTATCTATGGACTCCATAAACATGCAGGCGTTCCGTGTGAGTGGCTTGAATGGCATGGACATAACGACTTTTATAAAGCTGTGTCAAATTCGACAACAGCGTGGCTTTATGGTTGTGCGGGAGTGAATACCTCTCTTTTTGGCATCGGTGAGAGAACGGGGAATACACCGCTGGAAGCTATGGTCTTTGAATATGCGCAGTTAAAGGGTGATCTGAATGGTATGAATACGCGCATCATTACGGAACTTGCGTCTTATTACGAAAATATAATCGGATACAGCATTCCGCCATATACGCCGTTTGTGGGTAAGAACTTTAATGTTACAAGAGCGGGAATTCATGCGGACGGGCTTTTGAAAAATGAGGAGATATATAATATCTTTGACACAGACAAATTTTTAAACCGGCCGGTGTTGTGCGCGGTTTCAAATACATCAGGACTTGCTGGAATTGCGCACTGGATGAATACGTATTATAAATTGCCTGAAAAGAAATGCCTGGATAAGAATTCGCCGGTTGTAAAAGAAGTAAAGAAATGGGTGGATGAAGAATATGAATCGGGGCGTGTGACAGTTCTTACCGACGATGAGCTTGTGACAGTGATTACGGATGTATGTGAAAGACTGGGTACCCGGTTGAATGACTGAAAGGAGCATAGAAAGCAGATGGAAGAAAATGACAGATATTCTCTCAGAGGGCGTGTGTTTTCAAAGCTTCGTGAGGATATCATTACAGGGAGATATGAACAGGGAGAGGAACTGAAAGAGTCAGCTCTTGGTGAGGAGTATGGTGTGAGCCGTACGCCTGTAAGGGAGGCTTTGCGTCAGCTTGAGCTGGAGGGACTCATTCGCATGGTTCCGAATAAAGGAGCATATGTGGATGGTATTTCTGCGAAGGATGTGCTTGATATTTATGAGATTCGCTCCAGACTTGAAGGGCTTTGTGCGAGATGGGCGACAGAACATATTACGCATGAACAGATGGAGCGCATGGAGGAAGCCGTATATATGTCGGAATTTCATTACCGCCGGAGCCATTTTGACAAAATGGCGGAGATTGACAGTGAATTCCATGAGATTATGTATGAAGCATCCGGGAGCAAGAAATTGCAGCATGTGCTAAGCGATTTTCATCAGTACGTATATTCTGTACGCAAAATGTCGGTACAGGTACATACAAGAGGGAAGACTTCAATCGAAGAGCATCGCCAGATTGCACAGGCGATTAAAAATAAGGATGCGCAGCTTGCGGAACAGCTTTCAAATAAGCACATATTAAATGCAATGCAGAATGCCCTCGACAATGGATTGCGGGAAATGCTGCAAAAACAGAAGAAAGGATGAAATGATATGGAAAAGATTAAAATGACGACCCCGCTTGTAGAGATGGACGGAGATGAAATGACAAGAATTCTCTGGCAGATGATTAAGGACGAGCTTTTGACTCCTTATATTGATCTGAATACGGAGTATTATGATCTGGGATTAAAGCACAGGAATGATACAGATGATAAAGTTACGGTGGAAAGTGCAGAAGCGACGAAGAAGTACGGGGTTGCTGTAAAGTGTGCGACAATCACGCCGAATGCGGCAAGAATGGATGAGTATGATTTAAAAGAGATGTGGAAGAGTCCAAACGGTACAATCCGCGCAATTCTTGACGGCACCGTGTTCCGCTCACCGATTCAGGTAAAGGGGATTGAACCTTGCGTGAAAAACTGGAAGAAACCGATTACACTTGCAAGGCATGCATATGGGGATGTATACAAAAATGCCGAGATGAGGATTCCGGGAAAAGGTAAGGCAGAGATTGTGTTTACGGATGAGAACGGAAAGGAAAGCAGGCAGATCATTCATAATTTTGACGGTCCCGGAATCATACAGGGAATCCATAATACAGACCAGTCCATTAAAAGTTTTGCAAGGTGTTGTTTTACCTATGCGGTTGATACGAAGCAGAGCGTGTGGTTCGGGACGAAAGATACAATTTCCAAAAAGTACGATCATACGTTTAAAGATATTTTCCAGGAAATTTTCGATCAGGAGTATAAGACAAAATTTGATGAGCTTGGAATTGAATATTTCTATACTCTGATCGATGATGCAGTGGCGCGTGTAATGAAGGCTGAAGGTGGTTTTATCTGGGCCTGCAAGAATTATGACGGTGATGTTATGAGTGATATGGTTTCAAGCGCATGTGGTTCGCTTGCTATGATGACATCTGTGCTGGTTTCTCCAAGTGGTGTCTATGAGTATGAGGCAGCACACGGAACCGTGCAGCGCCATTATTACAAGCACTTAAAGGGAGAGGATACTTCCACGAATTCTGTGGCGACGATTTTTGCATGGACCGGCGCCCTTAAAAAGAGAGGGGAACTGGACGGAAATCAGGCATTGTCTGTATTTGCGGATAAGCTTGAGACGGCGACGCTTTCCACGATTGAGAATGGAAAAATGACGAAAGACCTTGCGCTGATCACATCAATCGAAGATGTTACTGTGTTAAACAGCCAGGACTTTATCAAAGAGATCAGAAATACTCTTGAAAAGATGTTATAAAGAAAACCGGATACCATACAGCATGTCTCATGCAGCGGGGTATCCGGTTTTCTTCTGCGCTTAAATGTGCGGAGCGCCTGTTGCTATGGCCTCCTGTAAGGTTTCCCATTCTTCCATCAGCGAATTCAGGCTGGCTTCTGCCTCCGCCTTTTCCCGTGAGAGTCTTATGCATTCTGCGGCATTCGTTGCAACGGAAGGGTCCGAAAGATGTATGTCAATTTCAGCATTTTTTGTTTCCAATTGTTCAATTTCAGCTTCGATCTTTTTTAGATCATTTTCCATTTTGCGAAACTTGGCCTGCTCTGCTTTTGCTTCCTGCCAGCTTTGCTTTATGGAGGAAGGAGGGGTTTTTTGGCTCAGGGGCGCTGAGTGATCGGATGAAGCACAGGAAGATGCCATATTTTCCCTCTTTTCGAGGTAGTAATCATAATTTCCTATGTAATTTGTAAGACTGCCGTCAGACAAATCAAGTATTCTTGTTGCAGTTTTATTAATAAAGTAGCGGTCATGGCTTACAAAGAATACGGTGCCGGTATAGCTTGTAAGCGCCTGTTCGAGAATTTCCTTACTCACCATATCGAGGTGATTGGTAGGCTCGTCAAGAATCAGAAAATTTGCATTTGAGAGCATAAGCTTTGCCAGTGACATGCGCCCGCGTTCGCCGCCGCTTAAATCCCCGATTCGTTTGAAAACATCATCACCGGTAAAGAGAAAGGCGGCAAGCGTATTTCTGATTTTGGTGTTGGTAAGGTCAGGGAAATCGTCAGAGATTTCTTCAAATAAAGTTTTTTCACCATGAAGCACCTGATGATCCTGATCGTAATAGCCGATTTCCACTTTTACTCCCCGGATGATTTCGCCTGCATCTTTGGGAATCAGGCGGTTTATCATTTTTAAGATTGTAGTTTTGCCGGTGCCGTTTTTGCCGATCAGTGCAATACGTTCTCCCCGTTTGATTTCAAAGTTCAGATTTTCAAAAAGAAGGAGGTTTCCAAATGATTTTTTCAGGCCTTTTACCGTAAGCACATCATTGCCGCTTTCTACGGAAGGGATAATCTGAAAATTCATAGCGTCATTCAGATCAGTTGGTTTATCCAGAACGTCAATTTTTGCAAGCATTTTTTCGCGGCTTTCCGCACGCTTAATTGATTTTTCACGGTTGTATGACTTTAGCTTGCGTATGACCTCTTCCTGATGCCTGATTTCCTGCTGCTGGTTTAGGTATTGCTTCATTTCCGCTTCACGAAGCAGCTGTTTTTTTTCGGCATAGGCGGAATAGTTTCCTTTATAAACTTTGCAGTGTGAACGTTCCAGCTCAATAATTTTTGTTACAATTTTGTCCAGAAAATAACGATCGTGCGCAACGATCAGTACGGCGCCATCATATGATTTCAGGTAATTTTCAAGCCAGGCGATCGAATCCATATCAAGATGGTTGGTTGGCTCGTCAAGCAGGATAAGATCAGGCTTTGAGAGAAGAAGACGGCCCAGCGCAACGCGTGTTTTCTGCCCGCCGGAAAGAGTAGACATGGACTTTTGAAAATCTTCTTCCGCAAATCCAAGCCCTTTTAAAATTCCGGTGACCTCGCTGCGGATAGAATATCCATTCTTCTGCTCGAATTCATGGCTGCATATGGAATAGCGGTTCATGAGTGCGGATAATTCATCACCGGACGTGGATTTCATTAGCGATTCGAGGCTGCGCAGTTCCTGTTCCAGAGAGAGCAGTTCACATTTTGCGGTGAGCAGTTCTTCGTAGATTGTATTTTCTGTGGATACGGCTTCCTGTTGCGCAAGATATCCCAGTGTTTTTCCCTTTGACAGAGTAACTTCTCCGGAAGTTGCGGATAATTCTTTTGCAATTATTTTTAAAAGCGTAGATTTGCCGGCGCCGTTAATACCGACGATAGCAGCTTTTTCACGCTCTTCTATGTGGAAGGAGCAGTCGGATAGAACCGGATCGGCAATAAAAGTTTTCTCTATTTTCGAACATTGTAGCAACATGAGAGGTTCTCCTTTTTCGTATGGCTAAATAGTTTTGACATTTTTTTAACATGCGTCTATAATAATAGCATAAATCATGTGGAGGTTGCAATATTGGAAGAGAAGGAAATATCAAGAGCTGTTATCAGCAGGCTTCCAAGATATCTTCATTATCTTGGCGAACTGGATGACAGGGGTGTAGAGCGCATATCCTCACAGGAATTAAGTGAACAAATGAATGTTACGGCATCGCAGATCAGGCAGGATCTCAATAATTTTGGCGGTTTCGGACAGCAGGGATACGGCTACAACGTGAGATTCCTGTACGAAGAGATTGGAAAAATTCTCGGCCTGGATAAAACGCATAATTTAATACTGGTTGGGGCGGGAAATCTTGGGCAGGCGCTTGCCGGTTATGAAAATTTCGGAAAAAGAGGATTTATCATACGGGGAATCTTTGATAAGAATGAGAGAATTGTCGGTGAAAAAATACGCAATATTCCGATTATGTCCATGCGCCATATGACAGATTTTGTGAAAGAGAACAACATTGATATCGCTGTGATCGCGATACCAAAGCTTGCTGCGGTGGAGGTGGCGGAGGAATTGTCAACATGTGGAATTAAGGCAATCTGGAATTTTTCACATGTGGATTTGAAAGTTCCGCAACATATTGTAGTGGAGAATGTACACTTGTCGGAAAGTCTGATGAAATTATCTTATAATATCAGAGAGAAGGAATGTAGAAGTGAAGAACAGTGACAAATTCAAGATGGCGATTGAGGGGAAGAATATTCCTGTTCTGACAATCGATCATAAATGGCACAGGCTGTTTGAGCGTACAACGGAAGGAATGCCGTCTGAGATTGTAAAGCTTCGTGATGAACTGAATGAGTTGATAAAACGGGAGGCGAAGGTCCGTACGGAGCTTCGTGCATTGAAGAAAGCAAAGAACGATCTGATGCAGGGGATTGTATCAAATATGGAAGAGGCTTCGGGTTCTTCAAATAAGCTTGCCATTAAAAAGACAGAGGAAAGCAAACGGCTGATTAATGAAATCAATGACAAAACGGAAGAGTATGAGGATGAGATGATTGGTCTTCCGCGGGAAATTGGCCGTGTAAATCGTGCATTGATGCTTATGACGATGGACTATTGCTATCATGTCATGAAGGAAAACACGGATGAGATCGAGCTGATTAGTGAATGGGTGGAGAGAATCCGGATAGACCTCAAAATGAACGTCGTGCGTAAACAGGAGATGGAGGTCAAAAACGTGGAGATTTATTCGTATCTTAATGATATTTTTGGAGCGGATGTTGTAGATCTTTTTGATATACGTTATGATGTGGAGGCAAGAAGACGCGAGATTCTTGAGAAACAGAGAGCAATCAAAGAACAGAAAATAACAAAGAAATGAGACAGTATATATGGAAAGAATAGTGACGCCGGAAGAAATGAGGCATGCGGACCGTATAACAACGGACATATTCGGTGTAGACAGCCTGATCTTGATGGAGCGTGCTGCAATGGCGGCATATGAATGCCTGAGAAGAGAAGCATTCTGTCTGAATGAAGTTCTTGTAGTGTGCGGAACCGGGAATAATGGCGGTGATGGCGCTGCGCTTGCACGTATTCTTTTGGAGCATGGAATCGAGAGCGATGTCGTTCTTGTGGGAAAGCGTGAAAGATGTACGTTTCAGTGTGAAAAGCAGCTTGAAATTCTGGAAAAATACGGGAAACAGATTTTTGCGGAGATTCCAGAACAAAAACGATATACAACAATTATTGACGCAATTTTTGGAATTTCATTGAATCGGAACCTGGACGGAGTGTACAGGAAAGCGGTGGAAGAGATGAATGATCTGCGGCGAATGCTTCTGCCGGCGCCGAAAGTTTTAAGTCTTGATATGCCATCTGGGATTCATGGAGGGACAGGAAAGGTGATGGGAACAGCTGTAACGGCAGATGTGACCATCTCTTTTGCATATAAGAAACTCGGACAGATGCTGTATCCGGGCGCTTCCAGCTGTGGAAGGCTGTATTGTGCGAATATTGGAATCACAGACCGCTCTTTTTTGGGGAATCTGCCGCTGATCAGGATGTATGAGGATCAGGAAATCCGTTTTCCCGAAAGAAGAGCGGACGGGAATAAGGGAACGTTTGGCAAAGTATTACTGATTGCGGGGAGCATGAATATGTGCGGTGCAGCAATTCTTTCAGGAAAAGCGGCGTTTCGCAGCGGTTGTGGTATGGTGAAAATAATGACGGTTGAGGAGAACCGCGTGATTTTGCAGGAGTCATTTCCGGAGGCAATGCTTCTGACCTATACGGAAGACGGATTTGACAGCGAGGAGCTTAGCCGCTCAATGGATTGGTGCGATTGTATTGGAATCGGGCCGGGGTTGTCTCAGGGAGAGACAGCATTGAGGCTTGTGGAATTTATTCTTGCAAATGCAGCCGTGCCTGTGGTGGCAGATGCGGATGCGCTGAATATAATAGCTAAGAGGCCGGAAATATTAAGCAGTTGTCAGACAGAAGTGGTGGTTACTCCGCATATCGGAGAGTTTGGCAGGCTTACAGGTCTTGAGACAGAGGAGATCAAGACTCATTTTTATGATGTGGCAGCCGATTTTGCGCGGCGTTTCAGTGTTGTATGTGTTCTGAAAGATGCAAGAACAATCATTGTAAATAAAGATGGAGAGGCATTTATCAATTGTACGGGGAATAGTGGTATGGCGACGGCCGGGAGTGGAGATGTGCTGACCGGAATCATATGCAGTCTCATAGCGCAGGGATTAGGGCCTTTTGCGGCATCTTCGCTGGGCTGTGCATTGCATGGCAGGGCGGGGGAAAACGGGAGCGCTTTCCGTTCGCCAACGGAACTGATGGCGGGCGATATTATAGAAGGAATAGTGAGATGAAGACGTATAGCAGAATATATGCAGAAATAAATCTTGACGCTGTCGTATACAATTTGGAACAAATGAAAAAAAATATCCGCTGTGATACAAAGATAATTGCGGTTGTCAAAACAGATGGATATGGACATGGCGCTGTTCCGATTGCAAAGGAAGTTGAAAGTCTGCCGTATCTTTTTGGATTTGCCACCGCCACGGTGGAGGAGGCCGTGATTCTTCGTATGGCGGGCATTACAAAGCCTGTTTTGATTCTTGGGTTTACATTTCCGGATGCATATGAATCAATTGTAAGGTATGATCTGCGTCCGGCGGTGTTTAAAATGGATATGGCCGAGGCGCTTTCGAAGGAGGCAGTCCGCCAGAAGAAAACAGTCCGGTTTCATATAAAAATCGATACCGGAATGGGCAGAATCGGGTTGCGGCCTTCAGTGGAGGCGCTCTCTCTTATACAGGAGATCGCGAAACTGCCCAATGTGGAGCTTGAGGGTATCTTTACGCATTTTGCAAAGGCGGATATGGCGGATAAAGAACCGACAATTGAGCAGATACATAGATTCAACTTATTTACAGAAGAACTTTTGAACGCAGGCATTACGTTTCCGATTCATCATTGTTCCAACAGCGCGGGTATCATTGAGATACCGGATGCGAATATGGATGTGGTTCGTGCGGGGATTATACTGTATGGGCTCTGGCCATCCGAAGAAGTCAGGAAGGACAGAATCAGTCTGCTGCCTGTGCTTTCCCTGAAAAGCCATATTGCATATATAAAGGAGATTGAGGCAGGGGACACTGTAAGCTACGGCGGCGTTTATAAAGCGGATGGCACACGCAGGGTTGCCACGATCCCTGTAGGGTACGGGGACGGATACCCTCGCAGCCTGTCAGGGAAGGGAACGATTTTAATTTATGGAAAAAGGGCTCCTGTGCTTGGGCGTATTTGTATGGATCAGTTTATGGTGGATGTGACAGATATACCTGAGGCGGAGGAGTATATGGAAGTTACTTTAATTGGAGAAGATCATGGTGTCTCAATTACAATGGAGGAGCTTGGAAGCCTTTCCGGACGTTTTCATTATGAACTTGCCTGTGATATCGGAAAACGGGTGCCACGTATATATATGCGCGGCCGGAAAGCTGTGAAGACAAAAGATTATTTCGATGATTACGCTTAAATAATTTTTGAAGACAAAAATGGAATACACCTCGAAAAGATGTCAATACTACAATTAAAAAGATTGAGGTGTAGCTATGGAAATCAGACGAGGAGATATTTTTTATGCAGATTTAAGGCCGGTAGTCGGTTCGGAACAGGGGGGAGTCAGACCCGTCCTGATTATTCAGAATGATGTTGGCAACCGGCACAGCCCCACTGTGATCTGTGCAGCTATAACTTCGCGTATGAATAAGGCAAAACTGCCAACCCATATAGAAATTTCAAGTCTCGAATATCACATTGTGAAAGATTCCGTGATTTTACTGGAACAGCTTCGCACAATTGATAAACAAAGACTTCGAGAGAAGGTCTGCCATCTTGACACAAGGGTGATGGAAAAGGTAAACAGAGCTCTTTACATAAGCTTAGAGTTGACGTAACGCATGCAAAATGGTATATTTCTAAAAGTATGATGCTATTTTGTTCAATACGCAAAAGGAAAAACAGATGACTTATATAATATTGGCCTTTCTGGTCATTTCGGATATGCTTCTGTATGGATTCGGAGCGGCAATTCAGGGAATAAATAAAAATGCACTGGAAAAAAAGTGCGAGGAGGGGGACAAAAAGTCGGCCCGCCTGAGCCGGTTTATTGAGGAACCGGCAGGGTTTGTGAATACATTGCAGTTTCTTGCAACTATGATTGGTTATATTATCGGTGCCTTTCATGTCCGTTTTTTTGCGGAGAAAATCAGACAAGGCATCGGAGGTACATATCCTGCGTTATCAGCAGTGTCGCATGTGCTGGCCATGATTCTCATGCTGTACCTGTTTCTTACGATTGGTGTACAGATGCCGAAACGGATTGCGGGGAGGTATCCCGAGAAATGGGCGTATTTTCTGGTCAATCCTATGTGGCATGTGACAAAGCTCCTTTTTCCTCTGACATTTCTGATTGGCGTGTCATCTAAATTCGCGGCAGGACTTTTTGGTGTGGATTTGAATGAACATCCTGAGGATGTTACGGAAGAAGAGATCATTTCTATGGTTAATGAAGGGCATGAGCAGGGCGTGCTTGAGGCGAGCGAGGCTGAGATGATCACCAATATATTTGAATTTGGGGATAAGGAAGCTCGCGATATTATGACCCACAGAGAAAATATAGTGGGGATTGACAGCAGGGAGACGCTGGAAGATGTTATGAAGTTCATCATAGATGGGAAAAATTCGCGCTATCCTGTCTATGAGGAAACAATTGATAATATTATCGGTATCCTTCATTTTAAAGATGCCGTAAAATATAATCTCTATCAGAAGAACCGGACGAAGCCGGTCAGTGAGATTGAAGGGCTTGTCATGGAGGCAAGGTTCATACCGGAGACGCGGAATATTAACAATCTGTTCCAGAATATGCAGCAGAATAAAATCCATATGGTGATTGTGGTAGATGAATATGGGCAGACGGCAGGACTTGTCGCGATGGAAGATATATTGGAGGAGATTGTCGGAAATATTCTCGATGAGTATGATGATGAGGAGAACCATATCAGGCATCAGGGAGATAATGTATATGTGATGGACGGGCTTACGAGCCTGGAGGAAGTGGAAGGACTTCTTAATATTTCGTTTGAGGGGGAAGAATTTGAGACACTGAACGGATTTCTGACAAACAGACTTGAACGAATTCCTGAAGAAGGAGATGATTTTGAGACGGAATATGAAGGGTATTGTTTCAAGATACTGGCGGTGGAAAACCGGATTATTAAGACTGTGCGCTGTCACCCGGCAGTAAAAACAGAAGAAGAACCGGAAGAGATAGAAAGAAAAGAGAAAAGGAGCTAAATTATGTCAGGACATTCAAAATTTGCCAACATAAAGCACAAAAAAGAAAAAAATGATGCAGCAAAGGGAAAGATTTTCACGATGATCGGAAGGGAGATTGCCGTTGCAGTAAAAGCAGGGGGACCGGACCCGGCGAATAACTCAAGGCTTCGCGACGTAATTGCGAAGGCAAAGGCAAACAATATGCCGAATGATACGATTGACCGCGGGATTAAGAAGGCAGCCGGGGATGCGGGCAGCGTTAATTATGAATATGTAACATATGAAGGATACGGGCCGAGCGGCATAGCTATTATAGTGGAGGCGCTGACGGATAATAAGAATCGGACTGCCGCTAATGTCAGAAGCGCTTTTTCAAAAGGAAACGGAAGTCTGGGTGCGCAGGGATGCGTTTCTTATATGTTTGACAAGAAGGGGCAGATCATTATCGATAAGGAAGAGTGTGAACTTGATGCGGATGATTTGATGATGCAGGCGCTTGATTCAGGTGCGGAGGATTTCAGCGAGGAAGAAGACAGCTTTGAAATCCTTACATCACCGGATGACTTTGCAAAAGTGAGAGAGGCGTTGGAGGCAGCCGGAATTGCGATGGTATCGGCGGAAGTAACCATGATTCCTCAGAATTATGTAGAATTGACGGATGAAACGGCAATTCGGTCTTTAGGCAAGACACTTGATCTGCTTGATGAGGATGATGATGTGCAGGCGGTATATCATAATTGGGACGAATAGTAAAAAGAGGCAGGTATGACAGAGACGAAAGAATATTTGAAAGGTTCCGTAGAACGGCTTTTGCTGGATCTGGAACCTAAAACGGCGATTAAAAATTTTAAGAGAAAGGCGTATACGGTTTTTTTTCAGCAATATTGTGAGAAAGAGAAAGAGATTTATGCGAAACTCCTCATACTTTTTGCAGAAAGTACAAAACCTGCGGAGGATATGCAGGAAATTGCGGCGCCTCTTATACAGAAAGCAGAGGATATTATCCAAAAAACAAGTCGTTTTACAAGAGAGCGCGAGCTTATGGACTTAAACTGCGTGATGGCATTCTATGTATTGCCGGGAATTCTCACCATTGAATCGGAACATGCGAAAGAATTTGCGCTTACGATTACCGGGCAGTGGAAGGAGGCATTTCCAGATACACAGCTTACGCCGGGGACATATGAGGAAATCAACTCAGGCTTTCAGAGAAAAATATTTGGCATACCGATTGAGTAGCAGCGCAGGAAGCATAACGTTTTAGATTTGCTATGCCTGACAGAAAAGGAGAAATGAATGGATAATTACAGAATTGAGACAAAATGTATCCAGTCAGGGTACAGGCCATCAAAAGGGGAACCCCGGATACTTCCGATTATACAGAGTACGACTTTTAAATATGATACTTCCGATCAGATGGGAAAACTGTTTGACCTTGAGGAAGAAGGCTACTTTTATACGAGGCTTCAGAATCCAACCAATGATTTTGTGGCGCAGAAAATATGTGATCTGGAGGGAGGAGTGGCGGCTATGCTGACTTCCTCAGGGCAGGCGGCCAATTATTATGCCGTGTTTAATATCTGTGAGGCAGGCGATCATGTGATCTGTTCTTCGAGTATTTATGGCGGCACGTTTAATTTGCTGACTGTGACACTTAAGAAAATGGGCGTTGAATCCACAATTGTAGACCCGGACGCGTCACTCGAGGAGCTTTCAAAAGCATTTCAGCCAAATACAAAGTGTGTGGTGGCAGAGACGATTGCAAATCCGGCGCTTGTTGTTCTTGATATTGAAAAATTTGCACAGGCGGCACATTCACACGGCGTTCCTCTGATCATAGACAATACGTTTGCAACACCGATTAACTGTCGTCCGTTTGAATGGGGAGCTGACATTGTGACGCATTCTACCACAAAGTATATGGATGGGCATGCGGCAACTGTTGGCGGGTGCATTGTTGACAGCGGGAATTTTGACTGGGAGGCGCATGCGGATAAATTTCCGGGACTTACAAAGCCGGATGATTCTTATCATGGTGTGGTTTATACGGAACGTTTCGGGAAAAAGGCATATATTACGAAGGCAACTGCCCAGCTTATGAGAGATTTAGGGTCGATTCCGTCTCCACAGAATTCGTTTATTCTGAATCTGGGTCTCGAGTCTCTTCACTTAAGAGTTCCAAGACACTGTGAAAATGCGCTTGCAGTGGCGGAATATCTGTCACAGCATGAGAAAGTGGCGTGGGTGAAATATCCCGGATTAAAGGGTGACAGGTATTATGAGGCGGCCCGGAAATATATGCCGGACGGAACCTGTGGCGTGCTTTGCTTTGGATTGAAAGGCGGCAGAGAGGTATCCGTCGGATTCATGGACAAGTTGAGGCTTGCGGCGATTGTCACCCATGTGGCAGATGCGAGAACATGTATTCTTCATCCGGCAAGCCATACCCACAGACAGATGACAGATGAGCAACTCGTGGAAGCAGGCGTTGCACCTGATCTGATCCGCTTTTCCGTGGGAATCGAGAATAAAGATGATATAATCGCAGATCTTGAACAGGCGCTTGTGACTGTGTAAAGGAGAGGGAATGGGTGTTCCGGATAGAAAATTGATTTATGGCAGATTTCTTGTGCTGCCGGCGATAGCAGGCGTTTTTTTTGCAGCGCTGACGGCAGCCGTACAGATGTCGTCAAAATACGGTATGAACGGTCCGGGGATTGCGGCAGGTATTTTTGCGGCGACTCTTATGATACTGCTGCTTATGGGATTGATGATAAACCATTGTTTTCCATCGGGCAGCAAACAAAATTTCAGAGTCTTATTTTTGGTTTGTGAGTTTCTGATTTTTTCCGTGATTACCGTAATCGGTCTGGAACTGCGCATACACCTGATTCAATCATATTCTCGGGTTGTTGATTACTATGGCGTATACGAGACGGCGGATATTTTAAGAAGCAGTATTCGGCCGGAGCCGGGAACGCCCTTTTTTCAGCTTTTATGTAAAGATACGGAATATTATGCATATACGGCGTTTGAATCTTTGCTGCTGTCTCTGTTTGGATATGAAGAGACCGCACTGATTTATGGGAATCTTTTTTTGCAGGTTACGGGCGCTGTTTGTGCGGCAGGGGCTGCGCGTGTTTTTGGAGGCAGATTTTCGGGTCTTACGGTGTATACGCTCTTGATGTGTCTTCCACAGGAGGCTGCATTTGTGGTGAGTCTGGAAGGAACTCCATTGTATTTCTCGATCTTTATGACAGCGGTTTTTCTGTTTGCCGTTATTGTGGATATGGAACGAGAGGACCATCTGGTGCTTGTTCATTTTCTTCTGTACCTGATAGACGGTTTGCTGTTTGGAATTGCTTCCTTTCTTCATCCTGTAACGTTAGCTGTTCTTGCGGCGTTGTTTTTATTTTTATGTTTTATGCGTGAATGCAGGGAAGAAAGGCCAATTATTTCAGGCATGTTAAGGGGGCTTGTCCTTCTTGCGGGAGCCTGTATTCCATTTTTTATAATGCTGCGGTTAAAGGCTTTGGACTTAAAAACGTCTTTTACTGCCGTATTCTATCCTTATTTGCAGTGCTATCTGCCAGAGGGCGGCGGGCAGTTCTTTTCCAATTACAGGACAGCATGGAGTGTGAATCCATATGCGGATGTGCCGGGCGGTTATACACTTATTGTTGAAAATGATATGACAATCTTGGTTATGCTGTGTCTGTGTTTTGTTGCGCTTGTTTTTGCGTTTGTGCAGAAGCGAAAGGGCGCTGTTCCTGGCTGCGCGCTTTTCTTGGGTCTTTTTTGGCTGTGTGGCTGCGGCAGGGTGCGTTTTGATAATCATCTTATATTTCTGGCGGTTTTGTATCTGGCAGGTTTCCTGATTCAGGAATTTTATCTGATCTTCTATGAAAACGGAGAGGAGAAGGAAGCAGATGATTTGAAAGTGGAGCCTATGCCTGCAGTTGTTCCAGCAGACGCAAGTGAGAAACCGCTTTCCGTGCATCCGCTGCCTCCTCAAATGACGGAGAATGAGGAAGAAGCAGAGACGGAGGCGCTTTTGCCGAAAAAAGAAATTCATTATCTTGAGAATCCGCTTCCAGGTCCGAAAAAACATGTCCCAAAATCGCTGGAATTTGATCTGGAGGTTCCGGATGATGATGATTTTGATCTGTAGATCAATCAGGGAAAAAGACAGGATTTTTGATACATAAAATTATAAAATAGAAATATAATAAGAAGAGAATCACAATGGTGGTTCTCTTTTTGTTTGATATTCAGGGATTGAGGAGGCTTATTTATGGAAGAAAAAAATGATAATAGAGACAATGACGAAAGAATGAATATGGAAGAGCGCATTAAGGAAAGCGGCCAGATCGAAATTGGAACAGGTTCAAAAAAGATTCATCTGCTTTCTGTGATCGGAGAAATTGAAGGGCATGATGTGCTGCCTGATTCTACGAAATCGACAAAATATGAGCATGTGCTGCCTGAACTTGCGGAGATTGAGGAAAATCAGGAGATTGGCGGTATGCTTGTATTGATCAACACGATGGGCGGGGATGTTGAAGCCGGTCTTGCCATTGCAGAGATGGTTGCATCCATCAGCAAGCCGACCGTATCGCTTGTGCTTGGCGGAAGTCATTCCATCGGAATGCCGATTGCGGTCAGCACTGATTATTCATTTATTGTACCGACGGGGACAATGGTGATTCATCCGGTACGTTTAAGCGGTATGATACTTGGCGTTCGCCAGTCCTTTGACTATTTTAAACAGATACAAGAGCGTATTGTGGGATTTACCGTGCATCACAGCCATATTGCAAAGGATCGTCTGGAGGAATTGATGATGGAAACGGAAGTAATGACAAAAGATCTGGGGAGCATTTTGATCGGGGCACAGACTGTGAAAGAAGGAATTATTGATGAAGTTGGCGGAATACGCCATGCAGTTGCAAAACTTCGTGAGATGATGAATGAGGCGTGACAAGAAACACGATTTGTGGTATACTGTTACAGCATTTGTATAAGGAGAAGTTAGGAAAGGCTGGTATTTTGCTATGACATTGCTTCAGGCGGTTTTGATGGGACTGCTTCAGGGGCTTACGGAATTTCTTCCCGTAAGCAGTTCCGGGCATCTTGCCATATTTAAGAATATATTTCATATCAATACGGAAACAGGGATGCTTTTTGACATCCTGTTACATATAGGGACCTTGATTGCCATATTTGTGGCATATTATAAAGACATTTGGAAAATGATTGTGGAAGGTTTTGGAATCTTAATTGATCTTATTTCCAATGCAGGAATTTTTTTCGGAAATCTTTTCTCAAAAAATGATGCAAAGATGTACCGTAAAGTGATGAAAAATGCGTATAGAAAGTTTGTGATGCTGATTATTGTATCGACAATTCCGACAGGCATATTAGGGGTACTGGGAAAAGATTTGATTGAGGAAGCGGGCGCAGGACTGATTGTTCCTGGCATTTGTCTGATTATAACAGCCTGCCTTCTGATGATTGCGGATTACTGCGGCAGTGGGAAAAAGACGCCAAAGGATACGAGATATCTTGATGCATTCAGTGTGGGGGTTGCGCAGGGGGTTGCTACGCTTCCGGGGCTTTCACGTTCAGGAACCACAATCACGGCATGTCTTCTTTGTGGATTTGATAAGAAGTTTGCGGTAAAATATTCGTTTATTATGTCAATACCAGCAATTTTGGGAGCGGCTGTTCTTGAGATGAAGGATATTGGAGAACTCACTTTAAAGAATAATGAAGTCATTCATTATGCGGCTGGTATGGCGGTCGCGGCAATTGTCGGCTATATCTGTATTAAAACCATGCTGGTTGTAGTGAGAGGCAAAAAATTTAAAATTTTTTCAATTTACTGTTTTGCGGCAGGGGCACTTGCAATTTGTGGACATTTTTTCCTTTCGTAAGACGGTTTGGGATTGATTTACTAAAGTAGGAGTGTGTATCTTAATGGCGGCAACTAAGAAGCGTACAAATAAAAAGACGTCGGCAGGAAGAAAAACTTCTTCGGCAAAGACAGTGAAGAAAGCGGATGTGAACGAGAACGGCTTGTGGGATGAGGTGATTCTGCTTCTTCTGATGGCATTTTCCATTCTGCTTGTTTTAAGTAATTTCCATTTGATCGGTTCATTTGGAGAGATGGTAAGCGATATTTTGTTTGGAATTTTCGGAGTTATGGCATATGTGGCCCCGGTTCTTCTTTTTCTGGGAGTCTGTTTTGTGATTGCGAACAGAGGGAGCCTGATTGCAACTGTAAAAATATGGGCGATCGCCGCTCAGTTTATCGTAATCTGTATATTCTGTCAGATGATCAGCTTAAAAGATTTTGAGGCAAAAGGTTTATCGTCACCTTTCAGTTATGCAAGAGAATTCCATAAAGGCGGTGGATTGGTTGGAGGTGTGCTTGCCGGATTTCTGCATGGCGCGATCGGAAGTGCGGGGACTTATCTGATTCTGATTGTCCTTACCATTATCTGTCTCGTTCTCATTACGGAGAAATCATTTATCGGCGGCGTGAAAAAAGGAGGCGCAAAAGCAATCGAACGTTCAAGGGAGGATTCCGCAAGACGGCGTGAACTTCGGGAGGAACGTTTAAAAGAGCGTGAAAAAGAGCGGGTACTGCGTGAGAAAGAAGAGAAGGAAAAAGCGAAAGAGAAAGCAAAAGAACTCCGGATGAATAAAAAAGTAAGCGGAGTTGTGCCGGATACAACGATATCAAAACCGGATTTTACAGAGTCGGATGAACTCCGTGAAATTACGATGGAGGATTTGACGCCACAGGATTTTGATTTTGAAAACATTCAGATCAGGATGGCGGATACATTTGCGGAAGATGCGATCGTAGAGCCGGAATATGAGCTTCCAAAACCGGAAGAGATTCAAAAGGACATGCAGGAAGAGCTTGAGAGGCGGAAGGAGCCTGAGATTGTTCCGATTCAGGCAGAACCTGAGGTCTTCCCGATGCATAATGTCACATTCCGTGGAGAGGGATTAAGTGAGAAGAAAGAGAACAGGGCTGATAATGTTGTGGCGTTCGAGAAAAAGAAGCCGGACGATATAGCGGAAGCTGCCGCATTGCCGGGGGATGTGCGGGCGGCAGAAGCGCCGTCCTTGCCAGAGCCAGAGACTTCCAAAAGAGCATCAAAAGAATACGTATTTCCTCCGGTGGATCTTCTGATACCCGGGCAGACGAACAACTCCGGTTCAAAAAAGGAGCTTCAGGAGACGGCAATGAAGCTTCAGCAGACGCTTGCAAATTTTGGTGTGAAAGTTACAATGACGGAGATCAGCCAGGGACCGACGGTGACGAGATACGAAATGCAGCCGGAACAGGGTGTGAAAGTAAGCAAAATTGTAAATCTTTCCGATGACATTAAATTAAATCTTGCGGCAACAGATATCCGAATTGAGGCCCCGATTCCGGGAAAAGCGGCAATTGGCATTGAGGTTCCGAATAAACAGAATGCTACGGTAATGTTCCGGGAGCTGATTGATAATGAAAAGTTTGGACAGTTTTCTTCAAATCTTGCGTTTGCGGTTGGAAAAGACATCAGCGGAGAAGTGGTTATCACTGATATCGCAAAAATGCCTCATCTTCTGATAGCAGGTGCGACCGGTTCAGGAAAGTCGGTTTGTATCAATACATTGATTATGAGCATTTTATACAAGGCTTCTCCGGAAGACGTCAAGTTGATTATGGTAGATCCTAAGGTAGTGGAACTTAGTGTCTATAATGGAATTCCGCATTTGATGGTTCCGGTTGTGACGGATCCGAAAAAAGCGGCGGCGGCGCTCCACTGGGGTGTGAATGAGATGGACGACCGCTATAAAAAATTTGCAGAATATAATGTGCGTGATTTAAAAGGATACAACAAAAAGATAGAAGATATGAAACTTCCCGATGGTATGGAGCGCCCTGCAAAACTTCCTCAGATTGTGATTATTGTAGATGAACTTGCAGATCTGATGATGGTTGCTCCAGGAGAAGTGGAAGGTTCAATCTGCCGTCTGGCACAGCTTGCGCGTGCAGCGGGAATTCACCTGATCATAGCGACACAGCGTCCGTCCGTTGACGTTATTACCGGATTGATTAAGGCAAATATGCCGAGCCGTATAGCGTTCAGCGTGAGCAGCGGCGTAGACAGCCGCACCATACTTGATATGAACGGAGCGGAAAAGCTTCTTGGAAAGGGAGATATGCTGTTTTACCCGCAGGGGTATACGAAACCTGCCAGAGTACAGGGCGCTTTTGTGTCGGATAAGGAGGTTCAGGATATTGTTGACTTCCTGAAAAATGAATGTGCAGGAGAAGGTTACAGTTCGGAGGTGGAAGAGAAAATAGCAAATGCGGGAACGTTATCGGGCGGCGGTGCAGATGGCGGTGCTGGAAACGACAGGGATGCCTATTTCATTGAGGCTGCTAAATTCATTATTGAAAAGGACAAAGCTTCAATTGGAATGCTTCAGAGAGTATTCAAGATCGGGTTTAACCGGGCGGCGCGGATTATGGACCAGCTTGCAGACGCCGGCGTAGTCGGCGAGGAAGAGGGAACAAAGCCGAGAAAAGTATTAATGAGCCCGGAACAATTTGAGCAGTACATAGAGGAATATATGTAAATATGTAGAATGAGGCAGCAACAGGACTTGGTTTGGTCAGAGAGGAAAATGCATGATGACAGATATTGAAATTGCGCAGGCGGCAGAGATGATTCCAATCAGAGAAGTGGCAGGATTGCTTGGGATTGAGGAAGATAAGCTGGATTTATACGGTAAGTACAAGGCGAAGCTTACGGATGATTATTTGGAGGAACTGAAGGGCAGACCAGATGGAAAACTGATTCTTGTGACAGCAGTGAATCCTACGCCTGCCGGTGAGGGGAAGACAACGGTGACGGTCGGACTGGGTCAGGCATTCGGCAAACGAAATAAGAAGGCAATCGTTGCACTCAGAGAGCCTTCTCTTGGCCCCTGTTTTGGAATTAAAGGCGGAGCAGCGGGAGGCGGATATGCGCAGGTAGTTCCGATGGAGGATTTGAATCTGCACTTTACCGGTGATTTTCATGCAGTTACAAGTGCGAATAATCTATGTGCCGCACTCCTTGACAACCATATACAGCAGGGGAATGAGAAACGGATTGACCCATGCCAGATTGTATTGAAGAGGTGTCTTGACGTAAATGACAGAGTTCTTCGCAATATTGTGGTAGGGCTTGGAAGAAAGATTGACGGTGTCGTAAGAGAGGATCATTTTGTAATTACGGTAGCTTCCGAAATTATGGCGGTTCTTTGCCTTGCGGACGATATGGAAGATTTAAAGAAACGTCTTGGGCGTATGGTTGTTGCCTATGATTATGACGGAAATCCTGTAACGGCAGAGGATATCAGAGCGGTGGGTTCAATGGCAGCGCTTTTAAAAGATGCATTGAAGCCCAATATGATACAGACGCTTGAACATACCCCTGCACTTGTGCATGGGGGGCCATTTGCCAATATTGCACATGGTTGTAATTCGGTCCGGGCGACGAAAGCCGCTCTGAAAATGGCTGATTATGTCATCACTGAGGCCGGTTTTGGAGCTGATTTGGGCGCTGAGAAGTTCTTTAATATTAAATGCCGCCAGGCAGGGCTGAAACCGGATGCGGCAGTCCTGGTCGTAACCATCCGTGCTTTGAAATACAACGGAGGCGTGGCAAAAGAGGACCTGAATCAGGGGAATCTCGAGGCGGTGAAAAGAGGAATCGGAAATCTTGCAAAACATATTGAAAACATCCAGAAGTTTGGCGTCCCTGTAGTTGTAGCGCTCAATGCTTTTTCAGCGGATACGGAGGAGGAAACAGCCTTCATAGAAGAATTCTGTAAAGAACGGGGCTGCGAATTTGCTCTTTCACAGGTATGGGAAAAGGGCGGTGAAGGCGGCGTAGCGCTTGCCGATAAAGTAATGGAGATCATAGACAGGAAGAAAAGTGAATTTCGGCTTCTGTATAAAGATGAGCTTCCTTTGAGGGAAAAAATTGAGACGGTTGCAAAAGAAATTTATGGGGCAAAATGTGTGAATTTCAGTACGGATGCGTTGAAAACACTTGAAAATCTGACAATGCTTGGATTTGGAAACCTTCCTGTATGTATGGCAAAGACACAGTACTCTCTGTCGGATAATCCTGCGCTTTTGGGGAGGCCGGACGGATTCGAGATTTCTGTCAGAGATGCTTATGTATCGGCGGGAGCCGGATTTATCGTGGCGTTGACAGGGAATATTGTCACAATGCCAGGGTTGTCAAAGAATCCTGCGGCATTTGGGATTGATGTGGATGAAAGCGGTAAGATAACAGGATTATTTTAGAGCTGAGGATGCAAAGTTATGAAATGCAAGTACTGTCAGAAAGAATTAAAAGAAGGAATGCTCTACTGTGAAGGGTGCGGCAAGCCGGTTCAGATGGTGCCTAATTTTGAACCGGAAATTGAGGCAAGAATGGATGAGACACTGGCTGCCATTGCAGTAGATGATGTGATACATGGAGTAGATGAAACGACGGTTAAGAAAGGATTTCCGAAAGTAGTATTTGTTGTTGCAGCAGTGTTTGCAATTGCAGCAGCGTTTGGTGTTTTTATCATGGTCAGTATAAACACATCGTATGGAACGTATTACAAAAAGGGGATGCGTGCATTTAATGAAGGGAAATACGGACAGGCGCTTTCCTATTTTAACAAAGCGCTTGAAAAACACAGCGGTTCTGTTGAAGCACAGCTCCAGGCTGCCAGATCTTATCAGGGATTGGGCGAGGAGGAAAGTGCGCTTGATGAATATCTTAAAATTATTGATACTGTGCCTGACTGCAGGGATGCCTATGTCGGGGCAATAAGTCTTTATGAAAAAACAGGGGATTATACTTCCATTAATCGTTTAATAGGGGCCTGCCGCAATGATGATATATATGAGGAATTCAGCCATTATCTGGCGTTTCCGCCAGAGTTCAGTGCGAAAGAAGGGACTTATCATGAGCGCCTGAAGATTCGGCTGAAGGCGGAGCAGAAAGGAACCATTTATTATACGCTTGACGGAAGCGAACCGGGGACTGACAGTTATAAATACAGCGCTCCGATTACTTTAAATCCGGGCAATAATATTGTACGTGCAGTTTTCGCCAATGAGAAAGGAATCCTGAGTGAAAGCATATCAAAGATCTATGAGGTCGAACTTCCGAAGCCGGAGGAACCGGTTGTCACGCCTATAGACGGGAACTATCATCTCCCTGAATTAATCACGGTTACGGTTCCGGATGAATGTGAAGTTTTTTACACAACAGACGGAACAGAGCCGACAAATCATTCAGAACGCTATGAAGGGCCTCTGCCTATGCCATTAAATGGCAGTCGTTTTAAATTTGTTGCATATTCAAAAAACAATAAGATCTACAGTTCGGTGGTTACGGCGGTATACCATCTTGATTTTAACGGTGCGTGTACTTCTCAGGTAGCTGCGAATTATGTTGCGGCCACACTTGCTGTGGGCGGAAAGATATTGGATGCGGATGGTAATGTTCCGGAGCTGAATGGACAGTATAAATACCGGTGCGGTCTCGCGGCCGGGAAAGGAGAGAATTATTATTATCTGGTGGAAGAGTATTTCCTTCCAAAAGGAGGAGAAATGGAAAAAACAGGTCAAATTTATGGGGTAAATGCATTTGATTTTACAATTTGCACTGTAAATAGGGATTCAGAGGGAAATTTGGTGTTTCAATCGTTGTAATACTATGATATAATGTTGACAACAACTGGATGATAAATTATGGAAGGAGGTATTTCAAATGTTGAAAGCAAAATTGGGGATGCGATGGATTGTGGTTATGGCATGTGTAATTATGGCATTTGGCGTAATCGGAGTCTGCGGCATTCATGCATCGGCGCTTGAGGATTTTTATGTGTCACAGATTCAGAAGGCAAGAGAGGAACAGGCGGCAAGAGAGCGCGAATATATACTCTATCAGGAGGCGTTGGCTGATTTTCAGGCGTCACAGATTCAAAAGGGTATAGAAGAACAGGCAGCACGGGAAGCGGAAGTTGCAGCATATCAGGAATCTTTGAATGTTTTTTATGAGTCGCAGATCCTGAAAGGGGAAGAGGAGCGTGCGGCGGCTCTTACGGAGATTGAGGAGAAAATAGCTTTAGCAGCGGCAAAAGCGGCGGAAGAGGCGGCGGCGGCACGCGCAAAAGTGGATGAAATGAAAGCAGCACAAGCAGCTGGTAAGGAACAGAGCGTAAATGCAGCCCAGGAAGCAGCAGTGCCTCAGGCAGTGGAAACAGAAAAATAGGCTCCGTTGCAAGAAGCGGGTGAGGATAGCTTTACGTCTGACTCAGTATAACACCCCTCCCCGGATTTAAGGTTCAGATATTAGTTAGTAGATGCATGATATTAATATGCATCATCAATATTAATTAGTATAAAAAAGGAAATTTAAGGAGGAACTAATGATGAAAACAAAAGTAGTAGGATTATTGGCATGTGTAGCTTTTGCAGCAGGTGTGTTTGGTGCATTGAATGTAGATGCGGCTCCAATTGATGAGTTTCATGCGGCACAGGTTCAGAAGGGTAAGGATGAGCAGGCGGTAAGGGATGTGGAATATGCAGTGTATCAGGAAGCGCTTAAGGCATTCCAGGATGCTCAGATGCAGAAGAGTGAAGCTGAACAGGCAGGAAGAATTGCAGCGCTTGAGCCGGCTCAGGCAGCGCTTTCCGCTCTTCAGGCGGCAAATACAGCGCTCGCAGCAGAACTCCAGGCAGGAAGGGCAGTGAATGTAGAAGCATATCAGGCGGCGCTTAAAGCAGTGCAGGATGCGAATGTAGCGCTTGCAGCGGAGCTTCAGGCAGGAAGAAGCGCAGACGTGGAAGCATATCAGGCAGCGCTTAAGGCAGTGCAGGATGCGAATGTAGCGCTTGGTGCACAGCTTCAGGCGGGAAGAGAAGCAAACGTAGCGGAGCTTCAGGCAGCGCTTAAGGCAGTGCAGGATGCAAATGTAGCGCTTAGTGCACAGCTTCAGGCAGACAGGGTAGTGAATGTGGAGGTTTATCAGGCGGCGCTTAAAGCTGCTCAGGATGCAAATGTAGCGCTCGGAGCGCAGCTTCAGGCGGGAAGAGAAGCAAATGTAGCGGAGCTTCAGGAAGCGCTTAAGGCAGTACAGGATGCAAATGCGGCGCTTGCATTACAGCTTCAGGCGGGAAGAGAAGCAAACGCAGCAGAACTTCAGGCAGCGCTTAAGGCAGTACAGGATGCAAATGCAGCGCTTGCATTACAGCTTCAGGCAGACAGACTTGTAAATGCTGATTCGGGAAAGACAGCAGCATCTGAAAGAGAAGCGGCAGTTAAGGCTGAGGAAGCAGCAAGATGGGCGGCAAGAAGAGCAGCGCTTGAAGAGGGTAAGGCAATCAATATTGATTAATCATGTATCATTCAATTTTTTGATTTGAAAGAGAAAAATCCTGAGCGGAGATTCTGCTCAGGATTTTTTATAAAAATTATGTTGGTTCGTCATCAATAAAAGATATAAAATCAGTTCCAAGTTTATTGATACGTGCAAGAGAATAAACTTCGATGCCGGATTCCACAAGCTTTGCACGTCCTGGCTGGAAAGATTTTTCAATCAGAATTCCGATTCCTGCAACTGTTGCATGTGCCATGCGTAAAAGACGGATTGCCCCGGTTGCGGCTTCGCCATTTGCCAGGAAATCATCGATAATAAGTACATGATCGGAAGCATCGATGAATTTCTTAGAAAGTGTAAGCTCGTACGAAGTACCTTTTGTAAAAGAGGTTACGACTGTCTGATACAGATCGTCGTTTAATACTTTGGAAGGCTGTTTTTTGAAAATAACCATCGGGACACCAAGTTCTCTGGCTGTAAAAACTGCCGGAGCAATACCGGAACTTTCAATTGTTACAACCTTTGTGATGCCTTTATCTTTAAAATGTTCTGCGAATTCTTTTGCAATTTCTTCCATTAACTCAGGATCTACCTGATGATTGATAAAACCGTCTACCTTTAAAATGTCCTCATTAATTGCGTTTCCTTCTGCCAGAATCTTATCTTTTAGTAACTGCAATTTTTTCACCCCATTCTTTGTCATGCTGATTCCTGACATTATGCTACTTTTGATTATACACTAAGTCTTGCGTTTTTTCTACAATTGAATTATTATATTTAAGATAATGTTTGATAAATCCGATCAGATAGGAGAATATTT
The DNA here is from genome assembly GCA_003612525.1 of bacterium C-53. Taxonomy (GTDB): domain Bacteria; phylum Bacillota; class Clostridia; order Lachnospirales; family Lachnospiraceae; genus C-53. The sequence continues at coordinate 8,136 of RAZD01000012.1, read as the reverse complement.
ATGTATAAGATATTGAAAGCAGAGAATCCGGCAGAAAATATTTATCTCATGGATGTGGAAGCGCCCCGTGTGGCAAGACATTGTGAACCGGGGCAGTTTGTGATTGTAAAGATGGACGAGAAGGGGGAGAGAATTCCTCTTACCATTTGTGATTATGACCGGGAAGCAGGAACGATTACAATTGTATTTCAGACGGTAGGCGCCTCTACGAAAAAAATGGCAGAATTGAAGACAGGAGATTCTTTCAGTGATTTTGTAGGTCCACTTGGCTGTGCCTCCGAACTGATTGATGAAGATCTGGATTCACTGAAAAAGAAACGGATCCTTTTTGTGGCAGGTGGTGTCGGTACTGCGCCTGTTTATCCTCAGGTGAAATGGCTGCACGAGCGCGGTGTGGCGGCGGATGTTATTGTAGGGGCTAAGAATAAGGACTTACTGATTCTGGAGGAGGAAATGAAAGCGGTGGCCGGCAATCTTTACATAACGACAGATGACGGCTCTTATCAGAGGAAAGGCATGGTTACGGAAGTAATCAAGGATCTTGTGCAAAATGAGGGAAAAGTGTATGATGTGTGCATTGCGATCGGCCCTATGATTATGATGAAGTTTGTTTCTCTTTTAACGAAAGAGCTGAATATTCCTACAGTTGTTTCCATGAACCCGATTATGGTGGATGGAACAGGCATGTGCGGTGCATGTCGTCTTATGGTAGGCAGTGAAGTAAAATTTGCATGTGTGGACGGACCGGAATTTGATGGACATCTCGTTGATTTTGACCAGGCGATGAAGCGTCAGCAACAGTATAAGACAGAAGAGGGAAGGGCGCTTCTCAAGCTGCAGGAAGGCGATACACATCATGGCGGATGTGGAAATTGCAATTAAAGGAATCGGACAGAAAGGAATATAGACGATGGATGTATTAAAGAAAGTCCCGGTAAGGGAGCAGGAACCAAAGGTAAGGGCGACAAATTTCGATGAAGTCTGCCTCGGATACAATGATGAAGAAGCAAAAGAAGAGGCTGTGAGATGTATTGGGTGCAAGAATGCGCAGTGCATAAAGGGGTGCCCTGTTGCAATCAACATTCCCGGATTTATTGAGTGTGTGAAAAATGGAGATATTGAGGCGGCAAGCAAGGTAATTGCAGAGGCGTCTTCTCTTCCGGCTGTTTGCGGCCGCGTGTGTCCGCAGGAGAGCCAGTGCGAGGGAAAATGCATCAGAGGAATTAAGGGCGAGCCTGTTTCAATTGGCAAGCTGGAGAGATATGTAGCTGACTGGGCAAGAGAGAAAGGAATCAAGCCGGAGGTAAACCAGGAGAAAACAGGAAAGAAAGTGGCTGTAATTGGTTCCGGCCCGGCGGGGCTCACCTGCGCAGGAGAACTTGCAAAGATGGGGCATGACGTCACAATTTTTGAGGCGCTTCATGAAGTAGGGGGAGTGCTTGTATATGGGATTCCTGAGTTTCGTCTTCCCAAAGAGAGCGTAGTAAAAGCGGAAATTGAGAATGTGAAAGCGCTTGGCGTAAAGATAGAGACCAATGTAGTAATAGGGAAATCTACAACGATTGACGCGCTTCTTACAGAGGAGGGATTTGATGCCGTATTCATCGGCTCAGGTGCAGGACTTCCCAAATTTATGGGAATTCCCGGTGAGCAGGCGGGCGGCGTGTTTTCCGCAAATGAGTATCTTACAAGAAACAATCTTATGAAAGCGTTTCTGGATGATTACGATACGCCAATAAAGACAGGCAAGAAGGTTGCTGTCATCGGCGGTGGAAATGTTGCTATGGATGCGGCGAGAACAGCGCTTCGACTTGGCGCTGAGGTGCATATTGTGTATAGGAGAAGTGAAGAAGAGCTTCCTGCCAGAGTGGAAGAAGTTCATCATGCAAAAGAAGAGGGGATTATTTTTGATCTTCTTACAAATCCTACGGAAATTCTCGTCAATGAAAATGGCTGGGTCAGCGGTATGAAATGCGTAAGGATGGAACTTGGTGAGCCGGATGAGTCGGGCAGAAGACGTCCGGTGGTCAAGGATGGCTCGGACTTTGTTATGGATGTGGATACGGTTATCATGTCGCTCGGAACATCACCGAATCCTTTGATCTCCTCAACAACAGAGGGACTTGAGGTTAATAGGTGGAAATGCATTGTTGCCGATGAAGAATTTGGAAAGACAACAAAGGAAGGGGTATATGCAGGCGGTGATGCAGTAACAGGCGCTGCGACGGTGATTTTGGCAATGGGCGCTGGAAAAGCAGCAGCAAAAGGGATTGATGAATATTTGCGTTCATAGATATCCGTTTAAGGGCTGAAAAGTCATTTGTTTAATTTGGAGAAAGGCGGAAAGAGTTATGGTAAGGCATCTGGTTGCCTGGAATTTTCAGGATTCGTTGTCAAAAGAAGAAAGAGAAGCGGCAAAAAAGGAAATACGAGAAAGGCTGGAAGCAGCAGCGGCTGTTGTTGATGGTGTGGTAGATCTTAAAGTAATTTTTAATGAGTTTGAATCGAGCAACAGGGATATTCTGCTTTTTGCTGATTTTGTGTCGGAAGATGCATTGAATGCGTATCAGGTTCATCCTGAACATCTTAAGGCAAAGGAATACATTGTTGCAAGGACAAAAGACAGGGCATGTTTTGATTACTCTGTCTCTGAATAAATTTAGACGGTATGAATGGTTTGAATGATTGAAAAGGATGGTACAGGTATATGGCATGGTGTCCGAAATGCAGAAACGAATATAGAGAAGGAATAGAAGAATGTGCAGATTGTCATGTGCCGCTTGTAGAAGAACTTCCGCCTGAAGAGGAAGACAGTGGTAATGAGTTTGACGGCGGTTTTGAAGATTGGGTAAAAGCGCATCCGGAAATGCTTCAAAAGATAAAAGAAAGTCAGGAAGAGAAGAACGTAGCGGAAGAAGGAACTCCCGGCATTGAAAACAGGAAGCTGCAGGTTTACAGGTCCAGTGCACAGCGGGCGGAAGAATTTAAATCTTCCGCGTGGACGCTTTTGATCGTTGGGGTTGCAGGTCTTGCTACCATGATTCTTATTATGCTGGGGATAATTCCTATTCATTTTGCCGCGAATGTGAAGTATCTTTCTTACGGTGTAATGTCGGCTCTTTTCGCAGCGTTTATTGTGACCGGAGTCAGATCTTTTGACTCAGCTAAAAAATACGCGAAGGCGGCATGTGAGGAAGAAGCGTTGACTGAGGAAATTCACACATGGTTTATGAAATCCTTTTCAAGAGAGGACTTAGATTGTGACGGTATAGCAGATGAAGAAGAACGTTCGGAAGCTTTACTGTACTATAGCCGTATTGAGAAAATCAGGCAGAGTATCCAGTCAAAATATATGGAGCTTGATGAATCTTATCTGAATAAAATTGCAGATGATTTCTTTCATGAGATTTATGAATAAGATAACGATAATTGCAGTTGGAAAAATAAAAGAAAAATATTTTGTGGATGCTGTCAAAGAGTATGGAAAGAGGCTGTCAAAATACTGCCGCCTGAATCTGATCGAGGTGGCGGATGAGAAGACTCCTGATAAAGCGGCATCATCTGTGAATGAGCAGATTTTAAAGACTGAGAGCGTCCGTATTCTTTCAAAAGTTCCGGAAGGCGCTTATGTAGTCACGCTTGAAATTGGTGGAAAGATGATGGACTCCGTAGAGTTTGCAAAGCATGTGGAAAAACTTGGAGTTTATGGAGAAAGCCATCTTGTTTTTGTAATAGGAGGTTCTCTGGGGCTTCACCCTGATGTTTCTGACAGGGCGGACGAAAAATTAAGTTTTGGGAAAATGACATACCCGCATCAGTTGATGCGGGTGATTTTGTTGGAGCAGATTTACCGGTGTTTTCGGATTAATGCGAATGAACCATATCACAAGTAAGTGCGAAGTTTTGAGGAAGGGCAGAAAGTGCAGGAAAGCTAAGATTTAGGCGGGAAATAGAGGGTTGGCAAAAGTCGTTTTAAGATAATATTTGACGAATTTATGCACTTAGGTACGTTGTAGATGGGAGCGGAGATTATGACATTGGAAATGCGGGATAGAGAAAAGAGGAAAGAAGGAGAAGAAAAGATGTTCATGTTAATCCAAAGGCTGATAGCAGACTAAAGATTTAATGAAATAGAAAGAATAAAAGATGATAAAAATTATCGTGTAGAACTGTATAAAGGGTATCATATTGTTCAGGAAAGAAAAAAGTTGTAGAGAGCTTAAAGTGATAATAAGCTGGTTTGCTAGCATGGAATATGATAAAATGTAAGCGAGAAGCAAGAGGTGAGGCCATGAATACAGATACTACCATAGCGAAAAACATCCGTGTGGCTGATGAGAAAGCCAGTTATGATGCGGCCTGCAAGCGGCTGCTTTCGGAAAAGATTATTCTGGCATGGATTATGAAGGACTGTCTGGAAGAATACCGTGACTGTGACGTGGAAGAGATTGCGGAAAAATATATTGAAGGTACACCACAGGTGGGCGAAGTGGCAGTTGCCCCAGATGAATCCAACTGTGTTTCTATGATACAGGGAGCCGGAAACGAAGATACTTCTATAACGGAGGGAACTGTTACCTATGATATCCGCTTTCTGGCAATAGCTCCTGTATCCGGGGAATTGATTCGTTTAATTATCAATATAGAAGCCCAGAATGATTTTTATCCGGGTTATCCGCTGATAAAGAGGGGAATCTATTACTGCAGCCGGATGATTTCCGCCCAATATGGAACAGAGTTTACAAATTCTCACTATGAGAATATCAAAAAAGTATACAGCATATGGATTTGTATGAATCCGCCAAAGAGCCGTGAAAACAGCATTACCCGTTATTACATTGCGGAAGAAAATCTGGTGGGCAGTGTAAAGGAACGGAAAGCGGATTATGATTTGATGGCGGCTGTCATGATTTGTCTTGGGAAAGAGGGTGATTCAGGTACGGATTTATTAAAACTGTTGAATGTGCTTCTGTCCACGGAGACAGGTTCGCAGGACAAGTGTCAGATATTGGAGGAAGATTTTCATATCAGAATGACTCAGACATTGGAAAGTGAGGTGTCGCTTATGTGTAATTTAAGTAAGGGTGTGGAGGAGAAAGGGAAGATTTATGGAGCCATTACTGCTTACAAAGATGTAATGTTATCAGAAGATGTAATAATAAAAAAGTTAAAGGAAAAATTTCGAGTAACAGAAGAAGCAGCAAAAATATACTTAAAAGAAGTGGAAAAGGCGTAGCCTTCATTTTTTAACTGATATTCTCAGAAAGTGAGGTGTCGCTTATGTGTAATTTAAGTAAGGGTGTGGAGGAGAAAGGAATTCAAAAGGGAATTGATAAAGGAATAACAGCTATGATTTTAACACTGAAAGAGCTACAAATATCAAGTGACGTTATTCTGAAACAAATCTGTGAAAAGTTTGGTCTGACAGAAGAAACAGCAGAAACGTACTTAAAAGAAATATGTTAAATATTTCAGGCAGAGCATTTTTTGTGTTCTGTCTGAAATAATATTACGAGATTTTTCGCACTTAGGTATGATATGGAGAACCATGTCACAAGTAAGTGCGAAAAAGAATGTATGTTCTTAATGACCAAAGAGAATAAGAGTTATATTTTACCCCCCCCATGGGAGTTTATGGCTTTCATGGGGTTTTACTGTTCATGACAATAAAGTTCTTACAACGTAGGTTTTTATTGCAGAGTCTGTGCTTCTTCTGGCGGGATATATTCTATCAAATCAGTCAGACTGCACTCCAACACATAGCACAGGCGCTTCAGAATGTCGATATCCAGACGTTGTATCTTATTATCCCTGTAATTTCTTAATTGGGTTCTCTGTATTTTTGTGCGAAAGGATACCTGATTGAGAGAAATGTTTTTTCTTCTAATATTTCAGCTGAGTGAATTTTTATATTGCCATATCCATCTGAACTGGCAGGAAGCTGGCGTAAAGGGGTTTCTTTCTTGGGTATAGCGGCAGGACGAAAGCATACTCATTTACAACAAAGAGCAGGAAAAATGTGCCGCAGGTTATCCTGAAAGATTAAAAAGGAAAAGTGTCAGGAGACAGTTTCTCGGTTTATTGTAATTTGCCGGAAGGCTGTGTATAATAAAGATAGATAAAAGGGCTTTTGGAACATACAGAGTTTTCCAGTAGTGATTTGTTGAAAGAAAACAGGTGGATAAAATGGGAAGAATTAAGCATATCCAACGATTTCCTGTTTGGAAAGGTAATGCAGAATCCGGAATTGTGCAAAGAGTTATTGCGGAGGATTCTCCCGGATTTGAACATTGAACGCATTGAATATCCAGAATTACAGAAAAGTATCAACATGGATATGGATGCCCGCAGTGTGAGGCTGGAAGAAGCGGTAAAAGAGGCCAAGAAGAATAGGGAATGGAGGCATGAGTATATGACGTTGTTGATGAGAGACCAGGAGAATGTGAAAATTGGAGAAAAACGTGGAGAAGAAAAATGCTTTTGTTAATGGAAAAGTTGATGGAAGATAAGCGTTTTAATAATATTGCCAGAATAAAGGCGGATAATGGTTATCGTCAGAAACTTTATTTGGAATATCATATTATTTGAGTGCAGGAACATGACGGGGCAGAGCATTTACAGGTGTTCTGCCTTTATTATGCTTGAATGGATGGTAGAGATGTAGTATTATTTTGAGAAACTGAAAGATGTCTATGGAAAGGATAAAGACATATGGAGAGAGCTGAAGGAGACAGTCGGTTTCCACTAAATCTATTCTGTAGTTTGATGTTGTTGAGTTTTATTCCGTTTCTGTATACACTTGTGAGGACAAATTTAATTGCAGATAGTCTGGTAACAGACGGATTAGGTATTGCAGGCCACATTGAATGGTTTGATCTGATTAATGAGACGGTACAGGCGTTTCTTATTGTGCCTTTGTATGCGCTGCTTAATAGGTGCATTGGAAACTCTGGCAAGTTGAAAGAGCGAATTTTTCAGTCATTTTTGATTGTGAATGCGGTTTCCATCGTGTTTTTCGCCTTGATTTTCATACACTGTAGTTATATAGTATCGATAATGGTGCCTGATCATGTCCGAGAAGCGACGGAATATCTGAAGTTGGAAACAGTCGGTTTTATTATTGGAAATATTGTGAGTTATGTAAATGTATTATTTGTTGTTCTGGAAAAAACATTTTACATATACGCAATGATTGTGTTGAAAACAATCTTTACAATAATCGGAGATTTATTTTTGATTCCTCAATTTGGAGTGAATGGGGTTGCTTATTCTAATATTGTGATAAACATAATATGTGTTGCACTATGTATGATTTTTATATTTAGAGAAAAATTATTTGTAGTTTCTTTTCGCTTCAAAACATCATTTTTAGAGGAATATCTGTTTATAGGTTTATTTAGCGGTTCTCAAATATTACTGGATAATCTGATCTATTCTGTTATAGTGTGCAAAATGGTGAACGAAGTGGCGGAACAGGGAAATTATTGGGTTGCAAATAATATTATATGGGGACTGATGCTGATTCCGATATCAGCGTTAGCGGAAATAATAAAGAAGGAATGCAGAAGTAAATTAACATTAAGAAAGATAAAAAATTATAACAGTATAATCATTGCGACATTTTTAATTTGGCTGTGTTTTATTCCGATGATCAGTCTATTTTTGAAAAATGTGATGGGGATTGAAAATCATGAAATAATCAAACAGATATTAGTAACTTTAATACCATTTTATCTCGCATACAGTTATACCGTACTATTAGACAATATTTTAATAGGATATGGCAAGACACAGTATTGTTTTATAATTTCAGCAGTTGTGAATCTGATCTATTATCCAATTGTGTATATATTGATGTTAAAAGGTGTCTTTACATCAGGTATGAAATTTATCTGTATGATGTTCGGCTTTGGGATGGTATCGCATTTGGGATGTAGTATTCTATGTTTTATCATTTATATAAGGAATTCTAATAGGAAGAGGATACTTTCATGAAAGTGTTTGGCAACAGCCAGGGACTTTTCTCACATTATCCAAGAAGAAAATGAAGAAAATATGAAGAAAAGCTGACTTGAAAAAGTAAATTCCAGTGCAGGACTAAATTCCACCGTATTTTAATAGTTGGCGATTTTATCA
>RAZD01000131.1 GCA_003612525.1 bacterium C-53 | reverse complement strand
GTATCAAAGTCATGCATATTGTTTTTGTCGATTACCATTGTTATCAGCTCATAGATCAGCACAAAACTGATGATCATGCCTGCTATGGGTACTACCACGTTCTCCGAAAGCGTCCGTATCATGCTGAATATGCCGGAGTTCCATGTGCTGGGTGTCTTGCTGACCTCCCCCGCAATCGTCCCGACCTTATCATTGACATCGGAGAACATGGTATCAAGGTTGCTAAGCACCCACCCCTGCAGCATCTCCTTTATGAAATCAGTGATTTTGTCTATGATGCCGCCCATTTATCTTATGAGAACAGGCTGGAAAGCTGTGGGATCACCGTCTGCGCCACAATGATAATGCCCCCTCCACTCATAAGCTGCTTGATTCCCTGTGATTTTGCTTATGTGAGATAAAGAAGTAAAAGAAGTGTAAAAAATTTTGCCGTTCCCTGTCCGGCTGACTGCCGGACGGGTCGGGCTTTAGTCGGGCAATTCTACCTTGCCGACAAAAGAGTAATAGATT
>RAZD01000130.1 GCA_003612525.1 bacterium C-53 | reverse complement strand
AAGCAGACGCTCCGGCTTCTTTACATACCGCCATTTTATCTGCTTTTCCCCGGCTTCTATCTGTTCTTTTGCATGGGAAAGCTCCCCGGCAACCACATCACGCCCCTCCTGTGTGGATAAAAGCTCGCAGAGGTTTGTCATGCTTTCCGGGTGGTTGTAACTCTTAATTGGTATGTTATCCGGTATTTCCCCGATGCCGTCCCGGAAGAAATTAAACAGGTCATTTGATACCCTCTGGTGTTCTAAGGCATCCACAAGGAACACTTCATTTGCGCCCATGTAAGAGCCATTCTCCACCATAGACCGGATAATGCCCTCCGCTTCCTGCCACCCCATCACCATAACCGGGTTTTCTTTTGCAGACATCCCATAGCCGATGCTCATGCCGGATTCATTGAACCAGACGGAAATGGGATTGCTGCCGAAGTCAAAGCCTTTCCCGGTAGTTCCATATTCATTTTTCAGAAACTCCGCCATTTCCTCCGGCGTTTTGCCCTGCTGGTACTTGGCGTA
>RAZD01000129.1 GCA_003612525.1 bacterium C-53 | reverse complement strand
CATTTATGGAGCGCCTTGTCGCAGCCATTGCAGACATAAGGGGCCTTGTCCAGACGGCCACAGCGTTCCCGGACAAAATCTCTGCATGTCTGGTTACAGGATGGACAGGAGGTGCACTTGATCCCGCAAAGGATGATCTTGCCACAGACATTTGTTTTTCGACAGCGATACTTGTGGATGCAGAAGTTATGGGCATTGTAGAAGGTACCCTTGTGATACCAGTCGCTGAGCCGGTGCTTTTTGACCTCTTTAGAAATGGTAGAGGGATCTTTGCAGAGGAAGCGTGCAATGTCTTTAAAGGATGTTGCAGTGGAAAGAGCTTTTTCAATGTAAAGCCGATCCTGCAGGGAGAGATGTTTTTGATTGCCAGGTATAAGATTGCTCATGATTTCTCCTTCTACTGCTGTCAGAAAGCAAAGGAATCATATCATAAGCGTATGAAGAAGTAAACTCTACTTATGCAGAGGTAAATGCTACTGTAGTTGGAGAAGGTGGAATTTAAGATTTCATTTCAGG
>RAZD01000128.1 GCA_003612525.1 bacterium C-53 | reverse complement strand
TGGAGAATGCCACAACCGCCTTCTGCAGCAGTTTTCCCAAGATGCCCCAAACCTCGTATGGGTCAGCGATATCACCTATCTGAAAGCTGGCAGAAAATGGTATTATCTGTGCGTTATAATTGACCTGTTCTCAAGAAAAGTGATATCATGGCGTCTGTCTGGCAAAGCGGATGTCAGCCTTGTCATGACCACTTTTCAAAAAGCCTACGAGAGCAGAAACGCACCCTGTGGCCTCATGTTCCACTCCGACCGCGGAACGCAATATACTGCATTTGCATTCCGGCAGCTTTTGGATTCCCTGAACGTGGTGCAGTCTTTTTCCAAAAAAGGATATCCTTTCGACAATGCTGTCTGCGAGTGCTTTTTCAAATATTTAAAACTGGAAGAAACCAACCGGAGGACATACCGTACTTTTCATGAACTGTATCTGTCTGTTTTTGAATACATTGAAGGATTCTACAATTCCCGAAGACCTCATGGTTCTCTTGGCTATCTGACACCAAATGAAATAGAATCCGCTTACTGGGGAC
>RAZD01000127.1 GCA_003612525.1 bacterium C-53 | reverse complement strand
GAATTTATGGTGCATAAATGCCCGGATATTGCCGGGGTGATGCTTTTCGAGCCGGATAAGGGCAAACAGACGGAATATATTAAAAACAGTTACAGGCATAAGGAATTTACCGAGTTTTATGTCGGGAAGGAAAGAGCCGGGTACAGGGCGGACGAAAACGGTCTGACATTCTGGAAGGGGAGCTATTTAAACCGGACAGAGGAAGCAACTGTATCATGGGAAGCTGTGAGGGACAGCATCGCCTTTTACATGGAAAAGGGCGAATATCTGAAAGAGGGGCAGATACCGCAGTGGGAAGAACCGAAAGAAACGGAAGTTTACCAGCAGCTTAGTTTATTCCCCACGATAGAGGAACAGATCGGCACGATAGAAGCGGCGCAGGCAGGAGAGAAATATATCATGCCCACCGCTTTTTCTCTGCCAAAGGAGCAGCTTGAATCCATTTTACGGACAGGGGGCGGACGGGATAACAGCAGAAGCCGCATTTACGCCAAGTACCAGCAGGGCAAAACGCCGGAGGAAATGGCGGAGTTTCTGAAAAATGAATATGGAACTAC
>RAZD01000126.1 GCA_003612525.1 bacterium C-53 | reverse complement strand
GAATTTATGGTGCATAAATGCCCGGATATTGCCGGGGTGATGCTTTTCGAGCCGGATAAGGGCAAACAGACAGAATATATCAAAAACAGTTACAGGCATAAGGAATTTACCGAGTTTTATGTCGGGGAAGAAAGAGCCGGGTACAGGGCGGATGATAACGGTCTGACCGTCTGGAAGGGGAGCTATTTAAACCGGACAGCGGAGGCGTCTGTATCATGGGAAGATGTGAGGGACAGCATCGCCTTTTACATGGAAAAGGGCGAATATCTGAAAGAAGGGCAGATACCGCAGTGGGAAGAACCGAAGGAAACGCAGGTTTACCAGCAGCTTAGTTTATTCCCTACGATAGAGGAACAGATCGGCACGATAGAAGCGGCGCAGGCAGGAGAGAACTATATCATGCCTGCCGCTTTTTCTCTGCCGCAGGAGCAGCTTGAAGCCATTTTACGGACAGGGGGCGGACGGGATAACAGCAGGAGCCGCATCTACGCCAAGTACCAGCAGGGCAAAACGCCGGAGGAAATGGCGGAGTTTCTGAAAAATGAATATGGAACTAC
>RAZD01000125.1 GCA_003612525.1 bacterium C-53 | reverse complement strand
TTTACTTTCTGTTTTTCAGTTCTTGCATCTGCCATATGGTTATCTCTCCTTTTCCTCCATAAAAACAGGGGACAGATAAGTTTCCCTGTCTGCCCCGCTTTGGATATTTTTATGTGCTGATAATTTTATAAACATTCCTCTTTGTTTTTTGCCTTATCCGGCTCCGGCGCTTTCTTCTGCTGTCCTGCTTTTTCCTTCATCTGCGACAGCTTATCCTTTACGGACACCCGCCCTCCTTTCTCCGCTTCCTTCCCGGCATCCAGACAGGCAGAGAGCCGATCCAGCTTTTCAAATGTTTTATCCGCCCCGTCAATCTTCTTCCGGAGATTCTCCACCGCCTTTTTTACAGGCGTGTTGACCGCCCTTGTCAGACCGACACCCGGCTTTTCGTCCGATACCTCTTTCGTGCCTTTCCCGGCTAACAGCCTGCCCACATTGGAAACACTGTTCCCAATCTGCTTCAATTCGTCCCCGATGCTGTCAATCTGGTTGGCTGTCTTTTCACAGTCCGTCATCACGTCAACCAGACGTTCCCGGTAGCCGGAAAGCATGGACTTCATGCCG
>RAZD01000124.1 GCA_003612525.1 bacterium C-53 | reverse complement strand
CTGTTTGAAAAATTCGACACAACAGCAATAACAAATGAAATCCCTACAAACCCCAATGTACCCGTTCCCGCAGATACGGGTAACAGCAAAGCAGAGCCGATACAGCCAAACCGGGAAATAACCACCGCTGCCATGCGTGAGCCAGTTGACAAATATGTCTGCCTGTTTTTTATCTGGTCAGCATTGGCACTGGTTTTATTTGTCCGCAAAGTAACGGTTTATCAAGGCTTTATCCAATACATCAAAGCAGGAAATAAAGAAGTATCAGATATAAAAATCTTGAATCTGCTATCTGATTGTGAAGAAAAACTGAAAATTAAGACAAGGGTAGAATTATCCTGTAATCCGCTGATTGCTTCCCCTTTGCTGATTGGTTTCTTTCGACCAAGAATCATTTTGCCTGTTGGCGAATGGGAAGATAAAGAGTTGTCTTATATCTTTGTGCATGAGCTGATTCACTACAAGCAGAGGGATATGTTTTATAAATGGCTGATACAGATTGTTGTGTGCGTCCATTGGTTCAATCCTTTTGTATATCTGCTGGAAAAGGAAGTGAATAAATCTTGTGAATTGTCATGTGATGAAAAAGTCATATC
>RAZD01000123.1 GCA_003612525.1 bacterium C-53 | reverse complement strand
GGAGCAAAGTGCGAGTCACCCTGACGAGCAGAGGTGATTACCTCCTTTGTCAGAGAATCATAGGCTGACGCTACTTTCCCCTTTGGATCATGCTTGTAGATGCTGACACCCTCCGCTGAAATCTCCGCCGCCCGGACGGAAATGGGAATGACATTGGCAAATATCCTCACCCGGCTTCCGTATGCCTCCTTCAGCATGGCGCTGATGTCCTTCGCATAATTCGTCCGGCTGTCTACCATTGTAAGCAGAATCCCCTCAATCTCCAGTTTCGGGTTAATCTGCCGCTTTACCTTGCCGACTGTCTTAATAAGCTGCTGCAAGCCTTTGACGGGCAGATATGCCGCCTGTACGGGTATCAAGATGCTGTCGGCGCTGGCAAAGGCGTTTATGGTAATCATGCCGAGGGAAGGCATAGAATCAATTAAAATGTAATCGTAATTCTCCCTGACAATCTCTATGTATGACCTCAACACCGTTTCCCGGCTCATCACATTCACAAGGGAAACCTCCAGACCGGAAAGCTCAATGTTCCCCGGCATTAAGTCTATCCCTTCCTCATGGTGGAGAATGCCTTCTCCCGGCTCTACTTCCCCGTCATTGATTAAGTTCCCCATAATGGTTGCAAGCGTGATTTCCAGA
>RAZD01000122.1 GCA_003612525.1 bacterium C-53 | reverse complement strand
GATATTACGGACAATCCGAAGGCGGTGGAGGTCATTGCGGAGCTGATCGACAAGCTGCCGGATATAGAGGTCAGGGGTTCTCTGGAGAAGTGGCAGGCGGCTTTCCTTGCTGCGGAGATAGACCAGCTTTCCTACAACTACGACACTGTTCAGTACAATCAGACAGTGGAGGACAGGGAAGCGCAGATAGCGAACATCACAGAGGACATCAGGAACGGGAATACCGGGTATCTGAATGATTTCCTCAATGCGCTTATTTCAGACAGTATCCGGGAAGGCATGACGGATATTATCGGGAAAGGGACGGAGCTTGATGACAGTGAGGGCGTACAGACCGCAAGGAAGGCGAAGGAGCTGTTAGATAAGCTGGCGGAATACAAGCCGCTTGCAAAGATTGAGGAACTGGAAGAATGTAACTATAACATGATTGATAACGTCCTGAACAATGAGAAGCCGAAAGAGGAAAAAGAGAAGCAGACAGGCAGGATTTCCATAAAGGAAAAGCTGGCGGAGAAAAAGGCGGTCATCGAGCAGAGGGATAAGTTGGAGAAGGAAGCCCCGGAAAAGGGAACGGAGAAAAAATCAGAGAGGGAGATATAAGCGATGGATAAATTTACAGTGGAAGAAATCAATTTGATGTGTGTGTTTGAGGG
>RAZD01000011.1 GCA_003612525.1 bacterium C-53 | reverse complement strand
TTGCTCCTTTGCTTATTGATTTTATACTATATGACCTTAAAAAATCTGTCCAGTTTATTGTAGCCTATCCAAAAATGCAAACGTGATAGAAATAGGGGCGTGATTGTGGTAGTATCTTAATAGAAAAAATCGTAGCTTATGGAGGTACATTATGAAAATTAAAAAAATGCTTGGTGCAGGAATGATTGCTGTTTGTTTCATGACAGGTTGTGCAAATCCTATGGTTGCCATATATGACAACGATATAAAAATAGCAAGTAATACAAATTCATATAACCTTAATAATTATGAACAGACAGCAGAGGACGGACATTTTACGGCAAGCGTTGAAAAAATGGAGGGTATGGACACCATATGGGTTTTTGACGCAGAGGAAGATAAATCTTTAGATATAACATACGTAATAAATGTTTCTGCTGGAAAGATGAAACTGGTATTGATAAATCCTAAGGGAGATGTTTCAAATATTGCTGAATGTGACACCGAAATGTCAGAGCCTATTCAAAGCACTTTGAATGTAGAGAGTGGAAACAATAGAATTAAGATAGTTGCAGGCGAGAACACAAAATTTGATATTGAAGTTTCTATTCAGGAGGGAGAATTTAAGGAGTTAGGTTAAAGATTAGAATAACTGTCAACTATTACCACGATTACAATAGTGATGTTGTATCATTTTGTTTAACGCCTCATACGCAAGGATTTGATGTATAATCAAAGAGAAATAAGGAGGTAATTTACAACAAACGGTCTATACCTCGCCACCAAGAAGATTAGGAAAGAACAACCCGAAAGCGGAACAGATACAGACGGATAACGAATACCGTATGCGCTGGAATTGTGAAGTTGACAGAGCAATAGTAAGCGGTGTGTCAGAAATAAAAACAGAGTGGCAGATAGAAAAATTTAAATAGGAGAAAAACACGTTATGGAAGATATAGAAAAATGGATAGACAACTTATTTGAAAATACGATTCCAGATGCGGTGGTTGCTATAGCATTCAATCTCTATGAAGATGGAGAAAATCAGTGGTCTATTGAAATGATAGGCAGTAATATTTTTGATATAGAAGATTCTGATTGGGCTTGTGAAGAAGTATTTGACACAAGAGATAATATACTGTCGTGGATACAAAATGCTACATGGGAAGAAATTTTGCAGGAAACAATTAGCAAAATCCAAAAATATATTGAAGTGGGCAAATATGCCGAAAGAATAAAGTCTTATGCGGGTGTTGGCGTTGGTTTTGTTGATGGGGATATTACTATTGTGTATAAGAAATAATTATCTTCAGATTTGAATAGGAGCGAAGAAAATGGAAAAGCCGTTAAAATTTAAAGAAATTGTTATGCCATATCCTAATCTTGAAAATAGATACACAGACTATGACCGAAAACTGCAGCCTAAAATGGATTTTGAATCAGAGAATTTAAAGGAATTCTATCTTGAACATAGACAGGAATTAATTGAGACAGTCATCAGGGAATGCGAAGAATACTTGGATGCAGATGATTGGATGGAGGAGGAAACTTTTCCCCGCATAAAGGATTTAACAGGTGAATGGTACCTAGCCTCAGTCACTGTGCGAAATCAAGAAAAGAAAATCAGGGTTCAATTATATCTTCACTTTTTAGGTTATTATCCAAGCGGATGTGCACGAAAAGAAGTGGATGACTATTTAGGTATGGATGCATGGTTTGATTATGATCCAGTTCAAAAAGTATTTAGTTTTGATGGTTTTAATACGGATGCAATTTAGAAAGCAAATTTCGTTTTATTTAATTACGAAATTGATATGGGATAAACCATTATCCTTTGAGGCGAGTCCGGATGGATTTCACTTGTGTGGTGATGTGAGTCAATCATTAGGCAGAGAAGCATATATTCAATGGTGTCGGGAAAATGACATTGACTATCGAAAAAATAATGATTAGAAATAAATAAAAAATCTGAAACTTAGAGGAGGAAGGAAATTTTGGAAAATAAAGTTAATGAGTACGCTTTACAAACCAGAGAGTTTCTTATAAGTAAATTAGATTTTTTAAATGGAGAAGTTCAAGAATTTATTCCTACACAAAATGAAGAGGATAATGGTATTGCCGCTATGGATGTGAAATGGAAAAGTGGGGTTCATTTAATTGTTTATCAAACTTCATGGAGTGGGTATTATTATGCTGTGCGTAATAATGAGGAGATTTCCCATACTTTTCGGATGAGAGAATTAAAAGATTCGCCAGTTTATATTCAAAGGTTGATTAATGATATCGACAATGGACGTTATGATCATAAACTTACACCTAGTGAGTCACACCTGCAATTTGTTCAGGAAACAGACTTGACAAGTTATATGAACAATACAAAGTGGGATAAAATTTTCAATATTATTCGGTCAATCAAAGAAACAACGAATAGGGATATTCCGATTATGTATAAATGTACTTTTGAGACCGAAAATCCGATACATTACTGGTCTGTTCATGGAGACGAATATTTGAACAAAAGAATGTATAAATATATTGAGTGGTTAAAGATTCAGCCGATTGTTTGTGATTGCGAGTATCGAGGACGCTTGGTGGAACCTAAGTATACATATTATGATTATACTTCTTTGCTTTTAGAAAAAATGAACGCCGCTAATTTGCATTATGAATCTTTGCAACAGGAACAAGAATATATTATTTACGGGTACAGATGAATAAATTTCAGATAATATATGAGGTGATTTCCCATTTGGCGAGCGAAATTATAGTAAGTGCTTTTCTTTGCTCTACTTATAGAATCAATTAAAAAGGCAGATATGACAATTGAATATTGTTTACCTTTGGGTAGCGGTTATCTTAGCAGACAATCCGCTGCCTTTTTTATTTCAGAATAGAGCCTTGCATATTCAAGCGGCTCATCTATTGCCAGAGCATTTAAGGTACATTGAGAGCATGGAGTAGTCTTTAACCCATCTTCAGACTTATTGCAGTTAATCCTTAGGAGATACCTATCAAAAGTGGTTATATCAATGCTGTTATGGTACATATTGTATTCGGCATGTATGAATTTCTGGAAAATAAATCCATAATACTGGACAAATAGACAAAACCGTCTATTGTCCGGATAGAAATTGAGCAAATCTGTAAGTGCGTTTACAGTATCTTGAGCCAGGAACAGCAGGAGCCTTCTCAATGATTGGTATCATATTTTCATAGTAAAAAGTCCTCCAACACAATCTCTGTTCTATGTCCGTTCCAACTATCCAGACTGTCAAGGGACGAGTAGTATTTTTCGCAAAGGGCGCAAAAAAGTCTCTACTCTTAAACCCTTGACTGTCTGGATTTTTGCTGTTGCCAATTCGTGGCTGAAAACTGCTGATCCACGAATTGGACTTCCTATTCGCCCTCATTTTCATCTATGCATACAGTCCCCCGTTCATGACCACTACTTACAATCAAAATAAACTATGTACCGCCAAAATGTAAAAAAAGTTACATAAAAATTATTAGTGGAAGCATAAAAATGTAAACTATTTTTAAGTTTCCCTGATTTTATTGTATTTGTTTTGTTAGTTTTTTATAATGCCGTTGAAAGGAGGGATTGAGAATATGCACCTTATCGTTGCGGAGGATTATGATGGAATGAGCCGCACGGCTGCGGACTGTTTTTGCAGTATGGCAGATAGCCGTCAGCGCAGGAATGCGGCAGTGACAGCCGGCAGTACGCCAATTGGGATGTATGGATATCTTGTGGAATATATTCGGGAACGGGATGTTTTGGGGTATGTGCATTTTTATAACTTTGATGAAATTCCATATCGTGGAGAAGAGCGGGATGGAATTACAATGGAAAGCCTTAAAAAATATTTTTATGAACCGGCATGCATACCGGAAGCAAGAATTCATACGCTGACAGATAAAAATTACCAGACATATGACAAATTGGTTGCATGTGATGGAGGCCTGGATTTATGTGTGCTGGGAATTGGCAGAGACGGCCATTTTTGCAGCAATACGCCAGGAAAAACAAAGTGGGGGAATCAGACGGTAAAATTACCTGTTTATCCTCATGACAGGGAACGGATTGCTCATTTGATGTTTGGGGGAAATGTCAGCCAGGTTCCTGATTTTTTAATTACAATGGGTCCGAGGAGCATTATGGCATCCAGGCAGCTATTGCTTCTGGCGAGCGGGAAAGAAAAAGCGGAAGCAATTCGGGCGCTGATAGCAACGGATATCGTAGATGAGAGTATACCATCAACTATTTTAAAGTTACATCCAAGTTTGACTGTAATTGCGGACAGGGATGCACTATCCCTTATATCGGCGGAGGTTGTAGAAGAAATGCAGTGGAACGGAAGAGGATAGGGACGATTGGAAAATTATTGTAAAGGAGAATAGGAGAAAATGAGCTATAAAGATTCAGGGGACAAAATCTTAGGACTGGTAGGCGGAAAAGACAATGTGTTGAATCTTACCCATTGTTTAACACGTTTGCGGTTCAATCTTAAGGATAATAGCAAAGCAGATATGGCAGGCTTAAAAGCATTATCCTGTGTATTAGGCGTTGTTAAGAATGAAAAAGATTTTCAGGTAATCATCGGAACGGATGTGGAGAACTACTACAGGCCGATCAGCGACATGCTTCAGGAGACAACAGGAAGCAAGGAGGGCAAAGGAAATTTGGCCGGAAGGTTTATTGAGACGGTATCTGGAATTTTTACGCCGATTTTGCCGGCTTTAACGGCAGCCGGTATGCTTCAGGCATTGCTGGCGCTGCTCGTAACGCTGAAAGTAGTATCAAATACGTCTCAAACATATCAGATTCTTTCTTTTATGGGCAATACTACATTTTATTTTTTACCGGTTATGTTAGCTGATTCGGCGGCTAAGAAATTCAAATGTAACCGATATGTTGCAGTGATGCTGGGGGCAATGCTGATTCATCCTAACTTTGTGAAAATGGTCACGGAATCAATAGAAACAGGGGTGGCAATACGGTTTGCAGGCTTGCCGGTATATAATGCTTCCTATTCATCATCGGTTATTCCGATTATTCTTGGTGTCTGGTTTATGTCGAAAGTTGAACCGATTGCGGACCGCGTATCGCCCAAAGCGGTGAAGTTTTTTACCAAACCGCTCATTACCATATTGATTTCCGGCGTGGCGACATTGCTTGTATTAGGACCGATTGGATATATTGTCAGCACGTGGATCACAGATGGAGTTAAATATATGGACAGCGTTGCGGGATGGCTGGTTCCTACAATCATAGGATGTACGCTGCCGTTACTTGTTATGACGGGAATTCATCATGGGCTGACGGCTACCGGCATTAACAATCGAATGACAATCGGTTATGATTCCATGATTTACCCCGGGCAGCTTGCATCGAATGTGGCACAGGGAGCGGCCGGGTTTGCTGTGGCAGTAAAGGCAAAGAACAGTCAGATCAAGCAGATTGCTATGGCAACAAGTTTTACGGCAATGTGTGGTATTACAGAGCCGGTGCTCTTCGGTCTGACAATGAAAGTCAAAACAAATTTACTGGCGACAATGATTGGCGGAGGTGTGAGCGGTTTTATTTTCGGCTCTTGTGGAATCAAGAATTTTTCGGGCGGAGCGCCCGGAGTATTGACATTTCCAAGCTATATTGGACTGGATGCGCCCATGAGCAATTTTTATCTGGCGATTGCCGGCAGCCTGGTGGGAGCAGTGGTAGCATTTGTCATAGCATTTATCCTTTATAAAGACCCGGAGGAGGAAATGATAGAGGATGAGAGACCACAGGAAAGCAAGGCGGATAAAGTGCTGCCGGAACAGATTATGGCGCCGGTAAAAGGAAACATGATTCCGCTGAAAGAGGTAAATGACCCTACCTTTTCGGAAGGGGTTATGGGCAAAGGAGCGGGTTTTGTATCTGAAAACGGAAACGTATTTTCACCGGTGAAAGGAAAGGTTGTGAATGTATTTCCTACGAAGCATGCCCTTACTTTGCAGTCCGAAAATGGCGCAGAAATCATCTTGCATATTGGAATAGATACGGTAAAATTAAATGGAGAATTTTTTACGGCACACGTAAAAGATGGCCAGGAGGTAAAACCGGGAGAACTGTTGCTTGATTTTGACAAAGAGAAAATAGAGGAAAAAGGGTATGATACAACCGTCATTATGGTGATTGTGAATACGGATGAATATACGGAAATTAAGGAAACAGGAAAAGCGGCTGTACCCGGAATGGCAGTTTTGAAACTGGAAAAATAAAAGAAAGGAAGAATGTGGAATGTTTAAAGAGAACTTTTTATGGGGCGGAGCCATATCTGCCAATCAGTGTGAAGGGGCATACCTGGAAGATGGCAAGGGGCTGTCAATTGAGGATGTTCTGCCCGGTGGCCTGATGAAGGAATATACGCAGGAGCCGACAGAGGACAATTTAAAACTGAAAGGGATAGATTTTTACCACAGATATAAAGAAGATATCAAACTATTTGCAGAAATGGGGTTTAAAGTTCTGCGGCTTTCCATAGCGTGGGCCCGTATTTTCCCTACAGGAGAAGAGCAGGAACCAAATGAAAAGGGGCTGGAGTTCTATGACAAAGTGATTGATGAATGCCTGAAATACCATATGGAGCCCCTGGTTACAATATCCCATTATGAAACACCGCTGGCTCTTGCCCAAAAGTATAATGGGTGGACGGACAGGCGGATGATCGATTGCTATTTGAAGTATTGTCTTGTCCTGTTTGAGAGGTATAAGAACAAAGTAAAATACTGGATTACGTTTAATGAAATTAATTCTATTATTCATGCTCCCTTTATGAGCGGTGCGATTATGACGCCAAAGGATGAACTTTCCAAACAGGAGTTGTATCAGGCGGTTCACTATGAATTAGTGGCATCATCGAAGGCTGTCAAACTGGCAAAGAGTGTAAATCCGGAGTTTCAGATCGGGTGTATGGTTCTTGGGGTTACTGTCTATCCTCTGACCCCTGCGCCTGAGGATGTCATAGAGGTTATGGAGTATGACCGGAAAACATTGTTTTTTACAGATATTTTCTGTAGAGGAAAGTATCCTTATTTTGCTGAACATATATTTTCAGAACATGGAATTACACTGGATATCACTGAGGATGACAGGGAAAGCCTGAAAAATACGGTTGATTTTGTGGCAATTAGTTATTATTCCAGCAGCTGCGCAACAGCGAATCCGGACAATGGGGAACCTACAGGCGGAAATATGACCAGAGATTTGAAAAAGAATCCGTATAATCCAACTACGGATTTTGGCTGGCAGATTGACCCTAAGGGACTCAGGTATACACTGAATAAATTATATCATTTATACGAAAAGCCGATTTTAATTGCGGAAAATGGGATTGGAATGATAGAAAAAAGCAATAGCAACAGCGATTATGAGATACAGGATGATTATCGGATTGAATATATGAAACGCCACTTGCTTGAGGTGGAAGATGCGATTGCGGATGGTGTGGAAGTGCTGGGATATACTTACTGGGGGCCGATTGATCTGGTTTCCTGTGCAACAGCGCAGATGAAAAAGCGGTATGGATTTATTTACGTAGATCGCGAGGACGATGGAAGCGGAACGCTCTGCCGTTCGAAAAAGAAATCCTTCGATTGGTATCGGGACCTGATTAAAACAAATGGCGGAATTCTTCACGAGTAATATGGCATTATGGTTTCGGGAAAGACGGGCGCAGCAAGGTACTCTTATTCTTCTCATAATGCAGTGAAAAAAGAAGGGAATAGAGTAAATCATTGACAAAAGTCATTGCAATACGAGATGACATAGGGCCGATTTTATACAGGGATTCTTCTACCGGGGGTACATGAATGGTCAGGCGGGCATGAATACATAAGGGATTGAGTTTTGGGCCGGTGATTAACAGGTAAGGTGTGTTTTTTTCCTTCAGGGTTTTAACAATATGAATGCTTTTTTCGGAAGTGCCATAATAGGAAAAAATAATGGCAAGACTGTCGGATGGAGCCGCACTTGCTTTTAACCGCTGGAGCCCCCTGATCAATTCAAGGTTGCTGTTTTCATCTATCCACAGAAGTTTATTGTGAAGGTCTATGGCGGATACTAAGGAATTTCCGTCAGCATAAATGTCAATTTGACGGGCGGCATCTATCAGTTTGGCGGCTGTATAAACTAACTCCACATCAATAAACGAATCACTGTCATTGATCGTCTGGAGACTGAGACTCTTAATGGTCTGTTTGATATCGGTAATGGTATCGGAAGGAAGAAACGGAAAATTATATTCGATTCGCCGTGTGTTTCCAGAAGAGGACAATTCGGAAGCTAATTGCAGTTTAAAACGGCTGAAATTATCAACTCCTATTTTTTTACAGAAGCGTGATATGGTGGCAGTACTGCAAAAAGTAGAGGATGCCAATTCCCGGATATTCATTTCCGCTGTTTTTTGAGGGTTATTCAGGATATAGTTTGCTATTATCCGTTCGGAGTCCGAGAAATTGGACTGCTGTTTTAAAGAATCTGTTAAAAGCATATATGTCCTCCAGACTGTGTCATTGCATTTTGTTCATATCGTCAGTCTACAGTATGCAGAGGGGATTGTCAATTGCGGGGCTGTGTGAAGCAGCGGAAATGATATAGCCCCAAAAGAAAGGGGCATATCATGATGTGCCCCTTTATAAATTGAGTTACCGGAGCATTTATGGTATGGCAGGAATCCATTCGCCTTCATACAGCTCATATGCTTCCGGCGCTGTTTCATTTTGCACACAGGATTCCTGTGAGTCTGGCTCCTGCGAAGCCTGAGTATTTGCACTTTGCGGATTTTCCAGATATTCTTCCAGGCAGATTCCGCGTTCGTAAATTGCTCTGGCGGCCTCTTTCCCAACATAGCGATAGTGCCATACCTCCTCTGCTACACCGGTAATATCCGTTTTATTTCCGGGGTAGCGGAATATGAAACCATATTTGTAGCTGTTTTCCTGAAGCCAGAGATAGATGTCATAGGATGCGCCGTTGATGTCTACAGACAACCCTAATTGATGTTCACTGGTTCCGGGCTCAGCAACCCATTGCTGCGCCAATTCTATGGATTCGCTTTCTGAGTAACCTTGTCTTTGGTATTCTTTTATCTTTTCATCATACAGACTTTGCTGCTTTTCGGCGGTTCGATATCCGGAAACGACTATCGGCCCTAATTCCCCGGCTGCATCCAGCATTTCCATAAGCGGGTCATAGATTCGCTCGTCCACCTTTTCGCTGCCCGGCACGTCGACCAGATGAATTTGATATTCCAAATAGTCTTCTGGGAGGGGATTTTCCCGGTTAACCAGCGTGAGATACCAGGGGGTATCCGTGCTTTTCTTTTCCGCATCTGTTGGCGCCTTGCTGCTTTGCGGAATTTCAACGGGCATCTCCGGTACGGTTTCAATATCATTGAGCGTGTTTTCTCCGTGAACCGTGCCGCCTGTAATTGAAGAAAGAATTACAAGGCATCCGGTTATAAGAACAGCAGACAGAAACAGATTGCGCTTTACCCGGCGGCGTTTGTGTTTCTTATATCCGGAGACAGGCAGGGTTTCAGGTTTTTTCATATAGTCTTTCATGGAAATTTACAACTCCTTTCATAATTCATGTTATAAAGCCCTTGTCTGTAAATGATTTTACCGGACAAAGGCCTTGCGATTCTGAATATTGAGTTGCCCTTTTCCTAAGAAAATGTGACAATATGATTACTTCTTTGCACCAGGCAGTACCACGGTAAAGGTGGTTTGGCCATTTGCACTGGCGACTGTGATTGTTCCGCCGTGCAGAGTAACGATTTCCTTTGCGATGGCAAGTCCCAGACCTGTGCCGCCAGTATCTGATGTACGTGATTCATCCAGACGATAAAATTTTTCAAACAGCGTATCCAGTTTGTCGTCCGGAATGATTTTTCCATAATTGCTGACGGTAACAATGACATTTTCCGGTGTTTCCTCCGCACTCACAATTACTTCGGTTCCGGCGCTGCTGTACGCTGCCGCGTTTTTAAGGAGATTATTGAACACGCGCGCCAGTTTCTCCGGGTCACCGTTTATATCCAGCGGGTCTTTTGCATGGAACGTAATATAATTTCCATGTTCTGTGAATCGGGGGACATGTTCGTCTATCACCTGTACCAGAAGATAATAGAGGTCAACCATTTTGGGAGCGATCGTGATTTTCTGAGTATTATAGCGGGTAATTTCAAAAAATTCATGAATCATATTTTCCAGGCGATAAGTCTTTTCCAGGGAAATATGGATGTACTTTTCCTTTTCTGCCTCCGGAAGGTTAGGAATCTCCTCCAATATTTTGAGATAACCGATGATAGAAGTCAACGGGGTACGTATATCATGAGCCAGATACATGACTAATTCATTTTTCCGCTGTTCTGCATTTCTTGCATCCTGTTCCCGTTGGGCCAGAATATTTTGAACCGTATTCAGCTTGATTTCAAATGGCCTCATCTCAGGAGAGAGCCAGATTGGTTCTGCACGGTCTGATAAAAGGCTTTCGATCCCGTCGTTGATTTCCCTGAAATATCGGGTCATCCAACGGAATAGATACCAGAGCAGAAACAGAAAGACAAGGACAATCGCGATTCCAAAAAAGATTTCCTTGAAATTGCGAAAATAATCATTATAGATATAGAATGCTTTTTCAGAGTCAATACCCATGCATAAGTGCAGCAGGAGTACAATCCAGTCCCCCATTCTGCGCTTCCACAAAAACAGATACAGCCCTATAACGATTACAGTGGAAATAAATGCGCTGATGCAGAAACGCTGCATAATTTTGATCTGGAACATATTATAATCGGTACTGTTTTGTCTATTCTTCAATTTTATAGCCATACCCCCAAACCGTTTTAATATATTTCGGATTTTCATACGAATCTCCCATCTTTTCCCTCAGACGCCGGATGTGCACGGTGATTGTATTGTTGTTTTTTGTATAATATTCATCTTTCCAGATCTTGTGGAACAGATCTTCAGAACTGACGACATTGCCTTTGTTTTGACATAAGATCTCTAAAATGGAGAATTCCGTAGGCGTAAGGGACAGAGGCTGGTCGTTTAATGTGCATATGTGTGCCTTCACATCCAGAACCAGTCCGGAAAGAACGATCATTTCATCTTTGTGATCGGGGTTGGCATTATAGTGTTTGTATCTTCTCAGCTGTGCTTTTACTCTGGCGACCAGCTCAAGAGGTTCGAAGGGTTTTGTCATATAATCATCCGCTCCCAGAGAAAGGCCGGTGATTTTATCCATGCCTTCTCCTTTTGCTGTCAGCATGATAATTGGGTAATGGTACTGCTCCCGAATCTGCTGGCATAGTGTGAAACCGCTTATGTCAGGAAGCATTACGTCCAGGATTGCCAGATCTAATTGTTCGGTCTGAATGCACCGGAGCGCATCCGTTGCATTATAGAACTTAAATACCTGAAACCCTTCATTTTTCAGATAAAGAGAAATCAGATCAGCGATTTCATGTTCGTCATCAACAATCAGCAATTTGTCTTTCTGCATTAGGAATCCTTCCTTTCTATATTGATCTTACATTAAATTTAATTATAAAATCCTTCTTTTTTCTTACGAAAAGATTGAGATTTTACTGTGACTGATTCAAAAATGGATTTGAGTAAGATACCCTCAGTGGATAAGTGATACACGCATAAGATGTCTCCTATCAGATATTGTAACAGGCAGGCCGGTATGCCGCAACAGGATAAAGCGCAGAGAACGAAACGCCGTAAGGCAAAGGATGAAAGCAAGGAAAATTTTTGAAAATAAGTGTATTCCTTTGAATCAGTTATGGTATACTTTTATTTGCGGGCATAAGCGTCTGAGATTCAGGTATATTTCGAAAGCTCAAAACTTTCGGCAACTGACAGAATCAGATGGCGCTCCGTAAGAAAAAACAGCAAAAGAAAGGCGGATTATACGGATGAAAAAATTTATGGATGAATTCAAGATGTTTATCGCACGTGGCAATGTCATGGATATGGCGGTGGGTATCATTATAGGCGGCGCATTTACAAGTATCGTGACGTCTCTGGTAGAAGATATTATAAACCCGCTGCTTGGATTGTTTGGCGGAATGAATTTTGATCAGCTGCATTTGAAGCTGCTTGGCGAGGTTACGCTGAACTACGGAAAATTTATTACTGCGGTCGTGAACTTTCTCATTATGGCATTTATCGTATTTTTGCTTGTGAAAGTTGTAAACGGTATGGGGGATAAACTCATAAAAAAAGAAACGGAAGAAGCTGCGCCGACGACAAAGAAATGTCCGTTTTGCAAGAGCGAGATTGCAATTGACGCGACAAGATGTCCAAATTGCACTTCCGGACTTGAAACGGAGGAAACGGTTCAGGCAGACGCTTAATATGTGTCATTGCGAAATGACAGGTTACACGAAGGAGAGCTTATGCAATATACATGGAATGATATTGACAGGCACATTGCTGATTGTACTCAGTGTGCATTAAGCCGGACCAGACACCGGCCTGTCATGGGGCGTGGAAACCGTCAGGCTGACCTTATGCTGATTGCCGAAGCGCCCGGGGCACAGGAAGATCAGCAGGGAATTCCGTTTGTCGGAAGCTCCGGGGAAATATTGGACAGGCTTTTCTGGGACTGTGGGCTGAGCAGAGAGGAAGTATATATTACCAATATTTTGAAATGCCATCCTCCCGGCAATCGTGACCCGAAGGAGGAAGAAAAGGAAGCATGTGTTCCATATCTGAAATATGAGACATTTCTGCTAAAGCCCAGGATTATTGTCTGCCTCGGCCGCATCGCCGCGCAGCGCATTATTTCACCGGATTTTAGAATTACGAAGCAGCATGGTACGTGGACTTATCGGAAAGATTGTGCGCTGACTGCGACGTACCATCCCTCGGCAATTTTGCGGGATTCAGCCAAATATGAGGCCGTGAAGAAGGATTTTCTTGAAATCGTGAGAAAACAGGCTGAATTTCACCAACAGAAATTCAAAAAAGAATAGTGTAGTATAAGACATTTGCCGGGAAAAAGAATTTTAATCTTTTTATGATTATGGTACAATTTTCAGAGGAGAACTGATATTCTGGTTATGGCAGACACAGATTGTGCCGGGCAGACAGAATTGTTTTACGAGAAAAGATAAGGAAAGAAGGGAATCAGAGATGAATCAGACAAAAGAGGGAGGGCCCAAAAACAAGGGGTCGAAGCGCAAAGGAGTAGGAATTACGATAAAATTGGTGGTAGCGGTCGTTATAAGCGTTGCGATTGCCGTGTCAGCGCTGTTAGCGGTAGTCTATGACCGGATGTCCCGGACATTGCTGCAGAAAAGCGAGGAAATATTACATACCACAACCGATAAAACGCTTCAGGAAACCAGGGCATGGAGAAACCAGATACTTACAATGCTCGAAACGCAGCGGGATGCCATAGAATTTGAGAATATGAATGTTTCCGAAATGGCAGAGTACATCAAGCATACGGCAGGACAGAATGATGCTTACCCGGCAGGACTGTATGTGGCGCTTACAGATGGCTCACTGTACCATGCATCTTTTGTGCCAGGGCCGGAGTACAATCCTCTGGTAAAGGATTGGTATGTGGATGGACTTGATTCGGAAGAAGTAGTATTGAGAGAAGTATATTTTGATGAGGACAGCCAGTCGTATGTAGTGGGCGCATCGGGTGTGTTAAAGGATGCAAAGGGCACGGTGCGTGGCGTCGCGGCGGCGGATGTGTATCTGGATGCTGTTTCTGATATTGTAAGCGATATTCAGATCGAGGATACAGGCGGCATTTTTCTGGTTGACACAGCCACGGATATGATTATCGGACATAAAGACAAGGCATTGGTTGGAGGGAAACTGAGCGAGGCCGACGGTATGTATGCCTATGTGGAGGAGCAGATTCGGTCAGGGAAGAGGGGATTAAGCCTCTATGAAAATACTTATATTGAAATAGCCGAAGTTGAGGGAAGCAGCTGGGCAGCGGTTGCCTATGTATCGAGAGGAGAGGTGCTGTCGGAACTTTATATTCTTACGGATATTATGATAAAGGTATCGATCATTGCGGTGTTTATACTGACCCTGCTTGTGACGATTCAGGTGCGGCGGATTATTGGCAGACCGGTAAAGGAACTGAGCCGGGTGGCTACCCGGATTGCAGAGGGGCAGCTGGACCAGTCTATCCGATACAGATCCAGGGATGAGCTGGGTGTCCTTGCGGATGATTTCAATCAGGTTACGCTGAGGCTTCGTGATTACATAAAATATATTAATGAAATTTCAGATACGCTTCGGGAGATTGCAAGGGGAAATCTGTCATACGAACTGAAAAGTGAATATACCGGCGAATTTGCAAAGATCAGGGAATCTCTGGAAGAGATTGCTGTGGAACTCAATATTGTGATAGGGCAGATGAGTGCATCTTCAAGGGATGTTGCTGCCGGTGCAGCACAGATTTCCGACAGCGCAGTAAGTCTGTCTCAGGGTTCTACGGAACAGGCGGCGGAAGTGGAAGCATTGGCCGGATATATTGGCGATGCGTCCGATAGCGTGCAAAAGATTGCGCAGGGTGCACAAAAGGCCAGTGGTATTTCAAAAGAGGTCAGAAAGGGACTCCTGGACAGTAATGCAAAGATGCGGAACATGACCGAAGTCATGCAGAAGATAAGTGAGAAATCCAATGCAATTCATAAGATTGTGAAGACCATTGATGATATTGCATTTCAGACAAATATTCTTGCGCTCAATGCGGCAGTGGAGGCGGCCCGGGCAGGAGAAGCCGGAAAAGGTTTTGCAGTGGTAGCCGAAGAGGTTCGGACGCTGGCAGGCAAATCGGCGGCTGCGGCAGAGGAAACCACAGAGCTGATCGGAGAGACGATAAGTTCTGTGGAAGAGGGTGTCAGTGCAGTTGACGATACGGCAAAATCGATGTATGTAGCGGCAGGTCTGGCGGAAGAGATGGATGATCTGATTGTCGGAATTGCAGACTATACAAAGCAGCAGGCTGTCACAGCGGAAGAAATCAGTCATGGAATCGATCAGATTGCGGTTGTTGTAAAGAATAATGTGGATACGGCCGAATCCAGCGCTGCTGCCAGCGAAGAGTTGTCCGGTCAGGCGGCTGCGCTGCGGGAGCTGGTATCCAAATTCCGGCTGAGAAAGTAAGAAGCAGGGATGCAGTTCCTGTAAAGATGCTGTCGGGAAGAGAGCGCTGAATAGAGTAAAGAAATAGTTGTATAAAAACGGACCCCCAAATCGTAAGACGTTTGGAGGTCCGTTCATTTTACTATTGTTTTAATCCCAGTTCATCCTTCCATACCGCATAGCTGTCGCACGAATCTCTTCCTGAAGCGTTTTGGAAAGTTCCTTTTCCGTAATACGCCATCTCCAGTTTTTCCCAATCGTGGAGGGCTGGTTGATTCGACAGGTATTGTCATAGCCCAGATAGTCCTGAATGGGAACGATGCAGGCTTTGGAATTGCTTCGCATGATTACGGCGATAAAGGATTTGTGCAGTTTCTCATCCGGTGTATAGGAATCGCCCAGATAATCCCTTGCCATTTGCCGTTCTTTTGGCGTTATGGACTGGAACCATCCGGCCAGTGTCTCATTATCATGAGTGCCCGTATAAGCGATACTGTCCTCTATGTAATTATGAGGCAGATAATCGTTGGCGGCTCCGGTATCCCTGGAGTCGAAAGCGAATTCGAGTACTTTCATGCCCGGAAATCCGCTTTCACGTACCAGACGGCGGACGGAATCTGTTACATATCCGAGGTCTTCCGCGATGACTTCATGCCAGCCAAGACATTGTTCCACACGGCGGAACAGCTCAATTCCGGGCCCTTTTTCCCAATGGCCGTTCTTTGCAGTTTTTTCCGTGCCCGGAATAGAGAAATATTCGTCAAAGCCGCGGAAGTGGTCAATTCGCAGCACGTCATACAGCCGGAAACAATAGGACAGACGTGAAATCCACCAGTCATATCCGGTGCTTTTGTGATACTCCCAGCGATACAGGGGATTTCCCCACAGCTGGCCGTCAGCGGAAAAGCCATCCGGCGGACAGCCTGCGACCGCATAAGGCACATTCTGTTCATCCAGCTGAAACAGCTCCGGTCTTGCCCATGTATCTGCACTGTCTAAGGCGACATAGATCGGGATATCTCCGATGATGTAAATCCCCTTTTCATTTGCATACGCTTTCAGGGCATTCCACTGCTCATAGAATTTAAACTGCATATATTGCTGGAATTCAATTTCAAAATACAGTTCTCTTCGGTAATAATCCATTGCGAAATCCCACCGAAGGCGGATATCTTCCGCCCACTCAGTCCATGCGCAGCCTTCAAAACGTCCCTTAACCGCCATAAACAATGCATAATCAGACAGCCACCAGCTATTTTCCTCCACAAAGCGCAGATATGCAGGATTTTCTGTAATACGGCTCCTTTCATACGCTTTTCGGAGCAGCGGATAACGGTTTTCATAAAGTTTCTTATATGCGATATCGTTTTCTTTCTTTCCAAAGTCAGCAGCCTCGCATTCCTCTTCTGTCAGGACTCCTTCTTCAATCAATGCCTCCAGACTGATAAAATAGGGATTGCCTGCGAAGGTGGAAAAGGACTGGTAAGGGGAATCCCCATAACTGGTTGGACCCAGCGGGAGAATCTGCCAGTAAGTCTGTCCGGCTTCTTTCAGCCAGTCTACAAAATCGTATGCGTTTTTGGAAAAGCAGCCAATGCCGTAGCGGGAGGGCAGGCTGGCAATTGGGAGTAAAATACCTGCGGTTCGTTTCATAAATCTTATTTCCTTCTTTCTGTTGCAAATTGTATCAATTATGAACTCTGTTTTTGCTAAATTTCAATCATAACTCCGAAATGATCTGAAACTTTTGGTTCCTGATTCCCGTTAAATAAGACACGGGAACGTTTCACGGAAACGGGATGGCTGCACCAGATATGATCGATGCGCATTCCCTTCGGAGCTTCGGTACTGTCGTAATAGGATTTCCAACCGTCAATGCAGCCCTCTACAGTGATGCCGGAATCCTTTTCTGCTGCCAGTTCATAAGTGTCCGCCCAGCCACTTTCGAGTATCTGATCGTAACCTTGCCCCCGAAACTGGGAAGGACTGTTGAAATCGCCCATAAGCCAGACGGTTCCGTTTTCTTTTTTGGGCTGAAGCGCATCGTTCAGACGGTTCCACTGAGCTGAAAAAGGTTCCTCCTCATCCTGCCACCAGCCCATATGCGCCGTATAAAACCAGTCATCGGAAGCATCTGTCCGGATACCGAGAACGCGGCGTGTTTTCCAGTTATCATAGTCCCTGCAGCCGCTGATGAAAAAAGAATGAACTTCCGTAATTTTGTGATTCAGGCTGAAAAGCGCCATGCCTTCATCATATTTTCCATAGCCGATTTTGGCGGAAATCCATGTGTAAGAGCAGGGAATTCCCATTTTACGAAGACGGAGCGCAGTCTGCGCTCCGTGGTTGTCATTTCGGATGGGTACGCTGTCAGGGCAGGGAACCCATGCGGATAGAAGATCACTGTGGGCAGGCGGGGCATCCATACTCTGATTTACCTCCTGCAATGCCAGAATATCCGGCTGTTCTTCTTTGATTACCGATACAAATTGGTCAAGCTTAAGGGAATAATTCGTTTCCTGAAGGCTGTGCGTGTTTAATGTCAGAAGCTTCATAAAGAATACTGGCTCCTTTTCTATAAGATATCGTTAATGTCTGATTTCAATACATCTGCTTTTGGTCCGTAAATGGCCTGGATACCGCTGTCTTTGCGGACGAGTCCCATAGCGCCCTCGGCTTTCCATGCGGCAGTGTCTGCCACCTGATCGGGGTTTTTTACTGTTACCCTGAGGCGGGTCATACAGGCATCTACCAGAACGATGTTTTCACGTCCTCCCAGAAGAGCGATAATGCGCTCCGGCTGGCTGTTCTGTCCGCCGCCTGCATTCCCGGACTGCGCCGGCGATGCATTGTCGTCGTCATTTTCATCCGTATAGTTGCCCAGACGTCCCGGTGTGGCAAACTTAAATTTACCGATCATGAAATAGGCGATGGCATAGCCAATGGCGAAGAAAGCGACACAGCAGATGATAAAGTTAATAATATCACCTCCGAGCCCAGCTTTCAAGGACATTGGGACACGTGTTAAAAATTCCAGATTTCCGAAGGAATGAAGACGCAGGTGTACAATTCCGGCCATCGCAAATGCAATACCCTGAAGGACCGCGTAAATCACGTACAGTGGAAGCGCACAGAACATAAACATAAATTCAAGCGGCTCCGTTACGCCTGTCAGGAATACTGCTAGTACGGTGGAAAAGAACATGGAACGGTAATTTTTCTTCTTGTCGGTGTCTACCCGCCGGTACATAGCCAGAGCAAATCCCATCAGAAGGCCTGTTGCGCCGATCATCTGTCCTACCTTGAAGCGGGCAGGTGTTACGGTGGTCAAAAGGGTTTCGTAGGCGCTTAAATCGCCGGCATCCTTAAAATTGATCAAATCCGTCACCCAGGCAAGCCACAGAGGGTCCTGACCAAACACTTCGGAGCCCATATTGATGCCTGTCTGGATCGTGTAAGTTCCTCCGAAGGAGGTGTAATTCATAGGTATGGTGAGCATATGATGCAGGCCGAACGGCAGCAGCAGACGCTCCAGTGTCCCATAGATGAAAGGGGCAAGAATCGGAGAGGAGGACGAAGAGTTCGCAATCCATACGCCGAATACATTGATACCTGTCTGAACAACCGGCCAGATGACTGCCATAATTAAAGAAATAACAGTTGAGTAGGCAATCACGGCAAGAGGAACAAATCGTTTTCCATTAAAGAATGAGAGCGCGTCCGGAAGTTTGCGGAAATTGTAAAATTTATTGTAGACCACGCCTCCGACGAAACCGGCTATGATTCCGACGAATACTCCCATATTCAGGGCGGGAGCGCCGAGTACGGAAGTAAAATAATTTTCCACAAGCATTTCCTGTCCGAACAGGGAGTGAACAACAGCGTCCGGCTGGTTTAACATATCCCCGGTCACACCGAAAACCGCGCCTGTGATACAGTTAATGAGAATAAATGAAATGATGGCTGCGAAGGCGCCGCCTGCCCGCTCTTTGGCCCAGGAGCCGCCGATGGCTGCCGCAAAGAGAATGTGCAGGTTATTAATAATGGCCCATCCAATATTTTCCATTGTGCTTCCGATCATCTGGAAAGCGTTCATATCCCCGCCTGCGATCTGAATTAATTTACCTAAACTCAGCATAAGTCCGGCTGCCGGCATAACTGCAATAACGGTCATCAGCACTTTGCCAAGTTTCTGCAAAAAGTCAAAGTTGATCAGGTTTTTTTTCTTTTTTGGCGCAGCCGCCTTTGAGGAGGTGGAAGCGGACTTGTCGGGCGCTGCATCTTTAACCGGTTCATTGGCTGCTTCACTGGTCAGGAGAAGGACAGGGTTCTGACCGCCTTGTACGGCGCCGGAACATACATCCATCTTCTTGCTGTCCATGCCATCGCATATAAGAACAGGTGTAATTGTTTTGAGTCCTTTGCTTTGGAAAAGTTCCAGATCTGCTTCTGCAATCAGATCTCCCACTTTTACGGAATCTCCCTCCTGCTTATGTACAGTAAAGCCCTCTCCGTTAAGGCTCACTGTTTCCAGTCCTACGTGTACCAGAATTTCCAGCCCGTCATCTGTCTGGAAACCGAAAGCATGTTTTGTTGCTGCAATTGTTGCAAGGGTTCCATTGACCGGACTGTATATTTTCCCGTCTTTGGGAAGAATGGCGGCTCCGTCGCCTAATACTTTGTCAGAAAAAACAGGATCCGGAACCTGCTCCAAAGGAATGATTTCGCCGGACAAAGGAGCAATAATGGAAAAACCGGCAGTTTCTTTTGTTGTGTTATCCATGATAATCCCCCATTTCTTTTGATTTTCTCCGCATATGCAATGCGTCAGGATAATAGATTTGCAAAAATCAATGCAACAATAATGAAATAATGGCGCATATTTGCATTGTGTTGCGAGTAATTTGTGCAACATAAATATACAATGTTTCGAAATAAAATGCAATTATAAATTGAATGCGGGTAATGTTTTCTACATAATGCTTAATTTTGTTTGGTGTTTTTTGTGTATTTTGATAAATGGCAATGGGAGAGTTGACTTTTTTGTGTTTTTTTTCTACAATGAATCATAGTTTTAGTTGCGTGATTTCTTGGAAAAAGGAGTGCAATAAATGGCAGTCACAATCAGAGATGTTGCGGCACTGGCAGGGGTGTCCCCTTCAACGGTTTCCAGAACCTGCAAAAACCATTCCTCTATCAGCAGAGAGACAAAAGAAAAGGTAAGGCGGGCTATGGCACAGCTGGGTTACGAACCAAATGTTCAAACCGCTTCCGATGAGGGACAGGCGCCTCAGCTGATTAGTGTGATTCTGCCGCCCTCCTCTCGATATGTCTATGAAAATTCCTTCTATCTGGAAACAATCCGTGGAATCAGCCAGTTCTGCAACGGACGCGGTTATATCAGTACGGTGGTTACAGGGCAGGATGATGATGAGATTCTGGATGCTATCCGTACATTGGTGAAGGATGGTAATACGGGAGGATTTATTGTTCTCTATTCCAGACAGGATGATTCAGTCATAGATTACCTTTATAATGAAGGAATTCTGTATGTTCTGGTGGGGAAAGCCCGGCAGTTTGTGAATCAGACGATTTATATTGATAACGATAATCTGCTGGCGGGACAGGAGGCGGCGGAATATCTTTATCAGCTGGGGCACAGGAGAATTGCATATATAGGCAGTGAGGATGGCATGTATTTTTCGGCGGAGCGCAGGGCAGGATATCAGCTTGTGCTGGCGGAGCATGGAATTGTTTTAAGTGGGGATTACTGCCTGGAGATGGATGGTTTCTCTGTTGATGGCAATGAGGCGCTGCTTATGCTTCTGGGACGTGAAGACCGTCCGACAGCTGTTGTGGCAAGCGATGATATTCTGGCAGTCGCATTGGAACGTGTCTGTGTTCAGCAGGGGATTTCCGTTCCGGATGACCTGTCGATTGTTTCTTTTAATAATTCACTGTTTGCACGTATCACCTCACCGCAGCTTACTTCGATTGACGTAAATTCGTATCAGCTCGGAATTGAGGCGGCCTCACAACTGATCAACCACGTGGAAAACCCTAATCTGCTGGCGACTAAGATTATCGTCCCTCATATGCTGATTGAGCGGGACAGCTGCCGCAGGATTTCCGGCGTATAGCCGACATTCGGAAAGATATTTGTAATTGATGATAAATGAATATGGCATTTCAGGAAGCGCATTCTGTATTTGGACGGAATGCGCTTATTTTATATAGTGTGACAGTTAAGTATATATTATATGGTTTATGGTATGTGTGATGCATGATCAGAGGTTTAAATATTGGAATCCATTAATGCGGTTATTTTGGAAAAAATTATTGTATATACAAAAATATTCATCAATATACAAAAATAGACAAAACATCTTTTTTATGGTATGCTCACAACATCAGGAGTTATATGTCCTTTTTATTACATTAACGATATAGACAATTATAAAAATTAGCTAATAGGAGGAACGCTAGATGAATAACATTTTTTAATTTTAAAAAACGAGTTAGTAGCAATTTGGATAGCTCCTATTATTTGTGGAATTGTAGTTGTTATAGTAACAAACGATATGCAGAATCGAAAAACAGGAGTGCGGATATTACCAGATAATTTAAAGGATGCCAACCCGGGTGTTGATAGAAAGCCCTTTATTTCTCGAAAAAGAACTTGTGCATTGATTATGGGAATTCTGGTATTTTTTGTTGTACAGATATTTTCCAAATCATTTATGTCAAGTTCAGATCCAACTCCAGAAGCAGATCCAATTCCAAAAGAATCTGAATGGGTTGATGATGGAGTTCGATATGTTGGGATTCAAATAGATGGAAAAATAGATGGAGATGGAGAGGCGGTCTACAAAAATGGAGAAGTGTATAAGGGTGAATTTAAGAAGGGGTTACGTGATGGCAGCGGAAAATTGTATTCTTCTTCCGGAGAGATTTTGTATGACGGGAACTGGAAGGATAATGTAAAGGAGGGGAGCGGCAGCGAATATTGCGGTGCGCTTGGCGGCAGATACGAAGGAGAATACAGAGCAGGTGAACGTGAGGGAGATGGTATTTTCTACTTCAAAGATGGCAGCAGGTATGAAGGAAAATGGGAAAGCGGTGTTCGAAACGGAATGGGTGTGTTTATTGGCGCAGATGGGACGGCCAGCGCCCAGGTCTGGCTGCAAGATGAATTTGTAACAAACTATCTGAGGGACGCTGATACATGGATTGACACGGACGGCAACGTATATACCGGGAAAAAGAAAGATGGTGAAATTGAAGGGTATGGACGCATCGCTTACAGTGACGGCAGTATCTACCTGGGAGAATTGAGCGGCGGTGTGAAGGAAGGAGAGGGGATTTATTATTATGAGGGAGGCAGTCGTTATGAGGGTGAATGGAAAGATGGAAAGATGGAAGGAACAGGGGTTTTATGTTTTGAAAAGGACGGGGGAATCTATTACGGCGAATTTTCAGATGATACAATGAATGGGACGGGTAGCTATTATGTTCCGTCTGGTTTCCGCTATGAGGGAGAGTGGAAGGATGGCAATTACTGCGGCGAAGGCACTGCATGGTATTTTCCATATGACGAGTTAAATCGTTGGTATTTTGAAGGTGAGTGGATGGAAGACTGTAAAAATGGGACGATGTATTACCGGGACGGAACCTGTGAGACGGGTATTTTTCAAAACGGTGAACTGGTTGAGGTTACCGGTGAAATGAGAGGAATTCGCAGTCAGCCCGACGTGGCGGAATGGACAGGTCAGGATGGAAATCAGTATGTGGGCAGACAACAGGATGGGCTGATTGAAGGAAAAGGCATACGTATAGAGAATCAGTATGATGAACTTTATATTGGGGAATTTGTGAATGGAATACCGAATGGAAATGGGACGGAGTATTATAACGACGGTGACTATTATACAGGCACATTCATAGATGGTGAACGGAATGGAACGGGAGTTTACTATTACAGCGACGGCGGCAAAGTGAAAACATGGTATTGCGGCGAGTGGGTGGATGGAAGCCGGAACGGAAATTGTGTGATCCAGTGTTTTGACGATCTGACTTATTATATGGGAGAATGGGTGAACGGTAAGCGTTATGGAATGGGAAGTATGCATTCTCCAGAGGGGGTATATTACGGAGAATGGCAGAATGGTGTTCGTTCGGGAACAGGGGTCTTTCATGACACGGACGGGAGCTGCTATTTTGGCGGATACCAGGAAGATCAGAAGTCCGGGTACGGAGTTATGTATTATATAGACGGCTCGCGTTATGAAGGCGAGTGGTCATATAATATGAGGAACGGAATCGGTACGGAATTTACCGCTGAAGGAGATAAGAAGTATGGTACGTGGTTGAATGGCATGTATCAAAATTAAAGGAATGTTATATGCATGGCAGGAACCTGTAAATCATGTGGGCAAAGCCTTTTTTGCTGGCTTTGCCTTCCTTAATATATTGTAAATTGTGAATGATAAGAAAGAGAGGAAGAGGGTTATGACGGCAGAGCGGCAAATTGTGATTATCAAAGGAGAGGAATTTAAACTAAGTGTAAAAGATAAAATCAGTGAGAAGGATATTTTTTATGACCAGTATATAAGCGCGGCCAGAATGTTGGATGATATTGTAGCTGTGCGGGAGAATACATCTGATTTGTGGTGTGATACGGAATACGAAAATAATATCATTGCTTTTTGCGGCGAACGCGGGGAAGGAAAAAGCAGTGCGATGATCAGTTTCGTGAAGGCAGTCTATGAGTGCGGCAAAAGTGGTACGGACTCTGTCTTCAAAGATTGTGAAAATGTGAAGAATGCATATTTTGCCGAGCCGATTGTCATAGATCCTTCGATGCTTGACGGGGTACATAATGTACTGGATATTGTCATAGCAAAATTGTATAAAAAATTTAAAGATATGTATGATGCGGATAATCAGGTTTTTGATGCATACAACAGAGAAAAGCTGCTGGACCAATTCCAGAAAGTATATAAGAGCGTCTCCTTAATTAATAACCAGGATAAAATGTTGGATGATGAGTATGATTACGAGGGCAACATTGGAAAGCTCTCAAAGCTTGGACAGAGCACAGAATTAAAAAAGGAATTAATGGAATTGGTCAATGTTTATATGAACATTATGCCGAGTGTGAATAAGGCAAAAGGAAAGTCAGGAAATTTATTGATTGCCATAGATGATTTGGACTTATGTAGTTTTCATGCTTACAAAATGTCCGAACAAATCAGAAAGTATCTGATTATCCCAAATGTCGTCATTGTAATGGCAATCAGATCAGAACAGCTTGAAATGTGTGTGAGAGAAAAAAATTTCAGAAAATACAAAGCAACATTATCTATTGGGAAACAAGCGGAAGGGGCATTCGAAGAGATTATCAGTATGTCAGAACGTTATGTGGCGAAACTGATTCCGAAGGCAAGAAGAAATTATCTTCCGAATGTGCGTATGATGCATAACGTAAAAATCCTCTACAGAGATCAGAGTGGAAATGACTTATTAAATATGAATTTAGGAGACTCTGTCAATGATATTCTTCTGCAGCTTATTTATAAAAAGACAGGTATGATGTTTTTACAGGACAAGTCTGGAAAAAATTATTTTCTTCCGGATAATTTACGAGATATGATAAATATTCTTGCTGTTCTGGCCGGCATGGAGGAGCCGCATGAGGATAATACCATATATTATGAGAATATTCGAAAATTTTCCGGTTATTATGAAAGGCAGTGGCTGTTCGGCAATATGGAATTGAAAGAATGCAGAGAGATACAGAGGCTGATGCATGATCAGACACAGCTGCATGAGAATACTATATTTTTATTGGAGTTGTGTCATAGATTAACAGAGAAAAAAATTTATACTTTTCCGGTGCAGTTTCTACCTGAAACGAGTAACAGTTTCTTCAGAGTAATGAATTGGATGGAAGTATTTCATATAAATGTATTTGGGGAAGAAGAAAAGAAGTATGCCTATGCGTTCCGCATATTATATACGATTCGTTTAAATGAATTCATTCGATTAGAACAATATGATGAATTGGTAAATTTTATGGGTGGTTATATATGGGCCGGAAATTTTCAAAATTTTCTTCCGTATGTGGGGAGGAGCCTGATTGACCGTTCGCGGTTTATCTTGCCAACGGTTTGTACTTTTAATACGATTGCAAAAGCGCTTTATCCGAATAAGAATATCGGATTTGTGGAATCCGCGGAAAGCCAATATTATGTCGCGGAGATCTTAAAACAGGATGAGGACAGAAAGGCAAAAATTGTATCATGGGTATTGCTGGGACTGTTGTCAAATACGTATCAAATCAATCCATCTTATCAGACAATTTATACATATGAAATGATACGTGTTATATTCTCCAATCATGCTGTGCTGCAAAACCTGCATATTAGTCTTGAAAATTACATAGTAGGCCTTTGCAATTTAAAAAGTTTGTACTTTAAGGTTAATATGGGAGACCTGGGGATAGATCTGGAAGAATTTGAGATGATCGTGGAAGAAATCCAGGAATCCAACAAAGAGATGATTATAGCATACAGAAAGTTTGCTTCAAACGTAGATATTATAATGGAATTTAAGGAATATTGCAGTAAGAGGAGAGAGATTAAAGAGAGCGGTTTGAAAGACGATTTGGAGAGGTCAGAGACGGCTGTGAAAATATATTTTAATAATATGAAGGGGTTTTTAAAGGAGTTCTTTGGAATTCAATTAGAGAAGCCTGATTATCTGAAATTAAAATATGAGGATGGCAAGTCAGAAATAAGTATCAGCCGCCTGTATGCCTTATTAGTGCAGGCTGGCGTTGACAGGGAAGAGAATATTTCAGTGCAGGATGGAAAAAGTGACAGGGAGAGACTGGTAAAAGAATTTGCTACAAAATTAAGGGACCGTACGGGGGCAGAGGTTCCTTTAGAAAGAGTATCGTCATATTTGGTGACGAAAACAGCCAGGAATGCAAAAAGCCATATGGACAATCTGGCATCGAATATTCGGAGATACTATTCGATGCATATGGAAGAAAGACTGGAAGAGGTACAAATATCCGAATTATGCAGTTATTATGGAAAAATACTGGATATTTTCCTCATAAATCCGGTGGAGGAAGTATCGGAAGATCTGTGCAGAGAATATAAAACGGTTGTAAAAAGATACCAGAAGACATGCCAGTAAAGAGGAGTGCTTATGGATATTGAACGGGGGAATATCGAAATACTTTTTCAGAAAATTCACTATTTGGATATTGACGGACAGTGTGGTTTCAGCAAGCGGACCGATGTGTCAGTGCATGCCTATAACAGGATTGAGAGGAAGTTATATATCTGGTATTCGGAGAAGGTTTTTCCGAATATGACGGAAGATGAAAGAAATAACGGGTACCTCCTGGCATGCGAACACATGAAAGATGCATTAGGCAAAAATCCAAGCGTGTTTCGGTTGATAACCGCGATCTCTCAAAAACTGTTGAGTTTAGACGGAGATGAGATAAAGTGTAAATTTGACCAGATGCTTCGTTGGAGAGAGGTGTCATTTCCACTGGGCCAGGATATTTTTACATGTGCATATCTGGCAGATTACGATTTGAACAGTGGATTTGAAACAAAATGTTTTTCATGGATTCCAATTATTAAGAGTGATAATGACAGGCTTCATAATATTCTGAAAAAAGGAATTGCTGAGAATCATTTTCACCTTGCCGGGTCCACGAAAGTTTTTGAGCTGAACTGGCTCAGCCTTATGAATAAGGTTAATGACAGAATACATGATTTTAAGAAAATGAGGCGGACGTTTCAGGAACGTTCAACAGACCCTTTTCGTGACTTTTTAAAAAGAGAAAGCTTCTATGCTGAGTGTCAGCGTGCAGCGTTATACCGTGTGTATCTGTTTGCCGTATTAAAAAGGGACAATTATTTAATAGAAAAACTGAAGAAGCTGCTTTGCGATTTAAGAATGGGGATTAAACCGGAAGAAATTGTAACAGAGATTCAGGATGCGATCATGCTGGCGAAGAACCTTTATGGCGCAAAGCTGGGTGAAACTGTGTTTGATTATGCTCTGGAAAAAAGTATTATAAATGAAAATTCAAATGAGTGCAGACTTCTTGCCGGAGAGCGTAAATTTTTGTATGAATGTTTTAAACATACGGTATCCGGTTTGTTTACAGACAATGAGAAAAATCTGTTTTATGCATATTTAGTTATTCGAACAGATTTTCGAGGTGAGATTATCCAGACAAACAGTCGGGTTGGATTTGCCAATTTTTCGAATTATCAGGACAGGAAAGAATACTTTATAGAAGGCAAGAAGCCGTATGAGGATGAACTTGTACGTCTTGCTTTAAACGAATCCCTGAGAAAGAAGCATATGATTTCTTTGGAGGCGCGCATCTGTCCTAAGAAAAATTCTGCCATGCTGCATAGTACACTGAAAAACTATGAGAGTATTGTGAGGCATGGAACCGGAGACGAAGCGTATGACAAGCTGATCTATGTTTTGCACTTTCCGAAGGATTTCGACAAACCATTTGTGCACGGTATACCGAGAAATGATGATGTACGGAGAACATCTGCGCGTCAGGCAAGGAGCATTGCGGCTTTACTGGCAAAGAAGATGGAGATAAATAAACATATAAAAGGAATTGACGCCTGTTCCAGCGAGCTTGCCTGCCGGCCGGAAGTTTTCGGGCAGGTATTCCGGTATTTGTCCGATACTCTGGTGATTTGTAATGAGGTGTGGGAAAAAGCGGTCCGAACCGGATACAAAACGAGAAATCTCCATACGACATATCATGCGGGTGAGGATTTCTTTGATATTGCAGACGGTTTGCGTGCAATTGATGAGGCGATGCTTTTTTGCGGGCTGAAGCGTGGAAGCAGGTTGGGACATGCGCTTGCATTAGGAATAAATCCGGATGAATATTATGGATTTAAGAAATATACACTGATGATTTCAAAACAGACGCTAATTGATGATATTGTCTGGTTGTTCTGCAAAGCAAATGAGTTTGGCTGTCAGATGGACAGTTCATTGAAAACAAGACTGGAAGAAGAGTATTATGATTTGTATGAAGAAATATTCGGGAATAGTGCAGGAGATGGGATTACGCCATCCATATATGATTATTATCAAAGCTGGAAACTAAGAGGGGACCATCCGGGATTGTACAAATTGGATGCAGAAGCGTTCAACAAGAAGATTACGCATACAGAACTGGAGAGATTTGACAGATATCAGTTTAATGATAAGGTTGATCATAATCTGAGAAAAAATGAGAGGTACAGAGCCTTATATCATGCATATCATTATGAAAAACAAGTTCGTATGAAAGGCAGTGAAATTACGGAATTCAAAGCAGGACAAAGTTACAGCAGTTTGATCAGGCAGATACAGAATCACATGATACGTCAATTAGTGTGCAGAGGAATTGGAATTGAGACGAATCCCTCATCGAATTATCTAATTGGTACAATCCAAAAGTATGAGGAGCATCCGATTCTCAGATTTAATGCGAGAAAGCTGAGAAACGTTGATTCCAATATGTCGTTGAGCGTTTCTGTTAATACGGACGATCAGGGAGTCTTTGATACATTGCTGGAGAATGAGTATGCATTAATGGCGCTTGCATTGAAAAAGGCAAAAGACAAAGATTCCCATCCGTTGTACGATCAGGAAGATATTTATGAGTGGGTGGATTATGTCAGGAGAATGGGAATGGAACAGATATTTTTATAAAGGACGAACAGAATCAGAGTACGGCTGTTTGAACCGTCTGTTTCACAGGAAGCGGCCGTATTCGGAATCGAAACGGATGGTAAGCAGAAAAAATAATAGAAAAAGCCAAATGAAAGACTTGATGCATTGGGAATCATTTGCTAGAATAGACAGGTATAGTAATGGAAATTTATGCCCATTTATTGTTAGATTGCTAAAAATATATTTTTAAAGTATGTATAAAACACTGGCGTGTTTTAGATAAAAAATAATTTTTTAGGAGGAAACAGTTATGGCAAGCAAGTATGATGGTTTGGCAAGAATTATCATCCAGAACGTGGGCGGGCGCGATAAC
Source organism: bacterium C-53 (assembly GCA_003612525.1). Taxonomy (GTDB): domain Bacteria; phylum Bacillota; class Clostridia; order Lachnospirales; family Lachnospiraceae; genus C-53. The sequence goes on along the minus strand of RAZD01000011.1, from coordinate 79,562 downwards.
ATTATCAGCTTAACCCACTGCATCACGAGACTCCGTTTCAAACTAAAAGACGAGTCTAAAGCAAACACGGACATTTTAAAGGCAACCGATGGCGTTGTCACGGTAATGCAGGCAGGCGGGCAATATCAGGTAGTTATCGGCAATCATGTACCGGATGTGTACGCAGTGGTCTGTGAACATGCACACATTACAGGAAGCGCTCCGGCATCGGAGGAGGGTGCATCCGATATGAGTGCAGGTGCAAAAGTAATCGATTTTATTTCAGGTGTTTTCCAGCCGTCGCTGGGAGCGCTGGCAGGTGCAGGTATTATTAAAGGTGTGCTTGCCTTATGGGTATTTATTGCGGGACAGATGGGAATGGACGCCACTACGAACGGTGCATATCAGCTATGGTATGCGGTAGGCGACGGTTTCTTCTACTTCCTGCCTTTTGTGCTGGCGTTTAATGCGGCAAAGAAATTAAATATGAATCAGTTCAGCGCACTTGGCATTGCGGCTTCTTTGTTGTATCCGAGCATGGTGAACATTACGTCTAATGAAGTAATGGGGACCGTTTTTGCAGGAACCGCGTTTTCGATGGATTATTATTCGACATTTTTCGGAATTCCGGTTATCATGCCGCCAAGTGGATACGGTTCGTCCGTAGTCCCGATTATTCTTGCCCTGCTTGTGGCGTCTCCGTTTGAGAAGTGGCTTAAGAAGGTGATTCCGGATACGATCAAGGTATTTTTCGTACCGGTTTTTCTGTTTGTAGTCATGGTGCCGCTTACATATCTGGTAATCGGACCGGTATCGGCAGTGCTTTGCAGTATCCTGCAGCTTTTCTTTGGTGCGCTATTCGGACTTCCGGTTGTCGGTGGGCTGGTTGCAGGTGTTCTGATCGGTGCGTTGTGGCAGGTGCTTGTTATCTTTGGTCTGCACTGGAGTCTTGTCCCTCTGGCGATCATTAATATGTCAACCCAGGGATTTGACCAGATTCTTTCCACATCGTTTGCGGCGTCGTTCGCGCAGACAGCAGTTGTGTTTGCGGTTTATTTGAAGACAACGGATAAGAAATTGAAGAGCCTGGCGCTCCCGGCTGTTATTTCCGGTATCTGTGGTGTTACGGAGCCAGCTATTTATGGTATTTCCCTTCCAAAGAAGAAACCGTTTATCATTTCCTGTATCGCAGCGGCAATCGGCGGCGGTATCATCGGCCTTACGAGCGTGAAAACATATACGATGGGCGGACTTGGAATTTTCGGATTCTTCAATATGATTGATGCATCGACGGGCAATGTGTCAAGCGTGATCTGGGGAGCAGTCGGAGTTATTGTGGCAATGGCAGTTGCGTTTGCGCTCACCTATATGACATATAAGGATAATGAACCGTCAGCGGCGCCGGCAAAAAAAGCGACAGCCGGTGGAAACGAGGTTCGCAAAGTCATGTCTCCGATGAAGGGAAATGTAAAGGCTTTGTCAGAAGTAGAGGATGAGGCATTCTCGAGCGGAGCATTAGGACAGGGACTTGCAATCGAACCGACGGAAGGCAGATTATATGCACCGTGTGACGGTGTGATAGAGACATTCTTCCCGACCGGGCATGCGATCGGTATGAGCGCAGAGGGCGGCGTGGAATTATTAATCCATGTAGGAATGGATACGGTAAAATTAAACGGGGATGGATTTACGCCGAAGGCAAAACAGGGAGATCATGTCAAGAAGGGCGATCTTCTTCTGGAATTTGATATTGCTAAGATCAAAGCGGCGGGATATTCTGTGGTATCGCCGGTGATTGTTACGAATACGGATGATTTCGCAGATGTGATTCCAAATGACGCAGCAGCTGTAAATGCCGGAGATGAGATCATAACGATTCTCTAAAACATTGTAATTTATAAGAGTCCGGGACGGTAGCGTCCCGGATTTATTAACAGAAATGGATAAATAATATGAAAAAAATAGTATTCTTTGATATTGATGGTACATTAGTAGACTTTTCCGGTGCAATACCGGAATCGACAGTTGCCGCTTTAAAAATGGCGCGCAGAAACGGGCATAAGACTTTTATTTGCACAGGACGCAGCCGGAGCCAGATGCCGGAAGAATTAAAGATTCTTGAATTCGATGGATATGTTGCGGCGGCCGGGGCATATGTAGAGTGTTCCGGAAAAGAAATTTTCCATCATCACATGCCGGTTGAAGATGCCAGAAAGGTATGGGAATTCTGCAGGAAGGAAAACCTGGTCTATATGGTGCAGACAAAGGATGAGGTATTAATGGAGCCGGACAGCAGAGAGCGTTTTATCGGGATGCTTCAGGAGAGGTGGAATCAGTCGAGAGAGGAAGTTGAGAAAAATATTTCATCAGAAGCGGAGAGTACGCCAATTGCAGAAAAGATTGAACAGATTGAGAAATTCTGTTATCATGAATGCAGGTATACGGTGGGTGAGACGAGGCGGATTCTGGGCGGTCATTTTGATGTGACGCGCATGAGCTTTGATAAGCCGGATGATTTCAGCGGGGAGATTACCTGCCGGGGTGTCCATAAGGCGTTCGGCATGCAGAAGGTTCTTGATTATTATGGTGTTGACAGGAAGGATTGTATCGCTTTTGGGGACGGTCCGAATGATTTTGAAATGATTGAATTTGCGGGAACCGGCGTGGCGATGGGAAATGCTGTGCCGGAACTTAAGGAAACGGCGAATGCGGTGACAGATGCCGTTTTAGAAGACGGAATTTGGAATGCAATGGTAAAATTAAATTTAATAGAAGACCAGAAAGGAGAATCATGAAATGAGCAGATTACCAGAAGGATTTTTGTGGGGCGGCGCTACGGCGGCAAACCAGTGCGAAGGCGGATACCTGGAAGGCGGAAGAGGTCTGGCGAATGTGGATGTGGTCCCGGCCGGAAAAGATCGTTTTCCGGTGGCGGAAGGAAAGATGGTGATGACGGAATGCGATGATGCGCATGTGTATCCGAGCCATGAGGCGATTGATATGTATCATCACTATAAAGAGGACATCAAACTTTTTGCCGAGATGGGATTTAAGTGTTACCGCTTTTCCATTGCATGGTCCAGAATTTTCCCGATGGGAGATGAGGCGGAACCGAATGAGGAAGGACTGGCATTTTATGAGAGTATGATTGATGAATGTCTGAAATACGGAATTGAGCCTTTAATCACGATTTGCCATTTTGATGTGCCGATGCATCTGATCACGGAGTATGGCTCCTGGCGCAGCCGCAAAATGGTGGACTTTTATGTAAGATACTGTGAGGCTATCTTTACCAGATTTAAAGATAAGGTGAAATACTGGCTGACGTTTAACGAAATCAACATGCTTCTCCACCTGCCGTTTATGGGAGCGGGCCTTCTCATAAAAGAAGGAGAAAATGCAGATCAGGTGAAATATCAGGCAGCGCACAATGAACTGGTAGCAAGTGCGCTTGCTACAAAGCGTGCACATGAAATTAATCCCGGATTTATGATTGGCTGTATGCTGGCTGCCGGAAATACGTATGCGAATACGTGTGCGCCGCAGGATGTATGGAAATCAATGGAGAAGGACAGAGAGAATTATTTCTTCATTGACGTGCAGTCAAGGGGCGCATACCCGAATTATGCTTTAAAGATGTTTGAACGGGAGAATATCAATATTCAGATGGAGCCGCAGGATGCTCAGATTTTGAAGGAGAACACGGTAGACTTTATTTCTTTCTCCTATTATTCTTCACGTCTTACCAGCGCCGATCCGCAGGTCAGCCAGAAGACGGAAGGGAATGTTTTCGCGACTTTGAAAAACCCATATTTGGAGGCGTCTGAGTGGGGATGGCAGATTGACCCTCTGGGACTTCGGATTACAATGAATGCGATGTATGATCGCTATCAGAAGCCCCTGTTCATCGTGGAAAACGGACTTGGCGCTGTAGATACGAAAGAAGAGGACGGAAGCATTCACGACGAATACCGTATTGCATATTTGAGAGAGCATATCAAGGCAATGAAAGACGCGGTCAACATTGACGGAGTGGAGCTGCTTGGTTATACGCCGTGGGGATGTATCGATCTTGTCAGCGCCGGCACGGGAGAGATGCGCAAACGTTACGGATTTATCTATGTAGATAAGGATGATGAAGGAAAGGGAACTTTAGAGCGAAGCCGGAAAGACTCATTTGAGTGGTATAAGCGCGTGATTGCGACAAATGGGGAAGAATTAGATTGAAAAATCAGGATTTTCTCACACCAGAGAATGCTAAATGAACAAGTTCGCTTTAAAACAGGTTTCTCTTTGCGGATGAAAGCTTTTGCAAGGTGGAATTATGGAGGTTGTGATGAGAAAGATACTGTTTATTGATGTTGACGGGACATTGGTGGATTACGAAAATAAGCTGCCCGATTCTGCAGTGACAGCGATACGAAAAGCGCGCCGGAACGGGCATAAGGTGTATATCTGTACCGGAAGGAGCCGGGCGGAGGTGTATCCAAACCTGTGGGAAATCGGCCTTGACGGTATGATTGGCGGAAACGGGAGTTATGTGGAGAATGACGGTAAAGTGGTGATGCATCAGTTGATTACACCGGAGCAGTGCCGGCATATTGTGGACTGGCTGCATTCGCGCGGGCTTGAGTTCTATCTGGAGAGCAATAACGGGCTTTTTGCCAGTGAACATTTTGAGACGGCAGCCGAGGTTTCTGTTCAGGAGTACAGCAGAAGAAAAGGAAAGGCGGGCGCAGATCAGATAACGGTTCGTGATGTTTTCCCTGAGATGATTTTTGACGGGGAACTGTACCGGGATGATGTAAATAAGGTAAGTTTTCTTCTTGGCAGTTATCAGGACCATTTGGATTCGGTGGAGGAATTTCCTGATTTAACGCCGGGAACATGGGGCGGCGTAGGAGAGATTGCTTTGTTTGGTGATCTTGGATTAAAGGATGTTACAAAAGCGCATGCGATTGATGTATTGTTAAAGGAGCTTGGGGCGGATGTGGAGGACACTCTGGCATTTGGAGATGCAAAGGTGGATATCCCAATGCTTGAATACTGTAAGATCGGCGTAGCTATGGGAAGCGGCGGAGACGAAATCAAGGCAATGGCGGACTATGTCACGGATGATGTGGATAAAGACGGATTATATAAGGCATTTGAACATTTTGGATTGATTTAGAGAAAGGAGAAAAAGATGAGAACATTTCGCGAAGATTTTTTATGGGGCGGCGCTACAGCTGCCAATCAGTATGAGGGAGCATGGGATGCGGACGGCAAAGGACCTTCCGTATCGGATATGTGTACAAATGGCTCCCATACGGTGCCCAAAAGGATAACACCCGAATTCGAGGAGGGGACACTGTATCCAAGTCGTGAGGCAACGGATTTCTATCATCATTATGAGGAAGACATTGCTCTTGCGGCGGAGATGGGATTTAAGGTATTCCGTATGTCAATCAACTGGTCGAGAATCTTCCCTACAGGTATGGAGACAGAGCCGAATGAAGCAGGTCTGGCTTTTTATGACAAAGTATTTGATGAACTGAATAAGCATAAGATTGAGCCGCTTGTTACGATTTCACATTATGAGATTCCGTATGCGCTTGTGGACAAATATAATGGCTGGTATGCAAGAGAAGTCATTGACTGCTTTGTACGTTACTGCGAGGCGATTTTTGAGCGTTATCAGAATAAGGTAAAATACTGGCTGACCTTTAATGAGATTAACTCCGGTACCATGCCGATGGGCGCTGTTTTGTCTCTGGGCACGGTGAAAGGGTACAGCGGGCCGCTGAATAAAGTTCCGGATGAAAAACAGATTCGTTTCCAGGCGCTGCATCATCAGTTTGTTGCAAGCGCAAAGGTGGTTAAGCTTGCACATGAGAAATATCCTCAGTTTAAGATGGGAAATATGGACCTTTTTGCAACAAGCTATCCGAATACATGCAATCCGGATGATGTGCTTCTGAATCAGCAGTCAATGAGAAATATGAACTGGTTTGTAGGCGATGTTCAGGTGCGCGGTTACTATCCTTCCTATTCAGAGCGTTTCTTTGAGGAAAATGATATTGTAATTAAGAAGGAAGCCGGAGACGACGAACTTCTGAAAGAAGGCAAAGTAGATTTCTACACATTCAGCTATTACATGAGTGTATGCCAGTCAGCCGACCCGGAAGTCAATGCGAAGGCAGGCGGAAACCTGATCGGAGGCGTCAGCAACCCGTATTTGAAAGCCAGCGACTGGGGATGGCAGATTGACCCGAAAGGGCTGCGTTATACTCTGAATGAGATCTATGACCGTTACCAGATTCCGCTTATGGTTGTTGAAAATGGTCTCGGTGCATATGACAAACTGGAAGAGGATGGAAGCATTCATGATGCATACCGCATTGATTATCTGCGCCAGCATATTGAACAGATGGAAGAGGCGGTAAAAGACGGTGTGGACCTGATGGGTTATACACCGTGGGGATGGATTGATGTGGTTTCTGCCTCTACCGGCGAGATGGCAAAACGTTATGGTTTCGTATATGTTGATAAATACGATGATGGAACGGGCGATTTGAGCAGGAAGAAGAAAGATTCCTTCTTCTGGTATAAAAAAGTAATTGAATCAAATGGCAAAGACCTGGCATAAAGAGAAATTCTGAGTCTTATATCGGGGCTGTGAAGAAGTGGAGGGAACTCTGTTTTCACAGCCCCCCTTTTCACAGAAAGGCAGGCTGTAAATGGATAAAAAACAATATGATGGGGAAACGTTGTTTCAGAATACGATGAATTTCCGTGAATTAGGGGGGCTATAAGTCGGCAGACGGGAGAAGTGTAAAGCGTCATATTTTTTACCGAAGCGGGATGCTTGGAAACTTTACCGATAAGTCTGACAGGGAAACGTTTGAAAAGCTTCGGTTTAAAGTGATTCTTGATTTTCGAAGCAATTGAGAAGTAAATGCAGTTCCGGATCCCGTTTTTTCAGGGACAGATTATTTTCACATCTGTGCATTGTATGAGGAGGACGGGAGAGAACTGGAATTTGCGCCGATCGATATTGAAAAGCTGCTTATGAATCCTGGTACGATCTCTGCACATGGGGACTGGATGATCGAGAAAGTGTATGGAAAGATGGCATTTGACAATCCGGGATGTCGTAAACTGTTTCAGGAGATTGAGGAGGGTCATGTACCGATTCTGTTCCACTGTACGGCAGGGAAAGACCGGACTGGAGTAGCGGCAAAACCGTATAGGGCCGGTTGTCTAATAAGCGGTGTTCAGTTTTTTCAGCAAATGCAGGAGAGGGCGGTATAATGTCAGCGTGAGGACGAAATTTCCGGCGCAATGCAGGATGTCGTATGGAATTCCGGCGGTCCAGTAAGCAAATGCAGCGCCCGGGCCGCCGGATATCAGGTAAGGGATGGCACATAGAGCGCCGAATAACAGGCCGAAGGCTCCGGAGACTACGGCCCATAGAATAACGGAGGTTATTTTTTGGAGAGAAAGTACAATCAGAGCAAGAATGCTCCAGATGTATAAGTAGCTTACCCACCAGATGCCAAATCCGAAAACAAGCCCTTCCAACAGAACGAAAGTATAGATAACAGGGAAGATCTGTTTTTTATAAATAAGCGTATAAAGAATAATCAGAGTTGTGACAGGCTCTATATTGGGAAGAAAGGCCATCCCCAGCTGTCCGACAAGCAGGATGGCGCTTAAGAATCCCAGGGTAACGATATGAATAACGTTTTTGGAAGGGGGGTTTTGTTTCATTATGATTGTACGCTCTCCTTAGTGTGCGATTATGGTTTAATACCCTGTTGTAAGGGTCAATTCATACTTCTCTCCATCCGCTATCGGGGTCTGGTCAGCGGATGTATTCAGCATCTCCTGATTCTTTGAAATACACCACCATTCCTGGTTGGCGTCATCAGCAGTCTCACCGTCCACCGTTGTAATAAACATTCCGTAAGGGCCGTCTTCGCCGTCGACGAGTTTTTCATCCGTGAGCACTTCTCCGAGATATTCGCGGTCTGTATGATACTCAAATGTTTTTAAGGATGCATCTTTGTGTATGACATCAATTGTGATGGTCTTTGCGCCCTGAACGGTTGTCCCTTTCGTGAGACGATAGATGCCAAAGAATGCCGCAATTACAATGAGCAGCGCGGCGAGGGCCAAAATTACTTTTTTTGTGTTTTTCTGTTCTGATTTCATGTCTTTTTCTCCATTTCTTTTTGTAGTGTGGCATCATAAGCGCCTGAGGAACAATTCGCAGGATAAAACAAGGTTGTTTGTGTTTCAGCCATAAAAAAGACTGCCAGGGTATTTCTGGCAGTCCAAATAAAAGATCCGGGTCTTTACTGCCTGAAACAAACGCAGGTGTCTGTAAAAACCGATCTTTTATCATGGAGCCATCCCTCGTAACTCATGATTGGTTAAAAACAGGCAGGTATTCTGACTAAGGTATCTTCATGCAGATTCACCTTCCCGGTTTCCCAGTGGTATATGAATCTGCACTCCTCCTGTACAGCGGCGTGACCGTGAAGTGCAACTTACTTCCCTATTCTCCCCGACGGGCACCTGTTTTCATGAAATTATAAAGTTCTGAGTATTACATCGTTTAACTAATGCGGAACTGGCTGATCAGATGGTTTAGTGTTTCGGCCTGATTCGACAGCTCGGTGGATACGGCCGCACTTTCCTGGGCAGCGGCGGAATTTTCCTGAATGACTTTGGAAACTTCCTTGATTCTGTGATCCACAGAAACAATCATCTCTGACTGCTGGACGCTCGCAAGAGCGATTTCATCCATCAAGGTTTTGATGGACTGAATGCATTCATTGATGACCTGCATTGCTGAAATGGCAAGGTTTGTAGATTCCGTGCCGGTCTTTGCATCCTGAATGGAACGCCCGATCAGAGCGCTTGTGTTGCCTACGGCTTCAGCTGATTTGGCGGCGAGTTCTCTGACTTCGCCGGATACAACCGAGAACCCCTTTCCGGCTTCACCGGCGCGCGCTGCCTCAACCGATGCATTTAGCGCCAGGATATTTGTCTGAAAGGCAATATCTTCAATTGTTTTGATAATGCTTCCGATTTTTGCCGACGAGCGGTCAATATTTTTGGTGGCAGCGACGAGCTGCTCCATTTTTGTATCAGCCTCAGATGCATAGCCGGCAGCCCGGTCAACGAGATCACTGGCATTGTTACATCGTACTGCGCTGCTTTTGATCTGTTCGGTGATATCTGCAACATTTGATACAAGCCTGTCAATCGAATCCCTCTGCTGCATGGTTCCCTGTGACAGTGACTGGGCCCCGGAAGATACCTGATTTGCGCCGTTATTTACCTGGCTTGCAATAATCGTAATATTGCGCATGACATCTGTCAGGTGGAGACGAATGCTTTTCAGGCTTTCGGAAAGGACTTTGAAGTCACCGATATAATAAGATTCGTTTTTTGTGACGTCGACAGCAATATTTCCATCCGCCATTTCGCCTAGTATGCGTCCGATGTCGTCAATTGTCTTCCGGAGGCAGTCACAGAGATGGTGAATGGTCTGTGCAATCATTCCGATTTCGTCTTTTCTGCCGTAAAAAGATTCCAGTTCCTTGTCGGCGGATAGTTCAAGATTGCCAAGCCGCCGGATTGCTCTCTCCATAACCATAAGTTCCCGGCCTTCCCGATGCAGGATCAGCAATGTGGCAAGCATGATAACTGCCGCTACGATTGCACATAGAATGCCTACCGTATCACGGACGGTGAACACTTTTTCATAGACTTCCGCTGCACTGTCATGGACCATAAAGACCCAGTTGCGGTCCTTCAGGTATTTGTAGACAACGAGTTGGTCCGTCCCGGTTTCATCCTGATAGGAATATGTACCTGCCTGCGTGCTTCTGTCTGTCTGAATGCGGCGGAGAATTTCCAGATACCCGCTGTCGGTGGTCTGTGTATTTAACAGCGCTTCATCTGAATGATACAGATATTCACCGGTTTCCACATTTAGAAATACATATTCGCTGTGAGGCAGTCCCTCGATATTCAAATCCAGCAATACATCCATTAATCGGCTGGCGTATACGCCGGCGCCCACATAGCCGATGCATTCCTGACCGTCAAAGAGCGGATAGTACATGGAAAGGATCATGCTTCCGGTTCCCGGTGATTTCATAATGCCCAGATTTGTAAGTTCCGGCTGCGCCAGAATTGTATTCTGGAATTCTTTCAGCGATTCGCCGGTCCGGGTAATGATTCCAATTGCGTTATGAGAGGTATGCGTCATGACATATGTCTGGGGAGTGGCAATATATAATCCCTCAAAGATACCCTTAACAGCGGCAAAATCTTCCGTATACTTCTGAGCTTTTGTCAACAGATCACGATCGTGCGGATTTGACAGAAGATCACGGACCTCACTTCCCAATGCAAAGGCTTTCATATATTCTTCTGCTGAAGCCACATAATCATTTATGATTGAGGCTCTCGATTCCACGGCGTCAATCATCTGGTTGGTAATATTGTTCTGCACCATTGAAGTTACGCGGTTTGACACAACATACCAGAGCAGAAGCATACCCATAAATGTAATCGCTGTTGTTATAATGCTGATACGTGTGGCAAGCTTTCGATTCACTAGAAATTTCATAAGTTCCTCCTGCGGTAAGATATTAAATTATAGATTTGGCGGCTTTTTGTTGCTTTAAGCCGGTAGAGTGATAAAATATTTCGTAATGAAAATAATTTTAACATGAGTTTTTTCATTTTTCAAGTCTGTCATTATATGGTGTGTATGCATTACAGATTGTCAAATATGACTGTCTCTTTCTCCAATCCTTTGACGACCTCATGATTTATGCCCATACGCTGTGTGATATCTTCCATATCACCGGCCAGATTCCTGGTGTTTCCCGCAACACCGGCGATTCCACCGGCGCTGTCATTGATAGCTTTGGTGATAGAGCCTATGGAATCCGCAATATCGGACATGGAAGTTTTAAGACGTTCGGTGCGCTCATGGAATTCGTCCATGACTCCCCGGATGTAGGCCGCGTCCTCCCTATACTGGCTTCCGGATTGCACAAAAGACTGGAACTGGAGGAGGACGGATTGATTCATATAATCAATCAGATGCTGTGCATTTTCAGAGAGATTGTGCACGGCGGAGGTGACTATGCTGTTGATTGTCTGGATGCGGCTTGCAGTTTCCTGACTGGAATTGGCGAGGTCACGCACCTCTCTTGCAACGGCCGCGAATCCCTTGCCGGCATCCCCGGCGTTTGCAGCCTCCACAGAGGCATTCAGGGAAATCAGACGTGTCTGCTGGGCTATGTTCAGTATATCGGTGGTCAAGGTCTTAATCTGGTTTACGCTTTTGCTTTTTTCGATGGCATCATTGAGTGAACACAGGATTTCCTGTGCTTTGACGCCGGTAATTTCCACGCTGTTCAGTGCAGACTGCTGCATGGCGTCCGCACGGTCTTTCATATGTGTGGTGTAAGTGGTGATTGCACTGCATTCTTCCGCGATATTATGGACGTCAAGGGTGACGCTTTCCGTATTTTCGTTGATGACGGATATATTCCCGGCCACTTTCTGAATGGCTTCCAGGAGCTGGCCAGAAAGAGAAGAGAGACCGGCGGCGCTTTTCTTGGAAGCATGTGTTCTTTTCAATACCTCATCGGTCATATCGTTGATGCTTCCGGAACTTTCGCGGATTGTTTTGAGGATGCTCTTGACCGGTTTCACCACATAATTTGTTATGATTTTCAGGTCCGCGAATACGAGGAGGATGCAGGCAATGACCGCAGTAATGCCAGCGGCAAGAGATGTGAGGTATACGGCGGAAAGATGCGACCGTGCCTCTGCCGTCTGTCTGCTGATAGAATCGGTCAGGGAATCAATATCTGTTTCTATGGCTTCGGCACAGGAAGCCACATCGCCGTTTGCGAGTGCATAGGCATCCTGTGTCCGGTGGCTTGCACTGGCACAGACAAGGTGAACCAGTGCATGCTTGAAAGCATCATAATCGGCCAGAAGTGCATCGTACTGCGCGCGGTCTTCCGTTATGACATGGCGTTCATATTCGTCAAGCATCTTGTCAAGAAGCGCTTCCTCATCCTTAATCTGCCCGACAAGGGTAATCATAGTGTTATAATCCGTGGCGACAATGTGGCTTAATGCCATTTTATGTATATTCATGGAAGATTGACAGATTTCGGACAGACGGCTTTTCCCATCCATATAATTGTCGGCAATGTTGGAGGCGCTTGTGTTTACATTGCGGATATTGACGATAGAAAGAATGTTCGATAAAAGTGCAACAATGCCCAGAAGGGCGATCGGTATAATTAAACGATGTTTTAAGCTGATAGTTTTCATGGTGTCAGGTACTCCTTGTATGTCTGATATGGATAGTTTGGATATTATGGGGCAGTGATGCCCTCGACCATGGAATCAAGATGTTCCTGAAGATTTTCTGCTGTCAGGAGTCCTGAAAGGAGGTCTGAGGTAAATGCGGTGACAGGGTCCCAGAAATTCCCGCCAATACGCTGAGGGCTGGAAAATTCCGACTGCTCTAACAGTGCAGCGATTGCTGTGGAGTTTTGCACTTCTTCGGAGGATGCCGCATTGATATTGGACGGGCCCTGGGCGCGCATTTGAAAACGGAGTTCCTGATTCTCCTCATTCGTAATCCATTCGGCAAGCTTCGATGCCCACTCCCTGTGTTTGGAATAGGCGTTTACTCCTATCAGTTTATATCCGGAAAAGGATGTCATCTGCACCTGCTGCCCGGCGCACTGATACGAAGGGAGTTTTGAGGCGCCAAAGCCGCTGCCCCATGCTTCCTGCGCTGCGACTGCATTCCATACGCCATTGACGCCTGCAATGATTGTGCCGTTTTTGATACCTTCGACAAATCCTGCATCATCGGTACTGATGAAGCCCGGATGTTCGGCTATATGAAGCATGGACCGGGCCACGTCAATTCCCTTGATCTTTCCGTCTCTGCTGTTCCATGTACAGTAATTGGTGATTCCGTCGTCATTCAGGCCGACAGTAAGTCCTGTATTGCCGAAAAGGGAATACACGTACCAGCCGGAAGACCATTCCATTGATACCTTTTTTCCGTGCAGGGCGGCAATATCCAGCATTTGCTCCAGTGATGCAGTATCTTCCCTGGTAAAATATTCTTTGTTGTAATAGAGGAAATATCCGTTATCGGCAGTCAGTGGAAAGGCATACAGGGTATCACCTATGGATGCCGCTGAGACTGCTTCCGGCAGATTTGCTTTTTTTATGGTGTCCGCGTTTTCAACCGGTTCGAGCGCACCGGAAGCCACTAAAGTGTTTAGCTGATCGTCGGCAAATGCAAATACATCCGCGCCGTTTTCCAGATCTCCCATTAGTTCATTGGTACAGTTGCTTTCGCTTTGCGGACTGTACGTAATAAGAAAATCCGCCTGGCCGCGGTATTCTTCTTCAAATCCGTCTATAATCTGACGGAGTAATTCTTCATCTTCTGAGGCTCCCCAGACAGTCAGATTGACCGTATCAGAATCGGGAACGGGGTCTTTTGCCGCAGAAACAGGATTTTTGCTTTGACATCCGGACAGTGATACGGCCAATAGAAAGGCCGGAAACCATAGATTGATCTTTCTTTTCATGACTTTCTCCGTAATTATGTAATATTTTTATTCGCAATTATAACATTTTATGGCATCTGTTTTCAAGGTGTTTGTCAGGAGTATTTCAGATGCCCGGTAAGAACTTGCGCTTTGTCCAAAATAGCGTTTAAAAGCGGCCGAAAAATGTTCCACGCAGGAATAACCGGTTTGTTCCGCAATCTGTGTGATTGATAAGGCTGGATTCTTAAGCAGAGTGGATGCAGAGGACATCCTGGCGTCGATTCTTTTCTGTGTAAAGGTTTTTCCGTAATGCTCTTTTAACAGTCGTTCCGTCTGGCGCGTACTTAGGCCAAGCCGGGCGGACAAGTCCTTTAATGTTAAAGTGCTGTATTCGTCGAGAAAACATTTTTCAATGATCAGATACTGGTTATCAATCAGACTGTACGATACGTTTTTTCGATGTACGGCCGGTTTGACTTCATAATTTCTCAGAAGTTTGACAACAAACTGCTTTAACAGACTTATGGTCTGAATGAAATAGCCCGTGTCCTGGCGTTCAAGCTCAGAGAAAAGTTCTCTGAGCAGATCATGAATATTCTGAGTATCTTCCCCTAACCAGAAAACGGTCTCACGGAAAAATTTTATTAGAGTCCGCTCTGAGGAATCGGAACATGCCGAACTTTTTGAGATTTCGAGATAAATACAATATTCAAATATAGGGTCGTTGGGGTCAGGAATCTGAGTATGTTCTACGAATGGGCCTGTTGTATACAAAGTATTTGGCATCACTTCGAACACCTTGCCGTTAATGTCCACATGGCCATGACCGGTGCAGACATAGTGAATTTCATAGCTGTTTTTGCTATGACTGTGGCAGGGAATGGTGTAGTCGAGTTTTCCGTAGATGATATTGGCAATACGGAAATCATATCCGCCCATTGAAAAGATAAGATTCGGACATTGAAACTGTATCAGCAAGGCAGCTCCTTTCCAGCATTTGGATGACAATATGGCAGTTTCTTATTTCCAGTATAAACCGGAAAAAACAGGATTGCAACATATATTCGTTAATGCGACATATATGAAAAAGATACGTCGAGTGAAACACTTCTTTTTTTCTCTTATGAAATTATAATAGAGATTAAGTAAAGATATTTTTTCGGAACGGAAAGAGGGCGAAAGCAAACGAACATTGAAAATTAAATATTTTATGTATTTGACAAAGAATTTTGAAGCGTGAAGGACAGGAAGGAAAATTTCGGAAGACTATCATGCGCAAATGTGACATGATTTAAAATTACCGAATATTACCAGTGAAATTTATAGATCAAAGGAGGAGAAGCAAGATGATTCAGATTGGCAGATTCAGATTGAAAAAGGAGCGTTTTATCTTAACGCTCCTGGCAGTCCCGTTTATTCTTTTCGTATTTGCTTTCAGCTATGTACCACTGTTTGGGTGGATATTGGCTTTTGTCAATTATAAACCGGGTTTGAACATATGGGACTGTGATTTTAAAGGGCTTTTTTATTTTAAACTGATTTTTCAGGACTGGAACAAAATGGCGTCCGTATTAAAAAATACGCTTGCTATGAGCTTTTTGGGGCTTGTCTGTACGCCTCTGCCGGCCATATTTGCTATTTTTCTGTCTGAACTTCCGTCTGCAAGGTTTAAAAAGGTGGTGCAGACACTCACTACCATACCGAATTTTATCAGCTGGGTGATTATTTACGCGCTTGCCTATGCATTATTTTCTACGGAAGGGGTTGTGAATCAGCTGCTGCTTCAGGCAGGAGTGATCGAGACAGCCGGAAACATTCTGGGAAACAGCCGTATTACCTGGGTGTTTCAGACGATTCTGAATGTATGGAAAGTTTTAGGATGGAATGCGATCATTTACTTTGCAGCGATTGCGGGGATTGACAGTGAATTGTACGATGCGGCAAGCGTTGACGGCGCCGGACGGTTTCACAAAATTCTGCATATTACGGTGCCGGGCATTTCTTCCACGTTTTTTGTTCTCCTTCTTTTGCAGGTGAGCAATATGCTGTCTCTAGGCATTGACCAGTATCTGGCCTTTTATAACAGCATGGTGGCGGATAAAATCCTTGTGCTTGATTTATATGTATACCGGCTGGGTCTGATTACACAGGATTACTCCTACGCGACGGCGGTTGGAATTTTTAAATCGCTTGTGAGCATTATTCTTTTATTCAGTGTCAACGGGATTTCTAAGAAGCTGCGCGGGGAAAGTCTGGTGTAAGGTAAATTTCCGGGGACATGCCTGGAAAGAATAACGTGAAGTTTGACGTAACAGATAACTTAGGAAAGGAGAAGTGTGGAAATGCAAAAAACAACAAAACGGAATGACAGGTTTTTTTACGGCGTTACTTATTTGATCATGATCTTACTGATGTTTATCTGCTTTTACCCATTTTATTATGTGTTCATTTATTCGATCAGTGATTCGGCTCTGGCGCAGAAAGGGATAAGCCTGTTCCCCAAAGGAGTGACATTGACAAATTATATGGAAGTTGTAAAGCTGGACGGTATTATAAGGGCATTTGCCGTGTCGCTTGCAAGAACTGTGATTGGGACTGTGGTTACGGTGACTGCGTGTTCATTTTTTGCCTATCTCGTTACAAAAGAGTTGTATGGCAGGAAATATATTTATCGGTTTGTAATCATAACCATGTATTTTAATTCCGGGCTGATTCCGTATTATCTAACGATGAGAGCGTATCATCTGACCAATACTTTTTGGGTTTATATCATACCGGGGGCGATTTCCGCGTATTATGTGGTCCTTCTGAAAACATTTATCGAAAGTCTTCCGATTTCCCTTGAGGAAAGCGCAAAGCTTGACGGTGCAGGTTATATAACGGTTTTCTTTAAAATCATCTTTCCTCTGTCGAAACCGATACTTGCAACCATCACGGTATTTTCGGCTGTGGCACAATGGAATAACTGGTTTGACAATTATATTTACGTGCAGTCAGACAGACTGAAGACTCTGCAGCTTATGCTTTATGAGTATTTGAATCAGGCAAGCCAGATATCGCAGATGAGCGCTTCATCCCTGCAGCATGGACTGGGAGGTACAAGCGTCACGGCACAATCTGTGCGTATGGCAATCACTATGGTGGCGACCCTGCCTGTTCTGTTCGTATATCCGTTTATGCAGAAACATTTTGTGAAGGGAATCATGCTGGGAGCCGTAAAAGGATGATGGGACAAATGCAGTCTTTTTGCTTCCGGATAGCAGGAAGGAGGGGAAACCAAAAGAAAACAGAGACAACGGCCGGAGGAGAACAGACATACGAATGCACGCCTTTGGCCAGATAATTCATGGGTGATTCAACGAAAGGAAAGAGATGAATATGAAAAAAAGATGGAGAAATACAGGAAAAACGTTCTTAAGTATGATGCTTACGGCTGCGATTCTGGCAGGCTGCGGCGCTTCGGACAAGTCTGTCAAAACATCGGATACGGGCGTTGGGACAGAGAGTACGGATGTGGTGACACTGAATATTCTGACCACGAAAATATCCAGCAACTTGTCGGAATATCCGGATACACATGTAATGGATGCGATGGCGGACAGAATCGGAGTTAAGATCAATTTGATTGAAGCGGATACGGACAAATATAATGTCTATATTGCATCAGGGGATGGTTTTGACCTGGTACTTACGTCCACGACTTATTTTGATCAGCTCATCCAGGGCGGCGTTGTAGCGCCTTTGGATGATATGCTTGAATCATATGGTTCAGACATTGCGGCGAATATTCCTGAAACAGTTGCCTTCAGCAGAGATAACTGGAGCAATGGAACCGGCTCACTCTATTTCCTGCCCTGTCAGATCGGCGTGGATTCACAGGGCGTTTATCAGAGTATGGGACCGATCACACGCTGGGATTATTATGCTCAAATGGGCTATCCGGAAACAGAGAACCTTGACGAGTGGCTGGATATGCTTGGCAGCATGCAAAAGGCGCATCCCGAAACCGATTCAGGACTTCCTGTTTATGGGGTATCCATGTTCTCGGACTGGGGTATGTGGTGTTATAAGTTCCCTCTGGCGTGCTACTACGGTTACAATGAATTAAGCGGTGCGGCTACGGGGCTGTTTCAGCCGTCAACGATGGAGTACAGCAATCTTCTCGAGGAGGATGGCCTGTTCTGGGCAAGTATGGACTATTATTTCAAGGCAAACCAGAAAGGCATTCTGGATCCCGACGCGTTTGTGACGAATTTTGATGATTATAAGGCGAAAGCAAGCAATGGACAATTGCTGACAGGACCTGCTGTGTTTGCAATGGGGAGTTTTAACAGCGATCATTTTAATGAAGCTGCCGGTTATGAAGTGATTCCCACTGCCTGGGCAAATCACTGGGGCGGAACCGACTGCACAGCGGGATGGATTGACAAATGCTTTGGCATCAGTTCAAAGTCTGCCTATCCCCAGAAAGCCATGGAATTTTTGAATTATATTTATTCTTATGACGGATGCAGGGAGCTTTACAGCGGCGTGGAAGGTGTGGATTACAATACGGAGGACGGAACGCCGTCTCTGACACAGGAAAGCATTGATCTGTATCTGGAAAATGGAACGGCATGGAAGGAAAGCGGGCTTGGATTTGACCGTAATATAGTAGGGCTTGGCAATTATGTCATACATCCTGATGATGGAAAAACACTTAGTCTGTTTATGGACCCGTCCGTATATGAAAATGTGCTTACCACCTGTCAGAAAGACTTTTCAGAATATTATGGAGTGAAGTATCCGGATGAGATTTTTGCCCGGTATCGTGAAACGTACGGACTTTCGGACCAGAGCAATACGGATGCCTTCACGGTTGCACTGATGCCGGCGGCTCCGGATGATATCTCGCGTATTGAGGCGGGCCTGAGTGAATATGCGCTTTCGCAGGCATCCAAGATCATTCTGGCGCCTGACTCTGCAAAATTTGAAGCGTTGAAGGAAGAAACGATGAAAGAATTTGACCGGATGGGGATTCAGGAAGTGATGGACTGGTACGGCGCAGAGTGGGAAAAAGCGAAGAAAAAAGCGGAAAAGTATTCATAAGAAAGAGGAACGTTTCATGGAGGTTGCATCATGTATACATTTTTAAAAGAAGCGGCGGCGGTGAAGCCGGCGGCAAGGCAGCTTGACTGGTATGAGATGGAGTTTTATGCATTTGTGCATTTTGGGCCAAATACATTTACCGGCAGAGAATGGGGGCAGGGAGACGAACCGGAAGCGGTCTTTCATCCACAAAAACTGGACTGTGGCCAGTGGGTGGATACGATTCGGCGGGCCGGGATGAAAGGAATGGTGCTGACGGTAAAGCATCATGATGGATTCTGCCTGTGGCCGTCCAAATATACCGAACACAGCGTAAAAAATTCTCCTGTCAGGAGGGATGTGGTGCGTGAGGCGTCGGAAGCGTGCCGGAAAGGAAAGATTAAATTCGGCATCTATCTGTCGCCGTGGGATATGAACAGTGAACTTTACGGGACGGAAGCATATAACGATTACTTCTGCAATCAGCTTGAGGAACTCCTGACGGAGTATGGCGAACTATTTTACGTGTGGTTTGACAATGCCTGTGGAGAAGGCCTTGGCGGGAAGAAGCAGAAGTATGATTTTAAAAGATATATCGAAATGATTCGCAAATATCAGCCAAATGCAGTGATTTTCAATGACTTTGGACCAGATGTCCGCTGGTGCGGCAATGAAGCCGGGACGCCGAGACATGCGGAATGGGCAGTTGTGCCGTCTGAATTATGTACGTTCAGCCCTGTTCAGACCGGCGCCGGTCCGATGGCGGGGGAGGGAGATCTTTCTTTCCTGTATAATACGTGCCAGAGTCTGGGGACGCAGGAAAATATTATGTATTCAAAGGGATTGACGTTCACTCCGACAGAGATTAACATGTCGATTCGACCGGGGTGGTTCTGGCATGAGGAGGAAGAACCTCACAGTCTCGACAGGCTGTTTGACACATACGTGACGTCAGTAGGAGCCAACTGCTGCTTTCATCTGAATATTCCACCCAATCGGGACGGATTGATCGATGAAAGGGATGTCAGGAGATTAATGGAGCTTAAGGAACTGCTGGACCATGAGTTCGGCCGCCGGATTCCGGCTTCTGTAAGGAAACTGGAAGAAGCCTGGCCTACGCAGCCTAGATATGAAATTGAGTTTGACCAGCCGTGCAATGACTTTAAGTATATTATTCTGAGGGAAGACATTGCAAAAGGACAGCGGGTGGAAAGTTTTCAGATAGAAGCGGAAACGGAGGATGGAAATAAATTTCCGTTTTATCAGGGAACAACGATTGGAAATTGCAGAATCTGCCGGCTGGCAGATCCGTTTGAAGGACAGAATCCACTGACAAGAGAGATCGAATCCTGTACGAAACGATTATTTGTAAAGGTGACATCTGCCCGTGATGAGGTATTTATGAAAAGCATAGAAGTCTGCTGAGAATAAGCATGGTATGTTTCGTGTAAGGAGCCAAAGCGGGAATCAATTTTCCTGCTTTGGCTCTTTATTTGATACAAGCGGATGCAGATATGCATATTGCAGCGCTTTGTTTTCGGAGGTAATCATTGTGCTCAGGACGATATCTCCGCTGTCAAGATACCATACGTTCCCGAAATTGCCCGGATTGTCCGCATTATAACTGCTCTCGCCAAATCGTCCGTTCACATCTGCGCTGATAGAATCGTACAGGTTCTGCAGTTCTTCGGTATTGTCAAAGCCACAGGCCCATGCCACACACATAAGGCGGTTTTTATCGTCAAACATATATTTGACCGTTCCGGTGAGTCCTTCATGTTCTTTCGGATAGGTATAGCAGGTTCCGCCATATACGGAGTCGTAAGTTGTATGATCATCTCCTTCCAAAGCAATCACGTCGTCCACGGTGCTTTCCCAGCTCATTTCCGTAAAGGGACAGTCGAGAGAAACCGTATCCGTCTGTTCTTTGCTGCCGCAGGCGGTAAAGATCAGGGTAAGAAGAAGGAACAGACCTGGGAGTGGAATATAGTGTACAAGTTGTTTCATTATGTTTTCTCCTTTTAGGTTTGCGCTGTCAGAGAGCGGCTGCATGCCGTCACTCCGAAATTTCAGAATTCGGCTTTCATAAATTGTTTCGGTGTAATTCCCTTATATCTATGAAAAATTTTAATGAAGTAACTTTCGTCATTAAAACCGCAGGAAATTGCCGCTTCCTTTATGGAAATATTTTTTGTGGACAACATCTCACAGGCGCATTCAATCCGGTAGTAATTCAGATAATCAATCGGGGTGCGTTCCGTCATGCTCCGGAAGTAGCGACAGAAGTATTTTGGATTCATACCGGCGACTTTTGCCAGGCTGCCGAGACTTATACTATTATAATAATTCTCGGAAATATAGGCAAGCACATTTTTGATCGAGTTGAGCCGGCCGGAGTCGGCGGTATCGCTTAAATTTTCTTCATAGAGATGATCTTTCAGTATGACGCCGAAGAACTGATACAGACATCCCTGTGTCATAAATTCATAGCCGGTCTGCCTGCTTGAGAGCGCGTCGGTCAGGTTGTCCACGATTGGAAGAATCAGGGGGCTTGCTTCCGAGATCAGCGTATGCACAACAATCTTATGATTTGTAATGTCATGGATGGCTTTTGCGCATGCATGATTTTCTTTTAGCAGAATCTGCAAATCAAAAACGATGCAGTCATAGACACACGTCTGGTCTTGCGGATTACCGCCGTGCAGCGTGCCGTCCATAATGAAGACCACATCCCCTTCATGGTAAGTACGCGTGCTGCTGTTTAAGGTAAGGTGGAAGGCTCCTGAGATAATACGTATGATTTCGTAATGGGAATGCCAGTGATACGGCATGTAGTAACGCGGGCTGTGCGAGGTTTGGTGGTAAAAAGCAATGGGAAAGTTGAAGGTTCCCTGTTCCCTGCGCTCTTTATAATCAAGATATTTCATGAAGTATGCTCCTTATAAACAGGTGAATATTGTTGCATTTTTTGTTATTATATCACTTTTGTTTTTATTTGTCAGTCTTTATAATGTAAATAGTGCCGCACACGGCGGTTTATTATTTCTTTTGAAGGAGGTTATAAAATGGCAAAGAGCAGATTGATCGGAGATTATCCTGTAATTGGAATCAGACCTACCATTGATGGAAGAAGAGGTGCACTGAAGGTCAGGGAATCTCTGGAAGAACAGACGATGAATATGGCAAAATCAGCTGCCAGATTATTTGAAGAGAATATAAAATATTCAAATGGAGAGCCGGTTAAGGTTGTGATTGCCGATACAACAATCGGACGTGTCGCAGAAGCGGCTGCCTGCGCTGCAAAGTTCAGGAAAGAGGGCGTTGATATTACAGTAACCGTGACTCCGTGCTGGTGCTATGGCGCAGAGACGATGGATATGGATCCTATGACGATCAAAGCCGTATGGGGATTCAACGGAACAGAGCGTCCCGGCGCCGTATATCTTGCTTCCGTGCTGGCTACCCATGCACAGAAAGGCCTTCCGGCTTTCGGCATTTACGGGCATGAAGTGCAGGATGCGGATGACACATCCATTCCGGACGACGTAAAGGAAAAACTGCTCCGTTTCGGACGTGCATCGGTTGCAGCGGCTACTATGAGAGGAAAATCTTATTTGCAGATTGGTTCCGTTACAATGGGTATCGGCGGCTCCATCATTGACCCGGCATTTATCGAAGAATATCTTGGCATGCGTGTGGAATCTGTAGATGAAGTGGAAGTGATCCGGCGCATGACGGAAGAGATTTATGATAAAACGGAATATGAAAAGGCGCTTAAGTGGACGAAAGAGAAATGTAAAGAAGGTTACGACAAGAATCCTGATTTCGTAAAAGCTTCCGATGAAGAGAAAGAGAAGACATGGGAGTTTGTTGTCAAAATGATGGTAATCATCAAAGACCTGATGAACGGCAGCCAGAATCTTCCGGAAGGCTGTGAGGAAGAGATGGTAGGACATAACGCGATCGCAGCAGGTTTCCAGGGACAGCGTCAATGGACGGATTTCTATCCGAACTGTGATTTCCCGGAGGCGCTTTTAAATACTTCCTTCGACTGGAACGGTGCGAGAGAGCCGTATATTCTGGCAACGGAAAATGATGTTTTGAACGGGCTTGGAATGCTCTTTATGAAACTTCTCACAAACCGTGCGCAGATTTTTGCAGATGTGCGTACTTACTGGAGCGGAGAAGCTGTAAAGAGAGTTACCGGCTATGACATAGAAGGACATGCAAAAGAGGCAAACGGATTTATCCATCTGATCAATTCCGGTGCGGCATGTCTTGATGCCTGCGGCGAGGCAAAGGATGCCGATGGCAACAGCGTGATCAAACCGTGGTATGAAGTGACACAGGAAGATCAGGATGCCATCATGAATGCAACAGAGTGGTGTGCGGCGGACAACGGATATTTCCGCGGCGGCGGATTCTCTTCCAGATTTGAGACGAAAGCAGAAATGCCTGCTACGATGATTCGTCTGAATCTTGTAAAGAATTTAGGACCGGTTCTCCAGATTGCGGAAGGCTGGACCGTACATCTTCCGGAGCAGGTATCGGATACACTCTGGAAACGTACCGATTATACATGGCCATGTACATGGTTTGCACCGAGATGTACAGGAGAGGGATATTTTAAAACAGCGTATGATGTAATGAATAACTGGGGCGCAAATCACGGCGCAATCAGCTACGGGCATATTGGTGCGGATATCATTACACTCGCATCCATTTTAAGAATCCCGGTATGTATGCACAATGTTCCGAATGAGAAGATTTTCCGTCCGGCAGCATGGAACGCATTCGGTTCCGACAGAGAAGGACAGGATTTCAGAGCATGTGATGCGTACGGTCCGCTGTATAAGACAATTAAATAGACCGGTATGTAATGGAAATGGTACATCAAAACCAGGAATAAGGAAAAACGGGGCCCTTATAACGGACCCTGTTTTCTTTTTATCCGGATGCATCAGGTGCCGGCTGTACGAAAAGGCACACGGAGGTTAATTATGTCGGCAACAATACGTGACATCAAAGAAAAGACAGGATTATCTCTTTCTACGATTTCAAAATATTTAAACGGCAGAAATGTACTGCCGGAAAACCAGGCCAGAATAGAGGCGGCGATTCAGGAGCTGCACTATGAGGTCAATGAGATTGCCAGAGGGCTGGTAACGAACAGAACGAGAACCGTGGGCGTGGTAGTGTACAGCGTGGAAAGTCTTTTTAACGGTACGTTGCTTCACCATATCGGAAATGCATTGCGGGAAGAGCGGTATGGAATTTTCATCTGCGACTCCTGCAACGATGAAAAGATTGAGGCGGAAAACATCCGGTTTCTTTTGAAAAAGAAGGTAGATGGCATTATCGTGGTCCCTGTTTCCAGAAAACAGGATTTTTTGAATCCTGCCAGAGATGCGGATGTGCCTGTTGTACTGCTTGACCGTTCACTTTCGGAGGGGGCGTTTGACTGTGTCAGAATTGACAACCGCAAAGCAGCATTTGAGGCGGTAAAAATATTGTTAAACCACAATCACAGAAAGATTGCAATTATATGTTCGGACAGTGAACATGAGTATACCGGGTATGAACGGTATAAAGGGTATCTGGATGCAATGGAGCAGGCAGGACTTGAAATTGTCGGGAGTTATCAAAAACAGGGGTGTCATTCGATTGAATTCGGACAGGCGAGCATGAAAGAACTGCTTTGCCTAAAAGACCCTCCGACGGCTGTGCTTCTGTGTAATTATGAAATCAGTCTCGGGGCCGTTATATCAATCAATGAACTTGGCATACGATGTCCGGAAGATATTTCCCTGTTTGGATTTGATGATTTAATTCTGTCCCATCTGGTAAAGCCGCAATTATATATGGTGGTGCAGCCCATGCGGGATATGGGAGAGAAAGCGGTGGAGATTCTGCTGCATCATATCGGCAGCAAGGAGAAAACACCTCCGGTGGAAATCGTTATGAATACTTCCGTCAGGACGGGGAATTCGATCGCCAAAGTCACGTCGGAAGTGAGTGCGGCAAATGGCGGATAGAAGATTATTTTTATGTAATAAAAGTGAAAATAATGGTATATAAAGTTTTTTGCTGTTAAAAAAGTGAATATTGTGATATTGTTTTCTGTAAATGTCGCATATGTCAACATTGAAACAGTATGTTCTTTTTGTTATAATAAAGAAAACAGGGTGGAACGTTTCGCTTAGCCTGAAAGTACGAAAAACAGGGATCGGGAGCAGAAGGTGATACCTAAACAGATCAATCAGGATATGGATACTTTTGTAGTGGTTCCGTGTACCTGTAGTTAGGAGGGAAAAAATTGGGAAGAATCAAAGAAAATCCAATTGTAAAAAAACTGGGATTTAACAGAATTATTTTGTGCAGTGTACTTTTGCTGATGTATCTGCTTTTTTCTTTGACAAGTAAGAATTTTGCAGGTCTTCCGAGAATCTTAAGCGCATTGAACTATGCTTATTTCCTGGGCTTTTTATCACTTGGAGTCACATTTGTAATTGCGACGGGAGGCATCGACTTTTCCATCGGTCCTGTCATGTTCTGCTCGGCACTGATATCCGGGTACTGCCTCACTTCATATGGTGTGCCGGTGGCATTGAGCCTGGTCATCAGTATTCTGGTAGGCACGCTGTTCGGCGTTTTTAACGGATATCTTGTAGCATACTGGTCAGTGCCGCCGTTTATTGTTTCGATGGCGAGCATGAATATTGCAAAAGGTATTGCATCTGTGTTCACGAAGACACAATCCGTCAGCTGGCCGCAGGGCACGACTCCGGAAGGATGGTTCAGAAGCCTTGTCAAAGTGGGGGATTTTCCGGTCGGACTTGTTATTTTTCTGGCATTTGCAGTTATTTGTTCGATCATATTAAATAAAACAAGAGCCGGACGTTACATACTGAGTCTTGGAAGCAACAAGGAAGCAGTAAGGCTTTCCGGTGTGAATATTAAGAAGTGGGAAATGCTTGCGTACATAATCTGTGGTACACTCGTTGGAATTGCGGCTATCTTTTTTGTGGCGGCTTACACTACGGTTCAGCCAGGTTACGGTGATCAGTACAACAATGAGGCGATTGCGGGATGCGTTATGGGAGGCACGTCTATGGCGGGCGGTCTGGCATCGATCGGCGGTACGGTAATCGGCGTATTTATTATTGCTCTTTTGCAGGAAGGTATTCTTGCACTTCACTTTACAAAGGATTATCAGCTTATTATTACAGGCTTGATCGTTATTGTGGCGGTTTACGCGGACGTTACTGCAAGACGCAGAAAGAATTGATGCAGAAGGTTGAAATAAGCGAAGCAGACAGAAAGGTGAAGGTAAGAGAATGGGCGATGTAATCTTAACAATGAAGGGAATTACAAAATCTTTTCCCGGCGTACGTGCTCTTGACGGTGTGAATTTCGAGGTTAGAAAAGGGGAAGTCCACGCGCTGATGGGAGAAAACGGTGCGGGAAAATCCACACTGATGAAGGTGCTGACAGGTATCTATAAAAAAGATTCCGGTACAATTACTTATGAAGGGAAAGAGGTTGAATTTCATAATACAAGAGAAGCGCAGAGTGCAGGCATTGTAATCGTGCATCAGGAGCTTAATATGCTGGGGCATCTGACAGTTGCGCAGAATATTTTTATCGGAAGGGAATTCAAAAAGGGAATTCGCATTGATGACAAAAAGATGAACGAAGAGGCGAAGAAACTTTTTGACCGTCTGAATATCAATATTGACCCCACAGAGACAATGAGTAATCTGACGGTAGGAAAACAGCAGATGTGCGAGATTGCAAAGGCAATTTCACATGATGCGAAGGTTATCATCTTTGATGAGCCCTCAGCGGCTCTGACAGAGGCGGAGATTGAGGAATTATTTAAGATCATTAAGGATCTGCGCAAACAACAGCTGGGTATTGTGTACATATCACACCGTATGGATGAGATTAAGGTGATTACGGACCGTGTTACGGTTATGCGTGACGGTACATATGTTGGCACGCTGATTACAAAGGACTGTACCAAAAATGATATTATCAACATGATGGTAGGCCGTGTAATTTATGAGGACCCGAAAGAACACAGTATGGTGCCGGAAGGCGCGCCGGTTGTGCTGAAGGTAGAACACCTGAACGCGGGCAAGATGGTGCAGGATGTAAGCTTTGAACTTCACAAGGGAGAAATTCTCGGTTTCTCAGGGCTGATGGGCGCCGGACGTACCGAGACGGCCAGGGCGATCTTCGGAGCGGACCCGAAAGAGAGCGGGGATATTTACATTAACGGTCAGAAAGTCACAATTAATACGCCGGAAGATGCGGTAAAATGCGGAATCGGATATCTGTCCGAGGACAGAAAGCGTTTTGGTATTGTTGTACAGAAAACTGTTGCAGAGAATTCCACGATGGCTACGCTTGAGAAGTATACGAAAGGTTTGTTCATTGATAAAAAAGCAGAAAAAGATGTTGCGCAGAAATATGTGGAATCTCTGGCAACCAAGACACCAAGTGTCGATCAGCTTGTAGTAAATCTTTCGGGAGGAAACCAGCAGAAGGTCGTTATTGCCAAGTGGCTTGTAAGAAACTGTGATATTCTGATCTTTGACGAACCTACGAGAGGAATTGACGTCGGCGCTAAAAATGAGATTTATAAGCTGATGAATAAGCTGGCTGAGGAAGGCAAGGCAATTATCATGATTTCTTCCGAAATGACTGAAATACTGCGAATGAGTGACCGTATCGTAGTTATGTGCGAAGGCAAGAAGACCGGGGAGATCGGCATTGAGGAGGCTGCACAGGAAACAATTATGAATATGGCAACACGAGAAATTGGTTAGGAGGAAGAGGACATGGGTAAAAATAAATCGGTAATTTCAAGGCTGGGCGGTCAGAAGTTTATCGTTCTTCTGGTCGTAATCGGATTGATTCTATTTTTCAGTGCTGTAAGTCCTGACTTTAGAAAATATACGACGGTAATGAGTATTCTTGACTACTCATATTACATCGCGCTTATGGCGATTGGTGTAACATTTCCGCTGATTACAGGCGGTGTAGACCTTTCCATTGGTACAGGCCTGATCTGTTATTCTTTAACAGGCGGGTTCCTGATTGTACAGAAGGGATGGCCTGTGTGGGCCGGAATTCTTGTGACGCTGCTGCTTAGCATCACAATCGGTCTGTTAAATGGTGTGCTTGTTTCCGTTATGGATTTGCCGCCATTCCTGGCAACACTTTGTACCTGTATGATCACAAGAGGGCTTGGCTCTATCTTTTCAAAAGGCTTTGGTATTTCATGGCCTACATCGGGAGCGCCGGGAAGCTGGTTCCGTAATATTTTCAAGATAACGGTGAACGGCACGAAGATTCCGCTTGGTTTCCTGTGGGTTTTGCTGCTCGTAGTATTGATGGCGTTTGTTCTGAATCATACGAAGATCGGACGTTATACGATTGCAATCGGAAGCAATAAGGAAGCAACGATTCTTTCCGGGATCAATGTGAGATTTTATCATATTATGGCTTACGTGATTTCAGGCTTTTTCGCTGGATTGGCAGCAATCGCTTATTCAGCGGTATTCTCAACGGTACAGCCGGGTACGGGAGCCGGATTTGAGCTTGAGGCAATCGGCGGCGCCATCATCGGCGGCGTATCCGCAAGCGGCGGATTCGGAAGTATTGAAGGTTCGTTAATTGGTGTATTTGTTATCTGTCTGCTGAAAACAGGCCTGCCCTATATTGGGTTACAGGCAAACTGGCAGCAGATTATCACGGGACTTGTATTGATCAGCGCCGTTATGGTTGACATTATGAAACGAAAGAAGGAGACAGCTTAAAAACTGTTCACTGTTAATCCGGTATGCCGCCGCCTGAAAAGGCGGCTACATATAAAAGCAAAAAGAAATCCAAAATCTAAAGGAGGATGAAAGATGAAAAAGAAAGTATTAGCAACACTTCTGAGCGCTGCAATGGTGGCAACGCTTATTGCAGGATGCGGCTCACAGGAAGCAGCAGCGCCGGCGCCGGAAGCTCCGGCAGAGGAAGCGCCCGCAGAAGAGGCTCCGGCAGATGATGCGGCAGAAGCACCCGCAGAAGAGCCGGCAGCAGACGGTGCAGCAGCAGGCGGAGACTATAGCTTTGAAATCATTGTTAAGAGCTATCAGTCATCATACTGGCAGGCAGCTGTTACCGGTGTAAATCAGAAGGCAGAAGAACTGGGTGTGAAAGTAAACTGTACAGGTCCTAATGCAGAAAGTGATATCGCAGATCAGGTGAACATGCTGAACAATGCAATCAATGCAGCTCCGAACGGAATCGGTCTTGCAGCATGTGATCAGGATGCATGTCTTGATTCTCTGCAGACAGCTCTTGATAAAGGAATTCCTGTAGTATGTTTTGACTCCGGTATTCCGGACGCTCCGGATGGTTCCGTATATGCGACAGTTGCAACGGATAACTATGCGGCAGGCGCAACGGCAGCAGAAAATCTGTATCCTGCTCTGAAGGATAAGATTGCAAGCGCAACTGCTCCTGTAAGAATCGGTGAAGTAAACCAGGAAGCAACATCTGAGTCTATCACAAGCCGTGGACTTGGCTTTATTGACAAGTTTGCAGAGTTGGCAAGTGCAGATGGAAAGACTGTAGCTGTTATCGGAAATGAGTATTATGTAAATAACTGCAAAGACAAAGGTGACGAGGCAAGTGCAGACGTTATCATCGAAGTTGCAGTTCCGGCACAGACAACAGTTGAATTGTGTGCAACAGAAGCATCTGTTATTCTGAACAAAGCTGATACAATTGGTATGTTTGGTTCCAATCAGGTTGCAGCAGAAGGCATCCTGACAGCAAACGAGAATCTTGATGTACTTGGAACAGATCCTGCATCTTCAATCCTGGCAGCAGGTTTTGATGCTGGTTCCGTTATCAAGGGCGCGATCACAAGCGGCAAAATGTTTGGCGCTGTGACACAGTCTCCTCTGGCAATGGGTCAGACAACTGTAGAGATTCTTACAAAGATTGCAAATGGCGAGACAGTATCTGATGTTCCTACACAGGGATACTGGTATGACAGCACGAATATGGAAGACAATTCCATCGCTCCTAACCTGTATGACTAATTCAGGGAATGTAATCTTTTGAGAGCTGTGAAAAGGGGACAGGGATGTGATATCCCTGTCCCCTTTTAAAAAAACATGAAGACTTTACTGTGAAGTTTGCGTCCGCGCAGCGTTCCGCAAAATTTCTACAGAGAAAAGCTGCGCAGAAAAGAGGAAAAAATGTTAAAAGGTATTCCGAAAATTCTTTCGCCTGAATTGTTGAAAGTTCTGGCGGAAATGGGACATAGTGACAGGCTTGTGATTGCCGATGGTAATTTCCCGGCAGAGTCTATGGGAAAAAATGCAATTGTAGTGCGCTGCGACGGACATGGCGTGCCGGAGCTGCTTGACGCAATTCTGCAGGTATTCCCACTTGATACTTATGTGGAACAACCGGTCAATCTGATGGAAGTGATGCCCGGAGATCCTGTGGAAACGCCGATCTGGGACACCTATAAGGAAATTGTGAAAAAGCATGATGAAAGAGGCGAGAAGGCGGTAGGCAATATTGAGCGTTTTGCATTCTATGAGGAGGCAAAAACCGCTTATGCGATTATTGCAACGGGCGAATCGGCTGTTTATGCGAATGTGATGCTGCAAAAAGGTGTGGTAGTCACAGAATAGAAAGGCATGAGAACGACCATACACGTTTTGGATGTATGGCTGTGCCATACGAATTGGAGGAAGGATATGCTGAATCATGTAGAAACCATTTTTGACGGGATGGTGGATATGATGAAGAAACTGAAGAAGCCGTCTTATAAGAAGAATATGGAGAGTTTCCGTGAGAAAAATGACCATTTTTTCCAGGAGATGGCACAGTATGTGGTTGAAAGAGAGAACAGGGAAGAAGCGGTCAGAGAGGTTGCGGAGGTCTTTACATCTGCCGTGGAAGAGAATTTTTCCGTGAGAGGCAGGATAAGACCCCGCACACAGGCGGATTTAAACTTTTTTATGATTTATTATGTATTTCCGGCGATCCTGCTTACAGAAAGTGAAGCGGCTGATTTAATTGCATCAGGAATCCGGGATACATGGAGAAAAAAATTTAAGGACAGCAATATAGACTATACGGATTATGACAGGCTTTACAACACATTCCGTGATAAAATTTTAGGTATTTTCTAGAAAGGGCGGGCAGAATGGATAAATATTTTCTGGCAATAGACATCGGTGCGTCCAGCGGAAGGCATATACTGGGCAGTTTACAGGATGGAAAGATTGTATTGGAGGAAGTGTACCGTTTTTGGAACGGTATGGATAATGAGGACGGAATGCTTTGCTGGAATGTGGAGCGTCTCTTCAATGAAATTATAACCGGCATGAAAAAATGCCGTGAAATCGGAAAGATTCCCGAGAGTGTGGGGATTGACACCTGGGGAGTTGACTATGTACTGCTTGACCAGGAAGGAAACATGCTTGGAAAGGCGGTGGGCTACAGAGATCATCGGACAGACAATATGGACCAGGCGGTTTATGAGGTGATCAGTGAGGAAGATCTGTATGCGAGAACAGGAATACAGAAAGCAATTTATAATACGGTATATCAGCTTATGGCGCTTAAAAAGCAGCAGCCAGAGTATATGGAAAAGGCGTCTGCAATGCTGATGATTCCTGATTATTTTCATTATCGTCTTTGTGGCAGTATGGTACAGGAATATTCGGAAGCGACCACGAGCCAGCTTTTAAATCCGGTGACGAAAGACTGGGATTACGAGCTTATAGAAATGCTTGGCTACAATAAATCCATGTTTCAGAAAATACATATGCCAGGCACGGCAGTTGGCTCCTTAACGGAGGAAGTAAAGGCGCTTGTAGGATATGATTGTCAGGTTGTGCTGCCGCCTACTCACGATACGGCGTCGGCAGTGATGTCTGTTCCTTCCAATGAAGCGGACACATGCTACATCAGTTCCGGCACATGGTCTTTAATGGGTGTGGAGCGGGCGAATGCGGACTGTTCCAAAGAGAGCAAAAGGGCGAATTTTACGAATGAGGGCGGATATAACGGCAGGATTACGTATCTGACAAATATTATGGGTCTCTGGATGATTCAGTCTGTGAGGGGACAGCTTGCACCGGATATGTCTTATGGAGAATTGTGTGGGCAGGCGTCTGGGGAAACAATCGCGTCGATCGTTGACTGTCAGGATGACAGTTTTCTGTCGCCGGATGATATGGTGGCAGCGATTCAGGATTACTGCCGCAGGACAGAGCAGGCAGTGCCGGAAACGCTTGCGGAGCTTGCCTGTGTGGTTTACAACAGTCTTGCGAAGTGTTATGCGGAAAAGCTGAAAGAGATTGAACACCTGACCGGAAAGAAATACGACAGGATTCATATTATCGGCGGCGGTTCCAACGCGGTGTACTTAAATGAGCTGACAGCGAAGTATACAGGTATTCCGGTGTATGCGGGGCCCGGGGAGGCTACGGCGATCGGCAATATTCTGACGCAGATGATTCAGGACGGCACATTTTGCGATCTGACAGAAGCGAGGGCCTGCGTCGCAAAATCATTTGAAATACAGATTTATAAATAATCATTACTGGAGTGATTAGGGAATGAAAGACGGTGGGAAAACCATTACAATTTGCTTTACCAACAATAAGGGCGGGAGCGGTAAGTCCACATCCTGTTCAAATCTGGGTTACGAGCTGTCTCTGGCGGGCAGGAAGGTTCTTCTGGTGGATGGAGATATGCAGCTGAATCTGTCTCTCTCGTTCTTTGATGAGGAAACGGCGCTTGATATGGCCGAGAACGGGAAAAACCTCTATGAGGCAGTCCGACACAAGCAGGATTTGCAGGATTATATTGTGCATACGCCTTATGAAAATCTTGATTTGATACCATCGTCCATACTGATGAGCCAGGTGGAATATGAGTTGTTTGCTATGGTACAACGGGAATTTATTCTTAAGAAATGTTTAAAAACGATCGTGGAAAAAGGAGAGTACGATTTTATTTTAATAGATGCGCCGCCGACGCTTGGCGCCTGGGTCATCAATATCCTCTGCGCATCCGACTTTGTCATTGTGCCTGTGGAGGCATCTCCGTGGGGATTTTTCGGACTGGCGAATATGTTTGATTTTCTAAATGATATTCAGGACATAGCGGATGCGTCTGTAATGGGGGTTCTGATCACGAAAGTGGATGAGCGGAAGAATTATTACAGGCATGCGAGAGGCATTCTGGATGCTTATGACGGAATTCATGTATTTGATACGTTTATTCATGTGGATTCCACGGTGGAATGGGCGCAGGATAATTCAAAGCCTGTGGCGGTTTATAAAAAGAATACAAGGAGTGCGCTGGAATACAGAAAACTGGCAGAGGAGGTAATCAGATATGGCAGTGGGAAGAGGTAGTATGCAGAGAGCCGCCAGAGCGATGGACAAAAAAACGAAAACACAGGAAAAGAACCCTGTGAAAAAGAGCGAAATACAACCAGATCAAAAGGTGATGGAGAAGATCGTATACCAGAAGAACAGCGGTATTCTGGAGCGGGATGCGCTTCCCAATGAAAGGTTTGGCCTCGGAGAGGCAATGCCGGTGTATTATTTTTAATCGTTGTCTTTCTTAAGTATGTGCAGGAGCAGGGAAGGGTTTGTATTGAGAATGAGCGATTGTGGAAAATCACATTCGTGAAGCAGAGGAAAGATATGTTTCATATCCCCTATGTGTGATTTTCCGTGGCTGTCGCTTGACAGCAAAACGGGCAGACGAATCGCTTTGCAGACAGACAGGATATGCCGGATGTTCTGAGGTCCGTCTGTCCGGTATGCGTCAGGCGTCAGTGAGGCATTGTTGATTTCCGGATATACCTGACGCTTTGCAGCTTCGTGAAGCAGACGTTCGTAATCAAGCGGGTATCTTCCGTCATCCGGATGTGCAAGAAAGTTTACACGGGGATGCTTCATGGAGCGGATGAGCGCATCCGTATTCGAAGATGCACTGCCGGACGAAAACAATGGATGATGCATGCCGATAAGGGCGTAGTCGAGCGTGCAAAGAAGGGAATCCTCAAGATCGACATCCCCGTTCTCATTCAGAATATTCAGTTCGGCGCCGTACAGGACCGTGATGCCGAATCGTTTCCGGCTGGCAAGGCGCAGATTTCTGAAATAGGAACTGCCTGCTGAGCCGGGGGTCTTCGGACCGTGTTCCGAGATTCCGAGTATTTGCAGGGATGCATCGGATGCAGCGCGTGCCATGTCCGTGATTGTATCAGAAGAGCCGTGGCCGCTTGCAACGCTGTGCGTATGGATGTCGAATAGAACCGGTATATTCTGCATAATGAATCCTTTCCTGTTCCTGAATGATTGGCAGATACAGACTTATTATGCCATAAAAACCATAGAAAAACAACAAAAACAAAATATTAAATAAAAAATATGCATATAAAACTTCAAAACAGTCAAAAACAGAACATAAAATACGAGGTTTTGTGTTGACTTTGGGTGTGCAGTATTATATAATCAGGACAAAGATTAAGAAAACAGTCGTATCTGGCGAGGAGCAGCAATGGAAGAAAAACAGAGAATTATACAGGAACTTGTTCCCGGAAAGCAGATTACGCTGGCCCATATCATTGCGAATCCGGACAGCGTGCTTTATGAAAAACTGGGACTGAATCCGGCGGTGGAATATTCAAAATCGGCGATTGGCGTATTGACGGTCAGCCCGGCGGAAACAGCAATCATCATAGCGGATATTGCGTTGAAATCATCCGGTGTGGAGCTTGGATTTGTGGACAGGTTTTCCGGTTCGGTGATTGTGACAGGGACAGTTTCCGAGGTTGAGGCAGCGGAACAGGCGATTCTGCGCTATACGGAGGAAACACTCGGTTATACGGTCTGCCGGATGACAAGAACATGAAAAAGATCATATTGATGGGGCGCAGTGAGGCGGGAAAGACTACGCTGACACAGGCGCTCAGAGGAGAGACAATCCTGTATAAAAAGACGCAGTATATCAATTATTTTGATGTGATTATCGATACGCCGGGCGAGTACATACAGACTGCGAAACTGGGACGGGCACTGGCTTTGTATTCCTATGAGGCGGATGTGGTGGGACTGCTTCTGGCCGCCAATGAACCCTATTCGCTTTATCCGCCCAATATTACATGTATGGTAAACCGGGATGTCATCGGGATTGTGACAAAGATTGACAGGAAGGACGCATGCAGGGAGCAGGCAGAGCGATGGCTGCGGCTTACCGGATGCAAAAACATTTTCTTTGTCAATTCCAAATCCGGTGAGGGCGTGGCGGATATTCTTGAATATCTGCGGGAGCCGGGAGATGAACTGCCTTGGCAGACGCAGGAAGAAGACCAAAAGACAGAATCTGAAATGAAAAGCGGCGGGAAGGGAAGTTTTGAATCCCGGTAAGGTACGGAAAATTATTTTTAATAATTTAAAATAAAATATAATTAAAGGAAAAGGAGAAAAAAAATGGCACAGAACGAATATGAAATCAAGAAACAAATCTGCGACATCGGTAAGAGAATTTACGACCGCAACATGGTTGCGGCAAACGACGGAAATATTTCCGTAAAATTGAATGACAATGAATTTTTATGCACCCCTACAGGCGTGTCGAAGGGATTCATGACACCTGAATATATCTGTAAGGTAGATGCGCAGGGAAATGTGATTCAGGCGAACAAAGGATTCAGACCTTCTTCCGAGATTAAAATGCATATGCGTGTATACCAGAAGAGACCGGATGTGGGTTCAGTTGTACATGCACATCCGACATTCGCAACAAGCTTTGCGATTGCGGGAATTCCGCTGACACAGCCGATTATGCCGGAGGCGGTTATCGCACTTGGTTGTGTGCCGATCGCACCTTACGGAACGCCTTCCACAACGGAGATTCCGGATGCGGTAGAGCCTTATCTGGAGCATTTCGATGCAGTGCTTCTTGAGAGCCATGGCGCCCTGACATGGTCAACAGACCTGCTTGCTGCTTACATGAAGATGGAATCCGTTGAATTCTACGCAGAACTTCTGTATAAGGCAAGACAGCTTGGCGGACCGAAGGAGTTCAGCCCTGCAAATGTAGAGAAATTGTATGAGATCAGAAGAAAAATGGGTCTTCCGGGACGTCATCCGGCAGATCTGTGCCAGAACAAAGGAAAAGCAAACTGCCATAACTGCGGTTCCTGTTCTTCCTCGGCAGGCACACAGGACAGCCAAGAGCTTGTAGCAGCTATTACAAAGAAGGTTTTGGAACAGCTTGGAAAGTAAGCGATGGATAAATACAATCTTGAGAAAACAGTAAGAAATATTGTTGATCATGCCATAGTAAAAGAAGTCATGTCCTTAAGACTGGCGGTCAGACTGATTGAGACGGTTGAAAAAAAGGCGGAGGAGATGGGGATGCGAGTGGTCGTTGCGGTATCGGACGCATCAGGGCGGCCGGTTGCAGTACATTGCATGGACGGCGCATATCACGGCAGTTTTGACGTGGCGTTGAATAAGACTTATACATCCACCGCATTTCAGATGTCGACAAAAGAACTGTCACGTTTGTGTCAGCCGGGGCAGGATTTGTACGGCCTTCAGTTTTCCAACGAAGGCAGGGTAATGATACTGGGCGGCGGCGAGCCGCTGATGGTTGGAGATACCATGATAGGGGCGCTTGGAGTGTCGGGCGGTACGGCCGTTCAGGATACGGAACTGGCTGCCTATGGTAAATCCATGTTAAAGGAGGTAATAGCGTGTCTGTAGACGAGAACATGATTCATGACATAGTGCAGAAGGTCATGGCAAATATGCAGATAGCCGGTTCCGTGGAGGGGATGCATGGCGTATTCAAAGATATGAATGACGCGATTCTGGCATCGATCGAAGCGCAGAAGGTTGTCCGCAATTTATCTCTTGATCAAAGAGAGAAGATTATCTCTGCAATCAGAAGAAAGACGCATGAGAATGCGGAGATACTTGCAAATATGGGTGTCAATGAAACGGGGATGGGAAATGTGGGCGATAAGATCTTAAAGCACCACCTCACAGCGGACAAGACGCCCGGTACGGAGGATTTGAGCACAACGGCCTGGTCCGGTGACAGAGGATTAACCCTTGTGGAGATGGGGCCGTTTGGTGTAATTGGAGCGATTACACCGGCTACGAATCCGTCGGAAACCGTAATCTGCAATTCCATTGGTATGATTGCAGGAGGCAATACAGTAGTATTCAATCCCCATCCCAATGCAAAGAAAACAACAATTTTCACGATCAATATGATTAATGAGGCTTCTATGGAGGCGGGCGGTCCGGACAATGTGGCTGTTACCGTGGAGGTGCCTACGATGGATACAAGTTCCATCATGATGAAGCATCCTGCAATTCCGCTTCTCGTAGCAACCGGCGGTCCTGGCGTTGTGACGGCGGTTCTTTCCTCCGGGAAGAGAGCAATCGGCGCAGGCGCAGGGAATCCGCCCGTGCTGGTAGATGAGACGGCGGATGTGAGAAAAGCGGCGAAAGATATTGTAAACGGCTGTACATTTGACAATAATCTTCCCTGTATCGCAGAGAAGGAAATCGTTGCAATGGACGGCATCGCAGATGAGTTGATGCACTATATGATTTCAGAGAACGGCTGTTATCTTGCCAGCAAAGAAGTCCAGGATAAACTTGCTGCTACAGTGATTACGCCAAAGGGTGCACTGAACAGAAAATGTGTGGGAAGAAGCGCGAGAGATCTCCTTGCTATGGCAGGCGTGGAGGCAGGGCCGGAAGTAAGATGTATCGTATTTGAGGGTCCAAAGGAACATCCTCTGATTACGACGGAGCTGATGATGCCGATTCTCGGAATGGTAAGGGTAAAGAGCTTTGAGGAAGGCGTCGAGACGGCCGTATGGCTGGAGCACGGCAATCGTCATTCCGCACACATCCATTCGAAAAATGTAGATAATATTACGACATACGCGAAAGCAATCGATACGGCGATTCTGGTTAAGAACGGGCCGAGCTATGCTGCACTTGGATTTGGCGGCGAGGGTTACTGTACGTTTACGATTGCATCAAGAACCGGCGAAGGTCTGACGAGCGCACAGGCATTTACGAAGAGAAGGCGCTGCACGATGTCGGACAGTCTTTGCATCCGATAACAGAGGAGGTAAGAAAATGGCAGTAAATGAACAGGATGTGGAACTGATTGTAAAGCAGATTTTAAATCAGATTTCCGGAAGCGGCGCGGCTCCTGCACCTTCAGCGGGCAAAACAGCGTCATCCGGCATTCCTTCCACTGCTCATGTGGCAATGCTCACAGAGCTTGAAAAATTTGAAGTAAAAGAATATCCGATGCCTGAGGTGGGCGATGATGATATCCTTGTGAAAGTAGAAGGCTGCGGTGTGTGCGGCACAGACGCGCATGAATTTAAGCGTGACCCGTTCGGTCTGATTCCGGTAGCTCTGGGACATGAGGGAACCGGCGAGATCGTGAAAATGGGTAAGAACGTAAAGAAAGACAGTGCAGGCAAAGATCTTCATATAGGGGATAAGGTAGTCACCTGCATGATCTTTAAAGATGACCCGGATATCACAATGTATGACCTGAATAAGCAGAATATAGGAGGAGCGGACGTATACGGGCTTCTTCCGGATGATGAGATTCATCTTAATGGCTGGTTTTCCGATTACATACTGGTTCGGGGCGGCTCGACGGTCTTTAATGTAAGTGATCTTGATCTGGATTCCAGAATTCTGATTGAGCCCTGTGCGGTTCTGGTGCATGCGGTGGAGCGGGCGAAGACAACTGGTATTCTCCGCTTTAACAGCAGGGTGGTTGTACAGGGATGCGGGCCGATCGGTTTGATTTGTATCGCAGTGCTCCGCACTATGGGAATTGAGAATATCACAGCGGTAGACGGCAATCAGGCAAGACTTGATTTTGCAATGCGTCTGGGTGCATCCCATACGGTAAGCTTCAAAGATTTTCAAGGGATTGAGGCGCTTTCAGGTGCGGTAGCTGCTTCCTTTGACGGACATATGGCGGACTTCGCATTCCAGTGTACAGGCAATCCTATGGCGCATGCCAATATTTACAAGTTTATCCGCAACGGCGGCGGACTATGTGAACTGGGATTTTTCATTAATGGCGGCGATGCGACAATCAATCCGCACTTTGATTTGTGTTCAAAGGAAATCACACTGGTAGGTTCATGGGTATATACGCTTCGCGATTATGCCACAACATTTGATTTCCTGAAAAGAGCAAAAGGAATCGGGCTTCCTCTGTCAGAGCTGATTACACACAGGTATCCTCTGGAGCAGATTAATGAGGCGCTGAAGACAAACCTTGCAATGACAGGACTTAAGATTGCAATCGTAAATAAATAATCGGTTATGTGCCTGCGGCCCCCAAAGTTTGCAGGTTATGGAAAGGCATGGTTATTAAGATGGAACAACTGACATCACGTAAGAATCCGGAAGCAGTAGGCTTGCTGGAAGTATTCGGCCTTGTGTGCGCTTTTCTGGCGGCGGATGCCGGCTGTAAAGCGGCGAATGTGCATCTGGAAGTGTTTGATAAAAATAAACCGGCCAATGCGGATTCCCTGCCTGTGCCGCTTCTGGTGACTGTCAAATTCAGAGGCAGCATTGCAGATGTGGAGGAGGCTATGAGGGCAGCGGAGGCAGTTGCACTTCAAAATACGGGAATTGTATCGAAGTATATTATTCCAAGACCTACGGAAGATACGGAAAAGATGCTGAAAATCAGCGCACTTGACAAAAATTAAATGAATGATTTGTATAGAATAAGGAGGATGAAGTTATGGCACAGGAAGCATTAGGAATGGTGGAAACAAGAGGACTCACAGCTGCAATCGAAGCAGCGGACGCGATGACAAAAGCAGCGGAAGTAACCCTGATCGGTACGGAGAAGATCGGTTCCGGACTTGTAACAGTTATGGTACGCGGTGATGTAGGCGCGGTAAAGGCAGCAGTGGAAGCCGGAACGAGCGCAGCAAGCAAATTAGGTGAGCTTGTTGCAACACATGTAATTCCGAGACCGCACAATGATGTGGAGAGAATTCTTCCGAAATTTAAAGAATAGCGGTATAGAAGGAAAAGGAGAACCGGCATGGGCAATGCATATGGATTCATAGAAATTACCGGAGTGGTGGCAGCGATGGATGCACTTGACATCATGTGCAAGGCGGCGGATGTAAAACTGTCCACATGGGAGCGGAAGCTCGGCGGCAGGCTTGTCACGCTGGTAGTAGAAGGAGAAGTGGCGGCAGTGAAGCAGGCAATTGAGGCCGGCAGTACACAGGCCATCAAGAAGCCGGCGGCGGTTGGAGTGCTTCCAAATCCGCATCCGGAGATAGTCAGAATGGTTGAATTGTCGGCGAGCCGTTTTAAAGGCAGGCCGGAGCCTTCTTCAGATTCAAAGATGCTGGGTGAAGACCCGCCGGATTTTGTTCCGAAAGAGACAGACGGCAGGAAAACACCGGGCGGTAAACCAAATAAAAAAAATAAGTAAAACAGGAGGATGAAGTTATGGCACAGGAAGCGTTGGGAATGGTGGAAACCAGAGGTTTGGTAGCGGCAATTGAAGCGGCGGATGCAATGTGCAAAGCAGCGAACGTAACATTGATCGGCACAGAAAAAATCGGTTCCGGACTTGTGACAGTTATGGTGCGCGGCGATGTGGGCGCGGTGAAATCTTCTGTGGAAGCAGGCGCAGACAGCGCAGGCAGACTGGGTGAGCTTGTAGCGACACATGTAATCCCGAGACCTCATGGTGACGTGGAAATGATCTTACCGAAGGTACAGTAGATTGAAAAATCACGCTGATGCACTAATTTTTCAATCGGGCAATTTGAGTCAGGGCCTCAAATATGCCTTGATCGCAGTCGGAAATTTGAGATTTCCGACGCGTGTCATCGCAGTAAACTGCTCTGACATGGAGGATTAGCATGGAAGGCTACAATGATATAGAACAGATTACAAGAATGGTGCTGCAGACAATGGAAAGCGCTAAGGGAAATGAGAACCGTATGACGGTTCCGGTGGGTGTGTCCGCAAGGCATATCCACCTGACTCAGGAAGATGTGGAAACATTGTTTGGTGCAGGATATCATCTCACGAAAAAGAAAGAATTAATGGGCGGCCAGTTCGCAGCGAATGAACAATGTACGCTGGTGGGACTGAAGCTGCGCGCAATCGAAAATGTGCGGATACTGGGGCCTGTCAGGAAAGCGTCCCAGGTGGAGATCTCCGCTACGGATGCGCGGACACTGGGCGTGAATGCACCCTTAAGGCAGTCCGGGGATACGGCTGGATCGGCGCCGATTGCTCTCGCAGGGCCCAAAGGCGTAGTATATCTGAAAGAAGGCTGTATTGTTGCAGCCAGACATATACATATGACTCCGGCACAGGCATCTTCCGTATCCTTAAAAGACGGAGATTATGTTTCCGTGCGCATGGGAAATGAAAGAGGCGCAGTGCTTGACAATGTAAAAATTCGTGTGGATGAATCGTTTTCTCTGGAGATGCATATCGATACGGATGAGGCGAATGCCTGTCAGGTGAAACAGGATGATTTTGCGGTAATCGTTCGGAATGCATATTGATGCGAGGCTGATTATGGTAGTAGGAAAAGTTGTAGGAAGTTTGTTTTCTACAAGAAAAAGTGAAAAACTGGTTGGCAATAAGTTCATGATCGTGGAAACGGAAGAAAGCATGTGCGGATCGGGAAAGCGTCTGGTGGCAATTGATATCATCGGCGCAGGCGTCGGGGAATATGTGCTGGTGGCACAGGGCTCCGCGGCCAGGATTGGATGTGACATGCAGGATGCTCCCATAGATGCGGCAATCGTCGGCATCATTGATGAAGGACAGGATTGGAGTAAGTAATCATGCTGATGGATGAACTGAAAGGAATAGCGAGAGAAAATGGTGTGGTGGGAGCCGGCGGCGCCGGTTTCCCATCTTACGCCAAAATGACGGAGAAAGCGGATACGGTTATCTTAAACTGTGTGGAATGCGAGCCGCTTTTGAAGCTTCACAGACAGCTTCTTGCGCTGCATGCGGATGAGATCGTGCAGATGCTTGATGAAGTGCGGGAAACGATGGGCGCGAAAGAAGCGGTGATCGGTATTAAGGACACGCACGCGAATACGATACGTGCGCTGGGAGAAGTCCTTACGGATTATCCGAAGGTGAGGATATGTGCAGTTCGGGCGACGTATCCGATGGGGGATGAAGTGATTTTGATTTATGAGGCGACAGGGCGCGTCATTCATCCCGGCGGAATTCCGATCGATGAAAATGTGGTAGTATATAATACGGAAACGATGTATAATCTTTACAGGGCGGTTCACCAGCAGATACCGGTTACGAACAAACTGGTATCGATTGTCGGTGAGATTGATAAACCCCTTACCGTGCGCGTACCGCTTGGAACCACGGTAAAAGAAGCAGTTTCCCTGGCGGGAAAAATAACGGTTGAAAATCCCGCATATGTGATGGGCGGACCTATGATGGGAAAACCGGGTACGGAAAATACCGTAATAACGAAGACAACAAATGCCATTATCATTCTGCCGGACGACCATAAACTGGTAAGGAGTATCCATAAAAATATGGATGTGGAGAGAAGAAGAGCAGCTTCTTCCTGCTGCCAGTGCAGGACATGTACGGAAATGTGTCCGAGGCATGCGCTGGGACACCCGATTGAACCGCACCGCATTATGCGTGCCGTGGCCAATCACGATGTCAGTGATTTGTCGGTATTTGCAAATGCGGCTTACTGCAGCAGCTGCGGTTTGTGTGAAAATTATGCATG
Source organism: bacterium C-53 (assembly GCA_003612525.1). Lineage (GTDB taxonomy): Bacteria > Bacillota > Clostridia > Lachnospirales > Lachnospiraceae > C-53. The sequence continues at coordinate 37,020 of RAZD01000011.1, read as the reverse complement.
TCCCCAGGGGCTGTCTCCGAGGAGTGTGATAGCGGAGTTTAAAAATGGACTGCGTGCAGCCGGAATCCGGGCGCCAAAGACGGAATCTTCCGAAGTTGTTCCGGACAGGGAGTTAAAAAAGGCTCCGGTGAAACGTCTGAAAGCGAAACTGGGATTGTATCAGTATGATGTCCCGGCGCCGTTTATTGACACCACACCGGTGACAAAGTACGTAAAAATCCTTATGAGCCAGCACATCGGCGCACCGGCGAAACCATTTGTGAAAGTGGGAGAGCAGGTGAAAAAGGGACAGAAAATTGCGGATGCGGCGGAAGGACTCAGTGTTGCAGTTCATTGTTCGATAGATGGAGTAGTGGAAAAGGTAAACGAGAAGGAAGTAGTTGTACGGGGAACAAACCCGTAGTGTGAAAGGATAGAGAAATGGCCAAAGCAATCGGTATGGTAGAAATCACAACAGTATCCGCGGGCTATACGGCGGCGGATGAAATGGTGAAAGCGGCTGATGTGGAAATCCTGCAGGCGGAAGTTACCTGTCCAGGGAAGTTTGTAATTCTGGTAGCAGGCGAGCTGAGTGCGGTCAGGGCTTCCGTAGACAGGGCGGAAAGCAGATACAGAGATAAAATTATAGATACTTTTGTACTTGGAAATCCGCATGAATCAATCTTCCCGGCCATATACGGCACATCTCAGCCGGAAGCGATTGATGCGCTTGGCATCCTCGAAACATATGATGTGGCGGCGCTTATTACGGCGGCGGATATGGCTGCAAAGACAGCGATTGTGGATTTAATTGAGCTTCGTCTGGCAAAAGGAATGTGCGGCAAGAGTTATATGACTCTGACCGGAAGCGTTTCGGCTGTACAGGCGGCGATTGACAGAGCGAAGGCGGAAGCAGGGGACAAAGGTATGTTCCTTGACAGTTCGGTAATTGCAAGACCTTCCGATAAGCTTCTGAAGTATGTATTTTAGTGGAAGATGGCATAGAACCGGAGCGGGTGGAGGCAGAATATGTTAGCAGCTGAGAGAAGAAACCTGATTTTACAGGAAGTCCATGAGAAGAAAAAGGTAGTTGTAAATGAGCTGAGCAGACAATTCAATGTCTCTGAGGAGACGATCCGGCGTGATCTGGAGCGGCTGGAAGACGAGGGGCATGTGACGAAGAGTTACGGTGGAGCTGTCATAAATGAAAAGAGCGGTATTGATCTTCCGTTTAATATAAGGTGGAAGGCGAATCCGGAGGGAAAACAGAAGATAGCGGAACTTGTCAGCCGCGAGGTTGAGGATGGCGATCATATTGTACTGGACGCTTCCACGACAGCAGTATTTATCGCCAAGAATCTGAAGCAGAAGCGGCATCTGACGGTCATCACGAATTCGATTGAAAACCTTCTGGAGCTCTGGGACGTGTCCGGGTGGGATGTAATTGCGACCGGAGGTCTTTTAAAGGCGGGCTCCATGTCCATGCTTGGCATCCGTGCGGCGGAGTGCATCCGTTCCTATAATGCTGATAAAGTGTTCTTTTCCTGCAAAGGAATTGACCTGGAAAAAGGCGTTACCGACGGAAATGATGAAATCGGAGGCATTAAACAGAATATGATTTCCGCTGCTGCAAAAGTGTATCTGGCAGTGGATTCCACAAAGTTTGGGAAAGCGGCGTTTTCAAGGATATGCGGGCTTTCGGGACTTGATGTGGTAGTTACGGATAAGAAACCGGACAGGAAATGGCTTGATGCATTTGAGAAAGCGGGAATTCAGTGTATATATGAGTAAAAGGAGAGATAAAGATGAATACATATTATGCTGTGCCGATTGATCCGACAGACAGAATCAGGAGGCTGGTGGAGCATCTTTATGCAAAGATGCCTGAAATAGAAGCGGCAAGGGCCGAATTGATTACAGAGTCCTATAAAGAGACAGAAGGACAGCCCATTATGATGAGAAGGGCGCTCGCTTTTGCTCATATATTAGAAAAGATCCCTATTATCATTCGGCCGGAGGAACTGATCGTGGGCAGCAGCACGATTGCGCCCAGAGGGTGTCAGACGTATCCGGAATTTTCCTATGAATGGCTGGAAGCGGAGTTTGACACGGTGGAGCACAGGGCGGCTGACCCGTTTTATATATCGGAAGATACCAAAAACCGGCTGAAAGAGGCGAATCGTTATTGGAAGGGAAAGACGACAAGCGAGCTTGCTTCCAGCTATATGGCGCCTGAGACGCTCCGTGCAATGGAGCACAATTTCTTTACGCCGGGCAATTATTTCTATAACGGCGTAGGGCATATCACGGTGCAGTATTACAAGGTTCTTGAGATCGGCTTTTCCGGTATTATTAAAGAGGCGCAGGCAGAGCTTGAGGCATGTTCCTTCGGGGATGAAAACTATGCGAAGAAGCATACATTCCTGGAGGCAGTAATTCTCTCCTGCAAAGCGGTAATCGGATATGCGAACCGGTATGCAGAGCTTGCAGAGAAGATGGCATCAGAAGAGGGGAATCCGGCAAGGAAGCAGGAACTTTCCCTGATCGCAGAGATTTGCCGGAAGGTTCCTGAGAACGGGGCGGAGAGCTTTCAGGAGGCATGCCAGTCGTTCTGGTTTGTACAACAGCTTTTGCAGCTTGAATCAAGCGGTCATTCGATTTCCCCCGGAAGATTTGATCAGTATATGTATCCGTACTATGAGAAGGACTTAAACAGCGGCAGAATTACGAGAGAATATGCACAGGAGTTGATTGACTGTATCTGGGTGAAACTGAATGATCTGAATAAATGCCGCGATGAAGTGAGCGCGGAGGGGTTTGCAGGTTACTCATTGTTTCAGAACCTGATTGTAGGCGGGCAGACTGTAGATGGAAAGGATGCAACGAATGATCTTTCTTTCATGTGCATCTCAGCTTCCAAACATGTATTCCTGCCTCAGCCGTCCCTGTCGATTCGTGTATGGAACCGTTCGCCGAAAGATCTGATGATGCATGCGGCCGATCTGACACGGACAGGCATCGGGCTTCCTGCTTACTATAACGATGAGATTATCATTCCGGCGCTTGTTCATAGGGGACTGACGCTTGAGGATGCAAGGGATTACAATATCATCGGCTGTGTAGAGCCTCAGAAATCAGGAAAGACGGAAGGCTGGCATGATGCTGCATTCTTTAATATGTGCCGTCCGCTTGAGATGGTCTTCACAAACGGGTACGACCGCGGCGTGCCTGCGAGTATCCAGACAGGGAATGTGGAAGACTTTCAGACATTTGATGAGTTTTATGATGCATATAAGAAGCAGATGAATTACAATATTTCACTGCTTGTCAATGCGGATAATGCCATTGACATGGCGCATATGACGCTTTGTCCGCTTCCTTTTGAATCCTGTATGGTGGATGACTGCATGAAGCGTGGGTTAAGTGTCCAGGAGGGCGGAGCGGTTTATAATTTTACCGGACCTCAGGGCTTTGGAATCGCTAACGTGGCGGATTCGTTGTATACGGTTAAGAAGCTTGTATATGAAGAGAAGAAGATAACGGCGCATGAGCTTAAGAAAGCGCTTGAGATGAATTTCGGTCAGGGCTTTGATGCGATAACTGCACGAGAAGTGGCGCTTCAGGCGGCGGATGAGCTTCGGGCGGCAGGAAAGGAAGTGACGCCGGAGATTATTTCAATGGTAGTTCAGAATGTGCTTACGATGGAACTTCCGGCGGCAGAGAAGGCGCGGTATGAGGAAATCAGGGATATGATTGATGCGCTTCCCAAATTCGGAAATGACATCGACGAGGTGGATATGCTGGCACGGGATGCAGCGTATACATATACAAAACCGCTTGAAACGTTTAAGAATCCCAGAGGCGGTATCTTCCAGGCAGGGCTTTATCCGGTATCTGCAAACGTGCCGCTTGGCGCACAGACGGGAGCCACGCCGGATGGAAGGCTTGCGCATACGCCGGTGGCGGATGGCGTTTCCCCGTCTTCAGGCAAGGATACGAACGGACCTACGGCGGCATGTAATTCCGTAGCACGGCTTGACCATGCAATCGCAAGCAATGGAACGCTGTTTAACATGAAGATGCATCCTACGGCTATGGCAGGCGAGAAGGGGCTTGAGAGCTTCGTGTCGCTGATTCAGGGATATTTTGACCAGAAAGGAATGCATATGCAGTTTAATGTGGTGGACAGGAATACGCTTCTGGATGCGCAGAAACATCCGGAGAAATACAGCGGACTCGTAGTGAGAGTTGCCGGTTATTCCGCACTGTTTACCACGTTATCCAAATCATTGCAGGATGATATTATCCGCAGAACGGAACAGGCGGCCAATCGATAAAGAAGCGGGAGAGCGGATCATTATGAATGATTACTTAAATGTTACAGGAAGAATTTTTGACATACAGAGATATTCGATCCATGACGGCGCAGGAATCCGTACGATCGTATTTCTAAAGGGCTGTGCGCTGCGCTGCCGCTGGTGCTGCAATCCTGAGTCACAGGAGTTTGCCATTGAGACAATGATGGTGAATGGAAAGCCCAGGACGATTGGGCGGGATGTGACCGTAAAGGAAGTCATGGAAACGGTAGGACGGGATATGCCGTACTATGGACGTTCCGGCGGCGGACTGACACTGTCAGGCGGAGAGAGTCTGCTACAGCCGGAATTTGCAGCGGCGCTGCTTCGTGCGGCAAAGGATATGGGAATCAGTACGGCAATCGAAAGCATGGGGTATGCGGAATTTGAGGTTATAAAGACGATTCTGCCTTATCTTGACACATATCTTATGGATATAAAGCATATGAGGCCGGACAAACACAGAGAATTTACCGGTAAGGAAAATACACGGATGCTTGACAACGCGCGTAAGATTGCAGAAAGCCGTATGTGTGAACTGGTCATACGTGTTCCGGTAATTCCGGGCTTCAATGATACGGAGCAGGAAATACAGGAAATTGCTGCATTCGCGGATTCTCTTCCGGGAGTGGACAAGATACATCTTCTGCCGTATCACCGATATGGGGAGAGTAAGTATGAAGGACTGAACCGGCCGTATCCGATGGGGGATGCGGCAATGCTTCCGGAGGAAAAGATGGAAAGCTTTCGGGAGATGGTAGAGCGGAATACCGCGCTGATCTGTAAGATCGGCGGCTAGAAAAGATAACTTATAAAAACAGCATAGAACAAAAGAAAACGGAGGGTATTTGGAATGAAAAAATGGGTGTATTTGTTTACGGAAGGCAGCGCAGACATGCGCAATCTTCTGGGAGGAAAGGGCGCAAATCTGGCTGAGATGACGAACCTGAATCTTCCGGTGCCGCAGGGATTCACGATCACAACGGAAGCCTGTACACAATACTATGAGGACGGAAAGCAGATTAACGATGAAATCATGGGACAGATCATGGAGTACATTGAGAAGATGGAGGAGATTACCGGAAAGAAATTCGGTGATAAAGAGAATCCGCTTCTCGTATCTGTCCGTTCCGGTGCAAGGGCGTCAATGCCGGGTATGATGGATACCATTCTGAATCTGGGGTTAAATGAAGAAGTTGTGGAAGTTTTGGCTGCAAAATCCGGGAATCCGCGCTGGGCATGGGACTGCTACAGAAGATTTATCCAGATGTATTCCGATGTTGTAATGGAAGTTGGCAAGAAATACTTTGAAGAACTGATTGATGAGATGAAAGACGAGAAGGGCATTGTTCAGGACGTTGATCTGACAGCGGAGGATTTAAAGGAACTTGCAAATCAGTTTAAGGCGGAATATAAGGAAAAGATCGGAGAAGATTTCCCTTCGGACCCGAAGGAACAGCTTCTTGGTGCGGTAAAGGCAGTGTTCCGTTCCTGGGACAACCCGCGTGCCAATGTATATAGGAGAGACAATGACATCCCTTATTCCTGGGGAACAGCTGTCAATGTCCAGATGATGGCATTTGGAAATATGGGAGAAACATCCGGTACCGGTGTTGCGTTTACAAGAAATCCGGCGACGGGCGAGAAGGAACTTATGGGTGAATTCCTCATGAATGCACAGGGTGAGGATGTAGTGGCAGGCGTGCGCACACCGCAGCCGATCGCACAGCTTGCGGATACAATGCCGGAGGTATTTGCGCAGTTTGTGGATATCTGCAATACGCTTGAAGACCATTACCGCGATATGCAGGATATGGAATTTACGATTGAAGATAAACATCTCTATATGTTACAGACACGAAACGGAAAGAGGACGGCGAAAGCGGCTCTTAAGATCGCATGTGATCTGGTGGATGAGGGAATGATTTCCGAGGAGAAGGCCGTATCCATGATTGATCCCAGAAACCTGGATTCCCTTCTTCATCCTCAGTTTGATGCGGAGGCGTTAAAGAATGCGGAACCTGTTGCAAAAGCATTGGCGGCGGCGCCTGGTGCGGCATGCGGAAAAATCGTATTTACGGCGGAAGATGCGAAAGCATGGGCAGCAAGAGGAGAGAAGGTCGTGCTGGTACGTCTTGAGACTTCCCCTGAGGACATTGAGGGTATGAAGGCGGCACAGGGTATCCTGACTGTCAGAGGCGGTATGACAAGCCATGCGGCGGTTGTGGCAAGAGGTATGGGAGCCTGCTGTGTATCCGGTTGTTCCGCTATCCATATGGACGAGGCGAATAAGAAATTTATTCTGGCGGGCAAGGAGTATCATGAAGGCGATGTGATTTCCTTTGATGGTACGACAGGCAATATTTATGACGGCGCGATACGGACAGTAGATGCAACGATTGCCGGTGAGTTTGGAAGAATCATGGCATGGGCGGATAAGTACAGGACGCTTAAGGTAAGGACGAATGCAGATACGCCTGCTGACGCGAAGAAGGCAAGGGAGCTTGGCGCGGAAGGGATCGGACTCTGCCGTACGGAGCATATGTTCTTTGAAGAGAACAGAATTGAAGCATTCCGCGAGATGATCTGCTCCGACACGCAGGAGGAGAGGGAAGCGGCTCTTGATAAGATTCTTCCGCTTCAGCAGGGTGATTTTGAGAAACTTTACGAGGTGATGGAGGGCAATCCTGTGACCATCCGTTTCTTGGACCCGCCTCTGCATGAATTTGTTCCGACGGAGGATGCGGATATTGACAGACTGGCCGAGGCGAAGGGCAAGAGCAGGGAGGAAATCCGCTCGATGATCGCTTCTCTTCATGAGACCAATCCTATGATGGGACATAGAGGATGCCGTCTGACCGTTACTTATCCTGAGATTGCAAAGATGCAGACAAAAGCTGTGATCCGTGCGGCAATCAATGTGAAAAAGGCTCATGCGGACTGGGATGTTGTTCCTGAAATCATGATTCCGCTTGTTGGAGATAACAAGGAATTTAAATATGTAAAGAAGATTGTGGTTCAGACGGCGGATGAAGAGATCGCTTCGTCCGGTATGGAACTGAAATATGAAGTAGGTACAATGATTGAGATTCCGAGAGCGGCGCTTACGGCAGATGAGATTGCATCGGATGCGGAGTTCTTCTGCTTTGGAACGAACGATCTGACGCAGATGACATATGGATTTTCACGTGACGATGCGGGCAAGTTCTTAGAAGCATATTATGACGCGAAGATTTTTGAAAATGACCCGTTTGCAAAACTTGACCATTCCGGCGTAGGAAAACTTATGAAAATGGCGATTGAGTCAGGAAGGGAAGTCAATGCGTCCCTTCACTGTGGTATCTGCGGTGAGCATGGCGGCGACCCGTCATCGGTGGAATTCTGTCATAAGATCGGTTTGGATTATGTATCATGCAGTCCGTTCCGGGTGCCGATTGCGAGACTTGCGGCGGCACAGGCGGCGATTCAGAATTGATGTTATATGCGTGTAGGCGATGAGCCTGCGCATACAGAAGGATAAAGGCGGCGGAAAGCTTGTACGCCAGAGCATTTATCCGGATGGATGCATAGGGGGAAACCCGTGGCCGACATGAAGTGAACTGTCGAAGACAGTTTGTGGATTGGATGGAGTATGGCGTAGTTGGGCTCTTGTGGGCAAAAGTATTGAAGAATGGCTTAAAATCAAGGTTTTTAAGGATTGGCGGGGTTCATCACGGTAGGTGGTGGACCCTTCTTTTTCGTGTTTTTTAATGCCGCTTATAACGGGGCGATTGAGTGGCGCTTTATACCATATGATAAGAATCATCGACAACTACTATATATTAATGAAAAAAGAAAATTCATAATATGGATAAATTTGTAACGTATTACAAAAAAATCGAATAAATGTATTTACAATTTGTGTATATCATAATTGGAGTTATTATTATTGATATTTTTACAATTCTTATCGTTGGCAACACAATTTGCAGGAAGTAACTGTTTCCCGTAAAAAAACGCTATGAGTGCATGAGCTCTCATAGCGTTTTTGTATTTTTGAAATCTAACTATAGTAGAGAAAAATATATTATATTTAGAATACAATATATAAATATTTATATAAATATTTAATATGAATATTTATATAAAACAGTGGATTGATAGGCAGATAAAAAGAAATATGGCCAAAAACTATGTGCAATTATACCAAAAATCAATACATATAAATGTGAAATTCGTCAAAATTAGATTTTTAATCTAAAAAGTATTGAAAAATATATATAAATATTTATAATACTAATCACATACAAACAACCGGAACGGTTGTAAAATTTTTCACAAATATTGAAGGAGGAAAAAGTATGAGAAAGAAATTTTTAGCAGCACTTTTAAGCACAGCAATGGTGGCAGCTATGTTGGTCGGCTGCGGCAGCACGCCACAGGAAGCAGCTCCGACAGAAGCGCCTGCAGAGGAAGCGCCTGCAGAGGAAGAAGCGCCTGCGGAAGAAGCAGAGGCTCCTGCAGAGGAGGAAGCGCCAGCGGAAGAGGAAGCGGCATCAGGTGAGTTATTGCCGGGCGGCGGCAGCAATATCATTTATTGCATCACACCTTCTACATCCAATGCATACTTCAAGACAGTACAGGACATCGCTACAGCAAAGGGTACGGAGCTTGGTTATGAAGTAAAATGCTTCTCCCATGATGATGATGCGGCTACACAGCTTGAAATGTTTGAGGCTGCAATCGCAGACGGCGCAGCAGCGATTGTTTGTGATAATGCTGGTGCAGATGCTTCGATCGAGGCAATCCAGAAAGCGTATGATGCCGGAATCCCTACTTTCTTAGTAGACCGCGAGATCAATCAGTCCGGTCTTGCAGTTGCACAGCTTGTTGCAGATAATGCGCAGGGTGCGGCAGCAATCGCAGAAGCATGGGTTGAGGCTATGGGCTATGAAGGAAAATATGCAGAGCTTCTTGGACTTGAATCTGATACAAACTGCCAGGTACGTTCCGAGAACTTCCATTCCGTAATCGACGAGTATCCGGATATGGAAATGGTAGCTCAGCAGTCAGCAAACTGGGATCAGACACAGGGCTATGAGAAGGCGGAAGCAATCCTTCAGTCCAATCCTGAGATTACAGGCATTATCTGTGGCAATGATACAATGGCATGTGGCGCAGTTCAGGCATGTATCGATGCAGGACGTGATGATGTGAAGATTATCGGTGTAGATGGTTCTGATGATGCGGCAAATTATATTAAGTCCGGCAACATGGTTGGTACAGCGCTTCAGCAGATCGCAAAGATCACGGAAATGGCTGTAGAGCAGGCAGACGCTTATCTGAAAGGAACGGCTCCTGCAGAAGAGAAACAGCTGGTTCCCTGTGTGGCTATCACAGCTGATAATGTAGAGAAGTTATCTGCATTTGTTTATACGGAATAATTCGAATGGGCTTTATGGAATAGTGAAAGGGAGGCGCCGCATGGCGGTGCTTCCTTTTTGTCAAAACGGGACGATAGGAGAAGGAATATGAAGAAAAAACTGGTTATTATGATTACGGCAGTTATGATGACAGTGAGCATGACAGCATGCGGTATTGTAACAGTTGTTCCGATCGGGCAGGAAAGTTCTTTTACGGGTAAACAGGAATTTGATTCAAGCGCAGAGTCAAGCAATGACTGGACAGCTGTGGTAGATGAGATGAAGGCGAATGCTGCGGATGCTGCCACGGCAATTGGCAGTGGGCTGGGTGAAGGCACGGCTGTAAGCGGTACGGCGACAATAAAGGAATTTAATACGGATACGCCGAAACATTATTTATTAGTGGAAATCGACGGATATGACGGTGAAGTCCAGATTCAGGCGGGCGGCGTTTATTCAGGCACAACGCTTCGTGATACGCAGACCTTAAAAGGATTCCAGGATTTTACGAATCAGACTGAGTGGTCTCAGTATGCGAAAGCATTGAATAAAGAGGTGGATGCACAGGTTGTGGCTCCGCTTGCAATTGATGCGGGTGTGGCCGGAAAGACGGTTACCTTTGTGGGAGCGGCTTCCGAGAGCGCTGGAAAAGTTGTGATTACACCTGTGGAAATGACGATTGAATAAGAAGGAGGAGCATTATGTTTGATAAACCGGATGTTGTTCTCCACTGTGAAAAAATAGATAAAATATATCCCGGTACAAAAGCGCTTGACGGAGTTTCTTTTGACTTGCTAAAAGGAAAAGTAAACGTGCTGATCGGTGAAAACGGCGCCGGCAAATCCACGTTGATGAAGATGATTGCCGGCATTGAGCAGCCGTCGAGCGGCAAAATGTACATGGGCGGGGAAGAAGTGTATTTCAAGGATACGACGGCGGCAAGGGAGAAAGGAATCGGCATTATCCATCAGGAGCTGAGCCTGTTTCCGAACCTGACGGTGTATCAGAATATTTATATGAACCATGAACAGAAAAAGGGTCTGTTCCTTGATGATAAAGTGCATGTGGCAGGCGCTGAGAAGATACTGAAGAGACTGGAACACGAAATTCCTACGGATACGTTGGTGGGAGATCTCCGGGTGGGACAGCAGCAGATGGTGGAAATTGCCAGAAATCTGATTCAGGATGATCTGAAAGTGCTGATTATGGATGAGCCGACTTCCTCTTTGTCGGCGGCGGAAGTAAAAGTGCTTTTTAAGATTATGCGGGAGCTGATGGCGGATGGCATTTCTATCGTGTATATTTCCCATCGTCTTGAGGAGATCATGGAGATCGGTGACCATGTAACAGTTCTTCGTGATGGAAAATATGTGGCGGATGCGGATGTCAAGGACATTGAGCTTAGCTGGATTGTAGAAAATATGGTGGGTAAAAATACACAGTACCACAGGTTTGAGCGGACGATTGATTTAAAGAAAGCGGAAAAAATTCTGGAAATCAAAGGCCTGACGCTTCCGAAAAAAGGCGGAGGATATCTTCTTGATAATGTCAATATGCATTTAAAGAAAGGCGAGGTACTGGGAATTTACGGGCTTTTGGGAGCAGGGCGCAGCGAACTGTTTGAATGCCTGATGGGGATGCACCCGGAGCATACGGGCGAAGTGATTTACAAAGGTGAGAAATTGCAGATTAAGAGCATTTCCGATCAGATTAAGAACGGATTTGCAATTGTGCCGGAGGACCGCCAGAGACAGGGATTGATTCAGACGCTTGATATCTGCAAAAATACTTCCATTGCTTCGATGAAGAAATATGTCAAAGGTCTTTTCCTGGATACAAAGGCGGAAGAAAAAGCGGTGGATGCACAGATTCAGGATATACATATCAAGGTAGCGGATAAGAAACTTCCCATCTTGTCGCTGTCGGGCGGAAATCAGCAGAAAGTCGTTATCGGAAAGGGTATCCTGACAGACCCGACCATACTGCTTTTAGATGAGCCGTCGAGAGGTATTGATATCGGTGCGAAGACGGAGGTATTTGAAATTATCCATGATTATGCGGAGCGCGGTTTGTCTATTATTGTGATCTCATCTGAGCTTAAGGAAATTATGGCAATTGCGGACAGAATTTATATTCTGTCAAATGGAAAATGTACGGGCGAACTGAATGATGATGAAATCACGGAAGACGCACTGGTACGGGCATCCTATGCCGGACTCGGCACAGGCGCGCATTCATAAAGCGGGAAGGATAAATGGAGGTTGAACATGAAAACAAAGAAAATGAATTCCAATCAAATGTTGATGACTCTGTTAAAGGGGCGTACATTTATTGTTTTGATCTTGCTGGTTATATTTTTCAGCGTTGTAAAAGATAATTTTCTAGACCCGTCTACGATGACCATGATTGCAAAGCATGTGGCGTTGTATGGTATTCTGGCGCTGGGTATGACTTTTGTCATTATTACGGGCGGGATTGACTTGTCGGTAGGGTCGGTGGTAGGCCTTATTGGTATGCTTGCGGGTGGCCTGATTCAGGAAGGTCTGACACTGAAATTCGCCGGCGTAACGTTGTATTTCAGTGTGCCGGTTATCGTAATCCTGATGCTTTTGTTTGGTGCACTGATTGGCCTGGTCAACGGTCTGATTATTACAAAACTGAATGTTGCTCCGTTTATTGCGACTTTAGGTACGATGTATGTCTGCCGCGGTCTTGCAAATTTACGTTCGGGCGGTGCGACATTCCCGGATATCGCCGGTTATGAAGGACTTGGAAATGTCGGATTTAAGACATTGGGAAGTAACATTGCAAGCATACCGGCGGGCGTATATGTGTTTGCAGTGCTTGCGGTTCTCGCAGTCATCCTGTTAAAGAAGATGCCTTTCGGATGGCATGTGCTTGGTGTGGGCGGCAATGAGAAATCGGCAAGACTGTCCGGTATTAAGGCAGATAAAATTAAGATTTTAGTATACATAATCTCCGGTCTGTGCGCGGCATGGGTAGGTATGATCAATACGGCGCAGCTTTCGGCGGCGCATCCGGCATCCGGCGATGGCTGGGAGATGAATGCGATTGCAGCTACGGTTCTTGGCGGTACATCTATGGCAGGCGGTTCCGGTACGATTCTCGGTACGGTAGTCGGTGCATTCGTAATCGGTGTGATCAATGATGGTATGACTATGTGCGGCGTATCCGAGTTCTGGCAGAAGGTAATTCGTGGACTCGTTATCATCCTTGCAGTTGTCATCGATCAGACACAGAGAAACCTGCAGGCGAAGATGGCGCTTCAGGCCCGCAATGAAAATAAGTAGGAAGGCGGAGATCAGACATGAAGAAGAGCGGTATTTTAAATGCGCAGTTAATCGGGTATATCGCTGCGCTGGGACATAAGGATACATTCATGGTAGGCGATGCCGGCATGCCGATTCCAAAAGGGGTGCCTGTTGTGGACCTTGTTCTCTGCGGAGGCGTGCCTACTTTTAAGCAGACAATGGATGCGATTCTGAATGAAACGGAAATTGAAGCTTACACAATTGCAAAGGAAATTGACGAGAAGAACCCGGAGCTTCTGGCTTATATTCATGAAAAGCTTGGCGGTGCGGAGGAGGAAAAAATCAGTCATGAGGAATTGAAAAAGATGTCCGCTGACTGCCGGTTTGCGGTGAGAACCGGTGAATTTACACCGTATCCCAACATTATATTAAGAGCTGGCGTGGCATTTCCGGCATAAAAACCAGAAAGATTTCTACAGGAGTTTGTGGGTTGGCAGCATTCACAGACTCCTTGTACATATTAGGCTGCATTTGTAAGAAGGAGGAAAGGTTATGGCACATGTTAAGATCGGTTACGCACCAACGAGGAGAAGTATTTTCAGTGCGCCGGATGCCGTCAAATACAGAGGCATCATCGCGGATAAATTAAAAGAGATGGGGATTGACTTTGTAGACATTACGGATATCAATTCGGAAGGCCTGCTTTATGATGACAATGACAGAATCAGGATTGCGGAAAAGTTTAAGGCGGAGAAAGTAGACGGTCTTTTCCTGCCGCATGCAAATTTCGGTACGGAGTTTGAGTGCGCAAGACTTGCAAAAGATCTGGGTGTTCCGGTACTCTTGTGGGGACCTCTGGATGAGCGTCCGGAACCGGATGGAACGCGTCTTCGCGATACGCAGTGCGGGCTTTTTGCAACGGGAAAGGTGCTCAGAAGATTTCGCGTTCCGTTTACCTATATGACGAACTGCCGTGTGAGCGACCCTGTGTTTGAGCGCGGTTTGAGAGACTTTATGGCAGTGTGCAATGTGGTAAAGACATTTCGGAATATTCGTATTTTACAGATTTCGACCAGACCATATGAATTCTGGTCAACGATGTGCAATGAGGGGGAGCTTCTTGAAAAATTTAATATTCAGCTTACGCCGATTCCCATGCCGGAGCTGACGGATGAGATGAAGAAGGCAAAGGAAGAAGGAACCGAGGTCGCAAAGGTCATTTCCTACTGTCGTGAAAATATGGAAATCAAGATTAAAGAGGATGAACTCGAAAACGTGGCAGCCCTCAAAGTCGCTATGAGCAATCTGATTCAAAAATATGGTTGTAAGGCAGCTGCAATTCAGTGCTGGAACCAGCTGCAAAGTGAGATCGGGATTATGCCCTGTGCGGCGAATGCACTGCTCAATGAAGAGGGAATCCCTGTCGTATGCGAGACGGATATCCACGGCGCGATTACGGCGCTTATGGTGGAAGCTGCCGCGCTTGATGATACAAGAAGCTTTTTTGCAGACTGGACCATCAGGCATCCTGACATAGACAATGGCGAACTGTTGCAGCACTGTGGTCCCTGGCCGATTTCCTGTGCGAAGGAGAAACCACAGATTACATATCCGCTGGCATTCGATCATCCTGGCGCAATTACTGCCGAGGCGAAGCACGGACAGGTGACACTGGCGCGTTTTGATGGGGATGAAGGAGAGTATTCGCTGCTTCTTGGCAATGCGAAAGGCGTCGACGGGCCAAAAGGAATGGGAACATACCTCTGGGTGGAAGTGGACAATATCAGGCGTCTGGAAGCAAAGATTGTGGAAGGGCCCTATATCCATCACTGCGTTGGAATTCACAAAGATGTGGTGCCCGTATTGTATGAGGCATGTAAATATATCGGCGTAAAGCCTGACCTGTATGACCCGGTTGAAGAAGACGTAAAAGCGTACCTGCGCGGTGAAATGTGAAGGAAATTGCAAGGAAGATAAGATTGAAAATTTCAATTTTCAATCGCGGGATTTGTGTCTGCGCGCTGCTTGTCACAAACCCGTTATACGCAAAAAGCAGCACAGAAATGAGGTAAAAAATGGCAAATTTAAAAGCACTGTCTTATGATCTGCGCAAAAATATAGTGGATATGATTGTAGAAGGAAAAGGCGGGCATATCGGCGGAGATATGAGTGTGGTGGATACGTTGATTGCCCTGTATTTTGGAACGATGAATATCGGACCTGAGAATCAGGATGATCCCTTGCGGGACCGGTTTGTGATGAGTAAGGGACATTGTGTGGAGGCGCTTTATGCGGTGCTTGCCGCAAAAGGATTTTTCCCGATTGAGGAAGTGATTCAGAATTTCAGCAAATTCGGGTCAAAATATATCGGACATCCGAACAATAAGCTTCCCGGAATCGAGATGAACTCCGGTTCCTTAGGACATGGGCTTCCGGTAAGCGTCGGCATGGCCCTCGCAGGCAAGATGGACGGAAAGGATTACCGCGTGTATACCGTAATGGGAGATGGCGAGCTGGCTGAAGGCAGTGTGTGGGAGGGCGCGATGGCGGCGGCCCACTATAAGCTTGATAACCTCTGCGCGGCAGTAGACAGAAATCGTCTGCAAATTTCCGGCAATACCGAGGATGTGATGGCGCACGATGATTTGCATGAACGGTTCCGAAGCTTTGGCTGGAACGTGATTGACGTAAAAGACGGAAATGATGTGGATCAGCTGATTGTTGCTTTTGCAGAAGCAAAAGATGTAAAGGGAAAACCTACAGTTGTAATCGCAAATACCATCAAAGGATGTGGTTCCGCTGTGATGGAAGACAAAGCTGCATGGCATCATAAAGTGCCGACGGCGGAGGAGTATGAACAGATCATGAAAGATTTTGCAGAGAGAAAGGAGGCGCTCTAATATGAATAAGATACCGAATCGTCAGGCAATCTGTGAAGTGCTTATGGAGAAGGTAAAAGAGGATAAGGATATTGTGGTATTGTGCAGTGATTCCAGGGGGAGCGCATCTTTGGCGCCTTTTGCACAAGCGCATCCGGAGAATTTTATAGAGACAGGGATTGCGGAACAGAATCTGGTGAGTATTGCCGCCGGACTTGCAAAATGCGGCAAGAAGCCTTTTGCTGCTTCACCCGCCTGTTTCCTGAGTACGAGAAGTTATGAGCAGTGTAAAGTGGACGTATCCTATTCCAATACGAATGTGACGCTGATCGGCATCAGCGGCGGCGTCAGCTATGGCGCGCTTGGAATGAGCCATCATTCGGCGCAGGATATTGCGGCAATGTCAGCAATTCCGAATATGCGCGTATACCTGCCAAGTGACAGATTTCAGACAGCAAAGCTGATCGAAGCGCTTTTAGAGGATGAGAAGCCGGCTTATGTACGCGTGGGAAGAAATCCGGTTGAGGATATCTACACGGAAGAGAACTGCCCTTTTGAAATGGATAAGGCTACGGTTCTCTGTGAAGGAACGGATGTTGTGCTGATCGCCTGCGGCGAGATGGTACGTCCTGCATACGAGGCGTCGCAGATTCTGAAAGAAAAGGGCATCTCTGCGACGGTACTTGATATGTACTGTGTGAAACCGCTGGATAGGGATGGGATTCTCAAAGCTGTGCAGAATGCTAAGCTGGTGGTAACAGTGGAAGAGCATGCTCCTTTCGGAGGCATGGGTTCAATGGTGTGCCAGACGGTTAGTGCAAACTGTCCGAAAAAGGTGGTTAACCTTGCACTGCCTGATGCGCCTGTCATTACAGGCGCTTCGAAAGAAGTATTTGACCATTACGGATTGAATGCGGAAGGGATTGCAAAAACAGTAGAAGAAAATCTGTAAAACCATACGGGGAGAATGTCTGTATTGCGGGCATTCTTCCCATTAGTTAAAAATGCAGATAGATGGAGGTTGATCATGAGCAGATATGTGTTGGGGATTGATCAGAGCACTCAGGGAACAAAGGCTCTTTTGTTTGATGAGGAAGGAAAGCTTCTTTGCAGGAGTGATTTACCTCACAGGCAAATTGTGGATGAGCGTGGCTGGGTGGAACATGATCTTGAAGAAATTTATGGGAATACGATTCAGACGGTAAAGAATCTTGTGGAAAAAGCAGGAATTGATAAATCGGAAATTGCCGTGCTTGGCATCAGCAATCAGCGTGAGACGGCAGCATGTTGGGAGAAGGAGAGCGGAAAACCCGTATATAATGCCATTGTATGGCAGTGCGCGCGCGGCGCGTCAATCTGTGACGGGATTGAGAAACAGGGGTATGCTTCGATGATTAAGGAACGTACAGGGTTAAAACTGTCCCCTTATTTTTCGGCGGCAAAGCTTGCTTGGATTTTTCAGAATGTGGACGGGGTGAAGGAAAAAGCGGCGGAAGGAAAGATTGCCTGCGGGACGATTGACAGTTTTCTGGTGCACCGCCTGACCGGTCGCAAAGTATTCAGGACGGATTATTCCAATGCCTCGAGAACACAGCTTTTTAACATCAGAGAACTTAAATGGGATCAGGAGATTCTTGATATTTTCGGAATTGAACGTTCCTGTATGGCGGAGGTGACGGATTCCGACGGAGACTACGGCATGACGGATTTTGAGGGCTTTCTTGACCGGCCGATTCCGATCAGAGGCGTGATGGGGGATTCACACGGCGCACTGTTTGGGCAGGGATGTCTGAAAAAAGGCATGATCAAGGCGACGTACGGGACCGGGTCTTCCATAATGATGAATATTGGAGAGACTCCTGTATTTACCGATCTGGGTGTTGTGACTTCGCTTGCATGGTCGATGGGCGGAAAAGTGAATTATGTTCTGGAAGGAAATATCAACTATTCCGGCGCTGTCATTACCTGGCTTAAAGATGATGTAAAACTGATTTCTTCGGCAGGAGAGACAGATGCGCTTGCAAAATCTGCCGCCGAGGGAGACAGGACGTATCTTGTGCCTGCGTTTTCCGGTCTGGGTGCACCGTACTGGGACAGTAAGGCGTCCGCTGTGATCTGTGGAATCACAAGAACGACAGGAAAAGCGGAAATTGTGCGTGCGGCGCTTGACTGCATTGCCTATCAGATTACGGATATAGTCAGGGTGATGGGAGAAGCGTCGGGGATTGAAATAGAGGAGCTGCGCGTCGACGGGGGCGCGACAAAGAATGATTATCTGATGCAGTTTCAGAGTGACCAGTTAGGCATTCCGGTGAGAATACCGGAGGCGGAGGAACTTTCAGGAATCGGAGCGGCTTATGCGGCGGGCATGGCACTGGAAATATTTGATAAAAAAATATTTGATAAAATGAATAGAACCAGTTATACTTCTGAATTAGAGGAAAGTATACGCAGACAGCGCTATAATGGATGGAAGGATGCTGTAAAAATGGTTATGACAAAATAAGCGTCAGCCATATTTTGTACATAGAGGAAAAAGTAACGTATGAAAGTAAATATGAAGCAGATCAGTGAGATAACGGGAGTTTCCACTGCCACGGTATCAAATGCCCTGAATTATAAGCGTGGTGTGAATGCAGACACCGCAGCAAGAGTTATAAAAGTGGCCCAGGAACTGGGATATTTTGATGAGAGCCGGATTACGAAGGTGAAATTTGTCACATTTAAGAGAAACGGCAGTGTGGTGGAGGACACTCCCTTTTTCCCGCTGATGCTGACAGGAATCGAACAGGAATGTCGCGAAAACGGCATGGATATGATTATGACCAGTCTTGATATGAGGGATGCTAACTATGAAGAGCAGGTCAGGAATCTGTTGAATGATAAGACTTCGGCAATTGTTATGCTTGGGACCGAGATGATAGCAGAGGATGTACAGCTCCTTAAGAAAATTACAAGCCCTTTTATCGTCGTAGATTACTGGAATGGGGATATGTCATTTAATACGGTTCAGATCAACAATGAAGATTCTGTCAGATATGCTACCAGATATCTGATTAAAAGAGGGCATACGGAAATCGGTTATCTGAAAGGTGATTTCAGAATTACCCCGTTTAAAGACAGGGGCGTTGGTTATCGGTCGGCAATGCGCCATGCGGGAATTCCGATCAGGGAAGAATATACATTCGTAGTAGGAACGACAATAGATACCGCATGTGCGAAAATGGAGGACCATCTCAGGAGAGGCGTGAAGCTGCCGACTGCATTTATCGCGGATAATGATCTGATCGCGCTCGGGGCTATGAAGGCGATGACAGAAAACGGGATCCGGATTCCGGAGGATGTATCGATTATCGGCTTTGATGATCTGCCCTTTGCGGCAGTCGCTTCAACGCCGCTCACAACCCTCTATGTTCCGAAGCAGGAGATGGGCAAGATTGTTGCAAGACGCTTGCGGGAAATTATCAAAGGAACTTCCGCTACGGCAAAAATTCAGGTATCAACGACTTTTGTGGAGCGCGAGAGCGTACGTACAGTATAAAAACGGACATTCTCCTTATCATTTGAATGTTCCAGGAAGCAGACCGAAAGGGGTATGGAGATGAAAGTATTAAATTTTGGCTCATTGAATTATGATTATGTATATAAAGTAGACCATATGATTCTTGCAGGTGAGACGATGGATTCCTACGGGCTTGAAACGCACTTCGGCGGCAAGGGTCTGAATCAGTCTATGGCGCTTGCAAAAGCCGGCGTACCGGTATACCATGCCGGTATGGTAGGCGAGGACGGTCAGGCGTTTCTTGATTTATGCCGTGAAAATGGCGTGGATACAAAATATATCAGGATGGTTTCCGGGAAATCGGGACATACGATTATCCAGCTTGATAAGAATGCGCAGAACAGCATTCTGCTATATGGCGGAAGCAACCGCATGATTACAAAAGAATATATTGATGAGGTATTGGGAGATTTCGGAAGAGGCGACATTATTCTGCTTCAGAATGAGGTAAATCTGATGCCTTATATTATCGATGCCGCGTATGAAAAGGGCATGCAGATCATATTAAACCCGTCACCTTACAATGAAGCGCTTGATGAGTGTGACTTCGGCAAAGTATCCGTATTTCTTGTGAATGAAATTGAAGGCGGTCAGATTTCCGGTGAAAGCGATCCCGACAGGATTCTTGACGTAATGATGGAGAAATATCCGGATGCGAAAGTAGTGCTGACGCTTGGCGGCGAGGGCGTGGCCTATCGGGATAAGAACCAGACTTGCCGGCAGGGTATATTTAAGGTGAAGGCTGTAGACACTACGGCAGCGGGCGATACTTTTACAGGATATTTTATTGCCGGCATGCTGGAAGAACTGCCGGTTCAGGAGAGACTGAAAAGGTGCGCGAAAGCATCCGCGATGGCAGTGTCCAAAATGGGAGCCGCACAGTCGATTCCGACAAAAGAGGAAGTGGAAAGTGCAGTTCTGGATGAAACATAAGTATACTATTGACAAAGAGCAATGTTTTGCATAGTATAAAGGTAAACAGATAGAATGAAATGCGCAGAACGAAAAGAGTAGACGCCGAAAGACTGTCAGAGAGAAACTGTCCTGGGCTGTGAGCGGTTTTCAGGAAACGGCGTCGAAGTGCATTCGGGAGCAGACCGGAGGAAATTCCGGTACGTATTCACACGTTACGTGAACAGGAGTGGAGGCATGGATAATGCCTTTATGAGAGTGGAACCGCGGATAACCCGTCTCTTTTTTGAGGCGGGTTTTGCTTATTTTATACCCGGGTGTGGAACGTTTCGGCGCAGGAGGATGTAAATGAGCTTTATCAAGTATGTCAAAGAGGAAATTGAGATTATTAAGGACAGAGACCCTGCTTTGCATTCGGTCTGGGAAGTATTTCTGTATCCGAGTTTTAAGGCGGTTCTGTCATATCGTCTTGCACACAGGTTTTATATAAATCACCATTATTTTCTGGCGCGCTTTCTTTCGCAGCGCTCCGCAAGAAAAACGGGGATTGAGATACATCCGGGCGCACAGATTGGAAAAGGACTGTTTATTGATCATGGAAATGGTGTTATAATTGGAGAGACAGCAATTGTAGGGGACAATGTGACGCTTTATCAGGGTGTGACTCTCGGAGGAACCGGAAAGGAACAGGGAAAGCGTCATCCTACGATTGGAAATAACGTGATGATCAGCGCGGGTGCAAAAGTCCTGGGTTCTTTTACGGTAGGGGAGAATTCCAAAATCGGAGCCGGGAGCGTTGTGCTTGAGGAGGTGCCTGCAAACTGCACGGTTGTGGGAGTGCCGGGCCGGGTCGTAAAGAAGAATGATATTTCGATCCCTCATGAAAAGCTTGACCAGGTTCATCTGCCCGATCCTGTAAAGGATGATCTAAATACCCTGCAAAGAGCGAATTGTGAACTTACAAACCGTCTTTTTGAAATGGAAAATGAGATCAGAAGGCTGAAGAAAATTACGGCGTTAGAAATGGAGAGGAATGGAAAGCATGAAGTTATTTAATACATTGACAAGAAAAAAAGAAGAATTTGTACCAATTACTCCCGGTGAGATCAAGATGTATGTATGCGGGCCGACGGTCTATAATCTGATTCATATCGGAAATGCCAGGCCGATGATCGTTTTTGATACGTTCCGGCGTTATATGGAGTTCTGTGGCTATAAAGTGAATTATGTGTCCAATTTTACGGATGTGGATGATAAGATCATTAAGGCGGCGATTGCGGAAGGCGTGGAGTCTTCCGTGATTTCCGAGCGTTATATCGCTGAGTGCAAAAAGGATATGGAAGCTCTGAATGTACTTCCGGCGACGACACATCCGAAAGCGACGGAGGAAATTCCGGGAATGCTTGATATGATCCGGACACTGATCGATAAGGGACATGCGTATGCGGCAAAGGATGGTACGGTATATTTCCGTGTCAGAAGCTTCCAGGATTACGGGAAACTTTCTCACAAGAATCTGGATGATCTTGAGGCGGGACACCGCGATATCAAGGTAACGGGGGATGGGAAAGAGGATGAATTTGATTTTGTCCTCTGGAAACCGAAGAAGGAAGGGGAGCCTTTCTGGGAGTCACCGTGGTGTGAGGGACGCCCGGGATGGCACATTGAGTGTTCCGTTATGTCAAAGAAATATCTCGGTGAGGAAATTGACATTCATGCCGGCGGCGAAGACCTGATCTTCCCTCATCACGAGAATGAAATTGCCCAGAGCGAGGCGGCGAATGGAAAACCTTTTGCAAGATACTGGCTTCATAATGGTTTCTTGAATATTGAGAACAAGAAGATGAGTAAATCGCTTGGAAACTTTTTTACTGTGCGGGATATCAGTGAAAAATATGATCTTCAGGTGCTGCGCTTTTTTATGCTGAGTGCTCATTACAGGAGTCCGCTTAATTTCAGCGCGGATTTGATGGAAGCTGCGAAAAGCGGATTTGACCGCATACGGACATCGGTTGCCAATCTTACGTATCTTTCGCAGAAAAACAGTGAGAAATCTCTGACAGACGAAGAAAAAGCGCAGATTGAGAAGACGGAGGGGTATGTCCGTAAATTCTGTGACGCTATGGACGATGATCTGAATACGGCGGATGCTGTTTCTGCTATTTTTGAACTTGTGAAGTTTGCAAATACTACAGCGGATGAAAACAGTTCATGTGCGTATGGAAAGGCTCTGAAAGAAAAGATTGTGTCTTTATGCGATACACTGGGGCTGATTACGGACCAGGAGGAGGAACTTCTGGATGCGGATATCGAGGCTTTGATTGAAGAGAGACAGGCTGCGAGAAAGACAAAAGACTTTGCAAGAGCAGATGAGATCAGAAATGAACTTCTGAACAAGGGAATTATTCTGGAGGATACGCGAGAAGGAGTCAAATGGAAGAGAGCCTGAATCTGAAGGATTATGTGATAAAAAGTTTCGGGGAAGCAAAGACAAACCCGAAAGAATATTCGCCGCTTGCACTTGCTTTTATCGGGGATGCAGTGTACAGCCTTGTGATACGGACAATTATTGTGGACAGGGGGAATGTGCCGGTAAACCGTCTTCACAAGGAAACGACATCCTTAGTGAAAGCGGAAGCGCAGGCGGCGGTTGCGGAGGCTCTTCATCCGCTTCTTACGCAGGAGGAGGAAGCCATATACCGCCGGGGAAGGAATGCAAAGTCGGGCAGCAGTGCGAAGAATGCTTCAATTCAGGACTATCGTAAGGCGACAGGAATGGAAGCGCTGACCGGCTATCTGTATCTGAAAGGAGATATGGAGAGGATTGTAACACTTTTAAAGATGGGTATGGAGCTGACCGGACAATATGGAACCTGAGTCCGGGGTGCAGGCTATGGAAAGGCAGGGGGATTTCAATGAGATACCACGAGGATACAATAGAGGGAAGGAACGCAATCATTGAGGCATTCCGTTCCGGCAGGCCGATCGACAAGCTGTTTCTTCTGGACGGCTGTCAGGACGGGCCGATGCAGACGATTAAAAGAGAGGCGAAAAAGCAGGGAGTGCCAATCCGCTTTGTGGCAAGGGACAGACTGGACCAGATGTCAGAGACGGGGAGCCACCAGGGAGCCATCGCTTATTCAGCCGCCTATGAATATTCCGAGATGGCAGATATTTTTTCGCTGGCGGAGAAGCGCGGAGAGCCGCCGTTTGTCATCCTTCTTGATAATATCGAAGATCCTCATAACCTGGGAGCGATTATCCGTACAGCGAATCAGGCGGGCGCTCACGGTGTTATCATCCCCAAAAACCGTGCGGTGGGGCTGACCGCTACGGTGGCAAAGGCTTCAGCCGGGGCGATCAATTACACGCCGGTTGTGAAGGTAACGAACATTGGCAAGACAATTGAGGCCCTCAAGGAAAAGGGACTTTGGTTTGTGTGTGCGGATATGGGCGGCGAGGTGATGTATAATCTTGACCTTCGCGGACCGATTGGGCTTGTGATTGGCGGTGAGGGAGATGGAGTCGCGCGCCTTGTAAGACAGAAGTGTGACTACGTTGCAGCGATTCCGATGAAGGGTGATATCGATTCGCTGAATGCCTCTGTTGCGGCGGGAGTTCTGGCGTTTGAGATTGTGAGGCAGAGGAATTAGGTTGAAAAATCAGGATTTTTCAGTTGTCAGATTTATGCTGACGTCCCCCGATTTGCGGGGTATTGGCAGCATGGAGGAAAAGGGGAGTCGGTTCGGAGGAAACTATGAAAGATTACAGCGGCTGTACGGATGAGGAACTGATTATACGGCTTCGTGACGGGGAAAATTCGATTACGGATTTTATTATGGAAAAATATAAAGATTTGGTCAGAAGCAAGGCCAAATCTATGTATATACTGGGTGCGGACACGGAAGACCTGATACAGGAGGGAATGATCGGCCTTTTCAAGGCGGTTCGTGATTATGACTGCGGAAGGGATGCGAGTTTTCATACATTTGCGGAACTTTGCGTATCGAGGCAGATGTACACGGCTGTGAGAGCAAGCGGCAGAAAGAAACATTCGCCTTTAAACGGTTATATATCGCTTTATGGGAACGGCAGTGATGACAATGATGAAACGCCTCTGATGAATATCTTGTCTTCCGTAGATGGCGGAAACCCCGAGACAATGGTGATTGACCGGGAAAATCTGGAAAATCTGGAGCGTGCGATTGAGGAGCAGTTAAGCCAGATGGAAAAAGAGGTGCTTGATCTCCATATGACGGGTATGTCCTATACGGAGATTGCAAAAGTTCTGGGACGCGATTTGAAATCAACGGATAATGCTTTGCAGCGTATCCGAACAAAATTAAAAAAATACGTTTTGCCGCATTGACATTTGATGCGTAATTATGATAGAATATGATTCGGTCATGAATTTGACGGGCTGGCATGGCACAGTCGGTAGCGCGCATCATTGGTAGTGATGAGGTCACCAGTTCGATTCTGGTTGCCAGCATGAAAATATTTAAGAATGAAGACTTTTCAGAGAGATGATTCTTTGGAAAGTCTTTATTTTATTGTTATTTTTGAAGCATATCGGGTAACGGTATGCATTTTAAAGATTCATGTTGACATACTACGACAGGCGTGGTAAAATAATACTACGTTAGACGTAGTACGACAGACGTATATAGATGTTGAAAAAGATGAACTGTGACAGAAACTGGTACTTGAGACGATAAAGGGAGGTGGCGGCAACGGAAATCAGCAGTGACGTTATCAGAGGTTACAGCGATCCCATCATTTTATTTTTACTGATGGAAAGCGATTCTTATGGTTATGAGATATCGAAGTCTATCCGGGAAATAGCCGAAGAAAAATATACGATGAAGGAAACAACTTTGTATTCTGCGTTTACAAGGCTTCAGAAAAACGGATACATTGAATCATATTCCGGTGATGGGACGCAGGGAAAACGCAGGACCTATTACCGGATTACCGAGAAAGGAAAAACTTATTATCAAAGCAAATGTGAGGAGTGGGAGCTGACAAAGGATGTGGTCAGCCGCTTTATGAAGGAATAGTTTGTGCGATTGAAGGATTACGAATTACGCACATGGAGAAAGGAGTATGGTGAATCAACATGGAAACTATAAGAACGTATCTTGACAATATGTTTCAGACATGGCCGCAGACAGAAGAAGTCCTGAAGATTAAGAGTGAACTTCTGTCGGATATGACGGACAAATACAATGAGATGAAGGCGGAAGGAAAATCGGAGAATGAGGCAGTCGGAATCGTTATTTCAGAATTTGGAAATATTGACGAACTGATGCATGAAATGGGCGTAAGCCGCCAGGAGGAACCTGACGATGCGTACCGGAATTTTCGACATGTCGATAAGGAGGAAGCCGAATCTTTTATCCGTGTCAAAGAAGGCAACGGAAAGAGAATCGGAACTGGTATTGCGTCCATTCTTTTCGGTGTGGCAGGACTGACGCTGCTGACATCCGCAGTTGAAAATATACCGGGCGGAGAAGATGGCTTTCTGGGGCGCATTATGAGTCTGAGTGGACTGCTTCTGCTTATTTTCTGTATTATTGCGGGTGTGGCCCTGTTTATCTATTCCGATACGCAGGAAAATAGATATAAATATCTCAAAAATGCATTCCATATAGATGACTCTTTGAGGAATGAACTGATGCTTCGCAGGGAAGACGGACATTCTGCATATACAATATCAGTGATTATGGGAGTCTGCCTTTGCATCGCGTCGGCGATACCGGTTATCAGTGTTTCTTTTCTTGCGCCTGACAACGATTTTATGGGCGCTGTTGCACTTACTTTAACGCTGACCTTGATCGGGGCGGCGGTCTATCTTTTTGTTTCTTTTGGTGAGAAGAAAGAAGCTTATGACAAGCTGCTTCAGGAGGGTGATTTTACCATAGAAAAGAAGAAGAAAAATAAAATTATCGGGATGGTGGCATCGATTGTATGGCCGATTGCTACGGCCGTGTTTCTTCTGAGAGGGTTTCTGGCGGATGACTGGGCAAGCGCGATGGTGATTTATCCGGTGGTTGGGATTTTGTTCGCTGCATTCAGTGCGGCAGTGAAAAGCAGAGCTTAGGAGGATACGATGGGCGAATATGAACATGTAAGCCATACATTTGCTCCTGTTTATGATCAGGAGAGCAGAATTCTGATTCTGGGCACGTTTCCTTCCGTGAAATCGCGGCAGAACGATTTCTATTATGGGCATCCACAGAACCGATTCTGGAGGCTTCTTGCAGAGCTTGTGCATAGTGGTTTGCCAGGGACAATTCATGAGAAGAAAACAATGCTGCTTGAGAATAAGATTGCTGTCTGGGATGTGATTGCTTCCTGCGATATTATTGGTTCCAGTGACAGCAGCATCCGTAATGTCGTGCCAAACGACATTGCGGGACTTTTGCGTATGACCGGAATCCATACGATTTATGCGAATGGTTCTACAGCGGCAAAGCTTTATGAGCGTTATGTAAAGAAAGAGACGGGCAGGGAAATCATTACCCTGCCGTCTACAAGTCCTGCGAATGCTGCTTATCAGATGGAGCGGCTTAAGGAGCGCTGGAAGGTGATTCTGACAGAATGATTTCATCAGAGGGCTCTTCTTCTGAGAGTTCTATGCTGGTCAGTGTGCCGTAACCCTCTGCATTCGGTCTGTCATAGTCACGTACAACGGTGAGCGAGACAGTGCCGTTTGGGTCTCCGAAACACCGCAGAATGCCTTCGAACTTTCCGCTGCTCATACTTTCTCCGTTTGAAGTCAGGACATCTTTGAGAGTACGTATTTTTTGGCCTTTGTAATACCAGCCGCCGTTTGGCGTATCATACCATGTGACGCCAAACGGTGCATATTCGGCGGCAATTTTTGCATTGGCGCCTGATTCAAATGAAGCTTCCTCGGCTGTCGCTTCATTTGGTTTTGGATACAGAAGCGGGCCAATATCCCGTTCATCAAATTCTTTCTGCGTAAATTTTTTAAGTCCGGTCAATTCACCGGACGGGTCGTAAGAACCGTCAGAGGATATTGACAGTTTACTGAAATCACGTTCTGCATATACATCGACGGTTCCGGTTTTGTCAAAAAAGTCCGCACCTGCATATATGCCGTCGCCTATGGGATAGTAATCTTCAAACCAACGGACCGGTTCGCCGTGATAGGTCAGCATATTGTGGGATTTATCATAGATGAGTCCGAATTTCTGATACGGCGCATACAGGATTTCGCCGACTTCAGATGTGCTCATTTCATCTTCGGCGCTGTTATAGGCAGTCTCGTATACATGAGTGGTTTCTGTATTTGCGGCGGCAGTTTCATATGCGGTGTCACGAGCGCATGTGGTTTCAGAGCTTGAGATGTGATCTGCATCTGCCGTTTGGCTGGCCGCACAGCCTGTCAACAGAAGGAATAAGAACAGGTATAGCATATGTTTCATAGTATTGTCCTCGCTTTCTTTATCATAAATGGAATTTAGAATAAGATTAACAGAGGTGTTTGTGATGCCGTTGTGCTTTGTGTGTGTTTTGCGTGAAGATTGAAAAGAGAAGATGTGTAAACAGTGGGAAGACGGCATGCAGATTGGCAGGGCTGCAATCCAGAGAGGGGATTGTCAGCCCTTATATCCGTCTTTTTCCATATCAAATGAAAAGCAGACGCCGGACAAGGTATTTTCCGCCCTGCATTTGCTCTTATGGTGGCACAGGATTTTCTGTACGATATAAAGCCCTAAGCCGCTGCCGCCTGTGGAACGGTTGCGCGATGGGTCCGTGCGGAAGAATGCGTCAAAGATTTTGGGCAGGTCTTCGTCAGGAATATGTGTGCCTGTATTTTGTACGGAAAAGGTAAACTGATTCGGCGTTTCTGTGGCGGATACGGTAATCTCTGCGCCTTGCGGTGAATACTTTACTGCATTTCCGATTAGGTTTGAGAATACCTTTCCGATCAGAAAGGCGTTTCCCGAAAGGAGAGCGGAAGACGGAAGAGAGAGGTTCAGCTTTAGTTCTTTTTCCGCAATGAAATCTTCCACTTCACTGATACAGCCGTATATCAGAGGAATATAGTCGAAAGGCTCTGTCTGAAAATCAGCGGAGGCAGTTTCAAGTCTTGAGAGTGTCAGAATTTCATCGACCATTCGTTCAAGGTTCCCGGTAACTTTAAGCGCCCGCGCCAGGTATTTCTCACGGTCTTTGTAGGCGCCTATTTTGAAGAGCATCCCCTCAAGCTGCCCTTTAATGATTGTAACAGGCGTTTTTAGTTCGTGGGAGGCGGCAGAGAAGAAGTCAAGGCGGGCTTGTTCCAGCTCTCTTACAAGTGTGATATCCTGCTCAAGCTTCTGATTGGCCAGCTGTAGTTCAGACAGCGTGCCGGAAAGCTTTCTGGATAAAAAATTCAGGCTTTTTTCCAGTGTACCCAGTTCATCGGAACGTCTCTCCTCAAGCTGCCATTCGAGGTTTAAAGCGGACATTTCTTTTGATATGCGGCTGATTCTGCGTACAGGCTTTGTTATCATGTGAGAATACAATACAGATGCGGCAAGTGCGGTTATCACAATAGAAAAAAGCAGGAGCGGAAATAAGTTCACGAAGGAACTGCGAAGTTCTTCCACTCTGGCGGCATCTCCGTAGACAGTCAGCAGATAGCGTTCGTCAGAACCGTGAAAAGAGAAATAATAGTTGCTTAACAGGGCAGGCGCTTCTTCGTAACTGGATGCTTCCTGGAGGGCGACGTTTTCTTCACAGACAGCCGCTTCCATCGCCTGAATGTCAGATGTTGATTCCTGGTCAGTCGGGAGAGGAATGGACTGCCCATTGTCTGTATAGAGTGAGACGTAATTTACAGCGCTGTTCAGGAGAAACGTATCAAACAGACCGCCGCTTTCTTCAATGGAAACCTGCTCCAGCTCCCGGATGAAGTTATGTGTCTGTCGGTCCAATGCATCGTTCAATTCAATGGAGTATGAGTGCGGCATGAACCATGCAAGCAGTCCGTAGACAAGGAAACTCATAAAAATGAGCAGAACCGTGGTGAAAAGGAATACTTTTGCAAACAGGCTGCGATTAATCTTCTTTATCAATTTTATATCCCACCCCTCTGATTGTGCGGATAAAGTCGATAGCAAGCTTCTTCCGCAGATTCTTGATATGTGTGTCTATGACGCGTTCCTCGCCGTAAAAATCATACTGCCATAATTGATTCAGCAGATTCTGTCTGGTTAAGACCCGGCCTTTATGGAGCAGCAGCTCGTACAGGATATCGAATTCCCGCTGTGTCAGATCAAAAGGTTGTCCATTTACGGTAACGATACGGCTGTCCGGGTCAAGTGTCAGGTTTTTATGTGAAAGAATCTGTGCGGCGCGGTTGTCTGAGGGATGGCTTCTTCTTAAGACGGCTGCGATTTTGCGTACGAGAACAGGCATGGAAAACGGCTTTGTAATATAATCGTCAACTTTCAGATCAAGCCCGCGTATCTGTTCGGCTTCACCGGACAATGCGGTCAGCATAATGATCGGAACCTGGGACTGACGCCGAATGAGTTCACATACGGTAAAACCATCAATTCGCGGAAGCATGATATCAAGGAGAATCAGGTCAAATTCCTCTTCGGAAAACAGCGCCAGCGCCTTTGCGCCGTCGTCTGCGCAGACGGTCTCGTAACCTGCCTCATGTAAAAAGTTTGAAAGAAGTTCCTGTATGTCAGGGTGGTCCTCCACAATTAATATTTTCTGCATAATGATATCCTCCAGTGTTATCTTATCACAGTTTTTTGTGATTTGTGTGTTTTTTGAGAAGCCTGTACTTCACAATAACACATCTTTTTGCTAAAATATTACGGTAAATCATATGAATGGAATTATTTTACGGAAAGGCACAGGAGTTTTCATGACGCACAAAGAAAAAGCTGAGCAGCTTCTGCATCAGCAGTATCATTGTTCACAGGCATTGTTCGGCGCATTTGCAAGTGATTTCGATATGGATTTAAAGACTGCATTTAAAATCAGCACGTGTTTTGGCGGAGGAATGCGTCAGGGCGGCATTTGCGGCTGCATCACGGCATCCATGCTTGTACTGGGAATGGCTCTGGGCTTTTATGATGCCCAGGATAAGGAACAGGAAGTATACGGAAATAAGAAAACGGACGAGTTTATACGACGTTTTACGGAACAGATGGAGGGGGAGATCAATTGCCGCGATATTCTTGGAAGGGACATCTCAAAACCGAATGAAATGGCGGAAATTCGAAAGGAAGGATTGATATTACAGAAATGTCCGAGGGCAATGAGCGCAAGCATTCGTATATTGGAAGATATGCTGTCTGAACAGCTGAAGGGAGTGAAGCAGAGCAGCATTCAACTGGAGGATATACCGGAGAATAATGAAATGCGGCGTGTGCTTGACAATATCGGAAAGCTGCATCAATTCAGAAGAAATGTCAATCATCTGTTATTTTCTGCTGCTGGGAACATTGGGTTTATACAGTTTGACATCCGGAAGTTCAAAATTGTAAATGATTTATACGGAGAAAAGTTCGGGGATGAGGTTCTGGACTTTATAACGAAACAGCTGGAGGAAAATTGTGGAGAAGGGCAGTTTTTTGTAAATCTGCGCAGTGATGTGTTTATGATAGTGACAGAGTATGAAAAGGAAGAAACACTGCTTGATTTCATACATTGTATTGACCGCGCCATTCATTGCTTTAAAGATGTAAAATTTCAGATGTCCTATGGCGTGTATACGGTTGAAGATAAGGAAATGGAGCTGCGCCAGATGGAAGACAGGGCGGCAATGGCAAGGAAAGCCGCCAAAAATAATATATTGACAAATATTTTATTTTATAAAGAACAATTTAAGGACACATTGTATAATCGAAAATTTATTGAAGAAAATATGCAGACAGCGATTGCTGAGAAACAGTTTATGATGTATTTGCAGCCAAAATACAGCATAGCGAAAAACGAAATCATCGGGGCTGAAGCTTTAGTCAGATGGGTGCACCCTGAGCGGGGGATGATTTATCCCGATCAGTTTATTCCGATCATTGAAGAAAATGGTTTCATCAGGAGAGTCGATTATTACATATGGGAGGAGGCCAGCCGTTTTATCAGGAGATGCCTTGACACAGGCATCAAACTATGTCCGGTTTCCGTAAATGTATCAAGAGTTCATTTACATGAAAATGAGTGTATAAAAGTTTTATCAGAAATAATCAGGGAGGCCGGAATTCCGAAGAATCTGCTCGAACTGGAAATCACGGAATCGGCAGACAGCCATCACGTAAGCCGAAAGGCGTTTGAACTCAAAAAGGAAGGGTTTACATTACTGATGGACGACTTCGGGAGCGGTTATTCTTCTCTTAATATTCTTCTTGAGACACCTTTTGATGTGATAAAGCTTGACAAAAAATTCATGGAGAATATGATGGTTTCAAGTAAGGGAAGACTGATACTGGAACAGGTAGTTATGATGGCAGATAAGCTGGAACTGGGACTTCTTGCAGAGGGCGTAGAGACGAAAGAGCAGATTGAACTGCTCCGGAGCATCGGATGTGATCAGGTCCAGGGATATTATTATGCAAAACCGATGCCGGCGGATGAATTTTTTGAGCTTTTAAAACAACAGGAAAATGAGAGAGAAAAATATTATGGATAAGTAAAGGTCTGCTTGATTTTTGGCGTATTTCAGTGTATAATCAAGGGCAGAAAGGTATCGGGTATGAGTTCCGATTTGCCCTCAATAAACTTATGATTGTCTAAAGATATGGCATTTTTATCCAGACAGTAAAGATGCCATTTCTTTTTCTGAATGTCTGCGCACGGCATAGATGTATATGCTATCAGCTACAGAGTTTAAACTTCTATTGTGTTTTCAGGCGTCAATCCTTTTGTAAGAATGGAGGACAGATGTGGGAGAACAAATCGGCTATCATTTCAATACAAATTAAATTCCACTTAATACTTACAAGGGAGAATAGGAGCGTTTATGTTTGATAAGATTAAAAACATGAAGGTAGAAAAGAAGTTGAGGTTTTGCTTTTTGCTGGTAGTGTTGACTGCCAGTATTTCCGGAGTGCTTGGTCTGATCGTTCTGATAAGCGTCAGCACCAGTTATAGTAAAGCTCTGGTCACAAATGGTTTTTCTCAGGGAGAAATCGGTATATTCAGTACATATTTAAGCAAGGAACCGTCGATTGTAAGAGAGATGATTCTTTTGAGAGATGCCGCCGATTTAAAAGAGTCCAGAGAAGAGCTGGAAGCGACTCAGGAGATAACAGATCAGGCATACGCAACGATGAAAGCCCATTGTAATTCAGCTGAGGAAGTAGAGGACATTGCATTGATAGATGAGCTTTTGCCAGAATACAGGGCAATTTTTAAGGAAGTGCAGACTCTGGCGGAGGCAAATAAGGATGAACAGGCGAGAGAGCTGCTTTTGAGTGAAGGAAAGCCCATATTTAAACAGCTCAGTGATGTGGTGGAAAAGCTTGTTGCTTATAATGTTGAAGCGGGAAATGAGGTATCAAGGAGCCTGACAATTCAAACGTATGTTATGTTTGGTGTGATGCTGCTTGTGATCATTGTTGCTATTTTCATATCCATACGTTTTGCCAGATTTGTTGGCAGATTGTTTGCGGAACCAATTTCAAATGTTATGAATGCTACGGCGCAGCTTGCCAAAGGTGATCTTGATATAGAAATTGAGACAATGTATCCGGATGAAATCGGTGAGATGACGGATTCTTTTAAAGAGGCGATCGGAGAATTGCGGCTCTATATCAAGGAGTTGAGCAGAGAACTTGGCGAGATCGCTGCGGGGAATTTTAATATTTCAAGTGAAGTGCAATACAGAGGAGAATTCCATGCATTGGGAGAGGCGATTGAGAAAATTATCGAATCTTTGAGCGGTGCAATGGGGCAGATCCGGGAAGCGTCCGAACAGGTGGCGCTGGGAGCGACACAAATGGCGGAAAGTTCACAATCACTGGCGGAAGGAGCGACCGATCAGGCAGGGGTTGTGGAGGAGCTGACTGCGACCATTCAGAATGTTACGGCGGCAGTCGTTGACAGTTCAGATAAAGCAATGAAATCTTATCAGAGTGCAGAAGAGTTTCGGATTGAAGCAGAGAAGAGCAATGAGGATATTGCCCGCTTGACGCAGGCTATGCAGCGAATCAGCGATACTTCTAAGGAAATATCCAATATTATTGAGGCAATTGAGAATATCGCTTCGCAGACAAATCTGTTGTCTTTAAATGCGTCTATTGAGGCGGCAAGAGCGGGCGAAGCCGGCAAAGGCTTTGCTGTTGTGGCAGATCAGATTGGAAAGCTTGCAGCGGACAGCGCTGCTTCGGCAACCGATACGAAGCGATTGATTGAGAATTCTCTTCAGGAAGTGGAGTCCGGAAGCGAGATTACATTGAAGACTACGGCATCCATTGAGAGCGTAATCGGCGGAATCAAGATGCTGGCGGAATCAACCAAGGAGATCAGCGACCTTTCGGTTTCTCAGGCGGAGACCATGAAGCAGCTTGAAGTAGGCGTAGAGCAGATTGCGGAGGTAATCCAAAGCAATTCGGCGGCTGCGGAGGAAGGTTCTGCTACGAGTGAAGAATTATCGGCGCAGTCCATTAGTCTGGAAGATCTTGTTTCCAAATTTAAGCTGAGAGGTTAGAATATATCTGAATATAATAGAAGCAGCCATTTTGCTGGTGGTAAACAGAGAGATCTGTCAGCAAAATGGCTTTTTTATTCTCTGTATGAAGTTGAATCGAAGCGGGCCGCTATGGAAGGGAGAATGATGCAATAATAATAACACA
The DNA here is from genome assembly GCA_003612525.1 of bacterium C-53. Taxonomy (GTDB): domain Bacteria; phylum Bacillota; class Clostridia; order Lachnospirales; family Lachnospiraceae; genus C-53. The sequence goes on along the minus strand of RAZD01000011.1, from coordinate 2,830 downwards.
GCGGTTGATTATAATGTATAATGTGAAACACAGGTTTATAAATACGATTAAAGGAAAAAAGAGATGAATGTGGAGTGTGCAAAAAAGATATTGGGAATTTCACCGGAAGATGACAGGATATCCGTCAAAAAGAAATACCGCCGTCTGATCGGGATGTATCATCCGGATGCAGTCGGTTCTGACCGGCCGGAACAGATCAGAAGAGCGCAGGAGATTAATGAGGCATATCATTGTCTGAAAAAGCATGCAAATTTGGATGTTTCAGAAAAATCGTCGAAGAGCTGGCGAGGCGAGGTAAATGAAAGGGCATTCTGCGAAAGAAATATTTACCTGTATTATAGTATGGATATTCCGGAAAATCATCCTTATTATCGTACAGCGTGTGGAAAATATATGTGGGACCCGGACGAGGAGGAGTTTGAACTGTTTCTTGCCAGTATTCATCATGCGTCAAAGGAGCTTCTGGAGAAGACGGAGGAAAAGCGGTACGGCAGCCGGTTTGATGATTTTCTAGCGGAGGAGATCAGGTTTGAATTTCAGGTACGCCTTTTCCAGTATCTTGCAATGCAGTATATGAACCCGGTAAAGACGCTTCATAAACTTGTGGAACCAGTGAAAACAGACAAACAGGGGAGAGAAATTTACCGTTTCCGTGCTTTTCTTGGTTCGAGGAGGAACGATGCAGCATGGAATGCGGTGATTGTATTGAAAAAGGGTGATTCTATTTATCCGAAATCATTTGAGGGGAATAAAATTGCGGTGATGGATGGGGAGGCACGGCCATTGGGATACCTTTCATTGGAAGAGGATCCATTCTATTTTTGTATTATCCCGCTGCTTAAGAAAAAGCTTGCGCAGATTAAGATGGCAGTCAAAGAGGTGGAGATAAGAAGGAATATACGTCCTCATCGTGTGAAAGCGGATATTGATTTTTACTTTCGTTTGGAGGATGGTGCACAAGGATATGAGGACGGCAGTCTGAATTTGAAAATAGCGGACCTTTTGAAACGGTATGAGGAACAGATTATGGCTGGGAACGTGTGAAAGAGAAGCCGGCGCTTTTTGACAAAAAGGGCTATCTGTATTATGATAACATTGGAAACGCTATTCCAGTGAAAAACAAAATCGGGGAGGAAAAGTAAAATGGATTGGAATACACTTTATTCGAAAGAGAATCCTCCATCCATGCAGCAAATCACGGATTTTATTAACAATCCCTTATGGACGGAGTTTAATCAGCAGATTCAATCGGTTTATCAGATCAAGCCCCGTATAGAGCACAGTTGTTGCTCCATGCAGGCTGGCTGGAATGTAAAATATAAAAAGGGTGGGAAATCTCTTTGTACGCTTTATCCAATGCAGGGATATTTTATAGTTCTTGTGGTTGTAGGGAATCGTGAGCTCACAGAAGCGGAATTTCTTATGCCGCAATGTTCTGATTATGTGCAGACGGTATTTCAACATACGGAAACAGGAAATGGACAAAAGTGGCTGATGCTGGACGTGAGGAATCAAGAGGTTATGAGAGATGTATTTTGCCTGATTCAGCTTCGAAAGAAAGTGTAGGGGGAAAGTACAGATTGAGAGATCAGGATGCTTCAATTGTCAAATTTGTGCTTGTGTCCAGATTTGCAGGCTGAACAAGAATGGAGGGTTAATATGCAGTACGTGAATCATTACGAATCACCATTTGGAGATATTCTCCTTGCAGCAGATATGGCAGGATTGACGGGTCTCTGGTTTGATGGTGAGAAGTATTATGCGAACCATCTTGACCCGGAACATGAAGAAAAAAATCTGCCGGTTTTTGAGGAAACAAAACGCTGGCTTACAATATACTTTTCCGGGCAGGAGCCGGATTTCACACCGCCGCTTCATATAATCGGTTCTCCTTTTCAACTTTCTGTGTGGAAGATTCTGCAAAAAATCCCATACGGTAAGACAATGACTTATGGAGAAATTGCAAAAGTGATTGCAAAACAGAGGGGGTTGCCTCATATGTCTGCACAGGCAGTTGGAGGGGCAGTGGGACATAATGAGATTTCTATTATCATTCCGTGTCACAGAGTGATAGGCACAGATGGAAGTCTGACCGGATATGCAGGCGGACTTGACAAAAAGGAAAAACTGCTGCAATTGGAAAAGGTGAGAGGAGAGTAAGGAATTATGAGGATTGAGCATGTTGCGATGTATGTAAATGATTTAGAAAAAGCCAGAGAATTTTTTACAGAATATCTCGGAGGACAGTCGAATGACATTTATCATAATGCGAAAACGGATTTTCGCTCATATTTTATCTGCTTTGATGATGGTGCAAGACTTGAAATTATGACAAAACCCGAAATATGCGCGAATGGAAATGAATCACTCAGTACTGGTTATGCTCATATTGCATTTAGCGTGGGAAGCAAAGAACAAGTTGATATTCTGACGGAACGATTAAAATCAGACGGATATGAAGTCATCAGCGGTCCAAGAACGACAGGTGATGGTTATTATGAAAGCTGTATTGTGGGGATTGAGGGAAATCAGATCGAGATTACTGTTTAATATCGTGTTATCTCAGAGATGAAAAGTCAAAGACTTTTTGAATCTTTCCAAAGTTGGTTGATTTGTCGTTTTAATTCAGGTGCTGCCTTGCCAGAGTGGTATTTTTCTCAAGGGTAAATTCGTTCGGCAAGGCAATTTCAAAGCTGTTTCCATGCCCCACCTGTTCGGCGGCGGTCTGACTTGGGCATGTGAAGTTTTTTCTGTAAATAGTGTTTTGAAAGGTCTTCTATGATAAAATAAAAAATCATAGGAGGGCCTTTTATTATGGCAAGACAAAAGA
>RAZD01000121.1 GCA_003612525.1 bacterium C-53 | reverse complement strand
GCCATGACGGACGTGCTTTTCTGTTATCCAGCCTGCAAGATAGGCTGTGAGATAAGGGAACTGTTTTCAGACAACTTTGTCCTGTGTCTTGAGAGTGAAATATGGATACTGGAAAACGGGGAGTTTGCGTCGGTCTACTGCGTCAGTATTGGAAAGGACGGAGGGCGGCTCAGTTACCGCTTTGTGGATACCTGTATCAAAAATCCGGGGGATATTCCTATCTGCTTTGAAGATTTGGAAAGCGGTTTTGCAGAGATAATCGAAGCGGAAAAAGAAGGGAGAAAACCTTATCTGCCATAACCCGGTCAGGAAGGAGAGCTTATGAAATATTTAATCCACAGGCTGTACGTCCCACCCTGACGGGGGTACGGCAATCTAAGAAAGAAGGAGGAAAACCATGCAGGAGGAAGTGACACAGAAAACCATTGCCCTTGTGTTCAAATCTTCCCGATTGACTGCCGACGTGCTGAAAAAGGCTATGAAAATGTATCTGGAACACCATAAACAGGGAAAGCAGATGCCACATGGGAAAATATCAGTGAAAGAGCTGGTCGGTCAGGGTATGGGCGCTTCGAGCATAGAGGTGACGGATAACAACATCAAGTCCTTTGAGAGAGTGGCAAAGAAATACAACGTACAGTTTGCTGTGAAAAAGGA
>RAZD01000120.1 GCA_003612525.1 bacterium C-53 | reverse complement strand
ATCACGTTGTAAACCTGTTCAAGCCCGTATTCCGTGCCACGCTCCATGCCGAAATCGTCAAGGATAAGCAGCGGGAAGCTGCAAAGGCGGGCTATGTACTCGTTACGGTCTTTGAAGCTGGCGGCAAGGTCATTGAGTATCAAGGCAAAGTTCGTCATACAGACGGAAACCTCTTTCTCCATGAGTGCATTGGCGATACACCCGGCAAAATAGCTTTTCCCTGTGCCTACCATGCCCCATAACAGATAGCCGATATTCCCGGCTTTCATTTCCTCCCAACACTCTACATAAGCATGGGCTTTGTGCATTTGGGGGCATTTCCCGTTGTCGTTCTCAAACGTCCATTCCCGCATAGCCGGGTCGGTGAAACCTGTCCGTTTCAGCCGTTCCACTTCCTCCCGGTGCTTGTATTCCCGGTGGCTGGCTTCCAGCTTTTCCCGGCGTTTTCTCTGGCAGTCACATTCTTTGGGGTGTCGGTCACGTCCGAAAAATGTTTTGCCCTCCGGGAAGTAGGCTTCTTTGGGCTGGCGGCAGCTCCCGCAATATAAAAGCCCGTCCTCCCCGGTGTAGTCCTCCGGCTCTGCTTCCTGTGCCGTGGCAAGCCGGAAAATGGCGTTATCATAATCACTCATAAAATCGTCCTCCTTGTTCATGGTCTTTTACGCCCTGTTTACGGGGCGTTGTGTCTATGC
>RAZD01000119.1 GCA_003612525.1 bacterium C-53 | reverse complement strand
GGGCGGTCTGCCGGGGAACGCCATACCGCCGGATGCCTACGATGACGCATCGGTGCAGGCTCTTATGGAGGAAGCCGCAAAATATCTCGGCTACCCTTATGTGTGGGGCGGCTCAAACCCTTCCACAAGTTTTGACTGTTCTGGCTTTGTCTGCTGGGTATTTACCAACAGTGGGGTGCATAACCTTCCACGAACCACAGCACAGGGCATTTATGACCAGTGTACTCCGGTTTCCGCATCGGACGCAAAGGCGGGTGACATCATATTTTTTACCGGGACTTACAATTCTGCCGGGGCGGTGAGTCATGTGGGGATTTACTGCGGCGGAGGGACAATGATACATTGCGGTGATCCGATCAGCTACGCAAGCATCAATTCTTCGTACTGGCAGAGCCATTTTTACAGTTTCGGCAGGTTAAATTAAGGAGGCATTTATGACAAAGGAGCGCATTGAAAAGGCACTTTCCAAAGTGGAGGCGCAGCTTGAATCCTTACAGGCGAAAAAGAAGGATTTGGAAGAACAGAAACGCATGGCGGAAAGAGCCGAAAAAATGGATATTATCGAAAAGCATAAAATCTCGTCCGAGAAGCTGCAATTACTTATCAAATTCAGCGAGGACGAGATTTTGAAGTTATTGGAAGAAAAAGAAAACGCAAAGGAGATGGCAGGAAATGAAGAAAAAGTTATCAGTTAGGG
>RAZD01000118.1 GCA_003612525.1 bacterium C-53 | reverse complement strand
AAAAGATGATTTCCCCGACATTGACACACAGGCTATCCGGGAAGGTCTGGAAAAAGCCGGGATTGTGGACGGGCAGTTAGTAGATGAAACTGCCTTAGAAAACGATCCGTTTATCCAGCAGGTCATGGGGGATGTGGAAACTCTGACCGGGGGCAATCCGCCAGAACCGGGGAAGGCATCAGGAAAACAGTCGGAGATTGATAAATCAAATGCAGTGAATTACCATATCTCTTTCAATGAAGCAGAGAATACCGGGAAAGGATTTGCGCCGAAAGAGAAGTTCCGGCAGAACGTGGAAGCCATACGAACCCTTGAAAAGATTGAAAGTGAACGCCGCACTGCCACACCGGAAGAACAGGAAGTTTTAGCAAAATATGTGGGTTGGGGCGGTCTTGCCGATGCCTTTGATTCTTCCAAAGCGAACTGGGCGAATGAGTATCAGGAATTAAAGAGCCTGTTATCCCCGGAGGAATACGCTTCCGCAAGGGAAAGCACGTTAAATGCCCATTATACAAGCCCGGTCATCATTCAGGCAATCTATGACGCAGTGGGGAAAATGGGGTTTGCCAGAGGGAACGTGTTAGATCCCGCCGCAGGCATCGGGAATTTCTATGGCTGTCTGCCGGAGGAAATGAAGGGAAGCAGGCTGTACGGGGCGGAGCTTGACGGGATTACCGGGCGCATCGCAAAACAGCTTTACCCTCATGCGGACATTCAAATCACAGGCTTTGAAAACACCACCTATCCCAATGACTTTTTTGACGTGGC
>RAZD01000117.1 GCA_003612525.1 bacterium C-53 | reverse complement strand
GTACGTTTGTCAAACGCCCCAATAGTCCCTTCCTGCTCCAGTTTATCAAGTTTCTCCAAGATACTTCGGTACTCTGCTTTCAACTCTGCCAATCTCTGTTCATCACTATTATACACCTTAAAGTTTTTTTCATGTGAAAAAATATAAAACGGAATTAACAGCAACAAGTCTTTTGAAAAAATATCTTCCAGAGTATATTCCTGCACCTTCATAATCGGTACATCATACTCCACAGCGCCACCCGGAGTTTTTATCACATATCGCATTTTATCAGGTGTCTTTTTATAATTCCTTAGATATAGGACTGCTGTATTTGGAAATGTCACTGTCAATGTTTCATTGATGACTTCACCTTCATCTAAAGCGATCTGCGCATCATATTCAAACAACCTGATTGTCATCCGACCATCCGGCAGGCTGCTCTCACACTCCAGATGGTATTTCTTCTTTTTCTTTCCATAGATTATAAAATTAGTATCTGTTATTCTTTCCTTGTCTGTTGCATCCTGTTGGTCAATAAAATGCTCGTTGGGATGAAACTCTATCAATTCATTCCCTATATAGCTTTCCCTGAAAATCTCATTAATTACCGGGATGATCATCTGTCGACAATCATTTAAAATTGTCCGAAATGCTCCGTCATATATATTTCCCATAAACACTCCTCCGTATTTCTTATTCACATCATATCATTATCATATTGTATATACAATTATATTTGAAATACAATTTGCATTTTTCATATCTCATATGTTTATTTCATTCGATTTTTCCTGAACCAACACATAATAAGCACT
>RAZD01000116.1 GCA_003612525.1 bacterium C-53 | reverse complement strand
ACGGTTGTGCCTGTCGGTACAGCTATATCCACGCCCCGGTGAAATTCCTCGTTCCCTGTGGCTGGATTTTTCCGGTATCCGTAATAGCTTGACACATAGTAATACCAGTAAAGGTTAAGCGGCGAAGCGAACTCCTGAAGCAGACCGTTTGTTTCCCGGTACATGGCGAAAATCTCCGCCTGCTCCGTATCCATTTTCCCGGAAACAAGGCTTTCAAGCGGTATGACCGTCAGTGTCACCCGGAGGATACTGACCTCGTATTCTTCTTCCTCCTCATACTCATATTCTTCCTCTGTTTCCTCACCTGTGACCGGATCAGTGACCGTCCTTGTGCCTGTCTTTGTGACCGTCCTTGTCCTCGTTTCCGTATCCGGCGTGAGCGTCAGCGTATACATCTCATCAAAAAGAGCCTGTATTTCGCTTTCCACCTCACTTGCGGTAAATTCCGTATGGACTGCCGATAAATAGCCGATAAGGGTAAACGGGTTATGCCCGATTGCCCCAAGATTATAGGAATATTCATCATACCCCGGATAATCCGTTTCCACCCGGTCAATCTCATTCTGTAAGTCAAGCTCCAGACGGGTAAACTGTAAATCAGCGGCGTCAATCTCTTTCGGCTTGCTTAAATAACTCGCTGCTAAAATCGTGGACTGCGTATCCGCAAACATCGCCCCACAGGACGATACGGAAACCATAATCATCATAAGAAGCAGCGCCATGATGCCCACCGTCACAAGCAGTCCGGCGTTTTTCCTCGCAAACTCCTGTAACTTCCTCGCCACAGTGACCGCACCGTTTTTTGTCTTTTG
>RAZD01000115.1 GCA_003612525.1 bacterium C-53 | reverse complement strand
CACAGGTTCTTTACATATTTTTCGATGTCTAAGGCGTTCTTGTCATCAAAATCAGACAGAAGGCGGTACTGCTTGTGCTTTGTAATGTCAAACTTATTGGAGAAGAATGGTCTAACCCCTCTAAGCTGCATGATGCACTTCCCTCCGTCCATGACTGCAATCTCATCCTGGCTCATCAGCTCTTTTCCGGTCTTTTGATAATTTAAACCGTAGGACTGCGACGTACCCCTTGTGTCAGAGGTATTGTAAAGGTCTATCGTTTCCTTACCCAAAATTTCCGCCATCTCTTTTAGAGTGGTCTTTTCCTTCCCTCCGAGGAATAAGGTGGTATCACAATTCCCTTCAATGGTGTCGGCATTGTCCTTATAAATCGCTTTAAGCTGCGACTTTGACTGCAAGATAATGGAAGCTGATATTTCCCGGCTCCGGATTGTGGCAATCAGCTTCTCAAATTTTGGTATCTGCCCAATATTGGCAAACTCATCGAGCAAGCAGCGCACATGGACGGGCAGCCTGCCATGATACACATCGTCCGCCCTGTCACAGAGCAGATTGAAAAGCTGCGTATACATGATTGACACGATAAAATTAAATGTGTCATCGGTATCGGAGATAATGACAAACAGCGCTGTCTTTTCATCCCCAATCATATCCAGCCCCAACTCGTCATAGCTTGTCAGGTCACGCAGCTCCTTGATGTCAAAGGGGGCTAAACGTGCGCCGCAGCTAATTAAGATGCTTTTCGCTGTCTTGCCCGCCGCCAGTTTGTATTTTTTATACTGCTTTACCGCAAAATGCTCCGGCTCTCTTTCCTCCAGCTCATCGAACATCAAATC
>RAZD01000114.1 GCA_003612525.1 bacterium C-53 | reverse complement strand
CCCACGCACCAGCTCACAATATATCCGTTCCCCTCCATATATCCGTCACTGATTTCCGATGCGCCGATCACGTCCGCAATGCTCCTTGCAACACTCGGTTTTTCCGCTATCACTAACTGCATTTAGTCATCCTCCCCTTCTTTATCTTCAAAGAAATCATCCTCACTGCCCTCGTTTTCCTCATCATCGTCATATTCTTCTTCCTCGTCCTCCTCATCATCGTCCTCGTCAAGAAATTCCTCTTTCTTTTTCCGGACTACTTTGAAATAATAGCCGCCGCCAATAGCTGCAACTGCCACAATCCCAAGAATGATATAGGTTGCCGCCGGGTTTTCTTCTGGTTTCTCCGGCTCAGGTTCCGGTTCTTCGGTGTTTTCCCCCTCCCCGTCCTCTGTGGGTTCTTCCGTAGGTTCTTCCTCCTTCCCCTGTTCCCCGTTGTTATTGGGAAGTGCGCCCTCCGTCACAGGGATTGCGGACTCCAGCGCAGCGGAATTTTTCGGTAAGGTTTCGCTGTTGTCCGCTGTCACGTTCAACAGGTCATTTTCCGTAACTTCCGTCAGGAAATACACCATTTCTTCCTCCCCGTCCCGGTCAATGATAAGGTAGAACACTTTTTCCGATGCGGTCTGGATTGTATAAAATTCCTTTCCCGTTTCGCTTTTCTCCTTTTCCCCGGATTCCTCTTTTTTCTCCGATGCCGCCGCTTCCGCCATTGCCTGCTTTTTCTGCTCTGCATGGTTGTTTTCGGAAACGGTGTTCCCGTCACTGTCCGTCTTGATATGCTCCGTCACCTGTGCGGTGGCGGAGGAAGGCTTGGTAGCCTGTGCGTTCACCGGGAGCTGCTCTGCC
>RAZD01000113.1 GCA_003612525.1 bacterium C-53 | reverse complement strand
TTGAAGTTATTGGAAGAAAAAGAAAACGCAAAGGAGATGGCAGGAAATGAAGAAAAAGTTATCAGTTAGGGTGGCGGTGTCACTGCTGTTATCGGCATTATTGTTCTGTATGCCCATAGGGGCGTTTATGGCGAACAGTGGGAATATCGTAGATGCTTATGCGGAGGAAAGCGGCGGAACGTCAGAGGAAGGCAGTACCGAAGCGGAAACAGAGGAAAATAAGGAAACCGGGGAAACGGAAGCTGAGTCCGGTGAGAATGAGGGGGAAACAGAAAAGGAATCCGGCGACAGTGAGGAAGGAACGGAAGGCGGGACGGTATCCGGGAATGAAGTGCCGGAGCCGGAATGTACCTGTAAAGAGAAATGCACACAGTATTCTACTGATAAAGATTGTGAGGTCTGCAAGGGGGATTACAGCTTATGTGAATATGTGAACCCGAATGTAAAAATCACAATCTCCACTCCGTCCGGCTGGCACAATGACACCACAAAGGTACATATCTCCATAGAGGACGTGGCACATTCTGGCAACTTCTCCATAAAGACGCTGCAGGCGAAAGTGGCGCAGAATGGGAGCTGGACGGACGTAACAGAGGATATGTATGTAGAGATTTCGGAGAATACCACCGTCTATGTGCTTGTGACAGACCAGAAGGGAAAAACCTATGAGAAAAACCGCTATATGAAATGCTTTGATTTCACGAAGCCTACCTTAAACGCTGCGGTCAGCGACGGTCTGCTCTCCATACAGGCGCATGATACGGATTCCGGCATCAAGGCGGTGTATGTGAACGGGTATGAATTTACGGAGCTTACAAACGGTGTCCTGAATATCCGTCTGCAACAGTTTGA
>RAZD01000112.1 GCA_003612525.1 bacterium C-53 | reverse complement strand
GTCTGTTTGCCCTTATCCGGCTCGAAAAGCATCACCCCGGCAATATCCGGGCATTTATGCACCATAAATTCATCAAACTGCAAGATGCCCTTCCCTATCCCGGACAAAGAAAAACCGGATAATGCGCTTTCTCCATTACCCGGCTCTGCCAATTCCTTATTTCCAGTTTTATCGGTTATTTCTTCCTCATTTACAGGCTGTATACCAGCTCTTTCAGGACGATTTCCTCCGCTGAGTGCCTGATGTTGTTCATCATCCCCACCCACTTCATCTGATCGGCTGCTTTCAGTTCCTCCGTCACGCCCTCCGCTTCCGCCATCTGCGCTGTCAGCAGTTCCATCCTCTGCTCTGCCTGTTCCTGAATGGTCAGAAGATGCTCTTTCAGCTTCCCTTTCAGCAGAAGCCCGGTGTAAATCCCCTTCTTGTGTTCCTGTAAGTAATTCTTCCTCATCAGTCCGTATTTCGTCAATGTCCCCTCCGGCTGCTCGTCCATCTTTAACATCGGTATCAGATAATCCCCGTTCTTCTCGTAGGTCAGATTCATTATTCTCTCCCCTTTCCCCGGCGTTCCCGGTCTGTGTGTCAGTCTGTACGTCCTGTGTTTTGCTTTCACGCTTTAAAGCATTATAGCGTGTGTCAGCGGAATTTGCAAGTCCTTTTTCAACTAAATTTTTCGATGCTTCTTTTCTGGCGTTCTCCCTGTCATACGCCCCGATTGCCTTGCCAATCTCCATAAGCACCGGCTTGGATAAATCAGATATGCTGTCCCCGATGTGCGACAGCGTTTCCACCGTATTAAATTCATGGATATAGGGGAACTGGATTTCTTCCGCCAGCTCCGCATCTTCCATGCCGCACCG
>RAZD01000010.1 GCA_003612525.1 bacterium C-53 | reverse complement strand
TATCGCTGACCCATACGAGGTTTGGGGCATCTTGGGAAAACTGCTGCAGAAGGCGGTTGTGGCATTCTCCATTGTCCATGCGGCGCCAGCTGGGTCTGGGCTTTACGGTTGACATTTTAGGAAGTTCCATGCTGCGCATCAGACGGTACACTCTCCCGACACTGATGCTTATGCCATAGTCACGCTTTAGGATGTATTGGACTTTGTACGCCCCGAGACGCTTGTCATAATCGGCATAAATATGCAGGATCATGCTTTTGATACGCCGGTTTTCAGAAACACGTGGAGCCGGTTCTTTGCGGAAATGCTTGTAATAAGTACTCCGGTTGACATTTAAAACACGGCAGAGCGTACGGATGTCATGCTGGAAGCGAAGTTTGTGGACAGCATCTAATCGTTGTTTGAGCGTGGCGTGAATATGGCAATCGCTTTTTTAAATATGAGGTTCTCCTCTTCGAGCTGGGCGTTGCGTTTTTGAAGCTCTTTGACCTGCTTAGCAGTGAGGACATCGCCGTCATCCATTTCAACGGTGGAGTATTGCTTTACCCATTTACCAAGAGCAGACTGGGAGACGCCGTATTCCTTGCAGAGCTGTGCCTGGGTTTTGCCATTTTGATAAAGGGATACAAGGGATTTTTTAAAGTCTTCGTCATATTTTGTGTGGTTGTTAGTGGACATAAGAGACCTCCTTTTTTGTGTGTAGTTTATTGTAACAGATAGTGTAGAGTTGTGCCTACTTTTATAGTATAGATCCACACAGAACATGGAAAAGCTAAAGTGCAGCTTTCCCACATTCTGCAAACGGACTTTCCCACAACTCCATAAGACAGCAAGTTATGCACATTACGCACAGTGCCGACTACTACGGAATCCCTCTCATCCCCTATAACTTATTTATAAAACTATTGTTGATGTTCATTTGACCGCATATAATATAGCGTACAAAGGAGCAAGAAAATCCAGTAATATTTGTATCTTGGTAGGACGAAAATGTATCTTGGTTATGGAGAGATTTCTTTTAGCGAAAGATTATGCTATAACTTGTTAAGGGGTGAGAAAATGAAAATAAAGACAGAACAGGATTTATCTTGTAACGAAATAGAAGTAATAATTAAATATCCCCAGAAGGACAAGCAAGTTAATCGTATTATAGATTTTTTGCAGTCATTTGATATGCAGATAAAATGTGCTGGCGATAATGCCGAGCAAATGATAAATATTTTAGATATTTACTACATAGAGAGCATTGACAAAAAGACTTTTGTATATCTTGAAAATGCAGTGTACCGTACAGATTTTCGGTTATATCAGCTAAAAGATAAATTAAGAGCATACGGTTTTGTGCAAATCAGTAAATCATGTATCTTAAACATCAACACATTAGAAAGTATTAGACCTCTTTTCAATAGCAGAATGGAAGCAACTTTGAAAAATGGTGAGAAAGTTAATATCAATCGTAATTATTTGAATGGAGTAAAAAATGCATTGGGAGGAGATAAAGAAGTATGAAAAAGAATATTGTAAATATTTTGGCTACAACAGGAATTTCCTTGCTGCTACTTTCGGTCGTTGCTCTGTTTTTTCATGCGAGTTGTATTTATTTGGAAACAGTGTTTCAGGCTTTTTGTATAAACATTATTACTCATATAGGAATAATGATTATTCAAAAAATCGAATTAAGAAATATTTTTACTGAAATGGTGCTGGAAATCCTATTTATAGTGGGTGAACTTCTTGTGTTTGGGCGATTGTTTCATTGGTTTACAAGTTTATCATTTTTACTACTTGTTTTTATGGGAGTTGTAATATATATCATTTCATATTTTTTGAATTTGCTACAAATGAAACAAGAAGCAATAGAAATCAATTTGTTAATTAAAAACCGAAATAAAAATCAAGACTAAGAAAGACAACCACCAAAACTATTCAGAGGAAAAGGAAAAGAAAAATGGAAAAAAGAAGAACAATACGTGTTATCAGTTTGATATTTATTATGTTAATGATTATTAGAGCAATAGAAATTGTTTTTATAAAAACCGACCAAACATGGATTGGTGAAAATATATTGCATAAAATCTGTTGTATTTTGCTGATATGGATTGCGTTGGATATGCTTAGACTTCAATGGAGTGATTTGGGATTTTCAAAAAAAGGGTTATTTGCTGGTTTGAAATATGGTCTTGCTCTTGGCATAAGCACTTTTTTTCTTTCTTATGTTGCCGAGTTTATTGTTTTATTTGTAATGGGGAAACACGCATCTTTACGATTTTACATTACGAATTTTTCACTTACGCAGTCACATACAAATGGCAGTTCTTTGTTAGCAGTGGTAGTGTGCGTTATTGGCAATATTATAAATGTCTATGCAGAAGAGGGGCTGTTTAGAGGACTGTTTTGTAAAATCGGCATACAATACTATTCTCAAAAGACAGCTAATATAATACAAGCTCTGCTTTTTGGAATATGGCATATTACCAATGTAATAAATCCTCTCCTTGACGGTTCTATGAATATCGCTATGGCGGCTTTTATGGGGATAGGATATATACTATTGTCGGGAATTTTAGCCTATGAATGGGGTATGTGTGCAGCATTGTCAGGAACGCTTTGGATAGGTGCATCAGAACATTTATTTAACAATTTTATAAGCAACTCTTTGCATACGGTGACAGAAACAGGGGCAGATGAATTGATGATAATAAGAATAACTCTATCAAATATTTTATCTTTGATATTTGTTTTGATTATCTCTCAAAAAAATATACATAGCAAATGATGTATACAAACGTAAAAAAATAAAAGTAACCACAAACCATGCACCGCCCTACTGGGAGAAAGGGTGGATAGGCTACAATAAACTGGACAAATTTTTTACGGTCATATAGAATAAAATCGATGAGCGGGTATCCAGACACCGGAACCGTCAGTTTCAAAATAGAGAATACAGGACTGTTCTTTTTGTTAGTCAATATCAGGCAAAAGAAAGGAGCGCATCTTTATGGCGAATCTTCTAATTGTGGAGGATGAAAAGAATATGCAGGAAATTATTGTTGAGTATATGCGCCGCGGCGGTCATGTCTGTTTCACGGCTGACGACGGAATCGATGCTTTGGTGGCGCTGAAAAACAATCCGATGGACCTGATGATACTGGATATTATGATGCCGAACCTTGACGGTTTCACCGTCTGTAAAATGGCCCGGGAAATGAGCAATCTTCCCATTATCATACTGACTGCCAGAGGAAGCGAGTACGACAAGTTGAAAGGTTATAATCTGGGCGCTGATGACTATATGACAAAACCATTCAGCCCAAAGGTGCTTTTGGCAAAAGCAAACGCTTTATTGCGGCGTTCTTCTGTACTTTTGGCAGATGCTATAAACGCCGGAAAAATTTCTCTTGTTCCGGCCTCTCACAGAGTTTTTGCAGATGGGCAGGAAATCGCACTGACCCATAAGGAGTACGAGCTGCTTTATTTCTTTATGGCAAACTCCGGGCAGATTTTCAGCCGTGACCAGTTATTAAATCGGATATGGGGATACGATTTTGCGGGAACGACCAGAACGGTTGACACGCATATCAAAACCCTGCGCCAAAAGTTGGGTGATGAAGGCCGGCACATTGTTACGCTCATTCGGTCTGGCTATAAATTTGAGGTGACAGATTGAGAAATCCTGATTTTTCAATCGTCAAATTTGTGCTGACGCCCCAGCTCGCGGGTTGTTGGCAGCATGGAGGATTCGCATGAACATACGGGATAGCTTTCGTTTACGGACTGTTCGCAAAAAAATCATTATGATCTCTAAAATAGTCGGGATTGTTTTAATTGTCTCTTACATTGTGTCCACCCGCATGCCTGTTGACCCGGATATTTCTTTCTGGATTTGGCTATGCTTTGTCGTCGTATTGGTTTTAGCATTTGATTATTTAATGGGGCGGTTTATTTCAGATCCTGTTTCCGAGTTAAATCGGTCCGCCCGTCAAATAGCGCAGCTTGATTTCTCATCTCCCTGCAAAATCCATACAAATGATGAATTAGGGGAGCTTGCGGGAAACCTGAATAAGATGGCTGAGAATCTGCAGCAGACGTTTGGCTCACTGGAAGATGCCAACCTGAAGTTAGAACAGGATGTGGAGCAGAAAAAACGCCTGTTGGCTGAACGAAAGGAATTGGTGGACAATCTCTCCCATGAAATGAAAACCCCTCTGGGTATAATCCGGGCCTATGCCGAGGGATTGCAGGACGAAACAGACGAGGGAAAACGGCAGAGATATTCAGGGGTCATTATAACGGAAACGGAACGTATGAGCCGCCTGATTGCTACACTGCTTGATTTATCCGCGCTGGAAAGCGGGGCTGCCCGGCTTCGCCCGGAGCGGTTTGATTTTGTGGCCTTTTTGGAAATTGTGGCCGGCCGGCTGCTGATTGATACCCCGGACGCTGATTTTGAATTGCAATATGAACTGCCGGAACATCCGGTATATGTGAATGCAGATCAGAGCAGAATGGAGCAGGTATTAGATAATCTGATTGTCAATGCAAAGCAGAATGTCCATCCGGGCGGCATATTGAAACTATCGCTGAAACAAAATGGCGGAAAACTTGTTTTTTCGATTTTTAATGAGGGACCTCCGATTCCGCAGGAAAGCCTGTCCAAAATCTGGACGAAGTTTTATCGTGACAGAAATTCCAGATATGGCGGTTCCGGATTGGGCCTTGCAATTGTCGCACAGGTCTTGTCCATGCAGGGCCTGACTTATGGTGCGGCAAACCAAACTGGAGGCGTCGCTTTTTATTTTTCTGTTCCCTCTGTAAAATGAAAATCCATCCCCTGTGTGACGTGCGCTTCACGGGTTCAGCAAGATATTTCTCTTTTCTTATGAACATCTGTTAGCAGCTAAAAAATGAAGCGCAATAGAAACAATTTCTTTTAGGTGGCGCCCTGACGCAGTTTTTATTCTATTTTTCTAGGAAGAAAAAGATTTCGTTTCCTTCCCGGTTGACTATGCAAAATTTCTGTCGATATAAATAAAAAGTGAACTTTTTATGAAAGCGTTTTAAAAATATGCGGCAGGCGAGGGTCATGATCAGAGATGCAGATTAGGATTCTGTAAAGGCAGAAAACAGGCTGAATCATATAAGGAGGAATTGAAAAATGAGTATAAGCGGAATAGGAGCGGTGGGGAGCCCGGCATGGTACGGAACAGGGAAGACAGAGAGAAAAGCCGTGCCGGAAACCGAGGGATTCATGGAAGCCGTGGCGGAGAAAGCAGAACAGGATAAAAATGATTTTGATGAGAAAGCGTTTGCATTGGTTGGGGCGAACGCGCCGGAGGAAGTGAAGAAGGCCTGGATGGATGCGGCGAAAGAAGTGAATGCGAATGGGATGGGAATCCGGAGTAACGGAATGATGAGCCATATATCGCAGATGATGGTACAACGGCTTCACAAAACGCTGAAAGGAGAAACGGAGAATTTTGATATACTTGGAAGCACAGTGGAGTCTGCAATTCAGGCAACGAAGCAGGCGCTGTATAACCTGGAGCATCCCATAGCATATACGCCTAGGAGCATAGAGGTTCAGCAGGCCCGTATGAAGGAAGGAGAATTTTACAAAGCGTTTTTAGAGAAGCTGGAACAATTATAGGAGGCGGGTAATGATGATATGATCTATATTGCAATCTGTGATGATGAAAAATATATGTCGGATAAAATCAGGAATCAGGTATCTGCCTTTTTCCGAAAAAAGAATATGGAGGCGTCGATTCTGCAATTCCCAAGTGGTGGTAAGCTGTTAAAGTACAGGGGAGCCATTGACATTCTGTTTCTTGACATTCAGATGGAAGGCCTCAATGGGATGGAAACGGCAAAGAGGCTTCGAAGCTGTGGTTTTAAGGGGTTCCTGATATTTATAACTGTTTTAAAAGAGATGGTGTTTCAGTCCTTTGAAGTGCGTGCTTATGATTATCTGATAAAGCCGGTCATGGAAGAGCAGTTTGAACGGACAATGGAACGTCTTTATCTTTCCATGAAAAGTGAAGGTGAAACAGGACTGCTTATTCAGAAAGGGAATGAGAGTAGGATCATTCCTTTTGACGGGATTGTATATTGTGAAGTGATTGACAGAAAAGTGTACCTGCATTTAAAATCGGAAGAAGTCGTGGATTATTATGACAGGATAGAAAAGCTGGAGGAAAGGCTTGACCGCAGTTTTTTTCGGTGCCACAGGAGTTACCTGATTCATCTGAAGTATCTGAAAAGTTATAAAGACGGGACAGCCTGGATGGAGGGCGGTAAGGAAGTGCCCGTATCACGTGGGCGCAGGAAAGAGTTTTCAGGTATTATTTTACAATATATGAAGGATTGGAGATCGTGAAAGACATGGAAGGTTTGGATTTTTACAATCTGTATATTGGAGGATGCATGCAAATACTGACGGGCTTTCATTTTTTTACGAAATGTCTTCAAAAGAAAGAAAAGATTTGGTTGTACGTATTGTTCGCCTTGATTGGACTGACAGTATTGCAAATAACCCCCGATGGCATTTTTGAATTTGTCGTATATATCCTGCTGCTTGTGGCAGCAGGAATTTTTCTGTATGGCGTCAATGGTTTGACGGCGGTCCTCTATGCGGTTACGACCGTTGAAATTATGCAGCTTAACTATGGAATATCGAATTTTGTACTGGTAATGGTTTCTTCATTTGTATTAACTTCTGATCTGAAAATGACTTTTGCAATAATTGTGTTTTTTGATCTTCTGGCGCTTTGCGGTTCCGCACTTTGTTATTATGCAGTTTACCGGCACTTTGCACCGCATGGGGCAAAGAAAAGCAGGTATTCCCTTATGATTCTGACACCGGTACTGATGGTATTCCTGTTGGAAGGGTATATCAATCGTTCTTTTTATGGGAATACGGTTGATCTGGGAGGCAGTTTTCAGAAGGCAGGCCCGGTTCATTATCAGGTGTTTGGGATACAGATTCTGGGAATCGCCAGTTTATTCTGCATATTGTATGCATATGGAAGACTGG
Organism: bacterium C-53; assembly: GCA_003612525.1. Taxonomy (GTDB): domain Bacteria; phylum Bacillota; class Clostridia; order Lachnospirales; family Lachnospiraceae; genus C-53. Next base: position 128,562 of record RAZD01000010.1, on the reverse strand, counting down.
AGGAGAGTTTTCGATTAAATACACAACTCTCGCTTCTGGAGCAGGAATCACGTTCGCTGCGTCAATATGTGGATGAGGCAAAAACACGTTATGAAAAAACGAAATCTTTTCGGCATGATCTAAAGAATCATATAATGATGGTAAGGGAACTTCTGCAAAATGAAAAACCGGCGGAAGCATTGCAGTATTTAAATGATCTGGAGAGTGTGACGCAAGACTTGTCATTTCCTTGCAGCACCAATCATCCGACGCTTGATATTCTGCTTGGAAATAAACTCGGGATTGCCGGGAATGAAGGCGTAGACGTATCCTGTTCCCTGCATCTGCCTTACCCGTGTTCCGTTGCGGATATTGATTTCTGCATTATTCTGTCAAATGCTCTGGATAATGCGATTCACGCCTGCCGCAGGATGGAAGGGGGACATAGGTATATCCACATTTCGGGGAGTTTACAGGGGGACTTTCTGCTTCTTACAGTCGAGAATAGTTTTGAGGGCAATGATTCATATAGCCAGGGAACCGGTCTTGCAAATATAAAATCGACTGTGGAGAAATATCACGGAGCCATGAATATCAGGATGGAAGGCTCTGTTTTCTGCTTAAGCATTTTGCTGATTCTCTCATGATATTGCGAAAAGATAAGGATTGACATTGTGTATTACGAAAAGTATAATGGTCTGTGGATGTAGGAGGAGTATGCCTATGAGCAAAATGGGGCGCCCAAAATCGGATGTTGTGAAAGATCATATTGTGACGATAAGAATGTCTGACGAGGAATATCTTATGCTGAAGGAATATTCGAAGAAACATCAGCAGACGTTAACGGCGACGATCAAATCAGCAGTTGACCTGTTATATCACGAAAGATCAACAGATAAGGAGATATGAGGAAAAGATGGCACTGAAAAAGAAACCTGTTACGGGAATGAAAGATATACTGCCGGAGGAGATGCAGATACGTGATTATGTAATCCGGCTCATTAAAGAGACATATGGCAATTTTGGCTTCAGCTCGATAGAGACGCCGTGTGTGGAGCACATTGAAAATCTCTGTTCAAAGCAGGGTGGGGAAAACGAAAAACTGATTTTTAAAATATTAAAGCGCGGGGAGAAGCTGAACCTCGATGCGGCGGAAAAAGAGGAAGATCTTGTGGACAGCGGCCTTCGTTATGATCTGACGGTTCCTCTTTCCAGATATTACTCCAACAATGCGAATAATCTTCCGACGCCGTTTAAGGCGCTTCAGATGGGCAGTGTATTTCGCGCCGACCGCCCGCAAAAAGGGCGCTTCCGCCAGTTTATGCAATGTGATATCGATATTCTTGGCGACGCGACGTATCTTGCGGAGGTGGAGCTGATACTGGCGACAACGACGCTGCTTGGAAAGCTGGGATTCAGCGGGTTCAAAGTACGTATCAACGATCGTCGTTTTCTGAAAGCGATGGCGTCTTACTGCGGGTTTCCACAGGAGAGTTACGATCAGGTATTTATCATACTTGACAAGCTGGACAAGATCGGACCGGATGGTGTGCTTGCAGACCTTGTGGCAAGCGGCTTCTCAAAGGAGAGCGCAGAGAGGTATCTTGAATTATTCCAGACCGTAACACCCGATGCGGCCGGTATCCGGATGCTTCGGGATACGCTTGGCGATCATCTTCCTGAAGACGCTGCCGAGAATCTTTTAAACATTATAAGCAGTGTTAATGCGACAAGAGTAAGCGAGTTTGATCTTGCCTTTGACCCGGCGCTTGTGCGGGGGATGTCGTACTATACGGGAACAATTTTTGAGATTGAGATGGAAGAATTCGGGTCCAGTGTTGCAGGCGGTGGAAGGTACGATGAAATGATCGGGAAATTCACCGGGATGCAGACGCCGGCATGCGGGTTTTCCATCGGATTTGAGCGCATTATCACAATCCTTCTTGACCGGGGATTTCAGGTGCCGGGCGCTTCTGACAATCAGGTATTCCTGCTTGAAAGGGGCGTTGCACGGGAGAAAATGTGCGCGGCAATGAAGGAAGCGATGGAGCTGCGGGAAAAGGGCGTCAGGGTTCTTGTCGCTCAAATGAATAAAAATAAGAAATTCCAGAAAGAACAGCTTATGAAGGCAGGATTTACGGAATTTAAGGATATTTATAAAGATTGAGCAGAAAGGCACAGGTGTAATTATGGCAGAATCAATGAAAGGTCTTAAGAGAACTGCGCGATGTGCGGAGGTAAATGAGACGCATGTAGGTACAACGGTTACTCTGATGGGCTGGGTACAGAAAAGCAGAAATAAGGGCGGAATTATTTTTGTGGATTTAAGAGACAGAACCGGAATCATGCAGGTGATTTTTGAGGAGAGTGATTGCGGTACGGAGAATTTTGAGCGTGCGGCAAAGGTACGCAGTGAGTTTGTGATTGCTGTTACCGGCGTTCTGGAGAAGCGTTCCGGTGCGGTGAATGAGAGTCTTGCAACAGGACAGTGGGAAGTGCGCGCAAAGGACATCCGTATTCTGGCGGAAGCGGATACGCCTCCGTTTCCAGTGGAGAATGATTCCAGAACAAAGGAGGAACTGCGCCTGAAATACAGATACCTCGATCTGCGCCGTCCTGATCTGCAGAGCAAGCTGATCCTGAGAAGCAGAATTGTATCTTCGGTGCGCAATTTCCTTGCAGACGAAGGATTTCTGGATATTGAGACGCCGATTCTGTGCAAGAGTACGCCAGAGGGAGCGCGGGATTATCTTGTGCCGAGCCGTGTGCATCCGGGGAATTTCTACGCGCTGCCGCAGTCTCCGCAGATCTTTAAGCAATTATTGATGTGTTCCGGATTTGACCGCTACTATCAGATCGCGAAGTGTTTCCGCGACGAAGATCTGCGTGCGGACCGTCAGCCGGAATTTACACAGATTGATATGGAACTTTCCTTTGTGGATGTGGACGATGTGATTGACGTCAATGAACGCCTGGTACAGAAAGTATGCAAAGATGCGATCGGACTTGATGTGACGCTTCCGATTCCGCGTATGACATGGGCGGAGGCTATGAACCGCTATGGTTCGGATAAGCCCGATACAAGATTTGGAATGGAACTGGTCGATGTGTCCGAACTTGTAAAAGAGTGTGGATTCGGTGTATTTACAGGCGCTCTCTCAAATGGCGGTTCGGTTCGAGGCATCAATGCAAAAGGAATGGGCAGTATGCCGAGAAAGAAGATTGACGCGCTAGTCGAGGAAGCGAAAGGACTTGGCGCGAAAGGGCTTGCATATCTGTCGGTAAATGAGGACGGAACGTATAAGTCTTCATTTGCAAAGTTTATGACGCAGGAGGAACTTGACAGTCTTGTAAAGGCTATGGACGCAGAAAAGGGAGATCTGCTCCTCTTTGCCGCGGACAGGAATAAAGTTGTGTGGGATGTGCTGGGGACGCTTCGTCTGAGTCTGGGGCGGGCAGCGGGTCTGATTGATGATACGAAGTTTCATTTCCTGTGGGTTACGGAATTCCCTCTTCTTGAGTGGAGTGATACGGAGAACCGCTTTATGGCCATGCACCATCCGTTCACGATGCCGATGGAGGAAGACTGGCAGTATATCGATTCTGACCCGGGAAGAGTGCGCGCGAAGGCTTATGATATTGTACTGAACGGTACGGAGCTTGGCGGTGGAAGCGTTCGAATTCATCAGAACGATATTCAGGAGAAAATGTTTGAGGTATTGGGCTTTTCAATGGAAAGCGCTTATGAACAGTTCGGATTCCTGTTAACGGCATTTAAATATGGGGTGCCGCCGCATGCAGGACTTGCTTACGGCCTTGACCGTCTTGTGATGCTTCTGACAGGTGCGGACAGCATTCGTGAAGTTATGGCATTCCCGAAGGTGAAGGACGCTTCCTGCCTGATGTCCGAGGCTCCGAATGTGGTGGATGAAAAGCAGCTTGAAGAGCTTGGAATCGCGATTACAGATGCTTCAGAAGAACTGCCTGCGCAGGACTCATAAAAACAGTTCCATTGGATGCGCGCCGCCGGAAAGCGGCAGAGAGATGGTTCACAATATAAAAGAATAGCAGCGGTACAGCATGGGGTTGAATCAAATTCCGTTCAGTGCCGCTGCCTTTTTACTTGAAAGGAGTGTACTGTGAAGAAACGGGTATTTTTTATGAAGCTGTTATTTGGTGTAATCGTATGCACACTCTTCCTGGGAGGGTGTGCCGGCAGCAGGGCCGAAGAAGAACAGATTCTGCTGGAAAACGGGAGCGGGAAACAGAAGCTTGTTTTCGGTTATGATGAAACGGAAGTGGCAGATTTGCGGGAGAAGGTATCACAGACTCTTTCGGAAGGCAAGCCGCCGGAACCGGAAACAGTGGAGCCGGAAATTGCAGAAGCGGACTGGTCGGAAGTATTTGATGGATTTCACGGGGCGGCAGTTTTATATGATGCTTCTTCCATGCGGTATACGATCTATAACCGTGAACTTGCAGAAACACGGAGATCGCCGTGTTCGACATTTAAGATTATTTCGTCTTTCATTGCGCTGGAGGACGGGATCATTGAGCCGGCTCAGTCTCTCCGCACATGGAGCGGAGAGACTTTCTGGAATGAAAACTGGAACCATGATATCGACTTTGATGAGGCGTTCCGCGAATCGTGTGTCTGGTATTTCAGGGAAGTGATCGACGAGATAGGGCAGGAAAGGATGCAGGAAGCGCTTGACAGGCTTCAGTATGGCAACCGTGACATTTCTGACTGGGAAGGAAGGTTGAATACAAACAACAGCAACCGTGCTTTAACAGGGTTCTGGATTGAATCGTCACTGGAAGTGTCGCCGAAGGAACAGACGGAAGTGATGGCGCGTATATTTGGGGATCATTCGGTCTGCTCGAAAGAAACAAGGGACGCTTTAGCGCAGGTAATGCTGGTGGAAGAGCAAAGCGATACGGATATTTCCATCTATGGAAAAACAGGGATGGGTAAGGCGCAGGGTGTTGTTGTGGATGCGTGGTTTACCGGATTCGCTGAAAAAGAGGATGAAATGATTTATTTCTGTGTGTATCTTGGAAGGACGGATGATAAAGATGTAACAAGTGCAGCGGCGAAGGAAATCGCAGTCCGGTTGTTGAAATCGTTTTGATTGATACGGGCATGGAAAGCAGGACTTTAAGCCTGCCCGCAAACAATTGAATCCGTCAAATGCACAATAAAAACAGATACGTTACTTTTGCTCCACATGCTCCTTATATTCACTCGGTGTCATCCCCTTAATCTTCCGAAACGCTTTTGAGAAATAAAGATTGTTTTCAAATCCCACGGAGCGGGCGATGGCCATTACTGAAAGGTCAGAACTTTTCAGAAGGACGCAGGCCTGCCGGATTCTGAAATCGGAGAGGTATTCCTTTGGCGAAACAGACAGGATGCTTTGAAATGCGCGGAATAAATGACTGCGGCTGATTCCCACATAATTGGCAATCTCTTCCACTGTGATCGGATAGGAATAATTGGCTGTGATGTATTCAAGCGCCTTTTTTGTGTAGGCGTCATAAGTGTCCGTTCCCGAGGGTGTTTTTTTGGATAGTTTGATAAAGTAAGCAAGCGTTGTGTACAGGCGTCCTGTCATTTCAACGGAATTCTCAAGGCCGTTTCCTCTGGCGTCGTAGATTGAGAGCAGAAGCTGTTTCATTCTGTCATCGGCAGCAGGATTCTCTGTGCTTTCGGTTATCTCATGTCCCGCGGCATGGATAATCGGATTTTTTTTGGAAAAATCGGTGGAGGAGAGGATGGCGGCGGCATCCGTTCCGGCAAAACCGACCCAGTAATATTCCCACGGTTCATCCTTGTCGGCGTAGTAGGAAATCTCCGTGTATGGGTAGACAAGAAATGAGTCTCCGGCCGTAAGTGTATAGGTGTTTCCGTTTACTTCATAGAAGCCCTTGCCTGAAACGACATAATGAATCAGGAAATGATCGCGGACGCCAGGTCCCCACAGGTGGCCGCTTTCACATTTTTGCAGGCCGACATTGTAGACGGAAAGAGAGACCATTTGACGGTCCTGTACAATGAAATTGCTTTTAAATGTATTCTCTGCCATAATTTTTCTCCATATGTGATTATTATATCACAAAACTTTTGAATAAAGTGTAAGATTTCAATTGGATGGAGCGGAATATAAGGTAAGAGCGCAAAAAGCTCCGCGTAAGCTTACGAAACTATATAAGAAAAGAATGAGGCTGAATTATGAGAGCAAATAAAAATAATTTTATAACTCTGCTCCGGTCACGCAAGGAGGAAGGAATCCTGTATGTGATTGAAAACTACGGAGGGATTTTAAAGTTCATTGTCAGAAAGCGGCTGTCGTCATTCCCGGACCAGGTGGAGGAATGCATGAATGATATCTTTCTTGGCATCTGGCGGAATATTGACAGTTTTGATGAGAAAAAAGGCAGTTTTCTAAACTGGGCCTGTGGTGTGGCACGTCTTGAATCCATTGATATGCTGCGCAGAATCAGAAGAGAAAAGAGCACAATTTCCATAGACGATGTGGAAATTGCGCAGGAAGACCAGGCGCTTCTTGCAATAGTGGAGCAGGAATTGTCGGAGGAGACAGAGGAAATTCTGAACTGTCTGTCTGCAAAAGACCGGGAATTGTTCCGCCGGGTTTTTATGGAAGAGGAAGAGCCGGAGGAGGCCGGAAATGCGATGGGAATCAGTCGTGACAATGTCTATGTGCGGATTTTCCGCGGCAGAAAGAAGATACGAAACAGCATCAGGGAAAGGAAGTTGATAGTATGAAAAAAACTGCATATATACTGGCAAATAACATTAAGACCGAAACTGCATGGAACGGTGCGGCGGAAAAGGCGTCCCTCACCGACGCGGAGAGAAAAAGATATCAGAAGTTTATTGTGGAAAATATAAGAAATGAAGGAAACCGCAGCGCAGGGAAGGCCGCTATAAAAAGGCGGACGCGCTGGATTGCGGCAGCGGCGTGTGTTGCAGTTCTTTTTCTGAGCATGACGGTATTTGGAGAAAAAGTATACGCTGCGATTGAGCAAATAAGCTGGAGCCTCGGAAATGCACTTGGAATTTCAGATGATCTTGCAGATTATAAGGAAATTGTCCATACTTCAGTGTCAGACAGCGGGTATACAGTCACTTTGCAGGAAGCGGTAGCGACAGAAGAAAAGGTTGTTGTGAATTATACGATACAGAGGGATGATGGGCAGCCGATGGAGGAGATTCCGACTTGTTTCGATGCCCTTTACATCAATGGAAAAAGATGTGACGGCGCAAGCGGCGGAGGCGAATTTCTGAATGAAGAACAGACAGCGGCCGGCATTGCGGTATCGTATCACATGTTTGGCGTGGATATGACAGGCAGAAATGAATACAGACTGAAAATCCGGAATCTTTTTATAGAGAATGAAGTAAAAGGAAAGTGGGACTTCCGGTTTTCGGCAGACGGAACAGACTTGATTACCGATACGAAGCGGATTTCGATTCAGAAAGAATTTGTTCTTGAAAACGGTGGATCCGTAATGCTTGAGGAGCTTTCACTGAATGAACTGGAACAGAAAATAACTTATCGTACGAAAGAAACCACCGATTTTATTTTTAAAGCAATGGCCGAAGATTCAACAGGCTGTCAGATACAGTTTGACACGCAGACCTATCGTGGAAATGAAGGGATTGGCGCTATGGTCAATTCGGAGATTCTGCATGACGGAAGGATTGCGGAGAATGCAGAAACGGTGCGGGTGACACTGTATGCGGTGGAGCTGCCGAAGGAAAGCGGGCGAATGAGCAAAGATTATAGACAGATCGGAGAACCGTTTGAACTTAATTTGAGTGACAATTTGTAAACGGTGTGTATTTTTGGTTCCGTACTCTGGATATTGTTGTGAAAATTGATAAAATATGTTATATTATGTTATATTGTTTTATCAAAGGAGAGCCGCAGGGTATGAGTCTTGATAAGAAATCACAACAGCCATTATACGCACAGCTAATGAAAGAATTAAAAGATAGGATTCAGAGCGGACAGTACAAAGCCGGTGACCAGATACCTACGGAAACCGAGCTGTCAGAAATCTATCAGGTGAGCCGGATTACGGTGCGCAGGACGATTGAGGAATTGTGTGCGCAGGGAGTTCTGGTAAAACGCCAGGGAAAAGGCACTTTTGTGGAGGCGCCGAAAATATTTCGTATGGTTGAGAAAGACAATAGCATGAGCTTTTCGGAATCGTGTCGTGCAAACGGACGCAAACCGTCCTCCCATGTGCTGTCATGTCATTTTACGCAGGCGGAGGATTGGCAGAATGAATTCCTGCAACTGTCCGGTGACAAGACGCTATACCATATCGAACGCGTGTTGTCCGCCGATGACCTGCCGATCATCTATGAGCATATTTATATTCCGGTAGGCCGTGTGCCGAACCTCCAGGTGCAGAAACTCGAAAATGGTTCCCTGTTCCGGCTTCTTCATGAAGAGTATCATGTATCAGAATCTGAAAAAGGGCGCAGTACCATAGAGGTTCGTATGGCGCCGCAGTCCATAGCGGAACATCTTCGCATGAATACCGGGGAGCCGGTCATGATTCTGGTCAGTTATATGAATGACACTGAGGAAAATCCTCTCTATATCAGTTATGAAATTATAGCGGGCTCCCGCTACCGGATATCGATCTAAAAGGTTATATTGAACAAAGAACAGAGCTTCAAAATTAGATTTTATTGGAAGAAAAATTACCTGAAATCGAAATTTGAGGCTCTTTTTTTGTGCATTTTTTCTAAAATCGGATTTGCAAAAATATGGACTATTTACAAACCTTATGTGCACAATAAAGGTCATATTGTATTATAACGTTATATGATGATATAATCATAACAAGAAAGGAGGAGGAAACATGAGCAAGCAGTATTCGATGGTGATCGTGGCCAAAAACTTGTTTGACAGTGTGGGAGAAAAAGCATATGAGGGGTATGTATGCCTGAAGAATCATGTGATCGTGAAGATGGGGAAAGGGAAGCCGAAGCAGGAGGTTCTTGATGAAGCCGAACAGGTTTTTCAGTTTGAGCAGGAGCTTGTGATGCCCGGAATCGCTGATACGCATACATTTTTCACCGGCTATGCGATTTTCCATATCGGTGCGGATGTATCAAAGGTACGGAGCAATGAGGAAGGTTTGGAGATTCTTAAGGCATATGACCTGGAGAAGCATCCGGAGGGAGCATTGTTCGGACATGGATGGGAGCCTGAACAGTGGAATCGTCAGGATGGTGAGAGAATGCTCGAGGAGAATTATTCCGAGCGGCCGGTAATCCTTTTTGCAGCGGACCGATCAACCTGCATTATGAACAGTAAGGCACGTGAAATCTATCAGTTTACGCCGGAGGAATGTTATCCGGAGAGCTATTACCGCATTATGCGCGAGTATCTCAATGACCGTGATTTTATTGATAAGGAATTTGCCGCTTACATGGACATGATGAATGCAAGGGGCGTTACTACGGTAAAGGAAATGGGATTTGATGATTTTTACGGATTCACAGATTTCCTGAAGGAGATGGAAGATTCCGGGAAACTTCATCTGCGAACCTTCTTTATGTCACAGCCGGTGGGAGAGGCGATGAATCTGGAGCATGCCAGAAGGATGCGGGATCTGTTTAAAGGGGATGAGGTCCGGTTCAGCGGCTTTAACAGAATGACGGATGGCACGATTGCCGCTTATAAAGGGGATCTGAAGAAACCTTACGAAAATCAGTCATTCACTTGCAGCCTTGATATCCCTTATGAAGAGATCGAAGCAGATGTTCTTGCGGCAGATCGGGAAGGTTTCCGCTGGACACTGCATGCACAGGGGGACGGGGCAGTAGGAAAGATCACGGATATTTACGAAAAGTGCCGGAAAGAGGATGGAAAACTTGTGAATCGCCATGCAATCACGGATATGGAATTTACGGATCCGGAAGATCTTCAGAGACTTGGCGATATGGGCGTGACCGCAGAGCTTTACTTCCAGATCATGTCACTGGATCCCGGTGAGGCGCTGATCGGGAATATCGGAAAGACGATTGGCGCAAAACGAGGCAGAAATTACTGGAACCGCCGGAAAATGCAGGATTGTGGTATGAACCTGAGTGGAGCGACTGATCTGCCGCTTCTTCTAACAAGCGTACCGGAATCTGTTTACTATTCCTGTGGAGGTTATATGGACGGAAGAGAAGAGCCGTTTCAGACGGAAAATACACTTACGGTTTCCGAACTTTTGAAGGCATGGACGATCGGGGGACAGAAGAACCTTGATATGGACAGCAGACTTGGCACATTGGAGGAAGGAAAATACGCGGACATTGCGGTATTTAACAGAGACCTTCTGAGCGTTGACGCTAAGGAAGCGAAAGAAGCGGAAGTTGTGATGACGATAATGAATGGAAAAATTGTTTACGCAAAGAAAGGATAAGGAAATGGAAAAAGAGAAAAAAATGAAACTTCATATGCCGCACGTGCTTACACTGATCTTTTTTCTGATCATTGTGGTTGCAGTTTTGACATGGATTCTTCCGAGCGGTGAATTTGATCGTACGATTATGGAAACATCGACAGGGGAGAGAAGTGTAGCCGTAGCAGGTACATACCATACGACGGAGAAGATTCTGGAGGATGGAACCGATTTAAGACAGGGGATTTCACAGATTCTGATGGCGCCTGGCCGTGGCATTCAATCGGCAATAGAGGTCCTGGCATTTGTATTCATTATTGGCGGCGTGTTCCAGATCATGGCGCGTACCAATGCGTTGAATATGGGAATCCAGAAAATCGTGAAGAAGCTCGGAAAGAAAGAAATACTGATTATTCCGATTCTGATGCTGTTGTTCGGACTCGGCGGAAGCACGTTCGGAATGTCTGATGAGCTGGTGCCGTTTTACCTGTTGATCATGCCGGTTATGTTTGCAATGGGGTACGATTCGATGACGACATTTATGACGGTATGTCTCTCGGCGACCGTTGGCTATGCGGCATCGACAATCAATCCGTTCTGCGTGCTTGTAGCACAGGGAATCGCAGGCATCCAGGGAAATCCGCAGCTTGTGTTTCGAATGATACAGTGGGTGATTATGATGGCGGTGATCATTGCATTTGTTACATGGCGTGCAATGAAGGTGAAAAAGGACCCGGAGAAATCGATTACCTATCAGGAGGATATTTTAAAGAAAAAGGAAATGGCATCGGAAATTGATTTCGATCAGGATATGACACTTCGTCAGAAGCTTGTGCTGGCTACTTTTGTAATTGGAATGGTTATAGTTGTTGTAGGGCTTGTAAAGTTCGGCTGGTATATGAATGAACTGTCAATGTGTTTCTTCGGAATGGGTATTTTGATGGGTATATTCGGCGGACTGAATGAGAAAGAAATTGCGGAAGAGTTTGTAACCGGTGTGAAAGATATCGCATTTGCCGCAATGGTCATCGGATTTTGCAGCGGCATCATGGTAATCGCACAGGACGGAATGATTATCGATACGATATTAAATGCGCTCAGCAGTATGATTGCAAATTCAAGCAATGCAATGTTTGTAGGCGTGATGTATGTGGTACAGACAATTCTGACACTCTTAGTACCCTCTTCCTCTGGTCTGGCGGCGCTCTCCATGCCGGTTATGGCGCCTCTTTGTGATCTTCACGGAGTCAATCCGGAGGCGGCAGTAACCGTATTACAGTATGCGAATCAGCTTACAAATTTGATGAGTCCGGTGGCAGGAACAACGGTAGCAGGCCTTGCAATCTGTAGGATCTCGTTTGGACAGTGGTGGAAGACAATCTGGAAAGTATTTCTGGTTATGACTGTTCTTGCAATTGTGTTCTGTACCATTTCGGCAGGCCTTTCATAAGTGCAAAGGAGGTTACGATGAAAAAAGCGGTAGCGGTGGGTTTCAGCTGTGTGGATGTATATGAGAATCTGGGCAAATGGTATCCGACCGGGAACGGGATTGACTGGGGGATTCATCTGGCAAGACTCGGTGTTCCTATGGCGGTGGTAAGCGCGGTTGGAAATGATGAATATGGACAGGAGATGAAGAAGCGCCTGACAGGGGAAGGCATAGAAGTTTCACATCTCGAGGTCAGAGAAGGCAGAACATGCCAGATGCTGATGGCGCTGAAAAACGGCGTGGACCGTGTCCATATGCAGGAAATATCCGGTGTGATGGAAGCGTATCATATCACGCAGGAGCAGTATGAATATGCCGGCGGATTTGATTATCTGCACACGGATTTATTCGGCGGAGTGCTGGAGCATTTAAAAGGGTGGCATGAGCAGGGTGTGAAGATAGTGATGGATTTCTCTGTGTTTACAAAGGATGAAGAGTATCACTGTATGGATATCTTCCCAAATGTTGATTATGTATTTTTCTCGACGGATGAGGAGGATGAGGAAGCGCTGAAAGCGTGGATGAAGGAGATAAAGGCGCAGGGCCCGACGATTGTGACTGCGACGATGGGAGAGAATGGAAGCCTGTCCTACGATGGCGAAAAATTTTACCGCATGGGCATCCAGAAGGCGGATGTGGTGAATACGGTAGGCGCCGGCGACAGCTACATTGCAGGGTTTACTTACGGGCTGATGACAGACAGCACGATTCCGGCCTGCATGGAAAAAGGCGCGCAGATTTCGGCAAAGGTTGTTTCAAAGTTTGAGCCTTATTAATCTGGAAAGCCGTTTTACGGTGGAATGAGAGGGAAAAAATGGTTATAGATATGCATGTGCATCCGGTATTTTATAAGGATATCTGTGATGACGAAGAAGAACTGATTTTCCGTGAGAACACATTCGGAGTGTGGAAACAGGGACCTATGAGCTTTGAGGAAGCGTTTGCGGAGATGGATTACGGAAAGATTGATAAAGAAGCGGTCCTTCCGCTCGATGTCAGTACAACGGCCGGCGGATGCGTGGTGACAAATGAGCAGATTGCGAAACTTGTGGCGTTACGGCCTGACCGTCTGATTGGATTTGCCTCCGTGGACCCGCACAGGAAAGATGCGCTGGAGACGCTTGAAAGAGCTTTTACGCAGCTCGGATTGAAAGGTTTGAAACTGAATCCGTCAAAGCAGAAATTTTATCCGATGGATAAGGAGCTCGAGCCCATTTACGAGCTGTGTGAGAAACAAAACAAGCCGGTTATATTCCATGCGGGGACATCGTGGGAGCCGGATACGCCGGCAAAATACAGTCATCCGCTGGCATTTGAGGAGATTTTTATCAAATACCCGAATTTGAGGTGCTGCCTTGCACACTTCGCGTGGCCGTGGGTGCGGGAGATGTGCATGCTGATGTTGAAATATCCGAATGTGTATACGGACACATCCGTCCTGTATCTGGACTCCCCGGAAGAATCAATTCTCCGGCTGTTTACGGAGGATATGGGGAAGCGCTGGGCGGAAAGAGCTTTTGCAAATCAGATTCTATTTGCATCCAATACGCCGAGATTCCGTGCGTTTAAGATACGAAGAGCAATTGAAAAGCTTCCGGTGAATGAGGAAACAAAAGCGGCGATTTTGGGCGGAAATGCAGTTAGATTTCTGGGAATGGAGTAGACAGATGGTAAAGCTTCAGATCATAGAACGAATGAGTCATAAACCGGAAGAGTATATGCTGATTACCGAAGATGTGCACCGGATTGTGGAGGCAAGCGGAATTGAGGATGGGCTTGCAGTGGTGGTGACGGCACATACGACAACCGGAATTATAGTAAATGAAGCGCTTCCCTGTGTGGAAAGCGATATCAGCGATATGCTGGAAAGGATGGCTCCGCTTGATGCGGATTATGCGCATGCGCATTTCCTGCCCTCTTATGGTGCGACCGGAAATAATTCGCAGGGACATTTGAAGAGCCTTGTGTGTGGAAATTCATGTATGTTTCCGGTGATCGGCGGAAAAATCGTATGCGGCGGAGCCCAGGATATATATCTGGTGGATTTCGACGGACCGCAGAAGCGGAAAATTTATGTAGAAGTAATGGGAGAACCAAAAGAATCAAATCATAAAAGAAAAGGAGAAGAAAAATGAACAGACCAGAAGAATTAGCAAAGAAAATTTATGAGGAGCAGGGAATGATTCATGATGTATTCCTTACGGCATGCGGAGGATCTCTTGTAGACCTCTACCCTGGATATTACTTCATCAATGCGGAATCAGAGACCATGCATGCACACTGGCTGACCGCAAAAGAGCTGATCGTAGCTCCCTCTAAATTCTTAAAAAAGGGTGCGGTAGTGATTCTGTGTTCTCACGGCGGAAATACAGGTGAGACCGTTGAGGCTGCAAAGCTGGCAAAGGAGCGCGGCGCGGCAATTATCACAATGACGCACAATCCGGATTCCATCAGCGCGAGGGAGGAGATGAACCCGGTTGTGTACAGCTGGGAAGATGATACAAATGAGAAGGACAGACCGCAGGGCATTGTTATGCGCGTTCTCAATGAACTGATGAAACTTCAGGAGCCTTCCTATGCGAAGTACGAAGCGATTCTTGACGGTCTTGACAAAGCGGATGGCATCGTACGTGCGGCGGTGAAGAAAGTAAAGAACCGCACATGGGTATTTGCGGAGAAATATTTTGAAGAGCCGTTCCTTTACATAATGGGTTCCGGCGCTTCCTACTCACAGGCGTATGGATTCTCGATCTGCTCCTTACAGGAGATGCAGTGGATGGATTGCTGCTATCTGCATTCGGGAGAGTATTTCCACGGACCATTTGAGTGCACGGATGAAGACCATCTTTACATTCTGCTGATGGGTACAGGCGCAGCAAGAGTGATGGATGAGAGAGCGCTTGCATTCCTTCAGAAATATGCGAAGAAATATGAAGTGATCGATGCAGTGGAGCTTGGAATTGATGCAATTGATGCAAGCGTGAATGAATATTTCTGTCCGATGGTATTTTATGCGATGTCGGTTGCATACCGCACAGGGCTTCAGGATAAGAGAAGACATCCGCTTGATATGAGAAGGTATATGGGTGTTGTGGAATATTGATCAGGTATGAAAAGGAAGAAAGATTGAAATGATAAATTTCAGCCGCGGGATTTGCGTCATTGCGCTGCCTGGCGCAAACCCGCTTATGCGCGAAGGGCAGCGCAGAAATGGAGAAAATTATGGCGGAACATAATGTAAGTATTTTGGGGTTTGGTGACAATGTAGTAGATCAGTATGATCATATCAAGACCATGTATCCGGGCGGGAACTGCGTGAACCTCTGCGCTTATGCAAAGATGTTCGGGGTAGAGCGCTCCGCTTATATGGGATACTTTGGAAATGATGCAAACGCAGAATATGTGATTGATGTGCTCGGAAAAGTTGGAATTGAGACTGTGAAATGTGAGCAGTTAGAAGGCGAGAACGGATGGTCACGCGTGAGTCTTGTAGACGGCGACCGTGTATTTGTCGGATGGAATGACGGAGGAATCCGCGGCAAAACACCGTTTGTCTTAGACCGCTTTGATCTTGAATATATCAGGCAGTTTGATCTTGTGCATACGGGAAATTACTGCTTTACGGAAAAGGAACTGCATAAGATCCGGGAAGCAGGCGTGCCGGTATCCTTCGACTTTTCCGATGATTCCACGCAGGAGTATTACAAAGCGATTCTTCCCGATGTAACCTATGCATTCTGCTCTTTTGACGGGGATGATGAGGCGGTAAGGGCACACCTTAAGATGATGGTGGACGGCGGAGCGAAGCTTGCGACCGCATCCCGCGGTTCAAAAGGCTGTATTCTTTATGACGGACAGAAGTACTATGAACAACCAGCCGTTCCGATTGAAAAAGTAGTTGATACGATGGGCGCCGGAGATTCTCTGATTACATCCTTTCTGATCGGGTATACGGACCGTATGAAAAAGGGCATGGAACAGCCGGCGGCAATCAGGGAAAGTCTTGCGGATGCGGCAGCGTTTGCTTCCGGAATCTGTGGAATTGAAGGCGCATTCGGATATGGCACAAGTTATCAATAAAAGATAAGGAGATTCGCATGGTTTATCAGGGAGATGCACTGAACTATATTTATGAGACACCTGATATATTGCAGGGGATTCTGGAAAAAGAGGAGATTCTTTTCCGGGAAAGCAGAGAGATTCTGGCCGGAAGAGAGATTTCAGAAATTTATTTGACCGGTTCCGGTTCCTCATACAATGCGGCTGCAGCGGTTTGTGCATTTGCGAAAAAGCTATTGGGTATACGGGTGATTCCCGTATACCCTGTATCGCTTATGGAGGATGCGGAAATTATCTCAGATCAGGCGGTTATTCTGGGAATTTCACAACAGGGAACAAGCACGGCAGTCATTCAGGCGCTTGATATGCTGCGTGAAAAGTGCGCGGCAGTGATCTCTGTGACCGGAGAGTACAATACGGAGATCACGAGGCATGGAAATGCAAATCTGTATGTGGAATGCGGCTATGAGGATGCGGGAGCAACGACCAAAGGGTACACGGCGACGGTTCTGACACTGATGCTTTTTGTGATGATGGCGGCGGAGCTTACAGGCAGATTAAATGTAAGGGAAGCAGCTGCATACAGAAAGCGGCTGTACGAAATGATTCGGAATATGAGGCAGGTGATTGCAGACTGTCGTCCCTGGTGTGAAAAGATGGCGCAGGAGCTGAAAACAAGCACGGATATGATTGTGATATCAGGAGGCAGTCTGAGAGGTTCCCTTTTGGAAGGCGTGCTGAAATTCTCGGAGACCTGCAGATTTCCGGTCAGAGGATATGAGGCGGAAGAGTTTATGCATGGAATCTATAATTCCGTAAATGCATCAACGGATTTTCTCTACCTTTTTCCGGCAGACGGTTATGAAGTGCAGCGTATGATGAAATTGTATGAATATTATGAAGCACAGGGAAACCGGCAGTTCGCGGTTCATATGCCGGAACGTGTGTCCGGTACAGACAGGGACGGGGACTCAGGCATACGAAGCCTGTCGTGCGGATTCCTTGATGACCCTGATTTTTCCGCTTTGGAATACATGCTTCCGCAGCAGATGCTGTTTGTACTGGCATCCAGGGCGCGCGGGATTGATTTGAATGTTCCGAGGGACCCGGAGTTTCATACCTATATGAAAAGTAAATTGTGATAAGGAGGACGACATGGAAAAACTGATTCAAAGAGAGCAGATTGCAGGGATGAATATCCATTATTTATTTTATTCGCTTGAATATTTTCTGGACGCGCAGGTGAAAGCCGGATTTAAGACGATTGAATTGTGGCCGGGGACGCCGCATTTTTTCCTGAGTTACATGGAGTATTCGGATTGTAAGCGTGTGAGAAAACTTTTGGAGGAACGCGGACTTGCGGTGAAGATTATCACACCTGAAAACTGTACATATCAGTACCAGTTTGCGGCGCAGGAGAAGGAACAGTTTGAAAAAAGCTTTCAGTATTTTAAGAAAGCGCTTGATGCGGGCGAGGAACTCGGCGTCGGGATAATGGCGATCAATTCCGGATGGGGCTATTGGAATGAGGACAGGGAGGAAGCGTGGAAACGTTCGCGGGAAATGCTGTCCATGCTTTCGGAGTACGCGAAGGAAAAGAATATACGTCTGGCTATGGAATCGCTTCGTCCGCAGGAATCGAATCTGGCGACGACGCTTTCGGATGTAAAAAGGATGCTTGACGAGGTGAATCATCCGAACCTCAAGGCAATGATAGATACAACGGCAATGGGCGTGGCGGGAGAGACAATTGATCAGTGGTTTGACGTACTGGGAGATGATATTATTCATATGCACTTTATCGATGGGAATCCGTATGGACATTTGATCTGGGGCGATGGGAACCATAATTTGCAGGAGTTTTTGGAGGCGGTTCATCGCCGCGGCTACAAAGGGTATCTGGGACAGGAGATTACGGAATTTGATTATTTCGAGGACCCTGCGAAAGCGGATATGCGCAATATGAAGGCATATGAGCCGTTCTTCCTCTAAGACCGCCATGACCGAAGGAGAAGAGTAGATGAATCTGGAGAAAAAGAAAATGGCAGTCCTCACAGGTTTGATTCTTGCGGGGGGACTGTTTTTGGGGAGCTGGAATACACAGCAGGCACTGGCGAAGCCGCAGAAAGTGGTTGTAGGAACAAATGCGGAATATGCGCCGTTTGAATACCTTGACAGTGACGGAAATCTGACCGGATTTGATTATGAGCTTATGGAGGCAGTCGCAGAGGCGGAGGGCGTGGAGCTTGAATGGCGGGACATGCCGTTTGACTCTCTTGTGGGCTCGATGGAAGCCGGTGACATTGAGGTAATCGCAGCAGGAATCGGCCCGACGAAAGAACGCGAAAAAAGCGTTGATTTTTCCGACATTTATTACACAGGCTCGCAGAGTATTGTGAGCAGAAGTGATTATACATTTGAAGATTTTGCTTCTCTGTCGGGAAAGAAAGTTGCGGTTCTGGAAGGTTCGCAGAGTGATTTTATCGTATCCGGGGAAAATACGGATTACGGAACGGTTTCAGATGCAGTCCCGATTCGGTTTAAAAACGCGTCAAGCGCGATTATGGAATTAAAGAACGGCGGGGCGGATGCGGTCCTTATTGATACGATTATGGCGGAAATCTACTGCAGGCAGACTGACGGCATCGTGTCGACGGCCATACCGGGGACCGAGGAAGATACGGTTTTCTGTATTGAAAAGGGAAATCAGGAAATACGGGAAATGATCAACCGCGGTCTTAAGACTGTAAGGCAGGAAGGGCGGTATGACGAACTGTATGAAAAGTATTTTTCCGGGGAGGAAGAAGGCGGGACACAGATTGCGGCAGTATCGGAGCAGACCGGGTTTTTCGGGACGCTGAAATTTATTTTCCTTGAGGAAAACCGGTGGAAATACTATATAAACGGATTAAAAATTACAATCATTGTATCCCTGATGTCCGTGTGCGTGGGAATGGTGATCGGACTTTGCGTCGCTCTGGTCAGACTGGATGCGGACAGGAAGCGAAAGGAAACGATTGCGTCCAGGATTATGAATGCGTATGTGGATATTATCAGGGGAACCCCGTCCGTGCTCCAGTTGATGATTATTTATTTTGCGGTTTTCCACAGCAGGCTCGGATACGTGGCGGCGGTTGTGAGCTTTGGAATCAACAGCGGCGCATATGTGTCGGAGGTAATACGCGGAGGAATTCTGGCGGTGGACCGCGGGCAGACGGAGGCCGGGAGATCGCTCGGACTGGGGTACGGTGACACGATGCGGTTTATTATCATACCGCAGGCGGTGAAAAACATACTGCCTGCAATGGGAAACGAATTTATCCAGCTAATTAAGGAAACGTCGATTTTGGGGTATGTCGGCATTGTGGATTTGACGAAGGCGTCAAGCTATGTGTCTTCCAGAACGTATCAGATGTTTATTCCGCTGGTGGCGGCAGGCATTATGTATTACCTGATTGTGAAAGCCTTGTCCGTGCTGCTTGGAAAATTCGAAAGGAGGCTTCGGGAAAGTGATTGAGGTAAGAGATCTGAAAAAATCGTTCGGTGATACACATGTTTTAAACGGTGTGAACGTGCAGGTGGACAGGGGCGAATGCATCTGCATTATCGGGCCTTCCGGGTCGGGAAAATCCACTTTTCTGCGCTGTCTCAATTTGCTTGAAATCCCGGATGGCGGTGAGATCACTGTGAATGGCCAGGAAATTCTTGGCGGAAAAATGGATGTAGACCAATACCGTGAAAATGTAGGGATGGTGTTTCAGCATTTCAACCTTTTCCCCAATATGACGGTTTTAAGAAATATAACGCTGGCACCGGTACGACTTGGAAAGTGGACGGCGGATGAAGCTGAGGAAAAGGCGCTCGAACTTCTGAGACGTGTAGGGCTTGAAAAGAAAGCGCAGGCATATCCGAATAAGCTGTCCGGTGGGCAGAAGCAGAGGGTTGCGATAGCAAGGGCGCTTGCCATGAATCCCGAAATCCTGTTATTTGATGAACCCACCTCCGCACTGGACCCTGAGATGGTCGGGGAAGTGTTAGAAGTTATGAAAGGGCTTGTCCGTGAAGGAATCACGATGCTGGTAGTTACACATGAGATGGGATTTGCGAGAGAGGTGAGCAGCCGGGTGCTGTTCTTTGACCACGGTGTTGTGCTTGAGGAGGGGAAACCGGAGCAGCTGTTTGTGAAACCGGAGCATCAGAGGACAAAGAGTTTTTTGTCAAAGGTGCTATAAAAATGAATAATAGTCAATTTTTTTAAGGAACTGTCTTGAATGACAGTTCCTTTTATGCTAAAATCCTTTTTGATGTAAGATATATAGGCAATATGCACAAAAAATAATTGCATCAGCAGATATAATTGTAAAAGGAAGTGAAAAATATGAGCGAAACTCAGAAAAAGAAGGGTGACGGGGGCGGATTTATGATTAAAGTATCCACTTTTATCGTAGACAGACGCAACCTGTTTTTTTTATTGTTCGGGATTGCAATCCTCTTTTCGCTTGTGTCCATGAACTGGGTAGAGGTGGAAAATTCCATGTCAGCATATCTGCCTGGGACGACGGAGACGCGTCAGGGACTTGACCGCATGGAGGAACAGTTTCTTACATATGGTACGGCAAAGGTGATGGTGGCAAATATTCCGTATGAGTCGGCCAAAAAAATAGCCGGGGAGATTGAGAAGCAGGATTCGGTAATTATGCTGGCTTTTGACAGTACGAAGGACCATTTTAATAATTTTTCAGCATTGTATGACATTACATTTAAGTACGAAGAGACGGATGAACGGGCTTTGGAGGCGCTGGGTGAAATAGAGGAGATGCTTTCCGGCTATGATACTTATGTATCTACTTCAATGGGGGATGCCTCGGCGGAGCAGATTGCGAGCGAGATGCAGGTGATCAGTGTGCTGGTGGCGGTGGTTGTTGTCACGGTGCTTCTTCTGACTTCACAGACATGGGCGGAAGTTCCGGTGCTTCTTTTGACCTTTATCTCAGCGGCGTTAATTACAAAGGGTACGAATTTCCTTATGGGCACAATTTCTTTTGTGTCAAATTCGGTTACGATTGTACTGCAATTGGCGCTGTCGATTGATTATGCGGTTATTTTCTGTAACCGTTATAAAGAGGAACACCAGAAGCTCCCTGTCAGGGAGGCAGATATTGTCGCGCTCAGCAAGGCAATACCGGAAATTTCATCAAGCTCGCTTACGACGGTCGGCGGTCTGATTGCGATGATGTTCATGCAGTTTGGCATCGGAAGGGATATGGCTTTCTGCCTGATACGCGCGATTCTGTTAAGCCTTCTTGCAGTTTTTCTGCTGATGCCGGGGCTTTTGATGCTGTTCGGCAGTGCGATGGATAAGACGAAGCACAAGAGTTTTATACCGGATATTCCGTTTGTGGGTAAGTTTGCGTACGCATCAAAATATGTGATGCCGCCGCTCTTTCTTGTTTTGCTGATAGCGGCATATGTGGTGTCTTCAAAGTGTCCGTATGTATATGGCTACTCCATGATTGAGACGCCGGTACAGAGTGATGCGATGATTGTGGATGAAATGATAGAAGAAAGCTTTGGCTCTTCCAACATGGTAGCGCTGACCGTGCCCGCAGGAAATTACGAGAAAGAAAAGAAACTTCTCCGGGAACTGGACAGCCGGGAAGAGGTGGAGTATACGATGGGGCTTGCCAATACGGAGGCAATGGATGGGTATATGCTGACGGATAAGCTGACTATCCGGGATTTTTCAGAGCTTCTGGAGATGGATTATGAGGTTGTGGAACTGTTATATATGGCATATGCGGTCAATGACGAGAATTATGCGAAGATTGTAAATGGTCTGTCAAGTTACAGTGTGCCGCTAATTGATATGTTCATGTTCCTCTACGATGAGGTGGATGAGGGGTATGTCACACTGGAAGATGATTTGATGGAAACGCTGGAAGATGCCCATACGAAAATGCAGGTGGCGCTTGACCAGCTCCAGGGTACGGAGTACAGCCGCATGCTTATCTATCTGAATCTCCCGGAAGAAGGGGAGGAAACGTTTGCTTTTCTTGATGAAATGCATGCGATAGCGGACAAATATTATGAGGATGCGAATATTCTGATTCCGGGGGAATCCACCAGCCAGTATGATCTGTACAAAACATTCCAGAAGGACAATAAAGTAGTTAACGTGGTTTCGATTCTGGCTGTGTTGGTGGTGCTTTTGTTTACGTTTATGTCGGCGGGCATGCCGGTGCTTCTGATTATGGTCATTCAGGGTGTTATCTGGGTTAATTTTTCATTTCCGGCTGTTCAGGGGAAGAACCTGTTCTTTATGAGTTACCTGATTGTAAGTTCCATACAGATGGGTGCGAATATCGATTATGCGATTGTGATTTCCGGAAGGTTCATGGAATTGAAAGATAAGATGCCGAAGAAGGATGCGATCATTGAGACGATGAACTTTGCATTTCCGACGATTGTGACGTCCGGTTCCATGCTTGCGCTTGCAGGCATCTTTATCGGAAAGATGTCGTCGGACGGTGCGATCTGTGGGATTGGCCAGTGTCTTGGGCGCGGCACCATTATCTCCATTATTGTGGTGATGTTTGTGCTGCCGCAGATTTTGCTGCTTGGGGAGAAGATTATTGAGAAAACTTCGTTTGCGGTATCAATGCCGCTTAAGCTTGAGAGAAGCGTCGGACTTATGCGTGTAGACGGTATTGTGCAAGGTCAGATTAACGGTACGATTGTCGGAGAAGTGCACGGACTGATACGTGGAGAGGCAAGCCTTCTTGTGAATATGGGCAGGATAGAAGCAAGAGAAGATGACGGCGGAGAGTTAAGTCTGCCGAAGAAGGAGGAATAAGGCAATGAAACAGAATCGGAGTTATTGTGTAAAAGCGTTGTCTTTTGGTCTGGCATTTGTACTTGTTTGCAGCCTTCTCCCTGTGGAAGCGCTAAGGGCACAGGAGAATAAAATTTCCAAAACAGACACCGGCCAGAATACGGAGCAGACAGAAAACGTCGGCCCGTCAGAGAAGAACGAAGACGGTATACAGGAAACGGAAGAAAAAAGGGAAATGGAAACCATTGAAATTCGTACGGCGGAAGATTTCTTACAATTTGCAGATCAATGCCATATAGATTCCTGGTCTGAAAACAAGCATGTGGTTTTAAAAGAAGACATAGATCTGTCCAGTGTCAGGACGCCTATGATACCGGTATTTGCAGGCGTCTTTGACGGCAGGGGCCATACGATTTCAGGATTTCAGTGTGTGGGAAGCGGATACATAGCGGGATTGTTTCGTTATATTCAAAAGGGCGCCATCGTACAGAATCTGGAGCTTAAGGGGAATGTCACAGGTACAAATGAAAAGGAATGTATCGGCAGTCTTTGCGGCATCAATTACGGAACAATCAAAAAGTGCAGGTTTCACGGGAATGTAAGCGGCAGAGATACCATAGGAGGGATTGCAGGCATCAATGAAAGTACGGGAACCATCGTTGACTGTGAGGTTCTTGGACGCATTACCGGTTATTATTCGACCGGAGGAATTGCGGGAAAGAACCACGGAATGATTGATTTCTGCACAAACCGCGCTGGTGTGAATGATAACAGCGAATGGGTGGAAGAAGACGACGATATGGGTGTCGGGATCTTCTTCAGCATTAACAAGTCCGAGTCAGATACGGAGCTATTCAGCGGCATTGATGCCGGCGGTCTGGCAGGTTATTCGGATGGCATAATTACAAGATGTACAAATTACGGAACAGTAGGGTATGAGCATGCAGGTTACAATATCGGCGGGATTGCCGGCAGACAGACCGGTGTCGTGTCCCTTTGTTCAAACAACGGTATGGTATATGGAAGAAAAGATGTCGGCGGCGTAGTGGGCCAGATGGAACCATATATTGAGATTGACGAGGCAGAGTCGCTTCGAAACGCTGTAAATAAGCTGCATGACCTGATCGGAAAGACCATTGATGATATGCAGGAGGGTAAAAATGTCTTAAAGTCGGACTTCGACAGTCTGACGATGCACGGGGATGCAGCGCTTCAGTCGGGAGATGCACTGGCAGGCCAGATGACGGAATTTGTCGACGGCAATATAGATCAGGTCCAGGAAGCCGTAAACCGTATTGAACATATCTCAGATCAGCTTCCGGATATACTTGGCCATGTATCGGGGGCGGGAGACGCGTTTGGTCGTGCGAACGATGGAATCAAACGTCTGTTGAAAGATCTGGATGTGCTTGGAAAAGTGGATGGCAGTGTATACGATGAGATGGAGTACGACAGAGTGGCGCTGCTTTCCACCGTGGGAGGAAGGCTTCGATGCGACCGGACGAATCCGAAGGAGGGGGATACGGTTACGATTACGGTGTCACCCAATGAAGGATATGCGTTGAAAGACACGCCAAGAGCAATGGATGCAAATGGAAAACCAGTCGCACTGACTGCTGCCGGCGATAACAAATATACATTTTTGATGCCGAAACTGAATGTCAAGGTGTCAGGAGAATTCATGTATACGGGAGAGGGTTCGACGGGAGCAGATTTTGCAGGCAATCTTACGACAGGGGAATTGGGCGATGAGACAGGAAACTATACCCTGTCCGGCAATGACAGTCTGCAAAAGGATGAAAATGCGCCAAAGGACGATGCTGCGCAGGATGACAAAGATGTGCCGGAAAATGGCGATGTGCAGAAGGATAAAGATGCTTCCGAAAGTGAGACGCCGAATAACAGCGGCAGCTCACCGGAAAGCGGAGAGCAGAAACAGCCTGACAATCCGGAGGAAAATGAGAGTCCGTCACAGAATCAGGCAGGTTCCGAAACGGATACGTCGGCTCAGGATACCAAAGGCACAGGTTCTATGGAACAGATTGAAGTTGGCGGCAGTGTGGAGCAGACAGACCGGCAGCCTGTACAGTTGGCGGCGGTGAAGGTGATATTATCGTCAAATTTAAGCGGGGATGCATATTACAGGGCTGCTTCGGATGGTGTTGTGACGTTGACGGTCGTTCCCGATGCATCTTACGTACTGAAAGGGAATCCTGAGGTTACGGACGGGAACGGTAAGGGGCTTCCTCTTTCGAAGCGGCCAGGCAGTTCTTATGATTATGAGTTTGACACGAAAGGAGGAACCGCACCTTTCAGAGTAAATATTACATTTCAGAAACAGAACAAGGAAGATACGATTGACACGGCAAGGAAAGATATGGAGGAAGCGGTGCAAAATCTGAGGACTGCCTCCGATAATGTCAACAGCGCTGTCAGTAAAATCAGGGAACTTATGACGAATTCGGACGGAACGATAAAGGACTGGAAGAATCTGAGTGCGGATGAACAGAAGGAGATTGTAAATGAAATCATTCGGCTGGCGGAGGCACTTGCGGATATGTCTGAGGCGGCGGCTTCCATATTAAGCAATTTAAGTACAATTTCCAAAATTCTTTCGCCCTATACGTCGGATGCGGCAAAGGCAGCGAAAAAAGATCTCGAGCGTGTGACGGAGGAGGTTCGAAATCTGATTGATGAGTTGAAATCTGCGTCCGGGGGCATCCGGGGAATTGTAAACTATGTGAATCTTCAGCCGGACATTCAATTGAAGAAGCTTGGAGACGGGTTTGATGTGACGAGAGAGGAATTGCATAATGAGCTTCGCGGCATATCGGACAGCCTCAAAAATCTGAGCAGCAATGCTTCCAGCTATACGGATGTTATAAACGCAGATTTAAGAGCCGTGAACGATCAGTTGAATGTGGTATTTAATCTTCTGGCAGATCATCTGATTGATTATAGTGACCTCAGTATGGAAGAATTGTATGAGGAAATATCGGATGAAGATATTGATACGATCACAACCGGAAGGACGGACAGCTGCAAAAATAAAGGCGTAGTAAAGGGCGATATCAATGTAGGAGGCATCGCCGGTTCCATGTCCATCGATGAGGAGGACCCGGAGGACAGCGCGGCAGGGAGCGTGGAATATAAGATTGGCAGCCGTTTTATTACAAAGTGCATTATTAATGACAGCGTAAATGAAGGATATGTGACATCCAAGAAAAACGGGGCGGGCGGTATCGTCGGATATATGAAACATGGTATTGTTGTGGACTGCGAAGGATACGGAAGTGTGGAGAGCACGGAAGGCGACTATGTGGGAGGTATCTGCGGAGAATCGCTTACGCTGATCAGACGGTGTTACGCTTTGTGCAGTGCGTCAGGCGGCCGCAACGTGGGCGGTATTGCGGGGTATGCGGATACGCTGAAAGACTGCTGTGCAATTGTGGATTGCAGTGCATCCATAGGTCGGAGCGGCGCCATTGCAGGCGAGGCCGCATCCTACGAAAATACATTTGAAGATGCGGACGGGGAGGCGAAAGTATGCCGGAATTATTACGTGGGAGACGATATCTACGGCATTGACAATATCAGTTATGTAGATGTGGCGGAACCCATCGCTTATGATGAGCTTCTGATTATAGAAAATCTTCCGACGCAGTTCTGGCATCTTAAAGTGATATACAGAATTGAGGATGAGGAGCTTGGAACGCAGGAAGTCAGATTTGGTGAAAGTCTTGCGAATCTTGAGTATCCGGAGATTCCGGAAAAGGAAGGATACTACGGCGTATGGCCGGATTACTCCGACCAGCGTATGGTGGGAAATCTTGTTGTGAAAGGTGAGTATAAGGAGAATGTCACCGTTGTGGAGAGCAATGCGAGGGCTATGGCGGACAGGACAGGAGAGCAGGAACGGCCGTATGCGTTAGTGGAGCAGGTCTTTACGGAGGATACGGTATTGAATGCCGGACTCAGCGACCGGACGCCGCCGGATGCCGCTAGGGGTCTGGAATATGTGATCTATGATGTTTCACTGGAAAATAGTGAAATTGGCGACGAAGATTCGTTTGCAATCCGGATATACAACCCATATGAAGATGCCGTAGTATGGGGATGCATAGATAATCAGTGGACGGAGCTTGAGAGCAAACAGCGTGGTCTCTATATCCAGGTTTCTATGAAGGGAACGAAAGAGTCGTTCTGTGTCGTGGAAAATAAATCCTATAAAATGTGGTTGATTGCGGCGGGAGCCGGAGCGGTGGTTTTGGTCCTGATCGCGGTTCATGTGATAAGGGTACGAAGAAAGCGGTTGTAAGGGAACCATAAAAGAATGGAAAATATTTTTGTGTGAAAGTTTTAAGTGGCTGAAAGCGTGAACACCTGCTTTCAGCCGTTTTTGCAGATAAAAAGTAAAATAAGGAAGAATATGGAAAAAAGAAAAGTACATAAATTGATATACCTTATCAAATGTGCTATAATTCATCTGAATTAAGTAAAGCAGATAAAATTTGTTGTGGTTATGGCGAGAGATAAAATGAGAGTAAAGAAAAACAATAGAGGGAAAGAAAATGGCTGAAAAATTAGAGAATTTTTCATTAGATTTAGCGTTAACAAATAAAGATAAATTGCAGGCAGTATTTCCAGAGTGTTTTATTGAAGGCAGATTGGACCTTGATAAATTATTGTCTTTTTGTGGTGAATACATATCTGATGATTTCGAAAAGTACGAGTTCAGATGGAAAGGAAAAAGTGAGTGTCTACGTTTGGCACAACGGCGCAGTACGGCAACCTTGCGTCCTTATCAGGAAGAAAGTGTCAATTTTGATACAACGAAAAATTTATATATTGAAGGCGACAATCTGGAGGTGTTGAAGCTTTTACAAAAGTCTTATTTTCGCAAAGTCAAAATGATTTACATAGATCCGCCATATAATACAGGAAATGATTTTGTTTATGAGGATGATTTTGCTGATCCAATGAGACGGTATGTGGAAGTTACACAGCAGACTACAAAGAGTAATCCTGAAACTATGGGGCGGTATCATACTAATTGGTTGAATATGATATATCCACGTTTGCGGCTTGCTGCAAATTTATTGCGGGATGATGGCGTTATCTTTATTTCCATTGATGATAATGAGATTGCAAATCTTCGAAAAGTCTGTGATGAAGTGTTTGGCGAAGAAAATTTTGTTGCATGCCTGGTGTATGATAAGAACAGAAAAAATGATGCAAAATTCTTTTCTGTTGGACATGAATATATGCTTGTTTATTTCAAAAGTGTAGCGACAATCAACGAGCGTGAGATTATTTTTCGCATGACGAAAGAAGGCATAGATGAAGTAAAGGAAAAATTTGAACATCTTAAATTACAATATAATAATGATTGGAAAAAAGTAAATGAAGGGTTGAAAGCTCTGTATAATTCATGGGATAAAGATGACCCACGCAAATCGTTAGCACGCTATACAAAAGTAGACGAAAAAGGTCCGTATCGCGACGATGGAAATATCAATTGGCCTGGTGGAGGCGGCCCACGCTACGATGTTCTACATCCTATTACACATAAACCTTGCAAAAAACCGGTAAGTGGTTGGCGATATCCTACGCTGGAACGTTTGCAAGAGGAAATAGAAAAAGGCCATGTAGTATTTGGTAAAGATGAAACTACTGTACCGAGAGTTAGAATGAATTTATTTGAAGCAGATAAGGAGGTTATGAGAAGTGTTCATTTTAGTTATGCTCAAACGGCTTCGCAAACTTTTAATGCAATATTTGATAATAGGCGAATTTTTGAAAATCCAAAAAGTATTAATGACATAAAAACAGTTATAAAATATATAACTGCAAAACAAGATGGTGATATAATTCTGGATTTCTTTTCAGGCAGTGCAACAACAGCCCATGCTGTTATCCAGCTTAACGCCGAAGACGGAGGCGATCGTCGCTTTATTATGGTGCAACTTCCTGAAATGTGTAAGGCAAAAAGTGAGGCTGCGAAGGCTGGATATCAAAATATTTGTGAAATTGGAAAAGAGCGTATACGCCGGGCAGGAAAGAAAATTCTTGAAGAAAGAAAACTTACAAAAGAAAAATTAGACATAGGGTTTAAGGTATTTAAGTTGGACACTTCTAATATGAAGTTATGGGACGATACTCCAATCGAAAGTAGCGATATTGAGACGCTCCTTGAACGTATGGAAGGGCATATCTGTGGGCTAAAAACAGATCGCAGCGACACGGATTTGGTTTATGAAATTCTATTAAAAATGGGTTTTCTATTAAATGCTGCCATTACTGTGATTGAAATAGATGGAAAGAATGTTTATAAAATAGATGGTGGCGAAATGTTAATATGTTTGCAACCAGGAATTACGGTTGAACTAATTGTGAGAATGGCGGCATATATGCCACGAAAGATTGTACTCGCGGAAAGTGCACTGGTTGATAACTCTGCAATGTCCAATGCTTATTATCTGCTGGAAAATAGAAATATTGAATTGAAAATTATATGAGAAGGTAAGGGACAATTTATATGAATAACATGAGTGATAGGTTGGATTTTTTTGATAAAAGTATGGATTTATACAATTATTACATTGAAAATCAAAAACGTAATATTGTTAATGATATAAGATGGATTGAAAAAAATGCTAAAAATCCTGATGAATTACGTTTGTTTTTTTCAAAGTTCTTTCAAATGGAATATCTTCAACAGCTCAGTGATGAAGATCTCCAACAAATGGCTTTGATTCAGGGGAATTATTTATTTTCGCAATTACAGGGGCTAGAGAACAGAAAGGTAAATAACAATCCCTTAAAGATGATTGTACAAGAGTTGAAAATTTTTGGGAAATAGTCCATAAGGATGATTATTATGAAATTAAAGTTTAAGCAACAAGATTTTCAGACCGTTGCAGTAAATGCGGTATGTGCTCTTTTTGATGGGCAACAGCGGCATACCGCAACTTTTAGCATGGTACAAAACAGCGGGCAGACAGAATTATTTGAGACTGTTGGCATATGCAATACGCTTTACATAGACGAACAGAAGATGATTGAAAATATGTGGGCAGTGCAGCGAAAGAACCATTTGCCTTTGACGAATAGTTTAAAGGGCAGGCAGTTTTCCATAGAAATGGAAACAGGTACAGGAAAAACCTATGCCTATACTAAGACAATTTATGAGTTAAACCGGTTGTATAATTTTACAAAATTTATTGTTGTTGTGCCGAGTGTCGCTATTCGTGAAGGGGTTTATAAATCTCTTCAGACTACTGAAGAGCACTTTTCTTCACTGTATGATAATGTTCCCTGCCGCTATTTTATTTATAATAGTGCAAAGCTGTCTGATGTGCGGCAATTTGCGACTGGTGTAAATATTGAAATTATGATTATTAATATTGATGCTTTCCGAAAAGCTGAAAATGTCATTCATCAACAGCAGGAGAAATTGAATGGTGATGCAGCGATCAGCTATATACAGGCAACAAACCCTATTGTGATCATTGACGAACCACAAAGTGTGGATAATACACAAAAGGCGAAAGATGCGGTTGCATCCCTCAATCCATTGTGTGTTTTCCGTTATTCTGCTACCCATAGAGAAAAAATAAATTTACTGTATCGTTTAACGCCTGTAGATGCCTATCAAATGGGCCTTGTTAAACAGATATGCGTATCAAGTAATCAAACGGTAGGAGGGTTTAATAGGCCATATGTCAGGCTGCTTTCTGTTTCAAATGACAACGGATTCAGAGCAAGGGTACAAATAGATATTGAGGGTAAGGATGGAAAAGTAAGTCGTAAAAATATTAATGTTAAGCAGGGGTCCGATTTATATAGGTTGTCGGGGAATCGCAATTTATACGATGGGTATGTTATTACAGGAATTGATTGTACGCCAAGCATGGAACGCATTGAAATAGCGAATACTGAAGTTGTTCGACTTGGAAAGGCTATAGGTGAAATTGATGAAACCATTATTAAGAGAATGCAAATACGGAGAACGATTGAAACACATTTAGATAAAGAATTACGATATACTGAAAAGGGAATTAAGGTCCTGTCACTGTTTTTTATTGATGAAGTAAGGAAATACCGTGCTCAGGATGGCGGCAAAGGTGTTTATGAACAGATATTTGAGGAACTATATATAGAACTGATAAATTTGCCTAAATATGTTTCATTGAAAGCTTTTTTCCCCGCTAATGTAGAATGTGTGCATGACGGATATTTTTCACAAGATAAGAAAGGGAATTTTAAAAATACCAAAGGTGATACATTGGATGATTATGATACTTACAACGCAATTATGAAAGACAAAGAGTGGTTACTGTCTTTTGATTGTCCATTGCGGTTTATTTTTTCACATTCGGCTCTTAAAGAGGGGTGGGATAATCCAAATGTATTTCAGGTTTGTGCATTAAATGAACAGAAAAGTACATTGACAGTGAGACAGAAAGTAGGACGTGGTTTGCGGCTTTGTGTGAATCAGAATGGAGAACGTATTGAAGACAGGAATGTTAACCTTTTACACGTTATGGCGAATGAGAGTTTTTCGGAGTTTGTAAATACATTGCAAAAGGAAATTGAAGTTGAGACAGGGACTGAATTCGGTGTTTTACAACTTGATTTGTTTAAAGGGATAATTTTTGAAGAAAAGCAAACAGAAGAAAAACCACTTAATGAAGAACAAGTGGAAGCGTTACTTTTAAATCTTGCAAATGAAGGATTTATTAAGCCAAAAACCACTGTACCGAAAGTTATTCCCGAGTTGCCTAAAGAATTGGAAGCGGCGAAAGAAAAGGCAATTGAAGTAATTGCATATGAAGGTGACATTACTCCTGAGGCGATTATAGAGTTAACTGCACAGGAAACTGTTGTTGTACAAACTACACTTACGTATGACGATGCGCAGCAGCTTATGACACACTTTGAAGAGAAGGGATATATTACTAAATCTGGAAAGATTAAGGATAGTTTAAAAAAAGATATACAGGAAAAAACGTTGAATTTACCGCCACGTTTTGAGAGCGCGAGGCAGCAGGTTGTTGAAATCATATGCAAGGCAAATGAAAAACTTCCTGTTTGGGATGCATCCAGAGATGTTGCAGTACACCTGAAAAAGGAGGTTATTGTATCACCGGAATTTTTGGAATTGTGGGATAAAATTAAGCAAAAAACGTCTTATTGCGTTCAAATTAACGATGATGAGATGATTTGGCGGAGTGTTGAGGCTTTAAAAAAAATGGAGTCGATACCAAAAGCACGAATTGTTACTCAAACAGCAGATATACAGATAAATAACCCTGGTATAACATATACTGAGCGTGGAATTCGAGCGATGGATTTTGCGGATAGTTACACAAGTTTGCCGGATATTCTGGCTATTATTGGCGCACAGACTTTAACAAAACGTTCAACTATCTTTGAGATATTAAAGCAGAGTGGAAGGCTTGACGATTTTTTGAATAATCCTCAGATGTTTATTGAAAATGTGATACAAATTATTCAAGATGTGCGCCATGCTCTCGCGATCAACGGCATCAGTTATAAAAAGTTGTTTGGTGAGGAGTATTATGTTCAAGAGATTTTTGATAGTACAGAATTGATTGCAAATCTTGATCGAAATGCCGTAGCCGTAGATCATAGCGTATATGATTATATTCTTTACGACAGTACAACGATTGAAAAGCCGTTTGCTCTTGCATTAGATAATGATCCGGATGTGAAGATGTTTTTCAAGCTGCCAGGCCGATTTAAAGTAGATACTCCTATAGGAACATATAATCCTGATTGGGCAGTTTATGTTGAGACTGAGGAGATGAAAAAAATGTATTTTGTTCTTGAGACAAAAGGTAGTATGAGTCTGTCTGACTTGCGAGAAAGTGAAAAAATGAAAATTTATTGTGGTAAGGCACATTTCAAAGAAATTGATACAGGGGTAGAACTCTGTGGTCCAATAAAGGATTGGAATAGTTTTAAAATAAAAAATATTTAATTTTGATTCAGCTGTCAGGAATGCGGTACATAATTTAGAAAGGATACACAAATGATTCAATATAAAGATTTAAAGGAAGATGAAATAAACCGTGAACTGTTTCGGGGGTTTATACGGCGTCAGATTGTCACGGACTGTTTTCGGAAAGAGGACGGAAAGTGGATTGTCAGAGCAGCTCCTTTTGTAGATGACTGGACAGAACAGGATTATCAGTTTTTGACAGCCTGTCTGAAACATACGGTTCATACGGGCGGACTTGTACATGCGGCGTTTGAAGACGGGGGTTTAAAGGGCTTTGCGTCGGTGGAGCCGGGGTTATTTGGCGCAGAGCAGAAGTATCTTGATCTGTCAAGTATTCATGTATCCGAAGACATGAGAGGAAAAGGAATCGGGAAGACGCTGTTTCTGGCTGCAAAAGAGTGGGCAAAGAGACAGGGAGCCCTCAAACTGTATATATCCGCACATTCGGCTGTTGAAACGCAGGCATTTTACAAAAGCATGGGATGTGTGGAAGCGCAGGCATATCATAAGAAACATGTGGAGAGGGAGCCGTATGACTGTCAGCTTGAGTGCGCTTTATAAAGAACGTTTCCGGCTCCCCCCGTTGCTTTGCAGAAGATAAAACTGGTTTTGGTGGTTAATGGTTATGGTCTATGTCGTATTCCAGAATATCTCCTGTGGTGGCATTGATCTTGTATTCATATTCCCTGCCGTCCTTGAAAAACTCGATTTCATAAACCGTCTGTCCATGTTCCATATCAAGCTCTGTTTTTGAAAAAGTGACATCTGAAACGGAAAAGCCGGCATGTGCGGCAGCGGAGGCTTTTGCATCATCTACGCTGACCTGAGCGCTGGAATTGTTTCCGTTTTGGTTCATACCGGTCGAAAAAGCTTCCACATCTCTGCTATAAATCTCTCCTGTAGCAGCATTGATCTCGTATTCATACTCAAAGTCAGATGTATAAAACTCGATATCATATACGGCGATGCCGTCTTCATAGTCAAGCTTCTCTTTTGTATAGGTGACATCGGACGACGATACGCCTGCATCGGAAAGCGCCGCTTCTTTTGCGGCGTCAAGGGTGATCCGCCCGTCGTTCTTCTGCCGGGTTTCATTTGGCTGGGAATCAGGTGATACAGAATCCGGGGGTTCATTCAATGGCTGTCCGGCCACAGCATCCGCGTTGGGTTTTTCCGGACGGCGGCTGTTACTGTAAGGAGGGTCCAGCTCTTTTTTCAGAATGGTGCCGTCGGAAGCCTTGAGACGGTATTCGTATGAGATGTCGCCGGAAGTAAATTCAACGTCATACACGAATATGCCCTGCTCAAAATCAAACTCCGTTTGAAATTTGTCTATCAAAGCCGGGTCAATTCCCGCATCGCTGAATGCAAGCGTCCGCGCATTCTCTTCTCCTATGGATGTCTTTCTGGCAATGGTATTTGTAAGAAGGACAGCTCCGGTTCCGGCCGCAAGCAGTAATATAGCTATGCAGAGAATGGACAGAAAAGCCTTCTTTGGTGTTTCAAATAATTTCTTTATTTTATTCATAATCCAGTGCGCTCCTTTTTCTAAAAATGTATTGATAAAGTTTAAGTTCTATGTAAGCGGATTATACCACAATATAAAAATAAAATCATTATTTCCTTGTTATTTTTGATTGTATTTTATAGTTGGCTTTCAGGTAATAGTAGATGCTTTATGCAACATTTAGACATATCTAAGAAACATATGAGTATTGACGTTTCCATGATTTGTATATAAAATTTTCAGTAGAAGCAAAGAACGTAAAAACATAGAAAAATATATAGAAAAAAGAAAGAAAGGACGGTTTTTCATGAGGCAGGAAGTTTTAGCGAAATTTCAGGAGATGTTCGGGAGTGAAGGAAACATTTGTACTTATTTTGCGCCCGGAAGAGTGAATCTGATCGGAGAGCATACCGATTATAACGGAGGACATGTGTTTCCCTGTGCGTTGACGATCGGGACATACGGTGCGGCACGCAGGAGAGAGGACAGGAAACTTCGGTTTTATTCCATGAATTTTGAGAAGATCGGGGTGGTTGAATCCTCACTGGATGATTTGAATCCATGCGGGGATAAGAACTGGACAGCATATCCGAAGGGTGTGATCTGGGCGTTCGGGGAGAAAGGGCATCCGATTGACTGTGGATTTGATATGGTGATTTATGGAAATATTCCGAATGGTTCGGGACTTTCCTCTTCAGCATCTGTAGAGGTCCTTACAGGTGTGATTTTGAAAGACTTATTTGAGATTTCTGAAATCAGTCTGCCGGATATTGCATTATATGGACAGTATTCGGAAAATAATTACAACGGAATGAATTGTGGAATCATGGACCAGTTTGCCAGTGCAATGGGAAAGAAAGATCATGCAATCTTTCTTGATACATCCGATCTGTCCTATGAGTATGCACGTGTTGCACTGAGCGATGCGAAGATTGTAATCACAAACAGCAAAGTGAAACATGCGCTTGTGGATTCGGCATACAATGACAGAAGACAGGAAAGTGAGACGGCTCTTTCCGAACTGCAGCAGGTGGTTGGAATTAAAGGGCTCGGTGATCTTACGGAGGAGCAGTTTGAGACATATAAGTCGGCAGTCAAGGACGAAGTGCGTCAGAAACGTGCCAAACATGCCGTATATGAGAACCGCCGTACCATTCGCGCGGTAGAAGCGTTAAAGAGAGATGATGTCGAGGAATTCGGCAGGCTGATGAATGCATCTCATGTATCTCTCCGGGATGATTATGAGGTTTCCTGCGAAGAGATAGATATTTTGGTGGAAGCTGCGTGGAAGATACCGGGCGTGCTTGGGTCCCGTATTACCGGCGGCGGATTTGGCGGATGCACCGTGAGCATTGTGAAGAACGAAGCGGTGGAAGCGTTTCAGGAGCAGCTTTTGGCGGTATATAAGGAGAAAACAGGAAAACAGTGTGAATTTTATGTAGTGGATATCGGAGATGGAGCGAGCAGAATATGATAAATGAAAGCATAAGAAAACTGATTGTATATGGTCTTGAGACAGGACTGATTTCAAAGGAAGATGAAATTTACGCAACAAATCTTATTTTGGATGTGTTGAAGCTGGATGAATATGAAGAGCCGGCACAGGAAGTTTCGGATGTGGACCTTGAGAGCACGCTTGCCGAGCTCCTGGATTATGCATTTGAGAATGGAATTATTGAGGATAACGGTGTTACAATGCGTGATCTTTTTGACACGCGTCTGATGAATTGTCTGATGCCGCGCCCGAATGAAGTAATACGCCGTTTCTATGAGTTGTATGAGAAATCGCCGTCCGAAGCAACGGATTACTTCTATAAACTTTCGCAGGACAGCGATTATATCCGCCGTTACCGCATTGCAAAGGACATTAAGTGGAAGACGGACACACCTTACGGAACACTTGATATTACAATTAATCTGTCGAAACCGGAGAAGGACCCTAAAGCGATCGCAGCGGCGAAGACTGCAAAGCAGAGCGGCTACCCGAAATGCCTTCTCTGTAAGGAAAATGAAGGTTATGCGGGTCGCATGAATCATCCGGCGAGAGAAAACCACAGAATTATCCCGATTACCATTCAAGGGAAAAAATGGGGCTTCCAGTATTCTCCGTATGTGTATTATAATGAGCACTGTATTGTATTCAATGGAGAGCATACGCCGATGAAGATAGACCGTGAGGCTTTCTGCAAACTGTTTGATTTTATTCAGCTGTTCCCGCATTATAATATTGGCTCGAATGCAGATCTTCCGATTGTCGGCGGTTCCATATTAAGTCATGACCATTTCCAGGGCGGTAACTATGAGTTCCCGATGGTAAGGGCAGAGTATCTTGAGAAATTTACATTGAAAGGGTATGAGGATGTGGAATGCGGCATCATTAAGTGGCCGCTTTCAGTCATTCGTTTAAGATGTGAGGATTCTGAAAGGCTGATAGAGCTTTCGGATTATATTCTGAAACAATGGCGTGCATACACGGACGAAGAAGCGTTTATTTTTGCAGAGACAGACGGAGAACCGCATAATACGATTACTCCGATTGTGCGTATGCGCGGAGATATTTATGAGATTGATCTGGCGCTTCGCAACAATATTACGACGGAAGAATGTCCGCTTGGTGTCTACCATCCGCATAATGAACTTCATCATATTAAGAAAGAGAATATTGGCCTGATCGAAGTTATGGGGCTTGCTGTCCTTCCTGCGAGACTCAAAGATGAGATGAATCTCCTCACTGAATACCTGCTTGAGAAAAAAGATGTGCGTTCAAATGAGACGCTTGCCAAGCATGGCGACTGGGTGGATGAAGTCCTTGCGAAACACCCGGATTTAGGGAAAGAAAATGTGAATGATATCTTAAGGGAGGAAATAGGAATCGTATTCATGAAAGTGCTTGAGGATGCCGGCGTATATAAAATGACCGACGAAGGACTTGCTGCTTTTCGGCGTTTTATTGAAAAACTTTAGGCAGAACTTAAAATACTTTGTTTTCCTGCATTGACGAGCATTCGTATTTTCTATATAATCAGAATAGTACGTACATAGTACGCTTCGAGTATGAGATAGGAGAAGAACGGTATGGAAAAAGAAGTCGGATGTTTTAAAATTTGGACAGATGAGAATGACAGAAGAATTGTTTATTCCAAAGGACATGGGGTAGCAAAGGCTCATGAAGTGGAATGGCTTTATGAGACAATCGCGGAGTTTTCCAAAGGCTGGCAGGACGAAACGGGATGGGCGTATGTCGCTCTGATCGAGGAACTTCAGCAGGTGAGCCCGAAAGGGAGCACCCGTTATGTGAAACTTCATGAGACACTGGCATCAAATCACTGTAAGTATATTGCCTATATTGAAGGAAATTCCTATGAGGTATCCGTACAGGCAGCGAGACATAAGAAGATGTCGAATACACCTCAGACAGAAAACAAGTATTTTATTACGTTGGATGAAGGGCTTGAATGGCTGGCATCCAAAGGATTTTAAAAAACATGAAAGGGTTCCGGATGACGGAACCCTTTTTCATACGCTTCCATATAATATGAATAGAAGAAAAGCGGGAAGCCCTGCGGCTTTTAAAAGGAGCGGCAAAAAATGGCAGTTAAGATTATGATAGATGCGGGACATGGAGGCTGGGACAATGGAGCACAGTTTGAAGGACGGAAAGAAAAGGACGATACCCTGTCGCTGGCTCTTGCGGTAGGCAGAATTTTGGCAGAGAATGGTATTGATGTTGAATATACAAGAACAGATGATATCTATGAGACGCCACTTAAGAAAGCGACGGATGCGAATGAATCCGGGGCAGATTACTTTGTATCGATTCATAGGAATTCGGGGACAATACCGGAACAATATATAGGAGTTCAAACCCTGGTATATAATGACAGCGGAGTGGCGCACCGTATGGCTGAGAATATAAACAGTGAACTCGCGTCGCTTGGATTCGTAAATATTGGAATAGAGGAGCGTCCGAATCTTGTTGTTTTAAGGCGGACAACGATGCCGGCAGTGCTTGTAGAGGCCGGTTTTATAAATTCAAATAAGGATAACGCAATTTTTGACAGCCAGTTTGATGCTGTTGCTACGGCGATTGCCGATGGGATTATGCAGACAATCGGCTGAAAGTATGGTGTCATAAAAAAGATTATGTGATAAAGGAGAAAATCAGAGATATGTTTGAATTTCTGGAGGAGAAACGGAAAAAGAAAAATGCGGATCAGGTGCGTACCGCCGGAATCATCCATCAGTTTCATTATGATTTTGGAAAGGCGGGAGAACAGGAGAGTTATACGCTGACACAGGAAGGAAACACGGTGGAGATGATTGTCCAGAAGATCGGAAGCGATGTGCCGGAAAAAAGGGGCGCTGTGGACAGATCGGCTTTCAACATTCTTTATCGTGTGATAATGGAACAGAAAATCTATCTGTGGAATAGGTTTCATAAAAATAACAGTATGGCAGTCAATGGATATACGTTTTCGCTCAATGTGAAATTTGAGAATTGGACATTGTCCGCAAGCGGCTGCGCTATGAGGCCTGCCGGTTATGATGCGGCGCATCGTGTTCTGTGCGATTGCCTTCGTGAGATCGCATTGTCACTTTAGGAGAGAATGCCGGCGTTAAATACTGCCGGCATTTTCCTTAAGCAGTTCCTCAAATTTCCGGTCCTGCCGGAGAAATGCGAACTCTTCTTTCTCTTTCAGGTCTTTCAGTATGGTTCTGGCAAGCTGCGTGGAGAAATTCGCAGATACATTTTTATGGATATTTCGGTAGAGCGGGCAGTCTTTTAGGTCCCATGCCTCTTTCATGGCAGGCAGCATCTTCCCCAAAACAGACAGACATTCCTCTTTATCCTGTCTTATGAATGCGAGTTCGAGCCTTGCGCTGTAAGATGTCCATTTTACGAGACAAAAACGGTTCGTGAGTGTCTCATACAAGTCTGCATAGAAAGCAGCGTCATCAAAACGGTCTTCTTCAGCCGCAATGTCCAGCATATGCATCAGGGCGGTTTGGAGCCTTCCGACATGGACGAGGATTCTGCTATTCCAGATTTCCAGCGCTTTTGTATACTCCTTTTGCCGTGTGTAAAGTACGGCAAGCTGCTCCTCCTTATCAATAGAGGATGCATGCAATGTTTGAATCAACTCTTCGGCTCTGGAAAAATCCCCTCTGTTTCTGTAATAGGAGATGAGCATTAAAACGGCGGATTCTCTGATTGCAGCGTCTTTGCTTACAGACAAGCGTTCATAATAGGTTTCAAAAACAGTCTTATACTTTTGCGTATCGGACACGCCGCACAGGAATAACGTTCCTTCCAGATAAAAAATAACGGAGGAAATCAGTTTGTCGCAGGTCGGGTAGTCCCTGAGTTTGTCGATGGCCATCTGGAAAGCTGTCTCGTAATTCGATTCATGTATGGTTTTCTCAATTTCTTTTACAAAATTTTCAATTTCAATTTCGGTCAGATCATCTTTAAACGACATCAGGGTGTTCAGGTCTGTCTGCAGCAGGCGTGCCAGCGCCGGCAGAAGGGTTATGTCGGGATAGGTAATGCCTTTTTCCCATTTGTTGACTGCCGGAGCGGATACGCCCAGATACCCGGCAACCTGTTCCTGGGTGAGTGACAGTTCTTTTCGTTTTTCGCGTATAATTTGGTTGATTTTCATGATGCAGTGCCTCGCTTTCTGATCTTATTCTACAGGAGGCGGGTGCATGATACAAGAAAGCGGTGGTTAAAATATCGGAATGTAAATTTAACCGCGTAAAAAGTTTTAAATATGGGAAAAACAAAATACCCCGCAAACGCCTGCGGAGTATTCTTGTTTTTGGGAGGTGTGAGACTTAATCTCACTTGTTATGAAAAAGAAAAGTTCATCTTTTAGCACTGTAAACAGTATAAACCGGAAATATGAGGAGGGTTTGAAAAGAAAATGAACATGAAGTGAACAATTTTGAACTTTTATTGAAGAAATAAAAGTTTTCTATATCCATTTACGGAAAATTGCGGTATACTGGTGTGAGACGAACTTCCGGAGATGCCCTGCGAAGAGCGGGATGTCAGGAAGTCTTAAACTCACATTGGAGAATGAAGGAAAGGAATGGATGAATCATGGGATTTGTAATTGGACTTGGCGCATTATTGCTTTTTATTGTATTGTCGGTTGTGGTAATTGTTTCGGCAACGACAGCGGCGGCGGCTTCGGCAGTTGTCGAAGATGATGACAGTGAGACTATGTGAGGCAGGTTTTAAAAAGCGCCGTGTACCAAATGGTATGCACGGCGCTGTAACAGGGGCAGGAATCAGTCCCTCCTGCCTGTTTGATCGTTTTAATCTTCTCCGGTTTCTTCGCTGTCGTTTTTCTTTCCTTTTGCTGCTTCAGTTTCCGGTTCGGGAAGGAACAGGTGGACATGGTCAATTTTGTTTTTGGAAGTGGAGACTACCTCCAGTATGATTCCGCCTGTGGTTTCTACACGTTCCCCGGCTTCGGGCAGTCGGTCAAGCGCTTCAATCATCAATCCTCCGATGGAGTCATAATCTTCCGATTTCAGATTGAGCTCAAGAGCGTCATTCAGGTCATCGAGTTTTACGCTGCCTTCTACCAGATATTCGCGTTCGCTGACTTCCTGAATCAGGTTTTCCTCATCTTCGTCGTATTCATCGCGGATTTCTCCGACAATTTCTTCCAGAAGATCTTCCATTGTAATAAGTCCGACTGCCGCGCCGTATTCGTTTAAGACGATGGCAAGGCTCATGGAATCACGCCGCATTTCAAACATCAGATCCGAAGTCTTCTTGTACTCGTACGTATAGTAAACATCTCTTATAATATCACGGATTTTGAAAAATTTCCGGCTTTCCACCAGGAAAAAGTCTTTCATGATAATCATTCCGACAATATTGTCGGATTCTTCCTCGTAGACAGGAAGACGTGTGTACTTGTCTTCCTTAAAAACATTGTGCACGTCTTCGTAGGAGGCGTCCATGCTGACACTGCACATGTTAATGCGGGGAACCATAATATCTTTTGCAAGAGAATCCCCGAATTCAAACACATTATAAATCATTTTGCGTTCATCGCTCTCAATTACGCCGTCCTCATGACTGACATCAACGATTGTTTTCAGCTCGTTTTCCGTCATGGCCCGGTTCTTTGCCGCCTTATCTGCATGAAAGAGTCTCAGAACGACGGAAGACAGCTGGTCAATAATAAAAATGACCGGGGTAAGGATTTTCATCAGTCCCAGAATAATAGGTGCATAAAAAAGGGCCAGTTCCTCCGAATAAATCGTGGCCAGTGTCTTCGGGGTAATTTCACCGAAGACGAGAACAAGCACGGTAAGTACGCCTGTCATGACTCCGACACTGTTATTGCCAAAACAGCGGATGGCAAGCAGTGTTGCGAGGGAAGATGCGGAAATATTGACAATATTGTTTCCGATCAGAATCGCAGACAGCATCTTTCCTGAATTTTCATGTACTTTTGTGAGGGTTATCGCCCTTTTGTTCCCTTCCTCCGTAAGCGTTCGGATTCTTAATTTGTTTACGGTTGTCAGAGAAGTTTCTGCCGATGAGAAAAATGCGGACAGGCCCAGCAGCAGAAACAGGACCAGCCATTGTATGACACCTGTGGTATCCAAATTCATCACTCCTTTTCAATAGAATATACCGAAAAGTGGAATAAAAGTCAATTCCCATAATATGATTTATCGAAGGGAATCGTGATGATATAAGGGGTCCGGCGAATTGCGGACCGTAAAAATAATAGAAACAATACGATTTCTCTAAAAAAAGAGACGGAGGACGGGGGATATGGATCGGAAACTGATGCAGACAATACTGAAAGGAGTGCTTATCGCATACGTCATCACAGGGGTGTTTTTGCTGATTTTAGCGCTTTTACTGTACAAATGTAATTTAAGTGAACAAATAATAAATATAGGAATCATTGTGGCATATGTACTTTCTGTTTTTGTTTCCGGTTTTTATATGGGAAAGAAGATGAAGAACAAAAGATATTTGTGGGGACTTCTGGCAGGCACGGTTTACTTTGTGCTTTTATTTGCGGTATCTCTGATTGTCAATCGGGAGTTTACAGGTGTGCAGGGCGGCTTTCTGACAACGATGCTGTTGTGTCTCGGGGGCGGGATGCTTGGCGGCATGGTATCGTAATAAGGCTGTAAATGGAATGTACAGACGGGGAAAACGGGGCCTGTAGCAGAATATTGTACAGGCATATGATTCTGCAAATGACCGCCAGATATGGAAATTCATGAAATATTCCAAAAACTTGTCACAAATTCTTTGCATCTATCGGACTTTGTGCTATAATGTACGGAGTCTAACCGGAGCGAGCAGATGATCCGGGAACATAAGGAGGTTTTTGCGGTGAAACATATTAAGACACTGAATACGAGAGATATGAAGAAAAGCATGAAAACAGGCGGCTGCGGCGAGTGCCAGACATCCTGCCAGTCTGCATGTAAGACGTCTTGCACGGTGGGAAATCAGAGCTGCGAGAATAAGAACAGGTAGAGAAATCGTTAAGCAGCGGCTGCGGTCGCTGTTTTTCGTCGTACGGAAACCTGTAACAAATATAGAAAGTGGGGTAGCCCTGTGGTCCATCAGTACCAAAGCGGCGGTCTGAACATTGTACTGGATGTAAACAGCGGAGCGGTCCATATCGTGGACGATCTCGTCTATCGGATGATTCCTGTGCTGGAGCCTTTTGCAGAGCCGGGAACATTAAACAGAGAGGACTGCATTGCCTGTGCAAAGAGTGCAATCGCCGGAGAATACACGGATGCCGAAATCGA
Source organism: bacterium C-53 (assembly GCA_003612525.1). Classification (GTDB taxonomy): domain Bacteria; phylum Bacillota; class Clostridia; order Lachnospirales; family Lachnospiraceae; genus C-53. The sequence continues at coordinate 85,421 of RAZD01000010.1, read as the reverse complement.
AGAGGCAGCGGATGAAATTTTATCGCTTATGGAAGGCGGAATGCTTTATACAAGCGATATTTATGAAACCTATATTGACAGTTTTAAAAACAGAGAGACCGTAGTCAAGGCGCTTTGTCTTCACATTGCCCATGACTGCAACCTGCGGTGCAGGTATTGTTTTGCTGAGGAAGGCGAGTATCATGGCAGAAGGGCGCTTATGTCTTTTGAAGTCGGAAAGAAAGCGCTTGATTTCCTGATTCGGAATTCCGGAAGCAGAGTGAATCTGGAAGTTGACTTTTTCGGCGGGGAACCGCTTATGAACTGGGATGTTGTCAAACAGCTGGTGGTGTATGGAAGAAGCCAGGAAGAGATATATAATAAGAAGTTTCGCTTCACGCTGACGACGAACGGCATTCTGTTAAACGATGAGATTGAAGAATTTCTGAATCGTGAAATGGCAAATGTGGTCTTAAGCATTGACGGCAGGAGAGAGGTTCACGATGCAATGCGGCCTCTGTGCGGCGGCCAGGGCAGCTACGATAAAATACTGCCGAAGTTTAAAAAGCTTGCGGACAGCAGGAACCAGACGAACTATTATGTAAGAGGAACGTATACGCATCATAATCTTGATTTTGCTTCGGATGTGCTTCATCTTTCGAATGAGGGATTTGAACAGATATCCGTGGAGCCGGTGGTGGCGCCGGACTCGGAAGATTATGCGTTGAAGGAAGAAGATGTGCCGGTTCTTTTGGAAGAATATGACAGACTGGCGCAGGAAATTGTGAAAAAGCGTAAAAATGGAGAATTTATTAATTTCTTTCATTTTATGATAGATTTGGAAGGCGGACCGTGTGTGGCAAAACGTTTGTCGGGGTGCGGTTCGGGAACAGAGTATCTGGCGGTGACGCCGTGGGGAGATTTCTATCCCTGCCATCAGTTTGTCGGTCAGGAAGAGTTCCTGATGGGAAATGTGGACGATGGCGTTCTGCGGACAGATATCCGGGATACTTTTAAATCATGCAATGTCTATGCAAAAGAGAAATGCAGAGACTGTTTTGCGAAGTTTTATTGCAGCGGCGGCTGTGCGGCAAATTCCTATAATTTCAGTGGAAATATAAACGGAACGTACGATCTGGGCTGTGAGCTGCAGAGGAAAAGGGTTGAGTGCGCGATTATGATAAAAGCTGCACTGGAGAATGCGTGACGACTGAATCGGGCATTCTCTCTATGAATTGTTTTTGATATACGTATGGAGGTTAAAAATGAAAAAGAACAGAGCAATTATTGTTCTCCTGGTGATACTGTTGGCGATCGGCGGCCTTTCATTTACGGCGGCGGTCGGTATCGGCCCGGAGAAAGCAGGCGCCGCGGAGAAGATTAAACTTGGACTTGATCTGGCAGGCGGTGTCAGCATCACATATCAGGTGGTCGGGGATGAGACGCCTTCCTCGGAAGATATGAACGATACGGTGTACAAGCTGCAGCGGCGTGTGGAGAGTTACAGCACCGAGGCGCAGGTGTATCAGGAAGGGTCTGACCGTATTAATATCGAGATACCGGGTGTTTCCGATGCGAATGCCGTACTGGAAGAGCTTGGAAAGCCGGGGTCCCTTTATTTTATGGATAAGGACGGAAATGTTATCGTTGATGGTACACAGGTGAAATCGGCATCAGCGGTGACGACGAGCGATCAGACGACAGGCGGAAAAGATTATGCCGTCGACCTGATTCTTACGGATGAGGGTGCGGCTGCGTTTGCGGAGGCGACGAGAATCGCAGCGCCGAACCGCGATATTATTTACATTTATTATGACGATCAGATTGTCAGTGCACCTGTGGTTGAGACAGAGATTTCGGGCGGGGAAGCTTTTATCACGCACATGGAATCTTTTGAAGCGGCGGAGAAGCTTGCGACTACAATCCGTATCGGCGGACTGAAACTGGAACTTGAAGAATTAAGAAGTAACGTGGTAGGGGCGCAGCTTGGCTCCACTGCGATTGAGACGAGTCTGAAAGCGGCGGCAATTGGTTTCGCGATCGTTGTATTATTTATGATTGTTGTGTATCTGGTTCCGGGTCTTGCTTCATCTATCGCGCTTGCACTTTATGTGGGCCTGGTTCTGGTCTGCCTGAACGCATTTGAACTGACACTGACGCTGCCTGGTATTGCAGGCATCATTCTTTCAATCGGTATGGCTGTCGATGCGAATGTTATTATCTTTGCCCGTATCCGTGAGGAGATTGCGTCAGGAAAGACCGTGCGTTCTTCCATCAAGATTGGTTTTGACAAGGCATTGTCAGCAATCATTGACGGGAATATTACGACACTGATCGCGGCGCTTGTACTTGGAATCAAAGGAAGCGGAAGTGTCAAAGGGTTTGCGCAGACACTGGCGCTTGGTATTGTTCTGTCCATGTTTACGGCGCTTGTGATTACAAAGCTTCTTCTGAATGCATTCTATGCGCTTGGTTTGCAGGATATTAAATTTTACGGCCAGTCCAAGAGAAATAAGGTGGTAAATTTTGTGTCAAAGAGAGCGGTTTTCTTTTTGCTTTCTGCGGTTATGATTCTTGCGGGCTTTGTATTTATGGGTGTGAATAAGTCCGGCACTGGAAATATTCTGAACTACAGTCTTGAATTTATGGGCGGCACTTCCACAAACGTAACGTTTAATGACAATCTGTCCATTGAGGAGCTTGAGGCGGACGTAGTCCCCGAAATTGAGAAGATTACAGGGGACGGCAATATTCAGAAGAGCAAAGTGGAAGGTACGAATGAAGTAATCTTTAAGACACGGACGCTGACGGTTGAGGAGAGAGAAGAATTCAACCAGGTGATGGAAGAGCAGTTCTCGGTAAGTGAAGATCAGATTAACACGGAGACAATCAGCTCTACAATCAGTTCGGAGATGAAGTCGGATGCGATTATTGCAGTTCTGATTGCCACGATCTGTATGTTGATTTATATCTGGTTCCGCTTTAAGGATATACGTTTTGCGACAAGTGCAGTTGCGGCGCTTCTTCATGACGTCCTTGTGGTGCTTGCATTTTATGCGGCGGCAAAAGTTTCCGTTGGAAGCACGTTTATTGCATGTATGCTGACGATTGTCGGTTATTCGATTAATGCGACGATTGTTATCTTCGACAGAATCAGAGAGAATCTGAATCTGATGAGGAAAGAGGACCTTATGGTGATTGTTGATACAAGTATTTCACAGACACTGACAAGGAGTATCTTTACGTCTCTGACGACGTTTATTATGGTAGCGGTGTTGTATGTTCTGGGTGTTACTTCAATCCGTGAATTTGCACTGCCTCTGATGGTTGGTATCGTGTGCGGTACGTATTCCTCCATCTGTATTACAGGTCCTTTGTGGTATTTTATGAGGACAAAGCTTGTAAAGAAGCCAGAGGACGCTTCAAAATAGAAAAATATGAATGGGGCTGCCGCATAAATGCGGCGGCCTTTTTTGCGCCGGGGGCTGCGGGTGGAACCGTTGTATGACACGGGAGAAAATTTTCAATCGAAGAATTTGTGTACGTGCGCTGCCTGACACGAATTCGTTCTATGCGGAAAGCAGCGCGGAAATGGAGAAAGACATGGCGGAAAAGTGGGTAGAAGTCAGAAAAGGCGGGAATTATGAGGAGATCGGACAACGATTGTCCGTAAGTCCGGTGACTGCCCGGCTTATGAGGAACAGAGGGCTTTCGGCAGAGGAGGAGATGCGGGCGTATCTGAAAGGAGATCTCTCCATGCTGTATGCGCCGGATTTGTTAAAGGATGCCAGGAAGACGGCAGAACTTCTTCTTGATAAAATAAAAGAAGGGGCGAAAATACGTGTGATTGGAGATTATGATATCGATGGTGTCTGTTCTGCGTACATATTGAAGACGGCGCTTCAGAACTGTGGCGCAAATGCAGACTGTGCGCTGCCTCACAGAATCAGGGACGGATACGGTCTGAACAGGAACCTGATTGACGATGCTGTAGAGAGCGGAGTGGACACGATCGTCACATGCGATAACGGGATTGCGGCGCGGGAGGAGATTGCTTATGGAAAATCTCTTGGTATGACGATTCTTGTGACAGATCATCATGAAGCGCCGTTTACGGAAGAAGAGGGCGAAAAAGTCTATCAGTTGCCGGCGGCCGATGCGCTGGTGAATCCGAAACAGCCTGGATGTCCGTATCCGTATAAAGAACTGTGCGGTGCAGGGGTTGCCTATAAGCTTTCACAGCTTTTATACGAGATTGCGGGAACGGGAGACAGCGGGGAATTTCTGGAATTTGTTGCGTTTGCGACAATCGGTGATGTGATGCCCTTGACGGGTGAGAATCGTATTCTTGTAAAATATGGACTCAAGAAATTAAAAGAGACGAAGAATAAGGGCATGCAGGCGCTTATAAAAGAATGCGGCCTTTCAGAGAAATCGGAACTGACGCCGTATCATGTGGGATTTGTACTGGGGCCGTGCATGAATGCGACAGGGCGGCTTGATACGGCGGAGAATGCGCTGAAGCTTCTTGGCGCGGATACAAAGGAGGAAGCAGAGAGGCTTGCAAAGGATCTAAAGCAGATGAACGATGTGCGCAAAGACCTCACGGAAACGTATCTTGACGAAGCGGTTTCGCTGGTTGAGAGCGGCGCGTGTAAGGGGGATAAGGTGCTGGTCGCATATCTTCCGGAATGCCATGAAAGCATTGCCGGGATTATTGCCGGGCGCATGAGGGAGCGTTACTTTAAGCCCTCATTTGTACTGACGGATACGGAGGAGGGCGTAAAGGGCTCGGGACGTTCAATTGATGCATATAATATGTATGAAGAGATGACAAAGTGTCAGGAGCTTTTCACGAAATACGGAGGGCATCGTCAGGCAGCCGGATTTTCGATGCTGCGAAAGAATGTCGAAGAACTTCGGCGAATACTGAATGAAAATACGTGTCTGACCGAAGAGGATTTGTGTGAGAAGGTGTCCATTGACCTCGTTCTGCCTTTTTCGGCGGTTTCCGAAGAGCTGATTGGTGAACTTAGGATGCTTGAGCCGTGCGGAATGGGGAATCGGAAACCGGTTTTTGCCGCACGCAATGTGGAATTAAACGGCGCCCGGATTTTCGGAAAAAATCACAACGTACTGAAATGCCTTGCGAAAGATGAAAGCGGCGTAAATCTTGATGCCGTTTATTTTGGCGATGCACAGTCGCTTATGCAGGAGATTCAGGAGAGAAGAAAGATGCATCTTGTCTATTATCCTGAGATCAATGAATACAATGGAATGCGGGCAGTTCAGATTGTAATTCAAAAGTATCGGTGAACATAAGGGGGCTTTTCGTTGAAAAGCCCCCTTAAATGTGGTATGATACTTTTTATGAATATGGAACGATGCGGAAAATTATATGAAAAGCCGTGTCGGAAAGGGGACGGTTAACGGAATGAAAAGCTGCAAATCGCTGCTTAGGGAAATTACATATGAGTGCGTACAGGGGAGTCTTGAAAAGGATATATCCGCAGTCGTATATGATTCGAGAAAGGTGGAGAGGGACTGCCTTTTCATTTGTATTGAGGGGGCGAATTTTGACGGACACGATTTTGCCGTGGAAGCGGCAGAGGCAGGCGCGGCTGTTCTGGTGGTTCGAAAGGAACTGACGGGCATACCGGAAAATGTGACGGTAGTGCGTGTCGCGGATACACGTTATGCGATGGCCTTTCTTTCCGCGGCATGGTTCGATCATCCGGCGGACGGGATGCGGATCATCGGAATCACGGGGACGAAGGGAAAGACGACGACCACGTATCTGGTCAAATCCATCCTTGAAAATGCGGGATACCAGGTCGGACTTGTGGGAACGATTGAGGTCGTGATCGGAGAGGAACATATCCCGGCGGGCAATACGACGCCGGAATCGTATCTTTTGCAGGAATATTTCAGGAGAATGCGGGATGCAGGCTGTGACGCCGTTGTGATGGAAGTATCTTCCCAGGGACTTATGCTGCATCGCACGCAGGGATTTACATTTGATTTGGGAATCTTTACAAATATAGAACCCGATCATATCGGGCCGAATGAACACAGGGATTTTGAGGAATATATGAAGTGCAAGGGGCTTTTATTCCGTCAGTGCCGTGTGGGGATTGCGAACGGAGACGATGTGCATTTTAAAAATGTGACAGAAGGGCATACCTGCGATCTTGAAACGTTCGGATTTGGGGAAACAAACGATCTCCGAGCAGAGTCTGTTGAGCTTGTCAAACGTTTGGGATATCTGGGAGTGAAATTCTCGGTAAAGGGGCTTATGAATCTGGAGGTGGAAGTGGACACACCGGGAAGGTTCAGCGTCTATAATGCGCTTACGGCAATCGCCATCTGCCGCCATTTCGGAGTGCAGGATGAGAATATCAGGAAAGCATTGAAAGAAGCGAAAGTCAAAGGGCGGATTGAGATGGTAAAGGTATCGGATGAATTTACGCTGATGATTGATTATGCGCATAATGCGATGGCGCTTGAAAGTCTTTTGACTACGATACGGGAGTATGAGCCGAAGCGTCTTGTCTGCATGTTTGGCTGTGGGGGGAATCGTTCAAAACTGAGGAGATATGAGATGGGCGAGGTTTCCGGACGGCTTGCGGACCTGACGATAATCACATCGGATAATCCCCGTTTTGAGAAACCGCAGGATATTATTGACGACATTCGAACCGGCATTGAAAAGACAGATGGAAAATTTATCGAAATATGCGACCGGAGAGAAGCGATTGCCTATGTGATTCATCATGGACAGCCGGGAGATGTGATTGTACTGGCTGGAAAGGGCCATGAGGATTATCAGGAGATCGAAGGGAAGCATTACTCGATGGACGAGAGGGTCATTATACAGGAAATATTGAATGCAGACAGAGGATAAGAAGCTTTATGCGGATATCGTGATTGATATTGCGGTAGAAAAACTGGATAAAACATTTCAATACAGGATACCGCCGGCTATTGCTGGCCAGGTGGAGCCGGGGAGCATCGTGGAGGTTCCTTTTGGAAGAAGCAACCGCATCATCCGTGGTTATGTGATGGATGTCGGGAATAAAGCCGTATTTGAACCATCGAAGATGAAGGAAATCCGATGTATGGTAAAGGACAGCTCTCTTGTGGAGGAAGACCTGATTCAGCTTGCGGGGTGGATGAAGAAAAATTATGGCGCTGCGATGATTACGGCGCTTAAAACAGTGTTCCCGGTCAAAAAACAGATCAGGGCAAAAGAGCGCCGTTTTGTTGTAAGGCAGATCACACAGGAACAGGCAGAGGAAAAGCTGAAGTTTTATGAGCAAAAGCACCAGACAGCAAGATACCGCCTGCTAAACGCGCTGATGTCGGCGGAAGAGATTCCGTGTGAATTTGTCACAGGGAAACTGAATGTGTCAATGAGTGTGGTAAAGGCTCTGGAAGAGCAGGGCATTCTCGCGGTCAGGACAGATAAGGTTTACCGGAATCCGGTGGACGGGAGGAAAGCGTCCGGCGCAGAGAAAGTATTGAGCCCTTCGCAGCAGGCGGTTGCAGATGCAGTGCGGCGGGACTATGAGGCGGGAATCCGGCGTACGTATCTGATTCATGGAGTCACCGGAAGTGGAAAGACGGAGGTATATATTGAGATTGTTTCGGATATTGTGAACCGTGGCAGGCAGGCGATTGTGCTGATTCCGGAAATTGCGCTGACGTATCAGACGGTCATGCGCTTTTACAGGAGGTTTGGCGACAGGGTTTCAACGCTTCATTCAAAGCTGTCGGCAGGAGAACGGTACGATCAGTTTGAGCGCGCGAAGCGGGGAGAGATTGATGTGATGATCGGGCCGCGTTCTGCGCTTTTCACACCGTTTCCGAATCTGGGACTGATTGTGATTGATGAGGAGCACGAAAGCAGCTATAAGAGTGAGACTATGCCGAAGTATCATGCAAGAGATGTCGCTGCGTTCCGTACCAGGTTAGCGGGGGCCAGCCTGATTCTGGGCTCTGCAACGCCTTCGGTGGAGGCATATGACAGGGCGGTGAACGGGGAATACCGGCTGTTTGAACTGAAGGAGAGAGTGACAGGGGGAAAGCTTCCTGTTGTTTATACCATAGATTTGAGAGAAGAGCTTAAGAAAGGGAATCGTTCCGTATTCAGTGATAAGCTGAAAGAGCTGATTCTTGACAGGATTGCCAAAAAGGAACAGATTATGCTTTTCTTAAACCGAAGAGGATATGCTTCTTTTGTATCCTGTAGAAGTTGCGGTCATGTGATGAAGTGTCCGCACTGTGACATCGCTCTTTCATCGCATCAAAACGGACGGCTGGTATGCCATTATTGCGGTCATGAAGAGCCAGGCGTAAAGAAGTGTCCGAAGTGCGGTTCCGCCTATATCGGAGGCATGCGGGCAGGGACGCAGCAGATTGAACAGATGCTTTCCAGAGAATTCAGCGGAGTCCGCATCCTGCGCATGGATGCGGATACGACGAAGGAAAAAGACGGGTATGAAAAAGTGCTTTATGCGTTTGCGAATCATGAGGCGGATATTCTTGTCGGGACGCAGATGATTGTGAAAGGACATGATTTTCCAAATGTGACGCTGGTCGGAATTCTGGCCGCGGACATGTCGCTTTATGCGAATGACTACAGGGCCGGGGAGAGGACGTTTCAGCTTCTGACTCAGGCGGCTGGAAGGGCCGGAAGAGGGGAAAAGCCCGGAGAAGTTGTGATTCAGACGTACAATCCGGAACATTACAGCATAAAGGCGGCGCAAAGACAGGATTATACAGGGTTTTATCATGAGGAAATCGGATACCGGAAGTTGTTGTCCTATCCGCCTGCTTCTCATATGCTTGCAATATTGGTTGAGGCCAGACGCGAGGAAGACGGTTTTACCGTGTCAGAGTTCCTTTCCGGCATTATCATGGCCGGGCACGACGACCGGATTCAGATGATTGGTCCTGCGAAAGCCTCCGTTACAAAGATAAATGATTTTTACCGCTTTATGATTTATGTAAAATGTGCAGATTATAAGGCGCTTACGGACAGAAAAGACGCGATGGAGGAAGCGCTTTTGGCGTATGACGGAAAGAATATCAGGGTGCAGTTTGATTTCGATCCGATGAATGCATATTAATATTGATTTAGGAAGGACAGTGAAAGTATGGCAATCAGAAACATCAGGGAGCTTGGAGATGAAGTGCTTATGAAGAAAAGCAAGGAAGTGAAGGAACTAACTCCCAGAACAAAAGAATTAATCGCAGATATGAAGGAGACGCTTTATGAGGCGGACGGAGTCGGACTTGCTGCTCCGCAGGTAGGCGTGCTGAAACGGATTGTGGTGATTGATGTCGGAGACGGGCCTATTGTGATGATTAATCCGCGTATCCTGGACCGGTCGGGAGAGCAGACGGCCTATGAGGGATGTCTCAGTGTGCCGGGAAAGCATGGAATGGTGACGAGGCCGAATTATGTGAAGGCTGTTTACATGAATGAGAAAATGCATCCGCAGGAAATCGAAGGCACGGAGCTTATGGCACGTGCAATCTGTCATGAACTTGACCATCTGGAAGGCAGGCTCTATGTGGAGCTTGTGGAAGGCGAGCTGCAGGATGTTGTCTATGATGAAGATGAGGAATAATGCAAAGATTCAGAAAACAGGCATTTTAAGTTCCGAGTAGTTGTGCGCTTTAGCGGGCAGGGAGGTATGAGATGAAGATTGTATTTATGGGAACACCGGACTTTTCAGTAGGGACGCTTCAGGCGCTGATTGATGCGGGGCATACGATCACACTTGTCGTGACGCAGCCTGATAAGCCGAAAGGCCGGGGGAAGGAAATGCAGATTACGCCGGTAAAGGAGTGTGCTGCCGCAAACGGAATTCCGGTTTTCCAGCCGGTGAAAATCAAGACCGCGGAGTCTGTGGCGGAACTGTCAAAGTACGAGGCGGATTTGTTTGTTGTAGTGGCATTTGGGCAGATTCTCTCGAAGGAGATACTTGAGATGCCAAAATACGGCTGTGTGAATGTTCATGCTTCCCTGCTCCCGAAATACCGCGGTGCGGCGCCGATTCAGTGGGCGATTATCAACGGAGAGAAAGAAACCGGAGTAACGATCATGCAGATGGACGACGGGATTGACACAGGCGATATGTTGATGCGGACGGTTGTACCGATTGCGTGGGACGAGACAGGCGCAAGTCTTCATGACAAGCTGGCAAAAGCCGGTGCAAAGCTGATGGTGGAAGCGGCGGAATGTATTGAAAAAGGCGAGATTCATCCCCGTAAACAGGATGACAGCAAGATGACCTATGCAAGAATGCTGACGAAAGATTTTGGGAAAATTGATTTCAGGAAGCCGGCGGATGAAATTGAGCGGTTGGTCCGCGGCCTGAATTCGTGGCCAAGCGCATATACGCGTCTGCATGGTAAGACACTGAAAGTGTGGGCATCCTATACCATAGACTGTGATGAAGGAGTGCCCGGGGAAATCACGGAAGTGAAGAAAGATGCGATTATAGTAAGGTGCGGACAGTGGAGTCTCGCGATCACGGAATTGCAGTTAGAGGGGAAAAAGAGGATGAAGACAGAGGCATTTCTGCTGGGATATCATGTGAAAGCCGGCGATATGCTGATGTGAGAAGGGTTCCTGAATGCTTTGGCGGGTCAGGTCCGCATGAAGGGTATTTTGCAGGGAAACTCTGAGTCTCATAACACGGGGAGTGATTTTAAAATCCAGAAAAGAAGGAAGGAATTACTATGCCATATTATCGTTATTATTTTGACCCTACTTATATTCTAGTTATCATCGGAGCCGTTTTGTCGATACTGGCATCGGCGAAGGTGCAGAGTACGTTTAACCGGTACAAAAAAGTGAGGAGCGCTACGGGAATGACGGGGGCGCAGGCGGCGCAGCGGCTTTTGAACAATGCGGGAATTATGGATGTTTCCATTGAACATGTTGCGGGAAATCTGACCGACCATTATGACCCTTCTTCAAAAACGCTTCGCCTTTCGGATGCGACGTATGGTTCGAATTCCGTGGCGGCTGTCGGCGTGGCGGCCCACGAGTGCGGGCATGCGATTCAGCATTTTAAAGGGTATGCGCCGTTGCAGCTTCGTTCGGCGCTTGTTCCGGCAGCGAATCTTGGGTCCAGAATCGGAATTCCGATCTGTATTCTCGGCGCTATTTTAAGTATGAATCAGACTCTGATTACCATAGGTTTGTGGGTATTTGCACTTGCGGTGCTGTTTCAGATTGTGACGCTTCCCGTTGAGATCAATGCGTCCAGGCGGGCAGTCGCGCTGTTGGACCAGACGGGAATCCTGGTCGGGGATGAAATTTCGGGAGTGAGAAAAGTCCTGAGTGCGGCAGCGCTTACCTATGTTGCGGCGGCGGCCGCTTCTATTTTGCAGCTCCTGAGGCTTGTACTGCTGTTTGGAGGAAGAGACCGTGATTAGACTGAGATGTCAGGCTCATCGGAACGGAGGTTTATGTGAATTCCAGAGAACTGATTCTTTCCATTCTGCTTATCGTGGAGCAGAATGGTGAGTATAGCCATATAGCAATTCGCAATGTACTTGATAAATATCGTTATCTGGACAGAAAGGACAGGGCGTTTATACAGATCGTGGCAGAGGGAACCATAGAGAGGAAGCTGACGCTTGATTATATGATTTCCTGTTACTCGACTGTGAAAGTGAAGAAAATGAAGCCGGTCATACGTGAAATCCTCCGCATGAGTGTGTATCAGATGAAATTTATGGACCATATTCCGGTGTCCGCCATCTGTAACGAGGCCGTAAACCTTGCAAAAAAGAAAGGATTTTCGAATCTGAAGGGCTTTGTAAACGGGATATTGCGGAATATGGCAAGAGATGAGAAAGACTGGGAGTACCCGGATCCATCCATCCGTTACTCAATGCCCCAATGGATTTATGATTCGTTTGTGTCCTGGTACGGGGAAGATTATGCGGGGAAGATGGCGGAGAGCTCTCTTATGAAACCGCTTCTTACGATTCGGTGCTGCCATATGAAAAATACGCCAAAAGAGCTGAAACTGCTTCTGGAAGCGGAGGGGTGCGAAGTTCTGGAGAGCGGAATTTTGGAAGATGTTTTTTATTTGCAGCATTTTTCATCGCTTACAGAACTGAAATCTTTTCGTGAAGGCCGCTTCATGGTGCAGGATTTGAGTTCTGTTCTGGCGGGAGTGGCTGCATCTCCGAAGAAGGGCAGCCGGGTTCTTGATGTCTGTGCAGCGCCCGGAGGAAAGAGCCTTCATCTTGCGGATATGATGGAAGGCACCGGAAGCATAGAGGCAAGGGACATCAGTGAAAATAAGGCTGCTATGATACGGGAGAACAGCGCGCGTATATCGTGTGATAATATATCCGTTCGTATACAGGATGCGCTTGTTCTGAGGCAGGAAGATATCGGGTCGGCAGATCTGGTGATTGCAGATCTGCCATGTTCCGGGCTGGGCGTTCTCGCAAGAAAGAGTGATTTAAAATACAGGATACAGCCGGAAGACCTTGAGACCCTTGCGCAATTGCAGCGGGATATTCTGACAGTTGTGTCGCAATATGTAAAACCAGGCGGAACTCTTTTGTACAGTACATGTACGGTGAATCCTGGTGAAAATATAGAAAATGTGAGATTTATTGAAAAAGAGCTGCCTTTCAGTCGTGCCGGCATTCAGGAATGCCTGCCGGAAGGAATCGATGCACTATCAAAAGAAGAAGGGTGTGTTCAGCTTCTGCAGGGAATAAATCCCTGTGATGGATTCTTCATTTCGAAGTTTACACGTGATAAGTGATTGTTTGTGAATGTTTGTGCGCCACAGGCGCCGGGAGAGGATTAGCGGGTTCTATGTCAGATATAAAATCACTCAATCTTACTGAGCTGCAGGAGGAAATTTGTACGTTAGGGGAGAAGTCATTCCGTGCCAGACAAATTTATGAGTGGATGCATAAAAAACTCTGTGAAAGTTTTTCTGAAATGACGAATCTATCTCAGAGTTTTCGGGAAAAGCTGTCCGGATCATTTGAACTGACTACGTTAAAGATGGTGTGCGTGCAGACGTCACAGATTGACGGTACGAAAAAGTTCTTATTTGAATTGCCGGATAAAAACAGTATTGAAAGCGTATGGATGCGTTACAAACATGGAAACTCCGTATGCATTTCCTCACAGGTCGGGTGCCGTATGGGGTGTCGTTTCTGTGCGTCTACTATTGATGGGATGGTGAGATGCCTAAGCGCTTCAGAGATGCTTGACCAGGTTTACGCAATTCAGCGTATTACCAGAGAGCGTGTTTCAAATGTAGTGGTTATGGGGAGTGGGGAACCACTTGATAACTATGATAATGTTTTGAAATTTATCCATCTGTTGTCAGACGAAAACGGACTGCATATAAGCCAGAGAAATATTACGGTGTCAACCTGCGGCCTGGTTCCGGAAATCAGGAGGCTGGCAAATGAGAAGCTTCAAATAACGCTTGCGGTTTCCCTTCATGCATCAAGTAATGAAAAACGCCGGGAATTAATGCCGATTGCAAAAAAGTATGGTCTTTCGGAATTGATGGAAGCCTGCCGCTTTTACTATGAACAGACGGGGCGGCGTCTTACATTTGAGTACAGTCTTGTGGGTGGCGTTAACGATACGGCGGAGGATGCAGCCGGCCTTTCCAGGCTTCTGCGGGGACTTCATGCGCATGTGAATCTGATTCCTGTAAATCCGGTGAAGGAGCGCAGCTATACTCCGTCTGATAAAGATACGGTGCAGAATTTTAAAAATAAACTTGAAAAAAACGGAGTGAATGTTACGGTTAGAAGAGAAATGGGACGGGATATTGACGGCGCCTGCGGACAATTAAGACGCCGGTATCACGAAAACGCTGAAAGTCAGTAAAATGTCTTTTTGTTGAGATATCTTAATATGGTAGAATAATTCAATTGGTTCACAAGGAGGTATTCTCTTATGTTGAAAATGATTATCCGTATGGATGATAATAAAAACAATGTAGAACAGAAGTATATTAATAGAGCAAGTAAGTGTATGTTACTTGTTCTTTTTTCTTTATTGTGCTAGAATATCCAGAGTAATATAGGAACTTCCCTTATGGCTTATTACAGGAAGGACGCACTGTAATGCCCTTAAATCAACGTAAAACAGCCTGACGGAGTAAGTTTATTATTACTTAGAAGAGAAATGGGACGGGATATTGACGGCGCTTGCGGGCAGTTAAGACGCCGGTATCACGAAGAAGAGGCCGGTACATAGACCGGGAAGGGAGAACGGTGATGTTGAAAACATTTTCCATGACTGACGTGGGAATGAAGAGGCAATTGAATCAAGATTATGTGTTCACATCAGAAACTGCAGTGGGAAATCTTCCGAATCTGTTTATTGTTGCAGATGGTATGGGAGGACATAACGCAGGGGATTATGCGTCCAAATATACGACCCAGATTATCGTTGATGAAATTACAAAAAGTACGGAAACAAACCCGATCAAGATTATCAGGGGAGCGATTGAAGTGGCGAACCGGGAGATCAGGGAGAAGTCAACGGAAGGTGAAGCGTTCAAAGGGATGGGAACCACAGTTGTGGTGGCGACGATAATTGACAGATACCTTTATGTTGCAAATGTCGGGGACAGCAGACTTTATGTGCTTGACGAAGATATAAATCAGATTACAAGAGATCATTCGCTGGTGGAAGAGATGGTGCGTATGGGTGAGATTGACAGAGAAGCGGCAAGAAACCACCCTGATAAAAACATTATTACGCGTGCGGTCGGTGCGGCGGATGAGGTTAAAATAGATTTTTTCGATATGAAGTTGAAACCGGGAGACATTATCCTTATGTGCACAGATGGATTGACAAATATGATTGAGGATGAAGAGATCAGAATGATTTTGAACGGACAGCGCGATCTGGTTGAAACGGCGGAGGAATTAATAAGGACGGCGAACAACAACGGCGGGAGAGATAATATTGCGGTTGTGCTTGTTGAGCCTTTTTCTGAAGAAACATCATCGGGTGATTTTCCCTTTGAGTGTGTGTAATACGGTTAGGAAGGACATGGTAACGGAATGATTAGAGAAGGCATGGTTCTTAGTGATAGATATGAGATTGTCAGCAAAGTCGGTGCAGGTGGCATGTCTGATGTGTATAAGGCAAAAGACCACAAGCTGAACAGATTTGTTGCGGTGAAGGTTTTAAAAGCTGAATTCAGTGAAAACAGAAGTTTTGTTTCAAAGTTCCGTGTGGAAGCGCAGTCGGCAGCCGGATTAATGCATCCGAATATCGTAAATGTATATGATGTCGGGGAAGAAGACGGGCTGTATTTCATGATTATGGAGCTTGTGGAAGGGATAACGCTCAAAAAGTACATTGAAAAGAAGCTGCGCCTGTCGGTAAAAGAGGCGATCAGCATTGCCATACAGGTTTCGATGGGAATCGAATCCGCACATAACAATCATATTATACATCGTGACATAAAGCCTCAGAATATCATTATTTCCAAGGAGGGAAAAGTAAAGGTAACAGATTTTGGAATTGCAAGGGCGGCGACGAGCGATACGATTACATCCAATGTGATGGGGTCCGTGCATTACACCTCACCCGAACAGGCGAGGGGTGGCTACAGTGACGAAAAGAGTGATATATATTCGCTTGGCGTTACCATGTTTGAGATGCTGACTGGCCGCGTGCCGTTTGACGGAGAGACGACGGTTGCAATTGCAATCAAGCATATTCAGGAGCCTCTTCCCTCACCGAGAGAGTATGTGGATGATATTCCGATCAGTGTGGAACAGATTATTTATAAATGTTGTCAGAAAAATTCTGACAGGCGTTATCAGTCGATGACGGAACTGATTGTGGATTTGAAGAAATCCCTGATTACGCCGGACGAAGATTTTGTGAAAATGGTTCCGCTGGGAGGATATCATGCGGAAACAAAGATGATTTCAAATGATGATATGAGGGTGATTAAACGCCACACGGACAAAATTGATTTTGACGATGACGATGTCCTGAGGGCGTATGAGCGTCCAAAACCAAAGAAGAGAGTGGAGGAAGAGAGAGAACGGCCACGTAAGAGCAGCAATGCTTCCAGCGTTTCAAAAAATTCCGGGAAAAGCGCGAAGAAGAAAAGCAGCCGTTATTATGAAGAATACGAAGACGAGGACGAGGAAGATGATGATATAGATCCGAAAATGGAAAAACTTATGATGGGCTTGGGAATTATTGCGGCTGTCATCATCGGATTAATAGCATTATTTTTTGTTGGCAGAACGATCGGACTTTTCAAAGCGACGCCCTCCAGTGTCAGTGAGAATGAGACAGAGGATGATATGGTAATCATGATTGATGTCAAAGGTATGACATTTGAGGAGGCAAAAGAGCAGCTGCAGGATCTGGATCTTAAGGTACAGGCTACGTATGAGACATCAGGAACGGTTGAAAAAGATCATGTGATCGATCAGAATGTGGCTGCCGGGAGTGAGACGCCGAAGGGGAGCGTTATAGAATTGAAAGTGAGTTCCGGAAAAGACGGTGTAGCTGTGCCGTCTGTAATTGGAAAGAGCGAGGCGGAGGCGAAAGTTGCGCTTGAGGCGGAAGGGTTTGTCATGCAGAAGGAAACGAGTGCAAGTGACAGTGTTGCAAAGGGAAATGTGATTTCCCAGAGTCCGTCCGAAGGTGAAAGCGCGGCGAAAGGCAGTACGGTGACGGTTGTGATCAGTACAGGAAAATCGACGAACAGTGTGACTGTTCCGGATATTCGCCTGCAAACGGAGCAGGATGCAAGAGCGCTGCTTACGGCGGCAGGATTGACCGTTGGCGCCGTGAATGAAGATTACAGTGATACGGTTCCGGTCGGATGTGTAGTTTCGCAGAGCTACTCGCCGAATCTTACGGTGGATGAGGGAACCAGTGTGAACTTTACATTAAGTCTCGGACCGAAAATTGTTGTGTATAAATGCAATTTCAGCGTGAATGCGCCGGTTGCTTATCAGGGCGGGCCGGCTACGGTAACTCTGGTGCAGAATGGCACGAATACGGTACTGTTCAATTCGACGACAACATCCTTCCCGGTTCTGATTAACCTGAGTAATATTATGGGAGGCGGAACGGGAGTCATTACGATTGATTATACGGTTACGTCTACCGTTGTTCATGAGAACGAAGATGGAACGACAAGCAATGAGACGAAGACAGAGAATAAATCGGATTACCAGCAGGTAACATTCACAGAGCAGGAGTAATTGGTGGAAGAATTAATACAGGGAAAGATCATCCGCGGCATCGGGGGATTCTATTACGTGCATGTGAAGGAGCGCGGAGTCTATGAGTGCAGGGCGAAGGGGATTTTCCGAAAGGATAAGACAAAACCTCTGGTGGGAGACAATGTGAAAATCCGGGTGATTTCTAAGGAAGACAAGACAGGAAATATAGAGGAGATAGAGGACAGGAAAAATTCGTTGATTCGTCCTGCCGTTGCAAATATCGATCAGGCGCTTGTGATTTTTGCGGCGGATAAGCCGAAACTGAATCTGAATCTCCTGGACCGCTTTCTGATTACAATGGAGAAGCAGGAGATTCCGACGATCATCTGTTTTAACAAATGCGATCTTGTGGGGAGCAAAGAGACGGAATTGCTGACGGACATATATGGAAAATCCGGATATACGGTTCTTCTGACCTGCGCTCTGACACAAGAAGGGATAGCGGAAATTCTGTCTGTCCTGTCGGGAAAGACCACATCAGTGGCGGGACCATCGGGTGTGGGAAAGTCGTCGCTGGTCAATCTGCTGCAAAAGGATGTGCAGATGGAAACAGGGGTGATCAGCGAAAAGATTGACCGTGGTAAGCATACGACACGTCATTCAGAGCTGATTGCGGTCGGCCCGGATACCTTTATCATGGATACGCCCGGATTTTCTTCCATCTATATGGATCGCGTGGAAAAAGAGGAATTACGGCAGTATTTTATTGAATTTGGGCCCTATGAGACGGCTTGCAGATTTCAGGGGTGTGCGCATATTCATGAGCCGGAATGCGGGGTAAAAGAAGCGCTGGCAGAGGGGAAGATCAGTAAGCAGCGGTATGAGAATTATATCCGCATTTACAATGAAATAAAAGACAGACGAAAGTACTAAACTGAGGAAAGGATGTGTGGCGATGTATAAATTATCCCCATCTATTTTAGCGGCGGATTTTGCAAAGCTGGGAGTGCAGATGGAAGAGACGGACAGGGCGGGAGCGGATTATATCCATATAGATGTGATGGATGGAGTGTTCGTGCCAAGCATTTCTTTTGGCATGCCTGTAATCAGATCAGTCAGAAACGTGACGAAAAAGATTTTTGACGTTCATCTGATGGTGGAGAATCCGGAACGCTATATCAGAGAGTTTGTGGAATGCGGAGCGGATATCATCACAATTCATCTGGAAGCCTGCAGAGATATTGTGAGTGCAGTCAGTCAGATCAAAAAGTGCGGGGTAAAGGCCGGGATTGCCTTGAATCCGGGTACACCGCTTTCAAATCTGAAATATGTGATGGCGCAGGCCGATATGATTCTTCTCATGACAGTGAGTCCCGGATTTGGCGGACAGAAATATATTGAAAGCTCTACGGAGAAGATTCAGAAGTTAAGGGAACTTCTGGAAAAAAACGGACTCCAAACAGACATTCAGGTGGATGGCGGCATTACAAAAGAAAATATCAGAATGGTGCTTAATGCCGGTGCAAATGTGATTGTTGCGGGTTCCTCCGTATTTAATGGAAACATTACAGAGAATACGCAGTATTTTAAACGTGTTTTTGAGGAATATGCATAATTGGTTTGGGGAGTTGCTTTTGTGCTTCTTTCCGGCTGAACATAAAAAAAGTGCAAAGTCTTTTATCTTTATGGACTTTGCACTTTTTATTTGCAGCTTGTTCTGTTTATAAGGAAAAGATACTCAATCGTTTGTTTATGGAGGACAGGCCTCTAGCTGCTCAGACACAAAGCGGATTGTGGATTCCCTGGCAATAACACGGGATTCCAGCTCATACATACGGGGGTCTGAGTTATTGTTTATCTGGTCGAGCAGGATTTCCACGGATTTTTTTCCGATCTCATCCAGAGGCTGGGCAAGGGCAGTGAGCTTGGGGCTGATTTCCTTTGCCAGCAGTGAGTTGTCAAAACCGGCAATTGCAATGTCCTGCGGAACCGCATAACCCAGTTCACGAAAGGCAGTGATGGCTTCACAGGCAGTAATATCATCGTTAGCCAGATATGCTTCACAATGCAGCCCTGAATGGACTGCATATTGTTTCACGAGCTTATAGACCATACTGGCGTTCATATTTTCCGGCGCCGGACATTCAATCACATCGACCAGACTGATCTGGCTGGCAGACAGATACTGCTGAAACCCTGCATATTTCAGGGCAGAAGTAGACTCTTTGGTAGGGCCGATATATCCTATTTTCCGGAATCCCATGTTCAGAAAATGTTTGGCAATCTGCTGGCCGCCGTTATAATGGGATATATATACGCTGCTGAATCCTTTCAGCTGTTTTGTAATCATGACTGCCGGAACCTGTAAACGCTGGTAGGCAGGCAGGCTCTGCTCCGTGGAAACCGGGACCGCGATCACACCATCCACTTTTCGCTGGCGAAGCTGGGCAAGAATATTTTTCTCTTTGTCGAGACTGCGATGTGTATTGCAGATAATGACACTGTATCCTTCATAAAATGCCTGGTTTTCGATAGATTCTATAATTTCGCTGAAAAAAGGATAGGCAATTTCCGGAACCAGGAGGCCAATAATATTCGTTCGGTTTCCTGCCAGGCTCTGGGCGATAAGATTCGGTTCATAATCCAGTTCTTTGACCCAGTAGAGCACTTTTTGACGTGTCTCTGCTTTGACGGAAGGATGATTGGAGAGTACTCTGGAGACAGTGACTCTGGAGACTCCTGCTTTATCGGCAATATCCTGCATACTGACCACGACAATCCCTCCTTTCATCATGCATGGAATCATGAGTGGTTTCTATAGCGTCAGATCATTATCGGTTATTGAATGATATCAAATCCTGAATTTCGTATAGGAATATTTTATTCCTGGCGGCTGTTGTTGTCAAGAATGGAAGGGATTGCTGCGGATGTACGACACATCAGCACGACTGAATGTATTAGAAAATCCGGGGCGCATGCGCCCCGGATTTTGTTTATAAATGAGCGGTATTATGCTTTCAGGCACATCAGTCGGTCCCCGGGCTTAAGCTGGCCGGAAGCTACGGTTTCAACAGAAGCCAGGTCGTCAGAGTTGGTAACTGCAACCATAATAGTGGAAGGATGGCCGGCAGCCTTAATCTTCTCCAGATCCATTGTCAAAAGAAGGTCTCCCTTTTTCACGGTCTGCCCTTCTTTGACATGACTTCTGAATCCATCCCCTTTCATTTCCACGGTATCTATACCTACATGGATGAGCAGCTCTACACCTTCCGCTTCAATGCCCACGGCATGTAATGTATCAGCGAGCTGGCTTATTGTGCCATCCATAGGGGAATAAACTTTTCCGGTATCCGGACTGATGCCGCAGCATACCCCGAGTACACCCTGAGAAAACGTCGGGTCGGGGATTTCTTCCATAGGAACAAAAGCTCCCTGAGCTACAGCCCCCAGTACATCCGGAAAAGATATCGGTGCAGGTGCAGGAACCTCTTTTTGCTTTCCTTTGGGGCTCTCTGCTTCCATGACCTCCGGAGGCACTGCGAAGAACCAGCACAGACAGAAAGCGGTGGCGAAAGTCGCTACGGCAAGTATCACATACATCATCAGCTGAGAAGGAGAGTATATGTACAACAGCAGTCCCGGAATCGTCGTTATGCCATTGCCGGTACCTTTCATTCCAAGCAGCATGGCGATCATGCCGGCTATACCATTGATGGAACAGCTGAGGAGGAATGGTTTCATGCCGTAACGCAGGATAACACCGAATAATGCAGGCTCACCGATACCCAGAAGGGCAGATACCGTGGCACTGGGTCCGATAGCGCGGATTTCTTTCTTTCTGGCCTTTATGGAGATGGCGAGACATACGCCGGCTGAGGAAAAGCCGCACATACATAAAATAGCATTAAAAGGGTTAAAACCGGTGCTGGCCAACAGGCTGATCTCCAGCATATTGAATATATGGTGGACGCCTGTGAGGGTAATGATAGACCAGAAGAAACCGACTACGAGGCCGCCGATGCCGAAAGGAAGTTCCAGCGCATATTCCACGATAACTAACAGGATATTTTCCAGTGCATGCAGGAGTGGTCCGATTACCAGCAGGGAAAGAATCAACATAACAAACAGTACCAGAAATGGCGTAATCATAAAGTCAAAAACTGCGGGCACTGTTTTGCGCAGCTTCTTTTCAAGCTTGCTGCCGATGACACCGGCTACAAAGGCAGGCAGGATGCTGCCCTGATAACCGACTATAGGAATAAAGCCGAAAAGCATCAGAGGCGTTACGCCGCTGGAAGGGTCTGCCACAGAATAAGCGTTTGGCAGTGAGCCGTTTACAAGCATCAGTCCCAGAATCAAACCGAGTACCGGGGAACCGCCAAATACACGGAACGTGGACCAGCACACAATGGCAGGCAGAAAAGCGAACGTAGTGCCGGAGAGTACATCTACCAGAACCTGAAAGGTATGAGGGATATCCGCATTTGTCATACCAAACAAAGCCAGGAAATTGTCATTGAGCAGAGCGCCCTTTAAGCCAAGAAACAGACCGGTGGCTACCAGGGCAGGGATAACAGGAACAAACACATCTCCAAAAGTACGGATGGCTTTTTGTACCTGGTTTTTCCCATCCATTTTTGCTTCCTTTGCTTCACTTGCAGTCGTCTCTGCTATGCCAAGCTGAACAATCTGTTCATAGACCCGGTTAACGTGGCCGGTGCCAAAGATGATCTGGTATTGTCCGGCTGTGAAGAAAGTACCTTTTACCGCATCAATTTCGCCAACTTTTTCATCATCGGCCAGAGAACGGTCCGCGACGATAAGGCGCAGTCGGGTGGCGCAGTGGGCAGCAGATTTGATATTTTCCGACCCGCCGACGGCCTGAATAACTTCTTTTGCTATTTTTGCATAATCGTAGTTCATAGTTTCCTCCTTAAAAAATTTTTTGACGTTCTATGTATGCAAATGCACACAATGTACTCGCGTTCATCATGAAGCGAGAATAGCATGCACGACGATGAAAAGTCAATACGGATGTTGAAAAAAACACAAAATTGGCATTTTGCATAAAATGATCGGCGCTGTTTTGTTCAAAACATAAAAAGGAATATGGCGGATTGACAGCGCCGTTTTTGAAAATTATAATGATTAGAATGAAAGCGCGTTCAAATAATTATTCTTATTAAGGAGGTTATCATGGGTCAGAAATTGATTTTTTTGGATATTGACGGTACTCTGACGGAACCAGGGAAAAATGTTCCGCCCGCATCTGCGGTTGATGCAGTACGCAGAGCCCGGGAGAAGGGGCACAAAGTAGTATTATGTTCCGGACGGAATTACGGGATGCTCTTTCCGGTACTGGAATTTGGTTTTGACGGACTGGTCGCCAGCGCCGGCGGCTATATTGAGTATGGCGGGCAGGTGGTTTATGATTGCCCGATGACTCCGGAGCAGCAGGACAGGGTACTGAACATTTTTAAGGAAAGCGGCATTTACCGTACCATAGGAGGCAGAAATCACAGCTATACGGACGAAGGATTTAAAGAATTTCTTGCGGAAAATGCACAGTCTGAGGCTAACAGTGAGTTACTGCGCTGGCGGATTCAGATTGAAAATGAGCTGGGAATCCATCCTATGTCGGAATACGATGGTGAACCTATTTATGGGATGGCATTTATGAGCAGGGGCGAAGAGCGCCTGAAACAGCCTATGCAGGCGCTGCAGGATGAGTTTGAGTTCTGTATTCAGGATGAAGACGCCTGCGGCATTGTGAATGGCGAACTGTCCAGCAAAGCTTTTAATAAGGGAAAGGCAGTGAAACGATTATGTGAATTTCTGGGGGTTTCCGAGGCAGATACCATTGGTGTTGGAGACAGCATGAATGATTTGGAGATGCTTCAGGCTGTGGAAACCAGTGTCTGTATGGCAAATGGCAGTCCTTCCCTGCAAAAGATTGCCGATATAGTCTGCCCGTCTGTGATAGAAGACGGCCTTTACTTTGTGTTTGAGAAACTACAGTTGATTTAAGAAAAGAGGATGGGGAACGATGGCGATAATCATTGATGATACGTGCAGGGTTTTTACATTGCAGACAAAAAATTCAACCTATCAGATGAAAGCGGATGCTCAGGATGTTCTGCTCCATACATATTATGGGGAAAAGACGGACAACAGTGACAAATCTCTTCTGTTTTATCAGGCGGACAGAGGTTTCTCTGGTAATCCATATGAACTGGGAAAAATTGACAGGACATACTCCCTGGACTCTCTTTCACAGGAATACAGCAGTTTCGGTACAGGCGATTACAGGATAACTTCTCTGAGAGTGCAGAATGGGGATGGAAGTCAGGCGGCGCAGCTGCGTTATACCGGATACTGTGTACAAAAAGGAAAGTATGGGATTGTGGGGATGCCGGCAGTGTATGCGGACGATGGGGAAGCGCAGACTCTGGTTATCCGGCTGGAAGATTCCTGTTCCGGTATGGAGGTTGAACTTTATTACGGGGTGCTGGATGAGCTGGATGTCATTACCAGGGCTGTGAAAATAACAAATCAGGGAACGCAGGATATTGTTTTAAAGAAAGCTGCCAGTATGAATCTCGACTGGGAATATGGCGATTTCCAGTGGATATCTTTTTATGGAAGACATGGCATGGAAATGAACTTTCAAAGAGAGGGAATCCATCATGGCATACAGGCAATTGGAAGCGTCAGGGGATCAAGCAGCCACCAGTATAACCCTTTCGTCATTCTGTGTGAAAAGGGTGCGGATGAAAAAATGGGGAGCTGCTATGGGTTTACATTTGTCTACAGCGGGGAGTTTTTGATAGAGGCGGAAAAAGATCAGATTGACAGAACCAGGCTGATCTGCGGAATTCATCCGGACAATTTTTCATGGACGCTGCATGGCGGAGATACGTTTTGGGTTCCTGAAGTGATCATGACGCACAGCGGGAACGGTATAGGAAAAGTAAGCCGGAATCTTCATAAGGCAATCAGAAAACACATCTGCCGGGGAGAATGGAAAGACAGGCAGCGCCCGGTTTTAATTAACAACTGGGAGGCGACTTATTTTACGTTTACCGGAGAAAAACTGATTGCCATTGCAAAAGAGGCAAAAAGGCTGGGCATTGAGCTGTTTGTGCTGGATGATGGATGGTATGGGAAAAGGGAGGATGACAGCACGGGATTAGGCGACTGGTTTCCCAATGAGGAGAAACTTGGCTGCACCTTAAAAGAACTCGCGGAACGAATTGTTGCGGAGGGGATGCAGTTTGGTATCTGGCTGGAGCCGGAAGGAATCTCCGAGGACAGCGATTTATACAGATGCCACCCGGACTGGGCAGTAGGAATTCCCGGCAGAAAGCCATGCCTTAGCAGAGGACAGCTGATTTTGGATTTCTCCAGAAAAGATGTACAGGATTTTATCATAGAGCGGCTTTCGGAACTGCTTGGCGGGATACCGGTGACTTATGTGAAATGGGATTGCAACCGGGCAATCTGTGATAAGTTCAGCGGGATGCTGGATGCCGGCAGACAGGGTGAATTTTCGCACAGGTATGTGCTGGGGCTGTACAGAGTGTTGGAAAAGCTGACCGAAACATTCCCCGGAATCCTGTTTGAAAGCTGTGGTGGCGGCGGTGGGCGGTTTGACGCCGGGATGCTTTATTATATGCCGCAGATATGGGGGAGTGATACAACAGATGCGATTGAGAGGCTGAGCATTCAGTACGGGGCTTCATTCGGATATCCGGTTTCCGCAATGGGAACCCATGTCTCGACGGTCCCGAATCACCAGACCGGACGGGTGACGCCGCTTTCTACGAGAGGATGCATGGCGATGGCAGGCACATTCGGCTATGAGCTTGATATCAGCAGGCTGACACCGGAGGAGAAAACGGAGATAAAGAAGCAGATCAGCACATTTAAAAAGTATTATAACCTGATACAGCGCGGCGATTACTACAGGATATTCAGTCCGCTGGAAGGTACTTGCACTGTATGGGAAATTGCGGATCCGTCCGGCGGGGAAGCGCTTCTCAGCGCAGTTTATCACCATGTGCAGGCGAATCCAGTACCGGTCAGAGTAAAAGTACAGGGGTTAAAGGACGAGGCAGGGTATCAGCTTTTCCTGACTGAAGATTTTAAAGAAAAGTATCCTGGTAAGCGGCTTCCCTATGGGTTCGGTCCCGGCGAAGTGATAAGCGGCGCCGCACTGAGGCAGTTTGGCCTGGTGATTCCGGAGGCCGTGAATGGGTTTCAGGCATGGCAGATTTATGTGAAAGAGTGTCCATATCCCTCCACACACCCCAAATAAGCATGCTATAAGCCGATTCTAGCCAAGTTTTATATCAAAGCAAATGGGTATTAACGAACCCATTATAAGCCGAATATGAGCCTTAAAACGTGCAATAAACTCATAAAATTAATGCTCCAGACACAATAGAAAGACTGTGAGTGATTATCTGAAAAATACAATTGCAATCCTTCATCTGTAGCAGAAAATCCGATTACGGTTCGCATATCTAAAAGTATCATAAGAGAAAGTGGCTGCAGACCGCATAATTACTGGGTCTGTAGCCGCCATATCCTTATGCAATCATTCTGGTGACCAGATGGTTGTTTTTTTTATGGCGGCATATATCAGAGGCGATGTAAACCAGATATGAAACCTATACTCTGAAAAGTGAGAGCTGCGTCCAAATTGGTTTTCCGATTTAGTACAATGAAAACGATTCCAAATTAATATTGTGAAAGAGGTTGTCAGGATATGTAAGATCAGGAGAAATTATGTAAATTTCCATCAAAAACTTGTTTCGATACAAAATTAACAACTTAGAATGCAAATTTAACAAAGATGGATCGAGAAATGTATGTTAAAATATAATTGTTAAATCCTGATATTTAGAATACTTGAAATGGGGATAACAGAAAAAAGGAAGCAAAGAATCCAGGACAGCCGTTTTCTGTTTTTTTAGATCATGCGACTATGTTTTAGAAGGGAAGAATACTTATGAGAATTGCGGTATGTGACGACTGCCTGAAGGATGCTTGCGCTATCAGGGATTTGCTGTCCGGGCAGGAGGTAGAGATTTATGGCAGCGCCGAAAGCCTGCTTGCGGATGTGGAGCGGGACAGGAAGCGTTTTGATTTATATCTGTTAGATATCTTCATGAAAAAATCTACGGAAACTTCTATGAGTGGGATTGATTTGGCGGGAAAGCTCCGCGCCGGAGATGAGGCGGCAGTCATCTGCTTTGTTTCCACAAGCAATGATTTTTACAGGGAAGCATACGACCTGTACGCCGTCCAGTATCTCATAAAGCCCGTCGGCAGGGAGGAATTGGAGAAGCTGCTCGACAAGGTGGAGAAACTATTCGTAAGGAATCAGAAAAAAACACTGAGATATTCATGGCGGAGGGCGTCGGGAGTTATCCCCTATGGGAAAATCCTGTATATCAGCAGTCGGGAGCATGTCCTCTCTATCCATTGCACGGACGGGAGGGTGCAGGAAAGCACCGGGAAGTTAAACGATCTGGAGCAGCGGATCTGCGGGGATACGTTCCAGCGCTGCCACCAGAGTTTTATCGTAAATATGTATCATGTCAGGGAATTTGCAGGAACGGAGCTTGCGCTTGCGGTGGAAGGGAAGAAGGTGCCGGTATCAAGGCGTTACTATGCTGCGGTGCAGGAACGTTATCGGAAGATCATGTTTGAGGAGGTGGGATGGGAATGACAATGTTAAGGGATTTATCGGTGCTATGGTCGCTGTCCCACATACTGATCCTGTTCATGCTGCTGTACCGTTCCCGTTACCCGAAAAAGAAAACCATTATCCTGACGGCAGCTTTTATGGGACCGCTTGCCCTGTTAAATGTGATGGGACTGGTAAAATATGGGATGGAGTGTATGGGGCAGGCGTTTCTTCTGACATGCACCTTGCCGAGCCTTCTTTTCTTCTGGTTCATGTCGCAGGACAAAAAGGGGCCGTTCTTCTTTACGTTCTGCCTTGCAGACACGGTATCCTACTGGATTATGGTACTGACCAACCTTGCGGATTTTTATTTTGGAGGGGAGCGGTATCTCCTGATGTTTATCGGACGGCTCGTGTTGTTTCCTCTCGTGGAATGGGCGGCGTACCGTTACCTGCGCAAGCCTTACAGGGAATTGCAGGAGTCCGTGACGAAGAGCTGGGGACTGTTCGCCGTCATGACGGCGATTTATTATCTTTTGTTTGCGGTAATGGCGAATTTTCCCGTGCTTATTACAAAAAGGCCGCAGGAGCTTCCGGCGTTTCTGCTCATCATGACACTGATGCCCATGACTTATGCCACAATTCTTGTATCGATGTATCACCAACTCCTGCTTTTCAGGAGGAAGCAGAGTGAGCGGATGTTGCGGGAGCAAAAGAACACGCTTGAAATGCGGCTGGAAAACCAGCAGTACATCCGGAAGATGAAACATGATTTGAAAAGTTATACCGCAACCCTGTCTGGGCTTCTGGCGGCGGGGGAAATAGATGGGGCAAAAGACTACCTGCAGGACATGGAACAGGAGATGGATTCCGGCTGGGGGCAGTTTTGCCAGAACCCTTACATCAACGCTACGGTTGCCTACTATGACAGAAAGCTGGAGGAACTCCGTGTAAAACGCCGGATTGACATCCGGACAGGGGAGGAAACTCTGCCCCATATGGAGGTATGCCGGATACTGGCAAATGGAATGGAGAACGCCTGCGATGAGCTTGGCGCGCTTGAGCAGGGGAACAGGGAAATGTCGGTACATATGCAGTACAACAGGGAGCACCTATTGATTCGCATTAGAAACCGTTGCCAGGAAGGGCGGTATGTGGATCAGAGAAAGCTGCCGGAAACGGACAAGGAAGGACAGGGGCATGGTTACGGGCTGCATTCCATTAAGGAGGATGTGGAGCGGCTTTCGGGGGACATGGTGTGCTATACGGAGAACGGGTGTTTTGTACTGGATGTGATGATACCGTGCAGATCTTTTATGCCATCTCACCGGGAGCGCTCAGCTTTTCGGGCTGATGGTTTTTAGATGTTTGTGGTATAATCGGCCGATTGCTGCTGGTAAAGGATGAGGTATTTATGCCAAATTTGATCCTGAGAACTTTCTGACATCAGTAAAAGTCTGATGAACAGCAGCGATGATAGAGCGGTTAAAGGAATCCGTTGCGGCGGTTGTGCAGGCAGACACCATAGATAAAATGGTAAATGAATTAGAGCAATTGTTAGCGGTTTAGATTGCAAAATCGCACAGAACAAAATATGGACATTGGAGCCTGAATATGGTACAGTAAATATTGCTGTATTGGGCTTTCTTTCTGGGAATCGCCTGTATTTCATGTAACAGATGATGAGAAGAAAAAAGAAGTCGACAAAATCGAAAAATGCCAAATTTAGTGCAGCTATGTGATCGGCGTAGTTGAATACTGGCAACAACGTCGAAAACTAAGAGATGAAGAACTCTGGGATAAAGGAGATGTAAAAATGAAATTAGGAATTGTTGGACTTCCCAATGTAGGAAAAAGCACGTTGTTTAATTCGCTGACGAAGGCAGGCGCGGAATCGGCAAATTATCCGTTCTGTACGATAGACCCTAATGTAGGAGTTGTAACTGTGCCGGATGAGAGATTAAAACTGTTGGGCGATATGTACCAGTCGAAGAAAGTTACGCCGGCAGTAATTGAATTTGTGGATATAGCGGGGCTTGTAAAAGGCGCATCGAAAGGGGAAGGACTTGGCAACCAGTTTTTGGCCAACATTCGTGAAGTGGATGCGATTGTCCATGTGGTCAGATGTTTTGAAGACTCAAATGTAGTGCATGTGGATGGGAGCGTGGCTCCGGTCAGGGATATTGAAACCATTCATCTGGAGCTGATTTTTTCGGACCTTGAAATTCTTGAGAGGAGAATCGCAAAAGTCTCCAAACTTGCGAGAATGGATAAGAATGCCGGAAAGGAGTTTTCACTGCTTTCGCGTATAAAGGAACATCTGGAGGGGGAAAAATCCGCGATTACATTTGAATGTGCCGATGAAGATGAGGAAGTCTGGTTTGCCAGCTACAATTTGCTGACGGCAAAACCTGTGATTTATGCAGCCAATGTCGGTGAGGATGACCTTGCGGATGACGGCGTGGCGAATAAACATGTGCAGTCCGTGAGAGAATATGCAAAAGGGACGGACAGTGAGGTATTTGTGATCTGTGCGCAGATCGAGCAGGAGATTGCCGAGCTTGACGATGAAGAAAAAGCAATGTTCCTTGAGGATCTGGGACTTAAGGAGTCCGGACTTGAAAAGTTGATTAAGGCGAGCTACAGTCTGTTGGGGCTTCTGAGTTTCCTGACGGCGGGCGAGGACGAGACAAGAGCATGGACGATTCGAAAAGGCATGAAGGCGCCGCAGGCAGCAGGGAAAATCCATACGGATTTTGAACGGGGATTTATCCGTGCCGAAGTCGTAAATTATAAAGATCTTCTGGAATGCGGTTCCCTGGCCGCTGCAAAGGAAAAGGGGCTTGTAGGTCTGGAAGGGAAAGAGTATGTCGTACGGGACGGCGATGTGATTCTGTTTCGGTTTAATGTATAAGAGAGGTTGTTTATTTTGGGTGTAAATGATATTGCGTTTCCGAATCTGGGAATTTATCTGGAAGATATCCCGAGGAAAATTACGGTCGGCGGTTTTGATGTTGCCTTCTACGGAATGATTATCGGGTTTGGGATGATACTGGCATGTTTTATTGCCGCAAGAGAGATCAGAAACAGAGGAATGGATGAGAATGTCATTTGGGATTTGTCTCTGTATGTAATTATCTGTTCGATTGCCGGTGCCAGAATTTATTATGTGGCGACATCGTGGGAGAAGTATAAAGACAATCTTTTGTCCATATTCAATCTGCGTCAGGGAGGTCTTGCTATTTACGGAGGCGTGATTGCCGGCGCGATTACAGTCATTGTGTACTGCCGTAAGAAAAAAATCAGCTTTCTCCCCTATGTGGATGCAATTGTAATGGGACTTCTGACCGGTCAGATTATCGGAAGATGGGGGAACTTTTTCAACAGAGAGGCATTTGGCGATTATACGGACGGCCTGTTTGCAATGCGGCTCCCGATTGATGCTGTCAGAGCGTCGGATATTTCGGACAATATAGCGGCGCATATTGTGGAAGGCACAAATTACATTCAGGTTCATCCTACGTTTCTGTACGAGGGGATTTGGAATCTGGCTTTGCTTATATTCGTGATCCTGTATCGGAAACATAAACGGTTTGAAGGAGAAATTTTTTGTATCTACGCACTTTTATACGGAGCGGGACGGTTTGTGATAGAGTCTGTACGTACCGATCAGCTCCTGATTCCAGGCACTGCAGTACCGATTTCTATGGTGGTAGCGGCAGTATCTGTTCTGGTTTCAGGGGTTGTTATTGTTGTGATGAAAAGAAAAAAAATACAGGTACAATATCTTGTGGATAATGTAAAAGATAAGGAAAAAATATAACTATATATAGAGAGAATACAGTAAAAATGCGGTTTTGCGCCTCCTTCGGGAGGCGTTTTTTTATGGAAAAAGGGTTGTCAAAATTCGGTTTGTGGTATAGAATTGGTTGCAAGTGGTGGAAAGTGGCACTCAGTGGTGGAAAGTGGTGATTCAAATGTATATGGGTGAATACAACCATACGATTGACACCAAAGGCAGACTGATAGTTCCTTCAAAGTTTCGCGAATCGCTGGGTGATGCATTCGTGGTGACAAAGGGGTTTGACGGCTGTCTGTTTGTCTACGACAAAAATGAGTGGGCAAAGTTTGAGGAGAAACTTACAGCGCTTCCTGTGACGAACCACGAAGCCCGCAAACTTGTACGTTTTTTTCTTGCAGGCGCCTGTGAAGCGGAAGTGGACAAGCAGGGCAGAGTATTAATTCCCACCAACTTAAGAACCCACGCGGGCCTTGTAAAAGATGTGGTGCTTGTGGGGGTTGCCAGTAAGATTGAAATCTGGAGCAAAGAGAAGTGGGATTCCAATAATTATGACGATATGGACGAAATTGCAGGGAAATTGGAGGAATTAGGACTTTCTCTGTAGAAAGGCATGGTTGTACATTATGGAATTCAGACACAAATCGGTACTGTTGCATGAGACAGTTGACGGGCTGATGATAAAGCCGGACGGAGTTTATGTAGATGGCACTCTGGGAGGTGCGGGACATGCGCTGGAAGTGATAAAGCGCCTGTCGGCTCATGGCAGGCTCATAGGCATTGACCAGGATGAGGCGGCAATAGAGGCGGCAGGAGAGCGGCTGTCAGAGTTCAAAGACCAGGTGACAATTATCCGTAATAACTATTGTAACATGTACGAAGAAGTAAAACAGCTTGGCATAGACGGCGTTGATGGAATTGTTTTGGACCTCGGCGTTTCTTCTTATCAGCTTGATACGCCGGAGAGAGGATTTTCCTACATGGAAGATGCGCCTCTTGACATGAGGATGGACCAGCGAAGAGGAAAGAGCGCGAGGGAAGTTGTCAATGAGTACAGTGAAACAGAACTGTATCGTATAATCCGTGATTACGGTGAAGACCGTTTTGCAAAAAATATTGCCAGGCATATAGTGGAAGCACGAAAGAAAAAGAACATTGAGACGACCGGTGAATTGTCCGCTGTCATTAAAGCTGCGATTCCGATGAAGATACAGAAAAAGGCAGGGCATCCGGCGAAGAAGACATTTCAGGCGATCCGCATTGAAGTTAATCAGGAACTTGATGTTTTAAGAGACAGTTTAGACCATATGATAGAGCTTTTGAATTCAGGGGGGAGGATCTGCATTATTACATTTCATTCGCTCGAAGACAGGATTGTAAAATCCGTATTCAGAAGGAATGAAAATCCATGTACCTGTCCTCCGGACTTCCCGGTATGCGTATGCGGGAAAGTTTCAAAAGGAAGAGTAATTACGAGAAAACCGGTTTTACCAAATGAACAGGAGATGGAGGAGAACAGCAGGAGTAAAAGTGCAAAGTTAAGAGTTTTTGAAAAAAATTAATTTTTTTCGCAGATTGATGAGAGGTTATAAATATGGCATCAGAGAAGAGACGCAGAAAAAAGACATCCAATAACAGAATATATGTCGATGGAAACACAGTCAGAAAAGTGCGTCCTAAGCCCATGCGGGTATCGGACGGAAAGCCGAAAAAGCTGAGCCATACTACCCGGAAAAACAGAGACAGGGCAGCGTATATGAATCTTGGCTATGTCATGTTTCTTGCGGTGGCAGTCATCGCAATGGGTTTTATCTGTATTCAGTACCTTAAACTTCAGGCGGATATAACAGGGCGTGTTAAGAATATCTCCAAATTGGAGAGTACTTTAAATGATCTGAAGCTTGCCAATGATGAAGAGTATGCACGTATTATGGGTTCTGTCGATCTTGAGGAAATTAAACGTATTGCAATGGAGGAGCTTGGTATGAAATATGCTTCAGAAAGCCAGATTATTAAATTCTCAGGAGAAGGCAGCGATTATGTGCGTCAGTACAAAGATATTCCAAAATGAGTTGTAAGGATGGAGTAAAGTGAGAAGTAAAAACAAAGAACCGAGGAAATTTACAATAAAAATGCAAAAGAAGCTGGTAGTATTATTTGTTCTGGTACTGCTGGCTTTTGTTGCTTTGACTGTGCGCCTTTTTGCAATCAATAAAGAAGACGGCGACAGTTACAAGAAACAGGTCCTCTCCCAGCAGGAATATGACAGTAAAGTTCTGCCGTTCAAGCGCGGGGACATTGAAGACCGCAACGGAAGCAAACTTGCATACAGTGAGAAACGCTATAATCTTATTGTGGATGCAAAACTAATGAACAGTGAGGATGGGAAATATCTGGAACCGACACTGGCCGCATTGAAAAAATATTTTGGGAACAGTGTTGATACGGAGGCTATCCGCAAATATGTAAGTGAAAATCCGGATTCAAAGTATAAAAAGTTTGCAAAAGAATTACCCTATGACGAAGTGAGTCCTTACGTTGAGTATGAAACGGAGGCAGCCGCGAGCAAAGATCTGAAGAGTCTGCGCGGCGTCTGGTTTGAGGATTGCTATGTGAGGGAGTATCCGTACAAAACGCTTGCGTGTGATGTAATCGGATTCACGCAGGGAGAGAATCAGGGATATTATGGACTGGAAGAGTATTACAACAGCATATTGAATGGTACGGATGGAAGAGAGTACGGATATCTGAATGAGGATGCGGTGGTCGAACAGACGATCAAACCGGCTGTAGACGGAATGACGATCGTGTCTACCATTGATACAAATATCCAGAGTATTGTGGAAAAGCATATTAATGCGTTTAATGAAGAGCATAAGAATGAAGCCCGCGAAGGATACGGGAGCAAAAACACAGGATGTATTATTATGAATCCAAACAGCGGAGAGATTTATGCAATGGCAAGTACACCTGCGTTTGATCTCAATAACCCACGTGATCTGTCCTCCTTCTATACACAGGAGGAGCTGGCGCTTATGGATGATGAAGAGAAGCTTGAGGCATTGAATCAGATCTGGCGTAATTTCTGTATCTCTGATACATACGAGCCGGGCTCTACAACAAAGCCTTTTACAGTTGCGGCAGCGATTGAATGTGGAGCGATCACCGGGAATGAAAGCTATAATTGCACGGGAATGCTTCATGTGGGAGACCATGATATCCACTGCCACCAGCGTTTGGGGGACGGAATGCTCACCGTTCAGCAGGGAATCATGAAATCATGCAATGTCGTATTGATGGATATAGCATTTGCGATGGGCAAGGAACAGTGGCTTAAGTATAACCGGATGTTTAATTTTGGATTAAAAACAAATATTGATTTAAAGGGAGAAGTGAATGCCGCAAATCTTGTGTTTGACGAAGGGATGGGGCAGACGGACCTTGCAATTTCTTCGTTCGGCCAGGGATTTAATGTCACAATGATTCAGCAGGCAGTCGGATTTTGCTCATTGATTAACGGCGGATATTATTACCAGCCCCGGATGGTAAGCCGTATTTTAAATTCCGAGGGAGCCGTTATGGAAGATATTGATGCCAGGGTGCTCAAGCAGACAATCTCGAATCAGACATCAGACAAAATCAGGGAAATGTGCAATACGGTTGTGATGTCAGGCAAGGACGGCACCGGCTGGACGGCAAGGCCGGCAGGATATACAATGGGCGGAAAGACGGGAACGGCGGAGAAATATCCCCGTAACAAGAAGAAATATGTGGTTTCTTTTGCCGGATATGTGCCGGCAGATGATCCACAGGTATTTATTTATGTCGTGATCGACGAGCCAAATGTACCAGAGCAGGACAATGCACGTTTTGCGACGCTTCTTGTAAAAGATATAATGACAGAAGTTCTCCCTTATATGAATATCTTTATGACAGAGTCTTTGTCGGAGGAAGAAAGAGAGGAACTTGCTGAAAAAGAACGCCAGTTTTCGATTGGAAGCCATACGGTCAGCGGTAATTCCGTGAGTGGAAATTCTTTGAGTATGAATGGTGTGAGTGAGAACCGTGTGAGCGGCAATGAAGTCAATGACGAAAAAGAAGATGAGCAAAGCATGGAGGAAACGGTCAGTAAAAATGAAATTCAATATGACCCTGAAACCGGATTTCCGATTGACCCGAATACAGGACAGGTGCTGGACCCTGAAACGGGTTATCCAATTGACGGAAATACAAGTTTTATGAATTAATACATAACCGCGGGGAAAAGTTAATAAACTATAATAATTACGTGGATGAGAAGGTTTTTTGTATCCATGCATAATAAAACGTTCCACAGGAAAAAGATCGTCATGATCTGTTTGTGTTCGATTCTTGCGCTGATAGGGCTTACGGGCAGACTTTCCTATCTTATGATTAACCGCTCCGAGTATTATTCAAAGGCGGCGAGAGATCTTCATGAGCGAGAACGTAAAATAAAAGCTGCCCGCGGTGAGATTATTGACCGTACAGGAAACGTGCTTGCAACAAATCGCACGGTATGTACGGTGTCTGTCATACACAGCCAGATTGAGGATAAGGATACGGTAATACGGGAGCTTGCACAGGCGCTTGAACTTTCTGAGGAAACCGTGCGGAAAAAAGTGGAAAAAGTTTCATCGATTGAACGCATTAAATCAAATGTGGATAAAACAGTCGGCGATGAAATCCGGAATAAAAATCTGCCAGGCGTTAAAGTAGATGAAGATTATAAACGATATTATCCATATGACACACTTGCGTCAAAAGTGCTTGGATTTACAGGAAGCGATAACCAGGGGATCATTGGACTTGAAGTAATTTATGAGGAATATTTAAAAGGGATTAATGGAACAATCTTAACTATGACAGATGCCAGAGGCATTGAACTTGCCGAAGAAGGCGAACGGCAGTTGGAACCGGTCAACGGAAATAATCTTGTGATCAGTCTTGACAGCAATATTCAGGAATATGCGGAGCAGATTGCAAGGAATACGATGGAGGCAAAACAGGCCGAGGCAGTTGAGGTTCTTGTAATGAACCCGCAGAACGGAGAAATCCTTGCAATGGTCAATGTACCTGAATTCGATTTGAATCATCCGTTTGAACTGCCGGAAACGATTGACACTACGGGATTGACAGAAAATGAAAAACAGGACCTCCTGAATAATATGTGGAGAAACGGCTGTATCAATGATACATATGAGCCAGGTTCTACATTTAAGATTATCACAGCGGCAGCAGGGCTTGAGGAACAGGTGGTTGAGACGGGAGAAGACTTCTATTGTCCCGGCTATAAGATTGTGGAGGACAGAAAAATCCGGTGTCATAAGACAAGAGGACATGGGGCTGAGAACTTTGTCCAGGCAGTTATGAATTCGTGCAACCCGGTTTTCGTAGAGACAGGTCTGCGTCTTGGGGCGGACCGGTTTTACGGTTATTTTCAGAAACTGGGACTTCTGGAACGGACAGGAATTGACCTTCCGGGAGAAGCAGGGACGATTATGCATAAAAAGGATAATATCGGTATGGTGGAGCTTGCGACCGTTTCTTTCGGACAGTCGTTTCAGGTGACGCCGGTGAGACTGTTAACGACAGCTTCCGCGATTATTAATGGCGGAACGCTCGTAACCCCGCATCTTGCGGTGCGTGTGGAAGATGC
This sequence comes from bacterium C-53, assembly GCA_003612525.1. GTDB lineage: Bacteria > Bacillota > Clostridia > Lachnospirales > Lachnospiraceae > C-53. The sequence continues at coordinate 49,043 of RAZD01000010.1, read as the reverse complement.
CGATGGAAACACGGTAAAGACGTTTTCGTATAAGACAAAGGAGAATGCAATCAGCAAGGACACTTCGGATATGATGAAATTTATTCTGGAGCAGGTGGTTGCGGAAGGTACCGGAAAGAATGCCTATATAGAAGGATTCCGCATCGGGGGCAAGACGGCGACGAGCCAGACGCTTCCCAGAGGCAGCGGAAAATACATTGCTTCTTTTATTGGATTTGCACCCGCGGAGAATCCGCAGGTGATCGCGCTTTTAATTATTCATAATCCGCAGGGAATCTACTACGGAGGAACAATTGCTGCGCCGCGTGTAAAAGAACTGTATGAAAATGTCCTTCCATATTTAGGAATTGAAAAGGAAAATGAAAAGTCTTATACTGATTGAGCATAGTCAGGCCAGTCAGTGTGCGATGAAAGAGAAAGTTTGGAATGGAACGTTTCAGACATCGAATCGGATGCCCGTATTAACGGGCAGGAGGGTTTAGACATGCAGACGAGAATCATTTTGCCGGTGCTGGTATCCTTTACTGTCAGCGCAGTTTTAGGACCAGTCATGATACCGTTCTTACGAAAGCTGAAAGTGGGCCAGACAGTCAGAGATGACGGCCCGCAGAGTCATTTGAGAAAGACGGGAACTCCGACAATGGGAGGGCTGATCATCCTTACTTCCATGGTATTGACTTCACTCCTTTATATCCATGAATACCCGAAAATCATCCCTATTTTATTTGCGACGCTTGGATTTGGGCTGATTGGATTTCTTGATGATTATATAAAAGTAGTGTTGAGGCGGTCCGACGGGCTTCTTGCGTGGCAGAAGTTTTTTCTGCAGGCGGCCGTGCTTGGCATACTTCTGTTTTATATGGATAGATTTACACAGATTTCATTCTCTATGAAGGTGCCGTTTCTGGGCTATTATGTTAACTTTGGCTCCATGACGGTTCCGATACTCTTCTTTACTGTGCTTGGAACTGTAAACGGAGCTAATTTCACTGACGGGCTTGACGGACTTGCATCATCGGTCACTGTGCTGATTGCTACGTTTTTCACGGTGGCGGCCATCGGAATCGGAAGCGGAGTGGAACCTGTCACATGTGCGGCGATCGGAGCATTGCTGGGATTTCTTTTGTTTAATGTTTATCCTGCGAGTGTATTTATGGGTGATACGGGTTCGCTTGCGCTTGGAGGTTTTGTCGCAGTGACAGCGGTTACGATGCAGCTTGAACTGTTTCTTATTATAGTTGCATTTGTTTACCTGGCGGAAGTCTGCTCCGTGATTCTTCAGGTTGCATGGTTTAAGACGAGCGGCGGGCGCAGGTTGTTCCGTATGGCGCCGATTCATCATCATTTTGAAATGTGTGGATGGTCTGAGACAAAAATAGTTACTATATTTGCTGTTATTACAACACTTCTGTGTATGATAGGATTTTGGGCATTGTAAGGAAGGATTGGTTATTTTTATGGATTTTACCGGAATGAAAGTATGTGTGGTAGGAAGCGGCTTGAGCGGAGTCGGAGCTGTGGAGCTGTTGGAGAGGAAAGGAGCCGTTCCGATTCTCTATGACAGCAACGCGGAACTTAAGGAAGAAGAGGTCCGGCGGCGTTTTCAAAACGGGACAAACGCGGTTATGTATTTTGGAGAACTTCCCGATTCAATAAGAGAGGAGATTGGTCTTCTTGTTCTGAGTCCGGGCGTTCCGGTTGATCTGCCATTTGTCAGATCCTTTCAAAGCAGAGGGGTCAGGATATGGGGTGAAATTGAGCTGGCTTATGAATGCTCGAAGGGAAAAGTGCTTGCGATAACGGGAACAAACGGAAAAACGACGACTACGGCTCTGACAGGCCGGATTATGCAGGATTATTTCAGAGAAAATGTATTTGTGGTAGGAAATATTGGAAATCCTTTCACGGAGGCGGCGCTTAACACGACGGAAGATTCTGTCATCGTAGCGGAGATCAGCAGTTTCCAGCTTGAAACCATAGAACAGTTTAAACCGGTGGTTTCTGCGATTTTAAATATTACTCCGGACCATCTGAACCGTCATCATACGATGGAAAATTACGTGGCGATGAAAGAGAGGGTGGCACAGAATCAGGGAAGTGGTGAGATCGTCGTTCTGAATCACGAAGATGAATATACGCGCGATTTTGGAAAAAGAACGCAGGCAGTTCCCTTCTATTTTAGCAGTCGTCGTAATCTTATAAATGGAGTGGATCTCAGAGATGGTATCATTACATATGAAAAGGACGGCGCCGGAATACCTGTACTTCCGGTAAGCGATGTACAGCTTTTAGGCGATCATAATGTGGAAAATGTGATGGCGGCGGTGTCAATTGCAATCAGTTTTGGTGTTCCGGTTGAAAGCATTGCCTCGTCTGTGCGTGCATTTAAAGCGGTTGAGCACCGTATTGAGTATGTGCGTGAAGTGGACGGTGTCGCGTATTATAACGATTCCAAAGGTACGAATGTAGACGCGGCAGTCAGAGGGATTAAAGCCATGACGCGGAAAACTTATCTGATCGGCGGCGGATATGACAAGCAGTCGGAATACGATGAGTGGATAGAGGCGTTCGACGGAAAAGTGAAAAAACTTGTGCTGATCGGACAGACGGCCGAAAAGATCGCAGCGTGTGCAAGAAAACATGGTTTCACAGAGATCATTATGGCGGAAGATTTAAAGGAGGCGGTTTCTGTCTGCCATCGTCTTGCAAAGCCGGGAGAGGCGGTCTTGCTGTCACCTGCCTGCGCAAGCTGGGGACAGTTTAAAAATTATGAACAGCGTGGAGATTTGTTTAAGGAGTTTGTAAATCAACTTTAGGAGCGTTTTGGATGGCAGGAAATACAAGAAAAAAGAAAAAGGCGGAATCCTTTATGGATTATAGCCTGCTGTTTATTGTGATCTTTCTTCTGGCATTCGGACTGATTATGGTCTACAGTGCAAGTTCTTATGAATCCATGTTGAAGTTTGATGATGCGGGTTATTATCTGAAAAAGCAGTTTTTTGCGACAGTGCTTGGACTTGGCTGTATGGTTGTGGTGACGAAAATTGACTATCACTGGTGGGCGAAGATTGCTAAACCTGCATATCTGATCTCTGCAGTTTTAATACTCCTTGTACTGACGCCTCTGGGGATAACGGCGAATGGTGCAAGGCGGTGGTTGAATCTCGGAATGTCCCTTCAGCCAGCGGAGGTGGCGAAGGTCGGAATGATTATCTTCTTTGCCGATTTTATCTGCAAAGCGGGAAAATCGATTAAAACACTAAAGGGATTTATGATTACGATCGGGATTGCAGCGCCTATTTCATTGATGATTATGACCATTACGAGTAACCTGAGCTCGGCAATCATTATATTTGGTATTGTTTTTCTGATGCTGTTTGTGGCATCGCCGGATTATAAACACTATGTACTGGGCGCACTGATCATGTTTGCCGTTGCCGCCGCTGTTGTTTATGCCGTATACACGGGACTCCTTCCGGAAGAATTGTCATACCGTCTGACGCGTATCAAGGCATGGCTGAATCCGGAAGCTTACGCAAGCAGCAAGGGGTTTCAGACATTGCAGGCGTTGTATTCCATCGGTTCCGGCGGGATTTTCGGAAAGGGTCTCGGGCAGAGCATGCAGAAGCTCGGGTATCTTCCAGAAGCGCAGAATGATATGATTTTCTCAATTATATGTGAGGAATTGGGACTGTTCGGAGCTACGGCGATTATTCTCCTGTTTGTCCTTCTGATCTGGAGATTTATGGTGATTGCAAATAATGCGCCTGATCTGTTCGGCGCGCTTTTGGTGGTAGGCGTTATGGGGCATATTGCAATTCAGGTGATACTGAATATAGCGGTTGTAACCAATACGATTCCAAATACCGGTATTACGCTTCCTTTTATCAGTTACGGAGGTTCTTCCGTCATGTTTCTGATGATTGAGATCGGCATGGTGTTAAGTGTGTCAAGAGGGATACGGCTGGAGTAACGAAACCCTGTGAAACGCATATATTAAGATATATGTATCTTTCATTGAGGTGGCTTTGTGAATACCATTGAAGTGTATGAAAGCGGTCCGCTGAAAGGGGAAGTATTTGTTCAGGGCTCAAAGAATGCGGCGCTTCCGGTAATGACGGCAGCGATTCTCATTCCAGGTGTTACTGTATTACATAATATCCCGTTAATTACAGATATTTTATACATGATAACCATACTGCGGAGTGTCGGATGTGTTGTGGAGAGAAATGGTGACTCTCTCTATATTGACGCATGTCATGTGAATACATCACAGATACCGCAGAATGCGGCAGGGAAGATGCGTTCTTCCATTATATTTCTTGGTGCGATGCTTGCGAGAATGCATCGGGCAGGAATTCCCTATCCCGGAGGCTGTGTAATTGGAAAGCGGCCGTTTGATTTTCACGTGGATGCGATGGAGCGGATGGGGGCAGTTGTGGCTGCGAAAGAGAAAATGCTTACGGCAAATGTCAGAAACCTTCACGGAGCGGATATTACACTTCGTTTTCCGAGTGTGGGAGCAACGGAAAGCATCATTCTCGCAGCAGTCCTGGCAGACGGGCGCACACGGGTTTTTAATGCGGCCAGAGAACCGGAGATACAGGAACTGTGCGGTTTCCTGAATGCAGCGGGGGCAAAGATCAGCGGAGCCGGAGGAAGTGAACTTCTGATTGACGGAGTATCTTCACTGAAGCCGGTAGAATACCGGATTCGTCCGGACCGGATTGTGGCGGGGACTTATGCCATAGCGGTCGCTGCGACGCGTGGAAACGCGCATATTCTAAATACTCCAAAAGAAGAGATGGGAGCGCTTACGGATGTTCTTTGTAAGATGGGTTGTGAAATTAAAGAAGAGGGAAGAGGGATATTTGTGGATGGTAGAAATGCGTCCGCCCCCTGTGGATATGTAAGGACGGGGGTGTATCCCGAATTTCCGACGGATCTTCAGTCTCCGCTTCTGACAATGCTGTGCGTACAGGAAGGAAACAGTATAATAGAAGAAACTGTTTTTGAGGGACGTTTTCGAACGGCATTTGAGCTTGAAAAGCTTGGCGCGGATATTTGCGTAAAAGATCGCAGAGCCTATATAACAGGCAGATGTCGTCTGCATGGCGCAGATGTATGTGCACCGGAGCTGAGAGGCGGAGCTGCGCTTGTAATCGCGGGACTTCTGGCATCGGGAAAGACGATTGTCCATGATGCCTGGTTCATAGACAGAGGGTATGCGGATATTTGTGGGGACTTGGAGCGTCTGGGGGCGAAAATGACAAGGAACAGAGGTCAATGGGAAGAAGACTTAAGTTTAGCAATCCGAAATTAAAAAGAATTCTGCTTGCAATAGCGGCAGTGGCGGTTTTCGCCGTCGGAGCGGCTGCCTTTATATGGACGAAATATGAGGTGACAACCGTAACGGTGAACGGAAACCGTCATTATACATCGGAACAGATCAAAGAGATTGTCATGGAAGGAAACTATGGTCACAATTCACTGTATCTTCATTATAAATACAGAAATAAATCAGACCTGAATATTCCTTTTGTGCAAACAATGGATGTGGACATTGTATCTCCGTCGGAAATCAGTATTACGGTCTACGAAAAAGCGATTGCCGGATATGTCGAATATCTGGGAAGATATATGTATTTTGACAAAGACGGAATCGTGGTGGAGAGTACGACGACGCAGGCAAGGGACTTGCCTTATGTAACAGGCCTTAAATTTGATCATGTGGTGATGTATGAGAAGCTTCCGGTGGAAGACGATCAGATTTTTAAAGAAATTCTGAGTGTGACGCAGCTTCTGTCAAAGTATGGCATTCAGACGGACAAGATCTACTTTGATCCGAACCGGGATATTACGTTGTATTTTGATAAAGCAAAAGTGCAGCTTGGAAGTATGGAGAGTATTGATGAGAAGATGGCAGGTCTTCGTGACATAATTCCCCGGCTGGGCGGTTTGAGCGGAACGCTTGATATGAGAGACTATACGGAAGATCGTGGAAATGCAAAAAGTTTTTTCCAGAGAGACGACGTACAGAAACATGCAGCCATTAGCGAGAATTCCATTATAGATTCCGTTTCTGAGAATGAGGTCAGTGTTTCGGGAAATTCTTAGTCGGATGTGCCGGATACGAATGGAATTTAGCGGCTTTGACAAGCGGATTTGCATGGTGTGTACGAGCATATTTATGCTTGACTTGGTTGTGAAAAAATTATATGATAAGTAATATGGAGTTTTAGGTTGGTGAGAAATCGGCTGTCTGTCGATATGAAGGAGGAGTTCCATTGCTGGAAATTAAGAATAATGAAGCTGAATCTGCGGCAAAGATACTGGTGATCGGTGTTGGCGGTGCGGGTAATAATGCTGTAAATAGAATGGTAGAAGAGAATATAGGCGGTGTTGATTTTATTGGAATTAACACAGATAAACAGGCATTACAGCTTTGTAAATCGCCTCGTCTGCTTCAGATCGGAGAGAAGCTGACAAAGGGGCTGGGAGCCGGAGCAAGACCGGAAATCGGTGAAAAGGCAGCGGAGGAGAGTCTGGAGGAAGTTACCGAAGCAATTAAAGGCTGTGATATGGTATTTGTAACGTGTGGAATGGGCGGCGGTACCGGGACGGGAGCGGCGCCTGTTGTGGCGAAAGTGGCAAAAGACATGGGAATTCTCACGGTTGGCGTTGTGACAAAACCTTTTAAGTTTGAGGCAAAGACAAGGATGACAAATGCCCTCGGCGGAATTGAGAAATTAAAGGAAAATGTAGATACGCTTATTGTAATTCCCAATGATAAACTTCTTGAGATCGTTGACAGAAGAACGACGATGCCGGATGCTTTGAAGAAGGCGGATGAAGTGCTTCAACAGGCGGTGCAGGGTATTACGGATCTGATCAATGTACCTGCGCTTATTAACCTTGATTTTGCGGATGTGCAGACAGTTATGAAGGACAAAGGCATTGCGCATATCGGAATTGGACAGGCAAAGGGAGATGATAAAGCAATTGAAGCCGTGAAGCAGGCTGTTGCAAGCCCGCTTCTTGAGACGACGATCACAGGCGCATCGCATGTGATTATTAATATTTCCGGCGATATTTCCCTGATGGATGCCAATGATGCGGTAAGCTATGTGCAGGATCTTACGGGGGATAATGCGAATATTATTTTTGGCGCAATGTATGATGATAAGGAAGCGGATGCCGCTACTATTACGGTGATTGCGACAGGACTTGACGGACATTCCGTACAGACGGCGGTCAGTCGTTATGCGGGCGGATTTGCATCTACATATACTACGGCAAAAACATCAAGCGCTGCCGGCAATATGGGCGTAAAACCGGCTGTGCAGCAACCGTCGGCGAATCCTTCGGGTGTACAGATTCCCGGAATTCAGAAACCGGTGCAGCCTTTGGTAAGCAATGTGGAAACAAGGACGATCAAGGTCCCGGATTTCCTGAAAAGACAGTAAAACGAACGATAACAGGGGCTGGTTTCACAGCCTCTTAAAAAGGCACAAATCTCAGAACATGGGGTTTGTGCCTTTTTTTATATCCAGTGAGGAAGTTGATTTACTTTGGCGCAGTGAATCCGGTTTTACAGGGTTTTCTTTTATTTAGAACGGCAGGAATTCCTGCCGTTTTTTGTGGAAAAAAGAGGAGAGAAATGCATTGTGCGGCTACACCGTTTGACAAAATCGGCATGAGGTTTTGTCTATAATAAATTCGTTGAACATGACCTGGCGCTGTGTCATAAGGATATCCGGCGGCGCCTGAGTGTAACGGAGGTGGCAGTTGTATTATGAAGTATATCTTGATTTATTCTTCCTGATGAACTTTTGGATGAATATAATAAGCTGCCGTCTGCTGACCGTTCTTCTAAAGAAACGGAATAGAATATGGAAAATCTGTGCGGTTTCTTTCCTGTCATCAGTATCTGCATGTCTGGTTATGATTCTGCCGGTCGGAGCAGTCGGCGTGCGTATGGCAGCCGGGCAGATAGTATGGATTCCTGTCCTTGTATTTATCTTATTTCGAGACAAAGGCATAGAATATATAAAAGACCTTGCATCGTATTATCTTGTGATGTTTCTGATTGGAGGAGCTGTTTCCTATCTGGAAGTACATATGACCTTTGCGGGGATTCTTCTTTCCGGAACTGCGGCTGCAGCGGTGATTGAAATCATCTATCGGATATGGGGCAGCAGGAACCGGAAATATATCTATGATGTGATGGTAAGGTGCGGCAGTAATCAATATGTGTTTCAGGCGCTTTTTGACAGTGGAAATCGGTTGAGAGAACCGATTTTAAAAGAGCAGGTGCATATCATTGGGAAAGATGCGGCGCAGAAATTAAGCCTTCGGGAGAATGCAAAAGGAGTTCGTGTGATTCCCTTTCACAGCATCGGAAAAGAAGCCGGCATGATGATGGGATATTATGCGGATGAGATGGAAGTCAGGCAGGAACATGGGGAACTAAGAATCGAACATCCCCTGTTTGGAGTTAGCGAAGAGGTGTTGTCCGTTCAAAATGAATATGAGATGATTTTAAATTCGGAAATATTTGATTAAGGGAGGAGAAAAAGGATGCTGTTTAAAGTAGTGATACCCGGGAGATGCCAGTTTCGGTTTGTGACGCCGAAACCGTCGATATTTTTGAAAAAATCCGGAGAAATACATTATATCGGAGGAACGGAGGTGTTGCCGCCGCCGCTTGATACGGAGCGGGAAAATGAAGTAATATCTGATCTGGGGAGTGAGTATGATAAAGATGCAAAGGAGGTGTTAATAGAACATAATTTAAGGCTTGTCGTGTATATCGCAAAGAAATTTGACAATACGGGGGTCGGGGTGGAAGATCTGATTTCAATCGGGACAATTGGTCTCATTAAATCAATCAACACATTTAAACCGGATAAGAATATTAAGCTTGCCACATATGCGTCCCGCTGCATTGAGAATGAAATACTAATGTATCTTCGTAGGAATAGCAGAACGAGGATGGAAGTTTCGATTGATGAGCCGCTGAACGTGGACTGGGACGGAAATGAGCTCCTCCTGTCTGACATTCTCGGTACGGATGAGGATGTAATTTACAAAGACATTGAAAGTGAGGTGGAAAGAAAGCTATTATTAAAGGCTGTTGACAAATTATCGGAGCGGGAACGTACAATTGTGAACTTAAGATTCGGATTGGGCGAAGGGAATGACCGTGAAATGACCCAGAAGGAAGTGGCGGCGCTCCTGGGCATTTCGCAGTCTTACATATCCAGACTGGAAAAGAAAATTATGAAGCGGCTGAAGAGGGAGATTGATAAATTCAATTAACAAAACAGTTTACGGGGGCGTTCACAGAGCGCCTCTTCCTCGCAGATATCGACGAGAATAATATCGTCGCCGAATTTGCAGATCTGACAGTAATTGATAACGTATTCGGATGCGGGCGGAATCAGGCCGAGGCCGTGGCAGGGTCCCGGAACAATCACCTGTTTGATGCATCCTGTTTTGCAGTCGAAAATAAGATCCGATATGTAGCCCAGTTTATGGCAGTTTTTTGTGTTAATGACTTCGGAACGTATCAGCTCTTTGTAACGCATGAAATTCTCCTGAAAATATCCTTTGATTTATTGTATGAAAAAACTTTCTTCCCGTGAATAATTAAAGGCGATTTTGTGAATGATTCTAATAGAAACAAAAGCAGGAGGAATCATCACATGCCACAGGGAAAGGTTGAAATATGCGGAGTGAATACGTCAAAGCTTCCGATTCTTCAGAACGAAGAAAAGGAAGCTTTGTTTGCGCGTATTAAGAATGGGGACGAGAAAGCGAGGGAGGAATATATTAAGGGGAATTTGCGGCTGGTGCTTTCCGTAATCAAACGTTTTTCAGGGAGCAATGAAAATGTGGATGATTTATTTCAGATAGGATGTATCGGGTTGATCAAGGCGCTTGATAATTTTGATCCTGACGGCCATGATGTGAAATTTTCAACGTATGCCGTGCCGATGATCATCGGTGAAATTCGCAGGTTCCTAAGAGATAACCAGAGTATGAGAGTCAGCCGTTCGATTAAGGACACCGCCTATAAAGCGATTTATACGAAAGAAGCGCTTGCAAAGAAGTCAATGCGTGAACCGACACTGGATGATATTTCAGCGGAAATCGGAATTCCGAAGGAGGAGATTGCATACGCAATGGATGCGATACAAAATCCTATGAGCCTCTATGAACCTGTCTATAATGAAGGCGGAGATACACTGTACGTGATGGACCAGATTTCCGATAAAAAGAACAGAGAAGAACACTGGGTAGAAGAGCTTTCCTTGAGTGAGGCGATGAAGAAGCTTTCCGAACGTGAAAACTATATTATAAAACTGCGTTTTTTTGAGGGGAAAACACAGATGGAAGTAGCTTCGGAGATCGGGATTTCACAGGCCCAGGTAAGCCGTCTTGAAAAGAATGCGCTGAAAAGCATGAAAAATTATTTAGGTTGACATAATTGTATTTCTTGCATATAATGAATGAAGTTGGACTGGATAGAATGGCCGGCAATCTGCCGGCCCTTACATATGACAAATGGAGGTTAAACCTATGAAGTGTCCATTTTGCGGTCACGATAATACGAGAGTGATTGACAGCCGGCCGGCGGATGAAAATAATTCTATCAGACGCCGCCGTGTCTGCGACGAGTGTGATAAACGTTTTACTACATATGAAAAGGTGGAGACGATTCCTTTGATTATTATTAAGAAAGATAATAACAGGGAAACGTATGACAGGACGAAGATAGAGGCGGGAGTTCTACGGGCCTGTCATAAGCGCCCGGTGTCGGCGAGCGAGATCACGCATCTGGTGGATGAGGTGGAAACGGCGATTTTTAATATGGAAGACAGGGAGATTCCGAGTGAAGTCATAGGTGAACTTCTGATGAACCATCTGAAAGATCTGGACCCGGTAGCGTATGTCAGATTTGCATCTGTGTACAGAGAGTTTAAAGATGTGAACATGTTCATGGATGAGCTAAAAAATGTGCTGGAAAAAGAGTGACAGAGCAGGAAATACCCTGCTGCAGACGGCGGTGCAGGTGATGGCGGCGCTTTTTGCGGTGGGGTGTTTTTGGTGTCGTAAAAGAATGAAAGGAGTTTGCTTTTGTGACAAAAGAAAAGAAAATAAGTCTGCTTGCGGGAGCTGGAATGCTTTTATGCGCTTTTATATGGGGATTTGCTTTTGTTGTTGTGAAAACATCTCTTGATCTGGTTCCGCCAATTTATATGATGGCATTTCGCTTTACGATTGCTTTCTTTGCATTATGCGCCGTATTCTTCCGGCGTCTTTTCAATATGACGAAGGAAACAATCCGCTGTGGCGCCGTAATCGGTGTCTTTTTATTTCTGGCATATCTTGTGCAGACGATCGGGTGTCAGTATACAACGGCGGGGAAAAATGCTTTTTTAACGGCGGTTTATGTGATTCTTGTGCCGTTTATGCATTTCTTCGTAAGCAGGAAACAAATCAGCAGATACCACGTCGGCGCGGCATTTCTTGCTTTTACGGGAATCGGCCTTTTATCTTTGCAGGGAGATAAGGGAATGAACATCGGAGATCTTCTGACGATTCTCTGCGGCGTATTGTTTGCATTTCAGATTGTTTTCATTGACAAATATACGCAGAGAGAAGACCCGGTTCTGCTCACGATATTGCAGATTGGATTTTCGGCGCTTTTTTCATGGATTTTAGCGCCTGTTGCGGAGGGAACGCCCGGAAGCCTGACCGCCAGCGCACCGCTTCTCATATCGATGCTCTATCTCGGCCTGTTTAGTACAATGATTGCTTTTTTGCTGCAAAACGTATGCCAGAAATATGCGCACCCGGCAGCCGCGGCCGTGCTGCTTTCTATGGAATCCGTATTTGGCGTATTGTGTTCGGCGTTTTTTATAGGAGAGCGCATGACGCCGCGTATGCTTGCGGGATGCGCTCTGATGTTTGCCGCCATCCTTCTGACGGAAACGCTTGGAGATAGAAAGGATAAGTGTAAGAATAATGTTTAAATGCTTTTACCCTGATTTTTATTTGGATTCTACGTATGAAATTGATTTTGAAACGTGGTATGAAGAAGGATACCGGGGGCTGATTTTTGATATTGACAATACGCTTGTGCCGCATGGTGCGCCGGCAGATGACAGGGCGAAGGCGCTTTTCTGCCGTCTTAAGGAACTGGGGTATCGGGTGGTTTTGCTATCGAATAATAAGGAGCCGCGCGTGAAACTGTTTCATGATGATGTACACGTTCCGTATATTCATAAGGCGGGAAAGCCGGGGATCAGGAATTATTGTAAAGCGATGGAAATAATGGGATGTGACGTATCAAATACGCTTTTTATCGGAGATCAGCTTTTTACGGATGTATGGGGAGCGAAGCGGGCAGGAATCCGCACAATTCTTGTCCGGCCAATTGACAAAAAGGAAGAGATTCAGATTGTGCTTAAGCGGTATCTGGAGAGAATCGTACTTTATTTTTATGAGAGGGATGTGAAAGATGGAGATTAATGGGAAGACCCGACTGCTCGGATTAATGGGAAATCCGGTGGAACATACGCTGTCCCCGGCGATTCATAACACACTTGCAGAACAGATGGGGCTGAACGTATGTTATGTTCCTTTTCTGGTGGAAAGCGGGAAGATACGGGCGGCGGTGGAAGGCGCATATGCGCTGAATGTGCTTGGCATGAACGTGACAGTGCCTTATAAACAGGCGGTTATGGATGCGCTTACAGGACTTGACCCGCTTGCAGAACAGATCGGCGCCGTGAATACGCTGGTGCGGGAGGAAGGCGGTTACCGGGGATATAATACGGATGCGCTTGGATTTCTGAGAGAGTTAGAACAGGAAAATATCAGAGTAGAAGGTGAAACGGCTGCCGTACTGGGCGCCGGCGGCGCTTCGAGGGCAGTGGTATTTTCTCTGGTAAAAGAAGGAATTCGTAAAATCTATCTTCTGAACCGTTCGTTTGCAAAGGCGCAGGAACTTTCAAAAGAGGTTAACCGCTGCTATGAGAGAGAGGCGGTGGTTCCTCTGACTATGGAAGATTATAAAAAGATTGAGGAGGAGCGGATACTGGCCGTTCAGTGTACTTCGGTGGGGCTGGCTCCCGAATCCGGTCGGTGTGTTTTAACATCGGAAGATTTTTACCGGAATGTACATACAGGAGTTGATTTAATCTACCAGCCGTCCGAGACGATGTTTATGAAACTTGTAAGGCAGCAAGGCGGAAAGGCGTGTAATGGGTTAAAGATGCTTCTCTATCAGGGAGTGACTGCATTTGAGCTTTTTGTGGGACAGAAAGCGCCCGAGGAAATGTCTCGGATTGCGTATGAAAAACTTTGTGAGTTATTAAAGCCGCAGGGCGGAATGTAGGGGACGTATGAAGAATATTGTGTTAATCGGGTATATGGGCGCTGGGAAGAGCACAGTTGGCATTCAGTTATCTGACCGTTTTCAGATTGCATTTGAGGATACGGACCAGGTGATTGAGAAAAGACAAAATATGGAAATATCAGAAATTTTTGAAAAATACGGCGAGGAGTCGTTTCGAACGATGGAAACGGAACTTCTTGCGCAGATGGCTGAAAGAAAAGGCAGGAGGGTAATTGCTCTCGGCGGCGGCACGCCGATGCGTTTTGAGAACCGCGAAAGGATCAAATCTCTTGGAACCGTAATTTATCTGAGGGCAAAGCCGGGCACGATTATGGAAAGGCTTTCGGGAGATACGTCCAGGCCGCTTTTAAGAGGCGGCGGCGCAAGGCAGAAAATCGAGGAAATGCTGAAAGAGCGGGGGCCGGTATATGAGTCGTTAAGCGATCTGATTGTGGATACGGATGGAAAAGCGTTTGAAAATATTGTTGACGAAATAGGAGGTTTCTATGAAGCTGCTTGTAATAAACGGACCGAACCTTAATTTTTTGGGAATCCGCGAAAAGAAGATTTACGGAGCACAGGATTATGAGTATCTGCTTTCCATGATTCAGGAAAAGGCAGAGAAGGAACACTGTGAGATTGATGTATATCAGAGTAATCATGAGGGCGCCATTATTGACCGGATTCAGGAGGCCTACCGGGACGGGACGGAGGGAATCATCATTAATCCGGGCGCATATACGCACTATAGCTATGCAATCCGGGATGCGCTTGCCTCAATAGAGATTCCGAAGGTTGAGGTTCATATTTCCGATATTACGTCGCGGGAAGAATTCAGAAAGATTTCCGTTACGGCGCCGGTATGCCAGAAACAGATTTATGGGAAAGGCCTTGAGGGATATCTGATGGCAGTTGATTTTCTTTTATTAAAATGAAAAAACAGTTGAAATATTGGAATTTATAGTATAAACTAGACGAAGATTATATTGTGAATGCTATTAAGGAGGAAATCACAGATGGTTTCAGCAGGAGATTTTAGAAATGGATTGACCGTTGAGATAGACGGAAATGTATATCAGATTATTGAGTTTCAGCATGTAAAACCTGGAAAAGGCGCTGCTTTTGTCAGAACGAAGCTCAAAGATATCATTAATTCCGGTGTGGTAGAGAAGACATTCAGACCTACCGAGAAGTTCCCGACAGCCAGAATCGAAAGAAGAGAGATGCAGTATCTTTATGAAGACGGTGATTTATATAATTTCATGGATACCGAAAATTATGATCAGATTGCACTGAATATTGATACAGTTGGAGATGCTTTGAAATTTGTAAAAGAAAATGAGATGGTGAAGGTTTGCTCATACAACGGAAGTGTATTTGCAATTGAGCCTCCTCTTTTTGTGGAATTGGAAATTACCGATACGGAGCCAGGATTCAAGGGCGATACGGCACAGGGAGCGACAAAGCCGGCAGTCGTGGAGACTGGTGCATCTGTCAGTGTTCCTCTTTTTGTGAATCAGGGTGATGTAATTAAGATTGACACACGTACAGGAGAATATCTTTCCAGAGTATAATGCCTTAACAACAAGTCTATGCTAGGTTCAGCGGGGGGCATTATGCTTTCCGCTGCCTGTCAGACCTCATATCGTATCCGGCCTTTCGGCCAAAGTAATTCTAATTTATTGAGATTATAGAAACTGATGTATTTGTGCCGGGATTACGATAATGAAGTGTTCCGGCAGGAAAGCGAGGACCGATGGAATATCAGGAATTTTTATCGTATATGAAGAACTGTGTGGCTGATTTTATGGGCGAAAATTTTCGGGTGACCATAAATCATGTCATAAAAAATAACGGGATTGTATTGGATGGAATTGTAATTATGGAGAAGGACCATAATATTTCCCCTACAATTTATATGGAGCCTTTTTATAAATCTTACATTGATGGCGGGGATGCTGCCGATATTGTAAAAGAAATCGTAAGGATTTATGAAAAACATGTTCCGTGCAGCAGAATGGATGTTCAATTTTTTAAGGATATTGAGATGGTGAGAAAGAAAATAGTATACAGACTGGTAAATTATGAAAAGAACGAAGAACTGCTCATGAATGTACCACATCGCAGGTTTTTGGATTTGGCAGTTGTTTATCATTGCCTGGTCGTAAGTGAAGAAACGGGAAACGCGTCGATTCTGGTTCAAAACGATCATTTAAAAATGTGGGGAATAACGGAAGAGGAGCTTTTTGCAGAGGCTGAAGAGAATACCGGTCGCCTTCTGCGCGCAGAGATTTTGGATATGAGGGCGACTATGAATGAAATTCTCCAGTTGGATGTCTTGAGATTAATGAAGAAATTGAAAATGGATGCGGAGCATGGTTTCGGCAGGCAAGAGGCGCTTATAGAGGAATTTTCTTCATTTTTGGCAGAGACCACGGACAATCAGAATACAGATGAAATGTATATTCTTACGAATCATCTGAAAATGAATGGCGCGTCATGCATGATGTATCCAGGTGTTTTAAAGGAGTTTGCAGAGAAAATAGATGCGAATTTGTACATACTGCCTTCTTCCGTGCACGAGGTTCTTCTTGTGCCGTACAGAGAAGAGGAAGATACGGAAGATCTTAACAGAATGGTAGTGAATTCAAATCGGAAGGAAATAGATCAGCAGGATGTTCTTTCGGATTCTATTTACTATTATGATCGTTATATGGACGAAATTAAAAAATGTAATTGATTCCTGTAAAAATTTATGATATGATAGCACAGGAACAATTTGTTCCTGTGTATGCGCCCGTAGCTCAGTGGATAGAGCACTGGACTCCGGTTCCAGGTGCGGAGGTTCGATTCCTCTCGGGCGTATTTGGAAAAGGCGGCAGGAGGGAGCTGTCTGTGTGGATAACGGCAGGAGTTATCTGTGCAGCAGCTTTTTTGTTCCCTCAGATATCTGTTCTGAATCAGATTGACAGGCTTTTTCCGTATGAATTTTGTGAAATGTTACAAAAATATTACATTTGACAAAAATTGCAATTGATTATCGACAGTTTTTATGCTATGATATCAAACAGTGTAGTAGAAAGGCATGGTTTTGTTTATGGAAAATTTCTCATTAAAAGAATTTATAATAAAACATTATCAGTATTTTGGTGTAGGTATTCTTTTTATTTGTCTTGTGGTGGTTCTTCTGATTTTTTCATCAGGGAAAAAGGAGAAGAAAGAGCATGAGGAGGTAGGCAACCTGTCAGATGTCAACGTTTCACAGGATGCGTCAATCCCGGTTCCGAAGGATGAATTTGAGGTGGATGCACATGAGGCGGTCAATGCGCTTGCTACGACGTATTTTACGGCAATGGCTTCAGGAGATGTGGATACGCTTGCAGGAATCCGCAGCGAGCTCAGTGAGACGGAGAAGATTCGTATTCAGAAGAAGGCCGAGTATACGGATTCGTACCAGAACTTTAAATGTTACACGAAGCCGGGGCCGGTGGAAGATTCTTATATCGTATTTACGTATTATGAGATTAAATTCAAAAATATTGATACGCTTGCACCCGGACTTACGTCTCTGTATATAAGATCAAATGACGATGGTTCGCTCTATGTCTATGATGGAGAGCTTACGGATGATGTCAATGATTATATTAAGAGTATTTCGGCACAGGATGATGTCGTTGAGCTTCTCGATCAGGTAGATACGAAATATAATGAGGCGGCTGCCGCGGATGCTACTCTGAAGAGTTTTATGGAGGCATTTCCACAGACAATAGATGAGGCAGTGAGCGCGGAACTTGCCGCGCGCCAGTTAAAGGACAATGAACCTCCGGCGGATGAAGCTTCCACAGAGGAGACGGGCGAAGGAGATGAACAGACGCCGACGACGGAATATGTGCGGGCGACAGATACGGCAAATATCCGTAAGTCGCCAAGTGAAACGGGCGATAAAATTGCAAAATGCATTGTCGGTGAAATCTTTACCAGGCTGCAGAGCCTGGAAAACGGATGGAGCAAATTGGAATATAACGGCGCAGAAGCATATGTTAAGAGCGACTATCTTGAAGTAGTCAGTGCGGAAGAAGCGGCTTCTGCGCAGCAGAATCCGGAACAGCCGGAGGAGGGCGACAATGCGGGCGGCACAACGTCTGTGATCGGTACCGTAACTGTGAAAGAAACGGTTAAAATCCGTCAGGCAGCGAGCACAAGCGCATCGCAGGTCGGCTCTGCATATCAGGGTGATAAATTTGACCTGATTATGGATATGGAAGACGGCTGGTGTAAAGTTCTTTATAACGGCAATGCGGCTTACATAAAGTCAGATTACGTAGAGATTCATAAAAATTAATTTTTGTACATATTGCAGTTTAAGCTATAAAAGTTTTCAAGTATCAGGGGAGAAAACTTTTATAGCTTATTTTTATGAAACAAATTTGTGTCTGCATGAAAAAGAGAGAATTCGGAAATACTGTGAGCAGATAGAAATTATACAGGGATATGTTGTTGGAGGCAGATATGCGTAATTATGACAAAAATGTACTGCACGAAGTTCAGAAAAACATTCTCATGGCGAGAGAGGCAATCGGAGAGGTCAATGATAAGGTTTTTGACGATGAACTGAAACAGGAAATTATGCGGCAGGCGGATGGATACGATGAGTATGGCAGAAAGGTCCGTAAGGTGATGGGGAGCAAGAATATAGAGCCTTATCGTGAAAGGGCGGTTGACAGGGTCAAATTAAAGAGTGCAATTGCAATGAATACGATGCTTGATATCAGTACAAGCCATATGGCGGAGATGCTGATTCAGGGAAGCAACAGAGGGATTACGGATTTGTGCAAATCGCTGAATCACAACAGCGAGGCATCCCGTATGACAGTGGAGCTTGCGAAGGAACTGATGGAATTTGAGGAAGAGGCGATAGAACGCATGAAGAAATATTTGTGATTGGTTCATTTTTGAACTGCGAGGAAAAAGATGGCAGAAGGATGAAAAAATGCTTGCGAAATGCAGAGTGGTAGTATATAATACACTACAGACAAAGGCGTCGGAAGAACCGGGTGTCATAAAGCCCCGATTTTGTTCTCTGCGCCTTTTTGTGTATCAGAAGAAAAGGGATGCTGATACCTGGCGGAGAAACAGTGGAAAGCTCCGTGTGGAAACAAATCATATGTTTTCGGAATTGCGGCAGAAGTGAAAGGATTCCGAAAGTACATAACGGATTAAGGAGGATAAGAAAATGTCATATGTTGATGAAGTGTTGCAGATGGTGGTGGAGAAAAACCCCGCACAGCCGGAATTCCATCAGGCAGTAAAGGAGGTTCTGGAATCTCTTAGAGTAGTAATTGAAGCAAATGAGGAGGCATATAAGAGGGATGCGCTTCTTGAGAGGCTTGTAACTCCTGAAAGACAGCTTCTTTTCAGAGTGCCCTGGGTGGATGATAAGGGTCAGGTGCATGTAAACAATGCGTTCCGTGTACAGTTTAACAGTGCAATCGGACCGTACAAGGGAGGATTAAGGCTTCATCCTTCCGTAAATCTTGGGATTATTAAATTCCTCGGTTTTGAGCAGATTTTCAAGAATTCTTTGACCGGTCTTCCGATTGGCGGTGGTAAAGGCGGTTCTGATTTCGACCCGAAGGGGAAATCTGACCGGGAAGTAATGGCGTTCTGCCAGAGCTTTATGACTGAGCTTTCCAAATACATTGGGGCAGATACGGATGTGCCGGCAGGCGATATCGGAACCGGTGCGAGAGAAATCGGTTACATGTTCGGACAGTATAAGAAAATCCGCGGCGTATACGAGGGTGTTCTCACCGGAAAAGGACTGTCCTATGGCGGTTCGCTTGCAAGAACGGAGGCGACAGGATACGGCCTGTTGTATCTGACATCAGAAATGCTTAAGTGCAACGGACATGATATCGCAGGCAAGACCGTTGCGGTTTCCGGCTCCGGAAACGTTGCAATCTATGCGACGCAGAAAGCGCAGCAGCTGGGCGCGAAGGTTGTCACTGTATCGGATTCTACAGGATGGGTTTATGATCCGGAAGGAATTGATGTAGCGCTCCTTAAGGAAGTGAAAGAGGTAAAACGTGCACGCCTTACGGAATATGCGGCAGCAAGACCCAGTGCGCAGTATCATGAAGGCAGAGGCGTATGGTCTGTGAAGGTAGATGTGGCGCTTCCCTGTGCAACACAGAATGAGCTGAACCTGGATGATGCCAAAGCGCTTGTTGCGAACGGTGTAATTGCGGTAGCGGAAGGCGCGAATATGCCTACTACAATGGATGCTACAGAGTATCTGCAGGAGAATAAAGTGCTGTTCGCACCCGGAAAAGCGGCGAATGCGGGCGGTGTTGCGACAAGTGCGCTTGAAATGAGCCAGAACAGCGAACGCCTGAGCTGGACATTTGAGGAGGTAGATTCAAAGCTTCATGATATTATGGTAAATATCTTCCATAATCTTGACAATGCCGCTAAGAAATATGGCATGGAAGGAAATTACGTAGCTGGCGCGAATATTGCCGGATTCCTCAAAGTGGCTGAGGCTATGACAGCGCAGGGAATCGTGTAAAAAGTGTTTTAAGATAAAGAATCAGATGGAAAAGTCCTGTAAGCATTAAGGCTATGGGGCTTTTCTTTTGTGCGTAACATACAAGATTGTCTGGCAAGCCGCCATGAATTATGTTATGCTTATGCGGGGAGATTGTTCCTGAATCGTGTGACGGTTATAAAGGATATGAAAAAGGGGAACCATACGTTTACAATAAAAGGAATGGAAACACACGGGGATGATAAACGGCCGCTTTCGTTAAGCGGTGCGGGCGCATCTTCGAAAGCCTGAAAAAACAGGCAAAAGATGAAAAATGATTTTAGGTGAGGAGATAAGAGAATGGGTATTGTTTTTAATAGTGAGAAACGCGTCTTTAAGCTGGATTCTGCGAATGCGAGTTATCTTTGCGGGGTTGCGGATGAAGAAGGATTTTTGGGTCATATTTATTTTGGCAAAAAGGTCCCGGATACGGATCTGACGTATCTGCTCAGAATAAATGAACCGCCTTTTGTGCCATCACAGAATAACAGGGAGAGGCTTTCTTTCTATGATACGTTCCCTATGGAATATCCAACTGCCGGGATTGGTGATTATCGGGAGAGCTGTCTTCGAATCAGAACGAAGAGCGGGCATGAGGTCTGTCATCTACTGTATGAAAGTCATGAAATAAGGCAGGGAAAGGAAGCGCTCCCCGGGCTGCCGGCGACGTTTGGAACCCAGGAGGAATGCAGTACATTAAAGATTACAATGGCGGATAAGGCGGCCGGATTGAAAGTTATCCTTTCGTACACGGTATTTGAGAAGCTTGATGTAATTGCGCGGAGCGTAAAGATTGTGAATGCTTCTGACGATGATATCACATTGACACGTGCACTCAGTGTTTGCCTGGAACTTGACGGGACGGATTATGATATTCTCTCGCTGCATGGTTCGTGGTCCAGAGAACGCCGTATTCAGAGACATGCGGTGCGTCTTGGAACGTATTCGACAGGTTCCGTCCGCGGCGAATCGAGCCATCAGGAACATCCGTTTCTTGCGGTCACATCAAAGGATGCGACGGAGGATATGGGCGAAGTATACGGTTTGAATTTCGTCTATTCAGGCAATTTTACCGCACAGGTACAGGGAACGCAGTTTGATAATACGAGGGTGACAATGGGAATCCATCCGGATCATTTCAGTTGGCTTCTGACTCCGGGACAGGAATTTCAGACTCCTGAGGTGATAATGGTCTATTCCTGCGAAGGAATTGGCGGGATGACGCGCACCTTCCATGATCTGTACAGAAATCATCTGATACGCAGCCCGTATAAAAATAAGAAACGTCCCATTCTGATTAATAACTGGGAAGCGACGTATTTTGATTTCAATACGGAAAAGCTGCTTTCTATCGCAAAGGAGGCTTCAAAACTTGGCATTGAAATGCTTGTGATGGACGATGGATGGTTCGGTAAAAGGAATCTTGACAATTGTGCGCTTGGGGACTGGACAGTCAATGAAGAAAAGCTTCCGGGCGGTCTGAAACGCCTTGTCGATGAAGTCAATAAGCTTGGCATGAAGTTTGGTATCTGGTTTGAGCCTGAGATGATCTCTCCTGATTCCGACCTTTACCGTGCTCACCCTGACTGGGCCATTCAGGTGCCCGGGAAGACGCCGACAATGGGACGCGAACAGTATGTGCTTGATTTTTCAAGGAGAGAGATTCTTGATTATGTGTATGAAAGCGTCGCAAAAGTCCTTAGAAGCGCAAATATTGAGTATGTGAAATGGGATATGAACCGTTCGCTTTCCGATCTCGGGAGCTTTGGTCTTTCACCGGAGCGTCAGAGCGAGTTTTCCCATCGCTATGTGCTTGGCCTGTATGAGATTCAGGAGCGGCTGATTCAGGAATTCCCCAACCTTCTGCTAGAAAACTGTTCCGGCGGCGGCGCGCGGTTTGATGCGGGCATGCTGTTCTACAGTCCTCAGATCTGGTGTTCGGACAATATGGATGCTGTGGAGCGTCTGACGATTCAGCAGGGTACGGCGATGGTGTATCCGCTTTCTGCGATGGGCGCACATGTAAGTGACTGTCCGAACCATGTTGTGGGAAGGAATACGCCGTTTGAGACAAGAGGCTATGTGGCGCTTGCCGGGACATTTGGCTATGAACTTGATGTGACGAAGATTTCGGAGGAGGACCGCGACCTGATACCGGAACAGGTGGCAATGTATCATAAATATAATGACCTTGTACGTACCGGTGATTACTACAGGATTGCGGGGTACGGGGAGAATCATCTCTATGATGCATATATGGTTGTGGCAAAGGATAAGAAGGAAGCGCTTGTTACGTATATACAGGTCTTGGCGCGTCCGAATTACCACAGCAGAAGAATCCGTCTGAAAGGGCTTTCGGAAAATCTGAATTACCGCATTGAGGAGACCGGGCAGATTCTGTCGGGCAGTACGTTGATGAATGCAGGGATTCAGATCGAGAATTTGCAGGGCGATTTCAAAGGAAAGCTGATTCATGTTCTGGCTGAATAGCGGGAGTTTTGTGAAACGTATTGATATCAGGGTTTGATTTTTAAATGGAGAAGGGTTATGGATGAGAGAATTAAAAATGTAAAAATGCTCACGGACAATCCATTTCTCAATATGTATGAGATGGACGCCGTGAAACGAAGCGGAGATACGTTTAAATATTATTTTGCCTCAAGGGGACGCGGAGAAGAAATGAAAATTTATACGCACGAAAATCACCCGGAAGGTGTTGTCGTGTATGGCGTTTATGGGGAGAATCATGATAAGATTGTTCTGGTGCGTCAGTTCCGCTATCCGATTAACGATTATATCTATGAATTTCCAGCGGGGCTTGTTGAGAAGGGAGAGGACCCGCAGATGACAGGCGTTCGTGAATTTAAGGAAGAAACGGGACTTGATTTTACGCTTTACACAGGAGGAAACAGCGTTTACAGGCGTCCGTTCTATACTACGGTCGGATTGACGGATGAATCCGTGGAGCCGGTGTTTGGATTTGCGTCCGGCATGCCGGATAAATCGTATCAGGAAGATACGGAGGATATTAAGACCGTGATTGCGGACAGAGATGAGGTGCGCCGGATTCTCCGGGAGGAAAAAGTTGCGATGAAATGCGCGCTCCTTCTGATGCAGTTTCTGCGTGCGGAGGAAGGAAATCCGTTTGGGTTCTTAGAATTATAGTTTGCTTGGAGGCTTTTTCATGAGATATTTGTACGAGACACACACCCACACGAAGGAAGCGAGCGCCTGTGCGAAATGCAGCGCCCGGGAATCGGTTCATGCACATAAGGATTATGGATATACGGGCATGATTCTGACGAATCATTTTGTCTATGGAAATACCTCGGTTGACAGGAATCTTCCCTGGACGGAGTGGGTGCATGCGTATTGCGCACCGTATTATGCGGCGAAGGAAGAAGGGGACAGGATCGGCTTTCAGGTGTTTTTTGGCTGGGAGTCGGGGTATAATGGAACGGAATTTCTGATCTATGGACTGGATGAGGCGTGGCTCTTATCCCACCCCGAAATCCGTGACTGTACAATTGAGGAGCAGTATACGCTTGTCCATGAAGGCGGCGGCATTGTGATTCATCCGCATCCGTTTCGTGAGGAATATTATATTCCCGAAATTCGTCTGTTTCCGGAATGGGTTGATGGCGTGGAAGGGTATAATGCGACGCATTGCAGTCCAAAAAGCTTTGCGCATGTAAACCCTGAATTCGATGTAAGGGCGCGGGCATATGCTTCAAAATATGAATTTCCGATGACGGCAGGCTCGGATACACATCGGACGGATTTGCTTGGCGGCGGAATGGTGTTTGAGAGAAAGCTTTTGGATATTCATGATTTCTGCAAAGCAGTGATGAAACGTGAATGCGTGGAGTTCCTGGATGGAACGAAAGCATTTTTGAGAAAAAAATGAACGGAAAGGAAACGATTAAAAATGGCAATTTTAAAATTAAAACCGGCTTACAAGGATTATCTCTGGGGAGGAAACCGGCTGAAGACAGATTTTTACAAAGAATATGACGGAGAAGTCCTCGCAGAAACATGGGAGCTTTCCTGCCATAAGGATGGTCCCAGTGTAATCGTAAATGGAGAAAATGCAGGTAAGACATTTCCTGAATATGTGAAGGAAAACGGAAGCGGGGCAACAGGTACAAATTGTGACCGTTTTGATGATTTTCCGATTTTGATTAAATTTATAGATGCAAGAGATAATCTTTCCATTCAGGTGCATCCGGATAACGAATATGCACTGAAGAATGAAGGCCAGTATGGAAAGACGGAGACATGGTACATTGTAGATGCAAAAGAAGGCGCAGGCATCTACTATGGTGTGAAGGATGCGATGACCAAAGAAACATTTGGCGAAAAAATTGAAAACAACACGGTTCTTGATGCACTGAATTTTCAGCAGGTGAAAAAGGGCGAGATGTATTTTATTGAGTCCGGTACGATTCATGCGATTGGAAGGGATGTGCTGATTGCAGAAATTCAGCAGAATTCAAATGTTACATATCGTGTCTATGACTTTGGACGTGTGGGCGCGGATGGAAAGCCCAGAGATCTTCATATTGAAAAGGCAAAAAATGTAACAAATTTAATGCCGATGAAAGAAAGGAAAGAGTTTGGACCGCATCTTGCGGACTGTGATTATTTTACGGTTGATCGTCTTTTGACAGATGGTATATATGAGGGAAAGACGGATGGAACCACCTTTCATTCGCTCCTGGTTCTTGCGGGTGAGGGCAGTCTTACGGCAGCAGGAGAGACTGTTTCTTTCCGCAAGGGAGACAGCCTGTTTGTATCGGCGGATAACGGTGCATATAAAATAGAAGGAAATATGGAAGCGCTGCTTACGACAGTGAGAGCATGATTCTGGTAATTTACAACAATTTATCTATCTGGTTGACAAAGTTTGTTGAAAAGATTATAATTACATCGTAATAATTTGTAACAATTGTGTAACAAATAAGAATGACTGGAGCGATAAGATGATATTACGAATGAACAGACTCATAACAATTGGTGTTCTCGCAATGGCAGTTTCCTGTGCGGTTCCGACAGCAGTTTACGCAACCGGGACGAGCACCATCAGTGCAGGTGCAGGGAAGGTAGTGGATACGCAGGATGAAACGCTTTTGGTGGCGGAAGCCCAGACAGGAGCGGAAATAATAGAGGTTGGTATTTCGAACGGCAGTGAAGAGGAAGGTTCGGCGGATGAGGAATCTGAGAATCTGACGGAAGCGCCGGAGAATGAAGCGATTGCCGGGTATACAAATCTCGGAATTGCACATGTTGATAATTATCTGAATGTCAGAAAGGATCCGAAAGAGGACGGGGAGATTCTTGGAAAGATGCCGAAGGGCGCAGGCTGTGAGGTTATTGATGTGACAAACGGATGGGCGCATATCAAGTCCGGTAAGATTGAAGGATATGTCAGCACGGAATTCCTTTACATGGACGATGTGGCCAGAGAAAGAGCGCAGGAGTTTATTACGTTGACGGCGACTGTGAATACGACGACGCTCTTTGTTCGTGAAGCGCCATCTACAAATGCTTCGGTTATCACGATGGTTCCGATTGAAGAGGAACTGGAAGTTCTTGAGCAGCTTGAGGGATGGTGTAAAATTGCTCTCGATGATGAGGAAGGATATGTTTCAACGGAGTATGTGGATATTGCGGAGAAGCTGGGACATGCCATCACTTTGAAAGAATTAAGATACGGTGAAGGCGTATCCGATGTCCGCGTGGCGATGGTGAATTATGCAAAACAATTCCTCGGCAACCGTTATGTATGGGGCGGAACAAGCCTTACGAATGGTACGGACTGTTCAGGATTTACCATGAGAATTTATGAGAAATACGGCTATAGCCTGCCTCGTGTGTCAAGAGATCAGGCAAGGACAGGAAAGAAGATTACGAGCGATCAGATGAAGCCGGGTGATTTGATTTTCTACGGAAAAGGCGGAACGATCAATCATGTGGCAATGTATATCGGAGGCGGACAGGTTATCCATGCCAGCGGCCGCAGGACGGGTATTAAGATTTCCAACGCTTTCTACCGTACACCGCTTGCAATCAGAAGAATTATTAACGATTAAAACAGAAGAGGAGCTTTTGGAAACGTCCTGTGAAAGGCGGGACGTTGCAAAGTTCCTGTCTCATATAAAAAATTAGTATTTACAGGAAATAGTACGTGTGTTATACTGTAAAGCGTGTGAGTAAATGCCGACGCTCAGGTTAAGGATACTCCAGCCTCACCTTAGTGTTTCATACGGCCGGCAGACGGCAGGCGGATTTATAAATTCAGGAGGATTTTACAATGATTTCAAAGGAAAAGAAAACAGCGATTATCAATGAATATGCAAGGACTCCGGGCGATACGGGTTCACCGGAGGTACAGATCGCTATCCTGACAGCAAGAATTCAGGAACTGACTGCACATTTAAAGGAGAACCAGAAAGACCATCATTCCAGACGTGGACTGCTTAAGATGGTAGGACAGAGGCGTGGACTGCTTGATTATTTGAAGAGAAAAGATATTGAGAGATATCGTGCGCTGATAGAGAGACTGGGAATCAGGAAGTAACCGGCGGTAAAATAGTGGATTTATAGGGCGGATTGTCATCCGCCCTATTTTCAGAGAGAAGGCAGCAGGACAGAAGATTGTTCCCGAGACCACTGATTTGTATATATGCAGGATATATATAAATCAGTAGTTTCGGTATCTTCTGTCATAGCATATAGAAAGGAGATACAAATATGAGTAATTACAAGAGTTTTTCAATGGAGCTTGCAGGGAGGACGCTGACAGTTGATGTCGGAAGAGTCGGAAAGCAGGCAAACGGCTGTGCATTTATGCATTATGGAGAGACGACCGTGCTGAGTACGGCGACCGCATCCGAGAAGCCCCGGGAGGGAATTGATTTCTTTCCGTTAAGCGTGGAATTTGAGGAAAAGATGTATTCGGTTGGAAAGATACCGGGAGGATTTAATAAGAGGGAAGGAAAAGCATCTGAAAATGCAATCCTTACGTCCCGTGTGATTGACCGTCCGATGCGTCCGCTGTTTCCAAAAGATTACCGCAATGATGTGACATTAAATAATATGGTGATGTCCGTTGATCCTGAGTGCCGTCCGGAACTTGTGGCGATGCTCGGAGCCGCAATTGCGACAAGTATTTCGGATATTCCGTTCTTCGGACCATGTGCGACGACGCAGATTGGCATGATCGACGGCGAATTTGTGGTGAATCCAAGTCAGGAGCAGTGGAAGAATGGTGATTTGAATCTGACGGTGGCTTCGACGAGTGAAAAAGTGATTATGATTGAAGCGGGAGCAAATGAGATTCCTGAGGCAAAGATGATCGAGGCAATCTACAAAGCGCACGAAATCAATCAGACAATTATTGAGTTTATCAATAAGATTGTGTCTGAGGCCGGAAAGCCGAAGCACACATACGAGAGCTGCGCAATTCCGGAAGAGATGTTTGAGGCAATGAAAAAAGTGACGACGCCGGAGGAGATGGAAGAAGCCGTATTTACGGATGAGAAGCAGGTGCGTGAGGAGAATATCCGTAAGATCAGTGAAAAGATGGAAGAAGCTTTTGCTGACAATGAAGAATGGCTTCCTCTGATTGGTGAAGCGCTCTATCAATATCAGAAGAAAACGGTTCGCAAAATGATCTTAAAAGATCATAAACGTCCCGATGGACGCGAAATTACACAGATTCGTCCTCTTGCAGCCGAAGTGGATATTATTCCCCGTGTGCATGGTTCTGCGATGTTTACGCGTGGACAGACTCAAATCTGTAATGTAACGACACTTGCACCTCTTTCAGAGTGCCAGAGAATTGATGGTCTTGATGAGAATGAGGTTGCGAAGAGATATATGCATCATTATAATTTCCCGTCTTATTCCGTCGGCGAAACAAAGCCGTCGAGGGGACCGGGACGCCGTGAAATCGGACATGGTGCGCTGGCGGAGAGAGCTCTGATCCCAGTGCTGCCAAGTGAGGAGGAATTCCCGTATGCGATTCGTTCCGTATCTGAGACATTTGAGTCCAACGGCTCCACATCAATGGCATCTACATGCTCATCCTGTATGTCTCTGATGGCAGCGGGTGTTCCGATTAAGAAGATGGTTGCGGGTATTTCGTGCGGTCTTGTGACGGGAGAGCTGGATGATGATTACGTATTACTGACGGATATTCAGGGACTCGAAGATTTCTTCGGTGATATGGACTTTAAGGTAACGGGTACGACAGAAGGCATTACCGCGATTCAGATGGATATTAAAATCCACGGTCTGACAAGGGCAATTGTGGAAGGTGCGATCGAGAGATGCCGTGAGGCACGTCTTTTCATCATGGATACCTGTATGAAACCTGCGATTTCCGCTCCGAGACCGGAGGTAGGAAGATATGCGCCTAAGATCATTCAGATCAGGATTGACCCTGAGAAGATTGGTGATGTAGTGGGACAGCGTGGTAAGACGATCAATGCGATTATTGATCAGACAGGTGTGAAGATCGATATTACCGACGATGGTGCGGTTTCCATTTGCGGAACAGACCCGGAAGGCATGAAGAAAGCGCTTGATATGGTGCAGATGATTGTAACTGATTTTGAGGAAGGCCAGCAGTATGTCGGAAAGGTAGTAAGCATAAAAGAATTCGGCGCATTTATCGAATTCGCTCCCGGTAAGGAAGGAATGGTTCATATTTCCAAGATTGCGAAGGAAAGAATCAATCATGTGGAAGATGTACTGACCCTGGGAGATGTTGTGACGGTAAAATGCTTAGGCAAGGATAAGATGGGAAGATTAAGCTTTTCAATTAAAGATGCGAAATAAATGAGAATTGAACAGGCGCCGCGCAGACAGAAATGTTTGTGCGGCGTATTTTTCTGAATAAGGAATTCTAAAAAACGCGGGCAGTCGGCCCTAATATTGATTTTAGCCGCTGTTTTGGGATTCTTTATTTCCTGGCTGCCCCGATTTTATTCGCAGCCATTGATATTGTTACCCAAGTCAGATATAATAAATAATAATGCAGCAGATGACTTCGGCTCCTATGATACAAATGTAAAATTCCTGCTTGCTGATAAACAGATACTGGCACGAATTTTAAAATACACCATTTAGGAATTTAAGGATATGACCATTGATGATATTATGGCCAATATTGATGATGATATTAACGTCGGGACGAAGCCACTGGATACAGGTTTATCAAACATGGGACGCGTAAAGATGTCCAGTACGGAGGACAATATCCCAGGAGAAGGAAAAATTTTTTTCGACATCCGCTTTACGGCATATCATAAAGAAACCGAAATGAAATTCCTTATTAATTTAGAAGCGCAAAAATCATCAGATCCAGGTAAGTTAGTTTATCATTTGGAAAACAGGATTCTGTTTTATCTTGCACGAATGATTTCCGCCCAGAAACAGACCGAATTTTACCATAGCGACTACGACAATCTGAAAAAGGTACGAAGTATCTGGATTTGCATGGATAACAGCGTAAACGGTGACTCCATAGAGGAAATAAATCTTGATAGAACTACCGTTTTTGGAACGAAAACAAATCCACATAACATAGATTTAATGCAGGGAATCATTATCAATGTAAGAAGTGGGGAGCATATTCAGGATTCTCAAAACATACTTGTTTCCATGCTTGAGAAATTGCTTTCCCAAACAGGCGTGGATGAAAAGAAACGTATACTTATGGAAAAGTACGGAATGATAATGACTACTGAGCTGGAAGGGAGGCTGCAGACTATGTGTAATTTGTCAGAAAATATTAAAACGCTTGGTATTGCGGAAGGTATTGAGAAGGGTGTTACAAAGGAACGCCTTAATGCTGTGGAAAGAATGGTTGAAGCCGGTTTTTCAAAGGAACAGATTTTATCATGCGGCTATACCGAAGAGGAATTTGCAAAAACAGAAAGTAATTTATTTGCAAATGCATAGCCGCCTCCAGGGAACGGAGCAGAAATGAAGCGTATCATTTATAGGAGCTGTTTGGAATTATAATGAAATACAAGACAAAATAGATAGAGGGAACAAAAAAGAGAGAGTCCTGCGGAAGTTCAGAGGATTCTCTCTTTTTTGAATCAAGGGGTAAAATCGGTATGAACCGACAGCCCCTGTCTTTTTTCATAAAAAAGCTGCAATACAGGTTTTGCTTTGTTCCGCCGGAAACGGACAGAGCGGAAATTAAAGCGCTTCGTGGAACGTACGGGAAATAACGTCATTCTGCTGTTCCTGTGTAAGCTTTACAAAGTTTACCGCATAACCGGATACACGAATGGTAAGCTGAGGATATTTCTCAGGATGAGCCTGAGCATCCAGAAGTGTATCTCTGTTCAATACGTTGACATTCAAATGATGTCCGCCTTTCATAGAATATCCATCCAATAAATTAACAAGATTTTCAACCTGCGCCTGATTTGTCTGTGCCATATCTGATTCCTCCTGATTAATAATAGTAATGATTACTGTTCTTTAAAAAGAATATATCACAATTTTATAAAAATGTCCATAGGTATTTATGTATTTTTTAAAATACAAAATATATACATAAAAAGAGACTTGTCTCATATATATAGTGTGAGAAGAACTTCGAAAGACATGCCGCATATTGCGGCACGTAAGAAAATTCTAAGTCTGGGCGGCAGATTTTCTCGCAGGAAACAATGTATGTAAGAGGTGAGATGAATGGAGAAGCAGGAGCTGATCAAGCTTTTTCCGGAAAGAATTCGAAAAGTCATGGGCGGACAGGATGTTCCGTATGAGGAGATCAGAGAAATACGGTTTCGGGCGGAGAAACCGGTGGCAATGAATGTGGGGGGACAGGAACGGCTTTTAATGGATGGTAACCGGCTTTTTCTTGCGGACCGTGCACTATTAAAGGAGATGCTTGAGTATATGAGTGGCTTTTCCGTCTATGCCTTTGAGGAAGAAATGAGGCAGGGATATCTGACCCTTAAGGGCGGACACAGGGTAGGAATTGCAGGAAAACCTGTGGTAAAGGATGGGGAAGTCGTAAACTTTCATTACATATCCGGATTTCATTTTCGTATTTCACATGAAGTGAAGGGAGCCGGCGATGAAGTTCTTCCTTATCTGTATGAAAACAGGAAACTTTGCAATACGCTCATTCTTTCACCGCCCGGATTTGGGAAGACAACACTGCTTCGGGATTTAATACGCCGCATATCGGATGGGAATGAGAATGGAGCGGGACTCAATGTCGGAGTTGTGGACGAGCGGAGCGAGATCGGGGGCGCCTATCTTGGAATTCCACAAAATGATCTTGGGATGCGTACGGACTTGCTGGATGATTGTCCGAAAGCGCAGGGGATGTATATGCTGCTCCGGTCTATGGGCCCTCAGGTGATTGCAGTCGACGAGTTGGGAGGAACGGAGGATACGGAGGCAGTCCTTAAGATCAGCCGTTGCGGAGTCAGGATGGTAATGACTGCTCACAGCGCCGATCTTTCGGAATTATTACAGAAAAAGGATATGGAGTGTCTGTTTGAGAGCCACATCTTTGAACGGTTGATCTTTATTAAGGCGCCGATGGGGGAGCGTTCGCTGTTTGAAGTATATGACGGCAGTTTTGGAAAAATCAGATAATATGTGATATGCAATGTTTGCGCTTGCGCCGAAGTTCGCAGGCTGAGCAGGAATGGGGATTATTATGATTGTAAAATTGATGGGGATGGCGGCAATTATGGCGGGTGCGGCAGGGATGGGGATTTTTAAGGCCGCTGAATTTGGCTCGAAAATTGACCAGCTTGTTGAACTGGAACGTATGACAGAGTATTTCAGAGGAGAAATTCTTCTGCATCATTCGACGGTCGCGGAGGCAAGCGCCGATATTGCAAAGCAGGTGGCGCAGCCTCTCGGTTCATTTTTAAAAAATGTGTCGGACAGAATCAACCGTAGGACGGGGGAGGATTTAAGAACCATATGGGAAACGGAAGGGGAAGCGGTTATGAGAGAACTGTCGATGGACAGGAAGGAACGGGAGGAATTTCTCCGCCTCGGCGAGAAACTTGGATATCAGGGAAAGGACATGCAGGAAAAAACATTAAACAGATACCAGATGTTTCTTGCAAGGAAAAGAAGCGGGCTGGAGGATGAGCAGAAGGAAAAGATGAAGCTTTACCGGACGCTTGGCGTTTTGGGCGGGCTTTTCCTGATTCTGTTATTCGTGTGAGAAAAAATTTGAAGGATATGCCATGAAGACTGGGAAAGGATAAAAGGAACGGTGAGCGTAAATCTAATCTTTAAAATTGCGGCAGTGGGAATTCTGGTATCCATATTGAGTCAGGTATTAAAACATAGCGGCAGGGAGGAACAGGCGTTTTTGACAAGTCTTGCCGGTCTGATTCTTGTACTGTCATGGATTCTTCCCTACATATATGATTTGTTTGAGACCATACGGAAGCTGTTTGCGTTGTAAGTGGAAAAGTGCAGGAAATTCACAGGATGTCAGCATGGAAATGGAGAAAAGTATGGAAATGATCAAAATATGCCTGCTGGGGCTCTCAGGAATGTTTATTTCAATTCTGTTTAAGAACGGAAAGCAGGAATACAGTATTTATATCTGTCTGATCACAGGAGTAATTATATTTTCCTTTGCAATCGATACGGTTGTGGAGATTAAGAGCGTCATAGAAAATCTGGGAAATTATTTTAATGTCGGAAATCAGTACATTGCAACTCTGTTTAAGATGTCCGGTATTACGTATCTTGCGGAATTTGCTTCCAATATCTGTAAAGACGCAGGTTATGGGGCAATTGCAGGGCAGATTGAAATGTTTGGAAAGCTATCGCTTCTTCTTTTAAGCCTTCCGGTCATGTTGGCGCTCCTTGACACTGTAAGTACGTTTCTGGGGTAAATTATGTATAAAGAGATATGGGAGCAGTTTGATTTTTCAAATATACAGGATATGCTTGACGGAATCTTTAAGCAAAGCGGTATCAATTTTTCGGATTTGGTGGAGACGCTTCTGTCGGGGAGAAATTTAAATCTAAATGATATTCTCCGTGCATTTGGCGATCTGTTCTGGGGTGAGCTTCTCACGCAGAGAAAGGCGCTTCTTGGAATCATTGCGATTGCTGTCTTTGCAGGAATTTTCAGGGCGGTAGCGGATGTGTTTGACAGTCATCAGATTGCGGATATGAGTTATTACAGTATGTTTCTCCTCCTGTTTACAATGCTTGTAAGAACATTTTCCGAGACAGCAGAGGTAGGGACGGACGCGGTTTTAAAATTAACGGACTTTATGAAAGCATTGATCCCCGCTTATTCTCTCGGAATCGGACTGGCTTCCGGAGAGGCAGGCGCAGCGGCTTTCTCGTCAATTGCACTGTTTGTGATTTATCTTGCGACGGAATTTATCCGGGGGTTTCTGTTTCCTATGATACATATTTACGTGGTGCTGGCGCTGATTAATCATATGGCAGGCGGCGAGTATTTGAGGCAGGCGGCGGAACTTTTAAAGACATTTATACAGTTTCTCTCGAAAACCATGATAGGAATTGCCGTGGGCGTCAACTTTATTCAGGGTATGATCGCCCCTGTGATTGACAGCGCCAGGAGAGGCTTTGTCGTCAAGGCATTTTCAGCAATACCTGGAATTGGTGGTGCGGCGGACTCGGTGGTAGAGGTGGCGGTGAGTGCAGCCATTCTTGTGAAAAACAGTGTGGGGATTGCAGGCGCCCTGATTCTTGTGCTGATTGCGGCGGTTCCGGCAATTAAGATTGCTGCGTGTTTCCTTATGTATAAGGTAACAGCGGCTCTGCTTGGGCCGATTGCGCACAGGAATATTGCGGCAGGAGTCAGTGAGGTGGGAGAGGGGGCGCTGATGCTGCTGAAATCGGTTATGACAGCGCTTCTGCTTTTCCTGATTACAATTGCGATCATAATGGTTTCGTCCGGCCATTGAAGGAGGAAAGATGCAGCAGATCAGCGGAATGGTCAAAAATTTTATATCGTGCTATCTGATTCTTAACATTCTGATACAGGCTGTACCGGGCGAGAAGTACCGGAAATATGTCAGAACTTTCGGGGGGTTTTTGATGATAATAAGTTTCCTGGGGCAGATTCCTGTGCTTGGGAGAATCGTATCGCAGGACAGTTTCGGGAAGCTGGTGCAGGAGTATGCAAAAGACTTCGAAGAGGCGTCAAAGAAGACGGATTATCTGGGGAATTTAACAGTTTCAAGTGTGTTATCCACGGTGCAGAATGAAATTAAAACAAAACTTAATAACAGTGAGAGACTGTCCGAATATACCATACATACCGTAAAAGTCAGCATTTGTGAGGATGAGTCGAGTGAAAGCTTCGGAGAAGTGAGTGCGATTGTGCTCTATATGAGCGAAAATGTGGAAAGGTCTGTTAATATATCTGTAAACAGGATAGATGTCAGACAAAAGGTTCCGCAGAATCAAAATGAAAGGGAAATTGTGTTGGAAAATGTCGTGGCAGAAGAATTGGGAGTTGGGCCGGATGTGGTTTCGCTCCACATTGAGTAAAGCAAAAAAAATAAAGAAAGATCAGTTATTCATTTTAATGCTTGTTGGAGTGCTGCTGCTGATTATTTCCATTCCGGCATCGGACGGTGGGAAAGAAGAGGATACAACAGAACAGGAAGAGTACGGAAACAGCGGCAGTATGGAGGATGCGAATGAAACAGGGGGCACATATGAGAAAAAGATGGAGGAACGTCTTGCCGCGGTTCTTACGGCAGTTGACGGCGTGGGGCGTGTCGAGGTCATGATTACGCTGGAAGGGAGCGGGGAGGCAAAGGTGCTTAAGGACACGCCGACCGTTCGGAGCACTTCAAATGAGGCGGACAGCGCCGGCGGTACAAGAACGTCGATGGAACTGGAGACAACAGAAACAACGGTTTATACAACAGATGCGCAGGGCAATCAGGTTCCGTACATAAGATGTGAGGTTGAGCCGGTAATACGCGGGATACTGATTGTGGCGGAAGGCGGCGGAAATCCTGTAACCGCGTCGGCAATTACCGATGCGGCGGAGGCATTATTTCAGATAGAACCGCATAGAATAAGAGTAATGAAGATGAAAATTCAGGGATAGGGATGAAAACGGAGGAAACGGTATGGCTAAGAAAAATCAGGTGATTATTACGGCGCTTGCAATTATGATTGCGGTAGCCGGATACCTCAACTTTGCAGGTACGAAAGTAAGCGAGGAAGAACTGACTACAAAGACAGGAAGTACGGCTGTGGAGGATGATATCGATGTGTCTGATATTTCCGATGAGGATATATATGCGGCAACAGGCGCTGTAGATGCGGGCACGGATAAAGATGTAGCAGCTGCCGGCGATGGTATCAGTGTGGCGGAAGGTGGAAGTACATACTCCCAATATACAGAGATTGAGAGTCTTGATTCGGATTCCGATGTTTTCACCGCGGAGGACGGAAATGGCAGTTCGACTCCGGGCGAGGCAGTTCTTACAGGAAGTACGGCTGTCGGTGTAGGAATTGTATCGAATTCAAGACTGCTTAAGGAACAGACGCGCGCGAAAAATAAAGAGTCGCTCCTTGATGTAATCAATAACGAAACAATCAGTGAGGAACAGAAAAAATCGGCGATCAATGAAATGATTTCTATGACGGATATTTCAGAGAGAGAGACGGCTGCGGAGATTCTTCTGGCCGCGAAAGGATTCAGCGATTCAATTGTAAGCATTACAGGAGATTCGGCAGACGTTGTTGTGAATGCGACGGAACTTACCGATGCACAGCGTGCGCAGATTGAGGATATCGTAAAGAGGAAGACGGGAATCGGAGCTGAAAATCTTGTAATTACACCGCTTAGTGAGCAATGAAAGTAAATGGCGGCACGATAGGATGAACGAAAATGAATTGTATTCTTTGCATAAATCAGCTATACTAAAATAGTATGGCTGATTTCTTTGCATGGTGCGGAGGTTTTGGAAAATGACGATCGTAATTGACTGCTTTAAACTGGTGAAGGGAACGGGCAAAAGCATAGGGATTTATAATGTTGCGAAGAATCTGACGAAAGCTCTCGCAGGAATGGAAGCGTTTCGGGGCCGCATTGTGGTACTGGGAAACAGAAAAAACAGAGCGGATTTTGAATGTGAAGGAGTCTGGTTTCGGGAGATATCGGCGCCATTTGAAAATAAACTGTTCTGTATCCTGTGGGAATTATTCTTAGTTCCGTTTGCGGCGGGGAGGTATCATCCGGATAAGGTGATTTATCCGCGGGGGTTTGCTCCCATGATATGTTTCAGCCGTTCCGTTGTCATTGTGCATGATCTGATTCCCTTTTATTATCACAGACATTTTCGCGGATATCTGAACCGGATTGAGAATTTTTACATTATGTGGAGATTGAAGGCGTCTGTGAAAAAGGCGGAATCCGTGGTTACGATATCACAGGCTTCGAAGGATGATATCGTAACGACAATAAAATGTGATGCGAAAAAGGTACACGTTATTTATAATGGATGTGACCGTGTGGAAGATTTGGCGGAGGTAAAAGAGCCAAAGCCATATATTTTGGCGGTATCCTCCACGCTTCCTCATAAGAATGCGGCAGGAATCGTACGGGCATATGAGGAATACCGCCGTATCGCGGAACAGCCGCTTCCGCTGGTCCTGTCAGGCGTAAAAAAGGAATGGATGGAAGAGCGGATTCCTGACTTTACAAACCTGCATATTACCTGTTGCGGGTATCTTAGCAGCGATCAGGAATTTTATACATTGATTGCCGGGGCCAGGATTTTCCTGTTTCTGTCGCTTGCGGAAGGATTCGGCCTGCCGCCGGTGGAAGCGATGCGGCTTGGTGTGCCGGTCATCTGCTCTGACAGAAGCTGCCTGCCGGAGATTGTGGGCGATGCGGCGCTGCTTGTGGAGCCGGAAAATCCAAAAGCAGTGGGACAGGCGATGAAACAGCTCTGTGAAGATAATGCGCTGAGGGATACGTTGAGAGAGAGAGGGTATGCGCGCAGTGCATTTTTTTCGTGGGAAAGGGCGAAAGAGGCATACGGAGAACTATTAAGGCATAGTTGAGAAATGGGAAAGCAGGAAATGAATGAAAAGATATCGATTTTACTTGCTTCATATAATGGGGAAACCTATATAGAAAGCCAGCTTCACTCTCTGGCCTGCCAGACAAGGGCAGCGGATGAAGTCTTGATTGTCGATGACCATTCGTCTGACCGGACGGTGAGCCTTATACGTCAGCTGATTCGAGGATACGGGTTTGAGAACTGGAAGGTGATCGTCCGCCCGGAAAATACAGGTTATGCGGAAAACTTTATAGAAGGGCTGAAACATGTATCCGGTGACCTTGTTTTTTTCTGCGATCAGGATGATATCTGGCACAGGGATAAGATTGCGAAGATGGAGCGTTGTTTTCAGAAAAATCAGGAGATTGACCTGCTACTGTCAGATAGCAGATACGTCTATGAGAACACGAGTCAAAAGCAGGTAAACAGGACAAAAGAGCTTCGGTTTGACAGAAAGAGCGGGAAAGTATGCAGGCGGAGGAACTGGCCGTGTATTAAAGGGCTTGGTTGTACATTTGCATTCAGAAGACGTCTGGTTCCGGTGATGCAGGCATTGTGGATGCCCGGATATCCGCACGATTTATGCGCGTGGCATGCGGCTGCAATCCGCGGCGGGATTTATCTGGTTCCCGAAGCGTTGATTGATTACAGAAGGCATGGCGGCAATGTGTCCGGGCAATTTGAGCGAAGCGTGGATTTTCGGGTCAGCGAAATTACAAGGCAGCTTGCATATCTGAAAAAGATCGAAGCCTATATCCGCTCTGAGGATAAAGATGCCATATCCGTCTCTCTGAGAGAAGTACGGTTTCAGATCGAGTTCTATAAAAAGAGGGCAAACTATCTGAAAGAAAAAAAGTATATTCTGTGGTTTAAAATGCTTGGCATGCTGTCCTGTTATGACAGGAAACGCAACTGGATTTCAGATTTTTTCTGTATGGCATCACGGAGGCCGGAATGAAAAAAATAAGATATATATTGTTCTATCCCGAGGCGGAGCCGTCTTCTTTTGTAAAGGATGTGGGCATGATTCCGGCTATGCTGAGAAAGCGCTATGGGTATGATGCGCATCTTGTCTGTTATGAAAACGGACTGAAACGTCCATACCGGAGCACGATCTTAAACGGGCTCAGGTATCTGCGTGAAAATGCGGAAAATATTGACGTTCTTCAATTGTTTCATCCCATAAAGCGCAATGTGGTCTGGATTTTGTATTTTAAAAAGAAGCATCCGGATGGAACCGTGTATTTAAAACTGGATGCGGATGACCGGATTATTACCTCTGTCAAGGGGAAACGAGATCTGTTCCATTCTCTTAAGAGAAAAATGATCCGATGGCTTTTAACATCTCCAGACCTGGTAACAGTGGAATCTTCTGAAATGAGCAGGCGCATTGAGGATTATTACGGAATTAGGATTCCTGTGCTCCCGAACGGATTTGAGCTTGCGCAGAATGCGGCTGACCAAGTCAAAAAAGAAAAAATAGTGCTGACTGTCGCGAGAAACGGCACGTACCAGAAGGCGACCGAAGTGCTGCTGGAGGCATTTGTGAACGCAGATCTTCAGGAAGGCTGGAAACTGAGACTTGTCGGGAGCATGGAGGAATCATTTGTCCCGCGTATGAATACCTTTCTGAAAGAACATGAAGCGTATGCGGACCGGATAGAATACGCAGGAGAGATACAGGACCGCCGGATGTTGTATAAAGAATATGAGAGGGCAGCAGTTTTTGCGCTTCCGTCCCGGTATGAGAGCTTTGGCATCGTGCTTGCGGAGGCGCTTAGCAGGGGATGCTACCTGATTACGACCGATCATGTGCCATCTGCGTATGATTTAATTCCGGATGAAAGATTCGGAGAGATTGTCAGAACCGACTGCGTGCAAAGCCTTGCGAAAGCTTTAAAAAAGGCAGAGAAGGATATGAAAGAGATTGAATCATGCAAAGGGCTTCGGATGGCGTATGCCGGAGAGCGGTTTGCATGGGACGGAGTCTGCGGGAAACTGGAGGAATATTTGAAATGCCTGACGGGAAGGATGAACTGATTTCCATAATCATACCTGTATATAATGTAGCAAATGATCTGGACCGCTGTATCCGCTCTGTGGCAGGACAAACTTACCGGAATATGGAAATCCTTCTGATTGATGACGGTTCTACGGATGGTTCGGGGGAGATCTGTGAAACGTATGCGGATGGGGACGGCAGGATACAGGTGTATCATAAAGAAAACGGCGGACTGTCATCAGCGAGGAATTTTGGAATCCGGAAGGCGGCAGGAAACGTGTTTGCCTTTGTCGATTCCGACGACTGCATCCATAACAGGATGATTGAAATCTTATATCGGAATCTGTGTGATGAGAACGCGGATATTTCTGTGGGAGAGTATCAAAGGGTGGAAAAGAACAGCGCCGTTGTACAGGAGGCCGTCAGCGGGATAACAGCTGCCAGGTCGTCAGTGGAAGCGCTTGCGCTTCTTCTGGGAAGAGACCCAATGTACAATACCGGAGTCGTATGTAATAAACTGTTTCGGCGCAAGGTGTTTGAGGGCGTGGAATTTCCAGAAGGGAGATTGCATGAAGATGAATTTGTGATTCATCTTTTGTTTGGAAATGCAGGAAGGATTGTTTATACTTCTGATATTTTGTATTATTATTTTGTGAGGGAAGAAAGCATCACCGGCAGTTATTCAAAAAAGAGGCTTGATGCACTTGACGCATATGAGGAACGGTTTCGGTATTATGAGAGGAAGGGGCTTTCGGACCTTGCATCTGCCGGCTTTCGGAGGTATTTATACATTGTCCGTGTGAACTACCATGCTTATAAAAGATGGTATCCGGGCGAATCTGATGTGTTGATGCAGCTGAGGGCGCGTCATGCGGTGCAGCAGTCCGGATATAGACGCACAGTGCCGATGCGTCTGTTTGACAGGAGCCCGACGCTCTGTTTTCTTGTAAATGGAATGCTGAAATTGGGAAGGGGAAGATCATATATCTGGGAATAAAATAAAGGTTGGAATTCTTCTGAATGATTCGGGAATAGAGAATATGGATTTAAGCCGTCCTGACAGGGGAAATCCGGGTGTGGGCGGTACGGCATACTGTTTTTTGATGCTGATTTATTATCTGAGGCTGTTTGAGGACATTGAAGTGACCGTATTTCATTATAATGAAAATCAGCTTCCAAAAGCGTCTGGCGTACACAGGATTCAGGATGCACAGGAGAGCATCTCACTGTCTGCGAAGATGCGTCTTTCGTTTCTTGTGCATGAGCAGATGAGAGCGGCGCCGCAGTGGTATGAACTGCTTGCCAAGTACCAGGTTGAGTCGGTACTGTGGGCGCATAATTATCTGTTTCTTGATGAGATGAAGAAGCTGCCGGGGTGTGCACAGGTACGGAGAGTCGTGTTTGTCGGAAAGGAACAGTACGATTCTTATATGGATCATCCTGTAATCGGGAAAAGCGCCTGGATTTATAATTTCTGTGAGGACAGGAAACTTCATGACATCCGAAGGGCAGCAGGAACGCATACGGTAGTCTATGTTGGCAGTCTTGTAAAGATGAAGGGGTTTCATATTCTGGCGAAACAGTGGAAGCGTATTTTAAGGAAGGTTCCGGATGCCCGTTTGCTGGTGCTTGGAAGCGGCAGACTGTATGACAGGAGCCAGAAGCTTGGCGCTTACGGCATTGCGGAGGAAGGATATGAGACGGAATTTATGAGATACCTTACGGATGCGGATGGAAAGCTTCTTGATTCCGTTTCTTTTGAGGGAATTGTGGGGCAGGATAAATGTGCATTCTTTTCACAATCCTGCGTGGGTGTGGTGAACCCGTCGGCAAAGTCGGAAACATTCTGTCTGAGTGCGGTTGAGATGGAACTTGCTTCGCTTCCAGTAGTGGCGGGCAGGAACTACGGATTCTATGATACTGTGGAGAATGGAAAGACAGGTTATCTTGTAAGAAACGGCAGGGAACTTTCGGACAGAATCATTGAACTGCTCGTAGATACGGAGAAGAATGAGCGGATGGGAAAGGCAGCGAGAAGATTTGCGCAGGAAAAGTTCGACTCAATGAGGACAGCTGAACGGTGGCATACGCTTTTTCATGATCTGGACGCTTTCAGGGCGTGTGTTTATGATGCGCCTGTCGGAAACTGGGGAAATGACGGAAAATGGCTGAAAAGGATAAGCAGATCGCTTGGCGGCTTTGGCATAAACCAGATAGAGCGGACGGTGAAATATAAATTGTCGGGCATGCTCTGTCGGGATGGATGGAAGAATGTGTAGGTTTTTGGGACGGAAGGAGCAGCTTTATGGGAATACCCAGACAGATTCATTATTTCTGGTTTGGAAAGAAACCTCTGACAAAACAGGCAGAGAAATGTATTGTAAGCTGGAAGAAATATTGCCCGGACTATGAGATCATTCGATGGGATGAAGAAAATTTTCCTGTTGATGCGAATGATTACGTGAGGGAAGCGTATGAATCCGAAAAATGGGCATTTGTGACGGATTATGGCAGGCTCAGGGTACTGTATGATCACGGCGGCATCTATATGGATACGGATGTTGAGCTGCTGAAACCTCTTGACGCGTTTTTATCTCACCGTGCATTTACCGGATTTGAGGATGAAAGCCACATTCTGACAGCCGTTATGGGGGCTGAAGCAGGCAGCTCTTGGATTGGTTATCTGATGGAATATTACAGGGGCATTCATTTTTGGGAGAAGGACGGAAGCTTCTGTTATAAGACAAATGTTGAAATTATTACGGAAATGACGGCGGACAGGTATCCGGTTGTTTTAAATAATCAAAAACAGATGTTTGGGGATGGTATCGTACTTTACCCGAAGGAGGTGTTCTGCCCGAAAGATTATGCGACAGGGAGAATCCGTCTTACAAAACAAACAGTCTGCATTCACCATTTTTCCGGTTCATGGCATACGACGGCGGAACAGATTTTGATGCGTTACAGGGGAAACTGGCGTGTGTTTGGGTATATTCACATGTATGCGTATCTGGCGGCGGATGCTGTTCGGACCGGAGGTATGAAGAAACTGGCGGCAAAGATAATCGATAAGGGTACGAGATGGAAAAGAAACGCTTAATGATCAATTTATTGGTGAGAATGGTCAGCTTTGTCATTCATCTGCTGATCAGTTTCGGCTTGTCCAGGTATGTGGTTGAGAAAATCGGTGCGGATGCCTACGGATTTGTTTCACTTGCGAATGACTTTACAGGATATGCGGAGATTCTTACGGTGGCGTTAAATTCTATGGCGTCCCGCTTTATCACGGTCAGCATTCACAGGGAAGATTATGAATCGGCAGATAAGTATTTCACATCCGTGATCGTTTCCAATATTTTTCTGGCGCTGGCGTTGACGGTTCCGTTTACCCTGATTGTGCTGTTTCTTGACCGTATTGTAAATGTTTCGAATGACCTGCTTTCTGATGTTCGGGTTCTGTGGACGTTTATTTTTTTGAATTTCCTTGTGACGATTGTCGGAAGCGTGTTCGGGGTGGTGTATTTTGCGAAGAACAGACTTGATCTGGAGAGCATGAATGAAATCAAGGCGAACTTGCTCCGGATGTGCCTGCTTCTGCTTTTTTATATCATTTTCCGACCGTCTGTCATGTATATCGGAATGACAAGTCTGATTTGTACGCTGTTTTTGTTGTATAAAAATTACAGGTATTCCCAAAAACTTTTGGGACAGTTAAAAATCAGGAGAGAGTATTTCGATGTTCATTATGTGAGGGAGATTTTGTCTTCCGGAATCTGGAACAGCTTCACAAGGCTCGGGAGCGTATTGTCAAATGGGCTTGACCTGTTGATCACAAATCTCCTGATTAGTGCGCAGGCGATGGGGCTTGTATCAGTTGCCAAGACCCTTCCTACAAAAATCCTTTCGGTTTTTGCCATTTTTTCCGGTATTTTTGCGCCTGATCTGACGAAGAGTTTTGCGCAGGATGATATGGGAAAGATGAAGGAACAGCTGATTTTTGCGATCAAGTTTCTTGGTATGGTATCGAGCATTCCGCTTGTGTTTCTCTATGTGTACGGGGATGTCTTCTATAGTTTATGGATGCCGTCTCTTGACCCGGCACTGATGCAGAGGCTGTCGGTATGCGCATCGGCGGCGTTTGCGGTAAACCTGCCGTTAGAACCGCTATGGAATGTTTTTACCGCGGCAAATAAGGTAAAAGTGTCTTCCATTTATCTGTTTGTGAATTCGATTCTCACGGTAATTGTTGTATTTTTGCTTTTGCAGCTTACGGAGAATGATCTTATAAGGATGTATATTATTATCTGTGTCAGTGTGGGATTCAGCATTATCAGGGGATTTTTTTTCCTGCCTTTGTATGGGGCATACTGCATGAAGATTGGATATGGTTCTTTTTATCCGGTGATATTTAAGAATTTATTTGCGATTGGTGCAGGAACGCTTGTATTCAGATTGGCAAAGCTGGCTTACATGCCGCGAAGCTGGGGTGGATTGTTTGTGACAGTTTGTTTTATGAGTGTTTGTCTGCTTGCAATGAATTATTATCTGATACTGTCAAGGGCGGACAGAGAGAAGACGGTAGTTTTGGTGAGAGGCAAGTTAAAAAAAATTATGGGTGATTTGTAAGGAAAGGCAAGTTATGAGTCGAATCAAGCATTTTGTGCGCAGTGTGCTTTTGTCGCTGATTCCTGTTGATGGGAACTGTATTTTATTTGAGAGCGAAAGTGATTTCAGTGAAAATACGCGTGCCGTTTATGATTATATGATA
Source organism: bacterium C-53 (assembly GCA_003612525.1). Lineage (GTDB taxonomy): Bacteria > Bacillota > Clostridia > Lachnospirales > Lachnospiraceae > C-53. Next base: position 5,195 of record RAZD01000010.1, on the reverse strand, counting down.
CGGTGCGGGTATAACCGGAATCATAAACTGATTTGGAATGTGAGGCATCCGGAGCAGTATATGAAAGTGGAAAATGTCGTTTTTATAGATCGGAACGACCGGCGCTTTCTTAACCGCATTCGATGGTTTTACTATCTGGGAAGAGTGAAATATTTTTTGTTTACGCACCCGTACTGGCTACATGAATGGAAGAAGAATCAGGTTGTCATTAATCTTACACATGGCAATCCGTGGAAGAATTGCAAGCATCGCCTGTATCATGTGGCGGATTACGTTCTTGCAAGCGGTAAGGATGGCGTTAAATACAGGAAAAAAGAGTATCTTGATACGCCGGAGATTGTTGTGCTAGGCCCTCCCAGGAATGACTGGCTGTTTGAGGGACGGGATTGTGTATTAAAATATGCCGGAAACTGTGCGTTTGATAAAATTATTTTCTGCCTTCCTACATTTAAGCAGGCGAGCGGGTGGAGGGACAGCGAAGAGCAAAATCCTTTTTTCATTAATACAATCGATTCCGAAGATGCGCTGAACCGTCTGAACGAAATCCTGCGGTCAAACAGGTGTCTGATGATCTGCAAAATTCATCATTTGCAGGTGATGGATGGATTGGTTCTCCATAATCTCAGCCATATACGATATCTGGATGATGAGGCGCTTGCACGAAACGGGGATGTTTTGTATCAGCTTCTTGCGGGTGCGGATGCGCTTCTTACGGATTTTTCGTCTGTCTATATGGATTACTTGCTGCTTGATCGTCCGATCGGATTTTTTACGGATCAGACGAAGGAATATACAAGAGGTTTTATGGTGGAGAATCCTATGGATTACATGCCGGGAGAGAAAATAGAGGATTTTTCGGGGCTTGTGCATTTTATCTCAGGTTTTGACCGGGAAGATTTATGGAAAGAGCAGAGGAAACGCGTGTGTAAGAGAATTCATAAATACAGCGGGAATGAAAATTCGCGAAGGTTTGTGGAATATTTTGAGTTGTAAGATAATTTTAAATCCATTGTGAACTAAATTATATTTGCATTGTTGGAAATTTTTCTCAGGATTGATTTTAGCATTCACATTGACGTGTAACGACAAATACGTTACAATTTAACCAAAGGAGATGATTTGATTATGGAAAAAACAGCAACCTTAAACTTAAGAATAAATCCAACAGTAAAACAACGAGCTGAAGATGTGCTTACACGCTTAGGCATCCCAATGTCTACAGCAATAGATATGTATCTCAATCAAATTTCATTAACAGGAGGAATCCCTTTTCCAGTAACATTGCCGAAAGCTCCCTCTAGTCTTAATGCAGATTTAATGACAGCAGAGGAAATTCACAAGAAATTGCAAGAGGGATATGATGATATACATGCTGGCAGGGTGCAGGATGCTGTGTCTGCATTTGCGAAATTTAGGGAGAGTCATTAAATATGAAGCAATATAAGGTAGAGATCACAGATAAGGCATTAGCGGATATGAAAGAAATCTATAATTATATTGCGATACAGCTCCAAGCACCAGAAAATGCAATAGGACAATATAACCGGATTGCGAAAGCTATCGAGGAGCTAAATAGGTTTCCAGAAAAAGTAAGGCTTATGGAATCTGAGCAGGAACGGACAATGGAGTTAAGGCAGTTGGTGGTAGACAATTCTTCGGTTTTCTATGTGGTTAAGAATGAGAGAGTTATTGTAATGAGAGTATTATATAGTGCATCTGATATTGGGATGAGGTTGAAGGATTAAAAAGTATAATTATGATACAAAAATATATTTACGTTCAGACAATACACTACTCCCCTTTTTGGGTTCTGCATCTTCCCGCATCATTGTTCAGGTTTTACTGATTTGCACCTTTCCAAAAATCCTCCATTGTTTTATTAAATTCCTGCGGCACATCCATATTAACACAGTGTCCCGCATTTTCAAAAAGAACTACTGTACAACCTGGTTCACGGTCTTTCCATGCTTTTATTACCTCTAATTCCATCGGAATATCAAATTTTCCGCATCCAATCAACAAGGGATAATTTCTTTGCCCGGTTTTATACTTATTTACCATACTATTGAGTGTTGCCAGAAACATAAATGACTTTTTGGGAAAGAGTATGTTCATAGCAAAAAATTCATTCTGAGCCTGTGAAGTATATGCAGAAATTTTCCTGTTTGCTTTTGCAAACCATTTAACCGAAAAGAGCGCTTTCAACATCATCAGCTTCTGTTTTGCACCGTTTTCATTTTTCATTTTTGCGTCAAAATGATTGATGTCATATCCTCCAAAGCAAGCCAGTGAGCTTACTGCATATGGATAACAATTCGCAAAATCTTGTGCTAAAACTGCACCCAATGAAACACCGACAATATGTACTTTATCAATATTCTCAGCCTTTAAGATGTCAAATATCCACATTGACATCTTATTTATCGTATCACCTTTTTGAGTGTCAGTTGATTGTCCGTGACCAATGATGTCAATAGCCAGAATATTATATTTATTCACAAAATACTCAAACTGTGGTTTGAACATATTGTGATTGACGAAAGCAGCGTGGATAAAAAGTATCCATTCGGCTTGCCCGGTCCTGCTTATATAATATGTAATTGGTGAATTGGCTAGCTTTATTGGCTTCATTGCTTTTCATTCCTCATTCCATTAAGAAGTTTCTGATACCACCCGATATTGAATTTCATAAAATCTTTGCCATCGGGCGGCAGACAGATAATATCATCCATATAACCTGCTGGTATTACGATTAGTAATATTGCTAGTATATTCTCTTTTTTTGATTTGGTCAATAATATAGAAGGAAGGGGGGCGCATACGAAATCCGGGTCTATATTGGCTTATGGTGACGAAAATCTGCCTGAATGTGTAATGGAGCCGGTGTATTACGGTGCAAGGAAAAACCATAAGATGCTCGGAGAGTGTCGTCTGGCTGTGATATTTATGCGAGAAAAAAGATGGTCGTGATTTACCATCTTTGTTGCGTGATCTATTATTGATTTCATAGATTGTATAAATCTGCGAAAATCTAAAACGGGATAAGTGAAATGCCGAAAGAGACGATTTGTAAGACTGTTCATCAGTATAACAAAGAGCCTGTTTTGCAGGAAACCATGCAGAAACTTCAGGAAATTGCATTGGATTATTGCAAAGTAAAGAATTATGTATACCAGCGATATGGAGGTATAAAAAGCCTGCCAAAGATTTATCCGGGTTATACGGTACAGAATGAGATGACAGCCTCCGGCTTAAGAATACAGTTGGGATTGCCGTCCGTGTACTTTTATCTTGCTGTTTTTGACGCACTTGGCGATATCAAAAACCAGTGGACGCAGACAAAAAAGCGGATTCAGAAATGCATAAAGGAAAATTCGGAATTTACGCCGCAGGACAGGCATTATCTGCGTTTTGTCCTGAAGATGAGCGCCTGCTTTGAAAGTATACTTCTTGAAGAGGAGCTTCATTTACAGGGTGAATGGAAAGGGAAGTACGATGCAGTAAGCAGTGAGGTTGATGTCAGAAAGCTCAATCAATATCTGTGCAGGCAGGTGCGAAGGCATTTGAAAAAAATGCATACGGATACGGCAGACGGTTTTTCGATCTCGGAAAAGGCTTACCGTTATAAAGATCATGGGATTTATATCGCCACAAAGGAAAACAGGAAAAGAGTCTTCATTCCTTTAACCGACAATAATCATTATAAAAAGCAGCTTTATATAATCCTTCACCCCGAAACAGGGAACCTGGAAATCCGCGTTCCGGTTGAAAGAGCGGTAAAGAGACACGAGGATTATAAAAGGACGATAGGGCTTGCGGTCGGCATCCGAAATATGTTTGTGACAGATACCGGAAATGTTTATGGCGAAACATATGGAGAGTATCAGTCAGAGCTTACGGAATATGTAAAGCAGGGGTTGGGAAGTTATCGGAAGCACAGGAAATACAATTCCGGAAGGAAAAAGTATCAGGCGGGAAAAGACAGACTGGAAGCCAGGCTTCATACCTATATTAATGGGGAAATTAACCGGATGCTTGCAGCAGAGAAACCAAAAGTGATCTATGTGCCCAGGCTGCCGCAGTCTTCGAAAGCAGGCATAAATAAAAAAATCAATCATTCTATCGGGTTGTGGCAGAGAGGCTATGTACGAAACCGATTGTCGCAGAAATGCAGGGAACATTCGATTGAATTAATAGAAGTGTTTGCAAAGGGCATCAGTACAGAGTGCAGCAGCTGCGGACAGCGCGGAGAGAGACAAGACGGAGTATTTACCTGCCTAGGCTGTGGTATGCGGATGTATGAAAAACAAAATACTGCCAGAAATGTATTAAAGAGAGGCAGAAGTTTGAAAGAAGAAGGTTTTAAAGACTGAATGAATATCCGTTGAAACGGATAATGGGAGAATGGTTCATAATGGAAAAATTCATAGATGAATGCGGCCGAAAGGCAGTATTTTACCGTAAGGACTGTGAAGGACTCCTCATGATAGAAAAGAAGAACGGCATTAGAAGCCGGCAAAGCCGGGTATTGGGTATGCCAGGACCCAGGGAACATCAGATGTGATGACGTACCGGGAGCGAAGCGGACAGAAAATCTGTCAGCATTACTGGCCGAAAGGAGCGGTAACCAATATGCCTTATTTCAATATAAAAGAAATAGGACATACGTGTCAAATACAATGGGATGTGTTGCATCTTTTTTATTGCATAGGTTGTACAAAAATATAAAAACAAGTAGTGTATATATCTTACTTTATTTTGTGAAAATTTAGGAACGTAAATTATGAAAGTATTCGTAACCGGCGCCGATGGTTTCATCGGAAGCCATTTAACAGAAGAACTGGTAAAAAGAGGATATCAGGTAAAGGCGTTTGTCTGCTATAACTCCTTTAATGCCTGGGGGTGGCTTGATACGCTGCCGGAATCCGTTATGAAACATGTGGAGATTTTCCAGGGCGATATCCGTGACCCGAACGGCGTTTATGAGGCGATGAAAGAGGCGGATGCAGTGTTCCACTTGGCGGCGCTGATTGCGATTCCGTTCAGCTATCATTCACCGGATACCTACGTGGACACCAACATAAAAGGAACGCTGAATGTGTTACAGGCGGCCAGAAAGCTTGGGACGAAACGGGTGCTTGTGACGTCAACCTCCGAAGTCTACGGGACGGCACAGTATGTCCCCATAGACGAGA
>RAZD01000111.1 GCA_003612525.1 bacterium C-53 | reverse complement strand
GAACTTAACATCATTCCTTAATACTGATAACCAATTCTGAACATATGCGGCACTGTTACGAAAGCTCTTGTCTGTTTCAATTCCTATAATATTCATGAGGCTTGCACTTCCTATTTCCGCAACAAGTTCTTCCCTTCTATATTCATCACTTCCAAATGCAGCGAGTTTTCCCTTTTTGTTTTCAGCGCTGTTGGATCTGCTTTCTTTCATTGTGCTGTGTACACTTTCATGAAATGCGGTACTGTAATATTCATTTGCGTTTGTGAACTGTTCAAATAAAGGTAGACGTATTAAATCACATGAAGGTGAATAATAAGCTTTGTTACCTGCAACGTGCTCAACTGTTATATCTTCTCGTGTCCAGTAGGTATTCAAAATCTGATCAGCCTTTTCTATCGGTTCAATATTACTCAATTCATCTTCTTTTAAAGGTTCCACGCCTTCAACCTGTGAGATATGAAATATATTGTAATATCTTAATAAGGGTATCTGTTTTACAGCCTTTGTGCCATCTTCCTGTAGTTCTTCAACCGTCTGTATTTTCCAGAATACAACCATTTCAGCCTTTTCACCCTTGCGAATCCCGCCGCCTAAATCTGACCATTGTTTGAAGGTTGCATATTCACCGTCATATTTTAAAAGCATCTGGTTTAATAATGAATAGCTTTTCTTACTCACTCTGTTGAATGCGCCTGATCTGATGCCAGTCCAGGGTTTTTCCCACGGAATAATTCCTTTTTCAAGCTGCTCAATCATTTTGTCAGTTACTAATTCATATACAGATTTACTCATATCTTCATCCTCCGTTTGTGGTCATATCCTTTCACAGCTTCTTGCTGCTTTTCATAGTATCAGCGAATTGAATCAACTGCCGATG
>RAZD01000110.1 GCA_003612525.1 bacterium C-53 | reverse complement strand
CCCCTGTTTTTATGGAGGAAAAGGAGAGATAACCATATGGCAGATGCAAGAACTGAAAAACAGAAAGTAAAGGAGATAACGGACAGGCTGGAGGAAGGCTTGAAGGAGCTGTTTGAGGGGGAGAAATATAAAAGCTACCTGAACACCATGTCAAAATTCCACAATTACAGCGCAAATAACATTAGGCTCATAGAGATGCAGTGTCCGGGCGCAACATATGTTGCCGGGTACAGGAAATGGCAGAAAGATTTTGGACGCCATGTGAATGAACACGAAAACGGTATCCGTATCCTTGCGCCAGCGCCTTATAAATTCAAAGAAGAACGGGAAAAAATCGATCCGGTGACGAATGAGCCTATGCTTGACCAGGACGGGATGCCCGTCATGGAGGAAGTGGAGATAAAGATACCCGCCTTTCGTGTTGTCACAGTGTTTGATTATTCACAGACAGACGGGAAAGAACTTCCCGGACTTGGCGTGAGCGAGCTGCATGGGGATGTGGAGCGTTACCGGGATTTTATGGAAGCGTTAGAGAGGGTTTCCCCTGTCCCAATCCGCTATGAAGGCATGGAAGGTGACAGGAAAGGCTATTTTATTGACTTAAACCACCCTATCTCCATTAAAGAGGGCATGAGTGAAACGCAGACCGCAAAAACAGGAGTCCATGAGGTGGCACACGCTAAACTCCATGCAAAGGAGATTGAAAAGGAAACAGGGATTTCCAAAGACCGGGAAACAAAAGAGATAGAAGCGGAGAGCATCGCCTACACCGTCTGCCAGCATTTTGGGATTGATACCTCCGATTATTCTTTCGGGTATATCGCCGGGTGGAGCAGCGGAAAAGAGATGCCGGAGCTGAAATCTTCCCTCGACACCATACGCCGGACTTCCTCGGAACTGATAAAGGGG
>RAZD01000109.1 GCA_003612525.1 bacterium C-53 | reverse complement strand
CCCCTGTTTTTATGGAGGAAAAGGAGAGATAACCATATGGCAGATGCAAGAACTGAAAAACAGAAAGTAAAAGAAATAACGGACAGGCTGGAGGAAGGCTTGAAGGAGCTGTTTGAAGGGGAGAAATATAAAAGCTACTTAAACACCATGTCAAAATTCCACAATTACAGCGCAAACAATATCCAGCTCATAGAGGAACAATGCCCGGATGCGACATACGTTGCCGGGTACAAGGCATGGCAGAGGAATTTTGAACGCCATGTAAACAAGGGCGAGAGGGGTATCCGTATCCTTGCGCCTGCGCCTTATAAAATCAAAGAGGAACAGGAGAAGATTGATCCGGTAACAAATGAGCCTGTGCTTGACCGGGACGGGATGCCCGTCATGGAGGAAGTGGAGATAAAGATACCCGCCTTTCGTGTCGTGACAGTGTTCGATTATTCCCAGACGGACGGGAAAGAGCTTCCCGGACTTGGCGTGAATGAACTGCATGGGGATGTGGAGCGTTACCGGGATTTTATGGAAGCGTTAGAGAGGGTTTCCCCTGTCCCAATCCGATATGAGGAAATGGAGGGTGACAGGAAAGGATATTTTATTGATTTAAGCCGCCCTATCGCCATTAAAGAGGGCATGAGCGAAGCGCAGACCGCAAAGACCGGAGTCCATGAAGTGGCGCACGCAAAGCTCCATGCAAGGGAAGCGGAGCAGGATACGGAGAAAGCAGTCTATAAAGACCGGGAAACGAAAGAGGTGGAAGCCGAGAGTATCGCCTATACCGTATGCCAGCATTTCGGGATTGACACGTCCGATTATTCTTTCGGGTATATCGCCGGGTGGAGCAGCAGAAAAGAGATGCCGGAGCTGAAATCTTCCCTCGACACCATACGCCGGACTTCCTCGGAACTGATAAAGGGG
>RAZD01000108.1 GCA_003612525.1 bacterium C-53 | reverse complement strand
ATTGCAAGACCGAGGGCGGGCGGCGGCTATGAAATCATAGCCGGACACCGCCGCAAACGTGGCTCGGAGCTTGCCGGAAAAACGGAGATGCCTGTGGTTGTCCGCAACTATACCGATGATGAAGCTACGATTATCATGGTGGATTCTAATATCCAGAGGGAGGACATTTTACCAAGCGAAAAGGCGAGAGCCTATAAGATGAAGTATGAAGCCATGAAGCATCAGGGGAAAAAGTCAGGGAAGAACACCCTTGATGAAGTGGGGGAAGCCGCCGGGGAGAACGCTAAAAAGGTTCAGCGGTATATCTGGCTCTCCCGCCTGTCTGATGAACTCCTTGCTATGGTGGACGGTAAGAAACTCGGCTTCTCACAGGGCGTTGACATTTCCTTTCTGGCGGAGGAAGCACAGCAGTGGGTACAGGGTACTATTGAGGAAAAGGGCTGTAACGTCAGCATGGTACAGTCGGCAAAAATCAAGGAATACGGCAAGACAGGGGAGCTTACCCTTGCAATGGTGCGCCTGATACTGACGGAGGAAAAGCCGAAGGAAAGGAAAGTGACACTGAAAGCGGATAAAATCAGCGAATATTTTGCGGAGGACTGCAGCAGTGAGGAAATAGAGGGCATCATCATTCAGCTATTGGATGAATGGAAGAAAAGACAATAGGAAGGAGGTCGGGCAGATTGGATGGCGGTTTGAATTTCGATTATTATTACGGTGCGGAAGCGGAACAGTTTTCCTTTTACAGAGTGCCGAGGCTGCTGATAAAAGACAGGCGTTTCAAAGGCTTATCCAGTGATGCGAAACTCCTTTACGGTCTGATGCTTGACAGGATGGCATTATCCATGAAAAACGGCTGGTTTGATGATGAGAACAGGGCGTATATCCATTATACGGTTGAGAACATCATGGAAGATTTGGGGTG
>RAZD01000107.1 GCA_003612525.1 bacterium C-53 | reverse complement strand
AGCTCTTCATCCTTATTTACTTTTTCCATCAGGGGTTTTAACAGGCCGTATTCCGCCCGCGTCCCTGTAACCACGCATATTTTCTTCATCACTCTGCCAATCCGCTGTTCTTCCGTTTGTCTGAAACTTTCCAAAACTTTTTGCACATAAAAAAGGTGTGGAATCTATGATTCTTCAATAGACTTCACACCTTTTTCATCTCTTATTTTATTAATATTCAAGCTCAGACACATCAATACTGAATGTTGCAAGCTTAAGTCTTGCGACTTTGATCTGGTAATTCAGTTCTTTATTTTCTCCTGTCTCATTTGCTTTGATCCTCATTAAATTAACATAATAATCAATCGCGATCTGTTTCTGTTCTTCCAGCGTCGTATGCTCACCTCTTTCACATAACCAGATTAATAGGATAGAAAAAGTATAGCATATTTAAGATGTAAAGTCTATTCAATTATCAAGGTGCCTCTCTGTCTACAGCTGAATCAATTCATCCTTCTTAAAATCCCGCCTGGAAACCTGCCCTAAAACCTCATGCCACCGCATCGGGGAAATCCCATCCCCCGGGCGCTTCGTTGTCAGATTCTCTTCCGTAAATGCCTCGCCTTTCCTGATGTCTAAGGCCGCCACGATGCTCTTCCTGACGGTTCTTATATTCCCGCTCTCTGACAGGGACGCTCTCTTCCTTCCGTCCCCCAGCGCCAGCTCTGTCTTCCGGATTCCCTCCACCATCCGCTTCAGTTCACATGGTTCAAGGCTTGCCCTGTGGTCGGGCCCTTCCATGCTTCTGTCTAGCGTGAAGTGTTTTTCGATGACCGTCGCTCCAAGCGCCACCGCTGCAATGGGGATTTCCGTTCCCAGCGTATGGTCGGAATACCCGACGGGGAGCCCTGTTTCCTTCTGCATCTGCATCATTGCAAGGAGGTTTACATCACACACCGGGGTCGGATACTGGGTATTGCAGTGCAGCAGCGTAATGTCCTCCGCCCCGTT
>RAZD01000106.1 GCA_003612525.1 bacterium C-53 | reverse complement strand
TGAGCTTCTGGCAAGTTAAAACAGGGAGAAATTTCTCATTTTAACTTGTACTAAATCTTGACATAGGACCAAATTTACCATTGCATAAACCACAGATACACTGCCGCAAAATCATCACACCTTTTGGAGAGGGGCAGCCTATCCCCATTTATAAGCATTACCTCTGTGCTGTCATAACCCTCGACTTAGGAAAAATTAACAAGGTATCCCCTGTGTATCCGAAAAAGTTGTCCTCGTAGTTCTTCTTCTAAATCTCCGATTTTAGCGTAGTATTCTAATTCTCCTTCTTGTAAATGCAGCACTGTCTTATGATTTTGACTTTCGAAATAATAAATATTGTCGATTGGTATGACTTTGCTTTCTCTACCACACTGAATAGACAATGTTTTCTTTTTCTGCTCTGCCACACGACAAAAAACTTCTGCAAATGTCTGTTCGTCAATGGGCCTTAACAGATATTGGAACGCATTGACGTCAAAAGCATCACAGACATATTTTTCATGTCCCGTAACAAAAACAATAATCGGCTGTCGAATCAGTTTCATACCCCTTATCCACTTTGCCATCTTCATCCCATTCGTACCGGATATGGAATCATTCCTCTCAATATCTAAAAAAAGCAGATCATGTTCCATTCCACATGACAAATATTCATCAGCAGATGCATACTCTGTAATCTCACATTCCATACCCTGTTTTCCGATAAGCGAGTGTATATAGGACCTTATTCATCACAAATCGCAATCTTTATCACACACACCTCCTTTGACTTTCACCATATATATCGAAAATTCTGAAAGATTATCTAATACCAGCAGCGTGAATTTTGTATTTATCTCCTTATTTCAGAAGTCCATATACAGGAAATAGTATAGTCTGCCCTTTCTTCCGCTCGGACACTGATATGCCTATTCAGTAAATTGGATAGGCTACAATAAACTGGACAGATTTTTTAAGGTCATATAGTATAAAATCAATAAGCAAAGGAGCAA
>RAZD01000105.1 GCA_003612525.1 bacterium C-53 | reverse complement strand
GGGAAGGAACGTGTAGAGATTGTCCTTGCCAATACAATCATGCACTTATCCCATGACGGGCGGTTTTCCCCTGACAATAAGGAATGGGCAAAAAGCCTTGTACCTTCCGTTGACTGGCAGACGAGAGATTACTTAGTCACTTCCCACCCGGCTGTGCTGGACGGTTTTACAAACCAGGCAAGGCGGTACATAGAGCGTGATAGGGAACCGGAAAAAATAGCTGTACCGGAACGGGAAGCGGAAATTTCCGGGAAAAAATCCCAAAGTCCCGAACCGGAAAATAAAGCCAGTGACAGCGAAAAGGCATTGATGGAAAGGCTTGCGGAGATGTCCGCTGTGGTTAAAATCTGCGGTGCGCTGTCCATGAAAGATGTGGTCGGCTGGAACGAGGATACCGGGGCGGTTGCCATTGAGGATGACGGCAGGAGGTTAGAGGGCAAGGCGGTCTATGATACTCTGTTTTTAGAAGCCACTGATTATGTCCTGATGCAGTCATTAAGCGGCAATACGGAAAAAGCGGTGGAAATGGATGCTCTATTGAAGGAGGCTCAGAAGTATGCGGCACGTTATGAGAGCGAGCCAAAACAGCAGAGGGAAGGACACGCTACGGAAGTTTCTGAAGCAGAGCTGTCAGAAGAAAAGAAGGAAGAACCTCTCTCGGATGCAGAGCCGGAAAATCTGACAGAAGAACCGGAACAGGAAGAAACAGTACGCTTTACGGTTACGGAAACTTCGGATGCCTTTATAGAGCCTTATGCGGTATGGGACAGCGAAACACAGGATTATTATGTAACAGGCGATGGCACAGTGCCAACATTTGACACACCGGAGGAAGCGGATGTTTTCTGCCAAAATCTCAACGGAGATTTACAGGGGAAAGAAGCAGAAAATATGGTTACAGAGCCGGGAACTATTTCAGAATCAAAAGATACTGCTGAAAAAGATGATTTCCCCGACATTGACACACAGGCTATCCGGGAAGGTCTGGAAAAAGCCGGGATTGTGGACG
>RAZD01000104.1 GCA_003612525.1 bacterium C-53 | reverse complement strand
GCTCTCAAGGTGGAAACTTCCAGGTGGCTCTCAAGCGGGAAACTGGTGGCTCCCAAGGAGGATAATATTCAAACAAGTGACCCGGACGGAAAAATAGCCAAAGAAAATGCGGAACGGCGGGCGGAGAGAAAAGAACGGATGGAAGGCACGTTCACGGTATCTCCCACTGGCACGGATATAAAAAGCGTTACACAGAATATTGTTGCGGCGGTATCTGGCACATCATCATCTATGGGGAGCAGTTTTGATATAAAGGCATAAAAAGAAAATCTTTACATCCCCCGGCAGAGGCGCATAAACCATGCGCCCCTGCCGGGGGATTATTTGGAAGGAGGTGAAGGTCGGTATGGAATTTGACAGGGGAAGTTAGGTGGGTATGTCTGCATGGAGGCATAAACTGCTCGGACTTATTACATGGGAGCAGGGGCGGCTCTGAACGACAGAGGGGCTGCCATTAAAATAATTGATGATAATGGAAGATTTGAAATTGAGTGTAAATGGAATTGATAATAATACTGGAATTAACTCGAATTATTTGACGGGTAAAAAGAGAGTTTTAGGTAACAATTTTAATAATCAAATAGAAGCTATAAACAGAGGGAGTAAAGTGAATGAACCGTTGATGTCTTTTTCAAATCCAAAGGCAGGGGAGAGCGTTGAGATACATCGTTCAGACATTTATTCGGATGATATGCCAATTTACATATTAAAGGGTAAGACCGCAGAGGGAAAAGAATTTGAAAGGATGCACCATGCTTGGATTATAGATCCAAGAAAATTGCAGCTATGCTGAACTTATGATGCTTAATCAGGAGACGGGAAATGGATTGTCAACATTTTTTTAGACAACTTTTTTAAGGTTGTTTTCCCTATACTGTACCGGAGTTTGATATCCGAGGGAAGAATGTATTCTGTGATGATTATACCAGTTCACATAATCCCATAACTGAGGGTATGAAAAAAAGTCTGTAAATTAGATTCTTCTATGATAATGAGGGACGAAAGGCTTGTAAAAGCAG
>RAZD01000103.1 GCA_003612525.1 bacterium C-53 | reverse complement strand
AGCTCTTCATCCTTATTTACTTTTTCCATCAGGGGTTTTAACAGGCCGTATTCCGCCCGCGTCCCTGTAACTACGCATATTTTCTTCATCACTCTGCCAATCCGCTGTTCTTCCGTTTGTCTGAAACTTTCCAAAACCTTTTTGCACACAAAAAAGGTGTGGAATCTATGATTCTTCAATAGACTTCACACCTTTCAATCTTTCGACTGCTTATGATACTCTTATTCCTTAATCCTGTCCAGCTCAGTAAGATTTACACCAGACGCAGTAAGTATAATTTTTAATTCCGTATAACGCACTTTCATCGCTTTATATACCTCTGAGTCTTTCTCTACCAAAAGCATATACCCCTGTAACCTGGAGTACTCTTCAACTGACAATTTTAACATTTCACCCTCAGTCATGGAATCACCGCCCTTTTTTCTGTCTGCCAACCGGTTCTTACAATATGATTATAGCAGAACGTACGGAAAGTGTAAAGTCTATTCAATTATCAAGGTGCCCCTCTGTCTACAGCTGAATCAATTCATCCTTCTTAAAATCCCGCCTGGAAACCTGCCCTAAAACCTCATGCCACCGCATCGGGGAAATCCCATCCCCCGGGCGCTTCGTTGTCAGATTCTCTTCCGTAAATGCCTCGCCTTTCCTGATGTCTAAGGCCGCCACGATGCTCTTCCTGACGGTTCTTATATTCCCGCTCTCTGACAGGGACGCTCTCTTCCTTCCGTCCCCCAGCGCCAGTTCCGTCTTCCGGATTCCCTCCACCATCCGCTTCAGTTCACACGGTTCAAGGCTTGCCCTGTGGTCGGGCCCTTCCATGCTTCTGTCAAGTGTGAAGTGCTTTTCGATGACCGACGCTCCAAGCGCCGCCGCCGCAATGGGGATTTCCGTTCCCAGCGTATGGTCGGAATACCCGACGGGAAGCCCTGTTTCCTTCCGCATCTGTGTCATTGCAAGCAGGTTTACATCACACACCGGGGTCGGATACTGGGTATTGCAGTGCAGCAGCGTAATGTCCTCCGCCCCGTT
>RAZD01000102.1 GCA_003612525.1 bacterium C-53 | reverse complement strand
ACCTCTATATCCGGCAGCTTGTCGATCAGCTCCGCAATGACCTCCACCGCCTTCGGATTGTCCGTAATATCCGGCACATAGTCCAGAATCTCCAAATCCGCAACTCTGCCCGAAACAATATCCATCTGCGTGTCCTCATAACTTTCTGTTCCTTCTGTGTGGATATTGATGCCGATGCTTGGGATACCATTCATCCTATCCGGTGGTATCCGGTTGAAAATGGCGATTGCTTCCTCCACGCCTGCGATATTCTCATAGTATTCTCCGAGATTGTGAAACTCCCCGCACTCCGCCACTGTAAGGGTAACAACCGTCTGTTTTACCTCCTGTGACTGCTCTGCGGCTTTCTCCTGCATGGCGGCTCGTTTTTCCTCAAGATAGGCTTCCACACCCGGAAGGTACTCCCCAAGTGTCCCGGTCTTGCCCTCCGTAATAGGATTGATGTCTACCTTAACGCCGCCGATTGTAAAACCGTCCTCGTTAAAGGCATTGAACAGATCATCCTCGCTTTCCCTTCCTCGGTACTCCACCACCACATCAAGGTCAGAAGCAGCTTCCTCCAAACCTCTGCACCGGCTTCCGGATACTGCTACATCTACAAGCTCTATATTTATCTCATACTCATCAATTTTAGACTGCAAATAAGCGTAGACACTCAGCTCTATATCCTCCTGTGTCTGCCCGTTGATGCCATGAAATAATTCCTCTGTTCTGGCTTTAAAGTCTGCCACCGCCTTACGTTCCTCCGCATCCTTCCGGATACGGTTTTCAATTCCATATTTTGCTTCCTGCTCCGCTTTCTCTGTCAGTTCGTCATAATCAATGGGTATCAGTTCATCATAGGTGTGAATATTTCCCTCCAGCTCACTCCTGTGCATAGGTTCTTTCAAATCCGTCACAATCTCATCAAGTGCCTGTCTGATTGTTATGTCCGGATTGTCATATACGCCCCCGTCCAGTTCCCGGTAGTTCATATCATAAATGGTGTAATCATATCCCTCAGTGGCTTCCTGAATACTGATATAACGGTCTGCCAGACGGA